>CAMYOL010000027.1 GCA_947260005.1 uncultured Ectothiorhodospiraceae bacterium
TCTAGTTTCTTACCTGTGTCATCAGTTACATTTACATATGCTGGAATAGGCATAATATTTCTTCCTTTTAAGTTTTATTCAATTTCCATGACTTAAACATCAATAAATTGACATTTAAATCCACCAATCTTAAGCATACAAAGCATTACGCCATAGAAAGCACACTCAAGTTTCAACGCACGGTTCCATTGCACGCTGCCATTGTGGCATTTACCTCAACCATCCAAAGATAGAGCTGTAAACACCGCGGCGATTCCCTCCGCCGCTTGGGATTTTTTACGTTAGTCTTTATCCGCTGGCATTTGCGCAACCAGTGATAATTTCACATCCACACCTTCAATCTGGAAATGCGGCATAACGTATAAGCTAACGCTATAGAAACCAGGATTCTCAACGATCTCGGTCACTTCAACACGACCATCACGCAATGGGTGAGTCGCGATCAAATCGGGATCAGGATCGTTCATCTTGGTGACCAAGGTTTGTACCCAGTCATTTAGTTCCATCTCGAGCACTTTACGGCTCTTGGTTGAACCAATGTTTTCACGTTGTAACACTTTTAAGTAATGTGCTAAACGCGAGACCAGGAAGATGTATGGTAAACGCGAATTAATACGGCTGTTCGCGGTAGCCTCTGGTGTGCTGTACTCAGGGGCTTTTTGCGCCGAGTTCGCTGAGAAGAAACAGGCATAATCGCTGTTTTTATAGTAACTCAACGGAATAAAGCCAAGTTCAGCAAATTCCAGTTCACGGGTTTCAGGAATGATGATCTCCGTTGGAATCTTTCCTTGTAAACCTTTACCCGCATCATATAAATGAATAGGAAGGCTTTCGACTTTACCGCCAGATTCTGGTCCACGAATATTCACACACCACCCATTTTCCTTAAAGCTACGTGCCATGTTTGCTGCGAAGGCGAAGCTTGAATTACCCCAAAGATAATTTTCACTACCTTCAGCATTCACTTCTTCTTCATAGTTAAACGCACGTACCGGGTTATTCTCTTGTCCATAAGGTAAACGCAACAAGAAGCGTGGCAGGGTTAGACCCAGATAACGTGAGTCTTCTGATTCACGCAATCCGCGCCAGCGAATGTATTCAGCACGATCCATATAATTTTCAAGGTCATGTACTTTAGGCAGGTCATTAATATCACCCTTCTTAAAGAACATAGGACCGACTGAACCCAGGAATGGACAGTGTGTTACTGAAGAAACCCGTGATAGTTCGGTCAATAAAGCCACATCCTGTGCACCGGCATCAAACTCATAGTTTGAAACCACGGTAGAAATAGGCTCACCCCCCGGGGTGTCATATTCCTGCACATAGACATGTTTATACAGACCAGACTGGGTCGTATCGGGTGCATCTTCAAAGTCTTCGCGTAAATCGTCTTTCGAACAATCTAACATTTCAATGCGACAGTTTGCTTTGAAGTCAGTACGATCAACCAGGTATTTCATACCCTTCCAGGCCGACTCGATCTTCTGGAATTTTTCATGATGCATAATTGCATCGAGCTGTTTACTCAGTGTCTGATCGATCTTGGCAATATATTGATCTAATAAAACTTTATCAATCTTAATGCCGCCGGCAGCACTATCTTCCATTACTTCCAGGAAAACCTGCAATGCGGCCGTTAGGCGTTCATTGAGTGATGTATCTGCCATTGCATTCACATCACTGAATGCATCATAGGCAACCGGATCGGTGACTGGTTTTATATCAACCAAATCACAGAGACGCTCATATACGTTACCGTCTTGTTCTTCTACAACTGCTTCTTCAGCACCTGCGTGTTCTTGAATAGCCATTAGTATTACTCCCCTAGCTAGTTAACTGTTGTTAGTTAGTTGGACTCTGTAGACTCGGTTTCTTCAGCACGGGCTTCTTCTTTCGGTGCTAATTTATCAAGTTCAGCTGATTCTGGACAATCTTTTCTAATTCACGACGGAATTTACCGTTATCCAACAAATTAGATTTAAGATCCTTTAACAGGTTACGCATTGACAACAGGTTGTCTAATTCAGGAACTTGTTTTGCAACCTGTTCCGGGTTGAATTTCTTAAAGTTATCAAACTTCAGGTTCACACCAATTTCGGTTCCATCATTTTTAATCACATTATCAACAGTGAATTTTGCTTCTGGAGAAAAATCACTTAATACCTGTTCCAGATTTTCCTTGTTGATATTGATCCGTTCGCGATCAGCAACACGTCCTTTGGTTTTACCGCCACTAAAATCGCCTAAAGCAAGCATTTTTAGAGGTAATTCCAGCTTCTTACGTGCGCCCCCTGTTTCCACATCGAGCGTGATATTCACACGCGCTTTCGGGATCTCATTTTGAAAGCTATCAGCCATTAGTTACTCCTTCATTTCCGTTTTATTTACGCTATTTTCCTTTAGAACCTCTGAATAAATTCACTGTATTACTTAAATGAACTTAATCAGAGATTCTTAATCCTATCTAACGATTACCAGGCCTTTATAAAAACTGCGCGGCCTGCGCCAGATCCCAACGACACATTTGAGCAGTCACCTCATTCAGCTCTTGCTCATACTGTGTACGATTCTGCTCCGTTGCACCACTCATGACACTGCGCAAGGCATTTTGTAATTGTTTGGCAACGGACATCGCCAATTGAACATCCCATACGGCAAGTGATGTTCGATCAGCTTGTTCAAATAATTCTTCTAACATCGGATAGGCCAGTTCAGCACGTCCATGATCAAGACAGAGTTGAGACATCGCCAGCCGTAATTGAAAACGATGCTTTTCTGTTTTTGGGCGATACTCATTCAGCATGGCCAGCCCGGAGTTCAGATCACTTTCATTCGCCAGCTCACAGGCCTCATTGATCTTTTCTAATAGATCCTCATTGCCTTCATCGGCAGAAATAAGTGGGCCACTGGACTGGGCACTGCCACCTATTTTATTTAACCAGGCTATGGTTTCGGCATTGGCAAAGGGCGTGTCGTCATCGAAGCGAAGCTCTTCAATGCCAGGAAAACGTTGTAACATGGCTGCAGTTTCATAGCTTATTAAGTTAGCGATATCGTTGTTTCCCATCGCTTTGGCCGCCCGATGTGCATACATTTGTAAATCAAATAAAAGATGGCCGCCCATCTCAAAAAAGATACCTTCACACGATTTTAATGCCGCCTCATTGTCACCTGATGCTAATGATGCCGATATTTGATTGACACCCGCTGAACGCGGAGCCGTCAAGCGAGTTTTCCCACTTTCATTAGGAGGCATCATCATTCCTCCCCATCGTGCTGCCCGGGCATAGGCAATACCCCGTGCGTATTCTTTATCCGTCATTAATTGGTTGACGATTTTACGTATGAATGAATAGAGTTCGGTTTCAGACATCGTTGACGATAAATCTGCGCCGGCAATTGGGTTTGCATTTGAATTGGTCTCACCACGCACGATGTCGTTCTGGGCAGTAGAACTAACATCATTTAAATTCGTTCCAGTGCTGACTTCGCTTGTTACTTCTGATCCGCTGGTAACGTCATTCATGCCACTGGCTATTTCCTCAACCGGTGTTGGTTCCGGGACACGAACTTCCTCTTTGGTTTTCTTGATCCAGTTATTCAACGAATTAAAACAAAGCGATTCATCGTTGGTGATGCTGACAATGATCTCGTTTAAGCGCTCAACCTGGCTTTCAAGCTCGTGAATAATTTCTTCAGTTACAGGTTCCTGGCTTTGTTTTACATAGGCAACTAATTTAGTGCTATTTAGCCAAAGTAATGCACTATTGCGTGCATTTTCTTTTTCTGGGAATAAATCATCACCAAACCTTTCTAACAGTAACCGATACAAAATCAGGCCGTCCATTAAACCTTTTGCACCGTTTATATAAGTGTTGGCCAGGACAAAATAACCAGCCGCCCTAAGGTCTTTACCATCACTGGTTAAGATCTCTTTGGTTAGGGTCATTACCGCGTTATAATCGTTAAAGGCCAGTTTATCGATTTCTGTTTTGGCTAAAACAAATTCGTCACTGTAGCGAGGATCTTCACCGGCAGGATTCCCTTCAAACGGTTGCAACAGTTGTTCTATTGCATCTGGTATTTTATCAACCGATGCAGATTCTTCCTCTGTTTCTTCTGAATCTGATTCATCCTGCTCACTAAGATCTGCATTTAATATCGCATCGACATCAAGGCTGACCTCATCGTTGGTGTTACTATCATTTACAATATCGTCCTCAAGTCCACCTTCAAGTTCAATATTATCCATGCTCATAATAACCGACTCTTCTGTCTGTAATTCGTTAGCATCTATCACTGAATCTTCTGTATTCATGCCATCACCGCTGAGTTAGCCACTTCATCCAATACTTCCTGCAGACTCATGTCATCAGGAAAATGGTATTTACTTAGTTGCATCGGATCAGCATTGAGTGTTTCTATTTCCTGTAACACATCCATCACCGTGTCATCCGTGCGGCGAGTTTCAACTAACAACGTAAAATAAGAAGCAGGTATTTGATGGAAAAAGAGCAATAACCGCGCTGGTATACCCGGTGTAGCAGGGTTCCAGATAAAATTTGCTCGCCAGTTTCGTTCGCCGATTGCGGCTTTACTAAGCTGCAACCAGAATACGATATGTTTAATCGCGTCGTCTCCTGTTGGCAAAGGGAAACGCAGGCCCCAATGTACGCGATTGGGTCTGCGTCTTGCGACTGTTTGTAATGAACTCATGACCACATACATAAAGGCAACTCTGAGTTTTTCATCGGAGCCCGGTAAAATTTCATCCCAGATATGACCGATAGTAATTTTTTCCAGGGCCGAAAAAAGTCGCTCTGTCCAATCAATACTTTGCAAGTCGAGTTGTTGCGATCCCGTTACGTCAATCGAGTTCAATAACATCTCTAACGACTCATTCTTCCACGGGTGCGCTATTAACGCATCCATAGACTTATAGGTATCGGAAAAAGCTAACGGCGTAATGGACTGATGATATTTGAGTGTTGAGTTATCCGTCGCTCTAAACACAACAAAAGGATAGCTTCGCCCAACTTTGTCAGTACTAGGCGCAATCACACCCGTCATGGTTTTGTCATTCTCATCACCGGCAAAAACAAAACGATAATTTGGGCTAAGATGGAATACCTTTTTCCACTTGTCTTCAAAACGACGATTTAATAAGGTCACACCATCCTGAACCCAATCGTCCAACGTCACAGCCTCACGGACTTTTAGATTGTGTTTGATAAAATCACCGTGCAAGGGCATCTTTCCACAACAACCAAACACTTCCCTTACGATTGGTTGATGTGAAACCTTGTCCTGTTTATTTTTAAAGGTAAACATGAACTAGCCTCGTTTAGAACCAGTAGACGATCTACGTCCACCACCGATAATTCGTTTTGGAATGGTATATTTATTAAACAATCCAGGTTGTAATAAATTATTAGATCGATCTGCTTTAACTTTAAAGCTGATGCGAACCGGTTTGCCATTAATGGCTTCCATGTTCCATTCACTTAAATATTGAGTGCCACGCTCTTTAACCAGGCGCGCTTTTCTAAATAAATGAAAGATGCCCCACATACCATGTTCCGTTTGTTCTGCCCGCATGTTATTTAACTCGGATATCGCGGTTACGCTCGCACCGGTGCTGTCACTATCCCCAGGCCATTTAAAACGACGCCATTCCTGTGGCCCATTGCGATAACGATACAGTTGTCCATTCGTCTCCAAAGCAATTTCGCTAATACCGGTTGTTGGCATCGGATAAAGATAGAAAGTCATCTCTGGTGAAATCCCACCACGTTTAAACAGACCGCTACTGATTCGTTGGCTACGGTTTAAAGCATGCACAAAGCTTTTATTAAAGCCGGCGCTGAGGCCCATCCAGGAACGTTGCCGCCATGTGCCATTGTGTTTATATAAATAAGAACCTAGATGGTCGCGAACGAAGGCCCATAACACGCCATCTTCTGGATGAAAAAATTCAGAAACATCTTCAATCGCAGCATCCGGACCATTATCGGTAAATGGGAAACGTCCACGAATCCGATCTTCGTATTCTGCCAGGACTATCGAAGTCCATTTATTTTGAATTTCACCCATGGCCGAGCCCATGACCACACGCCAGGAACCCTTGATCGGAGCCATGAAAATCGGCTCGATGACACGGCGGGTGCGAGAACGACTACCATTGATTAAACCTACCGTAGTCGTTTTAGCCTGATAAACCGCGGTGTTATTACCATTACCTGACAATACATTGGCGGCAACCAGTTCAGCTTCACGCGCACTTTCATTGGTCGTGCGTAAATTCTCAAACTCGCCCTGTAATGCCGCTAATGCCGTTAAGTATTTGTTGAGTAACTCACTGATGGCCATCTTTTCACCCGGCGTGGTGAATCGGCGCAGATCTTCAAAGGGTTTTTCAAGTTCTTTAACCTTGCTACCTTTAATAGGGAATTTTGCATACTCACGATTATTATCGCCCGTTTGACGCCACTCTACTTCCTGTAGATTTATATTCTTACCCAGCATTAAAAATAATTCGGCCATCGGGCCATCTACGCGAGCTAATAGATCTAATTTATTGGCCGTATCTGAAATAGAACGATCACCTTGAATTTTTACATTGCCCAGGAAGTCATACCATTGGCGTGTATAGTCTGCAAAATAGCGTTGACGTATTTGCTGTTCTAATTCTTTTGCAAGGGTGACATTGACTTTACCTGATTTATTTTTGTTGACTTCACTGGCAGCCGAGTCACCCACGTCCGGAATAATTTCCGAACCTAAAACCCAGTCACCATAGCTTGCCATATGTACCGCGATTTTAAATTCACGAGAGGCATAATCTTCCCAACCTTGCTGGGTGTAAATACCGGGAATCTTTTTTGTGTTTGAAAAATAATTTGAACCGCGAGTTTTCAGCGCATAACGAATTTCAAGTGGTTTTAAATAATTTTCACTTTTCTTAACAATCTGGGTATACAGCACCTCGGCGTTGGGTGGTGTTTGTAGCTGAGAACGAGCAACACGTACTGTAGATTTATTAATACGCCAATGCGCCGCCGCCAGCTTGTCCTTTGAAGGCAAACGCATGTGAGCAAGATATTTTTTAATTAATTTTTCACTGTTCGCTTCCATGACATTTTTAAGCTTCTTGTTAGCAATGCGGCCATCCGGCGTCAAAATAGATTTCCAGCTCGCTAGTAATAATGGGGTGGCTTCTTGATCAATCAAACGCTTAGGTGAAGACAACATTAGATAGACTTTTAAGGTGTCATAATAATTGGTATGTAACTCAGCCAACTCCGACTCTTTTTTCAGCGTCTTCCATCGCTTTGAATAATCCGTCAGCTTTCGTTCTAATAATCGCGCGACCGGAACCAGAAAATCACGTTCCATCGCTTTGATCATGACCTGCTCGAGTGGTTGTACCTGGCGATTCCCATGATAGATACCCATATTGAAATACCATGGTCGTTCAGCATCTAGCGCTAACAATGCATTGTATTGTTCGTAAACTTTATTCAGGGCCAGGAACTGATCGGCTGTGGTCGAATTCCTGTTCTTTTGCACCTTATACAGATCTTCGACAACGCTCGAGCCTTCATTTAACAACAAGGTATTGTTAGTAAACGAAGTACTGTAGGCCGCAACCGCGGCGGTGATAAACCCAAAGCAACCAATAATGGTGGCCGTTTTAAACCAGCGACTGAAAATTTGTTTGCGACGACTCATGGTGACATCAAAAGGTGACTTGAATATGACGTCTTTTAATAAATTGGTGATGAAATAACTTTTGGTATTTTTAGTGGTAACAACGCCATCTTTTTTATCGGCATAACCAAATGCTTGCCGTAAATTGCCGACGATACGTTGTAAAGGTAGGCCTTCCTGGGTACCGCTGGTGAAGTATACGCCCTTAAAGTTTGGCGTTTCCTGATATGGGTTGTCTTTAAATAAAAGATTAATAAACTCAAGCAGGCGCATTGCTGCAGCCTGGAATTGTGCTGGAAAATCGTAAATCTGAGATTTAATTTGCAACTTACGTTGCATATGGAGTTTACGGATACGCCATTCACACAAACGAATGTACAACTCTCCAAACTTTCTATCGACATGATCACCCGGGTTTTCACCTGGCTTAATATTAAGATAAGAGCCCCAAACCTGCCCACGCGACGTTTCATTCAGATCGCCGAAGAACGATTGAAAACCGCCTAATAAATCACATTTGGTAAATACTATATAAAGCGGAAAGACAAAGCCCAGGTGGGTAATTAATTCATTAATACGGTCACGCACCACTTTAACGTGCCAATCCATACCGGTGTCGTCGGTGGTCAAAAGGTCAGAGATACTGATCGCGACAATAATGCCGTTAATGGGCATTTTACGACGGTGTTTTTTCAGTAAGGCTAAAAATTCCAGCCACTCGGTTTTGTCATTATCCTCAGTGGTATAACGACCAGCCGTATCTAAAATAACCGCTTCATCTGAAAACCACCAATCACAATTCCGTGTACCACCGACCCCCTTGATATCAACATCATCGGCATGCTGATATGGGAAATGTAATCCGGAATTACGCAATAAGGTACTTTTACCTGCCGCAGATGGTCCGATCACCATATACCAGGGCAAGGCATAAAGCGCGGCTTTACCACGATGTTTAATACCCAGATCGGAGGTCTTTAATGAGGAAATCGCATCCTGCATCTTGCCACGTAGGGCGGCAATGTCGGCCTTATGTCCTTCATCGGCACCCTGTTCGGCCAGTTCTTTATCAAATTTTGCTGCACGTTTACGCGTGATCAACCAGTTGATCAACAAATAAAGAATATAAATACCAACGACGATACCGATAATGATCAAACGGTGCATGGTTTCTTTAACACCAACATACGGACCGGCATACCAAATCAAGGCACACAATACGACCAGACCGAGCACGACACTGCCTGCCTTGCTCAGCACGGTTTGTTTAAGCATGCTCAATATCACCATCATTGGTAATCGGTCCTTTTAAAACTGGTAGTACGATGAGTCGGAAACATTTTCTTGCCCATGGTGGCAATCTCACTGTCATTTGACTTTGCGATTTCTTCTGTGACCACGGCATAACCTAGATAAGTGAAGAATACACAAGCGATGGTAACGGTCCCGATCACCCAATAAGGAATCTCACGCCGCATGGTCGCCATGACACTTTCTTTTGGTTTGCCATCGGGTGATAGATGATTGTCACTGTATTTACGATAACCTTCGATCTGACTACGCAAATCAACCTGCAACGCCATTAATTGTTCCAGGCCACGTAAACGATACTTACCTTCAAAACCAAGTTGCAGGCACACGTAGTAAACTTCTAACACATCAACAAAACGATCACCGGCTCTGCGTAATGCATTTAGATGTTTAAAGAAGCTCTCGCCGCCGATATGCTCGCCAAAAAAACTGAGTTGCAATGTCTTGCTCATCCAGTCCATACGACCCGGCCAGTTTGAAGTTAGTACCGCCTCATCAACATAGCTTGCCAATGCATACTTGGCTTCTTTCACTTTCTGCATTGGGATTTTCATCTCGAAGGCTTTGCGTTCCAGTTCATCAAAACCAGCCATAATCACACGACGGAATTTGGGATTCACCTTGGCACCACGATCAGGACGCTTAAATAAAGCAGCCGCTGCAAACAGCGAAGAACAGCATTCAAGCAGAGGATTCATTTTAAGAACTGTTTTCAAAGGTTCCTTCCCGTTATTTTTATTTTATTAGCTACCTGATTAACTTCTTGGCACTAACACGATTTCCATTTTGACTTTTCTAAACGCCTTGGGCAGATACACGCCCATGGTCCGTTCACTATTTATACGCTTCCAGAAATCACCTTTACGCTCAACGCGGAAATACTCATAACCACTTTTAATCGGTAAATTACTGGGTGGGCGTTGCATATGCACCATGCGTACCCCTGGCATGGCCGAGGCCACAATCATTTCAATATCCGCACGTGCGCCAACTTTGACGATTTTCTCAAAGTGTTTTACCCACATCGGATCATCCATCGGTGATAACACCGCCAGGTAAAAATCATTTCCGCTAAGATGTTTACTATCGATATTATCGACCGACCATAGCAGATCAGCCTCTTTAGAAAGCTTCAAGGTCGCCATCTTATCGGGCATGGCCACATCAATCAGGCCGCGCAATTGTTGCTCGAGACCATCAAATGTTTTGGTTAAATCAGCATGTCGATATTTTGGAATGCCATGTACATCGATATCAAAACTAAACGGACATAATTGACCGATGACACGTGAAAGCAATTGGTAGAGTTGTTCCGGGTGCAGTTGCGCATTGTCTTTAAAATGACGTAACACGGGTATCGCACCACTGAGTGTTTGTAACACTAAAAAATTGGACACATCCGTATGTCCAAAGGTGGCTATCTGTGCACTCATTTGTTTACGCTGTTCGTTTAAAACACGCACTTTGGAACTAAATAATTCAATCAGGCTTTGCATCATCGACGTTAATCGTGGTGAGGCATTCATACGCGCCGAGGTTGGAATAAATTCTTCAACCAGGGTGTAATTGTCATCACCATCGTTAACCAGATCAGCAATTTGCAGAGAAGCAAAATTCTCACGCGATTCCTCACCGGTTAACAGGATTAAATTAGGTCGACCCAACATGACTTCACGTTGGCGGTTGGGGTCATTCTCATCGGATACGCGTGTGTAATCGGTATTCCACGCACATAAGGCACCGTTGTCCCGGTAACCATTAATGCCACTGGCATTTCGATTGGCAGGTAAGCAAAGATAGAGTTCGATTTTCTCGCTATAACCGCCTTTTAAATCTATTGCTAACGGTGCATCTTCTGTGATGTCGTAACTAACAACCCGTCCATCCGGAAAAATAACCTGACATTGATTTAAACGAAATTGTCCGTTCTCGAGGGCTTCTTCATCGATATCATAAGACAATACTCCCCATGACAACGGCGCGGTGCTACGCGCTTGTAGATTTTGATAAGACTCATAGTACTGATCCCACAGCTGAAAATGCTGTTGGCCGAGGAACATGCCCTCTGCCCAGATCACTTTTCTCAATGACTTCATTCTCGCGTCTCCCCCACGATAGATGTCGGTAAAATTATTTATCGTTCAGTTATGCGTAACGTATTTCCTACCAAGCTAACTTCGATGGTTTCTGATAAATCCAGTTTCCTTGATACCCAGCCTGCTGAAATATCCTGAAGATCACGCCATTTGCGTTCAATCGGATTACGAAATATCGCCACCACGGCAAGGTATTTCGCATCGGCATGACGGTCGACTTCAACTTCATCTTTTGAGCTTGGGTTCAAGATTATTTCGTTACGTGAAAGTAATGTATTACCTAAAATACTTTCATCGTTTTTCCAGATCTGATTAAAGGTTGCGCTTTGAAATGCGCCCTTGTCGTTTAATTGGTATACACGAATTACGACTGGCAAAGGATCACCTTTGCGATCTGGATTTAGTGATTCATTTGAATTCAACCCGATATTCACCATCGGGCCACCGCACGCATGCAGGAATGACAGAGTCGCGGCAAATACGATTGTCTTCAGGACTCGTCTCATGCCACCTTGCCACTTTTTAGTTTTTTACTGCGCTTAGCTTTTCGATCAGACTTATGGCGACGCTCACGGGTTTTTACATAATCATCGACGAACCCGGAAGCAATGAGTTTATCGAAACGTAAGGTATCGTTTTCCAGTAGTTCTTGTAGGCGCTCTTTATGTAAACGCCAGGAACGCGCATCGTTGACTTTTGAGCGGCCATCACTCAGGCCTTCATCACCCATATGATTCAGTGTCTCCTTGGCAATGCCATCGAGTGCACTAAACAAGGCCACCTGGTGCATGATCATATCCTGAAACATGTTTTCTAAATCGGTGATTGATTTCCAGTCTGCGGAAAACAGTGAGATAGCCAGTTGAGTAGGTGTCTGGCCTTCGAGCGCCTCGAAGCTGTGTGGGAACACACGGCTGTGCGAAAGCCCGAATTCATCGGCGAATTGACGTTGACCTTCGATGAGTCGTGCAATTCCATGCACTAATGAGCGAGTAAAGGCGAGTTTACGTTCGCGACGCTCTTCTTCTTTTCCCCGTCCTTGAGATGAACTAACAAAGTTAGTCACTTTTCCTGTCGAATCATCCATACAGTTCTATTCCCAAAACCCCATTGTATGAACGTCTATTTTATATCCATGTTTCCGTGACGTTCATTGTATCTAAAATTACTGAATGTCCCATTTGGGTCCATTCGATTTTTCTTTTAACAAGCTTTAATTATTTTTGGAAAATTTTCCCTTAAAATAAAAGTTAGCAAAGCTTTGTTGCATTGTGTGTAACCTTTTCGTAAACATTGAACTGGTTCACACTTTATTTTGTTATGGCTTTTCTGTAACACTGATAATCCCCTAACCATGACAACAATACAAGTCAGGTTTTTTTACAGATTGTTACAGGTTTCATCGATCATTTGATAAACACCTCGACACCAAATAAACTAAGGTTAGTCATAACAACAAAAATTAAAAAACCGAATCAGAATTTTTAACGTTCATCTGATACACAAGGGTTATGACACAAAAATAATTTTTAACACAACGGATTACCGACGAGGGGAAGGAAAACCATGCTAAGCGCACAAGGATTGGCAAAATTCCCGGCAAATAAAGCCAAAATTACGATTGATATAAATGGTTCACCCCATTCAGTGTTAACCATGCAAGGCCATGAAACCGTATCAAATGGTTTTCATTTTGTTATTACTTTATTAACCGATAAGTATTCACCGTTAAGTTCGTACATTGGTGCTACTACCCAATTAGCGTTTCATGGCCAAGACGGTATTGCCCGCACAGTGATCGGGGTTGTAACAAAAATTAACGAACTCGGTTGGAAAGATGACACACGTTTAACCGTTGAGCTCACTTTTGAA
>CAMYOL010000028.1 GCA_947260005.1 uncultured Ectothiorhodospiraceae bacterium
GTCAATGGTCACAGGTGAACCGGTACCCGTTGAAAAAATTGCCGGTGAACGATTGATTGGCGCCACGGTGAATGGTACTGGCAGTATGTTAATGAGAGCCGAAAAAATCGGCGCGGATACTCTTTTGTCGCAAATCGTCAATATGGTCGCTGAAGCCCAACGCTCACGTGCCCCGATCCAGAAACTAGTGGACATCGTTTCCGGATATTTCGTTCCGGCAGTGGTTGTCATTGCTGTGGTTGCGTTTTTTGTCTGGTGGCAATGGGGACCTGAACCTCGTTTGGCCTATGCAACGATCAATGCCGTCGCAGTACTGATTATTGCCTGTCCCTGTGCGTTGGGGCTGGCT
Organism: uncultured Ectothiorhodospiraceae bacterium; assembly: GCA_947260005.1. GTDB lineage: Bacteria > Pseudomonadota > Gammaproteobacteria > UBA6429 > Thiohalophilaceae > SZUA-24. Next base: position 350 of record CAMYOL010000028.1, read on the forward strand.
ACACCGATGTCGATTATGGTGGGTACCGGCCGGGGTGCGATGATGGGTGTGTTATTTAAAAACGCCGAAGCACTGGAAGTCATGCGCAAGGTCGATACGCTGGTGGTGGACAAGACAGGCACATTGACTGAAGGGCATCCAGAGCTGGTTAGTGTATTACCTGCGTCAGATTATAAAGAAACTGATCTTGTAAAACTGGCAGCCAGTGTTGAACGCTCCAGTGAACATCCGCTCGCGGCCGCCATTGTCCGCGGTGCCAAGACACGTGACATAGAGCTGATGACTGTCGAAGATTTTCAATCGGTGACAGGCAAAGGCGTTACAGGCCGTGTGGATGGCCACAAGATTGCGCTGGGTAATATAAAACTACTGCAAGACTTCGATATCGATCCGGGTGATTTCCCGAAACAAGCAGATGTACAGCGTGCTGAAGGTCAAACGGTTATGTTTCTTGGCGTGGATGGTGAGCTTGCCGGTTTGATTGGTGTTGCTGACCCGGTTAAACAAACTACACCTGAAGCGATACGTTTTTTACATGAAGAAGGTATGCAAATCGTAATGCTGACCGGTGACAGTCGCAAAACTGCCGAAGCGGTTGCCAATAAACTCGATATTGATCAGGTGCAAGCCGAAGTGTTGCCGGACCAGAAGGCAGCAGTAGTGAAACAATTACAGGAACAAGGAAAAGTTGTCGCCATGGCTGGTGATGGTATTAATGATGCGCCCGCATTGGCACAGGCACATGTTGGAATTGCGATGGGCACGGGTACCGACGTCGCAATGGAAAGCGCAGGGGTAACGCTCGTCAAAGGTGATCTGCGCGGTATTGTGCGCGCAAGGCGTTTGAGTCGGGCCACCATGCGCAATATTCGTCAAAATCTATTTTTTGCCTTTATTTATAACTCAGCCGGTGTGCCTGTAGCCGCGGGCGTGTTGTACCCCTTCCTTGGTATCTTGTTATCACCGATTATCGCTGCTGCTGCGATGAGCTTTAGTTCTGTCTCTGTGATAACGAATGCGCTTCGGCTTAAAAGGATTCGGTTATAACCATATTGGCGTTACATATATATTGATAAGGAGAGTAACAATGAAAACAACCGGATTACTGTGGCAGGGTGTTAAAGGTATTTTACTTGTGTGTTTGTTCTATTCTATGTCGGCTGTTGCGGATATGAATACCTTAATGAGTAAACAACAAGCGGAGAGTAATGCCGATCGAATTACCGAAATGATGCATGATATTGGAGATCACATGGTCGTGATTGCGGGTGATTTAGATAGCGGCAATATCGATTTAAAAAAACAAAAAGCGATGGCAACGCACGTGAGAAATATGGCCCTTATTCTCGATGAAATTATGGCCCTTATTCTCGATGAAATATCACAAATGATAAGCAAGGGACAAACAGGAGAGCCAAAGCATCATCAGCGAATAGGGGAAATGCGAAAACAAATGGATGAGATGATGAAAACTGTCTCAATTGGCGCGATGAAACCATGGTGATTTTATTTTAATGATTAACTTATTGAGTGTTGGGCGGTAAACGAGGTGAGATTATGAAGTATCGCAAGGTAACGGCAATTATTCCGTCACTTTCTTTGGATGACGTCGAAAAGGAATTGTTAACACTTGGTGTGCCTGGTATGACGGTCACAAAAGCACACGGTATGGGCGAATACCGTAACTATTACGCAAAAGATAGCATGAGTGATTGCAGTCGTGTGGAAGTGTTTATCGAAGCCGAAAAAGCCAAACGGATTGCGGATACCATCGCCAAAGTCGTACATCAGGGGTTGAGTTCGGATGGTGTGATTGCCATACTACCCGTTGAAGAATTTATGCATATTCGTGAATTTATTGAGGTTAGTAATGATGAGTGATAGTGGAGGCATGTGGTTTGGCGGCGGTATGTGGATATTTTGGATAGTGTTGTTCGTTATTTTGGTATGGGTCATCAAATCCGTAAGCGATAAAGATTCTGAGAGCAACTCAAGAAACGAAAGTCCATTAGAGA
>CAMYOL010000029.1:0-1054 GCA_947260005.1 uncultured Ectothiorhodospiraceae bacterium
GGTATCCAACATATCAAATAAACTAGTGACATATTTATTCAAGGTTGTAATATTAGAATTAATATAACCCACTGGATTGTTGATCTCATGCGCCACCCCCGCCGCTAGCTGCCCAACTGAGGCCATCTTCTCAGACTGCAGAAGTTGGTTTTGAGCCTCTTCTAGTTGCGCATTGACCGCTATTATCTGAGCATTCATTTTTTCTAATTCAGTGATTTGAGAATTGTAATCACGATGCAAACGGGTATTTTCTAATACCACACCAATCATTTCGATCAGTGTTCGACCGGCGGCAAGATCAGATTCAGTATATGCCGCACTATTGTTACCACGATTGATATTTAAGGCACCGATAACACCAAACCGTTCACAACTGATAGGCCAACACATGGCAGAACTGACACGCCCATTGCTTGATTTTTTTTCTTTCCCGTTTTTATCGATATTTTGTTTTGATAGATCGCCATTCATTAACAACGGCTTTCCAGATAGAATAACTTTCCCCATCCGGCTTTCTTTAACAGGAACAGTACTGCCAATGACGCCAGGTGGTAGATCTATTCCAGCAACCAGATTGAGGTCTTTATTTTCATTGGTCAAAAACGCAAGGCTTCCAGAATCCGCATTAAATCCAGCGACGACATGCTCAAGAATTTGTTGAAATATGGCTGAGTCTTGTGAGCTAGAAGTATTTTTCTGACCTAGACGATATAATTCCACAATCCAGCCCAGGCATTTTACTAATTCGCCATTTGCAGCATTCTCTAGCTTAAAATTAAAATCTGAAGCCATTGTTTATCTCAATATTAATTTAAGTATTAAATCTTTATCACGCCGCGGTAGCCTGATCGGCGCAAGTCTCCTCAATAGAGGGGACTTTCTGTATAAACTCTTTTAAGGATTCAACCGATAAATTAAGACGTTGCATTGCATCTGGGTCAATTTTTTCTAATATTTTTTCCTCGTTCTGCTCAGATTCACTCATCCAATCAGATATTGCATCAGCAATGTGGATGATACATACCAAAATCTCTTCGCTCTCATTCGGTGTATG
>CAMYOL010000029.1:1076-252768 GCA_947260005.1 uncultured Ectothiorhodospiraceae bacterium
AACTAGAGTCGCTATCATGTTTTAATTGTTTTGCTAATTGAGATGAAATAGTGGCAGTATGAACGCAGTGATTCCAGGTATTAACAAATTCTTCTTCTGTATTATCAATATTCTCTAATACTTCTGATACGGCCGCAGCAAGAACCAGATTACGTAAAGTATGCTGACCCAACACCATACAAGACTCGCGGATACTTTTAATCTTACCCGATAAACCATAAAACGGAGAGTTTGCGACTCTCAACACCTGCGCTACAAGTGATGGTTCAGATTCCAAAGTATGAGTCAGGAGTTGCATATTTGCTTGATGTTCACCAAACAGATTAAGCGCCTCTTGTGCGGCAAAAGAAAAGGTTGGTATCTTTTCCAATAAACTGGTAATTTTATTTGCTTCAGGTACAACCATTCCTATTTTCTCCTTACTGACTATCCAGGTTTCAATTGACTCTAGGATTACTAACAATGACATGACCTCTGAACACATCACCACGGCCTAATTGATTACTCAATAACTGAAATTGGCAACCATTTAACTCTAGCTCCACTGATTCAGAATTATTTTGATCATTACTTTCAAACAACAGGTGTGCATCCTCTGGTAAGGTATCGAGAGCACGTCGACCAATCAGTCCGTGTTTTTCTTTATCAAATAAACGGTGTGCTTCCTGATTCGCTGCAACGATCACTCCATCTGCATCGACACCTAATACGATGACGGGTAATTGTTCAAGAACATCATGGGCGACCTGTAAACTACGCATACTTAACATAGCTTCACGTGTGCGTTCTTCTACCCTTTTTTCAAGTCTTTTATTAACATCCTGAAGCTGGTAGTTTAAGTTTTCATTTTCACGGCGCAGTTCATAATATTCAAACGCCTCCTGGATATTGGCACGCAGCAGATCGTCTTCCCAAGGTTTGGTCAGGAATTTGTAAATTGCGCCCTGGTTGATCGCATCAGTGACCGAATTGAGTTCGGTATAACCACTAAGCATTATGCGGACTGTTTCGGGGTATCGTTCGCGCGCTTTACTTAAAAACTCAGCACCTATCATGCCCGGCATACGTTGATCCGAAACTATGACGCCGATTTTATGCTTATCAAGAATTTCCAGCCCCTTTACCCCACCAGTAGCAGTAAATATAGTGTAGTTATCACGCCTCAAGGTTCGGCTTAAAGAGCGAAGGATATTTTCTTCATCATCTACTAATAATAGGTTTCTTTGCATCGTCGTATTATCCAATCAATATTTTAACCATATTTTTAAAAGGCATTACTTCAGCTAGCCAAGTAACTCTTCATCCAGACATAAAATCCTATCAATTTAGTTAATCGGCGTTACTACATGTTACTTGAGAGATTGATGTGATAAGCCAATAGAATGAACACTGTCAGAGTAAAACTGGTAACTTAAAATAGTAAATTTGGTCATTACCAGCGTAAATAGCTATCTTATTGGTTTAGTTATGTTGAAACTTGTCCGATACACATGTGCATAGAATCTGGGCGGATCATATCTACGGCAACTCGCACGACATAAAATGAAACTTATCCGAAAATGTCACACATAAAGTCACCTCATTCACTGCATGATAAATCTTATTATCAGGGAACCATTTTATGCGTTGATGATGAAGATAATATCCTATCGGCTTTACGTCGCATATTACGCAAACACGATTACCCGCTTCTTTTTGCCAGAAATGGAATTGAAGCATTAAACATCCTCGAAAAAAACAATATCGATTTAATCATCTCAGATATGCGGATGCCAGAAATGGATGGTGCAAAACTACTTAGCCACGTTGCCAAACGCTGGCCGAACACCATGAGAATATTACTAACTGGTCATGCCGATTTAACCTCAACAATTGAGGCGATTAATCAGGGGAACATATATAAATACATTAAAAAGCCGTGGGACGAAAACGAACTCATACTTAGCATAAAACAAGCACTGGAACTAAAGCACTCTGAAACTGAACGACGACGCCTGGAAAATTTAATCCGTGAACAGAATCAGCAATTACACAGGATTAACAGTGATCTATCGGAGCGTAAGCTAGAAGTCGAACAACGAGAATCCCGGTTAGGCCGAATACTTCATAGCTCACAGAATGAAATATATATTTTTGACGCAAAGACACTACTCTTCATTGAAGTCAATGAAGGGGCCCGTAAAAATCTAGGCTATAACATGGATGAGATTTCCAAACTCACTCCGGCTGATATCAAACCTGAATTTTCACAACAAGAGTTCCTGACCTATGTGCAACCGTTATATAAAAATCACCAGAAACAACTTATTTTTGAAACATTACATCAACGCAAAGACCATAGCACCTATCCTGTTGAAGTTCGCTTACAACTGTCTCACACTGAAAAAACACCTGTTTTTTTCGCCATCATTCAGGATATTACTGAGCGCAAGAAAAATGAACAACAAATACGATACCTGGCTAATTACGACAGTTTAACAGATTTACCGAATCGTCGATTTTTCATGGAAAAACTCATGGACGCCCTGAATCAGGCTAAGCGTTATAGCAAAAATATTGCTGTATTATATATTAACCTGGATCGTTTCAAACAAATCAATGATTCACTAGGGCATAGTACTGGAGATGGATTACTTATAGGTGTCGCAGAACGGTTGAATACAGCTATGCGTGACAGTGACTATATTAGCCGAAACAATGCAACTAACAACAATAATTTTTGCCGTGTTGGCGGTGATGAATTTACAATATTACTTAATAATATAACTCAAGCAGAAGACGCAGCATTAGTGGCACGCCGAATCCAGGAAGCGTTATCAAAATCCATTATGGTTGAAGCGCGGGAAATTTTTATAAACACCAGTATCGGCATTGCCGTATACCCTAATGATGGGAAAAATATAGATGACCTGGTAAAGAATGCTGACACCGCCATGTACGATGCCAAGAAGGCTGGACGAAATACTTATCGCTTTTATAATGACTCTATGAATGCAAGAGCGCTCGAAAACCTTGAAATAGAAAATAAGCTTCGAAAGGCGCATGATCTTAATCAGCTTGAGTTATTCTTTCAGCCTAAAATTAACTGCAAAGATTCCCATATTTGCGGAGTAGAAGCATTAATACGTTGGCAGCATGAAACTGATGGTTGGATCTCACCAGCTGATTTCATTCCGATTGCGGAAGAAAATGGCCTGATAGTACCTATTGGGGAATGGGTAATCAACACAGCAATGCATCAATGTAAAAAATTGCATGATGCTGGATTTGCTGATCTCGATGTCGCTATCAATCTATCAAGTCGCCAGTTTCAAAACGGTGATTTGGCTAATTTAATACAACAAGCCCTCGAAAAACATCAAGTAGATCCGAACCATATCGAGGTAGAAATAACCGAAAGCATTTTAATGGAGGATACTGAATTAGCCGAAAAAACATTAAACCAAATAAAAGCAATGGGGCTGCATATTTCAATCGATGATTTTGGCACTGGATATTCTTCATTGAGCTATTTAAAGAGATTCCCAGTTGATATTTTGAAAATTGATAAATCATTTATTCGAGACGTTCACGTTGATAACGATGACGCTGCCATATCCGGTGCCATTATAGCCATGGCACACCAGCTTGGACTTAAGGTAGTCGCCGAAGGTGTTGAAAACAAGGAACAATTAGAATTTTTGCGAGAACGAAACTGTGACCAAATTCAAGGATTTTATTTTAGTAAGGCATTGCCTGCTGATAAATTAACAGCATTGTTATCCAATCCATCCAAAATGCTTAAGTATTGAATCTAAAGCGCATATCAAAAATCAATTAAACTCCCACATAAAATATTTTATTAAGGAGCATTGTATAGTACCTATAGCAACCATCAATATTTCAGACCTAAATCTTTAAGAGTACAGTCTAAATCAGGATATAATTCCGCCACAAGAACCAAAAATAATTCCGCCGTTGAGATGGCATCACTCAGCGCATTGTGTGCTTTGTAGGCTGGCAAATTGTAGCGATCTCGCAAATGAAACAAACGCAAAGAGTTTTCTTGTAACATTATCTGGTTACGGAGCAACTGCCGTTTGGCAAGTAACTGAGTATCTATCGTCGGTATCAGAAAATTACATTTATAGATATCCTGGCATAACCGATTTAAAAAGCCCAACTCGACCTGTGCATGATGCGCAATCAGAATATGACCTTTTAATGAAGTCAAAATTTTATCTAAGGCAACTCTAAGGCCGACTCCCTGCAACAGCATATCATCTGTTATTTTATGGATAACCGTACTCGATTCCGGTAAGTTTTTTTCGGTTTTGATTATATTATGCCATGCCGTTGTTAATTTGATACCAAGGTTTTGAATCTCAACCAAACCGACACTGATAACATGATCATTTTTTATATCCAAACCGGTTGTTTCAAAATCTAATACAACAAAAGATACATCCTTAATAAGTGATTTTGGGTTAGGAAATGGATCAGAATACAAATCATATAGCGCACCGGAATGTAGTAGTTCAAACAGGCGTTGACGTTTTGCGTTAATCCCGAATAGTTTTGACCACATTTTAAACCATACGTCCTGCTTGGTAACGCTGTTCTAAAACATCCTGCATCGATTTTATAATCGAAAATGCATCTTTTAAATGGCCCCGTTCTAGTCCGCTAAGTTTCCTTGGGTCAAGATAATTATCCGCTTTTTGCCCGTAACGAATAAGCTCTACTTGATGTTGATTTCGAAGGTTTCCAATATATTCCAGAGCATCAATAAGATTTTCACTCATCTCCTGACTCATTGCACCACAGGCACATGCCGCCTCTATTCGTTCACTGGTATTAATTGCATTCAAACCCTCAGACAAGGCATACACACGTCCAACATCAACAATCGGAACTATACCACGGTGTTTAACATCTAATGTTTTATCATGCTCCTGATCATGAATTAAAACAAAATTTCTGAAGAACCCTAACGGTGGGCGATGTGTTAAGGCGTTAGCAACCATATAGGCAATAAATATCCCATTGCGCCTAGCATTCGACAACATCTCGGCATGTACCGACTCAAACAATGAAACATCGCCATAAACCGGACGCAGATCAAAAAAGATACTCGCCAACATTAATGCTTTTTGTTCTGGTTTTTCTATCCAATTATTAAAATAATCTCTCCACACAGATACGGTTTGTCGCCATTGTGGATTGGTTGCCATAGCATCTCCAGGGCAGTATACATAACCACATGCATTCAGACCGTCACTTACAAACTGGCTTAATGCGGAAAAATATTCATCATCGCCCGGTTGCATCGCATCATCGATAAAAAGGGCATTGTCTTGATCGGAATGAGAGGTCTGTTCATTACGGCCTTGAGAGCCACCAGCCAACCAGACGTAAGGTACGGGGGGCGTTCCCAATTCTTGTTCAGCTAATTCAAGTAGACGACTCGTCAAAGAATCGGTCAGCATTGAAAATATCTGACCCACTTGTCTTGATGATGTATTCGCTAACACTAACTGTAAATGCAGTTCCGGTAATCTATTACTGATATGGACAAGCGCTTCTATACTGTTTGCTTTTTCAATATCACTGGCAATAAAAGCAGAATTCGTACTGAGATGACGTATTACATCGGATACACTCAGGTTTCCGATTGGCCTGGCATTTTTCATCACGGGTAAGTGGTGTATTTGATGACGTGTTAAAAATATTAACGCCTCAGATAACATCGTATTATCTTCGATGGTGATTAGGTTGGTCGTCATGATTTTTGATACGGGCGTATCTTTGTCTAACCCCTTAGCGATATATCGTCGTCGCAAATCACGATCCGTGATCATACCAACTAACTTATTGTTCTCAACAACCAGTACTGACGAGACATTTTCTTCAGTCATGAGTCTTGCTGTATTAACAACCGTTTCATTCGATGGGACAATGACCGGATCGCGATCAGTTAGATCGCGAGCCAAATAATGCATGGCACTTTGCGTATCACCACGTTGTTGACCTTGACTGACCGCATTTTTAATTCGCTGTTCGACCGAGTTTGAAAATTGTTTATCAAAATCGACAGACTCCGCTCGCATTTTCTGAATGATTGAACATGGAATATGATATACAAGACAGTCTTCACAAACATGTCCGCTAATGTCAACTTTGTTATTATGCAAACACTGTTCGATAAAACTATCATCTTCAGCAAGTTTCTCGATTAAATTACCATCACTATCACGTAATTCCACCGCTCCGCTGCGTAGCAAATACAGCTGTCTATCTGCAATTTCGACAGGAGGAAACACCTGGCCTCGACGCAAATACCTTATTGTTAGATGGTTAACTAACCTATCAAGTAATGCCGACGGTAATTCATCAAACAACACATGCTGTGCAACAAAATCACGAATTTCTTGTAACTCAATATCCATATTACTCAAGATTAATGTCTCTTAAAATTAAATGGCTTCAATAATAATAAAACACCGGGAATAAAAAAGCCCCGCATTAACGGGGCTTTGTTGATAACGTTGATCTAAATCAATGCCCTGTTGCCGTACCTGCACCTTTTGGCACCCGGATATCTTCAACCAGGTGTTGAATATGCTCAGGAGGTGCAGCAGTTACTTTACTAACTATAATCGCCACCACAAAGTTAATCAGAGCACCAACTGCACCGAATGACTCCGGTTGAATACCCATTACCCAATTGGCTGCATCATTCGGCAAGTTGTTGGTACCGGGTATAAAGAACCAGCCCTTATAAATGAAGATATAAATAAGGGTAGTACCAAGACCAGCCAACATACCCGCGACTGCACCGATATTGTTCATCTTCTTATAGAAGATACCCATCATCAATGCCGGGAAGATAGACGATGCCGCCAGACCAAAGGCGAGTGCCACTACTTGCGCAGCAAAGCCTGGCGGGTTCATCCCTAAATAACCAGCCACAATGATCGCACCGGCCATCGCGATCCGTCCTGCCATCAGTTCCTGCTTCTCTGATATATCTGGCCTGAATATACCTTTGAGCAGGTCATGAGATATCGCTGACGATATCGCCAGCAACAATCCTGCCGCGGTGGATAACGCCGCGGCTAAACCACCGGCGGCCACTAGTGCAATCACCCAGAACGGTAAGTTGGCGATCTCCGGATTGGCGAGTACCATAATGTCCCTGTCGACGTAGATCTCGTTGGCAAACGGTGCACCTTCCTTGCGCCCTCCATCACTTGGGTTACTCACGACCCGTTCTTCATAACCGCCTCGTTTGGCCGAACCATCTTCATTGGTGACAAACCTGGGCTTACCTTCAAATGCGCTACCCGCTGCGTGTTGGACTTTGCCATCACCGTTGTGATCGTACCAGGCCAATAAACCGGTGTTTTCCCACCGTTTAAACCAGGCAGGTAATGCCGTATAGGCCGTACCTTGTGAATCAACACCGTTAACGGTATTGATCATGTTTAGACGAGCCATCGAGCCAACGGCAGGTGCAGTCGTATATAAGATAGCAATAAAGACTAACGCCCAACCCGCAGAGGCACGTGCATCACGGACTTTTGGTACGGTAAAGAAACGAATGATCACGTGAGGCAAACCCGCTGTACCGATCATCAGGGACAGCGTTAACAACACCATATTTAAACTCGTCCCCTTTTGAACCGTATAAGCTTTAAAGCCCAAGTCCATCATCACGGTATCCAGCTTCGCCAACATGTATCCACTGCCATCGGCAAGTTCACTACCTAAACCAATTTGAGGAACAGGATTACCGGTTAAAGTAAGTGAGATAAAGATCGCTGGTATGGTATAGGCAAAGATCAATACACAGTACTGAGCAATCTGTGTATAGGTAATCCCTTTCATACCACCGAGTACGGCATAGATGAATACGATCGACATACCAACCAGTACACCGACTTCGAAGTCCACCTCGAGGAATCGACCAAAGGCCACACCCACACCTTTCATCTGCCCGATTACATAAGTAATCGATGCAACGATGAGACAGATAACCGCAACCACACGTGCCGTTTGTGAGTAATAACGTTCACCAATAAATTCAGGAACCGTGAACTTGCCAAACTTACGTAAATAAGGCGCTAACAACATGGCTAATAAAACATAACCACCTGTCCAGCCCATTAAGTAAACCGAGGCATCATAACCTTTAAAAGCAATCAAACCCGCCATGGAAATAAATGATGCGGCTGACATCCAGTCAGCTGCGGTTGCCATACCGTTGGCAACTGGGTGCACACCTTTGCCGGCAACATAAAACTCACCGGTTGTTGAGGCACGTGCCCAAATTGCGATTCCGATATAAAGCGCGAAAGTCCCACCCACGAAGAGATAGGTTAATGTTTGTAAATCCATGAGCCCCCCTAATCTTCGTGAACGTCAAATTTACGATCCAATGCATTCATTTTTTTAGCGTAAACAAAAATCAGGATCAGGAAGGTAAAGATTGAACCTTGTTGAGCAAACCAAAAACCCAGACCGACTCCACCGATCTGAATTTGGTTAAGTACATCAACCAGAATAATGCCGAAAAGATATGAAACTACAAACCAGATAACCAATAAAATCGACACGAGTCGAATGTTCGCCTTCCAGTAATCACCAGCTGAACCAGACATTGTTGCCTCCTAAGGTATTTTATTAATTTATTTACAGGCATCCTGGTAAATAAACTCCTTGAGACAAAGACAACATGATTTGTCTATATTGGTCGATGGCCTGTAATTAGTTTCTTATAACCACAGCCCATCATAAAAGATCATTAGCAAGTCGTACACCATTATTAGTTTTATTAATCCTTAATTAAGATAAAAATAGTTTGTTACCATATTCTGAATTACTAAACTTTTCATCGACTACTTAGTTAGTAGATCGTAGAACGGTAGCAGCATTAGCCATCTTGAAACTAATATCTGACTGTCATTCTGAGCATAGCGAAGAATCTAAGATCCTTCGTTGCACTCAAGACGACGGTAATAGAATAGTACTGGATGTTAATTTTGCCGATGTAAAATGTATTAACTACCCTGCAGCATACCAATCTGAATGGGTCCAGACAGGTCGACAGTTCTCTGGCAAAGCGGGCAAACGTTTGGGATCGGCATACGCCGTATGTTTGCCATGATAATCCGATCCGCGAGATGCATATAATCCAAAATATTCAGCCACATGAGTAAAACGCTGAATATCACTGGCGCTATGACTACCCGAGACCACTTCGATCCCGACGCCGCCACAATCGCGAAACGCGGCCAGCATTTGGCGCATCTTATTTGCCGATAACTGGTATCGAGCGGGATGGGCGATTACGGCTAAGCCACCTGCGGCACGCACCCACTGCACGGCTTCTTCCAAGTCTGCCCATTCACCGGCAACATAACCCGGTTTATTGCGAACTAAAAATTTTTTAAAAACCTGTTTAACATTTTTCGCGTGTCCCTCTTCAACCAGAAAATGTGCAAAGTGAGTACGACTTATAATATTACCTTCAGCCAATCGATTCGCTGCTTCAAGCGCACCAGGGATGCCGGCCTTTTCTAATTTTTCAGAGATTCGCTCGGCACGGGTTTCCCGAAACGCCTGTAGCTTTTTAATGCCCGCCTGTAATTCAGCATTGTTGGGATCAATATGCAAACCCAGCATATGAATCGTTTGATGCGCCCAGGTAATTGATATCTCGATACCGGGGACAAAGGTCATATCAGCATCATTGGCTGCTGTAATCGCCTCAGACAGTCCATCTGTAATATCGTGATCTGTGATGGCGAGCACATCCGTGCCACATTGTTGGGCATGAGCAATCAGTTCGGTGGGAGTCAGCGTGCCATCCGAGGCCTTGCTATGGGTATGTAAATCGTAATTATCCATATACGGGGTGTAGTGTAACCAATTATTGCCTTTCTGTCTTTGAAATGATGACTATGCTACATTGCCACGCAGTTGGGACAATTACATGACAATCACACATTCACTCAGTGGCATTTTCGATATCAATGTCAGCACCATGCGCGAACTTTTCAGCACTGCCATCGTTTGTTGTCTTGATAACGCAGATAAAGATGATTCCGGGTTAGAAGCATCACCAGCATCACCAAAGGCGCTCAATAAGAGCATGTTGCAGTTTTTCGATATTATCAGTTCGATTGACACTGATTCTAGACCCAATTCAACGACTCATACTGACGAAACAAAAAATTTGGCCAATTATGGCCTGGCATTGCTCGCTGAATTAACTGAAAGTGCTCAAAAATTAGGCTGTGATGACTCTTTTGCTATTTTTGAGCAGCTCTCCATTCCGCTCGCCATCTGGGCTGCGCAACACAATTTAACAATTAATGATATCGAACTGGTGGTCAATGCCATATCCAATACCGCAAATCACACCCAGGACAAGGTTCATTTATCAGAACTTATCGATACCATCAATGTCATTATTGAAGCTATTAGCACTGATATCAAAGCCGACCTGGATAAAGCCGATTCGGGACGGCCATGGAGGATTTTGAACCTGAATCAAGGTATCATTGCCACCCGCTCACAAGACCCGAAACGGATGGAAGCGGTATTTGAGCAATTAATGTATCGTTTACCAGAGGATGCCGCAGGCTTTTTTGCGGAGGGCATGGAGCAAATGGACAGTATTGATTATCCTGAACACGTACGAGAAGTAATGCAACATTATTACCATTTAACGAATAAACCAACCTTGCATTGATATAACTTATGAAATTATTATTTGATTTTTTCCCCGTTGTTTTCTTTTATATTACCTACAACCTTGGTAAAAATTATACCGACGAAGTTAACAGCATTATTATCGCCACCGCCGTATTAATGGTCTCAACCGTTATACAAATCAGCATCACCTGGTACAAGCACCGCAAAATTGAAAAGATGCATATTATTGTACTGGTTATGGCTCTGGTTTTCGGAGGTGCGACTATTTATTTTAGAGAAGCCCAGTTTTTAATCTGGAAAGTCAGTCTTGCAAACTGGTTATTTGCCGTGGTTTTTTTAGGCAGCCACTTTATTGGGCACACTCCATTAGTTAAACGTATGATGCAAAGCGCCATCGAACTACCCGAAATTGTCTGGAATCGACTCAGCTATATGTGGATTATATTTTTCATTGCACTTGGAGTGATAAATTTAATCGTTGCTGAAAATGTAGACTTTGATACCTGGGTTGATTTTAAATTATTTGGTCTGCTTGGATTAACGGTTGTATTCATTGTGTTGCAAACCTTATATCTATCCCGCCATATCAAAGAAGTGAAGGAAACTTAAGTGTTATACGCTATCTCCGCCACCGATCATGAAAACAGTTTAGATAGCCGTTTAGCTGCCCGCCCTGCGCATCTTGAACGTTTAACCGCTTTAAAAAATCAGGGCCGCTTAATCCTGGCGGGCCCTTTACCTGCCATAGATTCTGAAGACCCGGGACCGGCTGGTTTCAGTGGTTCACTCATTGTCGCTGAATTTAACTCACTAGAAGATGCTCAACAATGGGCTGATGCCGATCCTTATGCTCATGCAGGCGTATACCAAAATGTAATCGTTAAACCTTTTAAATACGTCTTGCCCTAAATTAATTAATTACCTAATTGGAAGGAATAAACATGAAATCCAAATTAACCTTTTTAACATTAACCACTCTTACAATGCTCATGGCCTTTCCGGTTGTTGCGGCCGAAACCGTTGCTATAGTGAATGGTAAAAAGCTTACTCAAAAAGACTTAGATAATCATATTGCTATGATTCAGACCATGACCCGCAAAAAGGTCGAAAATAAAAAAAATGCCTTACAAAACCTGATCGATCGCGAAATTATGTATCAGGAAGTCCAAAAGCAAAAAATTGACCAGGATCCGGAAATGCAATTCATCGTCCAGTTTCAGGCTCGTGAAATGTACAATAATGCTTTGCTTAAAAAAACAATTGGCAATAATCCAATAACCGATGAAGAAATAAAAAAGCTCTATGATGAGAAAATAAAGAACCTTGAAATCAAGGAATATAAAGTCCGTCACATACTCTTCAAAAAAGAAACTGCTGATGGAGAAAGTCAGGCCAAGGCGGTTATTGCCCAGCTGGATACTGGCAAAGATTTTATTGAGTTAGCCAAAGAAAAATCACAAGGCCCATCAGCTGCAAAGGGTGGAGACATCGGCTGGATGAATCTTGCAACTATGCGTGATATGCCTGGATTTGCTCAGGCCTTATCAGAAATGAAAAAAGGCAGTTACAGTAAAACACCAATAAAATCTAATTTTGGCTGGCATGTATTAAAGCTCGATGATGTTCGTAATAAAGAGCCTGCTAGCTTCGAACAATCCAAAAAACAATTAGGTACTATCATCCAGCAAGAACGGATTCAAGCCTATGTGAGTTCGCTCAGAAGCAAAGCAAAGGTTGAAATTAAACTAAAATAAACTTTGTAAAATCGAGTACAACGATTTCTCAGAGAGGCCACCCCCCTTATTAAGCTCACCTAACCGGAACTAGGTCACACTTTTTCCGGTTTTTATTTTTTCCGAGTTAATAAACCAAATAATTTTACTCAATAAATTCGTGATCGATATCACGAGCATTTTAAACCATTCTTGATAAACGGTTCCATTTTCATAGTAAGCGTGCTTTTTCATAAGGTTACGCACATTTTACCCGAACTTAGAAAATACAGTTTTTAATTCTAAGGCCGTTATTTCTTCATATGCAAAACAGGTAATGCTTATGATGACAATAACGATTTCACCACACTCTGAAAAGGGTTTTACGCTTCAAGAGCTCATGTTAAGCCTCGCGATATTTTTTATCCTGGGTGCCTTAGGCGTTCCAAGTTATGTTGGTTATGTTCGAAACGGTGAATTAAGTAATTCAGCTACTTCATTGTTTGCCGATCTCCATCTTGCCCGTAGTGAAGCGATAAAACGTAAAACTACCGTCAGCTTATGCCGCAGTGCTGACTCTATGGCGGACAACCCTACTTGTGGTGGAAGCGCAAACAGTTGGTCAGATGGTTGGATCGTTTATGTTGAAGTTGATGGTGTGCAGGGAAACTTTGATCAGGCTGGAGGCGATGTCTTATTAACTGTCAGCAGTCCACCAGGAAATAACGTAGAAATTGTTTCAAATAGTAACGCTGACGCATTTATTAACTACAACCCGGATGGATCATTGAGCTTAATAAATTCTCCTAGTGTGTACTCAGTCTGTGTAGATCGAGATAAAGACGGAGACTTTGAAGAATTAACCGGAAGAGAAATTCGGGTGAATCCAATGGGTCGACCTGAAATCATGGCCGGTTCGATTATAAGTTGTGAAAATCCGGCTTAGATATCGCCTTATGATGAATCATTCACAAACAGGCACTTCATTAATCGAAATTTTGGTTTCATTGTTTGTCGTGAGCATTGGTTTGCTAGGTATCGCACGATTGGAGATCTACTCGACTCAGTCAAATAGCGAGGCCATTCAACGTACCAGTGCATCACTAATTGCTCATGACTTTATGGAAAAAGTTCGCGCCAACCCGACTGTACTCGCTTCTTATGCCGGTACAAATGTTGGTGATGGTAGTTTTGCCCTACCTGCAAATGATTGCACTTTAAATAATTGCAACACAACTGACATTGCAGCCTGGGATATATATCAGCTCGATCAACAGTTGATTGGAGCTGACGCTCAATCAGCCGGTAATAACACTGGTGGACTCGCATTTCCTCGTGCCTGCATTACCGGGCCCGCCGCGGGTGGCGCAGGTGAATATATCATTTCAATCGCATGGCGTGGCAGCCAACCGCAACCTAATCCTCAAATATCTAATTGTGGTGAAGGTCAGGGTTTATACGGAGCAACTGAAGAATATAGACGTATATTAAGTATCACCTTTTTTGTTTCTGACGATGGTATAAATTGATGACTACAAAAAAATCGATGGGTTTCAGTCTAATAGAAATGATGATAACACTATCACTCGGTCTTCTCATTCTTGGTATGGTCATTAACCTGTTTATCACCACAAAACAAAATCACACTCAAAATAGTCGTGTCTCTTCTGTTTTAGAAAACGGCCGGTTTGCACTACGTATGCTGAGCAATGACTTAAAAGCCGTTGGTTTTATGGGCGGGATGTGGGAAATGACTTCACTTTCTATCGACCCGAGTATTTCACTCGCCGTTGATTGCGGGCAAGCCGCCGAAGCCAACTGGGCATATGACGTACAAACCTATTCTCATATGCAGTTTCGTTATAACGTCAGCTCAGTTACCGCAAATTCTCAATTCCAATGTATTAACGCCGGTGATTTTCAAAATAGTACAGACGTCTTGGCCGTCAAGAGAACGTATACTGAAAAAGATACCGCTGCTTTGGCAAACAATGTTGTCTACTTACGTTCTGATTATAATACAGGATGTTTTTGGTATCATGATGCTGCAAACCCGAATCCAGCAGGTGTTAATTGTCCGGCCGCTAATTTTGAAGACTGGCGGTATTTAGTCAATATTTATTATATCCGTTCTTACACCGATAATCCTGGTGATGGCAATCCTTCCTTATGTAAAAAATACTTAACTGCTTCAAATGACCCTACTCCGGTACCAACAATGGCTGAAGTTTGCTTAGCTGAGGGAATAGAACATTTTCACGTTCAATACGGAATAGATACCGATTTGCCACGAGATGGAGTTGCAAATACATTTATATCTAATCCAACAGCTACTCAGGTAAGCACCCAGGCTGTTTCGGCAAAGATATTTGTGTTAGTTCGTGCTGATCGTGAAGATACAACTTTCACCAATAACAAAACATATACGATGGGTGATCGACAGATCGTCGTCAACGATATGTATTACCGTCGTATGTATAGCACTACCGTTGTGCTTCGTAATCCACGAAACACCGCTCTGTTTAACGCATTTTAGGCCAAAGCATGACAAATATAATACTAAGTAAAAATAATGGAACAGCATTAATCACCGCCCTGGTACTTTTAGTCGCCTTAACCATGGTAGCTTTATCGGGTGTACGTTCTACGAGTGTGCAACTTTTAATTTCTGGCAACGATGAAACAACGGTAGAAGCTTATGAATTTGCACAATCAGTCGTTGATGCCGTTATCGAAAATTCAACCAACTTTGCTATGGGTACTAACGTTGGATTCACTTCCTGTTTAAATAACGCCGCAGATTGCAACAATGATTCTATTGATTTTACCGAAGCGATGTTTGCAGGTATCAATATACAAGCTAAAGTAAAATTTTTAAAATCGGGACCCGCACCCAGGAAACAAAACGCCAGCAGTCTTGCGCAAACTAACGGTGCGTATTTTGATATTACCGGCCAATACGATGAGACGGCCAATAATCGAGGAAAAGCAGATATCGTACAAGGATTTGTTCTTACCATACCTAACGGGCAATAAAGGGCAATCCTATTAAGTTATTAAAAAATATTAAATCAATTACATTACTGGTTTCTTTACTTGGGTTTAGTGTAACGACTCTGCAAGCCGATGATACTGATATCTATTTAACAGGCGGAGGTGCCGCGGCAGATGAGCCATTAGTCATGTTCGTTCTTGACTGGCGCCCAAATCTGACAAGTACGATGTGTAATGCTGGAAGTGTTGCCACCGTGGCTGCGGATTGCGGTTACGATGCAACTTTTGTTAGTACCTATTTATTGCCAGCTGATACAACGATTACATATTTCGAGTTATTACGTGGTGTCTTACGTCAGGCCATGGCACCTTTGGATGGCGTTAAAATAGGTTTTATGATCAATCACGATGATAACTGTACTGGTGGGACAACATCGGGTCCCACTAAAACAGGTTGCAGTAACGGCGCTTATGTCATGCAAGGTTTTAAATCCATTAATGCCAGTGATTCAAATGGTAATAAAGCTGCATTTCATACTATGTTAGACGGTATACCAGACCCGCAAGGATCTGCCAGTCATAAATTCCAGGGTAAAGAACTCTATTTCGAATTGTTTCGCTATTTAACCGGACAGGGTATATACAACGGCCACCTTGGCTGGAAAGATTACGATAATAATACCTCGAGCGATAATTTAGACGGCAGTGGTGGTCCGGAAACGCCTGATTATTCAGCATTAGCCTGGGACACTTCAATTGAAAGTGGAGGTACACGTTATATCACGCCCCTTTCATCCAGCATGACCTGCTCAAAAATATTTGTTATCAATATAATGTTTCAGGTGTCACAACAAGAAGACGATTCGGATGATGCAATCACTGAGACTAAAGCCAATGAAGGCATGAACAGTATTGTATTAAGTGGGTCCAGTAATAATTTTGATACCGTCGTTAACTGGATGTTTAATAATGATCTGGCTGATGGATCGATTACGATGACTAAAGACGCAGCAGGGGCAACGGAAAATATTGATATTCCCGGTCTGCAAAATGTTATTTCTTACTTTTTAGTCAATTCGCCTAATAACACCACCAATGGTTACGCCAGTGCCGGCGGTACCGGTAATGCGATTGAATTAGGATCAGACCCCGCTGAGATGGCCGATACGATTACCAATATCTTTAATCAAATTTTAAGCGTGAGCACGACTTTTGTCTCCGCTTCGGTACCAGTAAATGTATTTAATCGATCTGAATTTTTAGATGATGTTTATATCGCTTTGTTTGAAGCAGAAGAAAATGGTTTTCCAAAATGGATCGGTAATTTAAAAAAATTAAAACTACAATACGATGGTACCGGAACGTTATTTATTGGTGACGCTAATTCTAATCCCGCGTTTGCCGCTGATGGCCGCATCAATTTTAATGCACTAACCTATTGGACCGATCCTGGCGGCGCTGATGTTGTTGCCTTTGATAGCAGTGAAGGTGAAATTACCGGCTTTGATGGACGAAGCGTAAACCGAGGTGGTGCCGGACAACAAGTTACCGGTATCTTGTCGGGAATCGTAGGTACAAGTAACTCAGATACAAATGCTCGCCAGGTATTTACTGAACCAGCCAGTTATACAAATGGTCTGCCTTCAAACGCTTTATTAGAACTGGATGCAACTGTAACCAATGCCTCAGATTTATGGGACGATATGAATGCAGCAGGTGTAAATTCATCTGCTGCCATCGTTAATAACACGAACTGGTCCGTTGCGGCTGATTACTCTAGCGCATCTTCAACTGAAAAAACCACTGCCTTGAATATGTTGAAATGGGCACGAGGTATTGACGTGATGGACGAAGATCTTGATGCCAGCACTACCGATAACCGCCCCTGGCTCATGTCCGATCCAATTCATTCTCGACCATTAACCATTAACTATGGTGATACCGGGGCTGGATTCGATGTGAATAATCAAGATGTTAGAATTATTATTACCGGTAATGATGGTTTTGTGCACATGGTTCAAAATACTAACGCAGCCGCTGCCGAAAGTGGGGTCGAGAATTGGACTTTTATTCCACGTTATGGTTTGCGTCTATTAAATCGTTTAATGACTAACACCGCCGGTTCACCTGTTCATCCGTATGGAGTTGATGGAGCACCTGTGGCGTATACCTATGATTCCAACAATGATGGCAATCTTATTGCCGCTGATGGTGACAAGGTCTATTTATATTTTGGAATGCGTCGCGGCGGTCGTAACTACTATGCCATGGACATAAGTGATCCTGATACACCCAAAATGTTATGGTCAATTTCGAACAATGATGCTGATTTTAGTGAAATGGGTTTAACCTTCTCAAAACCGCAACTCATCAAGTTAAACTATGATTCCAACATACTAAAACCAGCGCTAATATTTGGTGGTGGTTACGATACTAATAAGGACACACGTTCTAGCAGTACAGGGACAGATGACAGTATGGGTAATGCTATTTATATTATTGATGCTGAAACCGGCGCATTGATCTGGAAAGCCAATCAAGGGGTTTTATCTGCAGGTACGACAAGTTTCCAGCATCCCGATCTATTTGACAGTATTCCATCTGATATTACTGCCGTTGATACTGATGGTGATAATGCAATTGATCGTTTTTATGTCGGCGATACCGGCGGTACGATTTGGCGAGGTGACATAAATACTAATGCACGAAATTCCTGGAAGTTACAGAAATTTGCCGATGTCGGACGTCATTATAATACGAATAAACGTAATGATCGACGTTTCTTCCATGCGATTGATATTGTCCAAACGCGAGATCAAACAGGTCCTTATGATGCCATTATAATTGGTTCAGGCGATCGCCCAAATCCACTGGATAGCAGCGTTGGTGCAAACACACCTGAAAACTGGTTCTATATGTTTAAAGATAGAAAAGTTTTATCCGGCGCGAACTTATCCGGTATTTATAATCAGTCATCGGTGGCAGACCTATCGAATAACTGTATCCAGGAATTTGGGCTTACCTGTACTTCAACGCAATTAACCAAGTTAGAGTCTTACGGCTGGAAAATAGAACTTGAGCAATCAATCGGCGAGAAGGCTTTGTCACGTCCTATTACGCTTAATGGCGTTATCTACTTTACTACCTACCTACCACCAGGTTCTTCGCCAAGTACAACCTGCGGGCCTGATGAAGGAAGTGGTTTGACTTATGCATTGAACCTGCAAAACGCCACCGCAGCTATTAATAACAATTTAGCTAATTCAATCACTTCGCCAACTGGGGATGTCCTCACCCTGCAATCAGGTGATCGATTTAAAGGGGCAGGTGCAGGTATTCCAGCCGACGTAATTGCTATACGTAAAGGTGGTAAAACTTATGCCTTACCGCCAGGCGAAAACTATCCACCTGTCGTCGATCAGGATGCGGGTTCAAAAACCTATTGGTATGTAGAAGGAGAATAAAAGTGAAATATGGGCTTAAATCCAGATCGTCCGCACAACGTGGACTTACCATGATTGAATTAATGGTAACGATTTCTATTATTGCTATCCTCGCTGGTATTGCTATTCCAACCTATGAACGTTATACCCGTGGTTCAAACCGAACTGCGGCGAAAACCACATTAGAGAGAGTCAGAGGTCTCGCTGAAAGTTATTTTCTTAACAACAAGTCTTACACTAATGATTTAACTAATCTTGGTTTTAACGCTAACCCACTTGAGATCGATAAGTCCGGAGAAGAAGTGGCTGCTGGTTCAAGTGATGCAAAATATCAGATTATTATTAATGTACCTGGAGTCTTCTGTCCTAATTGTACCTATGAGGTTGGAGCTATCCCAATAAATACACAACTTGATGATACAGACTGTATGACCCTGTTTATAAACTCGACAAACCAGAAAGGGGCATCGGGCCCTAAAGGTCTTAAGTGTTGGTAATTTTAATCAGCGAGACGTTTGAACTTTTTGAAGAAAGATTTTAAAAGCCTTTTCATCAAGCATTTCTATTCCAAGCGACTCCGCTTTGGCAGCTTTTGAACCTGGTTTTTCTCCCACTACAACATAATTGGTTTTTTTAGAAACACTGCCACTTACCTTGGCACCCAGCTGCTCAAGTGCCGATTTTGCTTCATCTCGACCCATGTCAGACAAAGTTCCCGTCACTACGAAAGTCTGATTCTCTAAAGGTTTATGAATATCTTCATCGATTTTAATATCTGCCCAGTGCACACCATAATCAATTAATTTATCAATAACCGTTCGATTGTGGGTCTCATGGAAAAAATGAGCAATACTGTCTGCAACCACGGGTCCAACATCCGGTATAGCTGTAAGTTTTTCTTCGTTGGCCGCCATCAAATCAGTTAAATTTCCAAATGAATTGGCAAGTGTTTTTGCCGTTGTTTCACCTACCTGTCGTATCCCTAAGGCAAAAATAAATCTAGCCAGTGTTGTATCTTTACTTTTTTCGATTGCATTTATTACATTTTGGGCTGATTTTTCGGCCATTCGTTCCAGTCCGGCTAATGTTTGCATATCAAGTCGATATAAATCAGAAACATCTTTTACATTATTGGTATCAACCAATTGCTCAACCAGTTTATCGCCAAGACCATCTACATCCATGGCCTTACGAGAAATAAAATGTTTAATGGCCTCTTTTTGCTGTGCCGAACAAAACAATCCCCCCGTACAGCGCATAATCGCTTCATCATCCAGACGAATGACTTCGGAACCACACACCGGACATGATGTTGGAAGTTTATATTTTTTGGTTCTGGCAGGTCGTTTTGATTTTATCGAAGACACAACTTCCGGTATCACATCTCCAGCACGACGAACAATGACAGTATCACCAACACGAATATCTTTTCGATCAATTTCATCCTGATTGTGTAAAGTCGCATTGGTAACCGTTACTCCACCAACAAATACTGGTTCCAGTCTTGCCACCGGTGTCAGTGCACCAGTGCGTCCGACTTGAACATCAATACCCAGCAAGGTCGTCATCTCCTCCTGGGCAGCAAACTTATGTGCAATCGCCCAGCGCGGTGCACGCGAAACAAAACCAAGCTCTTTTTGTTGTTCGATGTTATCAACCTTGTATACCACCCCATCAATATCATAATTCAGAGCATCACGCTTTTTTTGAATAGATTCGTAGTATTCCAAACAACCGTTTACACCCGTCACCTGTTTAACCTCAGAACTAATAGGTAATCCCCATGATTTAAGTTTTAACAGGATGTCCGACTGCGAATGAGCTACGGACCCCTGCTCTACCAAACCTACGGCATAACTGTAAAACATCAATGGGCGAGTTGCGGTAATTTTAGAATCCAGCTGACGTAAACTTCCAGCCGCGGCATTACGAGGATTGGCAAAAACTTTATCGCCTTTTTTACGTTGCGACTCATTTAATTTATCAAATCCAGACTTGGTCATCACGACTTCGCCTCGAACCTCTAACTTTAGCGGATAATCATCCCCTTGCAGACGTAATGGGATGGCTTCGATGGTACGTACATTCTGTGTGACATCCTCACCAGTCACACCATCACCCCGAGTTGCACCACGTATTAATACGCCATTCTCGTACAACAAACTAATCGCCAATCCATCTAACTTGGGCTCGACGGCATATATTATTTTATCGACACCTAGCTTTTCACGTGCACGACGATCAAAATCATTAACTTCACCATCCTCAAAAGCATTACTCAAAGACAGCATTGGTAGTAAATGATTGATTTGTGAAAAAGAGGATAGTGGTTCTGAACCAACCCGCTGCGTAGGAGAGTCAAGCGTAATAAGCTCAGGATGTTTTTTTTCCAGTGCCTCTAGTTCACGTAACAATCGATCATATTCTATATCTGGGATTTCAGGATCATCGAGAACATAGTAGCGGTGATTGTGATAGTGAATATCATCACGAAGTTTAACGATTCGATCTTTATCTAAAACTGACATCAGGAGGTGATTATTTTCGGTTATTTTTTATTTGCGTCATTTTTTGTTTAAAACGATAGGCTTCAACTTTTTCTTTTAAATGACTAATAGTTTGGTTTGTCAAAATACTTCGTGTTTCATCACACATATCTCCAAAAAGGAGGGAAGATAATGCCCGCCCTTTTTCGATCAATATTGAAAAGGCATCGCGTGCCTCAATGGGTGCTGGTAAATGTAGATATAAAACCAACCCCGGCGATTCAAACGTATTCATATTTTCATCGTCAAACGTGCCCGGTTCAACAATGTTAGCCAGCCCAAGTAATTTTTGTTGATACCCTTGTTGATCTTTCACATCAAAATAATACACACCCGAACGATCCAGATAGAAACCGCACTCTTCGACAGTCGATTTTATGCTTTCTCCTGTAAATTGTCTTCCATGTCGGGCAATAATGGTAACAGGTACAAACAACTGTTCACCCGCAGGCGCTATCTGATCACTCGTTAATTCGACAATCAAAGTAACATCTTCAGAATTTGAGATGACTTGTTTACGCTCAGCAACTATCGATTTTACATCGGCGAGATCTTCTGCCGTCAATTCTTCTTTATTTGATACTACTTCGTCGCTAACCGACTGTTCCCATTTCGGTAGCGAAAATTTAAAACGTTCAAAGATATTTAACCAGGAAAAAGCAGGTGAGCTTTTAAGTTGTTGTTCATCAGAGTCAACCTGACGCCTACCCAACAGGTATATCGCACCGATAATGATGATGCCAACAATTATTAATGATACACGTAACGTATCCATCGCTGTTGTACTCTCGCAACAGGTTTAATTATACAGCCGCCAGTTTTACCGCTTCATCAACGTCAACAGCCACTAACCGCGAAACACCTGGTTCATGCATAGTCACACCAGTAAGATGTTCTGCGATTTCCATTGTAATTTTGTTATGCGTAATAAAAATAAACTGAATTCTATCCGACATGTGTTTCAACATATCGCAATAGCGTCCTACGTTAGCGTCATCGAGCGGCGCATCAACCTCATCAAGCATACAGAAAGGTGCAGGATTCAATTCGAAGATTGCAAACACCAAGGCCACTGCAGTCAATGCTTTCTCACCACCCGATAAGAGATGAATAGTACTGTTGCGTTTACCCGGAGGTCGAGCCATCACCGTAATACCAGTATCCAGAATATTTTCACTGGTCATTTCTAAATATGCTTTACCGCCACCAAACAACCGAGGGAATAAATCCTTAAATCCACTATTTACCTTGTCGAATGTTTCCTGAAAACGTGTTTTAGTTTCTTTATCGATTTTTTCTATCGCATCTTCGAGCGTTTTTAATGCCGCAACAAGATCCTCATTTTGAGCATCCAGATAGACTTTACGTTCTGATTGTTGCTCAAATTCCTCAATCGCCGCCAGGTTTATCGCCCCTAAACGATTAATCTTACGTTCAACCGAATCGACAGTTTCCTGCCATTTAGATGTCTCGGCATCTTCTGGCATTTCCTTGATCAAATTATCCACCTGGAAACCGGCGTTTTGTACATCTTCCTGAATGGTTTGTCGGCGAACTTTTGTTTCCTGCCAGCCAATGCGTGTTTGTTCTAATTTGCCACGACTGCTTTGTACACCTTCTTCAGCTTTAACACGTGCCTCATCCAACTCACGGTGTGTGCCTTCAATTTCCTGCACTTTATCACGCGCAGTATTCAATGTTGTTTCAATCTCAACACGATTTTGTAAATATTTTTCCAGCTCTTCAGCCATTTCGGTTAAGGGTTTATCAACTTCTTTTATTGCCTCGTGCAGCTCTTCCCGGCGTGTTGTAAGCTGATTCTGTTGAGTGTCTGTTCTTTCTAACGCCTTTTTGATAGAGCCTAGCTCAGCTCGAATTGCCTCTGCACGCACCCGTACTTCCTGAGCCTGTTCTCTCGAGCTATTAGCCTTACTACGCGCCTCTTCTAAAGCCGTTTGTAAAGCACTACGTTGTTCATTTAATTTTTCACGTTTTAATTCGAACCCACCAATTAACTTTTTAGCCTGCTGCTGGCGCTCATGTGACTGGACTATGGCTTTTTCAGCACTTTCAATTTGGGTTTTTAATTCTGATAGATCATGTTCGATATGTTGAATGCGTTTTTGCATTTGCTCATAACGAGAGTTTAGCCCGCTGGCTTTACCATTCGCCTCATTGTACTCTTTATTAAGAGACTGCAATGATTGTTGCAATATATCGCGTTGTTGCTCATATTGCTTTAATTTATCCTGGACCAGATTACGTTGCATCTGAATTTCAGCGAAGTCTTTTTCAAGTTCGTTGATGTTGCCTTCGAGTTGTTTTAACTCTTGTTCACGTTGCAATACACCTTTATGTGATTCTTCTTGCTTAATCACCCGTAACCAACCAATACCTAACCAAAGTCCATCTTTGGTGACCACCGATTCCTGGCGCATAAGCCGCGGACGCAATGCTAATGCATCGTTCAGACTTTCGACTGCATAAACACCTTCAAGTTGTGGTAACGATGGTCCACCCGCACGTATCTTACTACTTAGATTGGTCGCCTTGCTATGTTGCGTCTCATCATACGATTGCGCATTCTCGACCAAAGTAAGCTGACCTTCTGAAAATGCCTTTAGCTTGCTGAATAATGAATCCAGACTATCAACACACACGGCCTCAAGATGTGCACCAAGTACACATTCAATCGCAACCTCCCAACCCTGTTCAACATCTAATACTTCAGCGAGACGTTTGGCCTGATCAAGATTTTCACTTTGTAGCCAATCCTTTACCCCTTCTTGTTCTTTACCCAGTGCTGCTTTTTGCACCGCCACTTGAGAGGCATATTTTGAACGCAATACCTGTAGGTTTTCTTGCTCGTCATCATAGCGGGTATTGATTTCTTGTAGTTGATCACGAAATTGAGTGATCTCAGTTTGGGTTGAAACCAGATCTTTTTGCTTTTCGTCTAAAGTTTGCTTTTTTGATTCCAGCTCAGAATTTAAGTCCGCCAGATCTTTTTCCAGATCAGGATCGGTATTGTTATCAAGTTCTGTTTTTAATTTATCCTGTCGCTCAGACAAATGAGACTGTTGCATCTCCAATTGCTGACTACGAGCTGCTTCCACTTCAACCACTCGCGCAGGTTCTGCAGCCTGGTGAGTAAAAGACTCCCACTGTGTTTGCCAGGTATGCATCGCCGCTTCAGATTCATTTAAGGCTTGCACGGCGTCTTTTTCTGCCGCTTCCGCTTGTTCAGAAGCTGGTGTGATCTTTTCTAATTCCTGTTCTAACTCAACGATCTTGTTTTGATCGGTGTTTAAATGTGATTTCGCTTCATTTAGATCCTTGTCGAGCTGCGATAAATCATCCTGCTGTTGTTGTTTGCGTTCGCGGGTATGCTGAATAGATTGCTCGAGACGGGCAATATCCGAACCAACCGCATAAAATTGACTTTGAATTTTATTGAACAACTCGTTCGCTTCGGCCAAAGCCTCACGTTGTTTTTCAATGTCAGACTCATAACTACGCTGCTTGGCAACGGATGCTTCTAACTCAGTTTCCTGATCGCGTATTTTGGTCTCAATACCTTGAGCACTTTCGTGTAAGGCTTTCCATTTTAAGGCTTGCAGTTGAGCATTTAATATACGTTCTTCTTCTTTTAAGATTTTATATCGCTCTGCTGCCTTGGCCTGTCGTTGTAAATGATTAAGCTGTTTTTCCAGTTCTTCGCGTAGATCATTAAGACGATCCAGGTTATCACGCGTATGGCGAATGCGGTTTTCGGTTTCTTTACGACGTTCTTTATATTTTGAAATACCCGCGGCCTCTTCCAAAAAGACCCGTAAATCTTCTGGTCGAGCTTCAATAATTCGCGATATCGTGCCTTGCTCGATAATCGCATAACTACGCGGACCCAGCCCGGTCCCTAGAAATATATCGGTAATATCACGACGCCGGCACTTAGCGCCATTTAGATAATAATTCGATTGCCCTTCCCTGCTGACACTGCGCTTGACTGAAATCTCGTTATAGTTGGCGTATTGCCCACCCAAACGACCTTCTTTATTGTCAAACACCATTTCAACGGAAGCCTGACCGACCGGTTTACGGGTATTTGAGCCATTGAAGACCACATCAGACATATGATCGCCACGTAGTTGCTTGGCTGAGCTCTCCCCCATCACCCAGCGCACGGCATCAATGACATTGGACTTACCACAACCATTTGGGCCCACCACGCCAATGCGTTCACTGGGGAAATGCACGGTAGTGGGATCGACGAAGGACTTGAATCCAGCTAGTTTTAATTTTCTTAATCGCATGGGCGACTAAGATACTCGATCGCCACCAGATCACACAAGATTGACATTGCCGACAATTGAAAATATTTCGAATTAATTTCAAATTTTTAAAATTTATCGTGTGAGTGTATAAGAGAAGGCTTGTAGAGGTGCCTTGCATCCGTTATCTTCCCGCCTATGCCAAGTCAACCCAGTAAAGACCTCGAAACATTCGAGAACCCCATGCCCGAGCGGGATTACACCATCCGTATTGATGTTCCTGAATTCACCTGCTTATGTCCCAAAACCGGTCAACCCGAT
Source organism: uncultured Ectothiorhodospiraceae bacterium (assembly GCA_947260005.1). Classification (GTDB taxonomy): domain Bacteria; phylum Pseudomonadota; class Gammaproteobacteria; order UBA6429; family Thiohalophilaceae; genus SZUA-24. The sequence goes on from CAMYOL010000029.1 coordinate 27,065, forward strand.
TTTGCTGAGCTTAAGATCGAATACGTGGCCGACAAATTGTGTGTCGAGCTTAAGTCATTGAAACTCTATGTGTGGGCCTTCCGTGAAGAAGGGGCGTTTCACGAGGCCGTTACGAATCAAATACTTGACGACCTGGTTGCGGCAACATCGCCTCGATTTATGCGTTTGACCGCTGAATTCAATGTGCGAGGTGGCATCTATACAACCGTGGTGTGTGAGCACAAACAGCCCGACTGGCAAGCGCCGGACACTGTTAATTTACCCTGAGCCTTAATCTGAGCCAGCACTATGGCCAACCAACCTAGTCAGCTACAGCCAACCACGCCTATATATATGGGTATCGATGCAGGCACCTCAGGTATGCGTGCCTGCTGCATCGATAATCGGGCCGTCCTGCTGGCCCAAACGGATATTTCCTTTCCCGAGCCAATCGTCCATGGGCCTGAGGTATCACAAGATCCATTACTATGGTCCAAAACACTTTTAACGATTATAAAACAACTAAACACTGTTATCCTTTTTGACCAACTCAAAGCCATTGCCATCGATGGCACCTCTGGCTCCGTCTTTATTAGTGATACCACAGGCCACCCAACGTCTGAAGCCCTGATGTATAACGATGCCCGCTCGGGTCAGCAGGTTGAACAGCTCAAGGCGATAACTGACAATACGACGGTACAATCGGTGAGCGCAGGTTTGCCCAAGCTAATGTGGCTCCTCGAAAATATGACCAACGCAAATACCACGGGTACCAATGGCACCGTTCAGAAACCGGCTTATGTGATGCATCAGGCAGACTGGTTGAGTAGTCAATTGACTCACCAGCCAGGACATAGTGATATCAATAACTGTTTGAAAACGGGCTACGATCCTGTTCAACATCGATGGCCGAAATGGTTTGAGCAATTACCCACACTCCAAACTCTCCTGCCTCAAGTGCACAAGCCTGGCGACCTCATGAGCGAAATCGACCGTGACGTTGCAGATCGGTTGCACCTGCCCTGTGATACAAAAATCGTCGCAGGCACCACGGACTCGCATGCTGCCATTTTAGCCACCGGTATTAGTCAGCCCGGTGAAGCGGTCACCTCATTGGGCTCTACCCTGGTGGTTAAAGTGATCAGTAAAACACCAATCTTCAATGAGCAATATGGTATTTATAGCCAGCCGTTTGGGGAATACTGGCTGGTTGGAGGCGGTTCTAACACCGGTGGCGCGGTGTTGCGAGAGTATTTTAACAATGAACAGATGGAATCGCTCAGTAAGCATATCGATCCTGAACGCGACACCGAGTTGAATTACTACCCCTTACTAAAAACTGGCGAACGCTTTCCGGAGAACAACCCAAACTTGAGCCCGATGTTAAGCCCACGCCCGGATGATGATATGCTTTTTTTACAGGCTTTATTCGAAGGCATTGCCCGAATCGAATACAATGCCTATCAAAAGCTGGCCGAATTAGGGGCACCGTATCCGAAAATTATCTATACCGCTGGAGGCGGCGCAAAAAATTCGGTCTGGACTCGAATTCGACAGCGATATTGTCAAACAACGATAAAACAAAGCCAGTATACTGAAGCATGTTATGGAACAGCCTTACTGGCAAAACATGGTTATCAACAATTATAGATTCGAAAATCATTTGAGAACGTCACGAGGAATTTAAAATGTCGGGTACTACTGGTGGGTTTGGTTATTTTATTAAAGGTTTGAGTCTTATCACTAAACCGGGCATAAAACGGTTTGTCATCATTCCACTCATCATCAACATACTGACCTTTGTGCTTTTAATCGCAGTCGGTGGGTCATATGTTAGTAACTTGATCAATGAATACGTCCCCGAACTTGATGGCTGGTTATCGTTTATCAATATCTTTCTTGAGATCCTTTCTTACCTATTAGTCGCAGTAATTATATTTTATACCTCCTCCTTTATTGCTAATGTGCTGGCCTCCCCCTTTAATGGCCCTCTCGCCGCCGCAGTAGAAAAACACTTAACGAATAAAACCCCTCCCGGAAGCGATCGCAACATGACCGCCGAAATCGGTTTTACGATGGTTAATGAATTAAAAAAATGGTTATATTATTTTATGTGGGCTATTCCACTGGCGATAATTTCGCTCATTTTGCTATTTATCTTTGCGCCACTCGTGGGCGTGATCTGGTTTATCTTCGGCGCCTGGATGTTTAGCCTGGAATATTCAGATTACCCAATGGGTAACTATGGCATGAGTTTTAAAGAAATTCGTAATGAAGTAGCGAAAAAACGAATGATGTCGCTCGGCTTTGGTAGTGCAGTCACATTAGGCACGATGATCCCACTTATTAACTTTATGGTAATGCCTGTTGCTGTCGCGGGTGCCACTGCGATGCGCGTAGAACAATATCCATTACAGTTGGAAAATAATTAATTCTCATACAAGAATTATATAATACATTTTCAATTCTATTGCCTTAGATTAATACCTCGACAGTATCTCCTGTTTTTTCTTCTTGTATTCTGACTCAGTTATCAATTGTCTATCGTACATTTTTTTCAGACTTTCTAATTTAGCTTCTAGATTTTCAGTTGAAATTTTTGTTTTGTTTTTTGTACTTCTCTCCATACTGCTCATAAAACTAGTGGCATCTCTTTTAATATTATTTAACCAGTTTCTTGGGACAGGAGTATAACCTCCAGCTTCAATATTACTAAATTCGTCATCATCTTCAGTGGTTGTTAAATCTTTATAATGAACTTCACCATTCGAAATTGAAAATATGAGTTGCGCATGATATCCATGATGATTCAGCTTAACTTGAACTTCATTATTTTCTAATACTGAAGCGGTCCATTTTCGTCTAATAGCAGCTTTCTTGATCGCCTGATTAGCTTGTAAAGCCGTGATGCCTTCAGGCACTTTCATAAAAAAATTTTATCAACTGCGAATACAAAGCTGGTATTTAAAGCTAAAATCAAAAATATAAATATTTTCATATGTCCCCTCATGTATTGTGAGATGATTATATAACCCACAATAAATAGCATACCTTAGTACAATACAAACCTACATATTAAATGTCTTAAAATGGATAAAATTCGAATGCAGTGCAGATATTAACAATTAAACAGGCATTATAGATATCCGACCCTTTAAAAAACTAATTAGCTGACTTCATCAAAAAGCAAAGGTAAAACTAATCTCAGGATAAGTATCATCACAAGAGGTATAAATAGTTTCCTGGCAATTCAGATAAGACTCGTAAACACCACCAATGCCGATAAAGAGATTGCCACCACTGGCAATATAAACACCCGCACGCAGACCTGTTGATTCCAGATCTTCGAGATCTTCTATGTAAGTTCGACGATAAAAAGCGCCGATATAGGGCTTGACCGCTTTTGGTTGATAGAAAACATATTGAATCGAAGGGGTCAGTTTGGTGATGTCCGGATTGCCGCCTGTCCAGGTCTCTACTGCCAGCCCTGCATTAAAGCCATTGGCAAAATAATAACTGCCGCCAATACCGATCACAAAATAATCGTCATTAAAGGCGCGGCCGCTACCCCCATAGATTGCGAAATGTTTTTGGCCTTTAGAAAAGGCCCCGGCTACATCTGCTTGAGCTGTATGAGCGATAACAAACAAGGCCAGGCCAATCATGAGTAAAAAGGTAATGCGATGAATTCCCGATCTATACATTCTGTTGTAATCCTTTATCTTTTTGAACGTCAAGTTTATCCTAATTTTTTCAAAAAAGGAAAAGTTGGCTCAGTTCGCATTACGAATATAGAAGTAGTCAGGTTGCGGAGATATAGTCTTTGATTCGCTTAACCCCCTCGACAAGCCGTTCCAATGAGGTGGTGTAAGCAAAGCGAACATGTTGTTTTGCCCGGTATGCTCCAAAATCGATTCCCGGTGTAATCGCCACGCCGGCCTGCTCAAGTAATTGTTCGGTAAATTTTTCACTGTCATGGGTTATTTCACTGCAATCGGCATAGATATAAAAAGCACCTTGTGGTTCTGAACTCACCTTAAAACCCATTGCTTTAATTTCAGGAACTAGATAATTACGTCGTTCTTCAAATGACGTTCGCCTTTGTTCCAATATACTTTTGGTCTCATCACTAAAAGCAGCGAGTGCCGCATGTTGCGCAGTTGTCGGCGCGGCTAAAAATATATTTTGCGCAAAGTTATCAACCGCCCTTATATATTGTACAGGGACAACACACCAACCCACTCGCCAGCCCGTCATTCCGTAGTATTTAGAAAAGCTATTAATCACAAAAGCACGATCGGTATATTCCAGGATCGAGTGGGCCTGTTGTTGATAAACTAATCCATGATAGATCTCATCCATAATGATCACGCCATTATGTTGAGCAACCACCTCCACCATCGAGTGTAATTGTGTTGATTCAATTAATGTACCGGTTGGATTGGATGGCGAAGCTAAAATAACCGCTACGGTGTTTTCATCCCAGTGAGCGTCAATCAATTCAGCGGTTAACTGGTAGTCAGTACTGGCATCAACTGCGATAGCCTTTACTTCCCCATTAAGAAAATAACTAAAATTGCGATTACACGGGTATCCCGGGTCTGCAAGTAAAATATTTTTAGCAGGTTCAACCAGACAGGCCAATGATAACAACAAGGCACCTGATGCACCTGGAGTAATTACGATCTGATTTGGGTTAACGGGTACGTTATATGTCTGTTGATAATGTTCTGATATTTTTTGTTTTAAGCCAAACAACCCCGTCGCCGCTGTATAGTGAACATTACCGGTACTGATAGCAGATAAACCCGCGTCGATAATTGGTTGTGGTGTTTTAAAATCGGGCTCACCGACTTCCATATGCACAATATCACGACCCTGGCTTTCCAATTCACGCGCACGAGCCAGTAACCGCATCACATGAAAAGGTTGAATCTGGTTTGATCTTTTAGAGATAGGCAGCATGTTCATGGTTTCTAATTAGTTTCGCTCGAATAGTGTGTTAACCAATTCAATATCAACATAAGTTTTATCTCCCGCATCACCGCTAATCACATTAAAGGCTTGATCAGGCTCGCCAAAACAATCCATCACGATGGCCGCACCAGTAAAATCATGCTTCACAGTGTAATCATTTATAGTGATGATGGTTTTCAGATTCGCTCCCATTGAAGACTTAATTCCGTTCTCTGAATCCTCAAAGGCAATACATTCCTTCTCGGTCAGGTTCATCGCTTGCATCGCGTAAGTATAAATATCAGACGCCGGTTTTTTAGCGGGAACGATATCTCCTGCAGCAATCACTTCAAACCAGGACTCCCCGTCTTCACCCAGGGTATTCTTTAACAAGGCACTCACATTCGCCGGGGTGGTTGTGGTGGCTATCGCCAGACGCAGACCTGCGGCCCGCGCTTCTTTTAAAAGGCGAAGAACGCCCACCCGTAGTGGTATGGCACCGGTGTTCAGTAGTTCTGTGTAATGCCTGGTCTTGGATTGGTGCAATCCGATGATAAAGTCATCTAATGCTGCGGGCCGATCGAATTCGGTATTGTAATGATCCAAATAATGCCGAATTCGCTCCTTACCCCCCGTCACGGCCAACAATTTTCCATATATCTCGACCGACCAATCCCAATCAAGCCCGGCATCTGCAAATGCCTGATTAAAAGCGACTCGATGACCATCACGTTCGGTATCGGCCAGAGTGCCATCGACGTCAAAAAGTAATGCCTGTAATGCCATAAAACTGTCCCATATGAAAAAAAATTTGGCCGTTATTGTGCCTGAAAGCCTTAACTGACGTCAGTGGTAATATCATTTAAGCGAAAATCGGCTATCGGGTAATAATTACTGCAAAAAGAGCTAGATTTTTGTCGCTATTGCATTAAGATACTTGGCTTTCTAAATTCTGGGGCAAAAACCCCTGGAGTGTATCGAATACGGGCAGGAGTACTGTATGGCCACTAAGAAAAAGGCTTCTAAGAAAAAAGCCGCAACTAAGAAAAAAGCTGCTAAGAAGACCGCAGCCAAGAAAAAAACCGTCGCAAAGAAAAAGACTGCAGCGAAGAAAAAAACCGTTGCTAAGAAAAAAGTGGTCAAAAAGGCTGCAAAAAAGACGGCGGCTAAGAAAAAGACCGTTGCTAAGAAAAAAGCGACTTCCACAAGCAAAAAACCGGCTAAAAAAGCGGCTTCGAAGAAGTCTTCTTCAGATTTCGGTGACTTTATCCCCTATCAGGAGAAAGTTGACGAAGATTACATGAATGAAGACCAGTCAAAACACTTCATGGAACTTTTATTATCCTGGAAACAGGAATTAATGGAAGAAGTCGACCGTACCGTATCTCATATGAAGGATGAGGCGGCTAATTTTCCTGATCCGAATGACCGCGCGACTCAGGAATCAGAATTCACCATGGAGTTACGAACTCGCGACCGTGAACGCAAACTGATTAAGAAAATCGACGAATCCATGGAAATGCTGGAAAACAATGAATACGGTTATTGTGAAGAATGTGGAATCGAGATTGGGGTGCGACGCCTCGAAGCCAGACCAACGGCAACCCTTTGTATTGATTGTAAAAGTCTCGATGAAATCAGAGAGCGCCAGCGTTAAATATAACTAATCCGTAATTGGCACAGGACGGGGCAAAGCACGCTCCCCCTGTCGCCGATCGGCCTGGATTTTCAGATTGTTACTGGTCGCAAAGGCCATGACAAACTGATAGACGTCCGGATTGGTTTCCTCCAGACACCGCGCTACCACCAGACATTTTTGCCCGTCAATGACGCAAGGCTTTACGCTATTTGAATACTGCAGTCTCTGATCCTGCCCAAAACTGGCCAATGTTGAGGATATTCTTTCTATCCAATCACTTGGGCGTAATTTACTGCCATCTTCCTTAATACCTTGAATGACGACTTTATCGTGTTGTGTCATGCTGTTTCCTGATTAATATATAAAGTGAGTATTTATTCACCGGATCATGCAAATTTTCGGCAATATGACTCAGTAACTTTAGTTATTCTTATGATTTTCCAAATAAAAAGGAGTTTTCAATGGAAACGATAGAGGCTATCAAGCAACGAAAATCTATTCGAGCCTATACTCAGAAGCCGGTAAAACGCCAGGATATTGAAGAAATATTAGCCTGTGCCAGCCAGGCCCCATCTGGAGTGAACAGCCAACCCTGGCATGTCGCCGTGCTTGAGGGGCAGACTAAAATGGCCATCACAGAGGCCCTCATTGCAGCTAGAAGGGCCGATGATGAGTCTGTTCCAGATTACGAATATTACCCAACAGACTGGCAGGAGCCTTATAACAGCCGACGCATTGAATGTGGTCGAGCACTCTATAAAGCACTTGGGATTCAGCGTAAAGACCGGGAAAGCAAACAACAAGCCTGGGAAAATAACTACCGTTTCTTTGGGGCCCCGGTTGGTGTTTTATTCTTTATTAATCAGTCACTTAACAAAGGTTCCTGGGTCGACATGGGGATGTTTATCCAGTCTGTCATGATCGCTGCAACCGCAAAAGGCTTGAGCACTTGTCCGCAGGCCTCATTAGCCGAATATCCCAATATCGTTCGAGAAATACTCGATATGGATGATCAATATTTACTGATCTGTGGCATGTCTTTAGGTTACGCCGATCTTGAGCAGCCCGTGAACCAATATCGATTGCCCCGTGAGTCGCCTGACCAATTTACACGCTGGTTTGATTAAGAGCCCTTATCATGGTGATGAATAGTCAGACTTATCGTGGCCGCTTTGCTCCCTCACCCACCGGCCCTTTACATTTTGGCTCACTCATCGCCGCCGTCGCCAGCTATTGTCAGGCAAAATCAAATAACGGTGAATGGCTGCTTCGCATTGAGGATATTGACCGTCCAAGAGAAGTTCCAAGAGCAAGTGACGATATTATTCGTCATCTGGAGTTATTTGGATTTAACTGGGATGGCCCGGTTACTTATCAAAAAAATCGTATTGAACACTATCAGGCCGCGTTCGATCAATTAATCCAGCAGCAACGGCTTTACCCTTGCGCGTGTAGCCGAAAAGATATCGCAAAACTAAATCCATTTGGTATCTACCCCGGGACTTGCCGAAATGGCATCCCAATAAGTGAAAAATCGAATTTAAGCTGGAGAATTCGTACTGAATCTAATGCCGTCGAATTTTTAGATCGTATTCAGGGTCAAGTAAATTGTCGCCTTGATCTTGAGGTTGGTGATTTTGTAATAAAACGTAGCGATGGTTTATTCAGTTATCAATTAGCGGTCGCCGTTGATGATGCCCTGCAAGAGATTAGTGAGGTCGTGCGCGGTTATGATCTACTCGACTCAACGCCCAGACAAATTTTTTTACAACAGCAACTAGATTATACGAGCCCGGAATATGCACATCATCCCATTGCGGTTAATTCAAATGGTATAAAATTGAGTAAACAAACCTTTGCTAAAGCCATTCACGAAAAAGAGTTTGGTCTGGCAATCTATCAGGCACTGGAATTCCTGGGCCAAACTCCACCTGCTGAATTACAATTTGAATCGGTTGAACTAATATGGACATGGGCGATACGACATTGGCACCTTAACGACATTCCTCACTATGAGTCGATTGAAGTCCAGAATTGAGACTAGGCATTGAGGTCAAAGATTGACGCCAGAAATTGAAGAAATTCACCACTTTGGCCGATATTGAAAATATATATAGAATAATTCCTGTAAAGACAGATAAGAAAATTATGGAAAATCCCAACCCTACAGAAAAAGCTCGGCAGGATAGCGCTGAAAATCAGGAAAACTATCTGGTCGAAAATAAAGCGGGAATAATTGCCAAGCTAAAGCAATTGGTTAAACACCATTGTATGGTGACCGCAACCTTTAACAATGGAAGTCAGTCTCTGACCACCGTTGTTCTGGATGTGTTAAAAGATATGGATCTGGTTGCATTAGATTACGGTGCCAGTGAATCTCAAAATGTACAGCTCTTGAATTCCGATCGGGTGTTTTTCAAAGCGGAACTCGATGGCATCACAGTGCAATTTGATGCCGATTCCGTTACCAAAGCGAAACTACAAAATGATCCTGTGTTTGCCATTCCGATTCCTTCCAGTATTTTGTGGATTCAACGGCGTGAATTTTTTCGTGTACGTATACCATTAGGCACACCGGCCTTTTGTGAAGTCAAACAAAAAGACGGCAGTTATCGCAAATATAAGTTGGTTGATATTAGTGCCGGTGGATTGTCATTGCTTGATGAGTACCAGGATCTAGATTTTGAAGAAGGCCTGGTGCTTAGTGGTTGTAAACTGGAATTGCCGGATCATGGTCACGATACGATTAACCTGAAAATTCAAAATTCATTTCCGGCGGATAAAAACAAACCGCGTGCAGGAAAACGTATAGGATGTGAGTTCGTTGGTATTGGTATGTCTTTTGGCGCGACTATTCAGCGCTATATCCATGCAATCGAGCTGACCAGAAGACAGGTCGAGAGTTAATCTCGCGTGGTTAACTTATTTAAACCACCATCATCGAAATAACACTGAGAAATAATATAAAGCTCCACACTTCGATGGATTTTAATGCTGTCGACAAAGTATTTGCACGAGCCGATAGCTTTGGTAAAAACAGACCCGCCTCATCACATAGCTGTAATGTCTTACGTGAAAAGTGTCGCAACCAGCACGGTACCGTCCCGCACACCACGTACGGCATATAGGCAGACTCAAGCTTGTTTTCTTTGGCCAACACACCAAACCAATCCTGATACGCCAGCTCAAAGAGTCTAAATTCTGACACATTTAAAATAGCCGCGGCCTGTTCAACCTGTTGTGCATCACCATTTGCGACGAGTTTGCTTGTTTTGATCATTTCGTTTGCCTAATTCATCCTGTCTTATACAGGGATAATGCAAATATCAGGCCTGTCATCGCAGTTTCTTATTATTAAAATAACCTCAATTTATCTGGATGATTATTAAGAAAAAAATACCGTCCACTCTATAAGAAAATCACCATATAGATGGGTGACGAGTTGAAAATCCACGGAGGATGGCACCAAGTGACAATTTTGCGCATAATGACGGTCTCAAATTTAGACAATTATTGATAACAATAACGACTTAGGACAGGAGTATTCCGATGTCAGATAAAATTTACGATGTCCCTGCAAACTTTGCCAGTAAAACCAATATCAGCGCTGAGCAATATCAACAAATGTATCAACATTCGATAGACGACCCCGATGGTTTTTGGGCCGAGCAAGCCGACAAATTTATCAGTTGGGATAAAAAATGGGATACCGTGTCGAACTGGAGTTATGACAAAAGCAACTTGTCGATTAAATGGTTTGAAGGCGCCGAACTAAATGTCTCATACAATTGTATAGATCGTCACCTAAAAGATCGGGGCGATCAAACCGCCATTATCTGGGAAGGTGATGATCCCAACGACAGTCAAAACATCAGTTATACGCAATTGCACGAACAGGTCTGTAAACTGGCCAATGTGCTGAAAAACCGGGGCGTTAAAAAAGGCGATCGTGTCTGCATCTATATGCCGATGATTCCGGAAGCCGCCTATGCGATGTTGGCCTGTACCCGTATTGGTGCTGTGCATTCCGTCGTGTTTGGTGGTTTTTCACCTGCATCATTAAAAGATCGCATCCTGGATTCGGATTGTCGAGTCGTCATCACGGCCGACGAAGGAATTCGTGGCGGAAAAGCGGTTCCATTAAAAGCTAATACCGATCAGGCCGTTGCAGGATGTCCAAATGTACATACCGTTTTAACGGTTAAACGTACCGGTGGCACCATCGACTGGAATGATAAACACGATGTCTGGTATCACGATTTAATGGCTGAAGCTTCTGCTGATTGTGAACCTGAAAAAATGGCCGCCGAAGATCCGATGTTTATTCTCTATACATCCGGCTCAACAGGTAAACCCAAGGGTGTATTGCACAGTACTGGCGGTTATATCCTGTTTGCCACCATGACGACGAAATATACTTTTGATTTACAGGAAGGTGATATTTACTGGTGTACCGCCGATGTCGGCTGGATTACTGGTCACACTTATTTAATATACGGCCCTTTGGCTAACGGTAGTACAACCATTTCATTTGAAGGCGTTCCCAACTATCCAGATGCTTCTCGCTTTTGGCAGGTATGCGATAAACACAAGGTTAGTGTTTTTTATACGGCTCCCACGGCGATACGGGCATTAATGCGCGAAGGCGATGAGCCGGTTAGCAAAACATCCCGCAGTAGTTTGCGTTTACTGGGAACGGTCGGTGAACCGATAAACCCGGAGGCATGGGAGTGGTACCACAAAGTCGTTGGAGAAGAACGCTGCCCGATTGTTGATACCTGGTGGCAAACCGAAACCGGTGGCCATCTCATTACCCCGCTCCCCGGCGCAACCAAATTAAAACCCGGTTCGGCATCAGTGCCTTTTTTTGGTGTGGTCCCCGCTATTGTGGATCCTGAAACCGGAAAAATCATAGAAGAAACCGAGGCACGAGGCGCCTTAGTCATGACTCGTCCCTGGCCAAGCCAGATGCGCAGTATTTACGGCGATCATGATCGGTTCTATGAGACATATTTCAGCCAATACCCCGGTTATTACTTTACCGGTGACGGCGCGCGGCGAGACAAAGATGGTTACTACTGGATTACCGGTCGCATGGACGATGTGTTAAATATATCAGGCCATCGCATGGGAACGGCTGAAATAGAGAGCGCCTTAGTATTGCATGATGACATTGCCGAAGCCGCCGTGGTCGGTTATCCGCACGATATTAAAGGCCAGGGTATTTATGCCTACGTCACACCAATCATTGGAGTTGAACCTGGCGACAAACTAAAAGATGAATTAGTTAGTTTGTGTCGCAGAGAGATCGGTCCAATTGCCAAACCTGATGTCATTCAATGGGCCCCGGGATTACCCAAGACACGTTCTGGAAAAATCATGCGCCGTATTTTAAGAAAGATTGCCGAAAATGATCTTGATAACCTAGGTGACACCTCAACACTCGCCGACCCGGCCGTGGTCAATGATTTGATTGAAAATAGGGAAAATAAATAAACGTATTGGGCTCTCAAATCTGAGAGTCCCATTAATCATTTTCTACATTTATTACCCAACGTGAGTAGTTCGATATTTAATAAAAAATATGGAATCAATCACTTGTCATTTTGAGATAACACCATAAAGTTACGATGACTAAGTTTGATATGAACAAAGGATTTCTTGCCTAGATGCCAACTAAAAAATTAAAATTTATCCTCGACACCAGTGACAAAAAACACCACCTCAAACTGCTGGATGTCGATTATCTCGGCAATGGTGTTTATACCAGTGAGATCCAGGTAAACTCAAATGGATTTATGTGTAAGCGTATTTTCGGTTTCGATAATGACGAATATTTTCTGGCAAAGTTAAATGCCATGCTAAACAATAATCAAGGTGAAGCCACACTCATGGATATGCAGGCTGATAGCTTTCTACGTTTTAACTTTCTAGAAAACAATACTATTCAGCTAACCGGCTACCTTGTCGAACAAACCGAAGTTACTCACAGCCTGGAATTTTCTTTTAATCTTGATTTAAAAAAAATATCCAAATTTGTAAAAGATTTTGAACAAATGGTCCGCGCTAATATTTAATTTACCGTCATCCAACTCATAATTGTCGTAACTGTCTTAAGCGACGTGCGATTTTATCCTGCCATGCCGTACCTTCTGTCGCATGATATAGTTCTTTTAATGCATCACGCTCACCAGGCCGCTGTAATTCAGTAATACTAAACCGACCATAGCGAAGATCGCCTTGTTTTGTCACTCGAACATTGAAGGCACCAAGATACTCCATTTCTCCCGGCATAATTCGATAAATCTTCTGATAAGCATCGCGTTTGCTACGTGCTAAATTGTAATGATTGCGAGCAGAACGAAAACCTGAAATGACGTACTTTCCAGGTTTTATATTTTCAGCCATGAAGTAGCCATTGTTATAGACCAACACACGTGCGGGTTTATTAAAAGGTGGAATATACACGCGCCCATACTCAACCAGATCGACACGGTCAATTGCATCGTTTTCTGCCTCCACATAACCATAAACAAAGCCCATGTCATTTGCGCTGATATCACTTGGTGGCGCACTCGATCGAGAAACCACCGTACAGCTGGCGACCAGACTCACCAGGATTAAAATTGTGGCTTGTGCATATCGCAATCGCATAATAAACCCTCATACCATTTGGCATAGTTGTCAATATTGATGGAAATAATGCAATTAGCGTGCACAAAAAAGCCCCCACCCGTTAAGGCGGAGGCTTTTTTAGGCCATATTTGTGAAAATGGCGGTTTAAGCGACGCTGACAGCCTTCATAGACAAACGGATACGGCCTTGTTTATCAATTTCCAGAACCTTCACTTTGACCATCTGGCCTTCGCTTAACTCATCGCTGACCTTCTCGACACGCTCTTCTGAGATTTGAGAGACGTGAACGAGACCATCTTTACCCGGTAAAATATTCACAAAGGCACCGAAGTCCATGAGTTTCGCGACACGACCTTCATATATCTTACCGACTTCGACATCTGCAGTAAGTTGCTCAATCATCGCACGGGCCTTCTCTGCGGCAATGGAGTCGTTAGAGGCAATCTTGACCGCTCCGTCATCACTTATGTCGACACTACAGCCGGTTTCTTCAGTAATAGAGCGAATGGTTGCACCACCCTTACCGATAACATCACGAATCTTATCTGGATTAATTTTCATGGTCACATAGCGTGGGGCATATTGAGACATGTCAGTTCGAGGCTCACCCAGTACGGCGTTCATTTCACCCAGGATAAACATACGGCCTTCTTTTGCCTGTTCTAATGCTATCTCCATAATCTCTTTCGTTATACCGTCGATCTTAATGTCCATTTGCAGTGCGGTAATACCATTAGCGCTACCCGCTACTTTAAAGTCCATGTCGCCAAGATGATCTTCATCACCCAGGATATCCGATAAAACAGCAAATTCGTCACCTTCTTTAATCAACCCCATCGCAATACCCGCAACTGGAGCAGATAACGGCACACCAGCATCCATCATCGCTAATGAGCTACCGCATACGCTGGCCATTGAGCTTGAGCCATTCGACTCGGTAATCTCTGAAACCACACGAATACTGTATGGGAAATCCGCTAGATCAGGCATCACACCAGTGACACCACGGCGGGCAAGACGTCCATGACCGACTTCACGACGGCCTGGGCTTCCAGTACGACCGGTTTCACCGACCGAAAATGGCGGAAAGTTATAGTGCAGCATGAACGGATCACGATATGAGCCTTCCAGTGCATCGATAATCTGGCTGTCTTTCTCGGTACCGAGCGTGGTCACGACTAAGGCCTGAGTTTCACCACGGGTAAATAGGGCTGAACCATGCACACGGGGTAATACACCAACTTTTACGGTAATCGGACGGACGGTCTTGGTATCACGTCCATCAATACGAGGATCACCGGCAATAATTTGCCCACGAACAATCTTTTTCTTGATTGAGTCGATTTCACCGTACACATCGCCGTCTGTCGGACTGTCTTCGGCATCCGTAATTAGTTTTGCTTTGGTCGCGCTAATCACTTCATCAATCGCTTCATAGCGGGCCATTTTTTCGCTAATTTTATAGGCTTCACGTAAGCCAGCTTCACTCTCAGCCGCTACCGCATCCGCCAAAGCAGTATTCTTCACCGGTGCAACCCATTCCATTGGGGTTACGCCCACATCTTTGGCCATTTCATTAATCGCTTTGATGATAACCTGTTGTTGATCGTGACCAAATACAACCGCGCCTAACATCACTTCTTCAGATAAGAGTTTGGCTTCTGATTCCACCATTAGAACCGCATGTTCAGTACCTGCAACGATCAAATCCAGATCAGATTCTTCCAAATCGGTCATGCTTGGATTTAACAGGTATTCACCGTCTTTGTAGCCAACACGCGCGGCACCAATTGGACCACTGAACGGAGCACCACTTAACGCGAGTGCCGCTGAAGTTCCAATCAAAGCAGGGATATCTGGCGTCACATCAGCATCCAGAGAAATAACGGTCGCAATAACCTGAGTCTCTTTGGTAAAACCATCCGGGAAAAGTGGACGGATAGGACGATCAATCAAACGACTGGTCAGGGTTTCCGTCTCAGAAGGACGCCCTTCTCGACGTAAAAAACCGCCTGGAATACGACCGGCGGCATAGGTTTTCTCTTGATAGTTGACGGTTAACGGGAAAAAGTCTTTCCCTTCGCCGGAGTTTTGATCGACTACGGCGGTAACCAGGACAACGGTGTCCCCCATGCTTACCTTAACTGCGCCGTCTGCCTGGCGGGCAATCTGCCCGGTCTCCATGCGAACTGTGTGTTTGCCGTATTGAAATTCTTTTACTACAGGATCGGGTAATGACATGGGAGTCCTTTAAATTGTTTGATTTTTTAGCTTATTTGCGGAGGCCAAGACTTCCGATTAAATCGCGATAACGTTGTAAATCTTTATTCTTAAGATAATCCAACAGCTTGCGACGCTGACTCACCATCTGCAACAAACCCTGACGAGAATGATGATCGTGAATGTGTGTTTTAAAGTGATCAGAAAGATCATTAATTCGCGCAGATAATAATGCCACCTGTACTTCTGGTGAACCGGTATCATTCGCTCCACGCGCATGATCCTTAACTATCTGAGACTTTTGTTCGGCACTCAGAGACATTGTGTTACTCCTGTCATATATAAAATTTAAAAAATAGTGTGGCCGCTATAGACGACAGCCAAAAATCAGCGCGTATTTTACCCGCGCATGCCCCCAAGTTACAACACTCAAGGACGGAAAATCATATTCTTAGGTGCAATTAGCTGGCATTTAGCCGACATTTACAAGTCTTTTCGGGGCAACTCGACCATCGTCCATGATTTGACCCACACCAATGAAATTATCATTGTTGGCAAACAGTCGAACCCAGCCACTGGTCGGCGCTTTTGCTACCTGTACCGGCTGCCCCTGACGCACATAGTAAGTTGAGTTTTCGCTCAAACGCACTGCCGGCCAGTTTTCCAGTGCCTGATCCATTGGGATCATCAGTTTATCCAGCTCCTCATAACCGCCATCAGCGGCCACATGAGCAATGACTTCAGGCGTTACGGCATGCTCCAGATCAAAGGGCCCAACCTGTGTCCGGCGTAAATCCGTTAAATGCGCTCCGCATCCCATCACCTCCCCCATATCTTCGACCAGAGTTCGAACATAGGTACCCTTTGAACAGCGCAGGCGGAAACGGAAACTTTTCTCATCATGACTGAGGTAATCAAGTTCATAGATATGCACCTGACGCGGCTCTCGTTCGACCACGATGCCCTGATGAGCTAATTTATAGAGAGGCTGACCATTTTGTTTAATCGCCGAATGCATGGGTGGGATTTGCTCGATATCCCCCATGAACTGGCTAAATACTTTTTTAATTGTCGCTTCGTCGAATTCCGGTACAGGACGCTCTTGAATTACGTCACCTTCAGCATCACCAGTAGAAGTCTTCTTACCGAGCTGACAGACACCTTCATAAACTTTATCGGAATCCAGTAAAAAACTGGACAGCTTGGTTGCTTCGCCAAGACATAATGGCAACAAGCCACTGGCTAATGGATCCAGCGAACCGGTATGCCCCGCTTTTTTGGCATAGAAGAGCTTTTTCACTTCTTGCAATGCCGCATTCGATGACATCCCGACTGACTTGTCGAGTAGCAATATACCGTTAACATTGCGTCCGCGTTGGCGTTTACGTCCCATCGTCGCTTTTAACCTTCGTTGTTCTGATCAGATTCAATTGCAGAATCAATCAACGCCGATAAATTTGTACCACGTTCTATTGATTCATCGTAGATAAACTTTAAATGTGGAATCGTTCTTAGCTTCATACGTTTGCCCAGTTCATGTTGCAAAAAACCGGCTGCATGCTGCAGAGCTTCAATAGATGCTTTTTTGTCTTGCTCTTCTTCGACAACAAGCGCCGTTACAAACACCTTGGCATGGGCAAAATCTTTCGTCACCTCAACCGCTGATACGGTAATCATACCGACACGAGGATCATTTACTTCTTGCTGTATCAGGATAGCCAACTCACGCTGGAGCTGTTCAGAAACACGGCGGGTGCGTTCAAAGTCTTTTGGCATGCAGTAACTGTTCTAGCTTAAGTGAAATAAAATATTAGAGCTTACGCTCAACTTGTACGCGCTCATAGACTTCTATTTGATCGCCCACTTTGACATCGTTGTAATTTTTGACGCCAATACCGCATTCCATGTTCTGTTTAACTTCATTGGCATCATCTTTAAAACGCCGTAAAGACTCTAACTCACCTTCGTAAATAACAATATTGTCGCGTAATACACGAATCGGGTTGTTTCGTTTAACCACACCATCAACCACCATGCAACCTGCAATACTGCCAAATTTTGGAGATCGGAATACGTCGCGGACTTCAGCGAGACCAATAATCTCTTCTTTGAACTCTGGAGCCAACATACCCGTCATGGATTGTTTTATTTCATCAATCAATTCATAAATAATACTGTAGTAATGCAGGTCAATAGCTTCTTCATCGATCATGCGTTTCGCAGAAGCCTCCGCACGCACATTAAAACCAATTATGATTGCATTAGATGCAACTGCTAAATTAGCATCGGATTCAGTTATGCCACCCACTGCGCTGGCTACGATATTGACCTTTACTTCATCAGTCGATAATTTCGTTAACGCATCTGCGATGGCTTCAACTGAACCTTGTACATCCGCTTTCAGGATGACATTTAGATTTTGCACATCGCCTTCGGACATCTTGGCGAACATATTTTCCAATTTAGCAGCTTGTTGACGTGCCAGCTTCACATCACGATGTTTTCCCTGGCGGAAGTTTGCAACCTCACGTGCCTTACGTTCATCTTGTACAACGGTCGCTTCATCACCCGCGGTTGGCACTCCAGACAAACCCAGAACCTCAACCGGTGTTGAAGGTCCAGCCTCGTCGATTGACTGGCCATGTTCATTAATCATCGCTCGCACCCGACCATATTCAAGACCGGCTAAAAGCATGTCACCTTTCTTAAGCGTACCTCGTTGAACCAGGATCGAAGCAACGGTACCCCGCCCTTTATCAAGACGAGATTCGATGACGATACCGCGAGCAGCGCCCGTCGGTACGGCTTTTAATTCCATGACTTCAGTTGTTAACAGGATGGCTTCAAGCAATGCATCCACACCATCACCGGTATGCGCCGATACGTTTACAAAAATCGTATCACCACCCCAGTCTTCAGGTATGACATCTTCCTGGCCTAGTTCATTTTTAACCCGATCGGGATCCGCCTCAGGCTTATCCATTTTATTGACCGCAATGATTAAAGGCACACCTGCCGCTTTAGAGTGTTGTATTGCTTCACGCGTCTGAGGCATAACACCATCATCCGCAGCAACCACTAAGACCACAACGTCGGTCACTTGTGCACCACGAGCACGCATCGCCGTGAAGGCTGCGTGTCCGGGCGTATCTAAAAAGGTAATATCGCCATTTTCGGTTTCAACGTGATACGCACCAATATGTTGGGTAATACCGCCGGCTTCTCCAGAGGCAACACGACTTTTACGAATGTAATCAAGTAAAGAAGTTTTACCATGGTCAACATGACCCATGATGGTAACAACGGGTGCACGTTCAACGGCTTCACCATCATCTTCACTATCTTCAATGATCGAATCTTCAAGAGCATCATCGTTAATCACTTTTGCCGTATGACCAAACTCTTCTACAACAATTTGAGCCGTTTCTTGATCAAGTACCTGATTGATAGTAACCATTGAACCGAGGCCCATCATGACTTTAATGACCTCAGCGGCTTTAATCGACATCTTCTGAGCAAGCTCAGCAACGGTAATGGTTTCAGGAAGTTCTACTTCATGAATAATAGGTGCAGTCGGTTTAGTAAAACCATGTTCTTCACTAGACTCACCTGTAGCGGCACGTCTGGATGGTTTTTTCTTCTTACGACGACCTGACATCTCAGCACTGACATGTAATTCTTTTCGACCATAGCGTGTTTTACGGTCTTTATCGTCGAAATCATCTTTCGTTTTCTTTTTCTTACGGCTGGTAGTCGTACGCGCTTCTTTTTCAGCCGTTGCCTGCTTTTTAGCTAATTCTTCCTCTGCCTTTTTCTTGGCTTCTTGTTCTTTGTTTTTTTCTTTTTCAGCATCCGCCTCAGCAAGTGCTTTTTTACGTGCTTCTTCTTCCGCTAACCGTTCGGCTTCTTTTTCTTCCAGGTTGCGCTTGGCCACTTCATCAATGGCTTCCTGTTTTGCTTTTTCTTCTTCGCGTTGAGCCTGCACTTCTTCCTGGCGTTTGGTTTCTTCTTCAACTATAACACTGCGTTTTATGTATGTACGTTTCTTACGTACCTCAACGTTAACCGATTTGGTTTTACCCTGAGAACCAGTAACTTTTAATTCAGAAGATGATTTACGCTTGAGCGTAATTTTTTTACCACCCTCGGCTTTATCAGAGTCCCCATGTTTACGGCGTAAGTGGCCGAGTAATTCCATTTTCTCATCGTCAGAGATCATTGCATCAGGATCAGCAATGGGCACACCTGCATCCTTCAGCTGCTCCATTAATCGATCGATGGATACTCCAACGACTTCTGCAAATTGTTTTACGGTAACTTCAGCCATTTATATACTTACTACCTTAAATTAAATTATTCGCTTGCCTGACTCTGCTCTTGCTCAGGTTCTTGATTCTCAAACCAGGGGGCACGTGCAGTCATAATTAATTTTGCCGCAGCTTCTTCGCCCATATCTTCAATCTCAAGAAGATCATCAACGGATTGCTCAGCCAGATCTTCCATTGAAACAATGCCACCTTTAGCTAATCTGGCCGCCAGGTCATCGTTCATACCTTCCATGTTTACTAAATCATCAGCCGGACTACCGTCTGGTATCCCTTCTTCGCTGGTAATCGCTCGAGTTAATAAGACGTCCTTGGCTCGGCCACGTAACTCATCAACAATTTCTTCGTCAAATTCTTCTATCTCAAGCATCTCTGATTTAGGCACGTAAGCCACTTCATCAATTGATGAAAATCCTTCCTGAACCAGGATTAAGGCAATTTCCTCATCCACATCCAGATCATCCATAAAGACTTTAACCACTTTCTCATTTTCAGCTTCCGTCTTGGCATCGGCATCCGTTTCAGACATGACGTTAAGTGTCCAGCCTGTCAATTCACTTGCAAGTTTGACATTCTGTCCGCCACGACCAATCGCTTGAGAGAGTTGATCTTCTTTTACAGCAATGTCCATGCTCGAAGAATCTTCATCTACCACAATAGACTCAACTTCAGCTGGTGACATTGCATTCACCACATATTGGGCAGGATTTTCATCCCAAAGTACGATGTCGATTCGTTCACCGGCCAGTTCATTGGATACCGCCTGTACACGAGAACCTCGCATACCCACACAGGCACCAACAGGATCGATTCGATCTTCATTACTCCTAACCGCAATTTTCGCACGTGAACCGGGATCACGTGACGCATTTAGGATATCAATCAGACCTTCGCCAATTTCCGGCACTTCGATCATAAACAGTTCCGTTAAAAAACGTGGATCGGTGCGACTTACGATCAGTTGCGGGCCACGTGCCTCTGGCTTAACTTCTTTCAATATACCGCGGATGCGATCGCCAGCACGAACAGACTCGCGAGGAATCATTTCTTCCCGAGGTACAATCGCATCAGCATTACCACCCAAATCCAAATAGACATTGCCACGTTCTACACGTTTTACAACACCCATCACCAGTTCAGCAACCTTGCCTTCGTATTCGTCAAAAACTTTTTCCCGCTCAGCTTCGCGAACTTTTTGCACAATCACCTGCTTGGCTGTTTGTGCGGCAATCCGTCCAAAGGCTACTGACTCTATAGGCTCTTCAGTAAAATCACCGACGGCTATCTCCGGCTCGTCAATTTGCGCTGCGCTTAGGGTCGTTTGTCGTTCTGGAAATTCCATTTCTTCATCATCTTCAATGATTTCCCAACGCCGGAAAGTGTCATAGTCGCCACTTTCCCGATCAATCGCGACGCGTACCGCAACATCGTTGGGATAACGTTTTTTGGTCGCCATTTCCAGAGCCGCTTCAATCGCGCCAAAGATGACATCCTTCTCAACACCTTTTTCGTTTGAGACGGCGTCAACAACCAATAAGATTTCCTTGTTCATGTTCTAGCCTCGTATACTTCCACTTTCATAATAATGGTGATTTTCTATAAGTCCGGCACTAAGTTGGCTCGTTCGATATCGCCACAAACAAACTTGAGCACCTCACCATCTTCAATACTGATATAGATATCCTGTTGATCCACTTTTTGGATCTCACCCTCAAAATTTCTTTGTCCATCGACCGGCAGCTTTACTCTAAATTTGACGCGCTGACCAATGTAAGTCGCATAATGCTCAGGCTGGAACAAGGGTCTATCCAGTCCGGGTGACGAGACTTCCAGGGCATATTGGCCTTTGATTGGATCCTCGACATCTAACACGGCACTCGCCTGATGACTCACTTTCTCACAATCTTTCAAGCCAATGCCATCAGGTGCGTCGATAAACAGACGTAATCGGCTATGCTTGCCCTGGCCCAGATATTCCACGCCAAGAAGCTCATAACCCAGTGCGCTTAACGTGGGTTCCAACAGGCGCTGTACGCGTTCTTCCATTGGTCCCATATTCTTTCCCCGTAAACGAAAAGTGGGCCTCTGAGGCCCACTTCATAAACACTGTAAAATTTCAAGGCATTATAGCATGCCTTATCGAAATCACCAGCTATGGTGCCCTCGAATGAATTGGTAGCGGGGGCTGGATTTGAACCAACGACCTTTGGGTTATGAGCCCAACGAGCTACCAGACTGCTCCACCCCGCATCAGAGGCTGATCAAAATTAATATTGATATTTTCCAGCCTGATTACAATTAATCTACAGAAACTGAACTTTTGGACGATAATAAGACCATATTGGGTGCAGGCTAAATACGTTGATACTGCATGAACGGGTTATTTGCACTCCATAATGTTGCAGATTGCAGTGTCTAACTAAGCCGCTCTCCTGAACATTAGTATAAGTCAATGTTATTTAATGATATTTATTGCATGGTATAAGAATTGCAGTAATACTCATTACGGGAGAGAAATATAATTTTAGTCGAAACGAATTAACGAAGGAGCCGTTCGATGAACCAGACTCGTAGAACTTTTTTACAAGCCAGTATGGCAGCCGGCACAGTTGCTATTGCAACCAGTGCAGGATTATTAAGTCCTCGCACAGTACTTGCTGCATGGCCTAAAAAGGCATTTGATGCCAGTAGTCTCGCTGATGCCGTGAAAGCGATTGCAGGCAGTGATAAAACCGTTAACAGTAAAGAAATCTCTGTGGAAGCACCTGATATTGCTGAAAACGGGGCAGTTGTCTCTGTTACTGTCAAAAGTAAGGCCGCTAACACGGAGCAAATCTCTGTCTTAGTACCTGAAAACGCTAACCCATTATGCGCTAGTTATGTCACCACCGACGCCGTCGATGGTTTTGTTACTGGTCGTATTAAAATGCGTAAAACATCTGATGTCATTGCTGTAGTTAAAGCAAATGGCAAATTACTCACCGCAAAGAAACCCGTTAAGGTAACACTGGGTGGTTGTGGCGGTTAATGGACAGTAACGAGATTTAAGAGGTAATAGACCATGGCAAAGAAGAAAATGAAAATACGTGCGTGGGCCGACAAAGGCAGCGCCACAGTAAAAGCAATCGTATTCCATCCAATGGAAACTGGATTGCGTAAAGATAAAGCAACAGGTAAAAAAATCCCTCCTCACTTCATTGAAGAATTAGCCGTAAAGCATAATGGCAAACAGGTTCTGACTTGCCTGTGGGGACCGGGCGTATCGAAAAACCCCTTCTTATCATTCCGACTAAAGAGTGCCAAGAAAGGCGATACACTTCAGCTAAGCTGGATTGATAATAAAGGTGGTAAGGATGTCGCTGAAGCGAAGGTTAAATAACCCTCGTACCCAATCTCTCGTTTTAGATGGACTAAAAAGGCGCATCACTTGATGCGCCTTTTTTTATTGAGGCCGCCAGTAATTCTGAGTAACTATCAGGTATAATTATCCGTAATTAAAACACAAACAAATTTAAGATATAAAAGTAAAATTTTTGAGATCCATTTTCCTAAATATGTAAATCAAGTAAAAACCCGTACATTTTTTTAGTTTTAAATATCATGATTGCCTCAACTATCCGATTTTGATTGATTTAAACACCAATCTTTCCACATATCGCGATAAGCCTTTTCAATATTATTTGTTAAGGATTCAGCATCCATCAAGGGAGACATCATCATGTTTTCTCTTAATTTTTTGCGAAGAACTGATAATTTATCAGAGTCCCTAGCCAAATTTACCGCTATCCTGACATATTCTTCCTTTGACTGTGCTATATGTTCTTTCAAGCCCAAGTTTATCATTTGGCTCACACCTACTCTTGAAACATGTGAATTACCTTCCAATACTATTACTGGCACCCCCATCCATAAGGCTTCGCACGTTGTGGTTGTTCCATTGTAAGGAAAGGTGTCTAACGCTATATCAACCTGATTATATTTTGTCAGATGTTCAATTTGACTTACATCTCTCTCAATACATATTACTCTGGATGGATCAACGCCATATGTAGAGAAATTATTACGAAGATCGTTTCTCACAGAAGATTCATGTAAGGCAGCAGTTTTTAGCAGCAGTTGTGAGTTTGGTAACTCGAGAAGTATTTGAGCCCAAACATTAATTGAGTCAGGCGTGATCTTAGCGAGTTTGTTAAAGCAACCAAAAGTAAATACTTCTGAGTTGAAGGAAGGTGGAACCCCGACATCTGGTGAATTATCTGGGGGAGAAAAACATGAAAAACTACCAGGTAACCTAATCAGTCGTTCCGAGTAGTATTTTTCAGTTGTTCCGATTGGATCAGCATAAGCATCCGTAATTCGATAATCTATCGTAGATAGACCGGTCGTGTTTGGATAACCTATCCAACTAACCTGTATTGGCGCAGGCTTTCTGGCAAAAACCAACAGTCTACCGGCCGAAGTATGTCCCGATAAGTCAACCAGAATGTCTATTTGGTCTTTTTGTATTAATTCAGTTGCTTTGTCGTCACTCAGACTGTAAATATCGCGCCAATGATGACAGTAATTTTTAATTTGCTCGGTTAATTTATCTTTTTCTTTATTATTGCAATAGCAATACACTTCGACTTGTTCAGGATTATGATGTTCTAATACAGGTGAAATGAAAAAAGCTACTGAGTGTTTTCTAAAATCCCCAGATACATATCCTATTTTAATCCTGCGCTCTTGTTCGGAATTGTTGTTATGAACAGGAATAAACGGTACAAGAGGTTCAGCAAATTTCCTGGAATATTTCAGGTGTTCATTAAAAATATTTTCTGCCGTTCTCGTACCTGAGTAATTTAACGTTAAGAGTATATTGCTAAACGTGATTGCTTTATCAGAGCCCGAAGCCATATCCAATGCAAGATTAAATTGCTCACTTGCATCCTCGGGTCTTCCTAAATTATAAAGAGCATTCCCTAGCTCCAATTGTGCGATATAAGTTGGTCGATTTAATAAAGATTTTTTATAGCATTTAATAGCATCTTCATAGTGTCCAAGATTCACTAAAGTCTGAGCTAAGTTAAATAGTGTTTCATAATTGTCAGGCTCTAATTGTGAGGCATACTTATAATGTATCTTCGCCTCTTCGTATTGATGATTATTGAAAAATAATAATCCCAGATTAATATGAGCATCAACTAAATCCGGATGGATTTCCAATGCTTTTTGGTAATGTAATAATGCCTTTTGAGCATCTCCCTTATCTTGCATAGCTTTAGCCAGATTATATTGAAACTCTCCAGCATTTGGATCAATTAGTAGTGCTCGGGAAATAAGGTCAATTGCATTGTCGAGATCACCTGATTTATATGCAATTACACCTAAGAGATTCAATGCATTATCATTGTTAGGATCATGTTGTAGTACTTTATGATAAAGACTTCTCGCTTTTTCGATATCACCATCTATCTGTAGCTGAACTGCAGAGTTCAACAATTGGTCAACATTTGGAGAATCAGAGACTGCCTTGTTCTCTTTGCCACAACATTTTTTCAGTTTTTTACCGCTACCGCAAGGGCAAGGAGAGTTACGACCAATTTTTGTTACCATTGTAAGAACTCATAATAAAATAAATCAGCGAGATTTATCATACACAAATAATATTAACACAGAAAATTCAAGTTTTTTATTATTCATTCCAGCAGACAAGATTATATACCCTATCTATTTAATCAACTCTATAGTTTTTTTGAATAGATTATTTTAAAACAGTATTCTCAAAAAATAAAAAAACTTATGTCTAGTTTTAATAAAAAACGGGTGCCGAAGCACCCGTTTTTTAGATTAACAGTAAATCAAACCTTATGGTTTAACGTAGTTGTAACCTTTTTGTTGCAAGTGAGCAACATGAGCAACGCCTGATGGAATTACTTCCGCGTTTTCATTGATTTTATCTTTAGGTATTTTTTTTCCGCGGATAGTGTTTGCACAGATTGTGAATTTAACACCACGGTTAGCTAAACCAGCGATTTGATCGTTGAAATTATAGACTTTACCTTTTTTGTTCTTTTTACCCATTGAGCCGTCAACCATTGCGAAAGCACCAGAGCTATGAGTAACAACGATCACTTCAATGTTGGCATCACCCAATGCATTCAGGTGATTTTTAACATTACGAAGTGCACCTTTAGCGGTGTGGATGTTGTTTACATGATAAACAACTTTTTGTTGGTTATAACCATTTTTTGCAGCTTTTGATGGATCAATAGCATAAGCTGATGCGGTCATCGCAACACCTGCAGCAATTAACGCAGCTTTACTTAATAATTTCATTTTAACTCCTCCTAAGAATTAGGTATAAATGTTACATAACAAAGTACTACTCGCGAGTACTGTATACATAGATACAGCAAATGGCGTTCCAAAGTCTAGGTTTTTTTTATCTAAAGATATTTCAATAACTTAGTTGATTTTAGCGAGCATATCAGTACTATCTAATATCATTTCGGGTGCATTATGCATCTTTTATAAGGTTTTAAGATGGTAATTTACACCGTTTCTAAATCATTGTCATAACGTCTTAACTTTCTCCACAGTGTTGTCTTATCAATACCTAACACTTTTGCTGCCTGGGTTTTTTTACCCCGACAACATTTCAAAACATGCTGGATGTATTCCTGTTCCAATTCTAATAATGATATAAAATCATTTTCAGAAAATGTAGCGGCAAGCAGGTCATCTTCACTAACAACCGGATTTGAATCTTCCCAGGTCAAGATTGGACTATCTGCGAGGATGACACAACGCTCTACCGTGTTTCTCAATTCACGAACATTACCTTTCCAGTCTGCCTCACACATACGCTGTAAAGAGGTGCTATCATAACCTTTCACACTACGTTGATAGCGCTCATTAAACTCTTTCAGATAATAATCGACCAATGCAGGAACATCCTCTCTACGTTCATTTAAGGAAGGCACACGGATGGTCACCACATTTAAGCGATGATAGAAATCATGGCGTAAATTTCCCTCCTCGACCATTTGCTCCAGATCCTGATTGCTTGCGGCAACGACTCTGACATCCACTGGAATTGGAGTTATACCGCCCACCCTGATAATTCTTCGATCTTCGATCGCTCGCATCAATTTAATTTGCATCTTGTCGGAAATATTGCAAATTTCATCCAGAAACAAGGTTCCCCCATCAGCCTGTTCCATAAGCCCATATTTCCGCTGTGTTGCACCGGTAAAAGCACCTTTTTCATGCCCGAATAATTCACTTTCAAGTAAAGTATCGCTCAATGCACCACAATCAATAGCCACAAAGGGTTTGTCATTTCGCGGACTGAAATCATGTAACGCACGCGCGACGAGTTCTTTACCGGTTCCGGATTCTCCAGTTAGAATGGCACTACAGCTTACTTCAGCTATTTTCTCAATCGTAGTGAACAGAGTTCGCATTACCGGCGTATCACCGATCATACCGAAGCGATTACGTTTTTGACCAATTCGCCGTTTTAATAGTTTATTTTCAGTACGTAAGTGACGTGATTTAATCGTTCGTTCAAGCATAATCCGTAGCTCTTCAAAATCGAACGGTTTTTTAATGAAATCATTTGCTCCGCGTTTCATTGCTTCTACGGCATTCTCTACAGAAGAATAGCCTGTCATCACGACCACAGGAACATCTTGATCAACACTTCTAAGTTCACTCAATAATTCAAACCCGTTCATGCCCGGCATTCGTAAATCTGTTATGACAATATCAGCACCATCTTTTTTGAACTCTTCCAGACATGCTGACGCATCCTGAAACACCGTACAATCATAATCCGCATTGTCGCAGTTTCGTTTCATGACTCGGCATGTTACTGCATCATCATCTATAAACATTATACGAGTTGACTTATTTGATTTAGACGACATATTTAGCCTCCATAATTTCGTCATCAGATTGATCATCCATTTCAGCATGAAAAGGCAAAAGAATTACAACACGCAGTCCTTCTCCCGGTGTATTTTCCAGATGTATTGTCCCACCATGATGTTTAACAATGCCATAACTCACTGACAAACCCAGTCCAGTCCCTTCGCCTTCTTGTTTGGTCGTAAAAAAGGGATCGAATACTTTGGAAATTTCCTGGGTTTTAATTCCGGCCCCAGTATCGATGATTTCAACTGCAATATAATCGATATCTTTATAGGATTTGATATGGATAGTGCCACCGGCAACAGAAGCCTGTACTGCATTTAAAATAATATTAACCAATACCTGCTGTATCTGATTCATATCAGCGACGAGAAATAAGTCATGTTGCAGATCCGTAACGACGGTAATTTCAGCCGATTCGATTCGATGTTGCAACAAATCCAGGGTGTCTTCGATTAACTGACTCATATTGAATTCGTGATAGTCAGGTTTATTTTCTCTTGCAAAGCTTAAAATACCCTGCACAATCCGTGCGCAACGTTGACCTTCTTTTTTGAGGAGATTTAAATCATTCAACGCTTCTTCATTGTCTTTCACGCCTTCTTCAATTAGTGATGCGAGAGACATGATATTCATAAGTGGGTTATTAATTTCATGGCCAATACCCGCCGCTAACTGCCCAACAGAAGCAAGTCGTTCGGATTGTCGTGCCAGTTTTTCAGCTTTATCTCTTTCGCGTTTGGCTTTAACTAAACTGGCCGTTAAATAATTAAACGCTTTACCTGCAACCCCTATTTCATCATTGCGAGTATCGTTAGAACGAGATGAGTGGTCACCATCCGCATAACGGGTAATCGCTTCCGCCAGATCATGTACAGGTTGCGACATACGCCATGCCGCCCATACAGATATTAATAAACTAATTACCAGCAGAACACCCAGCAATAACCAGATTGACTTGCGCAGGCTGTCTATTGAAGCAAAGACGGTTTTACTATCTGCTTCAACTAATAACAACCAGGAAGTATTCGGTCTTGATTCAAAGGGTGATAGATTTTTAAAAAATAGCATACGGCCATCATTTCGAAACAGTGAACCTTTTTCCCGATTTTGTTTTATATACTGCCACTCTTCTTTAGAGATCTCATTCGTAAAACGATATTGAGACTCTAGCTGGTTACCAAAACGTTTGGAAATATCGTGGTGGTATAAATAGATTCCATCACGTACTGTCCCTTCATTAATTTCAACGACAAAGGCATTTCCTGGATACCCACCTAAAGCAGATTTAATCGTTGAATCAAGTCGAGTCCCCCACATGTTTACAACCAACAGACCTTCTTCTCGATCGAGTTCATCTTTTACCGTCGCAGAATAACGCACCATTGCCGGACAAAAATCGGCATCATGCGTCACGCGACCTAACTCAAAATCGGACATCACGACATCTTGATCGATACCTAAGGTGTATTTAAAAAAAGATTTATTGGACTGATCGGCAACGTAGAGTCGTTTAAATTTGTCATCGATTAACTTTGGCTCAATTGGTTTTCCTTCTTTGACCTTAACCAGGGTTCTGCCCTGTGGATCAATAAACCGCAAGGCCTGAATACTCGGTACCACATGTGAATAGTTTAAAAAAAACAGTTCCAGGTCTTCGGCGAGACGCTGGTAATCAGCCGGATTCATCACTTTACCAGATTGTTTTTGGGTAAAGGAGGCAAACTGCCTTACCGCCGGCACATGAGCGAGACCTCTGGCGATGGCTTTCTGATTATTTAGAATCAGCTTAATCTCGTCAGACATTTTGTTCAGAGTGACATGCAGTTCTTTTTCCGTCTGAACACGTAACTCAGATTCAGCACGATCAACAACACCAAACAGAAGGATGAGCAACGGAACCGCTGTCATTAGACTTAGAATTAGAAAGAATTTATGGCGCAGTTGCATATCGGTAAATTGCTATTTTCTCTGCATTTTGCATAAGTATAGCAAGATATAACTCAATACAACAAAATAAACTTACTTTTTCAGGGTTATATATTAGAGAACTCTAATGCGGCATGCAGTTTTTAGTGCATTTTGCAGTATTATTTGCTGCGTCGATGCCGTTTGTCCAGATGAGGACGAAGATCATAACGATAGATAAATCCAGGTAAGGCAAATACAACAAATAAGCAGAAAATAACCGCGTAAAACTCCCAATCCTGGTGATACAACTCGCCCATTAGCTTCTGTTCCAGTCCCAGAGCGCCAAGTAAGAAAACCACAAGTAATACCAGCCATTCCAGTAAACACATCCATAAGCGCTTACCGGTACCACCTGGCGGCTCTATCAGCAGGAAAAAGCGTTCACTGAACCAGGGTAAATTGGCCGAAATGATCGCAATGACTATTAAGATAAGTATGGCATTTTGTAGCATATCGGGATTATACAGACGAAAACGGACGTTGTCAGAGACCAACGCCTATTACCGCTCAGATTTTGGTAAATCGGTCTACTTTAAGGTAACCACTTCCCCCTGTAAGGCTACCCCCGCGATAATGGCCCCGGCACCACATTTGAAGGTTTCATCACTGCTCGTCAAATTCCCTTTATAGTTCGATTTAATATTGATAACCGCATTTCCGCCGAGCTGAAGAGCCCTTTCCTTCAGTTGTATCATTGCACTCAAAAAAACCCACTCGCAGGCTTCCTGGTCGGATTTTCCAAATGCATTGCTTTTTTTGTTTGTACTGAATGTTCCATATCGTTTTGATACTTTGCTATGTTTTTGAGTACCAAAATAATATTTAACACCGGCCAATTTCTCTTTTGCCTGCTCAGTCATTAAGACATTTGCGACCGAATAGTCTCCAATATCATCCCGGGCCATACTCACAGAGCTAAGCATTAACAAACTAAAGCTCGTTATCAGCAATGTAACTTTGTACATAAATATCCCTCACAATTATTTACATATATCTCATAGTACTAAATATTAACGAAACAATAACACCTGTTATTAAATATAGACTGAACGGAATAACCATATACATAAGATACCGACTAGATTACCCGTAAATCTCCACCATCTATGGGTAATTGAGCCGCCGTTGTTTTCGCAAACAAAGACCCACACATTTCGGCTACTAATTCCGCTACATCATGACTGGTGACTTCTGTCGTAAGTAGATTTCTAGTTTTATATTCTTCCACACTTAGCTTATATGATTCAGCGCGTGCTTGTAATATTTCATCCGTCCATATACCAGTATCAAAAACAGCATTAGGATGCACGGCGTTAATGCGAATATTATCACTTGCCCATTCAAGTGTGACCACCCGCATCAATTGATTTAACGCTGCTTTAGATACAGAATAGGCACTGGCACCGGGTCCCGGTGCCGGTACATTCTTTGAGCCAATAATCACGACCCGTCCATATCTCGGTGCAAGCGTTAAGAATGGATGCACGGCTTTTAATAACTGTAGATTTGCCGTTAGATTTATATTTAATGTCTTATTCCATTGTTCGACCTCGAGTTCGTCAACCGTAGCAGAAGCTGGAAATATTCCAGCATTCAAAATCATCATATCAATACCGCCAAACTTCTTAACGCCTTGTTCCAGCGCTGCGTTAATTTCATGTGAAGAAGTTACATCACAAACTAATCCACTATAATTCGATGAGCTGTGTAAATCGGTTATCCGTTCATTAATATCAAGCGCAATTACCGCCGCACCGCGTTTTAGCAATGAATCAACACAGGCTTTACCGATACCCGAGGCCGCACCGGTTACTAATGCTACTTCACCTTCGAACTCAAGTTTATTTCCCGCTTTTTTCAATTTATTTTGTTCCAGATCCCAATACTCAACTGCAAAGATATCATTCGCTGGCAATGCTTGATAATTTCCCAACATTGTTGACCTTTGGATGATTTCGATCGTATGTTGATAGATGTCACGATTAATTAACGCATCTTTAATAGTATTTCCAAGTGTGCATAATCCTAGTTCGTGATCAAGAACAACTCGAGGAGCCGGATCCAGCATGGTGATATTGTTTTTACAGCACTTAGAATATTTTTCAAAATAATCTTTGTATGCCTGAACATAGTTCTCAAGATCTAGTTCGATATCGTGATTCAACATCGGAAGCTGTTTCGTTCTGATTACATGGTCTGGTGTTGCAGGACCCTGTTGCGATATTTTATTGATGTCCTTTCTGGTAATAAACGACCTCGCATCAGCATTTCTATGCGAGTGTAGTATCATTGGTTTTTTAGCGACTGCTGATAATTTACTACGCATCTTCGCCTGTATGATTTTTTTATCATTGTTTTGATTTTTATCTACTTTATTAATTGCTATATCCCAAGCCTTATTATCTTTTAGATACATTTCGGCTCGAGAAACCAATTCAATCATTCGTTCATATGAGTCTTTAGCATTATCTGCAAAAGAAAATATTCCATGGTTCATTAACACCATACCGATGGTCTTATTATTTTTTTGTTCTGAAAATTGCCTGGCACAAACTCTGGCCAAATCGAATCCAGGCATAACATACGGGACAATAACGACTTCATCATCATATATTGATTTAATACGATCGGCCCCATCAGGCGTGTTGGTTATAGTGACAATCGCATCAGCATGAGTATGATCAACATATTTAAATGGTAAGATTGCATGCAGTATCGCTTCAACCGAGGGTGTTGGTGCGGAGGCATTTGTCATATGAGTCTTAAGTTCATTGACCATATCGGGATCAGAAATTGAATCAAGCCCGGCCAGGGCCTGCAGATGATTTAGATTTACCGCCGGAAATCCAGCCGCTTCGATAGTTGCCAGGTCCCAACCGCTTCCTTTGACATAAAGAAGCTTCTCCTCATTACCCAGGATATCTTTTTGACTGATCTTAACCGAGGTATTACCACCTCCATGCAATACCAGATCAGGCGCCTGGCCTAATAATCGAGAAGTATAGACTCGCAAGGCAAGTTCGTCCTCGCACTTTTTTGCCTCTTGCTCATTCCATAAATTTTTCATAATCGAACAACCGTCATTAATTATCGATAATAACTATAACATTAAAAGATGGACATAAAAAAACCCGGTTGAATGAGATTCAACCGGGTTATACGAAGGCTTTCGTTTTTATTGTACTGCTGGAAGTATCGGAATAATTAACAGCGCAACAATATTGATGATCTTAATCAGTGGATTGATAGCCGGTCCCGCCGTATCTTTATAGGGATCGCCAACCGTATCACCGGTCACTGCCGCTTTATGGGCATCAGAACCCTTGCCGCCACAATTACCATCTTCAATGTATTTCTTGGCATTATCCCAGGCACCGCCACCAGTGGTCATTGATATCGCAACAAATATACCAGTAATTATGGTTCCCAGTAACAAACCACCCAGTGCCTTTGGCCCTAAAACTAAACCTACGATTATTGGTACGGCTATTGGTAGTAATGAAGGAATAATCATTTCTTTAATCGCAGAACGCGTTAACATATCAACTGCACGCGAGTAGTCAGGACGTTCACTGCGATCCATGATACCCGGCATTTCTCTAAACTGGCGTCGCACTTCGTTCACAATGCCTCCTGCCGCACGACCTACGGCTTCCATAGCCATCGCACCAAACAAATAAGGCACCAGTCCACCTAAAAATAGACCAATAATAACCATGTGATCAGACAGATCGAATGTCACGTTGATGCCTGCTTTTTCAAGACCATGGGTAAAATCAGCAAACAGAACGAGGGCAGCTAATGCAGCTGAACCAATCGCATATCCTTTCGTGACTGCTTTCGTCGTATTACCAACCGCATCTAATGGATCAGTAATATTTCGAACAGACTCATCAAGTTCGGCCATTTCAGCAATACCACCGGCATTATCGGTGATTGGACCATAGGCATCGAGGGCGACAATAATTCCAGTCATTGACAGCATGGAAGTTGCCGCTATGGCAATACCATACAAACCCGCAAGCTCATAAGCGCCGTAGATAGATGCGCATACGACAATCACTGGCGCTGCGGTAGATTTCATTGAAACACCCAAACCAGCAATAACATTTGTACCGTCACCGGTTGTTGATGCTTCGGCTATGTGACGGACAGGCTGGTACTCAGTGGCAGTGTAATATTCAGTAATGACAACCATAGCAGCCGTAAGTCCCAGACCGATCAGGGCGCACCAGAACAGATTCATAAACCCGCCTTCAAAACCCGCCATCATATCTTTGGTAATAAAGTAAAAAGCAACCGCTGCAAGAACACCGGAAACCGCTAAGCCACGATAGAGCGCATTCATGATCTTGCCACCTTCACGGGCTTTCACAAAAAAAGTTCCGATAACGGAAGCCACAATGGAGGCACCACCAAGAACTAAGGGGTATAAAATTGCCTGTTGGCCTAAATTGCTATATAACAAACTGCCCAATAACATCGTAGCAATGACAGTCACGGCATAGGTTTCAAATAAATCGGCGGCCATACCGGCACAATCACCTACGTTATCACCGACGTTATCGGCTATCACCGCCGGGTTACGGGGATCATCTTCAGGTATGCCCGCTTCGACTTTACCCACGATGTCAGCACCAACGTCTGCCCCCTTGGTAAAGATGCCGCCACCCAGGCGCGCAAAGATTGAGATCAATGAACCACCAAAGGCCAAGCCAATTAATGGGTGCAATGGATCTTTAATACCCATTTGCAACAAAATTGCATAGAAACCTGCAACTCCGAGTAACCCTAAACCAACGACTAACATACCCGTAATGGCACCACCTTTAAACGCCACTCTAAGAGCACTGTTCAATCCTCCACGTGCGGCCTCGGCCGTACGAGCATTTGATCTAACTGACACATGCATGCCAATAAATCCTGTTGCACCAGATAAAACAGCGCCCACTAGAAAACCAAATGCGGTTGCTGGCGAATCGAGTAAGACGTAAATCAGGATAAATAATATGACACCCACTATGGAAATCGTCACATATTGTCGTTTTAAATATGCAGAAGCACCATCTTGAATTGCTTTAGAGATGCGTTTCATATCGTCATTGCCTTCTGATAATTTTAATATTGACGATATCGAAATGAGGCCGTAGACAACTGCGACAATAGCGCAGCCTATGGCAAACATGAGCGCTTGATCCATGGTATACCCCTTTGACTCTTTTTAGAAAAATGATTTTATTATTATGCTAACTGTGCCTTATTTTAGGTCTCTTCACCATTCAATCTGGTGTTTGCATCATAACTACGATTAATATGCAAAAATAGTAATGTTTATCAAATGGGCATATGCGTCATTCTAGCGCAAAAAGATGTTCATTTATTCGTCATTTTGAACCAATTTGTATATCTACTAACCATCTTTGCTAATGGTTCAAGGGAGGCTGACAACAGTAAATACCAAACCATATAAGATAAAAAAATGAATTTATGATCTATCGTATAATGAATTAGCTTCCGTCTAAGGTCGAATTAGTGAAGGAGTTTATCTATCGTTTAGTTTCTTTTTTCGGCTTCGTTTCCTTAAGTCTCTTAAATTAAAAGGATCAAGATGAATCTCATCAAGATTCGCGCCTGCAAGATATGCCCGCTTTTGTGTCTCTTTAACCATTTGTGGTTCTCCACACAAGAACACCTGCCAACCTGTTAAATCTTTATGTTTTTGCAATGCTAACTCATTTGCTCGACCATTCAACGGACCATTAAATTCTATGTCACCCGACAAACATGCATTATATGAAAAATTGTTCACCTTAGAAGATAACTCTAACAACTCATTATTTAAATACAGGCCCGATGAATGTCGTGTACCATGATACAAAACTATCTCTCCTCTATGACCATGTCCAATTGCACTTCGGGTAATACTTAATAAGGGGGCTAACCCTGTACCTGTCCCAATCAATAACATGGGCTGTACCAAATTATCTTTATTATAAAAGCTATTCCCATTAGGACCTTGAAATTCGATCTCATCACCTACTTGCAATTCATCAAATAACCAGTTGCTCATTTTCCCATTCGGCATGCGTTTAATATGTAATTCGATTAGTTCATATTTAGCCGGGTTACTAGCCATAGAATAACTACGTATCATTTGCTCATCAGCTTTTAGATTGATGAATTGGCCGGCAAAAAAATCCACAAAACCGTCGGGCTCTAATATTAATTGAAGAACACTATCCGATAGGTTCTGTTTTGATATTGTTTTGGCTTTTCGAAATAAATCTTTTTCGTTTGCGTTGGATATGGTCAGATCGAATTCGGGATATAGCAAACATGACAAAAAATATTTTTGTTTTACCAGATTCTTTGGTAAACCAGTCTGCGCACCAGGAGGGATCTCACTATTTTCAGACTTCAGCAAGCATGTTTGACAGGTTCCAATCTTGCAGGAATAGTTTATTTTCTCATTATGGCGTAACAAACACTCAAGCACTGACTCGCCTTCAATGCATTCATATGAGGTGCCTTCAAAGATTACCTTATTCAAATGAAAAAACTATAGATTTAAAACATCATCATGAGTGCTTGCCGCAATTGCCATAACCTCTGTAATTAAGTCATCTGTCACTTTTAATTCAGATAATGTGTCCTGTAGGTGTTTAGCAACCGAATTGAAATGTGCTTCTCCTAATCCGTTTTCGACAAGGGCTTTATGAGCTGAGCGTAAATCACTACCGGTATAGTTATTAGGTCCTCCAAAGGCCATAGTCAAAAATGATTTCTGCTTTGCACGTTGTTCACCCATATCTGTGGAATCAAAAAAATGACTGATTGAATCATCACTTAAAACCTTCCGATAGAAAATATCAACGGCCGAATTCACTGCAACTTCTCCACCTATGCGTTCATATAAAATAGCTGGCATAAAAATAATCCTTCTCGAGTTATGGTCTTTTCTAACCATAGACATAGCAAATGGTAAGTCAAGCGACAATAGAAGACATTACCTCTATATCTACTAATTTTAAAAATTTAAATTCCACTAATAATCTCCTTAAAATATTTCTCATGAAATATTAATGAATGCTAATGATTAGTATTTACCTGCGGGCAGACATTCCTTAAGTGAGTCATATTTCTAGCATATGAAACCTGAAATTACGGTCATCTCGACGGCATAAAACCAGGATTTTACCCACCAGATTCACAAAACATAATTTACTGATTATCACGTTTATAAATACATCATTAAGTTCAATTGCATGATTTTATTGATAATATCAATAAGTCCTTGATTCCACTTTTAAATTTTTAATAATTCTTCATAAAATCGATATTTGTAGGCTTAATTTTTGTTAGTATTAAATACATAGATGTGAAAGATTTGGTTTGAGTAAAAAGTGATCATAAATATAGGGCAATTAACATTTACCACTGTCGCCACGATATGTGTACTTGCCTTTTCCACTTATAGCTTCGCGGAAAATAATGAACAGACACCACCGTTTCTCCTGATCGATGCCCCTGTCACAAATGAGAAGTTGATTGTGGATACAAGCGAGACAACATCGCCGTCCAATATTAAACAAACAACTCCCTCTACAAATATCGAAAATAAAGACACTTTGAATAATAACTTAGTGCATGACGATGAACAGAGTCCTCCTTTTCTGTTAATTGACGATGTATCCACAGAGAAAGAAATAGAACCCGAGAAAAACATAGGTGAAATATATACAGCCCCAACACCCTATAAACCAGAAAGACCTTCGAGTGGAAATGATGAAGATTTATTAGACGAGAGCGAAGATGATTTCCTTAATGAAGACATCGTCGTGGCAACTGAAATAGCTAAACCTCCATTTTTTTCATTCCTTGATGACCATCAAAAATTAATCTCTGACTATTTACATATAACAGTACTAAGTGTCGATAACTTCTTTGCCACTAACGAAGCGATTAACGAAAGCACAGGGAGTCATCTACGTATCACTGTCGAAACACTTTGGCCTGAAGGAGATGGGGCCAAGTTTGACGGTTCAATTAGTTTAAGAGCACGTTTACCGGGAATAAGAGAAAAATACCGGCTGGTTATAGAAAGCGATCCTGATGAAACAAAAGAACTACTTGAACTTGAGAGTCGCAATAAAAATCTCGGTACAAGCGAAAATCAGAATGATGGAGTATATACTGGCCTGGAAAAAAATGTCGGTTATTTTGGCTGGAAAGTACGACCTTCACTTGGTGTAAAATTTCGTTCTCCTCTTGATACTTATGCACGGCTTAGAATGGATAGAAGTCATTTTTTCGATCGGTGGGCATTATACCTGCATGAGAGCCTTTATTGGTTTGATTCATCCGGTTTTGGTTTTGATAGCACCATGAGATGGGACAGGCCTCTCAATTATATGTACCTATTTCGTACTACATCACTACTACGATACACGGATTTAACAGATATTTATGATCTAAGTCAAACTGCTGAAATCATACAAACCATTAACCATAGACAGGCAATTACGTATAAAGTCGGTGTTTTCGCTAATTCAGATAACAGTCTGCATACCACCGATTATCTGGTTAATCTGTTATACCGGAATAACATACACTCTGATTATTTGTTTTTTGATATACAACCACAGATTTTATTTAATAAAGATAATAACTTTGAAGCAGAACATGAATTACTATTTCGAATCGAGTTATATTACCGCGATTAATTAATTCCAAAGTCTTTATATTACGCTGGTGATTATTCCCATAATGAGTTGGGGGTAGAGACCTAAAGCCAAAACAACAATTCCGTTAACACTTAAAAGCAAACGAAGATCGGAGGCGGCTTCAATTCCTGAGGTCTCCTGAGGCGTATCGAAATACATTAGCTTGATAACACGCAAATAATAAAATGCACCGACGATAGAGAAAATGACCGCTATTAAGGCTAACCAAATCAGATCGATTGATACAACGGATTTAAGTACTTGTAGTTTTGCCCAGAAACCCACAAACGGAGGTACCCCCGCCATTGAAAACATAAAAATTAACATCATAAAGGCAAACCACGGACTTCTATGATTCAAGCCCCTTAAATCATCCAGTTTGTCAGACTCAAAGCCCATACGTGACATCAGCATGATCATGCCAAATGCGCCGAGTGCCATTAATGTATAGGTAATAGTATAGAACATCGACGCTGCATAACCTTCTTTGGTCGCGGTCATGACACCCAGCATTATAAAACCAACGTGAGAAATAGTTGAGTAGGCGAGCATTCGTTTGAGATTCGTCTGTGCAATAGCAACAACATTACCGATTGCCATAGAAGCAATTGCCATAATCATGAGCATATCCTGCCATTGAACATGCAAGGCCCCTAACCCATCGACCAGCAAACGCATCATCATCGCAAAGGCAGCAATCTTCGGTGCACTACCAATAAATATTGTAACTGCAGTGGGAGATCCCTGGTAAACATCTGGTAACCACATATGAAATGGCACTGCACCTAATTTGAAGGCAACGCCAACCACGACAAAAACCAGCCCAAAAATTAAAATAATGTTCTGTTGTTGTGCAGCGACTTCTGAGCTAATAGTTGATAATTCAAGTGAGCCCGTCGCCCCATAGATCATTGACATCCCGTATAACAGCATGCCCGAAGCGATTGCCCCTAACACAAAATATTTCATCGCCGACTCAGAAGCTATTATTGAGTCACGCTGGAGTGCTACCATCGCATACATGCAAAGCGACAGAAGTTCCAGACCAAGGTAAATAGTCAGGAAGCTTTGCGCAGAGACCATGATCATCATGCCCAGCACACCAAACAAGCCTAAGACATAATATTCACCTTTATAGATATCACGTGCCTTTAGATACGATTTCGAATACAGGAATACAGCAAAGGTGGCGATATAAATAAATATTTTTAATAAATCGCCCATACCATCTCTAATAAATGTGCCATTGAAGGCAATCGTATCTTGTTTAGCAAACGTCATGGTGGTAATGACAATTAATGCGACCAGCGTGATTTGCGAAAGGATATAGGTCCCGCCACGTGTTTTATCGGTTAAAAACAAATCGACTACAAGTACAATGCATGCCATGCACAATAAGATAATCTCGGGCATGGCTAATGGTAATTGAGCGATAGTCGCGTCATTAGTCATGGCTGAAGGTAGATAGGCTGCGATAAATTCCATAGTCATGACCTATTGCGGTATCTTAGATTGAAGAATATGTCGAACCAAATTAGTCACGCTCTCATCCATCACCTCGAGTAAGGGAGCTGGATATAAACCAAAGAACAAGACCATGACGGCTAACACAGACAGGAAGAAAAATTCACGAGCATTGATATCGGTAAGGCCTTGTACCTTTTCATTAGCCACTTGACCAAAGAAAACACGTTTAACCATCCATAAGGTATAAGCAGCACCAATAATGAGTGTCGATGCCGCCAGGAAGGCAAACCACGGATTGGCTTTAAACGCGGCGAGAATAACCAGAAACTCACCGACGAATCCAGAGGTGCCAGGTAATCCTGCATTGGCCATGGCAAACAATACTGCAAAGGCAGCAAACGTCGGCATGGTATTCGCGACACCACCGTAATCGGCAATTTGACGACTGTGAATGCGGTCATACATGACGCCGACCACTAAGAACATCGCAGCAGAAATAAAACCATGCGATATCATTTGAACCACCGCACCATTAATACCCGTGACAATCATTTTCACATCGTGGGTAACCGGTGAATAAATACTCCAGACAATAAAGAACCCTAAAGTAACAAAACCCATATGAGATATAGATGAGTAAGCTATTAGTTTTTTCATGTCTTGCTGAACAAGCGCGACAAAACCAATATAAACCACCGCGATCAGCGACAAGGTAATCATTAACCAGGCTAATTCCTGTGAGGCATCCGGGGTAATGGGTAAAGAGAAACGTAAGAAACCATAGGCTCCTAACTTCAACATAATGGCGGCTAAAACAACCGAACCACCAGTTGGTGCCTCAACGTGCGCATCTGGCAACCAGGTATGTACTGGCCACATCGGTACTTTCACGGAGAACGCCAGTAAGAAAGCAATAAAGATAAACATTTGTTCAGTTTTAGTTAACGGCAGCGAATGTAACTCCAATATTTCGAAGCTGCCGGTCTTGTTGGCCATATAAATAAAGGCCACTAACATGAATACCGAACCTAAAAACGTATAAAGGAAGAACTTAATCGTGGCATAAACACGACGAGGACCACCCCAGACACCAATGACTAAAAACATCGGGATTAACATTGCTTCCCAGAATACATAGAACAATGCGCCGTCAAGTGCGGAGAAAACACCAACCATTAAGCCAGACATAATTAAAAAGGCGGCCATATATTGTGCAGCCTTGAACTTGATCACTTCCCAACCGGCAATGACGATAATAACGGTCATAAAGGTTGTTAAAAGTATAAGCGGCATTGCAATACCATCAACACCCAGGTGGTAATAAAAACGCAGGCTGCCCAGGCTCATCCATTCATGATGCTCAATGAACTGCATTGAACCGGAAGCAGAATTGAATTCAGTATAAAGTGGAATCGATAAGGCAAAGGTAATGATCGAAAACACCAGAGCTAACACCCGTGCTTCGGTTGCATTCTTATCGCCACCGGTTGCAAGCACGAGCATGCCACCGACAATCGGTGTCCAAATGACTAAACTAAGTAAGGGCCAGGATTCAAACATGTTTTAACCTAATGTACTTATTATTTTATCCCAGCCATAAACGAAGACGGCAATGAGAACCACCAGTCCTACAATCATAGCGAAGGCATAGGTATAGAGATATCCGGTCTGAATATTGCGGATCTTACTGGCAATAAACCCAACGGATTTAGCTGAACCATTTACAATGGCACCATCAATAATTTTCACGTCACCCCACTGCCAGAGTTTGTCACCAATCCATCGGCTCAACGGTGCAATAATTTTTATATAGAGATGATCGGCATAGTATTTTTCGATTAATAAGGTATGCAGCCACTTAAATTTTGTCTCAATCTTTGCAGGGATATCTGGGCGTTTCATCCACAAGAACCAGGCGACAACCACACCCGATAAAGCCAGGATAAAGGGCATCGATAATGGAACGGCATGGGCGACCATGCTTAACCAGTCGTATTTCGGTAATTGACCCAGGACATCATGTGCGGGAGCTACATAAATGGCATCACCGAAGAAATTACCAAACACCATCGACTCAACAAACATAGCTCCAATAAAAATCGATGGGATCGCCAACGCAATTAATGGGACCGTCACTACCCAGGGAGTTTCATGCAGATGTTCGCGGGTATGTTCATCCATACGTTCTTTACCATGGAATACCATAAAGTACATACGGAAACTATAAAGCGCAGTAAAGAACACCCCTAACAACACGGCATAATAAGCGTATTGATGTCCCCATGTCTGCGACTGCTGGACCGCTAAGATAATAGAATCTTTAGAATAGAAACCTGCAAAAAATGGTGTACCAATTAATGCTAGCGAACCTATTAATGAGGTTATCCAGGTAATCGGCATGTACTTACGTAAGCCACCCATCTTGCGCATATCTTGTTCGTGATGCATGGCAATAATGACCGAACCCGCACCCAGGAATAATAACGCTTTAAAGAAGGCATGCGTCATTAGATGGAAAATACCAGCAGCATAGGCTGATGCCCCTAAAGCGACGGTCATATAACCTAATTGCGATAAGGTTGAATAGGCAACAACGCGTTTAATATCGTTTTGGACTAACCCTAAGAAGCCCATGAATAAGGCAGTCGTTGCACCAATGATCATAACAAAGCTTAAAGCAGTTTCTGATAACTCATATAAAGGCGACATACGTGCCACCATGAAGATACCTGCGGTAACCATGGTCGCCGCATGGATTAAAGCCGAGATAGGGGTAGGACCTTCCATTGAATCAGGTAACCAAACATGCAATGGCACTTGAGCTGATTTACCCATCGCACCAATAAACAGGCAAATACAGATAAAAGTCATCACCGACCAGGGCATGCCATCAATAACGGTGATTTCCTGACCGGCAACTTTATCGACACTCTTAAACACAGTGTCATAATCCAAAGAACCGAAATACATTAGTACCGCAGCGATACCTAAAATAAATCCAAAGTCACCAACCCGATTGATTAAAAAGGCCTTCAGATTAGCAAAGGTCGCGGTGTCTTTTTTAAACCAGAAACCGATCAGCAAGTATGAAACCAAACCCACTGCTTCCCAGCCAAAGAATAACTGCATGAAGTTATTCGACATAACCAACATCAGCATTGAGAAGGTAAACAACGAGATATAACTAAAGAAACGTTGATAACCCGGATCATCTCGCATATAACCAACGGTATAAATGTGTACCATCCAGGAGACAAAAGTCACAACGACCATCATCATCGCAGTCAAATTATCTATCAGGAAACCCACTTCAAATTTAATGCGTTCGGTTTCCAGCCAGGTATACACTGTTGCGTTATATATTTCACCGCCGTCTAATACATGATGTTTGAATACCACCATCGATAATAAGCAGGAAATACCAACACCGATAATCGTTACCCAATGGGCACCCGAGCGACCGATAAACTTTCCAAATAGACCCGCAATAATCGCAGCAATCAACGGTGCTAAAACGATCCAGAGATATACATTTGGCATATTCTCAAACACTGCCCTATTACCCCTTCATCTCATTAAGATCATCGACATTGATAGTACGTTTATTCCTGAACAGCACTACCAGAATAGCCAGACCAATTGCCGCTTCGGCCGCGGCAACCGTTAATATAAAGAATACAAAAACCTGTCCTGCCAAATCATCCATAAAATAGGAAAAGGCAATAAAGTTCATATTGACGGATAACAGCATTAACTCTATCGCCATTAATAATATAATCAGGTTTTTTCGATTCAAGAAAATACCTGCCACACTGATGCTAAACAAAATGGCTGCCAGAATTAGTACTTGTGTC
Source organism: uncultured Ectothiorhodospiraceae bacterium (assembly GCA_947260005.1). Classification (GTDB taxonomy): domain Bacteria; phylum Pseudomonadota; class Gammaproteobacteria; order UBA6429; family Thiohalophilaceae; genus SZUA-24. Next base: position 70,752 of record CAMYOL010000029.1, read on the forward strand.
AAAGTAATCATATATAGGCCACCTATTTCTTATCTTCCGAATCCATTTTAACAACTCGCACACGATCATCTCGTTTAACCGCGACCTGCACATCAGGATTCTGGTATTTGGTATTACTACGGCGACGAAAGGTTAAGGCAATAGCAGCGACAATAGCTACCAGCAAAATAACCGCCGCGATCTCAAATGGGTATACATAAACCGTATAGAGTACTTCACCTAATTCTTCAGTATTACTATAGTCAGCGGGCTTTGATGCCGGCGGGTATAAACTGCGCATCTTGGTTTTAACGTCAGACGCATCCATGTGGTATAACAAATAAGCCAACATGCCACCAAATAAACCGGCAATACCGATTCCAACTGGCAGGTAACTAATAAAACCCTCTTTTAGGCGCGCTATATTGATATCCAACATCATTACAACGAACAGGAACAGCACCATCACCGCACCCACATAAACCAGCACTAAAACAATCGCCAGGAATTCTGCTTGCATGATTAACCAGATCGCCGAGCATGACACAAAGGTCAGCACTAAAAATAATGCCGAGCGCACAGGGTTACGTACAGTGATGACCATTAAGGCGCTTAACACCATCATTGTCGCAAATGCATAAAATAAAATTTGCACACCTGTCATTGTTATTGTTCTACCCTTTCGTTTTAGTTGTTATCAGTATAAATATATATACTTTATCTATATGCTGAATCAGCAGCACGAGCAGCGGCGATGTCTTTTTCATATTTATCACCGACCGCTAATAATTTTTCTTTTGTCATATATAAATCACCGGCTACTTCACCGTGATATTCATATATTCCCGTTTCAACAATCGAATCGACCGGGCATGATTCCTCACAGAAACCACAGAATATACATTTGGTTAAATCAATATCATAACGTGTGGTGCGACGCGTACCGTCATCACGTAGTTCAGACTCAATCGTAATCGCTAATGCCGGACAAACGACTTCACACAGTTTGCAGGCAATACATCGTTCTTCACCATTTGGGTAACGACGCAAGGCATGCAGGCCGCGAAAACGTGGTGAGATAGGAGCCTTTTCATCGGGGTAATGCAAAGTGAATTTTTTACCGAAGAAAAATTTACCGGTAATTGATAAGCCTTTCATTAACTCAAACAGGAACAGGCTCTTGATAAAACCCTTCAAACCTTCACTTTTACCTGAATTAACATTCGGATTTAAATTGGAACTCATGCCGTTGCCCCCCACCATGGTGAAAGTTGACCTAATACCATAAAGCCAACGACCAGTATCCAGACAATCGTGATCGGAATAAATACTTTCCAGCCCAGACGCATAATTTGATCATAACGATAGCGTGGGAACGTTGCGCGGAACCAGAGGAAAAAGAAGATAAAGATAAAGATCTTGGCAAAGAACCAGTGCATACCATTATCTAAAATGTATCCTAAGACAGGTATCGATAACGTTTGTGCAGAAAGGAAACCATCAAATGGTGATAACCAACCACCCATGAACATAATGGAAGCCAATGCAGCAATTAAAAGCATATTCGCATATTCAGCCAGGAAGAAAACTGCAAAGGTCATACCTGAATATTCAACGTGGAAACCGGCAACGATCTCGGATTCACCCTCAGCAACATCAAACGGTGCCCGATTGGTCTCAGCCACACCAGAAATAAAGTAAATCAGGAACAAAGGCAATAACGGCAACATGAACCAATTTATAAATCCATAGTCACCCTGTTGTGCAGTCACAATATCGCCTAAGTTCATACTTTTTGCTGCCATAAGTACACCGACTAACGCAAATCCCATCGCAATCTCATAGGCGACAATTTGTGCTGCAGAACGCATGGCACCTAACAGTGCATATTTTGAATTAGAGGCCCAACCGGCAATAATTACGCCATATACACCCACCGAGGTAATCGCTAATACATATAACAACCCAGCGTTGATCTCAGATAAGACCAGCTCCGCATTAAAAGGAATGACTGCCCAGGCTGCGACTGCTGAAACTAATGTAATCACCGGAGCTATTACAAATAAGACTTTATTTGCTCCTGCAGGAATAATAATCTCTTTGAAGATCAGTTTGAACATGTCAGCCCATGGTTGCAATAAACCTTGCCAGCCAACTTTATATGGACCAATCCGGACCTGCATTGCACCAATAACACGCCGTTCTAACCAGGTAGTGTAAGCAACCGATACGAATAGAGGAATGGTAATTGTCACCACACCCGATAATGGCATCGCCCACATGTACCAGTATTGAATTTGATCAATCAACCAGTCCATACCTTACCCCGCGTCCACTTCAATGGGGCCATAACTGATTCCTAGCTCTACACTACCGGCAACGCCTGTAGGGATAAAGGCACAATCATCGGGTACAGCATCTTCTATATATATAGGTAAGTTGACACGATTATTGCTCTGCATCACCACGGCCATATGACTGCTATCAAGTCCCAGTTTTAAGGCCGTATTTTTATTCACAGCTATCATGGCGCCCAGAGCATCGTCGGTTTCCTGTAGCGGTCCCGCACGACGCACATATGAATCAACCGCGTACAATGGTAAATGACCGATCCTGGTTAATTCCGTGCTACTGCCATTGAGTGTGACCGTACTCATTTCACTACGTGGATTCGTGGATACATTAGACGTTAGCGCATCGAGTTCATCACGAACATCTTCGGAAGTTAGATAATCGAAATCATCCAGCTTTAAAAAGTTACCTAGAACACGCAAGACCTTCCAGGCAGGACGCGTTTCGCCTTCTGGCTTAATGCTGCCCTGGAAACTTTGCCATTTACCTTCGACATTGACAAATGTTCCGGATGTTTCGGTATAACTTGCAATGGGTAAGAGCACATCGGCATATTCACGCATCGTATCCGTTGCAAAAGGCGACATACAAACCACAAAATCGGCGCTATTCATTGCGCTTAATGCCTCATTAGGGTTTGCACAATCGTATTCAGGTTCAACATTTAATAACACAAAGGCTTTCATGTCATCGGTAATCATTTGCAATGCATTTTTACCTGAAGTGTTTAATTCGCTTGTTCCCGGACCTTGATGAGGCACCGCTCCCGCTAACCATGCCCCGGCACTATTCGCACCAGCGGTTAAATAACCTAAGTGGCTACCAGAAAGCTCAGCAATTGCATTCGCCAAACTCCTAATTGAAGATGAATCAGTGTAGGCCATTGCTTGCAAGCCAATCAGCACACAGGTTTTTTCTGAACCATTTAAGTCTTCCGCAATAGCACGCTGAGAGCCACTAACATCTACAGAGGCGATGTCTTTGCCAAGCATTTGAGGGATTGATTTCCCTGATAGATCTGCAAGGGCTTTAACGATACCAGCCAGTTGTACGGAAACATCATCAGGACGAGTCACCACTGACTGAGCTAACTCTAAATTAAAATCATAATCAATGCTATTTAATGCACTAATGCGAGCACCTTTCTTGGCGGCTTTACGTAAGCGATGGGCAATGATGGGCTGATCTTTTCGAGTGAACGACCCAATCAATAAACCAGCATCGATATTTTCAATTTCAGATATAGGTAAATCAATGCAAGGGTAAGCCGGCATCTTGTCCTGATCACTAAAATCAAGTTGCTGCAAGCGGTGATCTATATTGTTGCTGCCAAGGCCACGCATTACTTTTTGTAACAAATAAATTTCTTCAGTTGTACTGCTTGGAGAAACCAAAGCTCCTATGTGATCCGTACCATTCGTATCTTTAACTCGATTGAGACCTTCAACAACATAATGCAATGCATTTTGCCAGTCGGTCTTTTTCCACTCTTTACCTTGCTTGATCATCGGTTGAGTTAAACGATCATTACTGGTTAAACTGGTGTAACTAAATCGATCACGATCCGACAACCATAATTCGTTTATCGCTTCATTCTCTTTTGGCAATACACGCATGACTTTGTTGCGTCGTGTTTCAACATGGACATTGGAACCCACACAATCATGTGGTGCAATACTGTCATGTATCGAATTTTCCCATGGGCGGCCTGAATATCGATAGGGCTTGGAAGTTAATGCTCCGACAGGACATAGATCAATAACGTTACCTGACATTTCAGAACCAACCGCACGTTCCATGTAAGTACTAATCTCTGAATGTTCACCACGACCCGGCATACCCATTTCCATGATACCTGCGACTTCCTGGCCAAAACGAACACAACGAGTGCAATGAATGCATCGCGTCATATCGGTGGAAATTAACGAACCGAGAAACTTATCTTTAACAACACGTTTTTTCTCACCAAAACGAGATACATCCTGACCATAACCCATCGCGACATCTTGCAAGTCACACTCACCACCTTGATCACATATCGGGCAATCCAAAGGATGATTGATCAATAAAAATTCCATCACACTCTTTTGTGCTTCAATGGCCAAGGGTGACTTAGTAAAAATCTTCATACCGTCAGTGACCGGTGTTGCACATGCCGGCAGCGGTTTAGGCGCTTTTTCAACTTCAACCAGGCACATCCGACAATTAGCCGCAACCGATAATTTTTTGTGATAACAAAAACGAGGAATGGTGATACCCGCGTCGTCCGCAGCTTCAATCACCATGGTGCCGGGCGCAACCTGCATCGCCACACCATTAATCTCTATATTTAGTTCATCACTCATAAATCATTTACACCCAATATCACACCAGGCATTTGCCATGTTCGATATGATATTCGAATTCATGGCGATAATGCTTTAAGAAACTTTGTACTGGCATTGCAGCGGCGTCACCTAAGGCGCAGATAGTCCGACCGCCAATACGATTCGCAACGTCGTTGAGTAATTCCAGATCCTCAGGACGACCTTGTCCGTGTTCAATACGATGTACCATACGCGCTAACCAACCAGTGCCTTCACGACACGGCGTACACTGCCCGCAGGATTCCTCAAAGTAAAAATGCGATAATCGCGCAAGCGCTCGTACCATACAGGTCGAATCATCCATAACAATGACAGAGCCTGCACCTAACATACTGCCCGCTTTCGCGATCGAATCATAATCCATGTCCATGTCCATCGCGATTTCTGCAGGCAATACAGGTACTGAAGAACCACCTGGGATCACGGCCTTAAATTTATGCCCGTCACGAATACCACCAGCCATTTCCAACAAATCTTTAAACGGGGTTCCCATCGGCACTTCAAAATTGCCAGGCTTATTCACGTGCCCCGAAACACAAAATATTTTAGTCCCACCGTTATTCGGCTTGCCCTGCTCTAAAAACCACTGACCACCCTTCTCTAAAATCACAGGTACGGATGCAAGGCTTTCAGTATTATTGATCGTTGTCGGCTTACCATATAAGCCAAAACCCGCTGGAAACGGTGGTTTAAAACGTGGCTGGCCTTTCTTACCTTCGAGCGATTCAAGTAAGGCCGTTTCTTCACCACAAATATAAGCACCAGCACCTAAATGGTTATACATATCAAAGTCGATTCCGGAACCTTTGATATCATTTCCTAATAATCCTGCTGCGCGTGCTTCTTCGATCGCCGCATCACAACGTTCATAAGGCTCCCAAAATTCGCCACGAATATAGTTATAACCAGCCGTAGCACCAATTACATAACCCGCAATGGCCATGCCTTCAATTAATTGGTGAGGGTTATAACGCAAGATATCACGATCTTTACACGTGCCAGGCTCGCCTTCATCTGAGTTACAAACAATATATTTTTGGCCTGGTGCCTGACGCGGCATGAAGCTCCATTTTAAACCTGTTGGGAAACCAGCTCCACCACGCCCACGCAATGCCGACGTTTTTAATTGTTCAATAATTTCTTCGGGTGGCGTTTTTTCTTTTAAGATTTTTTCCCACACAGAATAACCTCCGACCTTGCGATAATTCTCCAGGGTCCAGGGTTGATCAAACTGCAATGTGCGGAAACAAACCTGCTCGCTCATAACTTATCCATACTTTCGATTAGTTTATCGATTTTTTCTTTTGTTAAGTGCTCATGATAGTCATTACCAATTTGCATTACTGGCGCATTCACACAGGCACCTAAACACTCAACTTCTTTCAAGGTAAACATACCATCACCGGTCGTTTCACCTAATTTAATGCCTAATTTATTTTGTAGATGCTCGACCACATCGTCCGAACCACACAACATACAAGAAATATTTGTGCAGACACATATCTTTACTTTACCAACCGGTTTACGTTCATACATCGAATAAAAGGTTGCAACCTCTTGAACTGCAATCGGAGGCATATCTAAATATTCAGCAACCGCTTCAATTAATTCATCGGTTAAATAACCATTATTTTGATCCTGAACAATACGTAATGCCGCCATCACTGCAGACTGTTTTTGCTCGGCAGGATATTTGGCAACCCAGTTATCAATATCGGTTTTTGACTCAGATGTAATTAAATCAAGTTTGGTTTGGTCTTTATCGCGATGGGCAAACATTATCGGTCAATCTCCCCAAACACCACATCCATCGTACCAATGATTGCCACGACATCCGCCAACATATGTCCTTCTGACATTTCGTGCATCGCAGCTAAATGCGCATAACCAGGTGCACGAATTTTTAAACGATATGGTTTGTTTGCACCGTCAGAAACCAAATAGATACCGAATTCACCTTTAGGATGTTCAATTGCGGCATAGGTCTCACCTGCCGGCAAGGTATAACCTTCTGTAAATAGTTTGAAATGATGTATGAGTGATTCCATATCACCTTTCATTTCTTCACGTTTAGGAGGCGCCAGTTTATGATCATCTAACATAACCGAACCAGGATTTGCGCGCAGCCAATTAATACATTGTTTAATAATTCGATTCGATTGACGCATTTCTTCAATACGCACCAGATATCGATCGTAACAATCACCTTCCGTTCCTAGTGGAATATCAAAATCCACCTTATCGTATACTTCGTAGGGTTGTTTCTTGCGAAGATCCCATTCAACACCTGAACCACGTAACATTGGGCCGGTAAAACCAAGTTGTTTTGCACGCTCTGGGGTAACTACACCAATACCAACCGTGCGTTGTTTCCAGATACGGTTATCGGTTAACAAGGTTTCATAGTCATCAACATAACCAGGAAAACGACTGGTAAAATCTTCGACAAAATCGAGCAATGAACCCGAACGAGCGGCATTCAGTTTATCGATTTCTTTTTTTGATTTATATTTTGAATACTTATGTTGTGCCATCGCATTCGGTAAATCGCGATATACTCCACCGGGACGATAATAAGTCGCATGCATACGTGCACCCGACACCGCTTCATACATATCCATCAAATCTTCTCGTTCGCGGAAACAGTATAAAAAGGTGGTCATTGCACCCACATCTAAAGCGTGAGTTCCTAACCACATTAAATGATTCATTAAACGAGTAATCTCATCAAACATGACACGAATATATTGCGCACGAACCGGAGCCTCGATACCAAGCATTTGCTCAAGCGCCATGACATAGGCGTGTTCGTTACACATCATCGATACATAGTCGAGACGATCCATGTAACCAATACTTTGATTATATGGTTTGCTTTCAGCTAATTTTTCGGTTCCACGATGCAATAAACCAATATGTGGATCAGCTCGTTCAATGACTTCGCCATCCATTTCCAGGATCAGACGCAAAACCCCATGTGCAGCCGGATGCTGTGGGCCAAAATTAAGCGTGTAATTACGAATCTCAGGCACTGGCGTTATCTCCATTACCAGTATTCTCATCGGCTTCGCTAGCACGATCGACATAACGGTGATCATCACGAATTACACGAGGTTGGTTGATACGAGGTTCTATGCTGACCGGCTGATAAATTACCCGTTGTTGCTGTTCGTCATAGCGCATCTCAACATGTCCGATTAGCGGAAAATCTTTTCTAAAGGGATGTCCAACAAAACCATAGTCCGTCAAGATTCGGCGTAAATCTGGGTGTGCATCAAAAACTATCCCAAATAAGTCGAAGGTTTCACGTTCAAACCAATCAGCTGAAGTCCATATGCTGGTTACGGAATCGATAATCGGCGGTTCTCCATCAAGGAATACCTTTAAACGTAAACGATGATTATGCTCTACGGATAACAAGTGATATACCACCGCAAATCGTGGACCTTCCCACTTACCATCGCCGTATTCCAGGTAATCGACACCACAGACATCGACACATTCGCTAAACAGGAAATCATCTTCGTCACGTAAGGCTTCACATACTGGTAATACACAATCTTTATCAATAATCACGGTCAATTGTGAGTACTGAACATGGCAATCAGAGATTCGATCACCAAAACGCTCTCTTACGCGATCCGCTAATTTATTATAATAATCAGACATTCAGTTTCTTATTTTTTAGGTACGAGCAATTGTGTTGGTACGTTTAATTTTATTTTGTAATTGCATTATGCCGTAAATCAATGCTTCTGCTGTAGGTGGACAGCCTGGCACATAAACATCTACGGGAACCACCCGATCACAACCACGTACAACAGAATAGGAATAATGATAATAACCACCACCATTCGCACAAGATCCCATTGAGATAACCCAGCGTGGTTCGGCCATCTGGTCATAAACTTTTCTTAATGCCGGTGCCATTTTATTAACCAATGTCCCTGCCACAATCATCACATCCGATTGGCGAGGGCTGGGCCTGAATATCATACCAAGCCGATCCAGATCATATCGGGCAGCAGCAGCATGCATCATCTCAACGGCGCAGCAAGCCAAACCAAAGGTTACAGGCCACATCGAACCGGTTCGCGCCCAATTGATCAAGGCATCCAGACTGGTCGTCGCATAACCCTTAGGTAGTACGCCTTCTATTCCCATTCCGATTTTACTCCCATGCCAATTTTATTCCCACTCCAGAGCCCCTTTCTTCCACTCATAGATAAAACCAACTACCAGTATGCCAAGGAAAATAACCATTGCCCAAAATCCAAAATAGCCGATCTTATCGAGCACGACAGCCCACGGAAACATAAAGGCTATTTCTAAATCAAATAAAATAAAAAGGATGGCGACCAGATAATAACGCACATCAAATTTCATACGCGAATCTTCAAAGGCTTCAAAGCCACACTCATAGGGTGAGGTTTTTTCGTTATCAGGTTTATGCGGGGCAAGAACAAATCCAGCAACGATCATGGCGGCACCAACAACACCACCGACGATCAAAAATATTAACACTGGCAAATAGTTCTCTAGCATTTACGCCTCTCTCCTAATGGCATCAACGTAAACTCAGGCGCTTGATTTTTATGTGCGCTACGCTGGTGATTAGTCATTATTATTGTATTCAATTCACCCCAAAACTGGCGGTCAGTCTAGGTTATAGTTTGATCAAGTGTCAAGTTTGTCACACTCTAGTTTTATTTTATAAATCAGCTAGTTAAATGACTTTTAGGGGTATAAGAATTTTCGCTATTGACTGATTAAAATGCTATCAGTTTAGAATTTACCTCATAAAAATCATACTTTTACAGCTAACTTATAACGCATGTTATCGCGCAGGTTGCTGTTCAGTATAGGATTTTTACCCTAAAACTCGATAGTATGTAGCCCGGCCGTTAATACATTATAAAATTTATTATTCAGGTATTAAAAATATCAAGGAAGGTGCTTATGCAAAATATGATTAAAAACTTCACTTTTATGCTTGTTTTGGCTTTTGCAGGTCCTCTGCTTGCGGTAGAAGTCAAAGGTGTAAATGTCACAGAAAGCATTTCCCAACCGGCAACCAAACAAACCCTAATATTGAATGGAACGGGCGTCCGTACCAAGTTTATTTTTGATATTTACGTTGGGGCTTTGTACCTACCAACTAAATCCTCTGATCCTCAACACATAATTAATAGCCCAATGCCAAAACGCATCAGCATGCATTTTTTGTATGACGAAATTGAAAAGAAAAAAATGACGGATGGCTGGATAGATGGCTTTAGTGATAATATCGATGACGCTAGACTTAAAACCCTACAACCTCAAATCACACAATTTAATAGCTATTTCCCTGACATCGTAAAAGGCGATATCGTTGTTATCGACTTTATCCCACAAACCGGCACGACCGTAACCATTAATAACGAATTGCAAGGTACAATAACCGGCGACGACTTCCAAAAAGCATTGCTCTCAATCTGGTTTGGTGATTCACCGCCAAATGAAGATTTAAAAGAGGGGATGTTAGGGACTGTCGATTAGTTTGATGTTAAGGAAAGCAAATTAAATCATAATTATTCATAGCGGTGCCATATTTTATCATTCTATAAGCAAATTCTTATGCCTTACTACATAGGAAAGGGATTGATGACTGGGATTTAAACAACCGTTACTAACTATTATGAAAAACTGGCTTTCTAACAAATGGGCGTTTATTCGCTATAGCTCTACCCGTGGCTGGTGGGTGCACGCACGTTATTGGTGGTATACCTCTAAACGGGAACGCATTGTGGTCATCTCGATTTTGACCGTTGTTTCACTTATTGTAGGTATCAGCGCACACTATTCCGTAACGCTCGAACAACGACGCCAACAATTGTTCTGTTTGGCGATGAATATCTATCATGAAGCTCGCGGTGAACCGACTGAGGGTCAGTATGCAGTTGCCGAAGTCACACTGAATCGAGTTAATTCAAAACATTACCCTGGTTCTATCTGTAAAGTCGTCCATCAAAAAGGCTGGGATAAAATTCGCAAGCGATATGTCAGCGCCTTTTCCTGGACTGAGCTGGATTATGCGGTCAATGTTAAATCCAAAGCCTGGCTTGAATCGATGGTAATCGCGGAGCAAGCCTACGCCAACAAAACCAAACCACGAGTAAAAGGTGCTTTGTTTTATCACGCGAACTACATAAAACCCAGCTGGGCCCGAAAGAAAAAAGTAAAAGCCAGAATAGGTAAACATATTTTCTATTAGGGCTTAGTAAAAAACCATATCGTTATTGCAGCTTATTGCCCAAGCATGATTTTATGAATTTGTCTCATCATTGAGTTCCCGATATAACCATGCCTTTGCAAAGCGTAATTCCCGATCAACGGTCGCAGCTGAAACCTCCATTACTTCGGCAATCTCATCATAGGTTAAACCACCGTAAAAGCTGAGTTCGATTACCTGGGATTTTCGTTGATCAAACGCCTCCAGTTTAGTTAGCGCATCTTCAAGCTCAAGAATATCGGCCTGCTCGTCTTCACCAATACGTGTCTCATGTAAAGTCACCTGTATATTATCACCGCCACGTTTTTCACGACGTTTTGCTCGGGCATGATCCACCAGAATACGTCGCATCGTGGTCGCTGCAATGGCAATAAAATGAGCACGATTTTGCCAGGTGATATCGATATCAACTAAGCGTAAAAAGGCTTCATTAACCAGCGCTGTTGCCTGCAAGGTATGACCTGCATTTTCTCCGCGCATATAACTTGCAGCCAATTGGCGCAGGTTATCCTGCACTAGTGGTAGCAATTCATTTAACGCGCTCTGCTGACCTGCACGCCAATTTAATAATAACTTTGTAACATCGGATGATTGACTCATAATATTAAAATTTTTATCAATTTTTTAGAAGTATAGCTAAACATTAACCGCACTGTTAGACAAAATGGAGAACTGTTTTGCAAGTGTCAAAGAACATGACCTTTAAATTTAAAGACCAAGACAGTTGCTTTCTGTATTGCACCTAACCCGTTATGTTTTAAATCTTATTCCACGCTATATTTTGTTAAGTATAAAATTAGAGTATAAATATAATCGAAAGATTGCAACGGAAAAACTTAGGATAACGCAAGCCGGGCTAAACGTAGCAAAGCGAAGTATATGACCGGAGTTAAACGTAGGAAATACTGGGTGGAACGCGGTAGCGATCCGTGCCAGTGGCTGCACGAAGCCTGAAAGGCTTCAAAGCAGTGCGAACCGGATCAAATAAGCGCCGGTTCAATCGAATATATAAAAATAAATACTGCTGAAAACTTAAGAGTATTTTGAAAATGGTGCCGAAGGCCGGACTCGAACCGGCACAGCGTTAGCCACTACCCCCTCAAGATAGCGTGTCTACCAATTCTCGCTTACCGGTAAGCTGGTATCTGATTTAGCAGGTGTTTCTTCAGATTTTGTTGCATCAGGCTTATTCGATTCTAACTTAGTTGAATCTGACTCGCTTGCATCCGATTCTGTTGGTAAGGAAGTTTTTGAATCAACGTTATCTGCTGCGTTATCTGCTGCGTTATCTGCTGCCGGTACGGTTTGTTCAGTCTTGAATTTTTCATCGAAGGCATCGCCCCCGGTCTGACCGGTTTTAGCGAGATAGGCTAACCATAAACTGGTTACAAAAAAGAGGGCGGCTAAAACTGCTGTGGCTCGCGAGAGAAACGTTCCCGAACCTTGCGAACCAAATACCGTTCCAGACGAACCACCGCCAAAGGCCGCGCCCGCATCAGCGCCTTTGCCCTGTTGTAATAAAATCAATCCCACAATCGAAACTGAAATCAGGACATGAAACACTAATAGAATATTATTTAACATACTTGTTAACCTTGTTTGTTAGGCCGAGGTTCCAATGGCCAGAAAATCTGGCGCTTTAAGGGATGCTCCGCCAATTAAACCACCATCAATATCAGGTTGAGACAATAAATCTTTGGCATTTCCGGCATTCATGCTGCCACCGTATTGAATAATAATGTTTTCCGCTACACCCGCGTCTGCCTTGGCGATAACGCTGCGAATGAAGGCATGTACGTCTTGCGCCTGCTCAGGGGAGGCCGTTTTTCCTGTGCCAATGGCCCAGACGGGTTCATAGGCAATCACACCTTTACCCAAAACAGCCGCACCATGCATATCAATCACCGCCTGGACCTGGCGAGCGACTACTTCTTCAGTAATGCCTTTTTCACGCTCTTCAAGAGTCTCACCGATACAAAAAATCGGCGTCATGCCCGCTTCAAGCACCACCGCAAATTTTTTCGCCACCAGCTCATCCGTTTCGCCATGATAGGTACGGCGCTCGGAGTGACCAATAATAGTGTATTTACAGCCAAATTCTTTAATCATCGAGGCTGATATCTCACCAGTATAAGCACCACTGGCTTCAGTGCTCACGTCCTGTGCGCCCCAGCTTATCGCTGAGCCAGCTAGTTGCTCTGCAACATCGGCGAGGTAGATGCTCGGAGCGCATACTGCCATTTTAGCGTTAGTAACCTTATCGATTCCGGCTTTTAGCCCATCGAGCAATTCTTTAATACTGGCCCGTGAACCATTCATTTTCCAATTTCCGGCTATCAAGATGTTACGCATATCATTCCCCGATGTTCTCGTTATTTGCGGTTAAAAAGAGCGCGCAAGCTTACCGTTAGCTGGGGCATAAATCAATCTGAACGCAGATTTGAGCATTGAATATGGGACGTTAATCCTATCTCTCGATGCTTGATCGAGCGGTCTCACAACTGGAAATCGAGCCAAATTCTACTATTTGTAGGATATGAAAGGTTGGACTCTTCTCTAGAGCCCTGATACGTAATCGAAAATAGGTCCCGCTGTATTTATTTACAGTATTAGGTTAATAATCTGCTGATTTATTAGTCATTTACAGCACTTCGTACCACATCAGCTAATTCCTGAGCAACTTGTTGAACCTGGCCACTATCCTGTCCTTCTACCATCACCCGAATGACCGGCTCCGTTCCCGACGGCCTCAATAGCACCCGACCAGAATTAGCCAGAATTGACTCTGCGTCACGTACCGCAGACTGGATGGTTTCAGACTGGTCGACATCGATCCGCTCACTCATTTCAACATTTAACAGGGTTTGAGGGTATTTGGTCATACCGGTGCCGCTGGCTAAATCATTAAGAGTCCGACCTGTATCGACCATCGCCGCTAACACTTGCAGTGCAGATACAATACCGTCTCCGGTTGTGGTTCGATCAAGACAAATTATGTGACCTGATGACTCACCACCGATAAACCATTCATTGGCCAACAATTGTTCCATGACATATCGATCACCAACATTGGCGCGTACAAAAGGGACATTCAATCGATCCAGTGCATGTTCAAACCCAAGGTTAGTCATCAAAGTACCAACAACACCACCCTGCATGGCCGAACGACGTACACGATCATGAGTAATAATATAAAGTAACTCATCTCCATCTAAAATGTTGCCCAGGTGATCGACCATAATGATTCGATCACCATCACCATCCAGGGCAATACCTAGATCAGCGCGGGTATCTAAAACAGCATTACGCAGTGAATCTGGTTTTGTCGAACCACAATCCTCATTAATATTCAAACCATCCGGATCGATACCCAACGGTATTACTTCTGCACCTAATTCATGGAATACACTTGGCGCAACCTTGTAGGTAGCCCCATTCGCACAATCGACAACGATACGAAGATCTTTGAGTGTGGTCGCATAAGTCACCGCACTTTTACAAAACTCAATATAACGTCCTTCTGCATCATGAATCCGTACTGCCTTACCTAATTCTGAAGAATCATTTGTGCGCATTGGTTGATCCAACATAGCTTCTATTTGCAGTTCAACTTCATCGGGTAATTTTGTACCCCGTGATGAAAAAAACTTAATGCCATTGTCAAAATAAGGATTGTGTGAAGCGCTGATCACAATCCCGGCATTAGCATGCAAAGTACGTGTGAGGTAGGCAATGGCTGGCGTTGGCATTGGACCAAGCAATAAACTATCGACGCCCGCAGCAGATAAACCTGCTTCAAGCGCTGACTCAAACATATAACCAGAGATTCGAGTATCTTTACCAATGACCACTTTATTGCCATTAATCCCGGAGAAGACTTTACCTGCTGCCCAGCCCAGGCGCATCATAAAGTCTGGAGTAATTGGGCTTTGCCCTACCCGTCCACGAATACCATCCGTACCAAAGTATTTTCTCGACATAAGCTATTTCTTTCCTTTATGTATGTTTCTAATATGGCTTAGTGATAGTTTTTAATAGCAAATGCTATATTAACCGCATCAACGGTAGCCCTTACATCATGTGCTCTAATAATCTTTACTCCGGAATTGACCGCCATCGCAGCAAGCGCAAGACTTCCCGGTAATCGTTCTTCAACAGTCCTGTCAAGTATGGCACCAATTGTAGATTTGCGCGAGACACCTAAAAGAACCGGAAAATCATTGGTTACCAGCCGATCAATTTTTTGCATAAGTTCAATATTATGTTGTACGGTTTTTCCAAAACCAAATCCAGGATCGATCATAATTTGTTCTCGCTGTATCCCCGCTTCAATACAAACTTCACAACGCGCAGATAAAAACTCAGAAACATCGTTAACTACATCATCGTAAACTGGCGAATGTTGCATTGTACGCGGTTCGCCTTGCATATGCATAAGGCAAACAGGAACATCTAAATTTGCCGCAGAGTCTAATGCATTAGTCATTTGTAACGCTGCGACGTCATTGATCATATGTGCCCCTGCAGAAACGGCATGTGACATGACCGCAGCTTTTGATGTATCGATAGAAATAATCGTATCAAGCTCATTGCTTATTTTCTCAATGACAGGAATGACTCGATCTAATTCCTGTTGCTCATTCACTTCCTGAGCTCCGGGGCGAGTGGATTCACCGCCCACATCAATAATAGATGCTCCTTGAGCCACCATATTACGGGCCTGTTCAATGGAGTTTTCCAGGGAGGTATAACGTCCGCCATCTGAGAATGAATCAGGAGTAATGTTAAGAACGCCCATTACATGCGGTCGATTTAAATCAAGCTGTTTGTTTTTGAAATACATAAAACAACGGATTCTTATGACTGGGTATAAACGCCAACGCCACTATCATACTAGGTATAACAGTGGCGCTGGTGAAAATTACAAACTAAACCTTAGTGAGTTGAAGCCGGCCCACCTATCTTGCCATCCTTCTTCTCATCTTTTTTACTTGATGAAGTACCATCATCATCCATATTTTCGTTATCGTCCCAATCAGATGGTGGGCGAACTTTACGGCCATTCATAATGTCATCAATCTGTTCGCTATCGATGGTTTCATACTTTATCAATGCTTCAGACATAGCATGTAGCTTGTCTATATCGTCATTAAGAATTTTTTCAGCACGTTCATAATTTCGATCAACGATAGAGCGTACTTCTTCATCGATTAAATTCGCTGTCCCATCAGATAAATTCTTATGTTGAGTGACAGAATGGCCAAGGAAAACTTCGCCTTCGTCTTCACCATAGGTTAGCGGACCTAATTTGCTGGACAAACCCCATTTGGTCACCATATTGTGAGCAATCTCGGTTGCGCGCTGAATATCATTCGATGCTCCGGTCGTAACACTATCCGCGCCGAAGATAAGCTCTTCAGCGATACGTCCACCGAACAGAGTGGAGATGCTACTCTCGAGCATTTGCTTACTGTGACTATAACGATCTTCCTCGGGTAAAAACATAGTCACACCTAATGCCCGTCCGCGAGGAATAATCGTAACTTTATAAACAGGATCATGTTCAGGTACATGCCAACCAACAATGGCATGACCCGCCTCGTGATAAGCAGTAAGCTTTTTCTCAGCATCGCCCATGACCATGGACTTACGTTCAGCCCCCATCATGATCTTGTCTTTCGCTTTTTCAAACTCTTCCATGTCGACAAGACGTTTATTAGATCGTGCAGCAAATAAGGCGGCTTCGTTGACCAAATTAGCTAAATCAGCACCGGAAAATCCGGGTGTACCACGAGCAATGATTTTAGCTTTAACATCATCTGAGATAGGAACCTTGCGCATATGCACTTTAAGGATTTGTTCACGACCACGTAGATCGGGTAGCGGCACCACCACTTGACGGTCAAAACGTCCAGGACGTAATAACGCAGGATCTAATACATCCGGGCGATTAGTCGCTGCAATCACAATTACACCTTCGTTACCTTCAAAACCGTCCATTTCAACCAGTAACTGATTTAATGTTTGTTCACGTTCATCATGTCCACCACCTAATCCGGCACCACGATGACGACCGACTGCATCGATCTCATCAATAAAGATAATACAAGGTGCATGTTTCTTGGCTTGTTCAAACATATCTCGAACACGAGAGGCACCGACACCAACAAACATCTCAACAAAATCAGAACCTGAAATTGTAAAGAATGGAACTTTCGCTTCACCCGCAATGGCTTTGGCTAATAAGGTTTTACCCGTACCAGGTGAACCTACCATTAATACACCACGAGGAATTTTACCGCCAAGTTTTTGGAATTTACCCGGATCACGTAAGAACTCGACTAACTCACCCACTTCTTCTTTGGCTTCATCAACGCCGGCAACATCATTAAATGTGATTTTAACTTGATCTTCACCGAGCATGCGGGCACGGCTCTTACCAAATGACAATGCTCCCCGGCCACCACCGCCGCCCTGCATCTGGCGCATAAGAAAAATCATAAAGCCGACAATCAAGAAAATTGGAAACCAGGAAATAAATATCTGGGTTAATAAGCCCTGATCAGGCGCTTCAGCTTTGAAAGCAACGCCATTTTCACGTAGCTCATTAATTAAAGAGGTATTGTCGGTCTCAGCACTGAAGGTAATAAAACTTTGATTGCTATCCCTTAATACACCAGAAATAGTTCGACCCTTGAAGGTCACCGAGGCGACATTCTGATCATGCACTTGTTGCAGGAATGCACTGTAATCCATTTCCTGACTTGAAGCACCTCCACTGAGATGCTTGAAAATGATCATTAATACGAACGCAATAATGACCCAGAGAATTATGTTTTTTGCAATATCGTTCACGAGTTTGCCTCTAACTGAAAAGACGGTTTAGCTAATAGCTATCTATATAGTAAAGTACCATACAGTATAGTGCTTAAACGGTATAGTGCCTAAGTCCTATACTCCCTGGCAAGCAAATAAACCTCACGCGACCGGGGTCGAGAGGCCTTTGGTTTCCTCACCACAACCTTGCGAAATTGATTCCGCAGCGACTGTAGATAATCATCAAAACCTTCTCCTTGAAAGACTTTGACTAGAAAGTCACCACCTGGACTGAGGCTTTTATGACAAAAATCCAATGCCAGCTCCGCCAAATACATGGCTTTGGGCTGATCGATGGCCTTCATACCACTGATATTGGGGGCCATATCGGATAATACAAGGTTAACTTTATGGTCATTGAGAGCCTGTAACAACTCATTGAGGACTGATTCTTCAGTAAAATCTCCCTGGATGACAGTCACCCCTTCCACCGGCTCCATGGCAAGGATATCCAGGGCGAAGATGGGTGTCGAATCAGGGAGAATATCACGTGCAAATTCAGTCCAACCACCCGGGGCAGCCCCTAGATCAACCACGCTTTGCCCCGGCTTTAAGATTCGATCTTTATCGTTAATCTCTTTTAACTTGAAGACTGCACGTGAGCGATAACCGGCTTCCTGAGCCTGTTTTACATAGGGGTCATCAAAGTGCTCTTTGAGCCAGTTTTTCGAACTTTTAGATTTTGACATAATGTCATTCTAACGTAATTAATCCGGTATAATACCCTAATGCCTTTATCACAAAAACAGATCAAAAAACTTCGTCAACTCGCCCACCACAAAAAAGTGATCGTCATTGTCGGTCAACATGGATTAACGGATCCGGTCATGTTCGAAATCGATAACGCCCTGGAGATTCATGAGCTATTAAAAGTACGAATCAATGCCAGCGATAAGACTGAACGAAACCAGTTAATTGACCGAATTGCCCAACAAACACAAAGCGAAATAGTGCAACGCATTGGACATATTGCTGTTTTTTATCGACAAGGCGATGACAACCAGTTATCGATCTGAATGATTATTGTTTAGTAACAATCTAGCTTTTCGTTTTATCCTGTAATCCAAATATTACAATAACGAGTCCACATAGACTCGTTATGGAAAACAAAACAGAAGCACTACGATGCAACAAATCAAACCGAGCTTTTTCGACCGCAGGCATGCCAGCATCACGTATATCTGACATCATTGGGGTTATTACAAACAAACCAACTGCGACCAATATTAACATAACCATTAAGATCCAAACTCGCCAATTAGTATAAAAACGAACACTCGAATAGACCAGAACATTAAGCAACAGTAAACTACCGCAGATTAATCCTATATAGGCAGTAATATTGAATAACTGTCCTGCGATAGTACCAGCCAGACTACGATCGGTTATCAGATGAAACAAGGTCGGGGTAACGATAAAACCAACCATCCACATACCACCAATCCACACCGTTAACAGAATGCGTTCAGAGATCGTTTGCATTGAATTCCCTACTTAAGTCAGAAAAGACCCGCAGAGTTTATAGGATATTGCTCAACATCGATACTTGATAGGTGACCAATGTGACATAACAGGCAATGGCGCCAGTTAATATATGTCGGCCCTTGAAACCAAAAAAATTGAAATGTTTATGCATGACAACCCACAGTACACAAATAGCCGTAATTAAATATTTAGAGAGATAAAACCACATTGTGTCAATTTCAAGCATCCAGGCAAGAAAAGGATTGAGTTCTGAGGCGCCTCTATCAATGAGTAATAAAGTAAAAAACGCATCCATCACACATAAAATCATCACTGCAACTGCAGCGGCCGACACGTAGGGACCATGAATATCTACATAGGTATTATCATCACCATAATCCTGGCGACGCTCTCCTCGACGGCGATTCATAAAAATAGAATAGAAAAAACTGCGCACCGTTGCCCGTCGACGATCGGAGTGTACTCGTTGACAGTTAGTATCGTTAATTTTATTAAATGCCGTATTCATAATATGGTTTTTATTTAAGCACAAAATTCCATACCAGACATTCTAATAAAGTGTGATGTTGATCACAATTAATAGGGATTTGTAATGAAATATCATTACCGTATTATAATCATGGTGTTACAAGGCTTTATTGATGACAAATATCGTTCAAACTATAAACATTTGTGTCAATTTAAAAATTTACAGTGCTACCAGTTAATTTCAGCGGCGGTCTTGACCCCCACCCGAACACGGCTAAGATGTCGAGGCATCACAGACTTATCCTCGGTCAAAGGCGTACGTCCGCCCATCAC
Source organism: uncultured Ectothiorhodospiraceae bacterium (assembly GCA_947260005.1). Lineage (GTDB taxonomy): Bacteria > Pseudomonadota > Gammaproteobacteria > UBA6429 > Thiohalophilaceae > SZUA-24. Next base: position 90,882 of record CAMYOL010000029.1, read on the forward strand.
CTCAGTAAAACGTTGGGGATAACGTGGATTTTTATCAGGTTCGGCGTAGCCATCTGGAAAAACAGGCGTTCCGGTTGCCGGATCATATTTGTCGGTGGCACCAATCGTATGTAAGATCTCATGTGCAATCACCAGGCTATTTTTACCTTCCATCTCACGATGCGCATAAGCGTGTACGACTCCAATCATGCCTTTTTCCATCCCCAGTGAATGGGCAAGTTGTTCCTCTTTCTCATAGGAATGATAGATAACAAAAATCTTGATATGTGGAGAGAAATCAGACTCATCTTGAGAATTAGCCCAGTACCGTAATTTGAGACTCCACCAGGCGATTTGGAAGACATTACTGCCTTCACCAGGAGGAGCTGGAGGCAACTCATCCACTGAGTGCGCCAACATCATTTGAAATGGCTTTTTTAAAGGTAAACCATAATCTTCAGCTTCATCCGCAAAAAAAGATTCGATGGCCGCAAAGTTACGATTTGAAAGACCCCCAATATATTTCTCAATTGCTGGATCGTTATCAACGTTAATCGGATATACAGCAACCCAGAGCGTGTCATCCCAACTCACAGCACGGTATTTGGTCATATAGGTATCGGCTGCAACAAGAAACAATATAAATAACAAAATTCCGATCCGAAGTTTTTTCCACATAAACAATCCTGTCAGCTTTAAATACGCTATTAATTACCACCCCAAATCTAGCCATCCAATAATTAACTCACTCTTGTAATAGCCACGTGACGTTAAAAACCATCATTTAGGAACAAGAAAAAAGACATATCAGAATTATAGACGAGACAAAACAGATAAGAAATTGAAAAACACGCTCAACCAATACGTATTTTTCGCGATAACATGTCGTCAAGACATACTAGGTTGAAATGCGTTTAAATATATTTCCGTCACAGTTCGGGCAGGCAGGTAACTCCTGAATGTGTAAAATTTGAAGCTGATGGCCACACTGATCGCACACAAAACTACCAGGGCCAGTCGTTTCGTCTTTATACCAGAGGTTTTCTTGTTGTGCTTTTTGACTTAATTCATCGAGTTCGATATTGGTGGTGTTGATGGCACCGCTTAATAAATCTAAGAGTCGGTCCTCAACCAATTCTGTATCAAATTTTAACCAGTCGTGCAGCTCCTTACCTTCGGTTGAAAGATATTCAGACGCATCCTGTATATCCCGCTGCAAATAGTCTGAAACCTTATCGACTTCCTCGCGTGAATATTCCCCAAGCTCATAGGCCTGTTCTTTGACTTTATCGGTCAAATAATGGAGTTTGATAGAAAGATTATCTTCTGTCCCTTGCACCGCATCTTTAAAAAAATGCAACATGCGCTCATAGATCGTATTCTGCTGACTCAATCTATACCTCCGTTGATCAGAACAGGTCAGGCCTGACTTAATTCATCTTCGACTCCCATAAACTCCATTCTAGCTGAATCTGCCTTATCTGACAGAGATAGAAACTCGCGAGCCTCACTTTTTTTCTCAAATGGCCCCTCGTAGCCCATCTCGGTCTCGACATACCAAAGTTCATTTCGTTGAACGAGTTTATTGCGATTACGACCAAAAATCATCCGAACCTCCACCAACAAGTAATCTTTGACCTATCATTCGCTATTCCATGACAAAACTTATTGACTTAGATCAAATAACTATTTTATTACCACTATTTTTTCAAATACGAAATTTCAAATCATTCGTATGGCCAGGAGAAATGCCAATCAAAAAACACTAATAAACAGGAAAAGTTATATAAGATGAGATTAAAGATAATCCCAGTAAAACAATCTATTATTCGTACTTAACAGAAACAATTTCGTATTCACGATCGCCACCCGGAGCCTGCACTACAGCCACATCATCCTGACTTTTACCAATGAGCGCACGCGCAATTGGGGATGTCACGGATATTAAGTTCAGCTTAATATCGGCTTCAAGTTCACCAACAATTTGATAAGTCACATCTTTTTCTTCATTGACATCAAAAAGTTCTACCGTAGCACCAAACACGATTTTGCTGCCTGCATTTTTTCCAATCGTGACTACATCGATGATATCGGCATTCGATAAGGTACCCTCAATTTGCTGGATTCGTCCTTCAGTAAAACTTTGTTGCTCACGCGCCGCATGGTATTCGGCGTTTTCTTTTAAGTCACCATGCTCTCGAGCTTCAGCAATGGCTTGAATAATGGCGGGACGCTTGACCTTTTTCAATTCTTCAAGCTCAGCTTTTAATCTTTCCGCTCCCTTCGTGGTTATTGGTGCGCGACTCATACGCCGTTCTCCCTACTTAGATCTTTATGTATTTCCTGCAGACTCAAAACTGCGGAGTGTTCATTATCTTTAATAGCAATACAAATTGCATCGCCACCTGCCAATGTTGTTGTATACACGACTTTATTTTGTAAGGCCGCACGGCGAATCTCATAAGAATCTGCCACAGCCTGACGACCCTCAGTCGTATTAACAATTAAATCTATGTCCTGATTCTTTATCATGTCAACAATATGTGGTCGGCCTTCACCTACTTTATACACTTTTTCACAATCAATTCCAGATTCATTTACAGTTCTCGCAGTCCCACGAGTCGCAACCAACTCAAAACCTAATTCCACCAGTTTTTGAGCAACCGGAATTAAATTAGCCTTATCTGCTTCACGGACACTCAAGAATGCCTTGCCTTTAGTCGGTAGTGTTTCACCTGCACCTAATTGAGCTTTTGAAAAAGCCTCACCAAAAGTTGTACCCACGCCCATTACTTCACCCGTTGATTTCATTTCTGGACCCAATATTGGATCGACACCAGGGAACTTGATAAAGGGGAATACGGCTTCTTTAACATTATAATAATCTGGAATACGCTCTTCAGTCGCATTTTGTTCTACCAGGCTCTTACCAACCATACAGAGTGCAGATACCTTTGCTAATGCAATACCTGCAGCTTTCGATATAAAGGGAACCGTCCTTGAGGCACGTGGATTAACCTCTAAGACATAAACAGTGTCATCTTTTATCGCAAATTGAGTATTCATCAGACCGATGACATTTAAACCCTTTGCCATCTTAGTGACTTGATCACGCATCACATCTTGTAAGTTATTATCGAGATTATAAGGAGGTAGTGAACAGGCTGAATCACCTGAGTGGATACCTGCTTGTTCAATATGCTGCATGATGCCACCGATTAATACATTTTCACCGTCACAAACGGCATCGACATCAACCTCAACGGCGTCATCTAAAAATCGATCGAGTAAAACAGGAGATTCATTTGAGACTTTGACGGCCTCATTCATATAGCGGCGGAGCTCATCTTCATTAAAAACAATTTCCATCGCACGGCCACCGAGAACATAAGATGGACGTACCACCAACGGATAACCAATTTCTTCTGCAAGCTGCACCGCTTCATCTTCGGCACGTGCGGTTCGGTTTGGTGGTTGTAATAAGTCCAGGTCAGTTATAAGGTGCTGAAAGCGTTCACGATCTTCGGCCAAATCAATTGAATCTGGCGAGGTGCCAATGATGGGTGCGCCTGCGGCTTCTAAATCACGTGCGAGTTTTAACGGAGTCTGTCCGCCATATTGAACGATAACCCCTTTTGGTTTCTCTAAATCGATTAACTCCATCACATCTTCAAACGTTAATGGCTCAAAATACAATCGATCAGAGGTATCGTAATCGGTTGAGACCGTTTCTGGATTACAGTTAACCATGATGGTCTCAAAGCCTTCATCACGACACGCCATCGCCGCATGCACACAACAATAATCAAATTCGATACCCTGACCAATACGGTTAGGTCCACCACCCAACACCATGATTTTTTCTTTATTGGTCGGGTCGGCTTCACATTCTTCTTCATAGGTAGAATACATATAAGCGGTATCGGTCGAGAATTCAGCAGCACAGGTATCAACGCGTTTATAAACCGGACGCACATCTTGCTTGATACGATATTCACGGAATAATTTTTCATCGACACCTAATAATGTCGCTAAACGTGAATCGGAAAAACCTTTACGTTTTAATTTGCGAATGCGTTGTTCATCCAATGCATCCATACCTTGCTCACGAATTTCTGATTCAAGATCAATGAGTTCCTTAATCTGAATTAAAAACCATGGATCGATTGCGGTAAACTCAAAGATATCTTCAAGTGTATATCCTGCCCGGAATGCATCACCCACATACCAAATCCGATGTGGTCCGGCTGATTGCAATTCTGCACGTATAATCTTTTTTGCATCGGGTAGAGTAAGATCAACCATTTCATTAAAACCATCGGTGCCAATTTCCAGACCACGTAATGCTTTTTGTAATGACTCTTGTTGAGTTCGTCCCATCGCCATCACTTCACCAACGGATTTCATTTGTGTTGTTAATAACTCATTCGCTTGAGGAAATTTCTCAAACGTAAATCTGGGAATTTTTGTCACCACATAATCAATCGTGGGTTCAAAAGAGGCTGGAGTGGCCCCGCCCGTTATGTCATTTTGTAATTCGTCCAGGGTATAACCAATGGCAAGTTTGGCTGCAATCTTGGCGATTGGAAAGCCGGTGGCCTTGGAAGCCAATGCCGACGAACGTGAGACACGCGGATTCATTTCGATAATGATCATGCGACCATTTTCAGGATTAATAGCAAACTGAACATTAGAACCACCGGTGTCTACACCGATCTCACGTAATACGGCTAAAGAGGCGTTACGCATAAGTTGATATTCTTTATCCGTTAACGTTTGTGCGGGTGCAACGGTTATAGAATCTCCGGTATGAATCCCCATTGGATCCAGGTTTTCAATTGAACAGATAATGATGCAGTTATCATTTTTATCACGCACCACTTCCATTTCATATTCTTTCCAACCTAATGCCGATTCTTCGATCAACAGTTCCTTGGTCGGTGATAAGTCCAGACCTCGTTCACAGATCTCAATAAATTCTTCTTTGTTGTAGGCAATCCCCCCGCCACTACCACCCATCGTAAATGATGGTCTTATGATCGTAGGAAAACCAACCTGAGCCTGTACCTGCATCGCTTCTTCCATACTATGTGCAATAGCAGAACGGGGCATATCCAGACCGATTTTTTTCATCGCCTTACGAAATAAATCGCGATCTTCGGCCTTATCGATCGCCTCTTTTGTTGCACCGATCATTTCGACGCCAAATTTCTCCAGCACGCCTTCACGATCTAAATCCAACGCACAGTTTAATGAGGTTTGCCCGCCCATCGTTGGTAATAACACGTCTGGTTTTTCTTTTTCGATTATCCTGGCAACCGTTTCCCAGTTAATCGGTTCGATATAAGTGGCATCCGCCATTTCAGGGTCAGTCATAATCGTCGCCGGATTCGAATTAACCAGAATGACTCGATAACCTTCTTCCATTAATGCCTTACAGGCTTGCGCACCGGAATAATCAAACTCACAGGCCTGACCTATCACTATTGGTCCAGCGCCAATAATTAGAATACTGTTGATGTCGGTTCTTTTTGGCATACTTATTCCTAAAATTAATAGGGGTCAGAGACGTATTTTTTGATTTCATTTCAACAAAAAATAATTTAAGAAGAAAAAATACGTCTCTGACCCCTATTAATTCTGACCCCTATTAATTTCTATTCATTAAATCGATAAAATGATCAAACAAGCCAACAATATCATGCGGCCCTGGACTCGCTTCAGGATGTCCTTGAAAACTAAAAGCTGGAATATCAGTGCGCTGTACACCCTGTAGTGATCCATCAAATAATGAACGGTGTGTCGCTATTAATGTTTCAGGTAATGAATTTTCGTCAACCGCAAAACCATGATTTTGACTGGTGATATGAACTTGTTTGCTTTCTAAATCCTGTACAGGATGATTTGCACCATGATGCCCGAACTTCATCTTCGAAGTTTTTGCACCACTCGCTAACGATAACAGTTGATGGCCTAAACAAATTCCGAAGGTTGGGATCGATTTAGCCATAATCGCTTTTATCGCTTCAATGGCATAATCACATGGCTCAGGATCACCGGGACCATTTGATAAAAACACGCCATCGGGTTTCATTGCCAATACATCTTTGGCAGGAGTCGTCGCAGGAACCACAGTGACATCACAATCACGATCTGTTAACAGACGCAATATATTACGCTTAACACCAAAATCGTAGGCAATCACCTTGAATTTGTTGCCCGTCTTTTTCTGATGGCCTAACTCCAGATTCCAGGTGCCTTCGTCCCAGTGATATTGTTTATCTGTGGTAACTTCTTTGGCCAGGTCCATTCCCTTTAATCCAGGAAACGCTTTGGCTTTTGCAATGGCGCTAGATTTGGCACTGGCCACATCAATCTTGCCTGCAACGATGCAACCATTTTGAGCACCCTTCTCACGTAATATACGAGTGAGTTTGCGTGTATCAATATCGGAGATGGCGACAACTTTATTTCGCTTTAGATATTCACCTAACGATTCCTGATTACGCCAGTTACTGGCGAGCGGCGGCAAATCTCTTATGATAAGACCCGCTGAAAAAACAGCCATTGATTCTTCATCTTCCGGTGTAGTGCCGACATTGCCAATATGAGGATACGTTAGGGTAACGATTTGTTTTGCATAGGAAGGATCAGTCAGGATCTCTTGATAACCGGTCATCGCGGTATTAAATACGACTTCGCCGACTGTTTCACCATCAATACCAATTGATTCACCGTGAAAAACAGTGCCGTCTTCAAGTGCCAACAGCGCCGGTGTGCTCAAACGACCTCCTAAATTTAGGCTGTAAAAAACGGGAAGCTCCTAATGGAACATCCCGTTTATAAGAAATTCTGGATTTGGCCGCAATTCTTGTTGCTGACCAGAGCCATTATAACTTAGGAGCACTTTGAGTGTCTATCGAGATTTTTCATCAAAATGTCATAACCTCTTAATAACCAATGGTGAAGCTCAGGCTAATCACGTAAACCAAGAATATCCTGCATATCATACACACCCTGGTCATGCTGCATAATCCAGTTGGCAGCACGCACGGCACCATTGGCGAAAGTCATGCGACTGGAGGCCTTATGAGTTATCTCCACCCGCTCACCAATATCAGCAAACATAACCGTATGTTCACCAACGATATCCCCGGCACGGATGGTCTCAAAACCAATGGTCTTGCGATCGCGTTCTGCAGTAATGCCTTCTCGTCCATAGACCGCACAGTCTTTTAAATCGCGTCCCAGGGCCTCAGCCACCACCTCGCCCATGCGTAACGCCGTTCCAGATGGGGCATCCACTTTATGCCGGTGATGCGCCTCGATCACTTCTATGTCTGTATAATCCCCCATGACTTTTGCTGCAATATCAAGGAGTTTGAAACAAAGGTTCACACCGACACTCATATTGGGTGCAAAAACAATCCCAATATCTTCACTATATTTTTGAATAATCTGTTTTTGCTCATCACTAAAGCCTGTAGTACCAATGACGATTTTTTTGTTCGCAGCTTTGCAAACGACCATATTAGCTTCCGTGACATCCGGCCGGGTAAAATCGATTAATACATCAAAATCATCAACTGCCTGATGGATATCATCGGTGATCGTAATTCCAACACGGCCAAGGCCTACAAGCTCGCCTGCATCCGTTCCAATCACACTGCTTCCTGGGCGCTCAAGCACAACGGCAAGCTCACAGCCATCAGTTGTGTGAACAGCCTCAATCAAAGCACGCCCCATACGCCCAGCCGCACCGGTTATTGCAATTCGAGTCATGATTTTCCTGTCTAGTTAAAATGAAATATGTGAAGAATGATAGGTGGTTTTGCCTATCGATACCAATTTAGATTTGGCAGAAGATTATTCTTTAGGTTTTTTTTTCGACGAAGGGAACATGGTTCTTAGTGGAACATCAGAATCTATTTCTTCTTGGATCGGACTGGGAGATGCAGATAGATCAATATCTGGACCATCTGACTCTAGGGATGGGTCTGACGGAGAAGTTTCTTTCGGCTGTTCTGTTTCAAGCCCTAAATTTGGATTAGGCTTAATTTCTGGTTCAATAGTCAGACCAGGATCGGGATCCGGCTGCCGCTGCTCAAGCTCTAATTTTGGATTGGCCTCAGCTTTTGATTCAATCGCCAGATCAGGTTCAGGATCTAGCTTCGGTTCCTCAAGCTCTAATTTTGGATTGGCTTCAGCTTTTGATTCAATCGCCAGATGAGGTTCAGGATCTAGCTTCGGTTCCTCAAGCTCTAATTTTGGATTGGCTTCAGCTTTTGATTCAATCGCCAGACCAGGTTCGGGATCCGGCTGCGGCTGCTCAAGCTCTAATTTTGGTTTGACTTCAACTTTTGATTCAATCGCCAGACCAGGTTCGGGATCCGGCTGCGGCTGCTCAAGCTCTAATTTTGGATTGGCTTCAGCTTTTGATTCAATCGCAAAATCAGGTTCAGGATCTAGCTTCGACTGCTCAAGCTCTAATTTTGGTTTGGCTTCAGCTTTTGATTCAATCGCCAGATCAGGTTCAGGATCCGGCTTCGACTGCTCAAGCTCTAATTTTGGATTGGCTTCAGCTTTTGATTCAATCGCCAGATCAGGTTCAGGATCCGGCTGCTGCTCAAGTTTGGATACAGGACTAGCCGTCGCTTCCTGTTCAGCTTTCTCTACTAAGTTTTCTACTGCTTTAACTTCGGAATTTGCCTTGGTTTCACGTTGCATAATATTAACTAAATCACTCTCTAATTCATCAGAAGTGAATGGCAAATTTGTAGATGAAGTCTTGTTAGGATCAGAAGCCGAATTTTTTTCTGCTTTTTCTTTAATATTTTGCAATTTTGTCTCTAAATCAACTTCTTGTTCTAAAGACGGTTCTGGTTCATCAAGCGATATAAATGGATTCCCTGGTGGCGCATTATATACCTTGGGAGGTTGGGGTTTTTTCGACACCTGAGCGACAGGTTCTTGTTTTTTTAACTCAGAATTAACTGGAGTTTGTGGCTTTGATGCAGCAGTCGAAGTTTGTCCCCGGGCTGGTTGCTCTGGTTTTGGCGCAGCGTTCGTAGCTTGTCCCCGGGCTGGTTGCTCTGGTTTTGGCGCAGCGTTCGTAGCTTGTCCCCGGGCTGGTTGCTCTGGTTTTCGCGCTGCGTTCGTAGCTTGTCCCTGGGCTGGTTGTTCGGTTTTTGGCGCAGCGGTCGAAGCTTGTCCCCGGGCTGGTTGCTCTGGTTTTGGCGCAGCGTTCGTAGCTTGTCCCTGGGCTGGTTGTTCGGTTTTTGGCGCAGCGGTCGAAGCTTGTCCCCGGGCTGGTTGTTCTGGTTTTCGCGCTGCGGTCGAAGCTTGTCCCCGGGCTGGTTGTTCGGTTTTTGGCGCAGCAGTCGCAGGTTGTCTCTGTGTGGTAGCTGGTTGCTCCGTTGAGACAGACGCAGGTGGTAACGTTGTCTCTGTCGTAGTTGAATCAAAGCCTGCCTGCTTTTTCAGCTTACCAAACATGTCTTTGAGACTCTCTTTACCGCGCGCAACTTTAGTATTAACCGCCCGTTTGAGTTGTTCTTTTGCTGAACGTTCTTTCGCGGCGGCTTCTTCGGCCTTTATGCGTGCCTCGTTTTCACGCATCTCCTGTTCACGAATACGACGCTCGACAATAAGCTTATCTCTCAGTTTTTTCTTTGCTTCGTCCGAAATTTCTTCGCCACCAAACAGGGTTCTTTCCTGACGAATGACAAATTTGCCTAGGCGATCTAGAAACTCATCATCAAACTTTTCCGCTGTTAATTCGTATTTAGAATAACCGGGTTCATTGAAATTTCTTAACTCCAGTTTAATCTTACTTTCATTAATATCTGCGTTGATATTTACTGCCAGCGGTAAGGGACCCTCTAATATGAACTTAGCTGAATTTATTTCCTGATTCACCTTTCGCGTTTTGCATTCATGGCGAAAAGAATAACATTTGATTTTATCGACCTGCAGCAATACCGCGTCTTTACCAAAAACTTCAAAATCAACCGGAACATCTAATACACATTCCATTGTGAATTTAATCTCTTTTAAAGCTTTCGAACTGTCGATAACGACTTTATAGTTTTGCTGCTTAAGTCGTTGCAGCCCCCCATTTGGCAACAACGGATATTCGACAAAGGTCTCTAATTTGATGTAGTTCAGATGATTAACAAATTCGGTAAAATACTGGAAGGCCTTGACCATGCGGGGTTGCATGGTTTCTTTATAATAAGCCTCTAATTTTGCCTGACGCTCGGCAGCAGATGCTTCATTTTCACGTTGACTATCAGCCTGATTTCGTAAATCGTCGAGTAAGCCCATGGATCCTATCTTTCCTTAAAACGCCCTTATTTTCAATGGGCAATTTCGGCATAAATTACTCTATTATAGTCGGCTATTTTTCTTAAAACTTCATGTCTTCGAAGAATTTTTTTACCCCATCGAGCCAATTTGAGCTGCGCGGGCTATGCTGGACGCTATCCTCTTCTAGAGACTGGTTAAATTTATCCAGCAGTTCTTTTTGCTTTTTAGTCAGATTGACCGGCGTTTCAACCAAAACCCTGCATAATAAATCGCCTTGATGGCCGCCACGAACCGATTTCACCCCTTTTCCACGTAGACGGAATAATTTACCGCTTTGAGTTTCAGCCGGAACCTTCAACTTAACACGGCCATTTAAGGTTGGAACCTCGAGCTCACCACCAATGGCTGCAGTCGCAATATTGATGGGCACTTCACAGAACAAATCACTGCCATCACGCTCAAAAATAGAATGTTGACGAACGGCGACCTGGACATACAAATCACCTGAAGGACCACCGTGTTCACCTGCCTCGCCTTCACCGTTAAGACGAATCCGATCACCATTATCCACTCCTGCTGGAATTTTAACCGACAGGGTTTTATGTTTTTGGGTACGACCCTGGCCATGACAACTAGGACATGGATCGGTAATCATTTTACCTTTGCCATGACAACGTGGACAGGTCTGTTGTAATGAGAAGAAACCCTGTTGCATACGTACCTGACCTACACCACCACAGGTCGTACAGGTCGCAGGAGAAGTCCCTTTTTTAGCTCCTGAGCCATCGCAGGTTTCACACTTCACATGCGTTGGTATGCGAATATCGACCTTGGTACCCGCTACCGCCTCTTCAAGATTTAATTCAAGATTGTACTGCAGGTCATCGCCGCGATGGGCATGACTGCCGCGGCCACGTCCGCCACCTCCGCCAAAAATGTCACCGAACACGTCACCGAAAATATCTGAGAAACTGGCACCACCAGCCCCACCAAAACCGGCTCCACCCATGCCGCCTTCAACGCCCGCATGACCATGTTGATCATACATCGCACGTTTTTGGGAGTCGCTTAAAATACCGTAAGCTTCATTCGCCTCTTTAAATTTCTCTTCGGCTTTTTCATCATCAGGGTTGCGATCCGGATGGTATTTCATCGCCAGACTTTTGTAGGCCTTTTTTAATTCGGCTTCACTGGCATCACGTTTCACACCCAGGACTTCGTAATAATCACGTTTGGACATAGCGGTTTCTTTAAATAATTATTGTTTCAAATACAAAACAGGCGCGACCTTCAATATGTCGCGCCTGTTCTAACTAACTGGCTGCTATTGTTCTACTAAAACGAGTTCCAGTAGTGCAAATTAGCCACAAATAAATGGACGCTTATTTTTTAGCTTCATCAACCTCTTCGAATTCAGCATCAACCACATCGTCGGCACCGGCATTGGCACCAGCAGCATCACCCGCTGCTTCCGCGCCAGGCGCTCCGCCAGCGGCTTCAGCACCGCCTTTTTCAGCATATAAACGCTCAGCCATTTTACCGGATGCTTCGCCTAAGGCTTTGGTCTTAGCTTCAATATCAGCACCATCATCAGTCTTCATAGCCGCTTCCAGGTCAGTAATAGCAGACTCAATCGCTTCTTTCTCACCGGCTTCGAGTTTGTCGTCGCCTAATTCTTCCATCGACTTCTTAGTGGCATGAATCAAGGTATCCGCCTGGTTGCGAATACCGACCAGCTCGTGGAACTTCTTATCTTCATCGGCATGCGCTTCGGCATCCTTAACCATCTGTTCGACTTCTTCATCTGATAAACCACTGGAGGCTTTAATCACAATGGATTGTTCTTTACCGGTCGCTTTATCTTTCGCCGATACATGTAAAATACCATTCGCATCAATATCAAACACCACTTCAATCTGTGGTACCCCTCGTGGCGCAGGTGGAATATCGCTTAAGTCAAAACGACCTAATGATTTATTCGCATCTGAACGCTCACGTTCACCCTGTAAGACATGAACCGTTACCGCCGACTGATTATCATCCGCCGTTGAGAAGGTTTGGTTCGCCTTGGTTGGGATCGTGGTGTTCTTGTCGATTAGTTTGGTCATAACGCCACCGAGGGTTTCGATACCCAGTGATAACGGAGTCACATCAAGTAATAATACATCTTTGACGTCACCACCTAATACACCACCCTGAATCGCCGCACCAACTGCGACTGCTTCGTCCGGATTAACATCACGGCGCGGGGCCTTACCGAAAAATTCTTCAACCGTTTCCTGCACTTTCGGCATACGCGATTGACCACCGACTAAAATGACATCATCGATTTCTGAGGCTGATAATCCAGCATCTTTTAATGCTTTTTTACATGGTTCTACCGTACGTGCAATCAATTCATCAACTAACGATTCAAGTTTGGCACGCGTCACATTGACGTTCATATGTTTTGGACCCGACGCATCCGCAGTGACATAAGGTAGATTGACATCGGTTTGTTGGCTCGATGACAATTCAATCTTGGCCTTTTCAGCGCCTTCTTTCAGACGTTGCATGGCTAATGGATCTCCTTTTAAATCCATTCCCTGGTCCTTCTTGAATTCATCAACCAGATAATCGATCAAACGTAGATCAAAATCTTCACCACCTAAGAAAGTATCACCATTAGTCGACAATACTTCGATTTGATGTTCGCCATCGATTTCAGCAATCTCAATGATTGAGACATCAAAGGTACCACCACCCAGGTCATACACAGCAATCTTGCGATCGCCTTCTTTTTTGTCCATACCAAACGCAAGTGCAGCCGCAGTAGGTTCGTTGATAATACGTTTCACTTCAAGCCCGGCAATCTTACCGGCATCTTTGGTAGCCTGGCGTTGTGAGTCATTAAAGTAAGCAGGAACCGTGATAACGGCTTCAGTCACTTCTTCACCGAGATAATCTTCAGCGGTCTTTTTCATTTTCTGTAAAACGCGAGCTGAAATTTCAGGTGGCGCCATTTTTTTACCGTGGGCTTCGACCCAGGCATCACCATTATCGGCTTTGATGATGTTGTAAGGCACCATCTCAATATCTTTTTGCACTTCCGCATCGGTAAACTTACGACCGATTAAGCGCTTAACCGCAAACAGGGTATTTTCAGGATTCGTAACGGCCTGACGCTTGGCAGATTGACCGACAATCACCTCATCATCTTTGGTAAACGCTACGATCGAAGGCGTCGTGCGATCACCTTCTGAGTTTTCTATTACTTTAGGTGAACCACCCTCCATCACGGCGACGCATGAGTTGGTTGTTCCTAAGTCAATTCCGATTATTTTTCCCATTTTAAAAATCTCCGATACGATTCAAGTCGTTATCAATTCACTTGTTAATTGTCTGAGTACTTATTAAGGCCATTTAGATGGATATCAAGCCTTTTCATCCACATTGTTTTCGCTATTTGCCGGCTCTTTTGACACGGTCACCATGGCCGGGCGTACCAGTCGATCATTCAATTTGTAGCCTTTTTGCATGACGGTCATAACGGTATTTGGCTCATGTTCATGACTCTCGAGTAAACTCATCGCCTGATGGTGTTCAGGGTCAAAAGGCTCACCTAACGGATGAATGGATTCAATGCCATTTTTATCGAGCAAATCGGCCAACATTTTCAGTATTAGCTCAGAACCTTCAATCAACTTACCGACATCAGCGGATTCCTGCTTCGCGGCTTCTAGCCCCATCTCAAGGCTATCCTGGATTGGCAACAGGTCCTGTAAAAACTTCTCCAGACCATATTTGTGGGCATTTTCCAGATCACGCTGGCTACGGCGACGAACATTTTCTAACTCAGCCTGCGCCCTGACGGCCTTATCCAGGTTTTCTTGAGCTTTTGCCTCAGTCTCAGCTAATTGAGCTTGCAATGCTTCAAAGGATTTAACATCAATTTCCATTTCTACGGTATCTTCATTTCCATCAGTTTGCGGGTTATCCAGTGATTCAGACTCTTCAGAATCCGACATTTCCGGGTTAGCTTTTTTCTTGCTCATTAAGTTCTCCGCCAAATCTATGCAGGGTCAACTAAAATCAGGCTACCCACCGCAATCGAAAGGCAACCTGGACTAAATTTGTGTGTATATGGGGACGGTTTAATCCGGTCTCAAGATCGCACTTAAAACTTTTGCGGTCACATCAACAATCGGGATAACCCGATCATAAGCCATCCGGGTTGGGCCAATCACCCCTAAGACCCCGATCACATCATCATCCACCTTGTAAGGTGCGGTCACCACGGAGACATCGTCGAGAACCTTATTACCCGATTCGCCGCCAATGAAGATTTGCATACCCTCTGCCTGAATAGACTGATCAAGAATATGCAGGATATCGCGCTTGGAGTTAAACGCATCAAATAAATTGCGCAACTTGTTGATATCACACATTTCGTTGTAGCTCATCAGATTGGTTTCACCGGCCAGGATATAATCGTCATTCTTGGAAGAGTCCAACACCTGATCAGCCAGATTCATAGTATCTTGCATCAATTGCTGCATGCTGTCGCGAGCCTGTTGCATGCTGGTGACCAGGCGACTGCGGATAGTGGATAAATCTTGACCAGCAAATTCGGCATTAAGATAATTTGCCGATTGTTGCAACTCCGAAGCACTAAAATCTCGGTCTGTGTCGATCACCCGATTTTGTACCTCCTGGCCATTCATCACCAGGATCACCAGAATTCGCTTGGTCGACAATTTTAGAAATTCGATATGTTCGAGCCTGACCTGCTCCCGTTTAGGCATGGTCACCACACCCGTAAGCTGAGTAATTTCAGATAGCATGGAAGAAGCATTGGAAATCACGCTGTCAGTATTGGCACTGGCCGCCAGTTGTTGTTTGATTGTATCAACTACTGCAGCTTGCATCGGTTTTACCGTCAACAAACTATCGACGAACATCCGATAACCTTTGTCGGTTGGTACCCGCCCCGCAGAGGTATGGGGTGCCAGAATCAGCCCCATGTCCTCAAGATCGGACATCACATTACGGATCGTCGCCGGCGATAAATCCAGCCCCGAATCTTTGGCCAGCGCGCGCGAACCGATTGGCTGACCATCCTGAATATAACGCTCAATCAAGGTCTTGAGTAAGCTCTCAGCCCGTTCTGTATTCGATTTATCTGTCTCTTTGCGTGAGCGCGCCATAGGATCTGTGACTATATCTACTGTTATTGCTAATTTAGCAGACTCCGGCTAAGACTGCTAAGCCGATATCGTTCTGAGCGCGGGTATTTCCTTATCCGCAGGTTAATCACCCGTTCGTGCCCGGCTGCATAGCCTGACTTGTACGGTTGTGCTAACGTAGTCGATCATAAAATAAGGCATAAAAGTAAGATACAACCGAAAAACAACAAGCCCTATGAACTAAAAAATACAGATATGAGTAATCAATTCACCAAAATCGGTCTCATTGGTAAATATGGCGACGCCAGTGTTGGCGCCACGATCTTACGCCTGAGCGATCACTTAAAAAAACACCAGTGTGAAGTTTGGCTGGAAGCCAATACGGCTAAAGAAATAACCGAACATAACCTTGCCACGGCCGAATTTGCGGAAATAGGAAGAGAATGTGATCTGGCCATTACCGTTGGTGGGGATGGCACCTTGCTGCACAGCGCTCGCTCTCTGGTTAATTACAACATCCCATTACTCGGAATCAACCTGGGCCATTTAGGCTTTTTAGTTGATTTTCACCCCGATGAAATGGAAAAACTACTCGATGAAGTCATGGCGGGTTCTTATATGGAAGAATCTCGTATTATGCTTTCCGCCACCATCGACAATGTGAATGAACCCGAGCCTCGAGTCAGTGACGCCTTCAATGATGTGGTCGTTCATAAATGGGAAGTCGCACGAATGATCGAAACTGAGACCTATATCGATGGCAAACTCCTCAACATTATGCGCTCTGATGGCTTGATCATCTCAACTCCGACTGGCTCAACAGCCTATGCACTCTCAGGTGGTGGCCCAATCCTGGAACCCTATATGGACGCAATAGTGATCGTCCCCATTTGTCCACACAGTATGAGTTATCGTCCCATAGTATTAGACGGCAACAGTAAGATTGACGTTATTGTGCGTGATTACCCCCACTCACACGCGCAAGTCACCTGTGATGGCCAAATAAATATGGGCCTGGTTTCCGGCGATAAAATTCATATCAAACGCAAACCTGAAAAAGTTCGTCTGATTCACCCAACCGATCACGATCAATATCACGTACTGCGCGAAAAACTGCATTGGGGAGAACAGTATTAAATGCTGACTCAGATCCATATCTGGAATTTTGCCATTGTTGAATCGCTTGATCTGGAATTTGACTCCGGACTGACGGTTTTAACTGGAGAAACCGGTGCCGGGAAATCAATTTTGTTAGATGCATTAGGCCTCGCGCTGGGTGATCGGGCAGACAGTTCAGTCATTCGTCATGGTAGTGATAAAGCCGAGATCAGTGTTTCATTTAATACCAACGATGCACCTGAAGCCAATGCCTGGTTACTCGAACATGAAATGCACAGTGACGATGAATGCATCATTCGCCGCACCGTCAGCCGTAAGGGATCATCCCGTGCATTTATCAATGGCATCCCTTCCACAGTACAACAGTTACGTGAACTGGGTGAAATGCTGGTTGATCTACATGGACAACACGAGCATCAATCTTTGTTGCAAAAAGAAGTTCAACGAAACCTGCTGGACGACTACGCTGACCACAAAGTTCTTATTAGTAATGTCCGTGATGACTACCAACAATGGTTGCAACTCGAAAAAGAGTTTGCGCGCTTATCCAGTGCCAATAACGACCGCGACAGTCGGCTTGAACTACTGCGGTATCAGGTACAGGAACTCGAAGCTCTTGATCTACAAAAGAATGAAACAGAAAAACTTGAACAGGAATTAAAACGCCTGTCGAATGCCAATCAGTTATTGCAAACCACACAAAACATTATCGATCGACTCGATGAAAACGAACAACATGCCGTGAGTTCGGCTATGAGTCAAAGCGCAAATGACTTAACTGATCTGATCCGCGTTGACGAAAAACTCGCCCCCATTGCCGAGTTATTGAATACCGCAATTATTCAGGCACAGGAAACCGTCAGTGAATTACGCCATTATCTTGATTCACTAGAACTTGATCCGGCCAGACTGAGTGAAGTCGAACAACGTATCACTGACATCCACAATTTATCACGCAAACACCGTGTCGAGCCAGAGGCCTTAGTTGAACTTCTGCCAGATTTACAAAAAGAATTACAGGATCTCGAGCAAGCCGACATCAAGCTGGTTGATCTGGAAAATCAGATCGAACAAGCAAAGACGACTTATATTAAGTCTGCCAAAAAACTCAGTACCAGTCGAAACAAAACGGCTAAATTATTGAGCACAAAAATCACGGATGCCATGCAAGGACTTAGTCTACAGGGTGGTCAGTTTAAAGCAGAATGCATTGTATTGGACGAAAAACAATGGTCGGCAACCGGTGCAGAGAACATCGAATTTTTAGTTAGTGCAAACCCGGGGACGCCAATCAAACCCTTAAACAAAGTTGCTTCGGGTGGTGAGTTATCTCGCATCAGTTTGGCCATTCAAGTCATCACCGCACAAGCGGCACGAATTCCAACTTTAATCTTTGACGAAGTCGATGTTGGTATTGGCGGTCGAGTTGCCGAGATTGTTGGCCTGCAATTGCGCGCCTTAGGGCTACATCGACAAGTGGTTTGTGTCACCCATTTACCGCAGGTTGCGGCATTAGGGCATCACCACTATCAAGTTAGCAAACAAACCGATCAAAGCACCACCGTTACTGCGATCAATCCATTGGATACAACCCAACGTGTTGATGAGATTGCGCGTATGCTAGGCGGTATTGATATCACGGACCAAACCTTGTCACATGCAAAAGAGATGATAGAACGAGCCCAGAATTAAAAAAAAGGCGTATCAAATTTTGATACGCCTTTTTTATACTTGCAAAGATATATAGTTAATTGAAAATTGAGTCTATTGCATATTGAGATTGTGCCTCAAACTCACTCCAACTCAATGTTTCCATTCCATCATCATAAACACCGTCACCATCCAGCGCATATTCAATCACAATACTATCGGTAGCAAGACCACCATTAATGGTAATTCGAGCACGATCATTATCCGCACCAATAATAATAATCGTTCCGGTGTACGGAAAGACATCACCAAAATTTTGCACGAGCGGAGAACCACCTTCAGATGGATCGGTTGTTACAATCAACGTTCCACCGATCAAATTACTCGTTACTGCATAATGAAACGATACTGAGTTCTCACTGGCATCAAAGTCAATCACACTGCTATTCGAGTAATTACCCATTTGAATGGTTTCACCATCAGCGGTAACAGTGAATCCGGTCGTCGATATCTCAGTAGACCAAACATTCCCGTTATAACTTAATGTCATGTTCATCGTACCACTCATACTAGCCAGCATTTGAGTGGAATCGGAGATAGAAAAATTACTATAGGAAATGGTGATGTTGGCACCTGAGCTCGATTGTGCCGCGTTATAATTAATTGAACCATTAAAATACAGGCCGCTTCCAGAAAGTTCACAATCGCTGAAAGTAATGGTCCCGCTAGTGGCATCTGCAGGCGGTAACGTAACTGAACCTGTCGTGCAAAAATTTGCCTGTATAAGTTGCATCCTAGAGGTTGCATCATCAGGTTTAAATAAACCACGCGCAACACCACTGGCTATCTGAAATGGCACAGGTGCAGTATTACCTGATGCAGACCCGCCTAGTAATCCCGAAGCCATCCGCTCAGAAGCCGGTGCAGAGACAGCGGTAGCAGATTGCTGTGAATCTGTAATTTGCGCAGTAGGTTCAATCGGAGTTGTATTATCGCTATCGCCACTACCACCGCAGGCGGCAAGACTAAATAAAGATAAAATTGAAATAATATAATATGTTTTCATATCTACCCCATGCATATCATCCTTGCTAGAATAAGAACTGTATGCGAGTAGGCAACCCAAAACTGTGATGCAGTCTATATTTAATAATTTCTTATCTTTACCAGAACTACTTCATAGTTTTTGGCAAGCCTGGCAGATTCCGAAAATATATAGCGAATGGTCTGTCATATCATAGCCCTTCTCGGCGGCAATCTTTTGTTGGCGCTCCTCGATAACGGCATCAACAAATTCATCTACACGTCCACATTTCACGCATAAAATATGATCATGATGACCACCTTCGTTTAATTCGAAAACCGAATGCCCGCCCTCAAAATGATGTCGAGTGACCAAGCCAGCCTGCTCAAACTGAGTTAGCACACGATAGACAGTGGCCAGGCTTAAATCTTCACCTGACTCTAAAAGCGTTTTATAGACATCCTCCGCACTGACGTGGCGAACGGTATTTTCCTCCATCAGACTTAATATCTTGATTCGAGGTAAGGTCGCTTTTAGACCGGCTTGTTTTAAATCTTTTGTTTCCAAGTATGGCTCCAGATCCGGTATGATCGTGTTATTAACACAGTATACAGTGAAAAGAGCTCTAAATGCGAACGATTCTCATTAACCTTCTAATAACAAGCCTATTCCTGCTAAGCAGCTGTTCTCTATATAGGGTAGATGTGCGCCAGGGCAATGAACTTGAAGATGATGCGGTGGCCAAACTCAAGGTCGGCATGAATAAGAAACAAGTGACCTTTTTGATGGGAAACCCGTTGTTAACCGATCCGTTTCATAAAGATCGTTGGGATTACCTGCATACTAACCGAGAAGGCTTTAGCAAAACAAAACGTCGTTTACTCACCTTGTATTTCGAGGGCGATAAGCTGGTCAAAATCGATGACAGTCGGCTCGATGAAAAAACCTTAGACTACTAAAAATTAATAAGGGCCAGAAAAACCGGGGTCAGAGACGAAAAATTAATTAGGGTCAGAGACGTATTTTTAGTCAAAAACCTAAATAAAAAAATACGTCTCTGACCCTAATTAATTTTTCGTCTCTGACCCCGGTTTTTTTCTGGCCCCTATTTTTTCTCAGCTTCGGCCTGTGTTTTTTTCTTCTCTGCCCGTTTACGACGAGATTCTTTTGGGTCGGCAATTAACGGTCGATAGATCTCAACGCGATCTTTTTCTCGTAATTCCGTTTCCGGTTTTTCTGCTTTGCCAAAAATCCCGAATTTACTGGTCGCGAGATCGATATTTTCAAATTGGTCAAGCACACCGGATAACTTTATGGCTTGCAGCACAGTGGTCCCGACATTGACTTGCAATGGAATAATGACCTGTTGCTCCGGTAAAGCATAGGCCACTTCGATGTTTATCTTTTTTGTTTCAACCATCAAAACTATCCATAAATCGACCTGGCACGATCCGTAAACGCATCGACTAGAGAATTGGCTAATTTACCAAATACGGGACCGACGGTTAAATCAAGCAGTTTACTACTAAACTCAAACTCCATGTTTAATTCAATCTTACAGCCATCATCGCCCAACGCATTAAATGACCATAAACCTAACAAATGCTTAAAGGGGCCTTCAACTAATTGCATTTCAATTTGCGAATGAGGTGTATTAAAATTCTTCGTTACAAAAGCTTTATTTAACTGACTATAACTGATCTCCAAATTACCTTTAACAAACTCGTCATTTCGCTCAATGACCCTGCTATTGCTACACCATGGTAGAAAATCAGAATAGGCGTCGATATCATCAACCAATATAAACATCTGTTCTGGAGAATACGTCACCAGTGCGCTTTTTTGAATTTTTTTCACGACGTGATACTAAATAAATCAATAATAGGGGTAAATAATGCAAAGATAGGATCAAGCAAACCAAATAGTTGCAAAATCACAATGCAAACCAGTGCCGGCGATATATATCGCGTCAACACTCTCCATGTTTTATAGGCATTACCCTCGCCCATTTCAAGTTCATCACGACTGGCTTCACGACTCATTATCCAGCCGGCAAAGATAGCAATCAAAATTCCTCCAAGCGGTAACATGATGTTTGCCGTCAAGATATCCAATAGGTCAAAAATACCATTTTCTTTTTTCTCGCCGACAAAATTAAACGTGAAAATGATTGGCGAATCTTTCTGGAAAGAAAAGACCGTTAATATCCCGACCGCCCAGGTCGTAATACCGGCCATTATGGTCGCGGTCACCCGTTTTACGTTTCTATTTTCAACTAACCAGGTCACCGCCGGTTCGAGTAACGAAATCGCAGACGTCCAGGCAGCAAACGACAATAGTAAAAAAAACAAGGCTCCAAATAAGGTGCCATAAGGCATCTGACCAAAGGCCAGCGGCAAGGTGACAAAGATCAAGCCAGGACCTGAACCCGCTTCCAGATTGTTACTCATCACGAGCGGAAAAATAGCTAAGCCGGCTAACAAGGCCACCGCCGTATCCGCAAAGGCAATGGTAAACGTGGTTTTTGCAATCGATGCATCTTTGGGCAAATACGAGCCATACACCATGATCGCCCCCATACCTAAACTTAAAGTAAAAAAGGCATGCCCCATTGCGGTTAGAATCGAGCCCCAGCTCAGTGCAGAAAAATCAGGTTTAAACAAATATTCAACCGCTTCTCCAAAGCCGGAAGTATTCAATGAATAACCGACCAGGATAATCAGTAAAACTAATAAGGCCGGCATTAAAAACTTCACTGCAACCTCAAGCCCACCACGCACCCCACGCGCAACGACTAGAAAGGTCATCACCATAAAGATGGTATGCCACAAGAGCAGATGCTTGGGATCATTGATAAAATTACCGAATAGGGTTCTAATCCCATCAGGGGTTTGGCCAGTAAAATCACCATTTGACGCCTTGGTTAAATATTCGAGTGCCCAACCGGCAATCACGCTGTAGTAGGACAAAATCAAAAAGCCCGCCAACACGCCCATGAGGCCTAAATACTTCCAGGCCGGATGATGTCCTGATTCAATGGCCAGGGTGTGCATGGTATTGACCGGACTTTGGCGACCACGACGACCTAACAGGATTTCTGACATCATAATGGGAATGCCGATCAGGACGATGCAGAATAAATAGACAAGTACAAAGGCACCGCCGCCATTTTCACCGGTGATGTAAGGAAACTTCCAGATATTACCCAGCCCAACTGCTGAGCCCGTCGCTGCCAAAATAAAGGCCCAGCGCGACGACCAGGAACCATGAACCGATGTTTTCGGTGCCATCCCCTTTATTCCTCCATCATCATTATTGTTATGACCAAATTGTGCGAGAAAATGCCCCTACGCTCAAGGGCTAAAGCCTCTTGACTTGGTTATTTTTCATTTATGAGCCCAGTATCGTTTATACTGCGTCAATGGGAAAAAAGAAGAAAAAAGACACAAAATCCAACACCATCACGCTGAATAAGAAGGCACGCCACGATTATTTATTAGAAGATAAATTCGAGGCAGGGATTGCGCTTGAAGGGTGGGAGGTAAAGAGTTTACGTGAGGGTCGCGTTAACTTGAGGGACAGCTATATCCTGTTACAAGACGGCGAAGCCTACCTGTTTGGCACCTTAATCACCCCTTTGCAAACGGCTTCGACCCACATCACGCCAAACCAGACCCGCACTCGTAAATTACTATTACACCGCCAGGAACTAAACAAACTCATTGGCGCTGTTGAACGTAAAGGCTACTCCATTGTACCTACGGCAATGTACTGGGTGCGAGGCCGGGCTAAAATTGAAATCTGTCTGGCCAAGGGCAAAAAACAACACGACAAACGGGCAACCGAAAAAAGTCGAGATTGGGGACGAGAAAAAGCCCGCATCATGAAGTCAAATTAAAACGCTGTTGAAAATCCACCAAATCGGCTATATTAAGAGCCTATCTCCGACAAGTTTTCGTAAGAAAACTTTTCCCAGATATGAAATGCTGAGCCATACTCACAATGCTACTTTTTGAATTGTGAGCGTGATGAGCGAAGAGCTGGCAAGGCGAAAATTTTTTTAAAGAGGAGCATACATCGGTATGTGACGATTAAAATGATTTTTCAACACCGCCAGATCGAGCGAAATAGCTCACAATTCAAAAAGGGGGCGACCTGGCTTCGACGCGGGTTACAAAACCGGAGGTGCATGCCGAGGTGCAAGATCCTCGTAAATCCTTTTGCAAAATTATAGTTGCGTCCGGGGTGGATTCGTTAAAACCTAACGGAATCGCTGTCGATGATCCCCGCCTGTTGGGCAGTCGCCAGTTAAATTAAAGAACAGGATAAGCATGTAGAGCCGATGGCAGAGGACTTACGGACGCGGGTTCGATTCCCGCCGCCTCCACCAATACGAAGGCCCTGGATATTTAACCGGGGCCTTTTTTACTTTAATTGCCTGAATTAATGTAAGCAACATTTCTTATATTTTTTACCGCTACCACAGGGACAGGGATCATTGCGCCCGACCTTTTCCTCACTGATAAAAGGCTGCTGTGGTTGCCTCTCTTCAGCAAGCGCGGTTTGAATGCTGTTTCCCATATGAGCATAGCTGATCATCGCATCTTCAAACATACCCAACAGTTTTTGCGCAAACGTATCCAGCGAATCATCGCTGGATTTTACAATCTCCTGATAAAATGCCTCCGCCAGCTTCCGACTGGAAAAGAAGCTCAAAATCATCACGGTGCTGCCCAACTCTTCATCCAGTGCATCCGGTGTATAATATTCCCACAGTTTGATCAGCCAGTCGTGCCCCAAAGAAAATCCTCTAGACCACTGTCCTAAGGCGGTGTTATCGCCTACATATTCAAGTGCCCGTGAAGTAAACGTAATACCATCAGGCACCACCACTTCACTCATGTATACCTGGGTATTGATCACATTATACAAATCCATCAACGCCTGCAGCACAGACTGCGCTTCTTCTTCATCGACGTAGCTGGCATCCTGTTCATTAAAAATCAACGGCAACCATTCAGAGGGCTTAATCATCTCCGGTGCACAGGCAATGGCAAACAAAAATCCCTGCGTCTCGTAAAAACGCATAGTGCCCTCGGGCCGTTGCGGTGAAGCGAGGAAGGGCGTGAGTAATTGGTTTATATATGTTGACATGTAGTCTAAGTTATCAATTAAGTGAATTTAAAGCCAGCAATCAGGCTAAAACCACATGGGCTCCTAACAAAATGTTTTTCTCTTATAGTTTAATTCCCATGTTCTTGAGTGCTCAAATCTTCTGAAGTCTTTATTATAGAATGCTTTCTATATCTTTTTTTATATGCTGTTACTCTACCAAGCAGCTCTTTGGAGAATATGACTTAAGTTGTATTAAAAAAAGTATTCATGTTTAAGTAATTGGTAATTTCCTCACTCGTTTCCCCGTTGCTTGAAAATATGCATTTACCACAGCAGGAGCGACCGGAGGTAATCCTGGCTCACCAATTCCACCCGGGGGATATTGATTTTTGATTAAGTGTACCTCTACTTCCGGCATTTCATCATATCGGAGAAGGTGAAAATCATGGAAATTGCTTTGTTCTACTCGTCCATTTTTAATCGTGACGCAACTTTTAACTGTTGCAGTGAGACCATAAACGATTGCACTTTCAATTTGTGCAATAACGGTATCAGGGTTTACTATAGTGCCGCAATCCACGGCGCACGTTATTTTTTTAACCTGCGGTAACTTATTTTTATCAATTATAATATCTGCTACTTGTGCAACATAACTTCCGAAAGAGGCGGTTATGGCAACCCCTTGATGGATGTTAGGCCTTGATTTGCTGTTCCATTTTGCCTTAGATGCTGCTACTTCTAAAACTTTGCTCAAGCGTGGAACATCTTTGAGTAGCTTTAAACGATAAGTTACTGGATCTTCCTTTGCTTTGACTGCTAATTCATCTATAAAACATTCTGTTGCAAATACATTATATGAGTATGATACAGAACGCCATGGTCCTAGCGGTATTCCAGTTCTAACGTCAACGCTTTCCATACGTAAATTTGAAATATTGTACGGGAGATCTAGTGCGCCATGACTGTAGTTGGTGCCGATGAGTTTATGGTACCAGTTAGTCGGTAATCCATCTGTTCCTAGCAGGGCAGAGAGCTGATGATATGTGGCTGGATTATAATAATCATGCTGTATGTCTTCTTCTCGAGTCCAAATAAGTTTGATCGGTTTACCGGTCTTCAAGCTTAACTGGACAGCTTGAGTAACGAAGTCTTGAATGTTTCGACGTCCAAAACCACCACCAAGCAATGTAGTATGAATTTTTATGTTTTCATCTGCATATCCAGTTATCTTGCTAGCCGTTTTAAAAGCACCAGTAGGTTGCTGAGTTGGTACCCATACCTCGCATTTACCGTTTGCCACTGAAGCAGTACAACACATTGGTTCAGGGGTGGCATGAGCCTGGTAGGGGGTTTCATAAACAGATGTGATAGCTTGTTTATTATTTCTTAAAAAATCATCGTTTTCACCATCATCACGATGAATTTTTCCGGGCTTATTTTTTGCTTTGATGAAATCATTATGTATTGTCTTTGAATTTCTGGATGCAAATTCCCCATAGTCCCATTCGATATTGATTTTATCCCTGGCCTGTACTGTGCTCCAGTAATCAGATGCAATGATCGTGACTGCATTTTCTAATAGGATAACGTGCTTTATTTTGGGAATCTGTTTTGTTATTGCTTTGTTGTACGAAATAAACTTACCGTTAAACACTGGACAATGGATAATCGATGCATACAACATATTTGGCACTGAAACATCAATTCCAAACATTGCTTTACCGTTAACTTTAGTAGGAATATCAGAACGAGGAATAGGTTTTCCAATCAACTGAAAATCATTTGGATTTTTTAGCGTTACTTTGTCGGGAAGTGGCTCCTTGATTGCTTCGGGAACCAATTCTGCGTAAGAAATTTTTATGCCAGATAGTTTGTTAAATACATAGCTATTTTCAGGTTTACAATGTTTTCTATCAACCCCCCATTTTTTTGATGCTGCTGCGATTAGCATTGCACGTGCCGTCGCACCTGCCTTACGTAAGGGTTCCCAGCCTTTTCTTATGCTTCGACTTCCCCCGGTACCTTGCCAACCGTATACAGGATCAACTGGAGCTTGTTTCACTTGCACGTCTTCCCAGTTTGCATCAAGCTCTTCAGCAACAAGCATGGGCAGGCTTGTCATTACACCTTGGCCCATTTCTGATTGAGTTAGTATGATAGTAATCAGTCCATTCGATTCAATTTCAAGCCAGATATTTGGGATAAATGACTTTTGAGTAGCAGTAGATGTATTTGCCTCAGTTGATGTTTGAATAAAAAAACCAAGTGCAAGACCTCCCGTGCTGGTGATGCTTTGCTTAATAAAGTGGCGCCGAGATTGGTTAACTTGTTTTCTCATGATTTGCTGCTTTGTGAGTTTATCACCCTATGAATAGCGCGCTTTACTCTCTGGTAAGTACCGCATCGACATAGAACGGCGGACATGGCTTCATCAATTTGCTTTGAAGATGGGCGAGGATTGTTATCCAATAATGCTGTTGCTGCAATGATCTGTCCAGATTGGCAATAACCACATTGAGGAACCTGTTCGTCGATCCAGGCTTGTTGGACAGAGCTATAGCTGTTTTGAGATAATCCTTCAATCGTGATGATTGATTTATTTGCAACAGAGGCAGCCTTGATTTGACAGGAATTAACTGCTTTATTATCGACTAAAACCATGCATGATCCACAAAGTCCAATACCACAGCTATATTTTGTACCCGTTAATCCAAGTGTATCTCTCAAGAACCAGAGAAGAGGTATGTCATCTTCAACTGCATAGTTGTGAATGCGGCCATTGACTATAAAAGTTTTATTTAATGAAGACATATTCTAAATTAATACATTTTAGTTAAATTTTTATCATATAGGGTTATTTCAATTGTAGCCCATTCGTTTAAGTGTTTATAAATGATTAATAACTGTCTGAAAGAGGATAGTCAAGAATAACTGGAGGAATTGACTGACGAGTCCGGGGGCGTTGTCGGCTACGGTGGTCTCCCCTACCTTCGCTCTGTTTGGCTCCGGTTGTGTTAGTTTTGTCAAAATATGTGCATCTGTATTTATTTTATTGTCCTTTTGCCCATTACGATATTAGGATACCGGTTGTATTAATAGAGTAACTACAAACATTTCAATGACTTAAATAAGCAGTATTTACAAATTGACGCTTAATAAAACAATAACTCGATGAATTTGTAGTGTCTCAGAACAATATTTTAACGTAAGATACGCCCCATTCTGCGCAAGCAAGTAGACTCTGAATGTGGATTTTTTTACAAAGGAACTAAATTCGTTGCATAGCCTCTACTCTCTGGCCTTACCACATAATTAACTGATTAAAATAAAGATGCGATTTAATAAATTTTTTCTGTCGACCACCGTGATACTGATTGTTAGCTTCTCGTTTAGCTTTACTGCCTCAGCCTTATCTAAGCCCAATCCTGGATCAAAAATTTCCTACCCACCAGTTGACGTGGAGTTTAAGGTGGTCAAGGTATCCAAGCATGTTTATTTTGTTCAGGGTAAGGCCGGTGCAGCGACAGAAAATAAAGGATTTATATCGAATGCTGGATTTATTGTCACCAGTGAAGGCGTGGTGATATTTGACGCACTGGGCACACCATCATTAGCTGTTCGACTCTATGAGGAAATTCGTAAAGTCACTCAACTGCCAATTAAATATGTCATTGTTAGCCATTATCATGCCGATCATATCTATGGCCTTCAGGTATTTAAAGAATTGGGTGCTAAAATCATTGCTCCACAAGGAGCCAGAGTTTATTTAGCCTCTGACGCCGCCGATACTTTACTGGCCACACGTCGTGAAGAATTAAAACCATGGATTAGCAAAACGACCCACATTGTGGTACCCGATCAATACATAAAAACCAATCACCAGTTTAGTTTAGGTGGCCTTGATTTTAAAATCACTCCATTAGGCAATGCCCATTCCGAAGGCGATTTAACACTACTGGTGGCGCCTGATAATGTTTTATTTACTGGGGATCTTATATTCGAAGGCCGTATACCCTTCGTTGGGCAAGCCAATATTATCAATTGGTTAAAAGCACTGGACGATATGCGTGACGTTAATGTTTCTGCGGTATTGCCAGGACATGGACCCCTTGCCACAGATCCCAATGCCTTGATTGATTTAACCTACAATTATTTATTGCTACTAAAAGATAACATGCAAAAAGCAGTCGACGACTGGACTCCGTTTGCAAAAGCCTATGAAGCTATCGATTGGGGGGATTATATGTTCCTACCCGCCTTTGATGAAGCGAACCGACGCAATGCCTATAATGTGTTTTTGTTTATGGAACAGAATTCTCCATAAAATTAATATATCATTAGTTTTTTAATTATAAAAATAAGAGCTTGCTGCTTTATTACCTGTATAAAACCAGGTTCCCTAACCTTGACTTAATTCAACTCCTTAATTCATATACATAATATGTGCTAATAAAAATAATTTATATTTTCTCTTTTGATGCTCTAAGCGTTTATCCATTATTAATAATAATTATAAAATTACACTTTCTAAAATATCTTCACACTTTTTACACTAATCCCTGAAAGAAAAGTATGACATCAACTATAATTATACTAATCGCGTCTATCGTTCTCTCTTAACCTAACGGAGGTTCGCCATGACTATGACAACCACTTTACAAAACTTTTTAGCCACTAACGGTGTGGCATACGATATTGTGCCTCATCGTATGACATCGACCACCCTAAACTCAGCTCAGACTGCGCACGTACGGGGTGATATGGTCGCAAAATCCGTTATTCTCGAAGATGAAATCGGCTATTTAATGGCCGTGGTACCTGCAACCAAACATGTCAAAATTGGTAAACTCAACAAAATCCTGGATCGGCATATGGGACTCGCCACCGAAGATGAACTTAAAAGTGTATTTTTCGATTGTGATTTGGGCGCTATCCCGCCCATTGGACCCGCCTATGGTGTGCTAAGCATTGTTGATGATGATTTATTAGAATGCAAAGATATTTATTTTGAAGCCGGTAACCATCAAGAGCTGATCCATATCAAAGGCAAAGACTTTCAACGTTTAATGAGAGGGGCACCACACTCGAGTATTTGCCTGCATTAAGTTCCTCGTACCTGGGAACTAAAAACCGGGGCAGAGAACAGGTGATAATTTTTCGTTCGTTCTCTGACCTCGTTTTTTATTTATATGAAGAGGACATACCAAAGAATTTCATTCTCTTTTAAGCCCAAGTGCAATTACAAAGTCTAGATTCAGGTGCCAGGTAGAAGATTCAGCATCACAGGTTCTCTGGTCAATCACCAAACGTAATCCAGTAAAGTCCTCACCATAAACCTTTAAGTCTGAGCTAGTGAATTTTTATAAGTTCAAATAAGACACGATAATAATCATCTGGACGCTCTTCCCAAGGAAAATGGGCACAACCTGTCAATACGTGATGTTTGGATTGTTTCAGTAATCGCCTGTATTCGCTCAGACTCTCAGGTAACAAGACATCATCCTGACAATAGATCAGACCGCTGATCTTTTTTTCTAATTGTTTGATGTCGGCATCCTTGAACGGAGAACTTCGATATTCATCCCATATTCGGACATTCAATTTGTTGTTGGTGTCTTTTTGTGTAAATCCTTTGGCATATTCCCAGCCTTGCCTTGCATCGACGAAGTAACTGGCAATCTTACTGCGCAAGATGTGACGTGCTTCAACTGGCGTACCGATATCGTCTAACGTTAGCGGTGAATCGATATCGGCATGATGAAAGCGTTTTTGTTCAATGTGTTCAAGGCTATGTAAAGCGGGATCGACGGGATTGCTTAAAATTAATTGACTGACGCGTTCAGGATGTTTTTTTGCAAACAATAACACCTGCAATGCGCCCCATGAATGTCCCCATAAAATCACCGGCTCAGTTGGCAATACCTTATGCATGTCTTGTAACCATTGTGACAAGGCGGAATCTTCTGATGCCATCTGCAAGCTGGCATTATCGCCGACACCTCGCATATCCCAGCGACAAACTTGATAACGATCACTTAACTTTTTTTGGATTGGCTGAAGATTCCAGGTGGTAAAGGCTGGCCCGCCACCAATCAGATAAACGCGCGGCCCGTTACCCTGGCAATGCGTTTTGATCGTTGCGAGCACAGGTGCCGAGCAACCATAAAGAAAAATGATTAAAACAATATGAAGGCGCTGCTTCATATTCCCAAAATCATCACTAACGATTATTGGGACAAAATAAATTATTGCGAATTGACGGCGGTCACTTCTTGGTCCATTGTCCAGAAGGTAATTTGACATACTGACCGGATGGCGTTTTCTCTATTGCTTTTTTACCAGCCAGGGCTTCGATGGCATTAAGGTCGGTTTTATTGCGTTGCGCAATGGCTTTATATTCCTTTTTGCGTTTAGCGTTGATGTCATTCATCATCGCTTTTACATCAGCCCCCGCCGACGCTTTCACCAAACCTAAATAACCGTTAGGTTGTTCGCCCACCAGCCCCTGAGATTTGGCGCTGTGAAGATCCATCGCCCAACTTGATGCAGACCAACCTAGGCCGGCAAGCATGATGATCAATGCGGGCATTGCAATTAAACGTAATGATAAGTGTTTTGATTTCACGGCGACTCCCTTTATTTTAAAACAGCCCTTTGTTTTCACTAAATACGTCATCCAGCTCTTTATCGACCTTGACTCGAATTTCGTGTTCGATTTTAACATTGAGATTGATGTTAATCGGCTCTTTGGCGACGACTTCCACTTGTGGCGTACATGCACTCGCGAACCAAACGAGTCCAAATAAAACACCGATCTTGATCAAGGCAATTCGCATAGGTGGGTTTCCTTAGTCAACATTTCCTGTTGTCAGCATAGCATTGTTATTCGCAGGCAGCTACTTCTGTTTGTTTTGATAACGTTTGCGCACCTGTTCGGAGACTTCATCACTCAATTGCAAGCTGCGTAATAAGGTAGGAATATTTTCTTGCAGATTTAGATTCAAATTTATCGGCCGTCCAGCCTGCCAATCCGGGTTTTTGCCTTGCAGGCGGACTTTCAGGACCAGATCACCATTGAGTTTGTAATCACTGCTTATATCTAAAACTTGATACTGAAAATTACTCAGGGCTTTTAACATCGTGTCCAGACTCGCATTGGATTTCGCCATAGCGGCGACCTTCGGTGTGGGGGTATAGCGAATTTCACCACCTGGTGCGACGGCCGACAGTTGACCCTGGGTCACGACGATACCTGCTTTGGAGATCTGCAACGGGATCTGTCCGTTCAATCGACCACTACCCTGCAAGCCTTCTTGTTGTTCCAGTTTCATAATGTCATTTAGCCCAATCTGCTCAAGTTGCACGATAAGCGAATTCTTATCCCGTACAAAATCAAATTCGAATGGCCCGCTTAATGCCCGGCCTCCCAATAGCTCTGCGCTAAACGATTTAACACGCACAATGGGTATTGGTGTCTTCGCTTGGGCTACGAGTGCAAAACCAACTTCAACCTTTTCCACCGGAAAACCGACATCCACTAAATCAAGACTTAATATCGCGTCCTTGTTGGTATGCAGACCTTCACCATTATCCAGGGCCAGCTCAGCACTGAGCCCGGCAAAGGCCAGTTGATCGTAGTTGCCGTCGAGTTTATCTAACTTTAAATCTATCTGAGCATTAAAGGCTTGTTGCCATCGAAAACGACCACTTGCTGACACTCGCCCGGCGTTGATATCAAAAGGATAAGGCCAATTTTTGAGTAAACCACTTAAGACAAAACCCTTATCGCTAAATTCAACTGCTTTCAATGTGACATTGGCATGACCGTGTCCACGGGCAAATTGATGGACGGCCTTGGTTTCCAGTACTACCGCCTTTTGCCCTGTACTTAAGGTGGTTTGCAG
Source organism: uncultured Ectothiorhodospiraceae bacterium (assembly GCA_947260005.1). Taxonomy (GTDB): domain Bacteria; phylum Pseudomonadota; class Gammaproteobacteria; order UBA6429; family Thiohalophilaceae; genus SZUA-24. The sequence continues at coordinate 123,146 of CAMYOL010000029.1, forward strand.
TCTCGCGCGTTGTGAATTGACATCGAACTTCGCGTTCCATTTTGAGTGCGGCAGCATTTGCTCTCGCCAGCGCCCACTAAGATTCTGCACCGACGCTTCGCCCATGATCTGCCAATCTACACCACTCACCTGCGCTTGCCATTGACTATTGAGATAGCCTTCAAAAGTCGGCAACCACTGCGTCCTACTTAGATAGGGCATTAGTATCGGTTGCAGATTATCTAATTGGGCGGTCAGCGTGCCATTGAGATTGATCTGGTCAGGCTTAAGCTGATCCTGATCCTCATCCTGGCTGAATGGCTTCACTGTCACAGTCAACATCGGTGTAGCCGTTTGATCGATGGATGAAACCAGTAAACGCATTTCACCGCTGGGTTGAGTGTTGATAGAAAAAACGATCGGTCTTTGCGCTGGCTTAGGTATGAGAATATCACCGTTGACCTGAAGTTGCCGATCACGAAGTTCGCCACTCAAACGCAACGAATAAACGGCTTCTGTCGCAATGCGCATATCGGCTGTGAGTTGTTCAAGCAATACTTCGTTTACCGGCAATTGTGACAACCATTGTCCCGATAACAGGGTCGCCATCGGTAACTCTGCACTGCTTGATTTAGTTGCTGTACTACCCAAGGAAGATTTAATATCAACTGAAACAACCGGCACACGAATCTGCGCTATGTTCCCCGTTATCAGGTCAGTAAGGTGATACGTTACATTCACCTTCGGCACTTGAACATGTGATTTGTATTCACCACTAATAAGCGTGAAATCAAGCGCATGCAGTCTTAAACCCTGCCAACCCGGATAATCAACATTAATCTGAATATCGGACCCACCCCGTGACGATAAATTATATTTGATTAAAGCAGAGATAACCCAGGGCAGACTGGCATAGGCCAATCCCAATAAGCCGAGAAAGCTCGTTAGCCAAATAAGAAATTTATTTCGTCTTGACACCTGTTTGATTTCCGTGAAATTCTCAACATCTAAGCATTCTCTGATGCTATCTGTCCATTAATAATAGGCAACCCAGTGATCCCAAATTCATAACCAATAATATTACCCACGTCAAGGTACTATAGGTATTTGTCTTGATTGCCAGTGCACAAAAAAAGTCACTGCCATCAAAGTTGTTAAAAGCAGGTAAGTTATTATTTTGTTATTAGGTTGGGGCATGGATGATATATTGTCACGAAATCCACTGTGGTTAAATGAAAATAATTAATGACCAGGGTAATAAACTTTACTTAGATATTGAGACGGACTGCTCATTGCCCTCTTTACCGATCAGTTGTTTGATCTCCTCTGCTTCGAGGGTTTCTTTTTCGAGTAATGTCTCGGCCAGGGCAGTAAGTTGTGCACGGTGAGCATCAAGCAACTTGGTAACTTTCTGCTCAATTTCTTTAATAAGATTACAAATCTCATCATCAATAATCTGTGCGGTATGTTCACTAAAATCACGCGCCTGAGTCATTTCACGCCCGAGAAAAATATGTTCTTCGCCACGTCGAAAGGCTACGGGGCCTAACTTATCGCTCATACCCCAATGCGTCACCATATGCTGCGCTAATCGCGTGGCCTGTTTGAGATCGCCCTCGGCACCAGAGCTAACCTCATTAAACATCAATTGTTCGGCGACACGGCCACCGAGCATCACGCCAATGCGATCGCGTACATAACTTTCCTGCAAGTTGTAATGTTCTTCTTCTGGTATTTGTTCGGTCGCACCCAATGCATGACCGCGTGGAATGATCGTCACTTTGTCTAGCGGATCGGCTGTGGGTAACAGACTGGCTGCGACGACATGACCGGCTTCATGATAGGCAACGATCTTTTTCTCATCTTCGCTAATAACGGTTTCACGTTTTGCACCCAGCACGACCTTGTCGCGTGCGGTCAGCATCTGTTCCATATCGACTTTATCTTTTTCTGTCCGCCCAGTGAGTAAGGCCGCCTCATTAACCACGTTTTCCAGATCTGCACCGGAGAAACCCACGGTCAATGCAGCCAGACGTTTAAGGTCGACGTCACTGGCCAACGGCACCTTGCGAGAATGTATCTTTAATATGGCCAGACGCGCCTTTCTATCCGGTAAATCAAGTACCACTTTGCGATCAAATCGCCCGGGTCGTAATAAAGCCGAATCCAGTACATCAGGTCGATTGGTCGCCGCCAGCACCACGACGGCTTCATGCTCGGTAAAACCGTCCATTTCATTTAAGATCTGATTGAGTGTTTGTTCACGTTCATCATGCCCTCCGCCTAAACCCGTGCCGCGGGCACGACCCACTGAATCAATCTCATCAATAAATAATATAGACGGTGCATTTTTCTTGGCATCGGTAAACATATCACGCACCCGTGACGCCCCTACACCCACAAACATTTCCACAAACTCTGAGCCACTAATACTAAAAAACGGCACATCGGCCTCACCGGCCATCGCCTTGGCCAACATGGTCTTGCCGGTACCCGGTGGACCCATAAGTAAAATACCACGTGGCACTTTGGCTCCCAATTTTTGATAACGCTCCGGGTTTATCAGATATGACGTAATTTCACGTAGGTCGGCCTTGGCATTGTCCAACCCAGCCACATCATCAAAAGTCAGTTTAATACTGCCTTTTTGGTAACGCTTGGCTTTGGATTTACCAAAACCAAACAAGCTGTCTCCAGTAGACATACGTTCTGAAAATTTACGGCTGATATAAAAAAATATCCAAATAAAAAATATCCACGGTAGGATGGATATGATCATTTGCACCCACCAGGCGGCTTCTTGTGGTTTGGCCTCGACATCAACCTGGTGTTTTTCTAATAAGGGGATAAGGCCAGGGTCATCCACTGGGGGTAAGGTGGAGGTAAATTTCGCAATCCGCGCCGGGCGAGTACTTTCCTCTACCGTATCGATGCCCATCGCAGGACTGCGTAATGTGCCAATGATCCGTTCACCTTGCAGGGTCACCTTTGCCACTTCATTGGCCCGTATCTTGGCTTTGAATTCACTATAAGATATCTGGGTCTTGACCTGATCACGGAATAACTGCCCATAGTAGAAATAGACAAGCACGCTGATCATGATGACCCAAGCCATATACCGCCATGTTATCGGTGGCATTTGCGGTTGCTCTGGACCTGGCCGCTGCCCACGTTGATTTTCAGGTTCTTTATCGTTGTTCATTTCGGTTGTCATATAACCAATAACTTACTCCCAAATACCAATAAAGTATAACTGTTAAAACAGCTATTTAATTGAGCTTGCTCAATTTTTGCTAATTTAAACAGATTTTCTATTGGAAAAGAATAATAGCGCTCTGAACCTGATTTTTTACTGATTTTTTATCGGCCAAAAAAAACCCCCGCGAGAGTCGCGGGGTTTCCGGTAATACATCAAACTAAAAGCGCTTAGGCTTTAATGTTTGCTGCTTGTGGGCCTTTCGGTCCGTCTTCCACATCGTAGGTTACTTGCTGGCCTTCAGCCAGTGAGCGAAAACCTTCGCTAGCGATCGCAGAAAAATGAGCAAAAACGTCCTTGCTGCCATCGTCAGGTGTGATAAAACCGAAGCCCTTAGAGTCGTTAAACCATTTAACAGTTCCTGTTGCCATAATATAATTACCTCATTAAATATAAAAAAGTGTGTTACAAATCTTACGCGGTAATTAACAGGAGAAAACTTTAGAGAACTACTGACAAGAACCAGGATAGAATGTAGTAATGTACGTTTGTTGTAAACTAAATCACACCACACCCTCGTAGTATAGGACTCAAAAACAGTTATACAAGGTGTATCACCCTTATTTTGCTCGTAACGGGCAATAACACGATTTATTCTCTCTAGTTATGCCTTTTTATCTAATTTTTGCCGATAACAGCATGAATACCGGTTAGCGAATTAAAGTCAGTTGTACTTAGCCACAGATAACCAATAGCCAGAGCCAGAGCCAGAGAACAATCATAGCTTGCAAATAAGCGAATCCTGCCCTCTAAACTCGTCTATCGAATATTCGATATCGTTATTCCGTAACGACTAAGCTGCTATGGCGAGTGTTTTTGTAGCGCGTTTTTTGCGTTTTTTCTTTTTAGGCTTATTCAAAATCTTATCTGCCTTTTCGAGGGAGCTTGAATAAGCCGCAATACGTTTTTGTGATGCCTTCAGTGATGCTAATTCAGAGGCATTTGCAGATTTCATCGGGGTAAGCTTGCTGATTTCTTTTTTTACATTGGTCAGCTCTTTTTCAACGGTTTTAAGGGCTTTACGGTTGTCTGCATTAGCCGTTTTCTTTAAACGCGCCGTAGCTGTTTTTTTACGTTTGGCCAAGGCAGCACGCTTTTTACTAAGCCGTTTGGCGGCCGACAAATAAGATTTAGCCAGTTTGGTGGAAACGGCAATACTCTTGGCACAATCAAGACCGGCACTAGAGAGAGCATTCATCGCATTATTAATCGATTTTTCAACAACATCATTTTTCACTATTCGTTTTGCTTTTGGCATTTTATTTTTCCTTAAAGAATGAATAGTGCCCATGTTACCACGTTATAATAACCATTGCTTTTTTAAAAACATAGAGACTACTGCCCCGATTTAAATAAGCCATTACAATTACCGCACTACCAACAAACAACAACATCCCATCTGACATGGGTCTATTACCTCATGCTCGACCAAAAAATCTGTTAAACCTTTTAATCTAAGTGCTATATCAATCATTCTGACCAACTACTTTAAGAAACGAAGTTGAAAGTTCACCACGTCCTGCTTTATCGAGTATCTGGCTAGCGGTTTGTATTATTTCGGATAGAGGCCCAGTCAGATACACCATCCCCATCTCAAGCATCACACGTTTGTCCGCAAGTGGGTTGTTAATATTAGGATGTGCTGGCTTAAGGAACACCATTTGTATCTCATCGACTTCATCAGGTATTTTTTCACAATCGCCGCCCGGAGCGATAAATGCAAAGAGCTCTTCAGGGTTGTGGAAAGAAACACTTTCTTCTTTAAACTCCACTTTGCCTGCTTCTGCGGTAAACTCGACTGTAATACTTGGTTGCATGGCCTTTCCTCCTATTTTGTCGTTATACCTATATCTTAATACTAGACCAAAACTTTTCAAAATTAGGTATTAATACCGAGTCACCAACAATCTAGTGGTTACCCAATCACCATTCTGATTTACTTATAGAGAGCATATATTAGTGTTACGATAATCATTGAAAATGATCCAGTTTGGCATTATTTTTAACTATATAAATTGCATTAACGTGATAATAACCGAACTACTAATCGCTCTCTGGAGCACTATATGGATTTTAAAGACTACTATACCATTATGGGCGTCAAGCGTGATGCCAGCCAGGATGAAATCAAACGCGCCTATCGAAAACTGGCACGCAAATATCATCCTGATGTCAGTAAAGAGGCCGATGCCGAAATCCGATTTAAAGAGGTCGGCGAGGCCTACGAAGTGCTCAAAGACCCTGAAAAACGCACCGCTTACGACCAATTGGGGGCAAACTGGAAAGCCGGTCAGGACTTCAACCCTCCTCCCGACTGGAATGCCGGTTTTGAATTTAATGGCGGCGGCTTTACTGGTGGTAACGCTTCGGACTACAGCGATTTTTTTGAATCGTTATTTGGACAAGGCTTTGCGAATGCACAAACCGGTTACCAACAGCCCGGCTATCACGCCCATGGTAATGACCATCATGCTAAAGTCCTCATTGATCTGGAAGACGCCTATCGGGGCGCAAGTCGCAGTATTACCCTGCAGGCACCGGAAGTTGATAACAATGGACATGTCGTCACAAAACAACGCACTCTGAATGTTAAAATTCCCAAAGGCGTCAAACAAGGGCAACGCATTCGACTATCCGGCCAGGGTAGCCCCGGTATGGGTCAGGGGCAGGCCGGTGATCTCTATCTGGAAATCGAATTCAAACCCCATAGCCTTTATAAAGTTGAAGGACATGATGTATACCTTGATCTACCCATTACACCCTGGGAGGCCGCCCTGGGTGCAACCGTAAAGGTACCCACACCGGATGGCCCGGTTGATCTGAAAATTGCAAAAGGCACCACCAGTGGCCGCAAACTACGATTAAAAGCGCGCGGCATTCCCGGCAAACCCGCCGGCGATCTCTACGTAGTGGCAAAAATCACCTTACCACCCGCCGACAACGATGCCGCCACAGAGTTATATAAAAAGATGGAACAAGAACTGGCATATAACCCACGTAGCCAAATGGGAGTGTAACTACGATGAAACAGACAACATTAAATGGCCTGCTTCTCGACGAACACACCGAACTGTCATTGAACGATCTCTGTCGGGCCTGTTCAACCTCGGCCGAATGGATCATCGAACTGGTTGACGAAGGTGTACTCGAACCCGTCGTTTACCAACAAACGCAATGGCGCTTTTCAGCAAATAGTCTTCAAAAAGCACAAACAGCCATGCGCTTACAACGAGACCTTGGCATCAACCTGGCCGGCATCGCCTTAGCATTGGACTTACTCGACGAAATTGAAACATTGCAACGACGTTTGAATCGCATTGAGTTAAACGACGAGTATTAATGGTCTAAAAATGTCTAATTGGAATTATATTAAATTAAATTAAATTAAATTAAATTAAATTAAATTAAAAATTAGAACAGTAATTTCTAAAACCAGTTAATTACGGTGAAAGATCTACAGGGTTTTATTGTTATTAATGTACTATCGATGTAAATCTACATTAAATTTACTTTACGAAATAAGCTAAATCCAAGCGAAATTCAGGCAAAATTAAAATCACTTCTCTTTATTAACGTTCAATGTAGGATGGTTCAGTCCAATTTTTAGCCTGTTCTTCAGCCTGAGCTATACTCAACTTCGCCTCTGTTCGCGCTTTATTGGCTAATTTTGTGGCGGTAGACTTGTCTCCTTTTTTTAAAGCCGCCTCTGCCTTCTTGATTAACTTGCCAGTCGTCACCCAGGCCCCCTGTAACTTGGCCGCATTCTTATAGAGCATTTTTGTTTCTTTAAGTACATCACTAATGGATTCCGCCGCATGTATAACCGGACTGAAAAGAAATAAAACGCTAAACAAGATGATAGATGTAAATTTCGTTTTCATAACTTAACTCCTGACTGGTGTGTACATCAATCCCATTGTATTCAAAATCGTGTTCCAGGTGCATTCATAGGGATTCCATTACTCAGAAATGTGTGAAAGTATTCAAGGTTATTCATAGCTTCAGTTTGTTGCTTGAGAGGTTTTGCGCCAATATTTTTCATACACCCTTTATAGCGACGCTGGATCGTACCCATGCCACCCCACTTGGAACGATAAGTTGGAAAATGAGTGGCCTGACCCACGGCCGTACTCAACTCATTACCACGAATCTTTGAACCGGCAGCCTCCCAATGACAATGGTAACAAGCAAACGCCCTTGGCCCACGACGGGTGAAATAAATACGTTTGCCATCTTCATATGCTGCCAGTGCCGCAGGTTCAGCAGGTACTTCAACGTTCATGAGTTGACCCCGTGATGTATCGGCCATATAGGCCAAAATAGAAGCAAGCTTACCTTTTAAGTACGGCAGAGGTTTTTCACCGTTCTTAACCCTGCATTCATTCACCAGCGCCGCTAATGTTTTCACTTTGCCAGATTTTTTATCAAAGCGAGGATAGGTATGAGCAATCGCCTGCCCCCCCTTCTCAAAGCAACTTGCATAGGTTTTGCCGTTCTTAAAAGGGGTTGTGAAAAGTGCTTTACCATCATCTATGGCGATCTCATAGGGAGGAAAAGACATGATGTCTTCCCATTGCTCACGCTTATCTTTGTTAAAATTGTACATCCCATTGGATAAGTCAACTGCAGACAAATCAGGAAATTTCTTATTAAAATATTTCTGGTAAGCGGCAAGATCTTCTTGAGGGCCAGCATTAACAATTGGCAACGTCACAAGTGATATCAGTAACGATATTATAATGAAATATAATCTTTTCACGTTCCTGTCCTCCTAAATTATGGCAGTAGTGAAACATCTACTCTACTGCTTTTTAATTTGAATTAACATAAATCTCTTACCAGCAATTACAACGTATATAGATAATCAATGACCAACTCTATTTCCTTCTTATCCAGAAAACCATGCCGACCAAATGGTGGCATCATAGTATGAGGTTTAAGTGCTTTTTGTGGATCGTAGATTATGTCGCGCATACGTTCACGTTTAGGAAACCGTTGTGACATTTGTATGAATGGTGGTCCGACCGTCCCTGCTTGATCAGCACCTTTGAATTCATGACAAGCCTGGCACAACTTTAAGGCTAGAACCTTACCCTGCTCTAGCGGTGTTTTTGGCTTATCGGCTGATAGAACAGGTATCGAAATAAGACTACATAACACAACCAGAACCGGACCTTGCAGATATTTGCTAACCAGCCATCTATTCATGTTATACCCCTTTTATTTTTCAACACTTTTAATCTGAGGTTGAATTTTTACTCATTACGAAACATCGATTTTATTGTTACAGTCCTTGCAAGACAGGGTTATTCGACAAGGAGTCAATATAGTGTAAACCGTGATTGGTGAAACTACTTTTTCTACTGAAACGGCATCACACTACGGATAACACCTGAAGCGCTAACGCTGTTAAAAATACTGTTCCTTATCTTATAGTCTAGCTCAATAACCACATTCTCTCTATGTAGAGTTCATCTCAAATTAAAAAAAGATAAGACTTTACGAAAGAGCAGTGGCCAAATTTAGCAATAGTCGATAAAACTTCACTCTAACACTATTTTTTCTTCCTCAAAATGTACACCAACAGCCCTAAATTAACGATTAACAATGTTAGCCACGCCAAATTGGCGAAGGTATTAGTATTGATCGCCAATGCACAAAAAAAAGTGATGACCATCAAGGCTGTCAATAGTAAATAAGTGAGGATTTTATTTTCAGGCTGAATATTGGACATGATTTTAACTTAGCATAAAACACAGGCACGCTGAACGATGACGTTAGATTAGATAATAAGATTTATTTATATTAGAAAAGTATTAACCAATTATATATTTTACTACTGCAACTTTTCCATTTCTTCATATTCTTCACTCAGCGTAAGCCAGTCTTCTTCGGATTGCATCAGGTCTTGTGACACGATGACCTGCTGGGCTAATAGATTCTTTAATTCCAGTTTATTATTTTCATCGTAAAGGCCATTATCTGACAATTTGGTCTGGATCTGTTTTTGTTCCAGATTAAGTTTGTTAATCTTCTTTTCCAATGTGTTCAGCTTGCTGCGTAAAGGCTTGAGCCGTTTACGATTCGCGGCATTATTCTGTCGTTGTTGTTTTTTATCTTGTTTATTCTGAGGCATTGTTGACTGAGAAGCCTCAGCATTATTTAATTCTTTAAGTGAAGCCTTCACCCATTGTCGATAGTCTTCCAAATCGCCATCAAATGTCATAACCTTACCGGCATCCACCAACAACAATGTATCGGTAACGGTACGTAATAAATGTCGATCATGCGAGACAATCACCATTGCACCCACATAATCCTGTAGTGCCACACTCAGGGCATGACGCATTTCCAGATCGAGATGATTCGTTGGTTCATCAAGTAGCAATAAATTCGGTTTTTGATATACCAATAACGCCAGAACAAGGCGTGCTTTTTCACCGCCAGACATCGGAGCCACCTGTGACGTTGCCATATCGCCAACAAAGGCAAATCCACCGAGAAAACTACGCAGGTCCTGTTCCCGTGCCTCCGAGTCCAGCCTTTGTAAATGTAATAAAGCGCTTGCCTCGCCATCTAATTGTTCCAGTTGATGCTGTGCGAAATAACCGATGTTTAAATCCTTGGCATCCGTGCGTTCGCCATCTTGTAATACCAATTCGCCCGCCAGCAATTTAATCAGTGTCGATTTACCGGCGCCGTTATGTCCTAACAGACCAATACGATCTCCGGCGTTAATTAATATATCGATTTCGTCTAACAATCGTTTATCACCATAACCCGCAGCGGCCTTGTCTAGCTTTAATAACATACCCGGCATTTTGTCCGGTTGCCGAAAAGCAAAATCAAATGGCGAATCCACATGCGCCTGCGCGATCAGTTCCATTCGTTCCAACGCCTTTACCCGACTCTGTGCCTGTCGAGCTTTAGTGGCCTTGGCCTTAAAACGGGTAATGAATGACTGCATGTGCGCTATTTCGCGTTGCTGCTTTTCATAGGCCGATTGTTGATTCGCCAGTCTCTCGGCACGCCGCACCTCAAACGCAGTGTAGTTACCGGTATACAGTGTTAATTCATTTTGCTCGATATGTGCAATGTGAGTGGCAATCTTATCCAGAAAATCTCGATCATGTGAGATCAACAACAAAGTACCTGCGTAATTACGTAACCAGTCTTCCAGCCAGATCACCGCTTCCAGATCCAGGTGATTAGTCGGTTCATCAAGCAATAAAAGATCCGAGCGACACATCAGGGCCTGGGCGAGATTAAGCCGCATTCGCCAGCCGCCTGAAAAACTTCGTACCGAATTCGTTTCCTGGGCAGTGCTAAACCCGAGGCCATGCATCAGGATTGCGGCACGACTACGAGCACGGTAACCATCAATACTTTCCATCTGCATATACAAAGTCGCTAATCGTTCACCGTCGTTTTCTTGTTCGGCTCGGCTGATATCATTTTCCAATGCACGCATTTCAATATCACCATCCATGACATATTCAATGGCATCAACATCCACTGCCGAAACTTCTTGCGCAACATGGGCAATAATGGTTTTCGGCGGCAACGAAAAATCACCGGTATCTGCCTGTAATTCATTGCGAATCAACGCAAATAAACTTGATTTACCCGTGCCATTAGCACCCGAGATACCGACCTTTTGGCCCTGGTGAATCGTACAATTGACATTATGGAGAAGTTCACGGGTAGAACGACGTAAAGACAGGTTTTTAAAATTCAGCATAGAGGGAGTATAAAGGATATTCGCCTAAAGGTAATTGGGCTTAGAAAAATATAGGTCTTTCGCTAGTCGCTTTAAACAGCGAACCAGGATAAATTGTTACAAAAATGTAACGAGAAGTAATAATGTGTGTTTCCAATAGGATTGACCTGTTTTTGAACTAGTATTTATATGAAGGAGATAAGCTTTAAGTTCTAAACTTTAACGATAGGGAGATTGACATGAAATATTTAATACTCGTACTCACCATGTTAACACCATTCTCAGTTCAGGCCGGAGAACACCACCTAGTACCGATGGTTGGTTTTACCAATTGGTCAGATGAATCCGGGCATACCGCACGCGCCACCCCAATCACATTCGAGGATGACTCGAACTTTGTCTTAGGCTTTAAGTACTTATATATGCTCGACAATGGCTTTGCCTTCGGTGCCGATACTTATCTCTACAAAAAAGATGTAGCCTCACCCGTCACGATCAGTGATGCCGGTGTATCGCACTTTCATGCCCTGGTACAGTATTATTTTAATTCGAAAGAATCCATTTCACCCTTTATTGGCGCAGGTTTTGGATTTACAGGGATTGCCTTCAATGGTGGCCTGCTTGATGACGAAAGCTCATCTGGTTTGTCATATGAATTGAATGGCGGCGTACTGTTCCGTATAACCGATCTGATAGGTGTACAAGTTGAGTATAAATTTACCGACTTTGATGTGGACGACTCTATCAATGGCTTTCGAACGGATATCAATACAGATTCCCACAGTCTACTGTTTGGCGTCGCGATAATTCTTTAGTCAGACCGAAACGGCTAAATCTCAGCTATTGATTCCTTGCCTTGATTTACGTTGAGGTAGGCTTAATAAAGGGAATCTAATGTAGCAACAGATTAAATACGTCTCTGACCCCGGTTTTTTAAACTGGTATACTAGTCGGACTATGTTTAATGATCTCAGTACCGGCCAATTAGTCGCCGTCGCCATCTTGCCAACTTTGCTGGCTATCGTGGTTCACGAAGTGGCGCACGGCTGGGTGGCCTATCGCCTTGGCGACAACACCGCTTTTATGATGGGTCGCTTAACCCTCAACCCTTTCAAACACATTGATCCGATCGGAACTATCCTGGTCCCATTCATTCTTATCATTACAGTTGGTTTTGCCTTTGGTTGGGCCAAACCCGTGCCAATCGACTGGCGAAACCTGCAACAACCAAAACGTGATATTCCGCTTGTAGCCGCAGCCGGACCCGCTAGTAATTTTCTTATGGCCATCGGCTGGGGTTTATTAACAAAGCTTGCCAGCATATTACCATCCAGCCTGAGCGCTTTTGCTGAGCCACTTACCTACATGGGAATTTGGGGTATTTGGATCAATATTATCCTCATGGTGTTCAATCTGATGCCCATTCCACCTACCGATGGTGGCCGGATCGCCATCAGTCTACTGCCATCGCGTATGTCATATTCTCTGCAGAAAATTGAACCCTACGGCATGTTTATCATCGTGGGCTTACTGCTAACAGGTATTCTCTGGCAAATTATAGGGCCAGCGGTAGAAATCGTTGTAACCCTAATTCAGTATCTAACCGGCCTGCATTAAATAATCCTAGAGGTAAAACGATTTAAATAGGCTACTCTTTGATAGACCCTCATCTTAGGCAAGACGAAATACAAAGGAACTGTGATGCCCCCATCTGATCCTATCGCGCGGTTGCAACGACTATGGCAGCGTTTAGCGCCTCTACCAGGTGGCACCTGGTTATTTAGCCGAATTTTGGGCTGGATTATTCCTTACACGGGCACGATTGGCGCCAATGTAAAAGAATTAAAACCGGGTTACGCATTAATAGAGTTGCGTGATCGACGGCGTGTGCGGAATCATTTGCATTCAATTCACGCCCTGGCATTAGCAAATTTAGGTGAACTTGCCAGTGGACTCGCCATGCTGGGCACTTTACCAGCTAATACTCGCGGCATTCCGACCCAGTTGTCAATTGACTACTTTAAAAAAGCACGTGGTATGTTAACGGCTGAGAGCCATTGCAGACCACCAATGGTAAGCGAAGATATTGACTTTAAAGTTTACGCTGATATTCGTGATAGCGAAGGCGATCAAGTCGCACGTACTACAGTAATCTGGCGTCTGGGCCCGGTACCAGACAAAACATGACACAACCCTCTCCCAGCTACGAAACGCCACTAAGTCGTGCCTTTACTAATCAGGTTGATATAAGCTTACCGATTATCTGCGGACCAATGTATCCCTGTAGCAATCCGGAGTTAGTCGCAGCCGTTTCAGACGCAGGCGCATTAGGTGTCGTACAACCCATCTCATTAACTTATGTACATGGATATGATTTTCGTAAAGGCTTACGATATATCCGTACACTTACTGACAAACCAATCGGCCTGAATGCACTTATCGAACAAAGCAGCAAACGTTATCACGAACGTATGGTGCAGTGGATTGATATTGCCTTGGAAGAAGGTGTTCGATTCTTTATCACATCATTAGGTAAACCTGACTGGGTCGTTAAACGTGTCCATGCTGAGGGCGGCGTGGTTTATCATGATGCGACTGAAACTAAATGGGCAAGAAAAGCCGTGGATGCCAATGTCGATGGGTTAATAGCGGTAAATAATCGAGCCGGTGGCCATGCAGGAAAACTTTCGACTCAAAACTTATATGATAAATTACGCACGTTTGGGTTACCCATAATATGCGCCGGCGGTATCAGTACACCGACCGAATTTCGACATGCTCTCGAACAGGGTTACGCCGGAGTACAAATGGGCACGCGTTTTATCGCCACCACCGAATGCAATGCTCCACTGCCTTATAAACAAGCGATTGTAGATGCCAATGAAACCGATATAGTATTAAGTGAACGCGTCAGTGGTACACCGGTATCATTAATACATACACCCTATCTCGATCGTCTGGGCTTAAAGACTAACCGCTTTGAAAAATGGTTACTTCGCAGGCAAAGTACAAAATATCTATTACGAACGCTATATATGCTTAGATCATTATGGAAGTTAAAACGCGCCATACTCGATAAAACCGGCAGATTGGATTACTGGCAAGCAGGAAAAAGTGTCCAGGGTATTAAGGCGATCGAACCGGTAAGTGACATTATCAAACGCTTTGCCGGTAATTAACTAATACGTCTGCTAATATGGATGAAGCTTTATTTTGTAGTTGATGGTGCTACTGGTCTTATTCGGCCTACCGCTACGATAAATAATCCACAGATAAATCTGATCAATAAAATTACAAGAAATAATTTAATAACCGCACTGAAAACATTCATCTGAAAGATCCTTTTTAATGTTCCCCAATATATTCCCGTATTAGGTATACACTACCACTACCTCCCTTATTTAATACTTACTCCAATAATGCTTACCTAAAATAAATTATGCTTCACTGTGCAGGTTTTGGTATCTCCGATTTTGAGTCACCAGCCGTCTGACTGGAAGAACTGGAGGCTGGCCCAGGCAGAAGTGGATTACAATTTTTAATGGTTACCTTACCTTGCAACAGGTTACCTTTGGAATATTCGTTAAAGTGACAGGTATTTGAAGCGGGATCATAATTTTCAATCCATAAGTTATCGTCTTTCCAGGTTGCCGCAATATGATGTTGTCCTTCAGGTACCGTAATCGACATCACGCCACCATAACGTTTCACGAAGAGTTGTTGAAAATGAAAAAAGTAAGCCGCCCATCCGATAATGAATACAACCAACGCTCCAATCAAGCCCACTTTCCACTTATCCAGTCGACCAAGAATAAATACAAAGCCCATTGCGATAGCGATCACCATCGCCCAGTAAAAATATGTAATCATCCTGTCATGCTCTCCATTATGGTTATAAGTATCTAATTGGGGTCAAAGATGTATTTTCTGGATTCCCTTCTTCAAGGGAAATGTGCCCTGCGGGTATGACTTTATTGATAAAAACGTCTCTGACGGTGATAAAGTGGCCTCAATTAAACGCTAGCTATTGTAGTCCGTTACCTTACCACGGGAGACCTTGACCTTACCACGACGAGTTTTCTGATCAAGACGCTTTTTCTTCGCACTCTTGCTGGGTTTAGTCGCTTTTCGTTTCTTTTGAGTGACTCCCACGCTGCGAATTAAGGCCTGTAAACGTTGCAGAGCATTTTCGCGATTTTTTTCCTGGCTGCGATATTGCTGTGCCTTGATAATAATCACCCCATCCTTGCTAATACGCTGATCCGACAACGTTAATAGCCGCTGCTTATAAATCTCGGGCAAACTCGATGCATGAATATCAAAACGCAAGTGAATCGCCGTAGCGACCTTGTTGACATTCTGGCCACCTGCTCCCTGGGCTCGAATGGCACTAAGCTCGATTTCTTCATCGGGGATATTGACCTGATTGGATATTCTTAACATGATATTATTTGAATCAAAATAAAAGGCCGGATAACCGACCTTTAGATTTTGTCTTTTAATTCAACGAATTGATAATCGAATTAAATGTCTCACTCGGCCGCATTACTTGTGCAACCTTACTACGATCTGTCAAGTAATAGCCACCCAGATCGACTGATTTACCCTGTGCACTAATGAGCTCATCAACAATCTTAGTTTCATTTTCCGTGAGCTGTTTTGCAACTGGCAAAAACAGCGTTTGTAATTCACTATCATTATCCTGTTCCGCCAATGCCTGTGCCCAATATAGCGTCAGATAAAAATGGCTCCCTCGGGTATCCAGTTCACCCACTTTACGAGAAGGTGAATTATTATTTCTCAAAAACTCCCCGTTAGCCTTATCCAGGGCCGCGGCTAATACTTTGATTTTATCACTGTTTGTTTTAATCCCCATATCTTCAATGGACACGGCCAGAGCTAAAAATTCACCCAGTGAATCCCAACGTAAATGATTTTCTTCCAACACCTGCTGCACATGTTTTGGTGCCGAACCACCCGCACCGGTTTCAAATAATCCACCGCCCGCTAACAATGGCACAATCGATAACATCTTGGCACTGGTACCCAGTTCTAAAATAGGAAATAGATCGGTTAAATAATCACGCAACACGTTACCGGAAACGGATATGGTATCCTTTCCGTCTTTAACTCGTTGCAAGGTATAAAGCGTTGCTTCGACAGGTGAAAGGATTTGAATATCTAAACCATCTGTATCATGATCTTTAAGATAAATTTCAACCTTGCTAATTAAATTCGCATCATGAGCGCGATCTTTATCGAGCCAGAATATCGCAGGTTGACCGGTTAAGCGCGCACGTGTCACACCTAACTTAACCCAGTCTCGTATGGGTAAGTCTTTGGTCTGGCACATCCGCCAGATATCACCCTTCTCTACCTTGTGCTCGAGTAATGTATTACCACTTGCTTCGACGACACGAACCATACCGTTGGCAGGAATTTCAAAGGTCTTGTCATGTGAACCATACTCTTCCGCTTTTTGTGCCATCAGGCCGACGTTACTCACATTGCCCATCGTAGTGGGATCAAATGCACCGTGTTGTTTACAATAATCGATCGTCGCCTGGTACACACCCGCATAATTTCGATCCGGGATCATCGCCTTGGTATCATGCAATTTGCCATCACGGCCCCACATGCAACCCGAATTACGAATGGCCGCAGGCATCGAGGCATCAATAATGATATCGCTGGGCACATGCAAATTGGTGATACCTTTATCCGAATCCACCATCGCCAGTTCCGGTCGACTAGAATATACCGAGTCGATATCTGCTTCGATTTGTTTACGTTCTGCTTCCGGTAGCTCTTTTATCTTGGCATACACATCACCAAAACCATTACGGGTATCCACACCCAGCCTGTTAAAAGTTGCAGAGTACTTTGCAACAACATCTTTGTAATACACATCCACCGCATGTCCGAAGATAATCGGGTCCGATACCTTCATCATGGTGGCTTTCATATGAAGCGAAAGCAACACGCCTTCTTGTTTGGCATCTTGCGCGGACTGTTCAAAAAAGGCCCGTAATTTTTTCACACTCATCACCGAGGCATCGATCACTTCCCCCGCCAGCACGGAAAGATTTTCTTTTAAAACTTGAATGCTGCCATCATCAGATACGAGTTCAATTTCAAGTTCACCCTCTTTGTCAATAATGACTGATTTTTCACTACCATAAAAATCCCCATCACTCATCGACGCCACGTGAGATTTGGAATCAGATGCCCACGCTCCCATCGCATGAGGATGGCGCTTCGCATAGTCTTTAACCGCAGTGGCAACCCGCCTATCTGAATTACCTTCGCGCAAAACAGGATTAACCGCACTACCCAACACTTTGGCATATCGCGCCTTAATATCTTTTGCTTTATCGGTGGTCGGTTCTTCCGGATAATCCGGCACGTCATAACCTTTGCCCTGTAACTCAGTAATCGCGGCCTTCAATTGGGGCACAGAGGCGCTGATATTCGGTGTTTTAATGATATTAGCCTCCGGTGTCTTGGCCAACTCGCCCATTTCGCTCAGCGCATCCTCTACTTTTTGCTCCGCCGTCAAATTATCCGGAAAATTGGCTAAAATTCGGCCCGCGAGGGAAATATCACGAGTTTCTACCTCAATTCCAGCCCTACGGGTAAAAGCCTGTACAACCGGTAAAAAAGACTGAGTGGCTAAAGCAGGCGCTTCGTCCGTTTCGGTGTAGATAATTCGGGTTTTCGACATAATAAATCTCTCTGAAGGTAAAATTGGCGAAGCTGGACGTATAAATGGTCTTGCTGCAATAAGAAGCTATTATATTTCAAATCGAAGATAGGGGCAGAATTTAATAGGGGTCAGAGAGGTATTTTTTAAGATCCTTCACTTCGCTCAGGATGACAATCACATAAAAAATACCTCTCTGACCCCTATTAAATTCCATCCTATTGTCTCAAACGATACCCGGTTTTGAACATCCACCACACAATGATCAGACAGATGCAGAGGAAGACCAAGATCATGGCAAGACTCAAGCCAACGCTGACATCAGCGACCTCAAAAAAACTCCAACGAAAGCCGCTAATCAAATACACCACTGGGTTAAACAAAGTGACGGTCTGCCAGGCAGGTGGCAGCATACTGACGGAATAAAAACTACCACCAAGAAACACAAGCGGCGTCACCACCAGCAATGGAATCAGTTGTAATTTTTCAAAGTTACTGGCCCATAAACCAATAATAAATCCAAACAAGCTAAATGAAATGCAGGTTAGAATTAGAAAGCTCAACATCCATATTGGATGAGCAATCTCCAATGGGACAAATAATCCAGCTGTAAAAAGTATAATCAAACCGATAATAAACGACTTGGTCGCCGCCGCCCCGACATAACCTATCACAATCTCTACAAACGAAATTGGCGCAGACAAAATCTCATAAATAGTCCCGGTAAACTTGGGTAAATAAATACCGAATGACGCATTGGCAATGCTTTGCGTCAATAATGCCAGCATCATCAGGCCTGGTACGATAAAGGCACCGTATGAAACACCATCAACAGACTCAATACGCGAGCCAATCGCGGTACCAAACACGACGAAGTAAAGCACTGTGGAAATAACGGGAGACGCAAAACTCTGGGCCAGGGTCTCCCAGGCACGCATCATTTCGTACTTATAGATAACCTTAATCGCTTGTGTGTTCATTATTTTGTATTCACCAGACTAACAAAAATTTCTTCCAATGAAGTTTTGGTCGTATTGACATCTTTTATCAGCAACCCGGCCTCACTAACTGCCTGTAATAATCCGTTGATGCCCGTATTCGTTTTGTGTGGATCATAGGTGTAAATCAGCTGTGCACCCTCTTCCGACGATTCAAGTGACCAAGGTGCCAGAGCCTCAGGTAAATTCGTAAGCTCCGCTTCAAGTTCGATAACGAGTTGCCGTTTGCCTAGCTTATGCATCAAGGCCTGTTTATCATCGACCAATAGTAATTCACCCTTATTGATGACACCAACCCGATCAGCAATCGCTTCGGCTTCCTCTATATAATGAGTCGTAAGAATAATAGTCACACCCGACTCACGCAGGCGTTGCACTAATGCCCACATATCCTTTCTTAATTCCACATCCACACCAGCAGTCGGTTCATCTAAAAACAAAATCATTGGTTCATGTGCCAGTGCCTTGCCAATCAGTACACGTCGTTTCATTCCACCCGACAGGGCCATCAACATGCTGTCTTTTTTATCCCATAACGACAAATCCTTTAGTAACTTTTGTAAATAATCCGAATTCGGCTTTTTACCGAACAGGCCTCGACTAAAAGACACCGTATTCCAGACTTTTTCAAAGGCACCCAGGGTGAGTTCCTGTGGAACCAAACCAATCATACTGCGTGTAATGCGATAGTCCGTATCAATATTATGACCACCGACCGTAACCGAACCCGAACTGGCATTAACTATTCCGCAGATAATAGAAATAAGTGTCGTCTTACCCGCTCCATTCGGGCCCAACAACGCCAGTATTTCTCCTGGCTGAATATCCAGGTTTACTTCTTTAAGCGCCTGAAAACCACTGGCATAGGTCTTAGATAAATTCGAAATGGAAACGATTGGTTGCATACTAATATCTTTTTTTGTTTAGGTTATTCGCTAATTTAAATAAATATAAATCGCTTAGACAATAAACTACCATGTCACAAAACACGACTCGAGTCTTTACATATTTATAATATCCCCTAACTCTTCAGGTTTGTCATATTGAATGAGCATGGCCTGATGATAACTTAAAATCAGATTGCTCAGGACTATTTTAGGATTTATCTTTATCCAACATGGATTTCAAATCTGCAAATGGATGATGAGTCGATGCTGAAGCTCCATTATCGCTACCGGCTTTACTTTGTTGTGCTTCCAATTGGCGCTGGTGTTCATTGTCATGACAATATAAACATAATAACTCCCAGTTGCTACCATCTGGCGGATTGTTATCGTGGTTATGGTCGCGGTGATGAACGGTCAACTCAGCAAGGTTTTTACCTGAAAACTCCCGACCACATCGGCCACAGATATGCGGATACATCTTTAACGCTTGCCCTCGGTAAGTCTGATCGCGCTCTTCGTTGACACGCCGGGCCTCGGCTACTAATTTGTTCAGCTTATCATCATCAGATTTAGTCATAACTACTCCATTAAGCATCTTCATGTGTCGTTTTTGTGATACGAATGATCATAAAAAGAACATACAAAGACAAGACCGCGGCAAAGTAGCACCAGATAGAAATAAAAGCGTGTCCAAAGTAGACAGTTGATATAACAACTGACATCGCAATAATGACTCCGAAAACTCTCAGATAGCGATCACTTGATAGTAACAATGACGCTATAACGAGCACTGCATACAATACCCGTACCGCGATTCGTGGTATGTAATCATCATACAACAACGTCGCTTTGTAACTAATGGATTTCTGAACTAACTCCACTACCAACCAGTCAGAATTAAACCAAAGTGGAACATACATTATCAGGCCATGTACCGCACCTAACAGAAAAAACGTAAACATGACTTTCCTTTTCAGTGTGTTACTTTCAACCACGTAACAAGCAAGCGGTATCCAAAAAAGCCAAAATAAATGCGAGAAAAACATAAAGCCCAGGGCTGGTAAACGCGTAGCCCCTCCTCCACCTGGCTCAATTGCTAACCAGACAAAACCTTCGAACAACTGCTGGATTCCAAAAATAAGAGGCAACAAGACAATCAGCCGATACTTTTTATTAAGCGGGGCGACTTTTTTAATACAATAAGCCCCAACGGGAATTAGGACGACAGCAGCACTAAAACTAGCCGTAGCTGAAAAACACATACATTCTCCTTCAATAATCCAGCAGAGAAAAATTATTATAAGTCATTCTAACTCGCGATAATAACTCAGGCTGGCCTTTTTTACCGCACCAGTGTTACTAATACCTGTTGCAGGCTTTGCGGTGGACAAATCATGGTAAAAAAGCCACATTTAAAAACCTTCCTACTTCCTACTTCCTACTTCCTACTTCCTACTTCCTACTTCCTATTTTCAGTCCAGATATTTACCGTCATTTTCCATAAAAGACATTCCGCCCCTCCTAAATTAACTATAGATGCCAGACTTTAATTATAGTTTAAAAATAAGTGGCTAAGCACCACAGACAATACTCTTAGTATATTGGGTGTCTTATATACATCTAATGTAAAAGGTAACTATAATTTCAGTATCATTTTTACATGCGGGATACCCGCATCCATAAACGTCGCACCACTCACTTCAAAATGGGCTTTTTTGTAAAAATCGACCACGTACAATTGTGCATGTAAGTAAACCTGAGTGTGCCCATCTAGTTTAGCCAGCTCGAGTAATTTTTCCAGCAATAGAGACCCAATTCCGTTTCGCCGGTAGTCCTTACAAATGGCCATTCGACCAATTTGTCCATCGGCGACAAGTCGCCCGGTACCGATGGGGAGATCAGTCGATAGATCCCGTGCCAGGACATGGCGGCATTCTGAATCGAGGCCGTCCCATTCCAATGCTTCAGGTACATGTTGTTCTTCAATAAACACCTCTTGACGAATCATGCCCAACGCATTCTGGTCACGCGGCCACTCGGCCTCAATGATATCAATCTCCATTGTCTTCTACATCCCGCTCAAAATACAAATATCCTTGATTGATCACATTTGTTAAAAATAATAAAGCCTCTTTATTATTTAGTGCATCGGTTAATTGACCCAACGGCGGATAACGATGATTACAGACAAGACTGACAATGGTAAGCAGGTCCAGCGAATAATATTCAACCTGCCCGTTACTAAAAAAATGAATCGTTTGCTTTTCATCTTTTTCATTACCATCCGCCAGGAAGAATGCCAGTTTCGAGGCTTCATTTCTAACCAGTTGCTGTCCATCGGCTATTCTTTGAAAGCACTGCTGGTTAGTTATGTTAAATGGAACTACATCTACCAGCAAAGCCTCTTGTGTGCCCGACATAGCAGTTGAGCTGGTAATGTATTTTCCAAACCAGTCACTGTCCTGAATTCGGTGATTGAGTTCCTGCTGTAACATGCTATTAATTTGTTCTAATGCCTGGGGGCTGATTTCTCCCGGATTATCCTGTAAAGGCAAATGGGGATCCTGATAGAATTTTGAGTTTATAATCTCTGTTGGATCTAACAAAACCTCATCCAGCAACGCCGTGCTGAGCTCTTTTAAATTGGGTGCACGGAAACCGATGGATATCGTGATGCAGTCATCGTCCTTATTATTTTCCTCTGCAACACCATGATGAGCCACACCGGGCGGAAGATACAACATATCGCCCGCTTCAAGCTCCCAGCTTTGTTCAGCACTAAACGATTTTAAGATCTTAAGATCAAGATTGGGAACAAAATCAGTATCATCAACTGGCTGTGTCGAAATTTTCCATTTTCGTTTACCTTCTGCTTGAAGTAAAAACACATCATAATTATCCGTATGCGGTCCGACCGATCCACCGGGTGCTGCGTAACTAACCATAACATCATCCACTCGCCAATTAGGAATAAACCGAAACTGTTCTAATAATTGTGCAAAAGCAGGAATATGAAGATTGCAGGATTGTAATAACAGGGTCCAGTGAGAGTCGGGTAATTGAGTAAAAAAAGCCTCTTCAAATGGACCATGCAAGCATTGCCATGGGTGTTTACCATCACGTTCTAAAATAATCCGGGATTCAACACCCGGTTCACAGGCCAGTCCGGCCATTTCATTGGCGCTAATAGGACAAGAAAAGCTGTCAATCGCATTACGAATCAACAAGGGTTTCTGTTGCCAGTATTCCTGTAAAAAATCCGTCAGAGCAACACCGCCCAAAATGTGATCATTATTTTGCATAACTTAAGCAGTTTAACATCATATTTGGTAAAAAATGACGATGAATTCGCTTAACGATATCGATAATAACAGTATCAGAACCAACTTAACGCAGACGACCGATTTAACACCCCTATTAACTATCGATTTAATTATCCTTATAAACAGGTTTCATTTTACGTTGCATACTCGTAACTAATTTACCAAGTTCACCCGGTTCCATTTTCTTATTTAAAAGGTCTTCTACCGTCATCAGCTGCTGCGCGGCCCCATCTATAGAATAACGACTCACGACTCCGGTATAGCCAGAAAATGAATAGCCTTTTGGTATTTTAAACTTATAACTGCCTAAAGGGATAGATTGGTTACGATTCATTATCGATTCGGAAAACTTCTCATAAGAAGCGGGATGGACCTTATAGTGCTTCACCTTATTACTTTTTGAATCGTAAGTTCTTGCCGTTACAGTTTGACCATCACTTAAATATAAAGTACTCGAACGATGTCCCATGTACCAAAAAACCTGATAATCGATCAAAATCGCAGTCTTTATTGCGGCCATATCAATATCAGCAAACATAGCATTGGGAAGATGCATTTTTCGAGATTGACCTTTGCGGTGAAACGCATCATTAAAGTACTTTAGCATCGTGTCGTTTTGGGGGACTTCATGTTCAGAAAACACGGTCGTATAACTTATATCCCAGGAGAATGGGTTGTGGGGAACCGTTTCATCACCTATCGCGAATGGCGATACCAGGACAAGTAGAATAGTGAAACTCTTTTTACAAACGCTAATCATAGTAAATTCCTTTTTGCCTATTAGTTAAGCGAAATAATAAAAGCCCAACCTTAACCTTAGCTGAATGTAACGACACAAGCCACGAACGAATATTCCTGTTACCCGAGCATCTCCGGCCTGATCATCCAGTTAATCTGCCAATACGCATCTTCAATAAGTTCCAGACAAACTACACTCCCAGGTGTATAGGCGATAATAACTTCGTTTTCATCCTCTACAACCAGATGCGAAATCAATTTCGACAAAAACGGTAGATGACTAACAATCAAGGTATCGCGATTCGAACATTCACTCTGCCAGTCAAAAGCTCTGGGATTGTCATTCGGGTTAATCAGGCCGTTGATCTCCAATTCTATTTTTGAGGCAATGGCCTGTGCCAGACATTCAGCCGTCTGCTGAGCACGCATCTTACCACTGTGTAATATTCTATGGACTGTGATGTCGGTCTGTTTAAGAAAACCGGCCACCCGTTCGACATCACGCTGGCCTTGATCCGTTAGAGGCCGTTCAGGATCAACTTCTTTGGCACAGGCTTCACCATGCTGTACGAGATAAAGTTTCATTTCGGGCACCTCGTTATCACAATAACAGCCATTTGGTTAAATAATCTCAATATTGGTATTTTAGAACAGCATGCATTTTTTTCAATCAACGCAAACTCTGCATATAAATAATCAATACGGCAAGATCATCGTCATTTAAATTTCGGTAATTTAGTTTTATTTTTTTCACACTTTCGGGTAACACGCCCGGTAATGCATCTGCACCTACTATCCAGTTACCTAATGCTTGCGCAGAGTGTTTTGTTCCCACACCATCAAGGGGGTTACGTGGATTACCCCGCCCGGTAATCGAGTGACAATATACACAATTCTGTTGCTGGTAAATCAAACGACCTTGTTGGACTAGTTCAGGATCAAGCGAAAGTTTTTCACTCGTATCGACAGTTAATTGTTGCCTGGTACCGTCTGGCTCGGTTGGGTTCTGAATGCGGGCAAAAACAATCGCCAATATTAAAACAATCAATCCGGTGAAAATTACGATTCGTCTGGCCCATATCTCACGCATGACTCTTTTCCCTAAACCATGTCGAACAGTTCAAAATGAATATGCCGCAATGGCACCTGCAGATCATGCAAGCTCTTTTGCACCGCATTGCTCATGGGTTTGGGCCCGCACAGGAAATACTCAAAGCCTGGTGCCTTGTTGGCAAGCACATTCTGTAATAGCGCCATAGTGATCCAACCCGACTCACCTGACCAACCTGGAGATGGGTTGCTCAATACGTGCACGACTTGCAAATGCAGGCGCGTTTGCAAAGTTTCTAACTCCTCTTTAAACAACATGTCGTCCTGGCTTTTATTACCATAGATGAATAACAAAGGCCTTTGTTCTTCTCGGTCTGCCAGGGTACGCAACATACTGATAATCGGTGCGACCCCGATACCGCCAGCGATGAAAACAAAACCCGTTGCATCGGGATAACGATCGACTGTGAACACACCATAGAGCCCATCCAGGTAGGCCACCTCCCCGACCTGGGTTTGATTTATCGTGCGGGTGAAATCACCCAACTCTTTGACCGTAAATTCAACACTGCCTCGTTTAGCTGAACTGGATGAAATTGAAAAAGGATGTTCCTTAATGTGAAGTGTCAGCGTCCAGGAGTTGCAACATGCATGTCTTACTTCTTCAACCCGATAAGGTTTGCCCCGCATTCGCCATGGTTTGATCAGGCGCATATAAACCACCAACAAAAGCCAGAACAATATAAATCCCGTCCATATTGCATGCTTGACAGGCGCGTTGATATAAAACCCCACACCCTCGATATGCCCCACCGCCAATAAAAAATCGGCAATGGCCACACCTATATGCAGTAAACTCCATTCATCATAATGAATTCGAAAACGTTTGCGCCACAAAGAGCTAATCACGAGTAATATAAATAACCCAGACGAAATGCGCCCCACCGTCATATACCAGGGGGCTTGCAGGGGATTAAGCTCGCCCAATGTATCGACATAATAGATGCGTATGATCAGGTAATGGAGAAAAACAAGTGTAATGGCCTATATAGCCAGATAACGATGAAAAAAATAAATAATGTCGATACCAAACGGCGCCGCCGCATGCCGAAACCGCGCAGTAAGAATAAACTATACCCCCATCATGGCCATCGCGGTAAAGCCCAGCGCCATCGAGAAATCCCACCAGAAGCCTGATCCCGCAGGTACCGGTCTTGTCAACAGAACAAATAGCGGTGTCAATACCAGTGCCAGATAAACGCAAAGCCAGATAATCGTTGAAAAAATAGAGGACATTAATTCGACCATTTAGTGTAGATCTTAATTGTATCGCTTGATCGGCTCTTCTGTCGTCTTTTTATAGAGCTATCATTCCTTTCCGCCCAAGTGTTTAATAACTTCTGCATATTTCTCCAGAGTCGCACGTTCCTGAACCTTATCCGCTACTGATATAAAACGGCGGATCTCTTCAGCCGCTTCTTCATGTCGCCCCTGCTGCCACAGTGAATTAAACAACGCGGTTGAAAGCAGGCCCGATCCCGGTTCGGCCAGAATCAGGCGTTCGTAAATCATCTCAGCCTCGGCATATTTTTCCTCAGAAAAATAAACTCCACCTAAGATCAATAAGGCCGTGGTGTTTTCAGGTTCATCTTTGAGCAGCTCAAGCAATACGATTCGGCCTTCGGCGTTATTGCCGGCTTCGAGTAAGCTTTTAGCCTTTTTGAGCCTTTCTTCAATCGTATTCATTTTTGATATATTAAATTAATTAAACCTAAAGTAATAGATTCAGACTGAATCATTACGAAAAGGCTTAAATAAATATTCAAGTCCATTGAGTTTTATTTCGTAAAGTATGCCTAACATTACGCCAAGCTCACCTTTTGGAAAGCCCTGTTTTGAAAACCAGACTACATATGGTTCGGGTAAATCAATCAACAACGAGCCTTTGTATTTACCAAACGGCATTCGGTAACTGGCGAGCTTAAGAATCTGATCAGTCTGCAATGATGGTTCGCCACCTTTATTTGATATGTCATCAGCCTTGTTACCAGAGTCAGTCATGTATGAGTATTTCTCACGTAAATACGGTGGATATCACACGGTAAAGTATAAAATATTAACTTAATAGTTTACATCTTTTAAGTCATCTAATGGTCTGTATTGTTAGTCCATGTTTTCACGTAAAAGCTCCAACAATTTAGCCTTTATTTTATCTGGATCAATGTCCAGAGCGACTATATATGCTTTAGTTTATTCTTTAATAGTTAAATATTTAGGCCTATCTGAGTATTAGATGGAATTTTAATATTTTGATCCATATTTCTAATGAGTTTACTTTGAATGACATTATTATTATTTGTTTCTCACTACCTTATTTAAAAATACACCGACGTACAAACATAATTAATACTCTATGGGGAATAAACCCAACTGGTTGATATTTACACACGGCCGATAGGAAAAATGTCTAATGTCTACCACTATTAATACGGTCACATGACAACACATTTGAACCAATTGACCGTTTTGTTTTCAAATGTTCAAGCTATTCTCTAAGCAAAACCAGGAGGAAATTCATATGAAATACCTAATGATAACCATATTAACTAGCGCATTAATGACGACAGGTGTCGGTTTCACTTCACAGGCGATGGCAAAACAAGCTGGGCATCATGGAGGCGGATATGGCCAGCATCACGATGGCAGCCATTGGAAAGCTACCTTAAGTGATGAACAACGCACGAAACTTGACCAACTTAAGCTGGACTATAAAAAGAAAAAGTATCCCATCAAGGCCAAACTTAAAGTGGCCAAGGTTGAGCTGGCTTTGTTGATGACAAGCGACTCGCCATCACAAAGCGACATTGATAAAAAGATTGAAAGTATCCTAAAACTTAAAAGTGAAAAAATGCGCCTAAAAGCTGCACACAAAATCGGGGTTCGAAAAATATTAACCGCGGAACAACGCGTGAAGTTTGACATGCATGTTTTGGCTAAGGCATTTAAAGGTAAACACCATCGTCGCCATCACTGATTATTAATCGGAAATATACAGGGATCGAACTTGCTGATCGGTCCCTGTTCCGATTCCAATTATTCAGCCGCCAACTTATAAGAACCCCTGCTTATTCATGAGTTTCCATATTTCAGCAAAGATGACGTCTTTGTGTCCGCCCGGCAAGGTGATCACTTGTTGTTGTGGCAAGGCCTTCGCCAGCAGTTCATGGCCATTGAGTCGGTCCTGCTCGCCATAACCCAGGAATATTTTTTTCTTTAATTCAGAGTCTTGAGTGATGATTTTTAAACGTTGCCAGATGAAATAATTCCAGTCATCCTTATCTTCTTTGTTAAGTTGCCATTGTTCTAAGCCACCCGCTTTTCGAATTTGTTCATGCACTTCATCTTTGCCGAGAAAAGGTGAGACCAGGTAAATACGATCGATATCGGTGGGAAATTTATTGCTGTATAAAATTGAGCCCAGGCCACCCATTGAAATACCGGCAATAGAGATGGTCTGGTAGCCGCGTTTTTTAGCCGGGATGATCACATCTTCATTTAGACGTGGTAACAGGCTTTGACTCATGTAATAGCCAAAGTGGGCAAAGGGGGCGATAAAATCGACATCGGAACCATACTCGCGGGCAATCTTGACCCACTCATTATCCTGAAAATAGGTGTCGCTGGCGCCCCGCCCGCTTAGCAATATAATCAGGTGTTTGGCTGGCTGCTTATCGGCTGGAAACTCACTGATCTGCATCGGAGCGTGCGGATAGAGCCCACAACTGAAAAGAAAAGGGCTAATAAGTAGAACCAGGTAACGTTTCATAACTAAATTCCAAGTGATTTTGGCCGACATCATGCTATAAGACATTATATTAGTATATAGTTCTGTCGTTAGCGCTAGTCGCCATCAATCGATAACAACAAAAGCAGATTATTTATAAGGAGATCCTAATGTTGTTTAAAAATTATTCCCCCCTAATTTTAATTGCCAGTATCGTTGTATTTATGGGCTGTGGTAGTGGCTCTCCCATTCAGAATTATAATAATTCCCCCATCAAGGCATCCGCGGGGAAAAAGAATCAGGAAAATATACGTCGCGCCATCATATTGGCTGGTACAAGCACAGGCTGGCAGATGCGTGAAGTCAGCAAAAGTCAGGTCTTTGCGACCCGTTATAGCGGTGGGCATATGGCGAAAGTTGAAATCAACTACACCACCGAAAGCTTTAACATCACCTATAAAGACAGCAGTAATCTTCAGTACGATGGTACGAACATACATAAAACCTACAACTCCTGGGTAAA
Source organism: uncultured Ectothiorhodospiraceae bacterium (assembly GCA_947260005.1). Classification (GTDB taxonomy): domain Bacteria; phylum Pseudomonadota; class Gammaproteobacteria; order UBA6429; family Thiohalophilaceae; genus SZUA-24. The sequence goes on from CAMYOL010000029.1 coordinate 152,107, forward strand.
GAAATTGTACAAGACCATCAAGAAAAACATTTCTAAGATGTAAAAAAAATAGGGGTCAGAGACGAAAAATTAATTGGGGTCAGAGACGTATTTTTAGTCAAAAAATCTAAATAAAAAAATACGTCTCTGACCCCTATTTTTTATCTATTAAGACCAACGCTTAAAAATTAAAGAGGTGTTAATGCCTCCAAAGGCAAAGTTGTTACTCATGATATATTCATTATTCATTTCTCGTCCGGAACCGGTAATGTAATCGAGCTGGCCGCATTCGGGATCGACTTCGGTTAAATTGATCGTCGGCGCATACCAGTCACAATTCATCATCTCAACCGACAACCAGGCCTCTGTTGCTCCGCAGGCACCCAGGGTATGTCCGTAATAACTTTTTAATGAACTCAATGGTATCTGATTGCCCATTACCCTCTCGGTGGCTTGTGATTCCGCAACATCCCCACGATCAGTCGCGGTGCCATGTCCACTGACATAACCAATCTCACTGGCAGGTAATTTGGCATCATCGAGAGCAAGTTGCATCGCAATACCCATGGTTTCGGATTTTGGTTGCGTGACGTGGGCGCCATCGGTATTGGTACCAAAGCCGATTACTTCAGCATAGATTTTAGCGCCACGGGCTTTGGCATGCTCGAGTTCTTCTAGTACAAACGTACACGCACCTTCACCGATGACCAGGCCATCACGATTTTTATCATATGGGCGCGGACTTAATTCAGGAGTATCATTTTTCGTAGAGGTGGCAAACAAGGTATCAAACACAGCTGCCTGGGTTGGGCATAATTCTTCAGCGCCACCGGCCAGCATCATATCCTGCAAACCGTATTTAATTGTTTCATAGGCATAACCAATCCCCTGGCTGCCTGAGGTACAAGCGGTACTGGTCGGTATTAATCTTCCGGTCACGCCAAAAAAAACGCCCATATTGACAGGGGCGGTATGACTCATCATTCTTATGTATGAAGTCGACTTCATGAAAGAGGCAGCACCTTTGATCAACATCGCACCAAAATCTTTAAACGCATCGGTACTTCCGGACGATGAACCATAGGCGATGCCGGTATTGCCTGATTTTATTTCAGGATCATTTAATAAACCGGCTTGTTCGAGTGCCAATTCCGTTGCCCGCGTCGACATTAAGGCCACACGGCCCATGCTACGAACCTGTTTGCGCGTGTAATGCTCGGGCTGTTCGAAATCGAGAATGGGCGCAGCTAATTTAGTTTGTAAATCGGGAAAGCGATCCCAGTCCTGCATATACACGACGGCATTTTTACCGGCTTGCAATTTTGCTTTAATCTCATCCCATTCTGTGCCATGCGCGGTAATGCCTGACATAGCGGTAACAACCACTCTTCGACTCATGCCATACCACCATTAACTGAGATAACCTGGCGAGTAATATAAGCCGCATTATCAGAACATAAATAACGGGCCAGGCCCGCAATCTCTTCGGGTTTACCCATACGTTGCGCAGGAATAAACTTCATTGCTTCTTTCAAAATATCTTCATCAATCATATCCGTTTCAATTAAACCCGGCGCGATACAATTAACGGTAATTTTTCGTTTGGCTAACTCCAGGGCCAGGGATTTTACCGCGCCGATTAAACCAGCCTTTGACGCAGCATAGTTAGTTTGGCCTCGATTACCCATGACGCCCGACACAGATGACATGGCGAGAATACGTCCACCCTGTTTCGCACGTACCATAGGCATGATCAATGGTTGCACAACATTAAAAAAACCGTCCAGATTCGTATGGATCACTTGATCCCAATCGTCTTCAGTTAGCGCAGGAAAAGCACCATCGCGAGTAATACCGGCATTACTCACCACACCATAATACGCACCGTGTTGTTCCATGATCGATTCGAGGGCGTCGCGAGTTTGTTGCCGCTCGCTAATATCAAAACCAATTAAATCGGCCTGCCCACCCGCTGACAAGATCTCATCCACAACGGCTTCGGCTTCTTCTTTACCCGAACGGTAATGAACCGTTATTGAAAATTCTGCTTTGGCCAATTCGAGAGCGATGGCCTTACCAATTCCACGACTTGAACCGGTCACTAACACACGCCGACTCATACCCCTTCCCCTTTTAAAAATTTCTCTACATTATCAGGTGCATACACATTTAATTTAGATTCTGCAATCAACTTATTACCCTGGCGTATACTGCAGTCAAAGGCACCCAAACCATTTTCTTCTCGATATAACTGCTGGACCTGAATCACGAACTCTTCATCGAGTTTGAACACACTGGTCGTCGGCTCATATTTGCGAGAGCCTAATAAAAAACCAACCTGAACCGGTTTGTTATTTTGCAGCGCAGTTATCCCGGCAATCGCTGCAATGGTCTGCGCCATCCATTCCAGACCAATCTCACTGTGAATACCATTGATGTCCTGATCATAAAATTTCGAGTCGGTACGAACTTTCACGCCAGACACACCATAATCATCGCCGTACTCGAGCATTTTATCGATTAGCACCATGTCGCCGCTATGGGGTAACAGGTTTTCGACGTCTATTTTTGTATAATCTGTCTTCATTTGCGCCTGGCGATTATAACCGAAGCGTTGTTGCCTCCGAAAGCGAAGGAGTTACTCAAAAAGGCGGTACCGGCAGAAATTTCAACTTGAACCCCCTCTTTTAACAGGTTAATGGCCGGTAATTTTTCATCCGCTTGACCATCCCAGCGATGAGGTGGTAGAAATACCGCGCCCTCAGACTCATTTAATAGTAACCAACAAAACCCTACTTCGGTGGCTCCGGCGGCACCAAGAGTATGGCCTACCAGCGGTTTGGTTGAGCTGACCGGGGTCTCAGTACCGAATACCTGTTCAATGGCAAGGCTTTCCATCGAATCATTAAGAGGCGTCGCCGTGCCATGCAGATTGATATAGCTGATGTCACTAGCTTGCAGATCGGCCTCATCTAGTGCCATACGCATTGCAGCCATCGCGCCTTTGCCTTCGGGATGGGGGGCGGACATGTGATGAGCATCGGAAGATTCACCAACCCCCAGTAATTCAATATTCGACTCATTACGACTTAATATAAATAGTGTTGCAGCTTCACCGATATTGATGCCGTCTCGGTTTACACTCATTGGATTACATCGTCCAGCCGACACCGACTCAAGTGAGGAAAAACCGTTCACGGTTAATCGGCATAATGAGTCTACACCGCCAATGATAGCGACATCACATAGATCGCTATTAATCAAACGGCTGGCACAGGCAAAGACTTTTGCACTTGAAGAACAGGCCGTTGAAACTGTATAAGCCAATCCTGTTAAGCCAAGATACTCTCGTAAAAAAATAGCCGGGGTACCGATTTCTTGTTGGCGATAATTAAAGCTCTCAGGATAAAACCCTTTGTCAGTTTTTGCTTGGAGTGCATTCTCGCCTTCCAGTATACCAGAGGTACTGGTACCTAATACGACCGCAATACGATCGAGTGGGTAAGTCGATTTTAATTCATCGATGTCGGTTTTGATTTGTTCAAGTGCGGCCAACATTAGCTGATTATTACGGCATGCAAACTGTTTAAATTGTTCAGGCACGCCTGGTAATCTTGTGTGCACCTGACCGACGTAAACGGTTTTGTCCTGAATTTTGATGTCCCAGGGTAAAACTCCGGCAGTATCACCTTCACTTAGGTGCTTTAATATGGTTGGTTTATCACCGCCCAGCGCATTCACCATGCCACAGGCATTTAAATATAGTTTTGCGTGCGTCATAAGCGCTCTACCCCGAGCGATTTTATTTCGATTGAATAATCGCGTGTATGATTAGTGTAAGAAATATTGCTATCCCACACTTTCGTATCTGAATAGTGTATAGAAATTTCATCCGTTCCACCGATACGAAGTAAACGAGTAGTATCCTTATCACGAGATAGCATAAAAGGAATCCTGGCCTGGGTAAAACACTGCCTGAGTGATTCGTCCGTTCCGTAAATCAGGCTGATGTCCGTTAATAAATAGGCTGGTTCAAAACCAGCCGGGACACCACGTCCACTATAATCCAATTGTTGTTTTTGATATTGTAATTGAAAAAGTTTTTGTCCCACCGGGGTCAATGCTGCCAGACTTAGTTTATTAGGGTGTATCTCCAGCAAGGAAACAAACTCAAATTTTTCTTTTTTCGTTCTGATCACAATTTTCTGAGTGCTTAATAAAGTTACCCCGAATTCTGATGGATGAAGTGATGGTAACTGACTTGCAGCATGAACATCACAATTTGAGTATCCTTGAATACCGGCACACGAAGTCAAATTAAGAAGGCTTAGCAGACTAACCAGAATAATAATCTTTGGATTTTTAATATACATCATATATTACGCCGTTACTCTCACGGGACACATTTCCAACATTGGATATGTCTACATAATTCATAGGTTAAGCCGTCATTCCCGCGGAGGCGGGAATCCAGTCTGAAACTATCAACACGAAACTTAATTTTATATGGATTCCCGCCTCCGCGGGAATGACGTGAATGATGCTTTGTATTGTTAGCAAGCCAATTTATACCCTGGGCGGATGAAATAACGAGTGTAATGTATTTATTCCAGGTTCTAATCATGATGTCTTAGGTCGTACAATAATAGGGGTTAATACTAACGAAAATAGCACCCCGAGCAATAATGACAAACCAAATGCACTCAGCGCTGGCGTAAAACTCAATGATAACAGGCCCAGCGCTAATATCGTGGTTATACTTGCCAAACTAATGGCGAGATAGGTTCCCTTGCTATATCCCTTTGATTCACGAATAAAGATCGCATAATCAATCGATATCGCGATAGTAATAATCAGGCCAAAGATACTAAACAGATTATAACTTCCGACAATAATATTCAGGCATAAAAAGCTTAACATCGCAGCTAACAAAGGTGCGCTCACCACCCGAAAGGAATCGTGTAAACCAAACCGAAAGCTTAATATTATAAAAATAGCGAGCAACACTAATGGAAACATTCTTTCTATAGTCACTCGATATTTTGCTAATAAATTCGAGATAGAAGCGGAGCGATCGATCAGGCTGACCGATAATTCATCAGCAATACTGTTTAAGATTTGTAAATCTTTATAACCATACAGACTGACAATGGAATAAAACTGTCCCTCCACCTCACCAAGCCACAAATGCTTATGTATCTTACCTAGTGGTGAATTTAAAAAAACATCAAGATTCATTGGTGTAAAATTTGAGCCGCTTAGTTTCTCTCGATACTTATCTAACAACCCCTCTGGTAACCCCGCTTTGGCTAAATCTGTACCGAGCGTTTTGTTCTGACTGATGTTCTGTTGAAGAAGATTATAGTTTTGCTCCTGTTGTTGATAGTCAGGGAACCAATCGCTTAACGCATAAACACGTCCAGCGCCTGAATCTATTTGCCGTATTTGTTTTACTAGTTCTCGTTCATTTTTTATGGTTTCGTGTTTCGATTTCCCTGATACCACAAAAAACTGGCTATTAGGAAATTCGCCAATGACCTTTTGTACGTATTTGTCGATAATTTCTAATTCAACCAGATTTGCACGTAGGATCTTTACGTTATCTTGATTGTTTTTGCTAAAATAATTCAACCCATAAAGCACGACAACAAGTAATACAACAAACCATATCGACACAGGTTTTTTGTCCCTAAGCCAGTTTATCCAGACACTAACCAATGAAATAAATACTGGTTGTACTTTTAATGGTTTTTTTATAAGTGTAGGCAACCAAAACAGCACGGTAAAATATGCGCCCGCCAACCCTGCAATCGCTAATGCGGCCATTTGCCGCAATGCTGGAAAATCAGCGATTGATAATGTTAAGTAACCTATAGATGACGTAACCAATCCCAGACTCAACGCGGATCGCACTTCGGTTAAGGCCTGTATATTGTCATTCGAGTTTGATAAGTTCGAATGACTGCAACAGTAATGCAAGGCATAATCAATCGAGACACCAATTAAACTTACGCCAAATACCAGACTGATTAAATGCAATTCGCCAAAGATAAACAGGCTTACTGAAAAGGCCGATAAACCGCCAATTGCAATTGGTAATAAAATTATCGGCAGGAATAATAAACGACGAAACACCAGATAAAAGATAAGCATAATGCCAATCAAGGACCCTAATCCAATCGCCAACATTTCCTTTTCAGCTAACTCCCGGTTTTGCAGCGCATATCGAATCACACCAAACACTTTAATTGTTTGTTGTTCCAATCCTCCAGTATTTAACTCTGACTGCAATTGACTGAATTGATCCTGGATATTTTGAATAAAGGCACCATTAGCTAATTCAGTCAACACCAATACATGTGACTGATTATTTTCATGAAACAGAGTATAGCCATTAACCAGTTGAGCTTTAGGGTTCCCCCTTGGCAATTCAGTCAGATAATCTCTATATAATAAGAAAGGATCATTGCTTAGCGAGTTCGAATCCAATCCTGATACCGGCGAGATTAATAGTTTGGTTAATTTAGTTATCAACCAACTAGATGGCTGTTTTATTAGTCCTGCCCGATCTTTGGCTGACAACAGTGAAAATTGATAAGATTCAAAACTTTGGTTATAGGCTGCCAGCTCTTGATCCGTAACTTTTGCCTTGATATCTGAATATAATTGGCTCTTTTCTAATTTGGGAATATTAAGTTCAGCCAGGTGAATAGCCGACTGGTCATTGTTTGCCGTAAACAGGTATATAACTTTCCGACTTAATTTCTCCGAATAAGCATCGACCGCCTGCTGTGGGATGTTTTTATTTTGCTCATCGGGCAATAGCGCAAACAAGTTGGTTTTAATCGAGTTTTCAGTCAGGGAAGAATACAGTAATATGCCTAGTAATAAAATCACCCCTGCCCAGATAAGTTGACGCATTGTTTTACATCATCTCTAATAACTTAAGTTCGTCTCTATTAAAGGCATCCTGCCTGAACTTTTCGTTCTTAAATTTAACCAAGGTACTATCACCACCATTTTCTATAATATTTATCAATTCGACACGCTTTTTACCAGAAATTTCAATCTGTCTTATCGCTTTTTTTATGGTTTCATCTTTCGGTAACAAAATATATTTTTGCTTACCATGATTAGATTCAGCCATATTAATATCAAAAACCTGTTTAATTTTATCTAAATCTAAACTAATGATGGTAACAAACACCATCGATACGGACTTTACAATGGGGTTATCTATTTTTACTAATTTACTGGTCTCTTTATCTAACTGACCTACCCCATCATAACCTATAAATAACACATCTCGTATTGGTTTAAGTGTTTCCCAAACAAGTCCCTTTTCAGGTAAAAAAAGCACTTTCCCACTAGTCGTGAATGGGCGACTTAATATTTTAAGTTTACGAATTTTGGTAAACTCGGCTTTTAAGAACGGTTCGGCTAAGAATAACTTTATCTGATTATCATCTGCTGATACTGTTGAAATACCTATCAAAAACAGCAGGCAGGAAGTTAAAATAAATTTAATCATAAATAAGCGGCCAATTTTTCCCGTAATATACTCGGCGAAACTATTTGCATCTCAGAATCGACTATGGTTACCGCGACTTGCTTGCTCGCTCCTTTGGTGAGCCTTTGCCCGCTTTGCTGATCGCGAATTTCGTATTTTATTCGTAAATAATTTTCGTATTCAACGATACCTGCTTCAACATCAATATTTTGTTCGAAATACATAGGCTTTATGTATCGTATTTCTAAATCGATAATAGGCCAGCTATAACCTGAATCACGCATAGTCCGGTAGTTGTAATCGATTTTGTCAAATAAATTACATCGAGCTAATTCAAAATACTTTACGTAGTGCCCATGCCAACAGATCGCCATTGGATCACAATCATAAAAAGGAATCTTGATAGTCGTTATTTCAGATACGATACTTTTCATATACTATTTATATAGATCTAATGTTTGCTGCTGAATTTGATCAGTAAAATATCGTAATTCTTTTTCTAATGGCCGATCTTCTAATAAAAAGGCAAAATCCTTATGTACAAATCGTATCGTTTCTCTAATCTGATCAGTCAGCGTATTTTCTTTCACTTCTCCATTTTTTATGCGTATTTTAATACCCTGTACAGAGGCTAATAACGTTGCTGAGGCAACTTGTTCAGTAAGCTGTAAAATTCTCAGGCAATCACGTGCCGCAATAGTCCCCATACTAACTTTGTCCTGGTTGTGACTCTCAGTGGAACGGGAAAACACACTCGCCGGCATGGTTTGCTTCAGGGCCTCAGCCGTCCAGGCCGATACGCCAATCTGTACCGCTTTAAAGCCATGGTTCAGGCTCAACCGTTCACCAGATGCGCCTGATAGATTTCGTGTTAAGCCGTGATTAAATTTCGGGTCGACTAACAGGGCCATTTGACGATCCATTAAATCAGCCAGATTTGCAATACAGTTTTTCATTGAGTCCATTACAAAAGCGATATGACCACCGTAGAAATGACCACCATGTAATACATGCTCCCCTTCACCATCAATAATTGGATTGTCATTGGCACTATTTAATTCATTTTCAATATCTCTACGCATCCAACCGAGCGCATCACGAAGCACGCCTACTATATGTGGTGCACAGCGGATGGAGTATCGATCCTGAAGCCTTGCAGAATTACGAGGGTGCTCATGATAATTAATATCGTTTTGAATCCATTTGGCGATTTGTTGCTGACCTTCATGTGGTTTGACCTGAAACAACAAATCATCAAAGTGCGCGCCATTCCCTTGCGTGGCTAACAACACCAATGAGGTGATACGTGAAGTTAAACGTGTCAAATATTCTGCGCGAGAGTAAGCGAAACAGGCTAATGCAGTCATCACTGCCGTCCCGTTCATGATCGCCAGGCCTTCTTTCGGCATGAGCTTAATAGCAGACAAACCTAGTCTTTTATAAACTTCTTCTGCACTTAATATCTCGCCTTTATAGATAACGTTTCGCTCACCAATCAAAGTCGCAGCCACATACGATAAGGGAGTTAAGTCGCCCGAAGCACCAACGGAACCTTCCTGAGGAATATGTGGCGCAATCCCATGATTGAGCAGCAAAACTAGTTGATCAAGCAGTTCTTTGCGCACGCCGGAATAACCTCGAGCTAGTGATGCTATTCTTGTCGCAACAATACCGAAACCCTGCTCTTCATCAAAATATTCCCCCAGTCCACATCCATGGAAGCGAGTCAGGTGAACCGGTAAATCGTAAGCTAGTGAGGTGGGTACGGTCACCGTACACGAATCACCATAACCAGTTGTAACACCATAGATTACACCATCTTCTTTCAATAATTTCTCTAAAAATTTCCAACCTGATTCAATTTTATGGATAAATGCAGGGTCCGATGAAAGTTGAGCCAGCTTTTCGCGTTTTGCAAGCGCCAGAACATCTTCGATGCTTAGATCGCCTTCACCAAATGTGACGGTTTGTTGGCTCATATTAATTTACCTTTACTTCCTCAGTACTTTGTGACGAGGATTTATCCTTCGCCCAAAAATCAAAAAAATTAAACCATTGCAGCGGAGCCTTTTTGCAATAATACTCCAGACGTAATGCATAGTTTTGTATTAACTCTTTTAGCGCGGACTCGCGTTGGTTGCGTGGTAATTTTGCATTATCCGTAAAAGGTTCCAGGTAAATTTTATAGCCATCACCTTCATCGATACAAAAAAGCAAATAGACGGGGCATTCCATAAGGCTCGCCAGCACAAATGGACCTTGCGGAAAGGCTGCTGGCTCACCTAAAAATTTCGTATAAATATTTCGATCATGAGCAAACGGTGAAGTGCGGTCTCCGACAATCACCAAAATCTCACCCTTGCTAATTTTTTCACGAAAACGAATGGCGGTATCGATACCAAATGAGCTTACTTGTTCTAAATTAACATCAAAATCAGGATTAACTTCTCGCAAAGTTCGAGTGAAGTTTTCGGCATGTTCAGTAAACATGACGGCATTTATTGTTTTGTTAGTCTCACTCTTGGCCAGGGCACGACAATATTCGAGATTCCCCAAATGCGAACCAATAAAAACAGCGCCTTGTTCTTTTTGTTCGAGCTCACTGTATTCCTGAGCACCATGAAATTCTTTTACGCTAATATCCTTTTCAAGCCATGCGGCTAATTTATCCAACGCACTATAGCCAAAGGTAACAAAATGTTTATAAAGATGATACCAACGAATCGTTTTCTGGACGCCCATTTGCTGGTAAATCAAATGTAAATATTTCCGGGATGCCTGACGTTTTTCCGGGCTAAAAATAAAGAAAAAGAATATAACCGGATGTAAAAACAGGGTGAAAAACCCGCGACCAAACCACTTATATATCGTAAATAATGTTTTAAGGCCCCAATAAGTGCCCTTCTCCGTCTGTCTTGACCAGTGATGTTCGTAGTCATCGTTACGTCTGATGTTTCGCAATAATAATTTTGGAAATCGAAATAACATACCAATAACCAGTTTAGTATGCATTAATGATATTAAGACATTATCCTTGAACATACGAAAATTAGAACTACCATCCTGATTATAACGAACCCGGGTTGGGACATTAATCACTTCTACTCCAAGCCAGTATAATTTCACAATTATATCGGTATCAAAATCCATATGCGTACCAATACCGGTTTTATTGATCAGATAATTGGTTTGCTTGAGGGGATAGACTCGAAACCCGCACATTGAATCTTTGATTTGAAAAGACAGTGTCTCAATCCAGACCCAAACATGGGTAAGATAACGCATAACAAAACGTAATCGATTTACCGTTTCATCATACTCAGGGATGGCCGTTACCAGAGCATTAGGAAACGTTCGCGCATGTTCAATCATGATGGGAGTATTGGATAAATCGTGTTGACCATCTGCATCGACCTGCAACGCATGGGTAAACTCGAGTTCATAAGCCAGGTGAAATGCCTTCAACATGGCCACACCTTTACCCTGATTCACATCAAAACGGTACAAAAATAACTTTTCGCCATATAATTCCGCTAAATGTTCAAGGGCTAAGCGTGTTTCGTCACGACTACCATCATCAACAATGATAACTTTTTCGACATATTCAAGTAATGCACGGACGGTATCTGCAATCACCGCATGATGGTTGTAACTGGGAATGACTGCACAGAATCTTGGCATAACGGGTTATTGAAAAATCATCTTGCCAGAGGCATGAATACCGTGATCGGATCGATATTGAAACTGAACCGTGTCAGGCTTTGGTCGACTCAATTCAAGCTCAACCTCGTAGTCTTTAGACATGATGCGCATAAATTTAAGTTTCTCGACTCGTTTAAATTCACCCTCAGCGAGATTAAATTGTTTTGCTAAAATTTCAATCCAGCGTAACTGAACCACTCCCGGCAAAACCGGATGTGCCGGAAAGTGTCCCGCAAAATAGCTAAGTCCTGCTGGCACTTTTAATTGCAACAGCAAGCCACCCTCTATTTCCCTACTTGAAAGAATCTCCGGATTCTCAATCATGCTGTTCCTCATCAAATAACCTGGCTAACTCTGCCTGAGTCAGCTTACCCTGGCTATTATAAGGAAAATCAGGTACATAACGCCACTTCCGGGGTAAAGTTACGCGATCAAAATAGCCTGCTAAATAATCACGCAGGCGCTCAGAAAATTCCCTGCGTGTGAGCTGGGCGAATAACTGTTGCCCCACGTCACTGAGTCTGCAAACCACGCCCAGGATGGTACGATGTCCTGGCAATACGGTGACTTTAGCCTGTTCGATGAACTCATGTTGTCCAAGAACGGCTTCCATGCGGTCCAATGAAATGCGTTTTTCTTCTAATTTAACGATGCGATCCAGACGCCCCAATAATTTGAAGTTTGTCTCAGATTTCAGCTCGACCGCATCCCCCATTTCATACCAGTCGTCACTGAAACAAAAAGGCGATTTGATCGACAATGCACCATTTGTCGGCTCGCGTCTCAACTGAACTTCATCAAATTTTTGCCACAATACCTCTTTCACAGCAGATTGTTGTCGAAATGCAATTCCGCCAGTTTCCGTACTACCAAGAACCTCAATGGGCGTCGTCAGAAATTCCTGCCCATATAAGGCGGCCGTTTCGAGTTCCAAAGGCCCACCAGAAGAATAGATGACCTTAACATACTCTTGCATTATTTCTTTATTTAAGACACTAGCCATGCGTTTTAAATAGGCCGGGCTTGAAATTAAAACTATCTTGCCATGCTGTTTTGCTATCGACGTAATTTGTTCAGGATATTCGATATTTTCTGCCATGAAGGTTCGCTTCGCCATCGCTGGCCACAACACCCTGAACAACAAACCATATATATGTTGGTGCGATACGGTACTAATGACCACTTTATCGTTAACTAACTCACCCCATTGTCTTTCTAAACAACAAAGCTCTGATTCTAAGGTCGCCAATGACTTACGGATCTGCTTAGGCTCCCCCGTCGAGCCAGAGGTACATATCTGAATAAATTGTGCGTCGGGGTCAATACGGACATCGTCAGGTTCAGAATCGCCCGCTAAATCAGATAGATTGATAATGGGTAATTCAATCTCAATATCTAAATCCGTCAGGACAGCCTGTGCACCCTGAATGGTTTCAGACAACATTCCAATTAAATTATTTGGCGGTAGCAGGATCTCTTTTTTTGCAGATATAAGTGCGAGCAAACCGACAAAAAAAAACAGGGTAGAATCGGTTGCCAGAATCCATTGTGAATGTTTCGTAGTTAGCAGTTTTTTGCGTAATATGAACACATGCTTACGCAGTGATAACCAGTTGACGGTTTCACATGCACTGAAACTTATAATACGATCGTTATGATCATTTAATAATTGTTCAAAATTAAACAGTTCAGCTTTAACAACCGTCATTTTTCTGGCTCAACAAAGAATTTTCGCAGCAAAACTTCTAACGCTAATATCGTGCCCATTATGATATAGGAAATCAAACCGTTATAGAGTGTCCACAGCTCCATCGAGCCATAAATAACCGTCCAACTTGAAATTAAGGCATTAATTACAAAAAAAACTGTCCAGATAATAGTGACGTTGCGAGTATAGATGACACCGGAAGCCGGTAAATCTTTACGATGACTTCGCGCTATTTGTTCAATAATACTTGGAGGAGAAATTAATGAGGCAGCAAACACCAGGAAAAAAACAATATTTAATCCGACTGGATACCACTTTAGATATTCGACCGAGTTAGAAACCCAGGTGAGTATAGCAAGTGTACCACCGATCAAAACTGTGAAAATAATCTGAAGTCTTGCGGTTTTATTATTCTTCCGGCTAAACACCACACGTACAGCAAAAAGCCCAATTAAAAACAAACCCAGTTGGGCAGGAGAAAAATAATTTATACCAAAGTAGATAAAAACAGGGTAGAGAAATAACAGTACAACGACAATAACCTTAACGAGGTTATACATTTAGTCTTCTAACAAATTATGTATTATGTCGACAACATCCCCAACAGTACGAACAGCTTTAAACTCTTCTGGCTTGGCCATTTTCCCAGTAATATCTTTTAGTTTAATGACTAAATCAACAGCATCGATACTGTCTAAATCCAGATCATCATAAAGGTGCGAGCTTAATTCAACATCACTTTTATCTACCTCAAATAATTCTTCGAGTACATCTTTGATCTGTTCGAATATTTCGTCTTTCGTCTGCTTTGACAACGTACCAATCCCATTTAACTTTTATTTTCAGAAACAAATTTTGCTAAATTTTTTACTGAGGCAAACAATTCTCGTGTCTGCTCCCCCTCAGCTTCAATTTTTACACCGTAACGCTTTTGTAATGCCACACCAAGCTCTAGCGCATCTATCGAATCTAAACCCAGACCATCTACAAATAACGGCTCTTCAGAATTTATGTCGTCGGTCGTAATATCTTCTAAATCAAGCACCTCGATAATCAGGGCTTTAAGCTCTAGCTCTAATGATTCCAAACTGGTCCAGCCTCTTGGTAAAATAATCACGTAAATATCTAGTTAAGCGTCGCGAAGTTAATGTCGCTGGCTCATCACTCATCACTATTTCGCTGATATCGAGTGGATCGCCGACTTCCGCCGTTAAACAAAAGGGACGACTGGGGATATGATACCACTTATGCGCCTTGGTTAATGTAGGCGGATCGCAGGTTATTGTGACTGGGACGACCTCTGCACCGCTGCGTGTGGCAATATGTGCGGCTCCGCGCTGAAAACTCAACGCTTTGCCAGGCACGGAACGAGTTCCTTCCGGAAAAATGACCAGATTATCACCTGCCTTTAAGGCCTCTGCACATTCATCGATAATCGCCTCAGTGCCATCATTGTTGATATACCCTGCTGCTTTAACGGCCCCCTTTAAAAATGGGTCTTTAAATAAGCTCTTTTTAACCACACAGTTTGTACGCTTTAAGAGTGATATCAACAAGACCACGTCCACCAGGGTCGGATGATTGGCAAGTATTAGTTTGGCATTATTGTTGTTCAGCTTGGCCATTCCCTCGACATTCATACGCATGATACCCAGGATGACCATTTGCCAGAGAAAAAACTTAAATGAATAATGAATCACGGCCTGGGCACGATGATGTTTTAGTTGCGCATTTGGTGAAAATACGTCAATAAGATTAATCACGGGAAAGACAAAGAGTGCCAGTAGTAAACCACCGACGCTAAAGGTAATAAAACACCAGCCAGTTGCGATCAATCGCCAGACATAAAAAAGTTTATTTAACATTAAATTGCCACTTCCAGTTATTGATTTCACCCATCGTTGAGCACACCGGGTGTCCTTCTAGTAAACAACCGATTAAAGGATCTATCGGATCTTTATCGATTAATTCAACCTTTTTCTCTATTTGTTCTAACTGCACACGTTTCAGAAAAGTACGGTTACTATCGTTATCAAGCCTCACCATTGCCGCAAATCCATGTAGCTGGTTAATCGCAACAAAATCTGCCAATTCGTTCGGCACTTTATCGTCGGCAAAAACAACCAGTACTTTACTCACCTCTTCTCGTTGCAATAACGCATAAGCTTCAACGAAGCACATCGCTATGCTGTCCAGACCCGCGGCGATTGAGGTACAGGCAGCGGTATTTTGATTGTTGATTGAGTGCAAGCCTACAGCCGTATTATGTACTGAGGCACTAAACCCAGCCGGTGACACCACTTGCTCATCCACAATGCTTTGTAGTAAACCTTGAGTTGTCATCAGCTCGCCATGCTGAGAACCAAAGACACAATTGCCCTGGTACTCCGGGCTAATCGTATAGGCCAGACGTAAACTCAATCGACTCAATGAACTCAGTCGACGCCGTTTTATAGCCGGCAAAAATTTAACGTCCGTCGCTGTATCCCGGTCCAGTAATTCAACTGCATTATGTTGAAGCCAATTAGGAGAAAACGCGCACCATGCTTCTAAAGCGAAGTTTATTCTCAAAATCTATCCCGTCTAATGCCATATAATTATAATGGTTATTGGCAATAAATACACACGATATGTGTGTTATGCAGCGAAATTTTAGTGCTCACACTACTAAATGGCAACCGTTAACAACTGGATGAAAACAGAAAAATACCGCCTGAAAAGCGGATTATTAATTACTATTAAACTTCGAAAGGAATGCTACTCGGTAATCATGATTTTATGGATTGAGCGGATATTACGCACCCATGGGGACCATTTTCGAAGGTCCTGGGGCAAATCCGCTATGGCCGATTTGGCCGAATGTACTGAGTTATAGGAGCCGTATACCAGTGCATACCAGCGCTCACCCTGACGCATCGAACTATAATATCCAGCTTTACCGCTCAGATTATTGAGTGAGTAGTATTTCTCAATGAGCTCTTTATTCGTGCTGCTGGCAAGTTGAAGCGTGTAATGCTTAGGATTTTGCGAAGCCACCCATTCCTGGGGACCGGATATTAACGAGGTAACCGACAAAGGTTGTTGGGTCGCCTGCACCCCATTGGTATTTAACCGTTGGTAGGCCTCGACCATACCCTGGCGAGCCGCCATGGTTAACCAGTAGTTTGACATGTTGTTATCTGCATTGACGCCATCGCCCTGCTGGTATAACAAGGCAAGATTGTATTGTGCGATCGCATCACCATCGTTCGCCAACTGTTGCCATAGATTGACCGCTGTTTTGAAATCACCTTTTGCCTGGGCATCCAGGGCCTGAAGTGCGCTTGCCATTGAAAACGGGGTATAAAATAAACTAAATAAAACAATGAACGCCGCTAAATTAAACACAGGGAACCCACATCGATCTCTTAACTCAGGTAATTCAGTGCCCAACATCTATAGCGATTCCATCTGCAAATTAGGTAATATCACGGGGGGATCAGCAATTCTCAATTAAAGTCTCTTTGTAGTTTAGCCGAGTACACGCATTAAGCCAGTCATACAAAAGCAGGTTACATTGTCTTTTTTCATCAGGCACAAACATACCTTCATTTGGATAAGGGTATTTATACTGAATACTGTGTTGACCTTGATAACTGATTACTTCGGCCAGGCGAGCATCTTGATAAATCCGGATGGTAAAAACTACATCGGCCAGCAACACATCTGTCTCGCTAAATTTCTGGGATATTTTAAGTAGTATCGTATAACGCGTGTCTTCCAGTATTTCGAGCTCAACAGGATAGCAACCTAACTCAAATTGAACGCGTTCCATTTCCAATAAGCGCGTCTCATCCAGCATCGCCATAAGCGCACTGTAGTTTCGCTCGAAATACCACATCGGATCTCGCAATCGATCATTTTTAATAGAATGAGACATCGGCACCTATTATCGATATTTGTTATTAACTCATGTCGGCAAGTTAACCGTTAAACTTGAAACTTTTATGAATTTATTATTTTCTGAGTGTGATTGTCAATCTTGACATTAACGGAAAGGAAAAATATTCCAGACTCTCATACCCATTACACCCATTTTAAAATTATAAACAGGTATAACGGGCGAAAATCAAAATATTATTATAAGAATTCCCCAATCCAGGGGAGTAACTGTGTATTTATTATCAAATAAGCAGTAAATTTAATTAAAAATCGGTTCCAAACGAGAAAGATCATTAATCACTTTCCATTCGCCTTCTCCGGTTTGCACCCGAAGCTCCCAGGCTTCAAGACGATCAAGGTATTCACGCGGGTCTATATTATCTGAACGTAACTTGGTTACATTCACAGCAATCACTTGATATCCTGTCAGCTGTAACGGTATATCGCGAACAAAACCTTTTTTCAGTTCTTCTTTTAAATCAGAAAATATTAATATGGTTTTCTTACGGGTACCAGCCTCGTTTAAATATTCAATGGCCTGTAAAATTCCTCCGGTTATGTCGGTATAAGAACTCGGCTTGGCGGTTTTAATAAACTTGTCGATAACATCACGAAATTTCCGTTTTTGCTTATTCGTCATACTGGGACGATCATCAAAAAACTGCTTATAGACAATATCTTTTTCACTAAAGCTCCCAGTATCTACTCTGGCAACCGCAAAAGTATCGCCTGGGTTGAGCTTTGATAAAGTGAAATTAATAATTTTTTGAGCTTGCAACAACTCTTTAGTGTAAGTACCCGAGGTATCGACCAACATGTAAACGCCCTGATTATTTGGGCCCGTCGGTTGTTCTGAACAACTTAACAAAAAAAATGCGAATAAAATAAGTATGAATTTTCTAAAGCTCATTACTTGCTCCCTTTTTTAAGAATACTGATGAGGCATCAGTAGCCGCATCGTCTTTGGCGTGTTTCGATTTTATTATTCGTTCAATCCACAGCGGTCCAAATATAATTAAATCATATATTTGTACCAGTGAATTTGAGAAAAAACGCACGACATTTCCGATCAAACGTAAGATCCAGGCTATTGCTCTTAATGTTCCAACACCCATCAAACCAAATACCGTACGCATAGAATGCACAAAAGTCTCAAGTGGAATTGCAACAAACATTAATGCAAAGGGTAAGACAAAACCCATTCCCATTTGCGCAACGGTTGTGATCCATAAATAACTATTAGTTGCATCGGCATAACCTCCTTCAGTCGTACCCGTTAACGCCGCCACAACTTTAGAATCATCTTCCATTAACATTTCGCGCATAAAGGCCAACCCAGCTTCGACCAACGCCAGGAATAGGAGGATAGAGAAAAACACCCACACCAGACGCAAACGCACCTTATCATTTAATGCGCCTATCACCGGAAACAATCGGGTGATCCGTAATGTTTCCATTAAAAACAAACCCATGGCCAATTCAACCAGGATAATGACCATTGCGGCAATATTATTTATCGCAAAACCCATTATCTCACTGGTACCACCGACCATCTCAGCCATCGGACGAGCTATTAAATTAAAATTAATAAAAGCGCCACCAATGGCTATGGCAAGTACAAGTAGTGAAATAAAAAATTGAGTTAGCGAGGAAGAAGATAAACTGCGTACCGCACGATCGGTCTTAGAAATAATATTTTCGTATTCTTCCATATGACGATCGATAGTCGTTGAACGCGCCAGTAAGCTGGTGACATTTTTATCAACCTGCCCTAGCACACTCTTTACTTTACGCCAGTGTGGCATCATCGTTTTTAAATGTTCATGACGTTTATGACTTGATTTGCGATAAGCCTCAATCGCCTGGGTATTGGCCTTGACCATCGAAATATGGATATCTTCCAGAATGCTCGCCACCATCGGATCTTTACCAGGTATTTTTGCTACCGCATCGACGGCTTTAACCCAGGCTGGGGGTTCCGGTGGCACTTCGGTACTTTCTTTATAATCATCATCGATGATAGTGATTTCTTCGCTCAACTGGCGATGCAAGGCCGGATATTCCGATAAATCTCGGCGAACGGTCCCATCCACTCGATCGAATTCGCGTTCTATGATCCGTTCAACGGCTTCACGTCCCTGTTCTAATAACACTTCACGATTACGTTGATTAAGTCGATCTTCAGCACCCATCACCGCTCGCGACGTCAGGCGCATGGCGTTATGAATCACTCGGCTCACTGAAATAATAGCCAAATGAGCTGGCGAGCGAGCAAAGTACATAATTGCCACAATACCAACAACCCAGATCAACCCTGCTAAAAAGGGATTCGGCACAATCAAAAATATGTCATTAAAACTCATTCATTATCTCCTTCAAGGACAACGGTATTCCCCCTGCTCGGCAGGAAGTCTAAGGCTGCATTGGGCTGCGTAACTGCCGAGTGGTTCACATATCCAAAATGGATACGCAACTGAGACAGTCAAAAGATACTATATAAATAAGAATAAACGTTAATGTTGGATTCGCCAGTAGCAATGGCTAATATTTAGCCGTATTCCTGCACTTCTGGCTCAATAAATTCTGAAAGTGTCGATCGCATCCGGGTATGGGCCTGACTCATCAATTGGCTGACACGGGACTCACTGACGCCCAGCACGCTGCCAATTTCTTTTAAATTAAGTTCTTCATCGTAGTATAAACTGATAATAAGCTGTTCTCGATCAGGTAATGTCTTTATCGCATCCACCAGGTATTGTTTAAACTCAGCTTTTTGAATCCCGCCGAGTGGACCCTGAACAGATTCATCGGTCACCCCGTCACTGAAACTCTGGTCTTCATATTCAACTTCAACAAAATTAAACACCCTGCAGGTATTGGTCTCTAAAACCAGCTGGTGATATTCCTCTAACGATATATCCAGTGCCTCAGCAATGTCAGCAGGCTTAGCATCACGCCCCGTACGGGCCTCAATCTTGTTCACCGCCGCCATCATGTCACGGGCTTTGCGATGAACTGATTTTGGTGCCCAATCATTGCGGCGTAACTCATCCAGCATCGAGCCACGTATTCGAATCGATGCATAGGTTTCAAAACTGGCTCCCTGGCTGGGATCATAGTGTGAAGCAGCATCCATCAGGCCCATCAATCCGGCCTGGATTAGATCATCGACCAGGACACAGGCTGGTAATCTGGCGGAGAGATGATAGGCAATCTTTTTGACCAGCTCGGCATGCTGCTCAACAAGTGCGTTCAGATCGACCCCACCAGCCTGATCATATGTTTTTGCTTTATTCGCCATAAATAGGGATTTCCTTTTGTCTTGTATTACTATGCAAAAATCGGTCCTATGATTTCGATAATCTCAAGATTTTTGGCGTTATGGCCATCAGGTCTAATTGTTCATCAGCGGCCCCTATCTTGACTGCCTCACCGGGCATACCCCAAACCACGCTAGAGGCCTCGTCCTGAGCCATTGTTGGCGCACCAGCCTCTTTCATTTCCAGCAAACCACGCGCTCCGTCATCCCCCATTCCGGTTAAAATTACTCCAATTGCGTTGGGACCAACATTCTGTGAGACCGAACGAAACATCACATCGACGCTGGGTTTATGTCGGTTAACTGGCGGACCGTCATTCAAACGACACACATATTGAGCCCCATTGCGTTCCACAACCAAATGTCGATTTCCGGGAGCAATGTATACATGGCCGGGTAATATTTGTTGATCATCTTTAGCCTCATAGACCGTCATAGTAGAAACCGTGTTCATGCGTTTAGCAAAAGGTGCGCTAAACGCCTCTGGAATATGTTGGCTGATCACAATGCCCGGTGCGTCTGGCGGCATCATAGACAACACGTCCCGGATAGCCTCAGTACCTCCGGTAGATGCACCTATCGCAATCAGAGTATCTGTCGTCTTGAAATGTTTGTTCGTTTTTTTACTTAGAATGGCATCTGCATTTAATTTAGGATCGACCTGCATTTTGCGAGTCGGTTCTACATCATATGTCCGGACTTTTGCCTTGGCTGCCATCTTTACTTTATTGATGATCTCGTCCCGATATTCATCCAGACCTTCTTTTACATCGATCTTCGGTTTAGCGACAAAATCAACAGCCCCTACTTCCATCGCTTCCAGGGTAATATCCGCACCTTTTTCAGTTAAAGATGAAATCATTACAACCGGCATAGGTCTTAAGCGCATTAAATGTTTTAAAAAGGTCACCCCGTCCATCTTTGGCATTTCAACGTCCAAAGTAATCACATCAGGATTCAGTTTTTTAATTTTGTCTCGTGCAATAATTGGATCTTGCGCCTGGCCAACCACCTCAATGCCAGGATCAGAATTTAAGATTTCGGTTAAAATCTGTCTGACCAGGGCAGAATCGTCAACTATCACAACTTTTATTTTAGACATAGTGTTTAATCAAATAACTCGATATCACTTTCTACAGGTTGATGTTGAATTTTAACCTTATAGCGTTTCTCACGTTTCACAATCGTCTCATTATCAACCTTATGAAGTTTTTTAAGCCAGACTTTACCTGTACGGGGGAAATACATAACTTTTCTTGGGTAGACGTCACCAAGATCCTGCGCTAGAACTTTCAATCCTTCTAAGATTATATACCCACGAATAAATGAAACATTTTTATCACCAATATCGATTTGATCCATACCATTGAGAACTTTACCACCACCAAATAATTTAACTTCAAGGTTCTCACGTTTACCACCATGACTTAATATTGTATTGATGAGTTGTTCCATTGCAAAATTTCCATAACGTGCAGCATTACCGACTTTATCTAACATAACCCGATTGTCTTCTTTACCACCCGGTAACATAAAATGATTCATACCGCCGATCTGTATATCTTTATCGCGAATACAGGCGGACACGCAGGAACCTAATACGGTAACGATGGCTTCATTGTGTTTGGTGACATAGAATTCTCCAGGCAGGATCTTGGCTGCATGGATCTCATTACGCCGATCCCAATAGCGATTAATTTGTTCAAACCCTTCAAAACAAATTGCTTTGGGATGGTTACGTTCGTCCTCTAATCTATTGACTGCTATCATAAACTAGTCTTTTTATAAATCGTTTTACCTATCAGCTCGAAGTCATCACTAACTCGATTTAATGACTCGGAATGACCAATAAACAAATGACCATGTGCAGCTAATAAATTTGAATAGCGAGAGAATAATTTTTTTTGCGTTTCTTTGTTAAAATAGATCACAACATTACGGCAAAAGATCACATCCATAGCTTCGCGCATAGGCCAGTCATTCAGAAGGTTCAGTTGTCTAAAAGCAATTATATCCTGTAATTCCGGTTTAATTCTTACCTTTCCTGCATTTTGACCTATACCTTTTACGAACCAGCGCTTCAATCTTCGTTTATCGATTCCGGTTACACGATCATCAACATAGATGCCTGCTTCCGCTTTAGTCACCATATTTGAATCCAGGTCAGTCGCAATTATTTTAATATCCCACCCAGATGTTTCTGGAAAATATTCTCTTATTGTCATAGCAATCGTATAAGGTTCCTCACCCGACGAACATCCTGCTGACCAGATTCGTAATCGACGATGCGACTTACTTTCTTCTAGTACTGGTAAAACTGATTTAGCCAGATATTCAAAGTGATGAGGTTCACGAAAAAAAGAAGTTAGATTAGTCGTTAAAGCATTGGTAAAATTAATTAACTCGTTTGGATCGCCATCGCGCAGCAAATTGCAATAGCTGGAAAAATCCTTAACCCCAAGTTCGCGAATTCTTCGGGTTAAACGACTGTAAACCATTTCCCGTTTACTATCAGACAATACTATACCCGTATACTCCCCCACCAACTTAACAATAAATCTAAAATCTTTTTCTTTAAAAATAAATTCGCGATTTTTTTTAAGCGCCTGTTCAGTTTGTGCAGACAACACGCCCATTTATGCAGCTACCTTCAAAACATGACTCATACCTAACAGGTTTACAGAACGTTCAAATGCTTCTGAGGAACCCATGATTTTTGTTTCATAGCCGTTAATATCTGCGTCTCGAAAAACCAAATAAAGTATTTGTAAACAAGAAGCATCTACACGAGTTACTTTTGAAATATTTATATATAATTGATCGTTAGCAATGTAATTCTTTATGTTATCTAATAACTCTGCAACAGTTGAAATATCCTGCATTGCATCCAAATACAATACACCCTCTTCATCACATGACGTTTCAGGAAGGTTTGATTCTGATGGCTCGGGTAACTCCTCATAAGCATTTAGCATAACCTCTGCACCTTTGAGTAAAACAGCCTCCCAGTTTTCAGCTATTTTTTTCGTCCATTTTCGGCCAATATTTTTTTTAATACTAACCAGTAGCGTATTTGCTACCGCACTGTAATGTTCTTCTGTTGCGCCATATTTTTGATGGCTTTTTCCTAAGACTGACAACACAGAAACTAATTTATCGATATCATTTATATTTTTGGCTAAAAGACCAAGCACACTGGCAAGTTTCTTTTCTTGCCCTAATAAATCCGAACTTTCAAACAGAGGTTTTACTGATGGATATTCTGCAAATAAGGTTTCATAAAAATCTGAGACAATAGCACTGGTTTTATCTTGCATCAGTTCATAGCCACGATTAAAAGCCTCAACATCAATACCTAAAGGGTGGTCTTTTGGTTTCGAGTCTGATCCAGATTTAACTGAAGAATTTTGTTTAAATTTTACTGACAGTTCTTTTTCTGCTACCTCGTCCTCGTCATCAACTGATATCCAGGACAATGGATCGTGACCAATTATATTACTTTTACGTTTTGTCATTGTATTGTCCTGCCTTTGCAAAAATCGCTGGCGAGTTTTTCGTAATCAGCCGAGCCATAACTTTTGTTTCGATATTCACTAATCGTTAACCCAAAACTCGGGCCCTCAGCCAGAGCGGACGTTTCTCTAATAGGAGTTTTTAATACTGAACCAGGAAAATGTTCCACTAAGTTGTCTATCACACCTTGCGATAATCGACGTCTTGGATGAAAACGGGTTACCACTATCCATTGCTTATGCTTTAATTTTAACAACCTTTCAAATTGGGCTAAGGTACCCATCAAATGGGACATGCCATGTAATGCAAGATAAGCACTTGCTACAGGAATTAATATTTCTTCAGTCGCGAACAAGGCACTGACAACCAGAAAACCAGATGAAGGCGGGCAATCCAGTAAGACATAATCAAATCCTTCAAGACTTTTAAGTGTATTACGTAAGCGTTTTGCCACATCGGATGTGATTTTTAATTTTTGTTCACAGGTCGCTAGTTGTGGGCCGCAGGCGACAAGTTTTAAATTATCCCGAACTTCATGCATCACATCGTAGATATCGGCATCGGCAATTAACACTTCATCGATATCTGCTAAACTACGCGAGTTTTCACCGAGACTAACTGTCAAACTTCCTTGTGGATCGAAATCAATCGCAGCCACTTTTTTTCCACTTAAAGCCAGCATATGCGATAGATTAGCGACAGTCGTGGTTTTGCCTACTCCACCTTTTTGATTAACGACCGAAACCAGACGCACTTTTCAATACCTCTTGATAATTAATTGCGTTCATTGCCCATTAGTTTGTGTTCGCTTTTTGGGATTATTGAATCACAATAAACGAAGATTTAGTCAACCGCTATTAAAACTCTTCCCATTCTTCATCATCAGGAATTGCCTTGGGCTTTGATTCCCCCCCCGCTACTGCACTACTTGCAGAATGACTTTCACGTTTGGTTACCTCAACTCTTGGTCTGGTCTTAACCTCGCTGACACTGCTTTGTTTACCGGTTGAAAAGAAGGTCATTAATTCAGACAATCCTTCTGCCTGGCCTTGCATGGCCTCACTAGCCGCAGCTGCTTCTTCAACCAGTGCCGCATTTTGTTGAGTCATATCGTCCAGTTGGGTCACAGCTTTGTTAACTTGATCGATACCGCTGGCTTGTTCAGCGCTCGCCGCAGCAATTTCGGCGACTATGTCACTTACTTTCTTAATTCCATTTACAATTTCTTCCAGTGTCTCACCTGATGCGTTCACTAGCTCAGTTCCTTCATCAACCTTATTTACGGATTCTTCAATCAGGTCTTTTATTTCTTTAGCTGCACCAGCTGATCGTTGTGCCAGGTTTCTCACTTCCGAAGCAACCACAGCAAATCCACGACCCTGTTCTCCGGCACGAGCCGCTTCAACAGCTGCATTTAATGCTAGCAGATTGGTCTGAAAGGCTATTTCATCGATAACACTTATAATATCCGCTACTTTTTTACTGCTGGTATTGATCTCACTCATCGCATTGACAGCCGAACCAACTACTTCACCACCTTTTTCTGCCTGGTTGCGAGCAGCAGCAGCAAGCTGGTTTGCCTTATTAGCATTATCAGCATTTTGACGAACCGTGCCGGTCATCTCTTCCATACTGGATGCGGTTTCTTCCAGACTTGATGCCTGCTCCTCATTACGTTGACTTAATGACTGATTACCGGTCGAAATTTCTGATGCACCAGTATTAACTGAAGCAGAGGTATTTTGAATTTCGTCAACGACTTCAACAAATTTATCAATAGTCGCATTTGCATCCGCTTTTAGTTGTTCAAACGAGCCCTGATATTCTTTAGTTATTTTTTCAGTTAAATCTCCATCAGCCATGGCACCAAAGACTCGAATGGTATCTTTGATAACATCATCACAAACCTCTGCCAATTGATTAATCCCTTCGCTAACATTGCGGAAAAAGCCTTTTTTTCCATCCATTGTTAAGCGTTTACCTAAATCTCCGTTTGCTGCTGCAGTAACCACATCTTCTACTTCCTGCTCTATTTGTAGTTCTGCGGTTCGGTCATTCCATTCGACTGCTGTGCCCAGACGATCACCTTCATCATTAAAAACTGGAGTTGCAACTAATGTAAATGTTCGCCCACCGACCTCTATTTGACTTTTAATCGTTTCTTTTAGACCATCAATCATACGTTGTTGATGAGCCGGGTTTTTGTGGAATTGATCCATATTCCCACCTTGCAGTTTTGTACGATCAAAATTGGGTAAATCCTTACGGATATCATTTTGAGCAATATCAAACATTTCTTTCAGGGCTTCATTCATAAAAATGATGTTGTTTTCAGCGTCTGCGACCATGACATTCGACGTTACTGCTGCTAATGCTGATTGAACTCGCATAGCTTCATTCATCAGGCGTTTTTCATTTTCTATAACTTTCAACTCTTCGGTTCGGTCTTTCCATTCAACCGCTGTACCTAAACGCGTACCAGTATCGTCTACAACAGGGGTTGCTACCAGAGAAAAAGTTCGTCCACCTACTAATATTTTCGCGCTAATTGATTCTTTTAAACCGCTAATCATTTTTCTTTGATGAGATGGATCTTTGTGAAACTGATCCATGTTACCACCCATTAAATTCTTTTCATTGAACCTTGGTAAATCTTTGCGGATATCGTCAGCAGCAATTTCGAACATTTCTATTAATGCATCATTCATATAGACAATATCATTATTTTCATCTGCCACCATAACATTCGTTGTTACTGCATCTAATGCTTGCTTGACACGACCATTTTCAGCTGCTTCTTTTCTATCCGTGTCAATACGTGTTTTTAATTTTGTTTGCATATCTTTAAATGCTGACAAAAGCTGACCGGTTTCATCATTTGATTTAACTACTATTTCAGAATCCAGTTCATCGTTTGCAATTGCATTCGCTACAGAAACCGCTACCGACATTCCAGCCACCAGATTTTTTATAACCCAATAACCAATGATAAATGCAATAACGACAAACATTAACACTAATCCTATTTCCCAATTACGAGAAGATACCAAGGAATTTACACGCACCTGCAATAGTTCATTTAACGCAGGTCCTGTAGCATCACCCAATGCCTGCACGGCCATGATAGCTTGAGTTCCTGATGTGAAATATTTATCGGGTGAAACAGAAATCGTAGTACCACCATAAAGAAATTCTTTATTCGTCACATCCAGAAAACCACTCACACCCTGGATAAATTGATTTTCGTAACTGCCAAGCTTGGACTTAAGCGTTGAATTACTTTGAAATGCTGTCGCAATACTAACCAATGTATTTCTATATAGACCTTCTATTTTCTCCACTTCTTTTGCCATGTACAGTAATTCTTTATTTGTCATATGCCCTCTTGCCGCCTCTACCACACCAGCACCACGAGCCTTACCTATTTCCTCAGCAAGAAATGGAAGTTTATTAATAATCAAATCCATCAAATAAAAACTGTCTAAATCAGGATCCAAAATAAGACTTGACGTGTCGCCAATATGGGTCGACAGTGCTAATACGTCATTAATAACATCCGAATGAGCCGAAAAATTCTGTTTTACATCCATATTTTGATAAGAAAGTTTTAAGGCATTCCACTTTTGTTTTATTACCGCCCATTTATCAGTTGTTTTTAATTCAACTCCGTATAGCTCATTAAGCTTGTCGATTTCGACAATATTGTTCTCAATCGAATTTACGACTGGCGCCAACTGAGACTTAAGTTCATCTCCACCATTAAGAACAGCAGAAGAAATCCCTCTATGTTTTGCTATACTCCCAGCCATATGCTGCACAGGTAAAACAAATTCAACACCATGTATTTCTTTTTGAGAAATTGCAATGCTTTCATTTTGATTGCTTACCAGTAAATACACTGAAACAACCAATGGTATTGCGACCAGCAATACTACAAAAATTAACTTTTGCCAAACTTTGGTGTTACTAAATACGTTCATTACAATACCCTCATCGTATGTGGTGCAAATTCTAACTTATAATCTTATGTTTTACTTTTGCCATAACCCCAACATATAAATACTGAGAACAGCATCTCTAGCTACTCATTGACAATTGATTCCAAAGAAGCTAATTCGTTAGAATTGAGCATATGATCGATATCTAAAACGATCACCATCTTTTCACCTACTGTTGCCAGCCCTTTGACAAATTCCATATCAACCGTTGTTCCGAAATCAGGTGAAGCTTTTATTTGGCTGGTCGGAACATCATGCACATCCGACACCGCATCAACTACCACACCCATAGTACGAACTGTTTCTGAATCTTTTTCTACTTTTAAAACAATAACGACTGTAGTAGGCCCATACTCCAACTGTTCCAAATTAAACCTAAGGCGCATGTCAATAATAGGAACGATCGTACCCCGCAAGTTGATAACACCACGAATGTAATCAGGCGTGTTTGGAATATTCGTTACAGAATCCCAGCCTTTAATTTCCTGAACCCTCAATATATCTACACCATATTCTTCACCAGCCAACATGAAAGTCAGAAACTCACGAGTTTCAGTGTCTTCATTTTCTTTATCTTCGGCTACTGCTACTGCGTCTGTCATATTTCGCCTCTCATGCTGCAACACCACCACCATGAATCACTTTCAATTCAGATGGAACTATATTCTTTTGATACAAATGATATAAACCAACAATATCCGCTATCAGTGCAACGGTACCATCACCTAAAATGGTCGCCCCTGATAGCCCATCAATTTTCTTAAAATTGGTTTCTAAACTTTTTATAACGACTTGTTGTTGCGACAATAACTCGTCAACAAAAATTGCTATTTTCTGTCCTTCTGACTCAACTACAACCAGCATACCTTTGGTTAAGTTTTTCGTATCAGGTTCAATATCAAACACTTCATAAAGTCGCAAAATTGGAATATATTCATTTCTAAGTTTATACACTTCCGCACTGCCCGTTACCGCATTCACAAACTCACTTTTCACTTGCAGGGATTCAATAATTGAAATTAATGGTACTACATAGGTTTCATTACCAACTCGCACCAATTGACCATCTAAAATTGCCAGCGTTAATGGTAAGCGAATGGTAAAAACCGAGCCAACCCCAGGTGATGAACTAACATCAACCGTTCCATTTAAAGCCCTTATATTTCGTCTCACTACATCCATACCCACACCACGTCCTGATACATCGCTCACAACGTCAGCGGTTGAAAAACCGGGTTGAAAAATCAAATCGTTTATTTGTTCCTTTGTTAGCGTGTCTGTTTCTTTTACCAGACCATTGTCTTTTGCTTTTTGTAAAATTTTGTTTGTATTCAAACCTGCGCCATCATCCTTAATCTCAATTACAATATTACCCCCCTGGTGAAAGGCGTTGAGTTCGATTGTTCCAGTCTCAGGCTTTCCTGCTTCACTTCGAACATCCGGCATTTCTATCCCATGATCCAAAGAATTACGAACCAAATGAACTAATGGATCACCGATCTTTTCCATAACCGTTTTATCTAGCTCAGTTTGTTCTCCAGTTAATTTTAGTTCGATACTTTTTCCAAGCTGATTGCTTAAGTCACGAACAAGACGAGGGAAACGCTGGAAGGCAAAACTGATCGGCATCATACGAATGCGCATAACATTTTCTTGTAGTTCGCGAGTATGCTGTTCAAGCTGAGCAAGCCCATCTTGCAAACGCTCAAGAGTGTGCTGATTAAACTCTTCAACGTCATGTAATTGATGTAACATGGATTGAGTAATAACAAGCTCGCCCACCATGTTAATCAAGTCATCTACTTTGTCTGTTCCAACACGAATAGAGGATTGTTCTTTGCTAGCACTGCGACGATTTGCGATCTGTCTATCTTGCCCAACTGGCTGAGAATCTCTACGATCCGGCCCGGTATATTCTCCACTAACAACAAGTGGCGTTATTTTAAGATCACATTCATCATCAACCCATGCAAAGACATCTTTAATCGTTTCTTCATCGGCCTCCGTTTGTAAAGTTAACTTCCAGGACAAATAACAATTTTCTGGGTCAATCTCATCTGTGGATGGGATTTTTTCATCATCTAATTCTATTTTTAAATCACCCAGCTCATCAAGCTCACGAATAATCCGTACTGGATCGTTTCCAGTTTTCATCAAATTTGGGAATGGTGTAAAGTCTATTAACCAGCCACCATTGCTTTGATTTTCTTTGTTGCCTTCGACAGAAGAAACAGACTCATCTATTTCGTTTGAAGAGCTCGATCCTTCAGACAGTAAATCAGTAAGTTGCTTGTGAGATGAGGCAATACGGTCATGCTCCAAATCTTCACTACTTTGTAAGGCGGATAACATTTCGCGTAACACGTCTACAGATTGCAACATTAAGTCGACAGAGTACTGGCTTACATCGCGTTTTCCATCACGCATTTCGTCAAGTAATGTTTCTAAGACATGGGTGTAATCAGCGACCGAGCTTAAACCAAAAGTCCCGCTACCACCCTTGATTGAGTGCGCGGCACGGAAGATTGTATTGATCGTTTCTTTATCAGCAGAACCGACATTAAGATTAAGTAATTCAGACTCCATAATATCGAGGCCTTCAAAACTTTCTTCATAGAAGGTTTGTAAAAACTGAGAAATATCAATCGACATACCTGTACTCGTTATACTTGATTAACCAAGTACCTTCTTAATCGTGGTTAATAACTGATCAGGATTAAATGGCTTTACTATCCAGCCTGTGGCACCGGCCGTTTTACCCTCCGATTTTTTATCCCCCGTACTTTCTGTCGTGAGCATTAATATGGGAGTGAATTTATAATTTGATAAAGTCCTTAGTTCTTTTATTAACGTGATGCCATCCATAACCGGCATGTTCACATCAGACAGTACGAGATCAAATTTTCCACCTTTTGCCTTGTCCAACGCTTGTTGCCCATCTGCTGCTTCTTCAACGTCATAACCTGCACCTTTAAGTGTAAATGTAACCATTTGTCTCATTGATGCCGAATCGTCAACCGCAAGAATTCTGGTAGCCATGAACGAAAAACTCCTTTAAATTAAATCTTCCACTTCGAGCAACTTTATCTACATCAAGATTTTGAACGAAGCCATAAAAGGCCTGAAAAAACAACTCAAATTCGAATCTGTTCTACCAGGGTATAATAACCTTGTTTTCTATGCGCCTAAATAGCCTCAATCAGCGCAAAGGCCCAACTCTATTGGCTTTATCGACTGGTGAGATTTGAGCTTTAGCGTTTTACCGAAAACAAAAATTTATATTTAATTGAAGGTCTTAAGCATAAAAATCGATAACGCCGTTACCCGTTATGGTCTTAATATTCTGGTCGTCTAGGCTGGCTGCTGGCTCTGATGTTGATTCTCTGTCTGACTGGTCAGAATTAGATTCTTCACCCTGTTTCGCATTTTGCTGCCCTTGTTGGGACACATTGACATCCGCTAATTCAAGGCCGTTCTCAGCTAACATCTCTCGTAAACGAGGTAACGCGGAATCCAGCGCGTCCTTAACCTCTGCATGTGCCGTATTAAACTGGATAGATGCCTGATCACCCTGCATTTGTACCCGAACCTCGAGCATACCCAGTTCAGGCGGATTCAAACGAATATCGGCCTGGCGAAGGCCTTGAGAAATCATCCAACTAACCCGATCTCCAATTTGTTGGTTCCACTGGGGCTGGTTTAACGTTGCGGTCATTGGTTCAGGCGTCCGAGTACTTGCCGCTAACACATTAGAAAATTCGGTTGCTCCTTGTAACCCTACTAGCGCCTGGCTGGGTGATTGGCTGCTTAGATTCATAAGCGCATCTGTCGTGGTTGGTAAACTGTGTTGAGGCAACGTCGCTAGTAAATCAGCCTGTTTACCTATATCAACTTTTGGTACCGCCAACATTTCCATGTCCTGAGGCATCAAAACACCTGGTTGTATTATTTCGCGCAATTGAACCTGGGATTGCTGAATAGCAGGAGTAATCGTGCTTGCATACTGGGGACCTGTCGCCAGAATATGTTTTCCATCACCCTGAAAGGCGATCGCTGCGGCACCATCTTGATCCGTTAGTGCGCTAAATCCAGAAACGGACACAAACGGAGTTGTCGACGGCAAAGTTTTGCCGTTATGTTGTAACATTGCCGCCTGTAATGAATGGTTGAGTGGTTGAGTTTGTTCCTCACTACCGGACAAAGGCGTTGCCAGTAGCGGGTCGATAAACTCTGACAGTTCGGTAAGCGTATTGGCTGTGGGTTTTTCAGGATTTAGTGAATCGAAACTCACATCACCAAAAAGTGAAGCAAAATCAGATGCTTCTGAACTATCGACCACATCTGCTAATTGGCCAGCTGACGTTTGTCCTGCCCCAGGCGGCATGTTTCCAGCAAGCATTGATGATACTAATTCGGACATACAACTCCCTCAAATGAGTCTCTGTTTGAGAGGTAAGTTGCAATGGCTATGCCAGAAAGGCATGACAAACAGCCGTCTGTTAACTCAGCTTAGCGAGCTCTGCTGTTATGTCTCTTTGGCTTTTGGGTGAGAATTATTACGGTCATCCATTTCTATTTGTTCACGTTGGGCTTTCGCACTTTGTTCGCTCTCGATAAATCTTTCTACCGTTTTATCATAGATGCGTGTTTCTTTATGCTTTCCTTGCCAGCTGTGTTTTTTGTTACGATGATCATGCTCTGCGTGAGTGACTGTCTGTTTTTGTTGTTCTATGGCCACATCAATTTGTGAAATGAACTGTTGAAATGACTGCATCGCGGTGCTGTTAATACCTGAGGAGCCAGACTGATAAAATTGCTGGGTATATTCCTCGCGAAATTTTTGTAATTCCACTAAACGTGATCGTTGTGCATCCAGATTGCCGACCGATATTCCTAAGTCCTGTGCTGCCAGGTCTTCATAACGTCCGGCTAATTTTTGTAGCACCTTAAAACGTTCTGATTTAAGTTTGGACATGGCTTACCATATCAGTATTCATATTTGAGGCCAGCGTTTGTTGTTGTCGAGAATCATGTTCAGTAAACATGGCTTGTAATCCATCGACACTCGTTTTCCAGTTCATTGCCGTATTCATTTCCTGCTTTAAAAAACGTTGCAGAGTCGGATAAAAATTAATGGCTTCATCAATACGAGCATCAGTTCCTACAGTATAGGCACCAACACTGATAAGATCTTCATTTTGACGATAAATAGAATTAATTAAACGACAACGTTGCGCTAATTGTAATTGTTCTTCACTTACAATTTCATTCATGGTCCTGCTTATTGAGGATTCAATATCAATGGCTGGATACTGTCCCGCCTCAGCAAGATCACGTGATAAGACGATATGACCATCTAAGATTGCCCGGGCCGCATCAGCAATGGGATCCTGGGTAACATCACCACCTTCAGTCAAGATCGTATAAATTGCAGTGATCGAGCCACCATCTTTATCACCATTACCGGCTCGTTCAACTAATTGCGGTAAACGTGCAAATACCGATGGTGGAAATCCTTTTGTGGCTGGCGGTTCACCGATCGCTAAGGCAATTTCTCTTTGCGCCTGCGCATAACGGGTTAGTGAATCCATAAGCAATAAAACGTGTTGGCCCTGATCACGAAAATATTCCGCAATGGTCGTCGCCATAGCCGCTCCATGCATACGCATAACCGGTGTGTAGTCCGCAGGCACAGCCACCACAACCGAACGTGACATACCTACTTCGCCAAGAATACGGTTAATAAATTCCTTCACTTCTCGACCACGTTCACCAATCAGACCAACCACAATAACATCCGCACTGGTAAATTTGGTCATCATACCCAACAAGACACTCTTACCGACGCCACTGCCGGCAAATAAACCCATACGTTGGCCGCGACCAATGGTCAGTAAAGAATTAATACTCCTGACACCAACATCAAGTGGTTGTTCGATTGGTTGGCGAGACAAGGGATTTATTTGTCGACCTGTCAATGGAAGCGTTTGTGAAGTATTTAACGCTCCTTTACCATCAAGTGGTCTTCCTGCACCAT
Source organism: uncultured Ectothiorhodospiraceae bacterium (assembly GCA_947260005.1). Lineage (GTDB taxonomy): Bacteria > Pseudomonadota > Gammaproteobacteria > UBA6429 > Thiohalophilaceae > SZUA-24. The sequence continues at coordinate 185,794 of CAMYOL010000029.1, forward strand.
CAAGTACACGCCCGAGTAATTCATGGCCAACCGGTGCTTCATAAACTCGTTCGGTAGGAATCACTCGGGCATTTGGTCGTAAGCCCTGTATACTCCCTGTCGGCATTAAAAATAATCGCTCATTAGCAAAACCAACCACTTCAGCTTCAATGGGTAGACTATCATTGCTATCCACCAGACAACGCGCACCAATTGCCGCGTGGCAACCCACCGCCTCTAAGGTTAAGCCTACCATCCGACTTAATTTTCCTTCGACAATAATACCCGGGGGTTCTTTAAGACGATCTTCACATGCAGAGAGTGATTGCGACCAGATTTTTTGTCGGTCAGATCGATTGGATGCACTATTCATTTTTGACATTTAAAGAAAACCAGGCTACTTAGTCATCATCTTTCTCACGCTCACCACCGAGTAAGTTAGCAATGACGCGATTAAGCTGTTGTTCCACTGTCATATCGATTTTAGAGTTCTCTGCCTCAATACGACAACCACCACGAGTTAATACAGGATCTTCACTAATTTGCCAGGCTTGTTCAAAGTTTTCTTCAATAGAAAAAGCCCCCCTAACCAGAATCGCATCATCAGGGTGTAAATGTATATTTATTTTACGAGCCGCAATAGGCAATGATTTAATACATTCTCTGACCACCGCGATCACTTGACCAGGATCAGCTCGTAGTTCACGTCGTATTACCTGTCCGGCAATGATCGTCGTTAAATCAAGCAATTGTTTAACAATGGCTTCATCTAATTGATTTAATGGTTCACTCAGTAATTCCATTATCGAATTTAAATGAACGATATTCTCTTTTACCAGCCCTTCTCCTGCGACATAACCGTCCTTTTTACCCGCTTCAAATCCCTCAGCATAGGCTTGTTTCTGGATTTTCTCGAGATTACCTGCGGTAACCATGCCTCCATAGCTACCTTTGTCATCAGATAGTTCGACATCGGGTGCCTGCCAGGCCTTGACTTCAGAATCTTCATCAGAGGAGAGTACGTTAGACATACTCGTCACCGCCCTTACCGCCTAAAGAAATTTCTCCTGATTCGGCCATACGTCGCGCAACAGTCAGTATCTCTTTTTGTCCGCCCTCGACTTCACTAAGCTTAACCGGCCCGCGTGCCTCGAGATCATCCTTTAACATCTCTCCTGCGCGACGAGACATATTTTTTAATATCTTTTCTTTTACCGCATCGTCTGCGCCTTTTAAGGCAAGGATCAAAGTTTCAGCAGAAACCTCACGTAATAATGCCTGGATACCACGATCATCGACTTCGATAAGATTCTCAAAAACAAACATCAGATCTTGTATGCCGGTGCCGATATCTTCGTCGACCTCTTTTACTTTCTCGATTATTTCGGATTCAATGCTACTATCAAGGAAATTCATAATATTAGCCGCGGTCTTAATTCCACCAACCGCTGAAGTCCGTATGCTTTCTGAATTACCTGAGAACTGTTTTTCCAGCATATCATCGAGTTCATGAATGGCACTAGGCTGAATACCATCCAGCGATGAAATACGTAAAACGATATCGACACGCATGTTTTCAGGAAGGGCCACTAAAACATCAGCCGCCTGATCTTGTTCTAAGTAAGATAAAACAATGGCAATAATTTGCGGGTGTTCTAAGCGAATCATATCGGCGACTGCTCGTGGTTCCATCCATTTTAAAGAATCCAGACCTTTGGAATGACGCCCTAATAAAATCCGATCGATGACACTGCTTGCCTTGTCTTCACCCAATGCCGAGTTCAAAACATTTTTAAGGTATTCTTCATTGCCTATGCCTAGCTCGGTTTGTTCATCAACCGTATCACAAAAATCACCAAGTACCGCAGTTACAGATTCTTTTGGAATGTTTGCCATACTGGCCATAGCTTCACCCAGTTTCTGTACTTCTTTCGGGCTCATATGCTTTAAAACCTCGGCAGCATCGTTTTCACCCAGCGTCATTAATAATATCGCCGCTCGTTCAGCACCATTTAATTTTTCTTTTTTTTGTTCACCTGCCAATGTTCATTTACCTTATTCATTAACCCACTGTTTCACTACTTGCGCGACGCGTTTTGGTTCCTGCACAACCATCGACTTGGCCATCTCGAGATCAGACTCATAATCATTTGGTTTTGGCAGACGGGCCTCTTGTTCTCCCGTCAGAGTTAACTGGTCGTCTTGCAACTCATCTCCTGCTTCTTGACCGGCCGCTAGCGCCGTAACTTTAGGAATGACTGATAAATTGCGCATTACTGGACGTAAAATTCCAAATAAGATAATTGCAGCTAATAAACCACCCAGGATTTGCTTGCCAATTTCCCATACCCAGGGTTCATCTAGCAATGATTTTTCTGGAATAGGTCCCAGTGGATCCGGGACCGAAAAAGCGGCATTTATAACATTAACGGTATCACCACGTATTGTATTAAAACCGACGGCTTCTTTTACTAGCAAGGTAATTCGATCCAGTTCATTTTTTGTGTAAGGGGTAGCAACCTCCTCACCCTCTGCATTGGTAACGGATTTATGATCCACTACCACGGCAATAGATAATTTTTTGATATCGCCAGGACTTTTACGTTTATGGACAATTGAACGATCAAGTTCATTATTTATCGTGTAACGAACACTCGATTTACTGCGTGCACCGGCGACATTATTTGAAGTAACATTGGTTGTTGTTTGTGGCGCCGTTGCCGCACCAGGCGGTTCATTACTTAATGCGCCAGGGACGCCAGACACTGCCGCGCTACCGTTAGTATTTTCTTCAACACGTTGCTCACTGCGTACTGCAGGCACATCAGGGTTAAATGATTCCTGGGTCATCTCATATTGGGTAAAATCCATATCAGCGACGACCTGTGCTCGCACCTTTGCATCTCCGGTAATGGGTGCGACGATATTTTCAATATTATTCTTGAAATCTTTTTCTATCTGTTTTTTATACGCCAACTGTCTTGACGACAAGCCGATCCCAGCCATTTGGTCAGACTTTGAAAGTAATCGACCCTTCTCATCCACAACAGTCACATCTTTGTTATTAAGATTCGGCACACTAGAAGCAACCAGGTTCATAATTGATTCTACCTGCTCATCTTCCAGGCTTCTGCCCGAAGCAAGGTCCAGTAATACTGAGGCACTTGGTTTTCTCTTATCCGCCAGGAATGAACTTTGTTTAGGCAAAGCCAGATGCACGCGTACATTATTGACTGCAGACATCCACATAATGGTTTCCGCCAGTTCATTTTGCAGGGCAACCTGGTAGCGTTTATTCTGGATAAAACTATTGGTGGTGATACCCTGCGGCTCACTAATAAATTCAAAACCACCACCAGAATGGCTGGGTAGACTTTGTTCAGCCAGTGCCATACGGGCCTCATGTACTTTTCCAGTCTCAACCATGATGACACCACTGCTCGTATCGACCTGATACTGTATCTTTCTTGTTTGCAGTACCTTAATGATTTCACTGGCATCCCTTGCTGAAGCCTGATGATATAAAACACTGAAATTCGGGTTCTGAGACCACAACACCACATAAACGCCAATCGCAATACTCGCCGCCAGACCGATTAATAAACCAAACTGACGAATAATGGGCAATTGAGACATGCCCTGAAATGAGGCATTAATTTGTTCTGATTTTACAAGTTCCGCTGCCATTACTTAAAAACCTTAAATCTGCATATTCATAATTTCCTGGTATGCACTGACCAGACGATTTCGAACTTCAACCATTGCCTGAAAGGATACATTAGCCTTTTGTAATGAAACCATGACTTCTGACATCTGCACATTAGGATCACCGCTTTGCATTGCGGTCGCCAATTCATTCGCTTGTGATTGATTTGTATTTACAGTATTAATGGCATTCTCAAGTAAATTTGAAAATGCATCACGTTGAGCATTCGTTGGCGCTGCAATCTCGTTCGCTTGTGTACCAATCTTCGATTGCTCAATCATGCCCCGCATTTGGGCAAGTAAAGCATCAGGTGAAATAGTATTACTCATAATATCGCCCTCTAAAACATTTCAGCCGAACGACCTGGCACACTGACCCCAGCCTCTCGCATTTTGGCTAATTTATATCTTAATGTACGCTGACTGATACCCAATTTCTCAGCGGCTTGCTTACGACTGCCGTTCACCGCCGATATCGCATTTAAAATAACATTCCATTCCTTTTGCTTTACTTCGCTGTTCAATGTGTCCGTTTCAGTATTAACCTGAGTTTCTTCGCATTTAAGTTTAGTCGCAGTAGCAGACGATGGTGCTCCTAACTCAAAATGAATATCATCTTCAGTTAAAGAGCCGTCCCGGAACAGCACCAGTGCACGCTGCACGACATTATCCAGTTCGCGTACATTACCCGGCCAGCTATGTGACAATAATTTTTTCTCTGCACTTTCTGATAAAACAGGTATAGCGATATTTAACTGTTTACACGTTTTTTCAATAATCCGTTTGGTCAAAGCAACAGTGTCTCCCTGACGGTCGGCCAATGAGTGGATATTGATTGGGAAAACATTTAAGCGGTAAAATAGATCTTCTCGAAACTTACCTTCATTAACATATTTGCGTACATTTCGATTCGAAGTCGCAATTACTCTCACATCCAGGTCGATCACCTTGGTGCCACCAAGACGTTCTACTTCTCTCTCCTGTAAAACTCGAAGTAATTTGGCTTGTAAACCTTGATCCATTTCAGTTATTTCATCCAGCAATAAAGTTCCACCTTGTGCCTGTTCAAACTTTCCCGGGCAGGCCTTATAGGCACCGGTATAAGCACCCTTCTCATATCCAAACAAGGTCGCTTCTAACATATTCTCTGGAATGGCCGCACAATTTATTGCCACGAAGGGTTGTTCGCTTCGGCTAGAATGTGAATGAATATATTGGGCCAACACTTCTTTTCCCACTCCACTCTCGCCAGTAATCATGACGGTGGCATTACTTTGTGCTACTCGATTGGCAATGGCTAACATTTCTTTCGATTTTGGATCTTCGGCGACCATTTCGTTGTCAATAACATCAGGTTGACCAGCATAACGCGACACCATATTAACAAGCACTTCGGCCTCAAACGGTTTCACCATGTAATCCACAGCTCCATCTCTCATCGCATCAACGGCCTGTTGAATACTTCCATACGCCGTCATTAACATAACCGGTAATTCAGGTGATTTTTCTTTTACTTTTTTCAATAGAGCATGACCATCCATATTCGGCATTTGAATGTCTGTCACAATCAAATCAAAAGTATGACTCTCTAGTACTTTTAACGCTTCGAGTCCATCACTCGCCTGGGTAACCCTATATCCAGCACTTTGTAATGTTTCAGAAAGTGCTTCTAATAAATCAACGTCGTCTTCTACGACCATTACTTGTGCTACAGACATATCCACCTCTCTTTCAAACCGCATCCGACAAATTTGGATTGCGTATATCTTCATTAACAGTATTTTCTTCTTTTACTTCCAATAGTGGTATTTGAACAATAAAAGTTGTACCAACACCTTTTTCAGTATCAACGATAACCTCACCTTTGTGTGCATGAATAATCGCACGTACCACGGCCAAGCCTAATCCAGTGCCGTCATTACGTGTTGTAAAAAACGGGTCAAAAATATTTGTTAATTTTTCATTATTAATACCTGGCCCATCATCACATACCAGTATTTCTAAACTTGCTTCATTCGATAGCCTTGCCAGCACTTTTAACTGACCCTCACCCTGCATTGCCTGTATTGCATTGACACATAAGTTCAACAACGCGCTGAGTAGCATCTGTTTGTTCGCCGTCACTTGTTTTTGTCCAACAAGATCCTGCCAACTAAAATCGACATTACTGTTCAATATCTGTTCGTCTAGCAACAGCTCAAGTTCGTTTAATAATTCATTCAATGTAAATTCGTCATCGCGACCCGTTGTATTGCTTCGTGAATATAACAACATGTCATTTACTATATGTTCCAGATGATCAAGTCTGTCTTTAATTTTGGTTGTGTAGCGATTGAAATCTGATTGTTCAAGACCAACACGCTTAAGGTTGGAGGTATACAACACGGCAGAGCTGAGTGGTGTTCGAATTTGATGAGCTAACGATGCAGCCATCTCACCCATTGCAGCAAGGCGTTCGCGTTGATTCAGTTTTTCCTGCAGGTCACGCATCTCAGTAACATCGGTAATCAATAAAATCTGTCCCGGCTCATTGATCAACGGACAGGTCGAAATATTTACTCTGCGGCCATCAACTAATGAAACATCGTGCCCATCATCTGATTTGGGAGAAAAAGCACGTGAAATCACATCCGACCAAAACTGGTTTTTTAAAGGTTCGCCCAAATAATCCAGGGCTGTTGGATTATATTCCTGAATCTTACCGTCGCTATCCAGTACTACGACCCCGCCCGGTAGGGCTTGTAGTAATGTAGATAACCGATTAGCAAGTCGTTCCTTTTCAGTCAGTTCTCGTAAACGAGACTCATGAGACTTATTCAACTCTTCGTTTAGGTGGGCAACTTGTTGTTCTAAAGCATGATAAGAAGATGCAAGTTGGTTTGATATTTGATTAAAGGCCGAAAAAGCATCTCGAAGTGCCTGCTTGGAACCATCCGACTCAGTAGATAAACCTTCCGTCGCCAATGACCCTAATAAATTAGGGTCAACGTCAGGTACTTTAGGTTTGATAGACTCGACAAGAATCGATTGTTTATTTAATTCTGCACTCATAGCACCTTCTTCCCAACAAATAGCTCAAAGGCTTGAATTGAACAAGCCTAACGTAACGTCTATTGTTGTTGAGCAAGAAGTATGCCTAAAAGAATATTACTATTGAAACAAGAGCTTACTGAGACTAGCATCGGTCACGGTCAAATTCCCGACACGTGTTCTTGACGTTGCAAACCGTATTTGCGCATTTTTTCGACCAAAGTTGTGCGGCGCATGGATAAACGCTTCGCCGCATGTGCAACCACGCCTTCGGCTTCTTCTAGTGCCTGCTTTATTAATGAAAACTCTAACTGACTTAAGTGTTCTTTTAAATCTAAACCATTGCGAGGAAGACGCATGGCGTTGGAAATTTCACCGTCACTTTCGATAACCGATTCAATTGATAGAGCTTCACTCTCATCAACCTCTCCTATTTGGCCCCGGAATTTTTCAGGTAAATCTCGAACATCTACCACGCCGTACGGGTACATAATAATAAGCCGTTCCATCAGGTTGGATAACTCCCTAACATTACCAGGCCAAGGATAATGGGCTAATGCAGCTATTGCGGTTGGCGTTAAACGCACCGAACCTCGTTGGTCGTGTTCCATACGAGTCACCAGTTCTTTGATAAGCAACGGGATATCATCACTCCGATCTTTTAATGCCGGCATTTCAATCGGGAATACGTTTAACCGGTAAAAGAGATCTTCACGGAAACGGCCTTCAGTAATTTCGATTTCCAGATCACGATGGGTCGCCGCAATAATTCGTACATCGGCTTTAATACTCTTGTTGCTTCCGACACGCTCAAAAACTCGCTCTTGTAGTACCCGCAATATTTTAACTTGCATCGCCAACGGCATATCACCAATTTCATCCAAAAATAAGGTCCCACCCTCGGCAAGTTCAAAACGACCTTGTCGGGCTGATATCGCACCGGTAAAAGAACCTTTTTCATGTCCAAACAACTCACTTTCTAATAAGTCAGGTGGAATCGCTCCGCAATTGACCGGCACAAAAGGTTGATCGCGACGTGAAGAGTAATAATGAAGATTTCGAGCCACAACTTCTTTACCCGTACCAGATTGGCCTAATATGAGAACATTCGCATCGGTATCAGCTACTTGTTCAATTAATTTTCGTACCATGATAATAGATCGTGAGTGCCCAACCATACTACGAAACAGCATAGGCGTTGAACTACCTTTTCCGGTTTGAGATTCTCGGTAAACTTGAGCAAGATGTAATGCATGTAGCAATTGACGATGCTTTACAGGCTCCTCGATAACATTTACGATCTTTGAAGCAATTTCAGGAGGGAGCAAACTTTTATCACGTAATTCAGTTAATAGCAGTATCGGAGTAATCGAGTCAAATTTATCCTTTACGTTGGTGATGGTGTCGGTAATATCGGTAGAATCACCTACATCACCCAGTATAACTACCTCAGGGTTTTTTTCGGTTTTACACGACATCCAGTTTTCTGAGGATGTTGCCGCATACAGTTCATAGTCAATGAAACTAAGCAAGAACTCCATTTGATCTCGCCGCTCAATATTATTATCAATTAATAGTATAGACATAAGCTCCCATTTCTATAAGTAAGTGTCATTAATCAGTTTTCTTTTAAGTAGTACGCAGTAAAGAGCGTAGACAGTGTCGGAGTGAAAGTCAAAATATTGGCGTTAAATAATTTAAGGCGGATATATCGGACTTAATTGGGGAGTTAGCAAAAAAATATTTATTTGGACTGTGCCCTGGCAATAGCAACATTCCTTCGATGTTGACGAAATACCCATCGTTCCCAGGCTGATTGTTCATCTAGACGTTGTTGTTCTATTCGTGCGTGACACCAACCCGATTCGAGATTATTAACCTTCACGATCATTTTAATGGGTACGCAATGATCTTCATTTAAATAAAGGGTCGTTTGGTAGTACTGATCGACTTTAGCTTCCGGATTATACCAGGCTAACTCTTCAGCCCCTAGTTTAACCCTGGCTTTATCAGGCAAAGTTGAATTAGCGTGCATCATTTGCCCTAATATTTTCAATATCAAGTTAACTTTATTTTCGATACGTTGAAGCTCTGAATCATGCTCGTCATCAGTGTGATTATATTGTTCGTCATTTTGCTCTATTAAAGAATAGGCAATATGATTCATTGGAAACTCTGAATACGCATCACCTGTCGTCAGCAAAGACCACATAAAGGGCAGTTCTTTTTCAAATAAACAAGACACAGAATCGTCGCTATTGATTTTAGAATATTTAAGCTTATCTTAAATTAAGAATAGTACACAGACCGATAATTTATCGGCTTAAATTGATTTATATCTGTCCTACCGAATTATTTCGATAGAGATTAACCGCCTTATCCTGATTAGATTGGTGATGAAGATTTTGTAAAAGTACAAACCGTTCTTTCTCAGTCACCTGAATACATTTCCGATCCACCTCCAGGACTTCATATAGTATATCAGATAATTTCGGTAAACACTTTTCAATTTCCGGGTGATCAAATAAATATTTTAACGCGCTGGAACGATCGACTTCCAAGCTGGCTAATTGTTCCCAATCTTTGTCGATTGCTTGCTGTAACATGCGCTTTGTAAGTCGCAAAATCTTTTCGGCATAATGCTTTAAAGAAACATGTTCGATGTCCATTTTTTTACTTCATACTCGCGACAGACGGAATCTCATCCCATGCGTCTTTTACTGATTTAAGCAAAGAGACCACTTCGTCTAGCAAATCAGGGTTATTTTCTGCATTAGAACGTATTAATCGGCGAATCATATAATCATATAAATCATCGAGATTATCAGCGATGTCGCCACCGGCACTTTTATCTAAGGAGGAACGAAGACCTTCAATAATTGATATGGCCCAACTGATATGACCACCTTTTTGTGAAATCTCATTTCGCTCCATAAAGCCTTTGGCCATCGCCACTTTTTCGATTGCCCCATCCATCAACATTTGAATCAATCTATGTGGACTTGCCTGTTCAATGCCCGACGAGACACCTACCTGGCTATACTCATGTACTGCACTATGTAATTTTGACATATTCATAACTTACTCCAATACTGCTCACTGCTTAATTATTACTTTTGCTAAATTTCTTTACTAGTTATCACTAGCCCCTGGTAAAGTTGCTAACCGGCTTGACAAAAAGTTACTCGTGCTTCTCATCTTGCCGAGTGTTGCATCCAGGGTTGAAAACTGCTTCATTAACCGTTTCTCCGAAGTCTCCAACCGTCTGGCCAGCTGATCTCGCTGCTGGTTTATATCTTCGATGCGACGATTAAGTCCTTCTGATCGACTTTGTAGAACACCCTGATTACCAATGTAGCGATCCAGACTTTTACTAAGCTGTTCAGCTACACCCATTGAAAAAGACACATTGCCTCTTTTGCCTTCCTTACCACCAATAACTTCAATTTTTATTCCCTGGGCATCACCTGTACCGGTGAGTGCCTGGCCCTGCCCTTCAGCACCAAGACGTCCTATTCGCCCTGCAATGTTCTCTCCTGCTATACCCTCAGCGGGATCAATTCCCAAATCTTTAATACTATTATCAGCAGAGATTACATCAACCCGGGATTGCCCGCCTAATCGGTTAGACGTAATAACCAACTGGCCAAGTGCATAACTTACGGAAACCGATACGCCTTCGCGTTTAAATATTTCGTCTTTATTCATTTGCCCTTGTATTGCTTCAGCAAGTTGCAGTCCGCTTTCATAGACCCCGGCTTCTACTGAAATTTTTGAACTGGTTACTCCATCGACACGCATCACCAAACTATTTTCGCCCGCCTGAACGGTCCGTGGGCCACCCGGTCCTATATCACGTCCAATATAGGATCCTTTACTGGCAAGTTGTGTAATCGTGATATCATGCGTTCCCATGTTGGCATCGTCACTGGCAGACACATATCGTATCAGTGGATCACTCGTTGCACCTGCACGTGAAAACAATTTAGTCACCTGCGCCAGTTCTTCTTCGATGGCATTACGTAATTTGCTCTCATCAACGACTAAACTGCCATTCCGTTGCGTCTCGATACCGATACTTGCCAAAGACCCGTGATCTTCATTAACGCCGTTGTATGATGCACCAATCACACGCCGAATCTGTTCGGCTAAACCACGCACTGAGGAATCTCCAGCCAGTGGCCCTGCCACACCCGTCTCAGGATCAATCCCCGATACACTTTGGATCGTATTAACGATTTCGTTATAAGAAGCAACAAAGGATTGGATACTTTCCTGAACGGCCGCAATGTCAAACTCAGTGGTTAACAAAACTGGTTTATCGGTCAACGCATTTACTTCAACCGAAACACCTTTAATAGCCTCATCAATGTTATTAGAAGCATTTTTGATTCGAATACCATCCAGCAAGACAACGGCATCTTGTGCCTTGGCGGTTTCAATCATATTCAATGCATTAGGTTGGGTTGGATCATAAGATAATCTGGATAAGCCACTGCCATCGTTCATTAATCCGTCTTGATCACTCACCACTAAACGTAAACTATTTATCTCGCCGGTCGCTTCGGTTGATAAAGCTAAACGATGACCTTTACCATCGTTAATGATAGAAGCTCTAACACCAAACTCGGCCTGATTGATGGCCTGGGCGACACCGAGTAATGAGTTATTCTCATCACTGATTTGAATATTTTTAATCGTTGCTTGATCATTACTAACAAACTGGCCGCTTGTCGAATCAATCCGGCCAAATTGAAAACTTAAATTCCCCGTACCGATAGATTCAAGCTCTGAAGCGAAGGACTCAGAGGTTAGTCGGTGAGATTGTGCCAACTGTTCTACATCAACAGAATAAGCACCCGCCTGGGCCTCGTTGTTGGCACTGATCACAATTTTGTCTTCATCCGACGACGTCGCTGAAATCTTGTTGAAATCCTGACTTGATCGTAATGCCTCGAGCGAGGCTTGAAAATCGGATAAGGCACCACGAAAGACACCAAAAGCAGAAATACTGGACTGGGTTTCAATCTCCTGTCGGTCGAGTCGGTTTTGGGCAGGTGCGCCCTCAGCCGTGACTAACTGGTCAACGAGTCCTTCCACATCGAGGCTGGAACCGCCGAGCCCGGTTGGATTGATGCCTTGCATACCTCTCCTCTAGCTTACCTTCGAGATTGCCGGCCCCGCCAATTCGGGGCCGGCCTTACCGGTAATTTGCAATTCCAATGCCAATCCTAAGCTTTTAACTCCAATAACATCCCTTTCATCTCTAATTGATGGTCATCCATCTTACGATAACTCGCCCTGTCTTATCATCAATCTGAAAATCCAGGTTGCGTTGTGCATTCTGCACAAAAGATTCTAACTCGCTGACAACCCTTTCGAACGACTCTCGTGAGACTTGCATTTGCTCGGCAGACGCCTCTTTGGCGTTCGCAATACTCGCAGCTGCATCTATCCTTGGTACTTTAACAGCCGCAACATCGACATCCTTGATCCGAGTTACACTAATCTCACTACCGTTGCTTCGCGTGTTTACCAGCGAGGTTATCTGAGCTATGGGTTCATTTGCCATATCTGCACCTCTATTGGTAATAGGAACGTTTCATAAAATAACTCGTTCCAGTCTCACGCTTATTGCAGCAACGACAAGACGCTCTGTGGAGCGACGTTTGCTTGCGCAAGCATGGCCACACCGGCTTGTTGCAGAATCTGGTTCCGTGTCAATTCCGCCGTTTCCATCGCAAAGTCAGCATCCCGAATACGTGAACGCGCAGCCGTCAAGTTCTCGGAGTTGGTTGACAAGTTAGCAATGGTAGAACCAAAGCGACTTTGTATCGCACCAAACTTCGCACGTTGTGAGTTCACTGTATTCAATGCTGAATCTACAATTGCAAGCGAAAGGTTAGCACCATCAACGGTACTTACATCAAGTGCTTGCACCGCATTCAGCTCTGAAGCTTCCTGGGCCATGACATTGGTCACACCCGCAAGGCTAGAAACACCAAATGACTTGTCTGAGTCAAAGGTAACCTGACCGACAACCACTGCGGTATCCACGGCACCATTCGCCGATAAGACGGTACCACCGGCTCCAGGCGCACCATCAGGGCCCGGGCTTGATGCACCAACCGTTACATTACCTGAGTTGGAGTTAACGGTATCCCGCATAGTAATGTTATTACCAGTTGCGTTAGTTAAAATAACCGTGCTGCTGTCACCACTTAAACGTGCGGTAACCCCTGTTTTTGAGGCGATATCATTAAAGGCAGTGACCGCCGCTGACAGACCATCATTACCGTCGGTACCGGCTAAGGTGAAAGAAATAGATTGGAAGTCCTTATTATCCGATTGAACATCAATCGTATAAGCACCCGCAGCACTGAACGATAAACCCACTTCCGTTTGAGCAAAGGCACTGACGCCGGTTTCATTACTTTTAGCATCGACTGCTGATGCCACCGCTTTAGCATTTGATTCTGGATCAATGGCAATAGTACGTGTTCCTAAGTTACCCGCTATTGTCAATGAATCGCCCTGAGCATATCGATTGGTTGGCGCGGCAGATGAAGCCACCCCTTCAATACGATGATTACCAAACTGACCAATGCGGAAGTTATTCGTTGTGGTTTGAATGGTTTGATTAGCATTCGCACCCACCTGGAATACTGCCGTACCAAAAGTACCGTCCAGTAATTTTTGTCCATTAAATTCCGTGTTTGTGGCAATACGATCTAACTCCTGTACCAACTGACCTACTTCAGCCTGAAGGGCCTGACGGTCAGATGCTGAGTTAGTGGCATTGGCTGATTGAACAGACAATTCACGAATCCGTTGCAGGATGTTTCCAGACTCCGCTAGTGCACCCTCTGCTGTTTGCGCAAGTGAAATACCATCATTGGCGTTTCGCACGGCTTGATTCAAACCACGAATCTGTGAAGTAAAACGCTCAGAAATCGCTAGTCCTGCAGCATCGTCTTTGGCACTGTTAATTCGTAAACCAGATGACAAACGCTGCAACGAAGTTTGTAACGCCTCTTGCGAGGTGTTCAAATTACGCTGCGAGTTGAGCGACATAATGTTTGTGTTAATGACTTGAGGCATGACGCTTATGCTCCTCTTCGAACTTTATCTCAATGACCTGTTTCAGGCTTGAGAAACCAACTTTAGCGGACATACGCACAAGGCGTAATCACCGCTCCCGTGGATCACTAGCGTCCCGGATCCTGGCTTCTTTATAGACAATGCGGAAAATATTTGCCGGCCCGGAATATTTTAACCTGTTGTTTTTATTGTATTTATATTTATATTTGGTGGTGAGCTGAAATTAATTTTAATCCTCATCAATATCCTGAGGGAATGCCGGCAGCGCTTAGTTGTTGATTACAAACCAAAGCGTCAATTTAACTAATAAATTCAGTTAATAACCACACTAAAGGTTACCCTTGAAAAAAAGAATATCTGATCCATGCTTAACTACATCAATGGATATTTATAATTCAAACATAGAAGTACACCGTGGTGGGGCCAAATTGCGCCAGCATGCTGATCGCTATTTTTATCTTAAAAAAGCAGGCTGGTTTCTTCGAACTCGTGGCGATGTCTTGCTGGGCGAAGGACTGGAAGTTTCCGAAGGCATCGTTGGCCCCTTTCGTTCCAGGGCCGCTGCGAAATTTTTTCTGTTGAAATTAATCTATGAGGAACATCCAGAACTATTTGAGAAAACCGATGAGATAGTCGTATCTTCTTAACAGTAGAAACTCCTTCACATTAATAACAGGAGTTAGTCAATCATGTTAGAGACAATGTCAGACGCTGATGACACCAAACAATTGCTTGGTCTCCATGATGACCTGGAACCATGGGATCAAACTGTTGCCTTTTCACATGCTATCAAAGAAGGCATACAGCTTAGTGAGGAACATTTTGAGGTGCTGATGTTTATTCGCCATTGTTACCATAAGCATGGCATCATTCGACATGCACGTTCGCTTACACAGGCGCTGGATATCCGTTTTGCTGCTAATGGTGGATTAAGATATTTATATCAATTATTTCCGAATGGACCGGTTTCGCAAGGATGCAAACTTGCCGGCGTACCTTTGCCTGGTGGATCGAGCGATCGTTCTTTTGGTACTGTGCAATAAAAACGATTTTTTCTAAATATTAAACTGCATGCATTAGATAAAATCGAATAAAGAGATATCCTGCACACGGGTAAACGCCTTCTGCGAGGCCTGCAAGCCCGTTAACTTTAAATTTAAATCGCTAACCGCTTTACCGTAATCCAGGTCTTCAACATCAGATAATATGGTTTTGACCTGGATTTTAACTGAAGCATTTATGTTCTCCTGACTTTCCAGGGCATTTAATCGTGCGCCAACATTTGATCGAACATCCAATACCGTGCCTAAGGCCTCGTCAATTGATACCAGTAACCGATTAACAGAATTATTTAGCTTCGCCTGACTTGCATCCGTTCCTGATCCTTCTTTTAACTTTTCAACAAATTTATCTATCGTTGTAAATATATCCTGATGATAGCTTGGCCTTACCACAAAGTAATCACCTGGCTCAGGTGCACCTTTGACAAATGTGTGAATCCCCGCAAACTCAATCGAGCCACCTTCAATGTACCGTTGACCTGGTGGCAAGATTTCTTTTCCTTTTTCATCTACGACAGAATAGGTCACGGGTTCTTCTGGATTAATACTTTCTTTTCGGTCGAAGACAATGGCATAAGTCCCCATGTCATAATTACCAGTTACTGTACCGGGATCAGTTACACCACTGCCTCGGTTTAATTTTCCTTCTAAGATATTAAACTTTCCATTGCCATCACGGATTTCTCTGAATACATCACTACCAGAATCATTGATAGCTACTTTTCGTCGTGGTCCAATTTGTATTAAACGTTGCCCATCATCTCCACTATAATCATAACCACCTGTAGAGTTCTTTGAAAATGGTTTGAATTTTCCTTTATTACCTGAAAATAAAAATTCACCATTACTATCCGCCGCATTCGCCAGGCCAACCACCTCTTCTAATAGTTGTGATACTTCTTCAGCAATAAAAGAGCGCGTTTCATTAGTTTGGCTGGCATTATTTGCCTGAATCGTTAGCTCTCTGATGCGATGATAAACCTCGACCACATCGGCTAAGGCGCTTTCTTCGAGCGTTAACTTTGCTCGAGCGGCAACGATATTGGATTGAAATTGATCCGCTGATTTTAAAATATCGTTTAGCTTGACTATCTTAGCAGAAGCAACGGGATCATCTGAGGGGCGATGGATTTTACGTCCCGTCGCAACTTGTTGCTGAACCTTGCTCAACTTGCTTTGCTGATCCAGCATAGAATCAACAGCCACTTTGTGAAATTGATTTGTCGATACACGTAATGACATTAGCGGAAAGCGTCCATAAGAACCTGAAAGGTCTGGTTTGCAGCAGCAATCACCTGAGCATTCGCCTGATACATATTTTGATAGCGTATCATTTCTGCTGCTTCTTCATCCAGATTGACTCCCGTTATTTCTTCTTTCGAATCGACGGCTTGATCGAGAAGTAATTTTTGTGCCTGACGGTTTATATCCAACTCATGGGTACGGCTACCCACTTTTGATACCAGTTGACCATATGTTTGAGCGTAATCCGATGTACCATTTAACAAGGTCGGTTTTGTTTGTAATTCAGCTAACGCTAACGCGTTTTTATTATCGCTTGTCCCATCCTTATTAAATTCAATTCGAAACATATCCCCTGTTTTAGGTTTACCGTCAATGCGGATATGCATTCCTCGATCGACACCACCTGGCGTGGGAAACACGGTTGCACCTCTATTAGCATCATAGGCGATGATATTATCAACCTTTGATAGTCCATCCGCTGTCTGTTGTTTGTCATCCCGATCATGTTTTGGAGGTACTGCAGGAATAGCTTTCTCACCTGTTTCTGTAGCTGGAATCGCAGGCGTTGCACCACGCTTTTCATTTAGATCTATCGCGGGATCATCTGCAGTCGCTGCCTGTTTAATGGCAATGGCTTTTCCCGAATTATCCAGTATCTCAAAGTTTTGTTCGTCGACAAATCGAATCACATAGGGCGGGCTCAATTTGCCAGGTTCGCCCTTAAACGTGGTATTATCGACATCTGTAATTTGAGTAATCTCAATACCGGCATCACCAAGATTATTAATATCGGATTCAACACGTATAGGAGTCGATGCGGCTATCTCATCAACTGTTTTAACTGCGACTGCAAAAATATCGGCCGATCTTCTGGTTGGCTGTATAATATAACGATCACCATCTTTTATCGCCCCACCATCCATTGTTAACTTAAATCCATCCGTTTCGATTTCATGGGGTAAACTAGTGAACCTTCCGATGACGCTTGCATCATCCAGACGTAATAATTCATACTGACCATTCTGATAGGTTAATTGATAATTACTGGTGGTTAATTTGTTGGTGTCGACTATTTCAGAGTTTACCTTTAAATCACCCTGATTCTGATTACTTGGTAATACCAGAGGGGCATTCACATCAATGGGTCGAAAATAATTCCCTCCCAACTCGTTATTCATATTCATACCAAGACGGTGCTGGTTATTAAAGGATTGAGTAATACCTATCGCAATTCTTCCCAATTCATTTTGAGCAGGGTCTAATATTTCTTTTCGGAACTTAATTAATCCACCGAGCTCACCACCAGATAAAAATTGATTAATAACTATTTTTTCACCACTGCCAGTGAATATCACATCCGTTTGTGATGGATCATATTCATTTAAGGCTGTCCCTAACTCTTCGTATACATCGGCAACCACAAGTGTTTGGCCATTACCGATAAATACATTCATGCGACCATCATCTTGTATGCTGGTTCGAACATTAATTAAACCTGATAACTCCTGAACCAGGCGATCACGTTGATCCAGCAAATCGTTTGCCGGTTTATCGGTCACTTCCCGGGCTCTTACGATGCTATTATTTAATTGTGCAATACCTTTAGCCAGTTCGTTTACCTGGCCAACCATACCCTTCATATCCTGATTGACACCTTTGCGAAGCGATTCAAAGCGGTCATTTAAAAAAGCAAACCGATCCGATAAATTTCTTGAAGTACTCAACAAGACCTGGCGTGAAGCGTTTGAAGTAGGATCATTAGCCAGCCCATTCACTGAATCAAAAAACTCTGACAAAGCCGGCGCCAACCCGGCTTCCGGGTCGGCCAAAAGATTGTCAACCTGGGTGGTAAATTCATAACTCTTATCAAGAAACTTACTTAATGAATTGGTATGTCGAACTTCCGATGTAAGAAACTCATCGTAATAACGATCAACACTGTTTACAATTACCCCCGTTCCAATAGTGCCATTGCCTGCAAATTGTGGTGCTCTGGTGTCCAGGTCAGTACGTTGACGAGAAAATCCAGGCGTTGAAGAATTTGCAATATTATGACCGACAGTTGACAGTGCGCGCTGCGCTGCCTGCACACCTGAGGTACTAATACCTAATAAATCACCACCGGACATTATTCATCCTCAACACTTAAACTTCGTGTAAATATTCTGAATATGGCGCACTAATAATCTCCCGTTGATATATACGATTAATCTTATCTGCATAGTTTGGATCGGTTGCATAACCTGCTTTTTGTAACTCATGGGTATAGGCTTCCGGGTCATTTGCCGCTGATAAGGCATCTTGATAACGAGGATTCGACTTTATAAATTGAACATAATCATCAAAACTCTCCTGCAACGAATCATATACTCTAAACGATGAATGTGTTTTTTCAGCAATACCGTTTTTATATTCTAATGCTTTAACATTTATCTCTGGACCTTTCCAGGCTGAACTGGATTTAATATTAAACAGGTTATATGTACTTTTACCATTAGGTAAACGTTGCATATGCTGCCCCCAGCCCGTCTCTAAAGCAGCCTGAGCAATCAAGACTTGTGGCGCGACCTCTAACTCTTCAGCGGCGTTTTCAGCATAAGGCATCAAGGTATTAACAAACTCTTCATGTGAATTAAATCTATCAGGATCAATTGTTTTATTTGAAACCTTTTGTTGATTAACACTATTACGGATAGCGTTAAATGAAACCTCATCAGGCTTATTTTCTTTACTGGTTGCAGGCATACCCTTTTGCAGTTGCTTGACCAACATATCGGCCAAACCTAAGCCCCTTTGTTCGCTGAGTTGTAAGGCAATTTGCTTATCATACATATCCCGATACATCTCACTACTGTTCGAGTCAAAATTAGGATCGCCAAAACTGGCTGCACGCATGCTTTTGAGCATCATATTCATATATAGACTTTCGAAATGCTTGGCGACTTGTTTTAACGTAGCCTGGGGATCATTACGCGCCTTAGTGCGTAACTGAGTCATGCTCTGTACATCGGTATAAACTGACTGTGTATCATTACTTAGCATTATGCTTTAACACTCGCCTTCTCTTAATTCCATCATAATGATAGAAATGCAATAACCCTGCCAGAACCTGATCTCTCTAAGTTATTCTTTTTATTGTTAATTTCAGATGATTTTCGGCAAAAAACAGCCACTACGGCAACATGATGTTGCCGTCGGTATTATTGCCTGAATGACTGAGTTTAGATTACGATTAATTCAGCTCGCAAAGAACCTGCTTCTTTGAGTGCTTCGAGAATGGCCACCAGGTCACCGGGTGCCAGCCCGACTTCATTCACACCGCGGACCACATCATCCAAAGTCACACCTTCTTTGATCTTGAACATACGATAATTATCCTGAGCAATATTCAAATCTGATTGAGGAGTCGTTACAGTACGACCCACTCTTGAAAAAGCACCGGGTTGACTCACATTGACACTCTCGGTAATCGTAACGGTCAAACTGCCATGTGAAACGGCAGCCGGTAATACTCGGACATGCCGGCCAATGACAACCGTTCCGGTACGGGCATTGATAATCACTTTTGCAGAGGGTTCTGCTGGCTCCACTTCTAAATTTTCAAGCAAAGAGATATAGGACACTCGTTGTGCCAGATCTTGTGGTGCCTGGACATTAATTGATCCAGCATCGATTGAATAAGCGGTACCTGGTCCCAACGTTTCATTGATTACCTTGGTAACATGATTAGACGTTGTAAAATCGGGCGTGCGTAAATTCAACACAATCTCACGTTTTTGTCCAAAGGGTGTGTCTACAGCCTTTTCAACTATTGCACCATTGGGAATACGACCAACACTCGGTACATTGACGGTCACACTCGAACCGTCATTTCCTTCTGCACCAAATCCGCTTACGATGATACTGCCTTGAGCGAGTGCATATATCTGCCCATCGACACCTTTTAATGGTGAAATAAGCAGACTCCCTCCGCGTAAACTTCTGGCATTACCAATCGACGAAATTGTAATATCAAGTGTCTGTCCTGGCTTTGCAAAGGCGGGCAAATCTGTATGAATGGCTACCGCAGCTACGTTTTTTGATTGTAACGACACGTCTTGTGGAATATTAACTCCGAGTCTTGACAACATTCCTCGCAAACTCTGTACCGTGTGAGGTGCATTACCATCTCCGGTTCCATTTAAACCCACCACCAAACCATAACCCACCAGTTGGTTATTACGAACCCCCTGTACTTTGGCAATATCCTTAATCCGATCTGCGGCAACAAAACCGGAGTACATGGCTAAAAACATGAGCAGCCCGCTAATCAATACAAATTTAAACTCTGTTTTTCTTAACATTATTACGACCTCTTGCTCAATAAGGATAAACGCCACTTTGGAAAAATCGAGCCAGCGGCCCCATTTTATTAGCTGAAGATAAAACACCACGTCCAGAATAACTAATACGCACATTGCCAACTTTTTGCGACTCAACGGTATTATCCTGATCAATATCTTGTGGCCGGACAATCCCTGAGAAACGAATATAGTCATCCGATTGATTTAACATGATCAACTTCTCACCTCTGACAACCAAATGTTGATTTGGCAGCACATCAATTACACTGACGGTAATGACCGCCTGAAAATTATGTGCCTGATTCGATTCGCCACTACCGCGAAAATCCCGTCCTGCCTCAATTTCGTTTTCTAATACTTCTTTATCTTTATTAGTGACTTTATCACCTGCAATTTTAGGTGGTGGCATTTCAACATTTTGCTTTTTTTCCGCCGCCGTATCAGAGCTCGCTAGCGCCGTGGCGGATTCAACTAAAGTGATCGTCAAGATATCACCAATTTGTCTTGCCTGAGTATCAGCAAACAAATTCACTCGCATTCCTGCTTGATAAATAGAGCCATTATGTAGAATGACAGGCTCCCTCTGTTCTATTTTTGGTGGCTCGAATTTATTTTTCTTTTTGATGTCGGAGCTTTTCACGCATCCGGTCAGGGCGATAATTACCATCGCCAGGATAAATACAATGGAGAGACGTGTTAATGCTATATAAGTAGTCTTAGCTTTCATATTTTTACAGTTGGTTATTGGCAAATTGCAACATTTGATCCATAGTTGAAATTGCTTTTGAATTCATTTCATAGGCACGTTGGGTTTCAATCATATTCACTAATTCTTCAACAACGTTAACATTTGAACCCTCTAGTGCACCCTGGATTAATGTGCCGGTATTATTGTTACCCGGATTGGCGACCGTGGGTGGACCACTGGCCGTAGTTTCCAGATAAAGATTCTCACCGGTCGGTTGCAAACCGCTTGGATTAACAAAATCGGCTAATTGTATCTGACCTATCTGCTGCGGTTGGGCAATGCCTGGCGTGGTAATGGAAACCGCTCCATCATTACCGATGGTTAAACTAGCGGCATTGGCAGGAACCGTAATTTGAGGTTGAATGGGATAACCTGAGGCAGTAACAATGACGCCTTCAGCACTGAGCTGAAAATTACCCGTTCTGGAAAAAGCCACATCACCATTTGGTTTTTGAATTTGAAACAGACCGCGTCCCTGAATGGCGACATCCAGTTTGTTTTTGGTTTGTAAAATATTACCCTGGGTATGAATCTTTTGCGTTGCGACAGTACGCACACCGGTCCCTAACATAAGACCTGATGGTAGCACTGTTTCCTGAGAGGTTTGCGCACCGGCCTGGCGAACATTTTGATAAATAAGATCTTCAAAAATTGGACGGTCACGTTTAAAACCGGTTGTATTGACGTTGGCCAGGTTATTACTAATAGTTGAAAGACGATTTTGTTGAGCTTCCAGACCTGTTTTACTTACCCATAGTGGATTCATTTGTTACTCCAGTTATTTTATATAACTAATTAAAACGATAACTAACGTTCATATTTGCAGAATCTATGCCATTCTCAATAAATTCCGAGTGGCATCCGCATTTTCTTCCGCATCACGCATTATTTTGACCTGAGTTTCATATTGTCGTGATAACTCAATCATATTCACTAACGCTGAGGCAATGTTCACGTTGCTTGACTCCAGCATCCCGGAAACGACTTTCACATCTGCATTGATTTCAGCTTCTCCACCACCTTTCAGACGCATCAGGCCATCAGTGCCTTTTTGCAATTCATTCGAAGGTGGATTAACCAGCTTAATTCTATCGGCAACATCAAATGCGTTAGCCTCTTCTCCTAGCGCCTTGACAGACAACGTACCATCCTCGGCAATCTCCATCCGGTTTATGGGCGGCAAGGTTATAACGCCACCATCACCTTTTACAGGATGGCCACCACCGGTAACTAACAAACCTTCTGTGGTTAAACGTAAATTGCCAGCACGTGTGTAAGCCTCACTACCATCCGGGGCCTGTACCGCAATCCATCCCTGGCCATTTATCGCGATATCCATTGTATTTCCAGTCGCATTTACTGAACCAACAGTAAAATCTGATCCAGAACGTTCCGTCATGGCAAAGACTCGAGTTGGCAAACCTGAACCGTAAACTGGCATACTACGAAATTGTGCATAATCGGCACGAAAACCAGGCGTACTGACATTCGCAAGATTATTGCTGTTTGCGGTTTGGGCCAACATCGTTTGCTTGGCACCGGACATTGCTGTGTATAGAACTTTATCCATGGTTGATTAACTCGTTATCGAATGTTAATGACGGTTTGAGTGACGGTATCGGCCGTGGTAATGACTTGCGCATTGGCCTGGAAATTTCGTTGCGCCGTAATCATGTTTACCAATTCACTCGTTAAGTCCACGTTAGAGCCTTCCAAAGCACCCGACTGTAATACACCTAAGCTACCAGAGCCGGGGGTTCCGAGTAGCGGTACACCAGATGCAAAACTTTCTGCCCAACCGGTATCACCTAATGGACGTAAACCTTGTGCGTTGGAAAAATCAGCAAGCGCAACCTGGCCTAATGTACGAGTTTGACCATTACTGTAACGTGCACGAACCACACCGGTATCATCAAAATCAATTCCGCTTAAGCGACCTGAAGTGAAACCATTTTGGGTTAGCTCACTTACATTAAAACGGGTACCAAACTGTGTGATCGGAGAATTTGATAGCAAGTTCATACTAAGTTTCAGTGGTTCTGCGCCTGAACCCGTATCAAACTCCGGGTAATCGATTGTACCGGGAGGAATTGGTGTTCCATTAATGCTTGCTAATTGTCCTGCACCATCAAAACCTAATTTGTCAAAGGCCAAAGGTGGTGCCTGGTTACCGTGTACGTCCTTGCCATCGATTAAGGTATACATTTCCCATTCCCCGGGCTGCTCACCTTTAACGTAATACATTGTTGCAAGGTGTGAACCACCCAAAGAATCGAACACACTTAACGAAGTTGATGAGTTAAATGAAGAAGGAATGTTTGGCGAAAAAGGGACTGTTGGTGGTCGTTCTTCAGTGCTGTCTAAATTTAATCCCACATCAACGCGACTGGTGGCCTGTGGAGTAATGTTAGAACGATCAAGTTGCAAGGGACCCACCGCACCGGTAATCGATCCATTTTCGTCCGCACCGTTTACCACCAATTTGGCACCATCCGGATTGGTTAAAAATCCTTCCCGATCAACCTGGAAATTACCCGCTCGTGTATAAGCGCGCGAACCACCTTCATCCAAAACAAAAAAACCTCGGCCATTAATGGCCAGATCCAGTTTGCTATTGGTAAAACCAATATTGCCCTGGCCAAATTGTTGTGAGACCCCGGCTAAACGTACACCAGCACCAATCGAGGTACTGGCGGCGCCATCGGTTGCAGCGTAAACATCTGCAAATTCGGCACGAGACTTTTTAAAACCAGTTGTACTTGCATTGGAAACATTGTTACCAATAACTCTTAACTCTTCACCTGCTGCGTTTATTCCACTAAGTGCGGCTCGGAATGGCATAATACTTCTCCTTAAATGAACCTGTTTAGATTATTTCTTGAACTTCGGATAACAGTGTGGCACCTGCATTTTTAAGATTAAGCGTGACGCCTTGCTTATCTTTTGCCAGTGATACACTGTCTACTTTATCAACGGTAAATGTTTTAACAGCGGTTGGCTCGCCCTCAATGATGGCTTCTGCTTTCACGCTGTAGACACCAGGGTCAGCACGAACTTGCTGGTTACCTGGTAGATTTTCTGGCTGATGACCAAATTGGTTGTCTGCGACAGGCGGTACGTTGTCTTCTATCTTCTTAATCACACCGTCCCAATTAAATTGAGTTGAACCAGGACGTTGAGGACCCAGATCCATGACCGTTACCTGTTCTCCAGATTGATTAAATATTTTTACGGTAACTTTTTCGGCTGCATTGGGAATTTCAACAGAACCACGAATTCCCCCTTGCGCATTTAACTCGGCCACATCACCAGGCACCATGACCTGACGTCCGACCATCGATGAAGCTTGCAAGGCCTGTGATGATTGCAACGCATTTGCCAGGGTATTAAAAGAATCCTTGATTTCTTTTAGCCCACTAACTGAACTAAATTCAGCCATCTGACTAATAAAATCACCATTTTCCATCGGCTTCATCGGATCCTGATGCTTGATTTGCGCCATCATCAGATTCATAAAATCTTCCTGACCAAGACGTGGCTTTTCTAGCGGCGTCTCTTTATTAAGCCCAAGACTTTCAAAAGTCGGTAATGTTTTGTCTATACCTTCCATCTTGTTATCCCTTTATCTATTGCCCTATGGTTAACGTGCGCATCAACATCTGTTTCGCACTGTTCATCACTTCAACATTTGTTTGGTATGCACGTGAAGCCGAGATCATATTGGCCATTTCTTCGACCACGTTCACATTCGGTAAAAATACAAAACCCTCTTCGTCCGCCATAGGATGGTTCGGGTTATGTTCACGCCTTAATGGCTTATCACTTTCAACGATGCCTAACACCTTTACACCAACATTCGATTCTTGTTCACCAAACTCATTAAAAATCGGAGCGAATACCGGATGACGTGCCCGATAGGTTCCTCCTTGACTACTGCTAATACTATTAGCATTAGCCAGATTACTTGACGTGGTATTCAAACGTACACTTTCTGCCTGTAACGCAGTACCCGAAATATCAAATACACTAAACAATGACATGTTATTGTCCTTTTATCGCAGTTCTTAGGGTATTGAATTTACCCGTTAGAATTCTTAGATTCGCCAGGTAACGCATCGCGTTATCTGAATAAGCTGCCATTTCAACTTGATGTTCAACGGTGTTGCCATCAAGTGAATTTTGATACGGATTACGATATTTCAAATCGTAGCCCGGTATAAACTGTTGCGGTTGAATATGCATGGCATGAGTAGCGCGCATCGCTCTCGCACCTGGGCCACTGGAGGCACTTTTGAGGGCATCGGTAAAATCGATATCACGCGCCTTGAAATGAGGTGTGTCAATATTGGCTAAATTAGAAGCCAGTACCTGTGCCCGCTTGGACCTCAAGTGCAAGGCCTGCTCATGAACACCTAAATATGAATCAAAACTAAACGGCATGTTACGCTCCAATTATCAACTACTGTGATAAGAGCAACAACTGTGCCAGAAGAGAAAGTCTTATTAATACATGGGGTTAGGGATAGAAGCAGAATGTTTTATTGGTAATACAGGCAAGCTTTGGCCTGCCGGCAAATGTTAACTAGCTATTTTCATCCTTTAAACGGTAGACAACGCCTTTCGAAAAGCGGGTCATTTCAAAAGCCCGACTATACCCGGTGGGTGATTCAGATCCGCCCAGGACAAGAAAGCCACCGGGATTAAGTATCTGTGCCATACGATTCAAAATATCACTTTTAAGATCGGCCGAAAAATAAATCAAAACGTTACGACAAAAGATTAAATCAAACTTTCCTATTAACGCATAATTTTGCAGTAAATTAATTTCATTGAACTTAACAATCGATTTGACCTTGTCATTTAGTTTCCAGCGATTTCCATCCATGCTGGTAAAAAATAATTTTTTCTTCTCTTCGGATAAACCTCTGGACACACTTAATTGATCGTATTCGGCACGACGAGCCATATCTAATACGGTGCTGGATATATCCGTCCCAACAATTTCAACTGGCATACTTAGCATACCAGGGAATTTCATCTGGAACTCATTAATAGACATGCTAATCGAATAGGGTTCTTGCCCGGTTGAACAAGCTGCTGACCAGATTCTAAAACGGTTTGGCTTGTTATTTTTTACTATCTCTGGAATCAGGTTTTCTTTGAGTAACTCGAAGGGGTAATTATCTCGAAACCAACTGGTTTCATTAGTCGTCATCGCATCAATCACACGTTCTTTTAATTTTGC
This sequence comes from uncultured Ectothiorhodospiraceae bacterium, assembly GCA_947260005.1. Classification (GTDB taxonomy): domain Bacteria; phylum Pseudomonadota; class Gammaproteobacteria; order UBA6429; family Thiohalophilaceae; genus SZUA-24. The sequence continues at coordinate 212,251 of CAMYOL010000029.1, forward strand.
ATCATTTTTGTTCTTTAATTCATCGAGCATTGAGCTTAACGAATCAAAAGAAAATTCATGGGTGAGCTTGTTCAAACGAGAGGTGACCAGGTAATGTTTATTGTCACCTAATACGATCCCGCACGAATCTTCCAGAAAATCACGAAAGTTATCGTATTGATCTTTTGATAATAAGGTATCCGTCACGAATTTTTCATCACTTCCAATTTGTGTCGACATCACAGCCTGATGAAACTACTAATTGTCATCAAGCTCTTTTAAAGTATCTGATTTAATCAGGCCTTTTTCTTCCAGCATTCCCTTGACCTCTTTTGCAAGCTCCTTTGCATCAAACTTGGCAACAAATCTATCGGCACCGACTTTCTTAACCATATTACTATTAAAAGTACCGCTTAATGAGGTATGCAACATGACTGGAATTTTAGCCAGACGTTCATCAGCTCTAATCTCAGTTGTTAATGTATAACCGTCCATCTCTGGCATTTCGATATCGGAAATAACCACGTCATAGGTATCTGATAGAGGTTTTCCACCATCGACAGCCGCTTGCAACATTTTCAGTGCTTCCAGACCATTCTTCGCTAAATCACATTCAAGGCCGACTTTATCAAGCGTCGCTTTCACCTGTTTACGCGCTACCAGCGAATCATCAGCTACCAGTAATTTAATTGAGCTTGCATCTTCTGCATCAACAATTTCATTATCCTCAACATCAATAATAATACCAACCATTTCGGCCATTATTTTTTCGACGTCAATGATTTCAACTAATGAATCATCGATCTTGGTCACTGCCGTCATATAATTATTTTTCCCCACCCCTTTTGGCGGCGGCAGAATATCTTTCCAGTTCATATTAATGATTCTATCGACACTTCCGACCAAAAAACCCTGAGTCGAGCGATTGTATTCCGTGACGATGACATACTGATCTTTGGTAATGTCGATAGGCTTTTGGCCAATGGCGGCAGCCAGATCCATAATTGTGATGGTGCGACCACGCATATTTGCAATACCACGAACAATGCGATGTGATTTCGGCACACTGGTTAACGGCGGGCACTGGATCACTTCCTGCACTTTAAAAACATTAATCCCGAATTTTTGTCGTCCACCTAAACCAAACAATAAAAGCTCAAAACGATTTTCTCCAACCAGCTTAGTTCGCTGATCGACGCCTTCCATTACGCCTGCCATATTAGACACCATACATAGTTTATTAATCTGCCTACCTTATCGGCCCGTTACGCTAAAAACTTAGCATGTTTGCTATGGCATATGTCTTGCACTCTCTTATGCAAATGAAAACCAATTTCCTAAATCTAAATGCAAATAAATATAATTTTCAATGAGTTAAGTTGGTGCGGCTATGAACCAGTCAGAAAATAACCTTATTACGGCGTGTAAATTTTGGCTCACTGTCATTTTTATGGCCGTTTTTGCTCTGTATATCACTGGAAATGTGGTGGCGAGTCCAGCTTATGAAGCGCACAGTTCGTTACAACAGGCGGTAAAAACCTATCTACATGACAATTACGCAGATCAATATGATTTGACGCTCAAGTTTGGACGCCTGGACAAACGTTTACGTCTGAAAAAATGCAAAACTCGACTGCAAGTTTTCACCACCAGTAATCAGCAACCATTCGGGCCCTCCAGTATTGGGGTACGTTGTGAAAATCCAGACTGGCGAGTTCGCTTACCTGTTCATGTTCATGCCTACACCAATGTCATTGTGGCGAAACACCCTATCCCACGTGGGGACATGATAACCAAACATCATCTAAAATTCGTACGCCATGATGTTGGGCGCTACCACGCCGGTGTATTTACTGATATAAATAACCTGCTCGGAATGATAGCCAAACGCCCAATACGAAACACGGCGGTAATCACCGCACAAATGGTCAAACCCAGGTTACTGGTGAGTCGCGGCGAGATGGTCACTATTATTGCCGAAGGCAATGGACTGAAAATTCGCACCGCTGGCAAAGCACTGATGGATGGCCATCATGGTCAGGTCATTAGTGTTAAGAACAACCGAAGTGGTCGAAAATTATCGGCGGAAGTGGTTGCGCGCTCCACCGTTAGGGTTAAAATGTGAATAATTTCAAGGACATGGAAAATTGTTGCTAAAGCTTTTCATAAATAAGCCGCTAACAATTACGGCAAAATGCGTTAGGAGTCTAGTTTCATGCCTCATGATATAAGCGGGATAAATTCCGGCCGGAGTCAGCACTCAAGTGATCGACAGGTTTCGTCGATTAAGCAAGATGGCGATTCAAACACGTCCAGCAGTCAGTCTGCGACACAAGGTGATACGGTTAGTATTACCGATATGGCTGGACGACTAAGATCTTTGGAACAAAAACTGGCCAATCAATCAGAAGTCGATCAATCACATGTCAATGAGATACGTGATGCGATTTCGCGTGGTGAATATAAAGTTAATCCTGATCGCGTTGCAGACAAAATGATGGATTTTGAAGCTGACTTCTAATCCCCGCGTCCACTCTTATGAGCCAGCAAGAATCCATTAACCTCCTCGTTAACAGCCTCACAGAGCTGGATACCTATCTGACCGAACTCTGCAAGATCTTATTGCAGGAACAAACCGCGCTCGTTGATAAACAAATGGATAGCATCGAGAAACTTGCGGAACAGAAAACAAACTTAACTCAACAAATTGAAAATGTTGAGCAACGTCGAGTCAGTATCTGTGCAGATTTAAACATTCAACCGGATAAAAAAAGTCTCGGTTTATGGCTCAAAACACAGCCCAAAGCGATTCAACAACAAATAGCTAAACGCTGGAAGCGTATTACTTATTTAGGTCAAAAATGTACGACACAAAACCAGATTAACGGCATCATGGTGGTCCATCAACAACGCTTTACCCAGGATGCAATTTCCATATTACGTGGGACCGTTAGTGGCCAGGATGAATACTCTGAAAATGGGATGCAGGAAAATAAATCCAGTCATAACATAATCGGTAAAGTCTAATTTAGCATGCCTGAAACCTTGAAGTCCGAACAAACGATCTCTTACCAACCACACATGGTAAACCTGTTACGCCGACTGCAAGCCGCCCGCTCACTCGTTAAAATAAAAATCGGCAAAGACACCGATGAATATAACAGCATAATCCTCGAGGCAAATTACGATACTAACGAACTTTATCTGGATGAACTCAATTCTAAATTTGGTCATAAAAAAATTAAAAAAGGCACCCTGATTAACGTTGATGGTCGATTGCAAGGCGTACGCGTGCAGTTTCAGACTAAGGTTATCGGCATCGATAATACTAACAGTATTGCCGCCTACCGACTGGCTTTACCTAAAAATATGCTTTACCAACAACGCCGGCGACATTATCGAGCCAGTGTTAATGGCGATCAAAAACTCGCCATCGTTTTACCCGTTCCCCTGAAACATCATGTCATGGGTGACATTGTCGACATATCCGCCAGCGGCTTCTGTTCGCGACTAGATTATTCTGATTCGATCAATTTTCAGGCTGAACAGGCGATCTATTCAGCCACCATCAATTTACCTGGTCGTAATGAAATCACCTGCGACATTCAGGTTCGAAGTGTACGATCCTATCCGGATAAAGGTTATACCCTGATTGGTAGCCAATTCATTGAGATACAACCCAACCAACAAACCCACCTTGAACGCATTGTGGCCATGCTCGACCGCAATCATCGACGCGCCGTTAACTAGTAATCAATGCGCTAACCGTAAAATCATGAAGCCTTCGTGTGAAGGTGGTAATATTCAGGCTTATCCATAGGTCCTCGTAGCATAACTGGATAATGCCATCCCCTCCTAAGGGATAGATTACAGGTTCGAGTCCTGTCGAGGACGCCATTATCCCTTTAAATTCATAAACTTACGCCATAGATTTAAATCCATACCCTTATAATTCAGAATATTTTTAACCCTGTAGGGAAAAACCTACGTTTACTTCAGAATCTGCCGACAGACGTTCGAGAGAACAAGTTCTATCATCTCTATATTGAAATAATAATTAAGCGATTGGAATGCAAAATGAACGATTTATCAGACGATTTACCCCCACGTGCCGGAGAAAACCATCGAGGTAATCCGGATCGATATTTTCATGTTATGACGGAAGGATGGTTTGTATATACACGTGAAGGTGTACGCGGACCTTTTGTAGATCGAAATTTAGCTCATAACTTTTTGCAATCACACATTTCAGACATTAAACCCGGTGATGATCCAAGCTCATCCTGGAGATTATAAAAAATTTGCCTCTGGCGATATTTTTGGGGGCCCACTGGCCCCTTTTTTTTAAGCTAATCTTTGTAACGTATCACGCCATAGATCATTTTCAGCAATTTCTTGTTTTAATAAAATCTTTGTGCCATCCAGACCGTCAATCCAGCCATTTATACCGGGCACTGGTTTATTTTCAAAGCCCCACCACACACCATTCGCATCTTGTGCTATCCAGTTTAAGGTCTTTTTATCGATTGAAATTGAGCTTTCAGAATGGGTAATGTGAGCATTTTCTAAACGACTCAAGACACTATCAAGTTCTTTCTTACCGATCTGCATGGTCGGATCAAATTCCATCGTCGCAGGCTCACTCTCAATTTCTTCATTGGTGATCGAATACTTTCCAATCACAACCACATCACCGTTGGCTAACATTTTGTCACTCACTAACATGCCATTCACCAGGGTTCCATTGGTGCTATCGCAATCCTGAATGAACAAGCCTCCAGGCTTCATCATTAATTTTGCGTGGTGACTACTGACGGTCGTATCTTCAAGACGTAAATCGTTATCCAATTTGCGACCAATCTTAAAAATATCACGGCTGATGATAAGTTCATCAATTTTTCGGCCGTTAAATCGAATAATCAATTTATTCAACATGGATTTAATTTACCTTGATACATTTATCCTAAACCCTAAGTATAGAAAACAAATGACCTGTTTTTCTATTGGTTTTTTTAAAATATAGTCTGTTATGAAGCAAACGGATAAAATTTAAATTCATCGATTCCCAGATAAATTCAGTGTATTAATTTTACACAGAGAAATTCGTTAATTTAAGATCGCCTTTATTTTTGTTTTCGAGCCGCATAGGTTGAATTCCCACCAGTTGCCCGGGCATTAAGATCGCTTGCAACCGACTCTGCATGCTGAGTGACGGCTTTTAAGGTACCCGGTTTTAAACCTTCGATCTTGGAACCACCCTGACCGATAACATAACGATGCCAATTTCCAGCGGGCATACCTTCAGGAGGTTCGGTTTTTTCAACACTTTCTACACGATATTTGTCAGCGGCTTTGGGTTTGATAGCCTCTTCAGTTGTCTCTGCTTCAGTACTCATTTCTATCGACTCCTTTGGTTGGCTTGTCCCGCATTCGGTCTGGAACGATTGCCGTTATTACGGTTTGCATGCAAGGGGGAAGATGATCCCCGACATTTTGACGTCGACTTACGATTGCCGCGCTTCGAATTACCCGGTTTGCCTTTGCGGCCTTTTTGAATAGGTTCTGCTTTAATTGAAGGATCAGGTTCATATCCCGGTTTAATGTCTTTGGGAATTTCAAATTTAATTAATCGCTCAATGTCTCTCAATAGTTTCAATTCATCTATACACACTAATGAAATGGCCACACCTTCATTACCTGCTCGACCCGTCCGACCAATCCGGTGTACATAGTCTTCAGCAATATTTGGCAACTCAAAGTTAACCACATGAGGAAGCTGATCAATATCCAGGCCCCGTGCGGCGATATCCGTCGCCACTAACACGCGTACGGCACCACTTTTAAAATCAGCCAGCGCCCGCGTGCGAGCCCCCTGACTCTTATTGCCATGAATGGCCGCAGCGGTAATGCCATCTGTCGCCAACTGTTCGGAGAGACGGTTCGCTCCATGTTTGGTACGCGTAAACACCAATACCTGATGCCATTGCTCAGAACCAATTAACCACGATAACAATTCACGTTTGCGCTTACGATCGACGGGATGAACAATCTGTTCGATACGCTCCGCCGTCGTGTTTTCTCTGGCAACTTCGATCATGGCTGGATTGTGCAATAAATCCTGGGTAAGTCGTTTTATTTCTTTTGAAAAAGTGGCTGAAAATAATAAATTTTGGCGCTGTTTTGGTAATAAGGCCAGAACTTTGCGGATATCACGAATAAAGCCCATATCCAGCATGCGATCGGCTTCATCTAACACCAGAATTTCAATCTGGGATAGATCAACGGTACGCTGACCGACATGATCAAGCAATCGACCCGGTGTGGCGACCAGGATATCAACGCCCTTTCGCAATTTATTTATTTGGGGGTTGATGCTAACGCCTCCAAAAATGACGGCCGATTTCAATGGAAGATGAGCCGAATAAGTCCTGACACTTTCAGCCACTTGCGCCGCCAATTCTCGTGTTGGGGTTAGGATCAGGGCCCGCACTGGGCGACGTTTTTTCGAATTGTCTGCCTGAGGTTTCGACTGACTTAATCGATGTAACATTGGTAATGTAAAACCGGCCGTTTTACCGGTACCGGTTTGTGCGCCGGCCAAAATATCTCGTCCTTCTAGTATGACGGGGATAGCCTGACTTTGAATAGGGGTGGGTTGAGTATAACCGTGCTCGCTAATCGCGCGCAGCAATTCAGCCGACAGGCCGAGAGAATCAAATGACATGTGTAGTTTGCCCTTCAAGGGTTTGAGTTACCGCCTACCCAAGTAATATGCTTGAGACAGTCCAGGTGGGAACATTTAAATCGTCTTCGAGGCTTAATGTGATAAAAGTCCGCGAAAGGGACACAGACTGATGTGTGTCGTGTATGTAAGTTGGCGAACAGTATATCAGAAATTAAGCACTAACTGTTGGATTTCAGCCATTTTTAGCCCAAATTGGGCAATAAATAGCGAAAAACTGTCGATTTTGTGTTGTCGATGTATAGAGTTTTTAGTTAAAAAAGAGTTAAACTATCGACCGGCTACATATCATCCTGGTTTTTTACAGAATACTGTCGTACGTTTTTCCTGTTAAATACCTCGTAAGATTTGTAACATTTTTTAAAATATTTAATGAGGTATTTATACTATGGCAACAGGAACCGTTAAATGGTTTAGTCGAAGATGGTCCTAAGGGCCCTCAGGCCTCTAACGTAACGGTTTAAACCCTACGTTTGATGACACATAAGAAAGGCCTACCTGTAAAGGTAGGCCTTTTTTTTGCCTCGATATTATTCCATATTAATTTAAGCAACCTTACTTGAACGCTTATCGAAATAGTTATTTAACGCCTCAGAATCACCGATATAGTCACCCTCAATGAAGACCTGGGGTACGGTTTCCTGACCGGTAATCGCTCGAACTGAGCGTAAGCTGGCATCATGACCTAAGGATATCTCATCATAGCTCATGCCTTCTTGCTGCAAGCGTTTTTTCGCCTCGGCACAATATGGGCAACCGGGTTTGGTCAAAATGCTCACCGCAGCCGGTTTTAGAGCTGTCGGGTTGATGTAATCCAACATGGTATCAGCATCCGAGACTTCAAACGGGTCGCCAGGTACATCCGGCTCGATGAACATCTTTTCAACAATACCGTCTTTGACTAACATCGAATAACGCCATGAACGCTCGCCAAAACCCAGGTCAGATTTATCCACCAACATACCCATACCACGAGTAAAATCACCATTACCATCAGGAATTAAAGTGATATTCTCCGCTTCCTGATCTTGTTTCCAGGCATCCATGACAAAGGCATCATTCACTGAGATACAAACAATGTCATCGACGTTATTGTCATGTAAGGCGCCCGCTAATTCATTAAAGCGTGGTAAATGAGTCGATGAACAGGTCGGAGTGTAGGCACCTGGCAATGAAAACACCACCACGGTCTTACCAGCAAAAATATCATCACTGCTGACATCCACAAATTCATTATCCATACGAGTTTTGAATACAACACTCGGAACCGCCTGGCCTTCACGATTTTCTCCAATCATTTTCTTTCTCCTGATTCGTTTAACGAGTTATTTAACATGGCTCTATTGTCAACCTATCCAGATAATTGGTAAAATCGTTTATTTCTACTACAATAATAGCTCTTTTCTATCATTAAAGAATATAACCATGAATTTCAAAGACTTGGAATACCTGATCGCCATCGATGAAGAGGGCCATTTTAATAAAGCGGCCCAACGTTGCTTTGTCAGCCAACCAACATTAAGCGGTCAACTCAAAAAACTGGAAGTTGAACTGGGCGTCTTATTAGTAGAAAGGACAAACCGACAAGTCAACATGACTGAGGCCGGACGGGCCGCTGCTAATCAGGCTCGTCGCATCCTTGCTGAATCACGAGTGCTTAAAGAGATTGCCCAGAGCTACCAGGACCCGATGGTTGGTGAGCTACACGTGGGACTGATCCCCACGGTTGCACCTTACTTACTCCCTCGTTTTATGCCGGCATTGCGAAAGCAGTATCCACAACTCAAGTTATGGTTACACGAACATCAAACCAATATCCTGTTAGACAAACTCCGCAACGCTGAACTGGATTTACTCATACTGGCCTTACCTGTGGATACCAATGAGTTCAGTGAAAAAGATTTATTCGCCGAACCCTTTTTATTGGCCGCACCAACGACAGAGGATTTATCTCAACAAGAACAAATCAGTTTACTTGAGCTTAACGAACGCGAGATGTTGTTACTCGAAGAAGGACATTGTCTACGTGGACAGGCACTGGATATCTGTTTTAGCGCCGGAGCAACTGAACAAAAAGGCTTTCAGGCTACCAGCCTGGAAACATTGCGCCATATGGTCGCAGAAGGCATGGGGTTAACATTAATGCCAAAACTTGCTGTGCCCGCCCGAATCCATAAGGGGGACAATGTTAGGTACATTCCATTTAAAAAACCTCAACCCACGCGACGTATCGGTATGCTCTTCCGTAAAGGCAGTTATCGTGAGCAAACGTTTATGTCGATCGCTGAACAAATACAAAAACAAATGAAGGAACTTTGATTCCGTGTTTCTAAGTTTTCATCGTTAAGCCAGACATCATGTTGTCATTCCCGAAAAAATGTCATACCCGCAGGATACTTTTCCCGGAAAAATTGTCATTCCCGCGGAGGCGGGAATGACGATTTTACGTGAATGACTATAAGTTCAAAGAACGGAGTCCGTCACATCCAGCAAGATCCGTTTTAATTCCTTAAAATGCCCTTGTTCAGAAAAACGATTTTGCGCCGTCGCTTGACCTGCTTTCGCTAATATTTCCCGACGTTTTGGATCGTGATACAAGTTTGCCAACGCCAATGCCAATTCCTGATAATTTCCCGATTCATATAATAAACCATCACTATCATTAGTAATTATCTCCGGCACACCGCCAGCGTTCGTCGCAACCACAACCACACCTGCTTGCATTGCCTCTATAACGACCAGTCCAAACGTTTCAGCATAAGTCGTCATCACAATAACATCAAAACAATTCATTAAATGAGTTGGATTATCGACAAACCCAAAATAATGGACTCGTTGTTCAAGGCCGGCTTCATGAATATTCTGTTTGAGTTTGGCATAATAATCTTCATCCATCACATGGCCGATCAATCCGGTAGCAAACTCACAGCCTTGTGCATGCAACAGTTTCATAGCCTCAACGAGCACATGCTGGCCTTTACCATGTTCTATTCGACCAAATAAACCAATCTTAAATTTGTTTTTATCGCCATCAACATTGGCCAGAGCCGTATCTTTAAAAAAATCCTCACACTCTTTTGGCTTCGATGGTGGTACGGCTTTCGTACCTAAATAGCTTAATTTAATTTTATTTTCCGGAACCGGCAAAAACTCAATGGCTTCCTTTCGGCTTAATCTGGTATGCGTAATTAAACAATCAACCTGCTGATACAACAGCCGATGATAAGGATCTTTTTTACTACGAGTAATCTGCATATGCCGGCTATAAACCAACTTTACCTTACGATGACTAAACAGCTTGGCCAACGCAGCCAGCTTCAGATCACGATTCCAATGGATGTGTATGACATCAATCTCTAATTGAGTTACCCATCGAGCCAAACGAATTGCCGAATAAAGGGGGAGAAAGTTGAACCTGAGTTTCAGGGTATAAAAACCTTGTTCCTCTTTTGATAGTCGTGTGGCCAGCGCACCCTTTGGAACAACAACGGAATAATGGTCAATACCATCCCTATTCAACATTTTGCCTACGTTATGAGCATATAATTCCAGGCCACCCAGGTTCGGGGACAAACAGAGTGTTAATACCTTCACGCAATGACTCCGACGACATTCAGTCTAAAACTCGATCGGTTATTCATAACATCCCCTCACATAAAATACGCACATCGCTGATTAGATTAGCGGTTTGTAATGGTCTCTTCAATTAAAGTTTTTACTGCGAAATATTTCACAGTTCCAAACTGAGCTCCATAATTTGAGCCGGTGAACTTATCAAAAGGCTAGGGGTTAAAGGCCGGTACGAATTGTGGCTCTTGTGTCCCAGACTTACGAGAGATTATTCAGTCCACACTGAATAAGAAATCTAAAAATCATCATGATCATGATGCCCTCCAGGCGAATCTGGAACCTTGTCATTTTCCATCACTAGTGGAACAAAAGCGACACCAAGTACAGACTCAGTATTAATCTTGCCTGTTTCATTTTTTCTCACCAGCATGAGCTCCTGTGGCATATATTCCAAGCCAACAGGGATGACCATCCGCCCTCCTGGCTTGAGTTGCTCGACCAGATCTTGAGGGATATGAGTCGCCGCTGCGGTTACGATGATCGCATCAAAGGGGGCCTTGTCAGCCCAACCGTAATAACCGTTAACACAGCGTATCTCGATGTTATTATAACCGAGTTGTTGTAAACGCAATCCAGCAGACTCTGCAAGTTCGCGAATTCTCTCAACACTGTAAACCTGTTTAACCAACCGGGAAAGAATGGCCGTCTGATAACCAGACCCAGTCCCAACCTCCAGAACAACACTGTCCGAGTTGATATCCAATAAGTCTGTCATCAGCGCGACAATATAAGGTTGTGAGATGGTTTGCCCGTAACCTATCGGTAGAGGCCCGTTATCGTATGTCTGTTGCTTATATAACTTGCTAACAAAGGCTTCCCGATCTACCTCCTGGAATGCTTGTATCACTCGATCATCAAATGCTTCGCGACCAGTTTGTGAAGCAGTATATTTGGCTTCTATTCTTATAGTCTCCAGCATGCTCTTAAGTTTTTCGTTCATAATAAGATAAACAAAACCTTTAGGTTCCTTACTACGGCCACAACTGATACTTCTACCGATTAGTATTTAGCCCCCAGATTTAGAAGTATAATTTTAAATAGCTAAAAATAATAAACATCAAGTCCCTTTATCTTTCTTAGTCAACGAATCAATCAGGTCCATAGGCAGAGGAAACACAATCGTATTCGATTTTTCATTAGCGATCTCGGTTAGTGTTTGCAGGTAACGCAGCTGCAAAGCCTGAGATTGTTGGGAAAGAGTTCTGGCAGCCTCTAACAATTTTTCTGATGCCTGCATTTCACCTTCGGCATGAATAACCTTAGCCCGTCGTACCCGTTCGGCCTCAGCCTGTTTGGCAATGGCACGAACCATACTCTCGTCAAGGTCCACATGTTTGATCTCAACATTAGCGACTTTAATACCCCAGGCATCGGTTTGTTGATCCAGGATTTCCTGAACATCGGTATTCAGACGTTCGCGTTCTGCCAGCATTTCATCCAACTCATGTTGTCCCAACACCGAACGCAAAGTGGTCTGGGCAAGTTGACTGGTGGCATCATAAAAATTTTCCACCTGGATGATCGCCTTGTCTGGTTCTATCACGCGAAAATACACAACTGCATTGACCTTCACAGATACGTTATCACGTGAGATCACATCCTGGCTCGGCACATCCATGACGATGGTACGCAAATCGACGCGTACCATTTGCTGAATCACTGGAATGATAAGAATGAAACCAGGCCCCTTTACACGCCAGAACCGTCCCAGCAAGAACACAACCCCACGTTCATATTCTCGAAGAATACGGATAGCGCTGGCAAAAAACATCACCACCAGGACTACTACACTATATACAACGTACGATGTCATGAGACTTTCTCCTTTGTTTCACTATTAGCCAACGTTTTTGTTTTGACTTTTAGGGTTAACCCCTTGATGCCAATGACATCGACCACTTGATCTTTTTGTAAGGGCGTGTTCGTTTTGGCCTGCCAGGTTTCACTGTGAACCATAACTTGGCCTTTGCGATCAAAATCTTCCAAAACCAGCGCCTCACTACCTACAAGTTGTTCCCTACCACTGACCACCGGCCGTCGTCGTGCCTTGATCGCCATGCCTATTGCGAAAATAAACACCAATGCACTTAACAGGGTAAACGTTATAATAACGGAAATATTAATACCGAATCCTGGCACATCGGTATCCATCAAAATGATCGAGCCGATCGCAAAAGCGACAATACCTCCTATACCCAGAATGCCAAAACTCGGTTCATAGGCTTCACCCACCATCAGCGCCACACCTAACAGGATTAAACCCATGCCAGCATAATTGATCGGTAACAACTGCAGGGAATACAGGGCTAGTAATAAACATATTGCACCAACCGTCCCAGGAACAATGGCACCGGGGTTGGCAAATTCAAAGATCAAACCATAGATGCCTATTAACAACAGGATATATGCCACATTAGGATCGGTTAGCACACTAAGCAATCGACTGCGCCAATCCATTTCGTGTGGTTGCACCGTCAGTCCAGTCGTTTGTAATGTGCGCTTCCGTCCCTGCACTACCACTTCTTTAGTATCAATTTGTCTTAATAGATCAGTCATGCTAGTAGCGACGATATCAATCACATTTAGTTTCAATGCCTCCGTTGCCTGTAAACTCGCCGACTCACGTACTGCCGTCTCTGCCCATTCCTGATTACGACCATGCAGTTCAGCCAGGCCACGGATATAGGCTACTGCATCATTTATAACTTTATTTCGCATTGCATCTTGATTGTCGGGTACCACAGGGGATGATTTTTTACTTTCGTCTTTAGTCTTATCCCGCTCCTGATCTTTACTCTTGCCCGGTGACATACCACCGAGTGAGACCGGGGTCGCTGCACCCAGATTGGTACCGGGTGCCATTGCGGCAATATGACTGGCATAGATTATATAAGTTCCGGCGCTGGCAGCACGTGCCCCGGTAGGCGAGACATAACTCGCTACTGGCACGGATGAACCACTAATGGCTTTGATGATATCGCGCATCGATGAATCCAAACCACCCGGTGTATCCATCCTGATAACCACCAGCTCGGCATTTTGCTGTGCTGCGCTCTGCAACGCACGTTTAATATAATCTGCCGTCGCCGGCCCAATAGCCCCATCGATAGTGACTTGCATGATGGCACCCGGGCTATCCTTACCAGCAGTAATATTGCTTAAGAGAACGCTGGCCAATAACAGCGCGATCATCAAGCTTAACCGACTAAATCCGGGCTGAGGTATAAATTTGAACACCTGGCGAATTACTCCGTTTAATAAAGTGGTGAGCATTTATCAGCTTTCATTCCAAAAGTTTAGTCTTCAGCGCACAGATAGATATTGCATTAGATCAACAGATGCTAAAAAACATGATTTGAGTGAGAAAGGAAACAATTTTGATTAACAATGCGTCAGCCTGCTACCACTTTATTAATATGGTATATTCTATAACAGTATTTAAGCCTTTAGTTTTTCATCCTTTTCCTGTTCAGGACACTGTTTGTGTTTATCATCTGCGGTTGTACCAAAATCATGTCGCAAGTTTGCCAACTCTTCAAGACGCATATTTACGCGTCCATTAATAGATTCCGTCGGATAGTTTCCTTCTGCATCGAGCTCACCAGCACTCACGCCGGTCAACAGCTCGATGGCCTGATCAATATCAGACACCGGATAAATATTAAAATCACCTTTTTTTACTGCTTCAACAACTTCCTGACGTAGCATTAAATGCTGAACATTAGATTGGGGTATGATCACGCCTTGTTGTTTATTTAATCCTTTGATCTTGCAGATATCGAAAAAGCCTTCGATTTTTTCATTAACGCCACCAATGACCTGAACATTTCCATGCTGGTTGGCTGAACCGGTAATCGCCAGGGATTGCTTAATGGGTGCATCGGCTAGTGCCGACAGTAATGCACATAATTCACCGATTGTGGCGCTATCACCATCAATCTGACCATAAGACTGCTCAAACACCAGACTCGCTGCTAATGATAAAGGATAATTACGCGCATAACGTGCCGCTAAAAATGAAGTTAATATCAGTACACCTTTTGAATGGATGGCTCCCCCCATCTCGACTTCACGTTCAATATCAACCACCTCACCTTCACCTAGCCTTGCTGTTGCCGTAATTCGTGAGGGTTGTGCAAAAGCATATGGACCTAATTCTATAACTGAGAGTCCATTTACCTGCGCAATTTTTTCTCCGTCGACATCGATGAGTATCGTTCCGCGACTGATCTCTTCCTGCAGCCGAGTGTGATAGCGACTTGAACGATAAATCTGTTTATCGATGGCCTTTTGCACATCTTCTTTGCCTACTAGTTCTGTATTTCGTTTACCAGCCCAGTAATCTGCCTCGCGCATAACATCAACAACTGAAAGCATGTGGGTTGAAAGTTTTTCAGAATCATCAGCCAATCGAGCACTATGCTCAATCAGACGTGCGACGGCTTCACAATCAAACTCGGCAAGTTTCTCTTTACGTACCAGGCTTGCCAGTAGCCGTGCATATATTTCGTTGTTTTTATTATCCCAGGGTATACTGTCTTCAAAATCAGCAGCCACTTTAAATAGTTCAGCAAATTCCGGATCAAATTCAATTAACAAATAGTAAAGAGCTCTCTCGCCGACTAATATCACTTTAATATCCAGAGGGATTGGGTCGGGTTGTAATGAAACAGTGCTAACCAGCCCAATTGTTTCAGCCAATGATTGAATCGTTATACAACCTGAAGAAATCACTCTCTTCAATCCTTCCCATGCATAAGGTTGGCTTAATACTTTAATCGCATCTAATATTAAATAACCCCCATTGGCCTTATGTAGCGCCCCAGGTTTTATTAACATGTAATCGGTGATCAATGTCCCCATTTCAGAAATATATTCAACACGCCCGATAAGACTTTGGAATGTTGGATTGTTTTCATATACTATCGGCGCACCATTATTATCTGAATTATCTACCAACAAATTAACTTCATAGCCACGAAAAGAAGGTTCCACTTCCTCCCCTAACATTTCATCACCAACGTCAATATGACGAAAGGCCCGTAAATGACCTATCACATGCTCTTGAACTCTATCGAGATGATTTTGTACGGCTTCATTTCCTGCATACTTTTCTTTTAA
The DNA here is from genome assembly GCA_947260005.1 of uncultured Ectothiorhodospiraceae bacterium. Taxonomy (GTDB): domain Bacteria; phylum Pseudomonadota; class Gammaproteobacteria; order UBA6429; family Thiohalophilaceae; genus SZUA-24. Next base: position 227,723 of record CAMYOL010000029.1, read on the forward strand.
TTCTTCAATAAAATGTCCTACAGCGAATAATCCAACCTCGCGGTTTAATCCTTTAATTTTTTCTCTGACTTCGCGTTGCCATTTCAGCCGCTGACGCAGGATTGATTGAGCCTTTTCTTCCAACACGGCAATAATTTGTTCCAGCCGCTGTTTTTCGTCTTCGTCCAGCGCATCATATTCTTCACTGGTTATTGTTTTATCATTCTTCTTTGGCACAAACGTTATATCCATGTCTGCGTGTAAAACTGCAATGTTATGCTTCTCAGCCTCTTGTGTTAATTCACTAAATGCCTGTTGGTTATGATCATAGAAACTATCCTGGATTTCCTGAAACCGAATATGATACTGTTCGCTCTCAAAAGCGCCTGGTATAGCGGTACGCAGCTCATCGACCAGTTGCTGCATATCCAGTTTAAATAAACGTCCCCGCCCTGCTGGAAAAGATATTGCAATGGGTTTTTGAGGATCTAAAAAATTTCCTACATAACACCAGTCTACCGCTGCCTGTGTCTCATCGCTTAGCTGCTCAAGGTATTGTCGGATCATGCCATGTTTCCCATACCCGACAGGTCCTAACACATACAGGTTAAAACCTTCACGTTGAATGCCTACTCCAAACTTTAGTGCCTCCATGGCACGCTCCTGGCCAACAAACTCTTTTATTTCTTCTAATTCAGCAGTACTGCTAAAAGAAAATGCGTTGGGGTCGCATCGGGTGTATAGCTGTTGTGCTGAAAGTGCTGCAGGCTTTGACATATTAAACTCCAGTTATGCCTTGATTATTAACAATAATGTAATCAATGGTAACGAATTATGTCGCCATTCGTTTTCACAAATTTATCCAGACAAGAAGTCATCATTAATTCTAGCAGATTAACACTATAGCTTATTTTATGGTAATTTTTACAGGCCTAAAAGTGGCTATTGATTGTGTAATATACGTGACTTAAACAGCTTTTTGATCACGAAAGATAAATAATACCAGACTCGATTAATCCTTTTAATGGTCACTACAGGTTCATCCAGAGTCCAATACTTACATACTTCTCTTTGTTCTGAAAAAACTCCCCGTATTGACTACGCCCATCATAGTATTCAAGTCCTAATCGCCAACGACGATCACGAGCCAGCCAGTCAAAACCAATTTGGAAGGTAGTGTTTTTGTTCCAGTCATCTTCTTGAAAAGCAGAAATATCAATAGCACCATACCAACCCACTTTGCCATTCATGAATACACCAGGCTTTTCGTATTGCAGGCCAGCTTGTACCCGTCCGTAATCCTGCAATTCTTGATTGCGCAGAGAAAAGGCATAGGCAATATCGGAATAAATCGTATATAGTTCATTAACAGTCCAGGCGATACCTGCGACCCATTCTTCACGAGTATATTGAATACGAGTACGCCCCGTACGTTCTATATATTCATCTCCCACATGACTGGAGTAATGCTTGGTACCAAAATGCCACGCAATATCATTGTGATACCGAAATGCGGCTTGCAGACCATAAATACCTTCCCAGGCGACACTGTCCTGGTTATTATCATTATCAAATTGACTACGCAATGCAGCCAAAAATATCAGTTGCCAACCATGTCGAGGTTCATCAGATTTTTTTTGCTCAAAGATAATAAAAGGTGCACCGGCCATAAGATCCCATCGTGATGAACCGGAATCCGGTATGCCAGATTCAAAATAAGATTGTAACTGCATATGAAACCGGGGTTCATAAGGATCTGCTAAATATCTCGGGTAAAGATGTTCTGTTGGGAACCAGGTTGATTCACTGGCAGCACATAACCAATTAGAAAACAGAGACAGAGGCAAAAATAATATTGCGTATGTGAATTTCATTTTAATAGCTCTAATAATTCATAATTTATTTGTATGGTACTAATCTGTTTTCAGTTGCAGCAAAAATTGTTTAATGATGTTCATACGCCGTTCATGGCTTGAAAGATCTGTTTCCATAAAGGGATGAGAAAAACTATCGTCACTAATAACACTGGCATTTCGCTTTGCAGCCTGAATCAATAGTTCTTTTGACATGGCAGGAGTGACAACTGTATCTCGCTGCCCAGCGATGAACATGAAAGGTGAACAGTCATCAGGCAAGTGGGTCACTGGATCATAAACTTCTGGACAACCGTAGTTTGACAGGTGGCTGGGTGTAGAATCGATGACAATCCTGTCGAGCCCAAAATTGACATCAAAACCATCCAACAAAATAATTCCGCCAAAGGAAAAGGCATAAACAAGTTTCCGCTTGTATGGCTTTGCGTTGAGGGCTGACAATATTTCTCGTGTATCATTCACCATGGCTTTAAGTCGTCGCTTGCCCTCCGATCGACCATAACCACGATAATCATACATATAGACATCATAACCAGACTCTGCATAATGAACGAACTCGCCAATAAGCTGATCAGACAAAATTGCATTTCCTTGAATTACGTACAGGTATCCTTTGTTTTTCTCTGTTCGGCCTGCAAGTTTGTAACCACGTAAAATTTTACCGTCCTGGCTGGTAAAGGAGATGTCCTCTACCCCTTCTAGCCCAGCTAAGCGCGACTCATCGGCGTTACCGGCCATGCTGCTCCATAACCAGAAAAGAAAGGGTTCTTTTATCCCACAAACACTCGTTTCCAGTTCCATTTTATTATTAGTCTCATCACTAAGAGCTGTAGCGGGCAAAGTCAAAAACAGATAAATAACGAATACAGTACGCACACTCAAATAGTCAACATAGGTAAACCATTCAAATCGAGATAATATTCTTTGTAAGAAAATTGGCATTACTAACATACACTATTATTTCCATTGATCTTAGCTTCGTAAAATTTTTCATCCACACTTTAGAAAAATAAGCGTGAGTCATCATTGCTATCCAGCTCGGTAACATATTAAATAATAGTGTCCCTTCAGAGGTACACAAATTAAACCCTTACCTTCATATCCTAAATTTAGTACCTATTTGAAACTCGTGTATAGAACAGATAAATCCCATTGATGTAGATCAGGTTAATTTGTTAATTTTAAACGATTAATCAAATGATAATTAAATTACATTAATTGTGTGAATGCAGCCGCAAGGCGTTCCAGTGCTTTTTCCAAATCCATAAAAGTGTTGTCGTAGCGGTCGTCAGTAGTATTGGGGGGGGGTTAGGCTCAACGCTAGAGACCACGTCGTCGTTGATCAAAAAAAAATATAAATAAATTTTCGAGTACTCCCCATAATCCAGACTTCTGGATATGGTTATTGCCCCGCCCAGATCGGTGGGGCCTTTTATGGATGGCCCATAATGGAGACATGTCTTGTAACTGACATTTTCCAATTTTTTATTTAAGCGGGTTAACTAACGGCCAGTGTCTAATAACAGAATACATAACGCCTTTGTCAGTTTGCCTCGATTCAATCAAGGCAAACTCTTTTGCCGTCAAAGTCACGGGTTTAAATTTAGTTTTCTTCATAGGCTGTTTTGCTTTTCGCACGACGGTCATATGGGGAATTGGATGTTTTCGATCGGGTTTATATCCACATATCGCTAATTGCTCGTTTAAATTACTAACTAATTCATACCAGCCATCGGGTATTTGCTCACCACCAAGCCAGATAATTTGAGGTCGTTCAAAAAAATCATATTTATTAAGCGTGATACTAAACGCCTCCGCAGTAACCAGACTGCCCTGTTGTAAACAACAGTCAAAGGTTTCATCGGAAACGTTACCCACAAAGGCTAAGGTCAAATGCCAGTTATGCGTCGGCACTTTGCGGGCCGGATTTGTTTTTAGATAATGAGTTATATCAGGTTTGATATTTTGATTCAGTGCGTCTCGAGTGACTTGTTCTGGCCACAAAGCAAAAAATATTCGTCTTTGAAATTTAGGTTGTTGAGAACGGTCTTCTTTCATTGATGATATTCACAATCCACTTGCTAAAATAATCAGCATAACGTTATGTAATAATACCTGGAATATAAGTTATATCATGCCCTGTCACATTTGCATGTGTCAATGCATGCACAGCCCTCGATATGAAACCTCTCCCTTTTCAGGGAGAGGTTAGGTTTGGATAAGGCCTTAAACCTTATTAGGAATCGTCAGGATTTCTCAGGCTTTATGCCGCCGCAATCTCAGCACCACCCAGTTCATTTTTAATGGTTTCCATGCGCATGATTTCACGTCGCCGTAATGCTTCGTTGCTAACGATGGTTTGCTGAACGAATTCACAGGCTAAATCTATCGTCTCTTTCGCCTGTTTTATATCTCCACTGGCTTCATGGATGTGGGCAAGATCGATCCATAATTGACGACTCTCCAGGTTTGGTATTCCCTGATAAATCGAATCGCTCGTTGCCAGTGCCTGATCCAGATATTTCAAGGCCTGTTTACTGTCAGGTTTTGTACAGGTCATGATAGATTGCCGGATCGGAATACCGTTCTCAACAGTCTGTTCATGTCGCACATCTTTGAACGGTATACCATCCACCATGCCAAGATAAGCGGCAAGCGTTTTGCTAACCGCAGTATCCGGTAACTTCTCTACTACTTCACGAAAGAAGTCAATGTTAGAGGTAAATTGAGCGGAACCCGATGGACCCACTGCCAGTAGATGACCATTAATCGGATCAAAGAAGTCAGCCGCCAAATGTTCCTGTTCCATAGTACGTGGTGCCGCCACTCGCAGACTCAGCACATTGGAATAACAGGTGCGACGTTCGCCTCCCAGATATACGGCCCGGATCAAATATGTCCCGGGCTCCTGAAAGTAGAAACCTTCTTTGCCAAAGGTTAGATGAATATCCTGATAGAGCGGCAAGCCCGGTTTCAGGATCGCCTCGGGTGTTTTTTCCAGACACTGCGTCATCAAAGGCCTAAACTGCACCACTTCACCGGTCGGCCGTTCAACATAAATGCCCACAACGCCTTCATTGGGATCCAGTTGATTGACAATGCTGACTTCCTGATTACCTTTGCAGGCCATTTTTAATTCCAGATGAACCGGTTCCATCAGTTCAAAGGCACGCACTTCCTGATCTTTGACCCGCTTACCACGCAATTCCAGGGTCACAGGTGATTGGTTATTGCTCTGGGTAATCTCAGGATGTTCGAGTGTGGTCACTCGATTATGACCGTGAATACCAAAGGCCTCACCACCAAAAATAACCTCAGAGCGATCGTGATGACGCAGGTGCATTAACTCCGTCGGATCGAAATTAAAATCAAATCGGGACCAGTAATCGGGAGTACCATCCCAACCTGTCGGCATGTTATGCCCATGAGGATAACGCCAGGGATAATTCATATAGGACAAGGAATCAGAGCGAGGCATCATAAACGGGTTATCGCCAAAACCAAGTTCCGAAAACACGCCTTTTTGGAAAGAATGTAACAGATTCATGGCATGACCGATTTCATGAACGGCGGTGCGAACGAAATTACGCTCTTTTATTCCATCAGGTAGGTTTCGATAATGGCTATAAAAGATCGCCGCACCTTGTCGAGGTAACGGATCGGTTGAATCAAACATGATGCCACTGACACCCGGATTAACGAAACGCTCTCCGACCATCAAGTACACATTCCAGGTCGGTTCGTTCGAAACAAGTGAGAAGTAGTTCATCATTGCCGCATGTAGTTCGGCAGACGTCCAACGACCATCTACCCCGGCATCGGCATTAGGAATGTTTGAATGGTTAGGGTGCACAATCATCTCAATGCCAGCCCGTTGATAAGCGCGCTGAATGGTGATGGGTTCCGGTGACATTCCCGCGGGAACATTTTCCGGGTTACTATGCCAGGGTTCATAGGGGCCGGGATACTGGGTCCCATTTTCGAGATCGACCTCCAGACGGACTGTTCGAAAGTAACTTGAGGTCTTTTCCAAAGAAAATGTCAGCATATGATTATGGTAACCGTAACCAGTCAATTCCACGCGCGCTACAGCCGATGAAGCTCGCAGCTCAACTTCCATGGTGCCGGTAAGTTCAGGCAAACGATAAAAACGAATCGAAGTAGTAATGATCAGGCTATTGCCTCTATCCTCGCGGGATATGTCATCACCAATAAAAGAATGTTCACGTAAATTAAAATAATTAAATTGTTTAAGCTCAACGGATTGATTGAGCTCACCACTTAACATGTTGAGTGGCGAATTACCGTCAATATCCAGACGGAGAACCAATTCGACATCGCCACCAACCCCTTGATAAGTACCACTTATGGGACTCATGGGTCACCTCCATATGTATTCAGTATAAAACAAGAGTGTCAAACGCCGCAGGCCCGCAGAATCTTAAATTAATCACAATTGGAGCAGGACACCTGGAATGAAGTAGCAAGAAGTCGCCAGAGAGAAACACAAACAAGCACATCTACTTCCATTTGGAATATAGTAAATAAATGGAAAATTACCATTGATACACATCAATTATGTGTCGTTAATGTAAGATCAGGCTGCATACAAAATGTCTTAAATAAATCTAGTCATCTCTAGTCATCTCTAGTCATCTCTAGTCATCTCTAGTCATCTCTAGTCATCTCTAGTCATCTCTAGTCATCTCTAGTCATCTAGTCATCTCTAGTCATCTCTAGTCATCTCTAGTCATCTCTAGTCATCTCTAGTCATAATGGGGTTAATGCTAAATAATTGTTATCCGCATTTATTATCCTACGATATATTTACCCTCTCTCCGACTTAATCATCCTCATTATTATAATTTTAATTTATGGCAAGTTATTGACAGGTTAGTTATGCTGCAGTCAGTCATTATATAAAAAACAAGGTTATGGAACCCTCAATAAACTGGTCAGCCATCGCAGCGGATATTATTGTCATTGTGCATTTTGCCTTCGTATTGTTTGTATTATTCGGCGGCGTGTTGTTGTTATGGTGGAAAAAAATCGCCTGGATACATTTACCCTGTGTCGTGTGGGGCATCGTAGTTGAATTTACCGGTTGGATTTGTCCATTAACGCCGTACGAAAACACATTACGAGCACAGGCAGGTCTCGAAATGTATGACGGTGATTTTGTTATGCGTTATATCATGCCGATCCTCTATCCGGAGGATTTAACACGCACAGTACAAATAGTACTAGGCCTTGTGGTACTGTTCGTTAATTCCGCTTTATACTATTATGTTTTCAGAATAAAAAAGCCGCATCGAGCTGATAAATAATAGTGGATAACCAACCCAGCAATATCTGACCATTTCCCTTTCCCTATTATTTTCTTGATTTAGATCGCATCAGACTCACAAGCCAAAATATCAAACTGAACAGAGTTAAACCAAACAGAACGGGATAAATAATTAAGAGGTCTACACGTATATTGGCACCGATTGAGTGACTGTAGTATTCCCATGCCGCATAAAATATCCAAAATATTGCAGTTGCGTAAAGAACCTTAGGCAAATATTTTTTCTTTTCGTTCTTTCGCATCGTATAAAATGCAATGATCCCGATGCCTATCCCCACTAAAATGGCCAACCATGGCATAACCATAAAAATAGACATTAGGCTAAAGAAATCCGCAAATAATTTTTTTCGAAACGCATAGAATTTTGCCGCCTCTTTCGCCTCGGGTGTACCTATCTTTAACAACGCCTCTCCTGCCGCTCTTCGTACAAAATTCAGTGAGCTGTTGGAAAGTTCCTCCAATCTTGGTACCGCGGAACTGGCTGCGGGACCAATTTCACCCAAAGCATCGGCCGCATACATTCGTGCTGCATTATCCGGACTATTAAGTATTTTCAGCAACGTGGGCACAGCAGGAGCAGCTTTGGGCCCGGCTGCGCCTAAACCAATACACGCAGTATAAGGATTAATTTTTTCTTCTTTGCCCTGTAGTGCTCGTATTAAAAAGTCGATCTCGCCGATTTTGGCTAAAGCAATTGCCGCTTTGTTTTTCAGCATGATGTCAGTATGTAATTTTTGTTTTTGACGAATAATATCTTTAAGTACAGGTACGGCTTCTCTGGCGTCAGATCCAATCATGCCCAAGGCAATGGCTGCGCCTTCAGCTATTTTAGGTCTGGAATCGCTTAGTGCATGTATAAGATGCGTCACCGCTGGCTGACCAATATACGATAAGGCTATTTTTGCCGCACCTCTATCAAAGTAAAAATAATCTCCTTCAAGACACTTGATTAGTTCAGGAATATTTTCTAATCCATCCTTTTTATTCTGATTCAATATTAATCGGGCTAGTTTAACGCATTCATAGTTAGTGTTAGAGGCATTTGGCAAGTTAATAGACGAATTAATTGATTGAACATCTGCGGTTGATAGCTGGCACAGAAGAAAGATGTTAATTGAAAATAATAATTTTGCAAACCTTAACTTTTTTTTATTCACCGAACTTCCTTTTTCACTATCGAGGTCAGATCCTAAGATAATATAAGGAGTCTGACCATATTGATTACCGTTTATTTACGTTGTCATCTATCAATTTATCCATCATTATCTCACGCAAATACTTAAACAATAATCGTGCAGAACGTGGTGGTTGCTTGTGATCGGCTTCCCGTTGCGCACTGGCAATGAGTTTGCGCAAATGACTGGTTTCAATCTCAGGATAAGTTTGCAATAACTCATTAAAAGCCTTCTCCCCCTCATTCAACAACCGCTCGCGCCAGCGTTCCGTTTTGTGCAACTGTGCTGTCGCCACCTGTCCGCCGCGTTTAAATTCGGTCAATAATTTCTCGATGGACGTCAAGTCCAAACCGCGCATCAGTTTACCGATGAATTGTAACTGACGCCGACGTCCCTCTCGTGCCTTGATGGTTTGATAGGCCAGCAAAGCCTCATGCAGTTTTTCCGACATTTTAGTTTTATCGGACAATTCATTAATCTGAGTTACGGACAACTCAGCCAGTTTCATACCCAATGCTTGCGCCGCCTCGGCCTCACGTTTTTGTTGGGCCTTACTTTTGGGTTTGAGCTCTCTATTGTCAGTGTTCATGTTATATTTAGCCATTGTTTATTGAGTGTATCTTAAGATACTTGCCATGTTGTACGCGATAACGCAACCAGAAGGTAATAGGTCCGAATATATACTGTTGTAAACCAATACCGAAATCAGACTGGTTAAGACGTTCACCACGATTGGTAAACAGAACATGTTTAATCAAATCACGAATAAATTCAATATCATCGTTCATAAGAATGGCTCGAGATCAGAGAAGAATATTCTCTTACATAGAATTAATTACTCTCTGCCCCTGAAATATTCCCACAAAAAAGCGATCAAAAACAACACATTAGCTTATTTGTACCTTTCAAATAAGAATCCCCGCTCCCTGATGGAGAAGGCGTTTCTGGTACAACATTTGAGGGGATCCTCAGTCTCTGACCCTGGTTTTTTATACCTGTTCCACTATCTTCAGCACAGCTTGTTCAAAATCCGAGAAATTAACATGACTACCTGGACATTTTTTTCTGGTTTCGGAATCATGGCGATGAAAGTTGAGCTTCGTGGTACTGATCCCGGCGTGTTTCATCAACACGGCTGCGGCAAACATTCCGTGAGCGCGTGCAGACACACCGCGAGGATGATTGTAGTCGGCTTCCGTATCAAAATTACCGAGCATTTCGATACCATAACGGGTTGAATTGTAAGACACCGCATGGATACCTCGCCTCGATAGTGGATTAAAAACCCAGATGCCATGATCATCGGTATAGATATGCGGACCGCAAGACCAGCCATTATCATTTTTATACCCGTGACGCATGTTAAGCATATGCTGTTCATTAAATCCATTGGGGCGAATGGATAAATTCGGGAAGCCGGTGTGATGCATCGTGATACCGGTCGGCGCCCAATGGTAAGACTCGTTCTTTTTTACCCACTTCACATATTCAATGAACTCGGCCTTGCTGAATTTTCTTCCCACAATGGGAAAATCATTCCCCTCTATCTGCCATTTAGGTGGCGTAAACGTCCCTTGAAAATCGAGATCGGATAGATCCGGTAAAGGATTATCTTCTGGAGTAATCGGCTGCAGGGTTTCCCCATTAGCCAGCGCAAGCAGTTGGTCTGCGACTCGTTTGGCATCGGCCTGCTGTTCCTCAACACCCCAGCGATTTTCGATATACCACTGGTTTTTTTCAGCAAGTTCTCGTAGTTCTTCTGATAACACACTTTCTTTTTCGGATTCTGTCGGTACCATAAATTACTCCCTTAAATTACAGTTGTTTGTTCCCAGGTAATGGTATTGAACATCGAAATCAAGCACTAACCTGACGGTATTTTAAAAAAATAGAGGCTACCCGCCATTAATGCACTCCCTGGTATCTTACATATCGCAGAACAGCATTCCACTTGAGCGCAGTGTTATTAACTATTTTGCTCGTTAACTACCGCTAGCCTGAAGTATCTTCAGATACTGATAACCCATGTACACAACCCCCGCCCCAAATACGACAAACGTTGGGACAATACGATTTCCTTTGTTTGGGAATACTTTTGTAAATTCTTCTGTAGTAAAATTTTTTAGCGATTCCGGACTGTATAATACGATGGGATTCCACAAGACAATCAGTGTAAAAATACCAATGATGCCTAAGAACATATGAATGCAATAGATAAATAATTGGGGATCTTGAAATGTAGCTGCGGCAAGAGAAAAAATGGTGGTGCATATCATGGCCATTAGTGAGAAAAATGCAATTGGTGAGTTTGCTGCCAGCATCAAGCTTACCCAGCCTTTAACAGACTCTGGTGATTTAGAAGTGCTCGTTTCTGTAACATTTACCATATTCTTATCTCCGTTTCCAAAAGATTTAAAATGATGAAAAAGGTTCTTCACTTGTTATGCGCACGGTATCCCACAACAGGTAATTCCTTAACCAGGACCACTAGAGACAAATACCATTCGTTACTATACTAGCTATAATTGACTCAATTCATTTCTAAACCATTGAGGTCAGACACCTGTGGCTCATTTAATTACACAAACTCTTAGGAATGTAATTGACAAAGAAATAGGATTCAACCCCATCAAAGCTTTCCTCGATCTCAACGACCTTAATCTTAACAGTGTATACGCCAGGAAAAAGACGAACGTTTTTTGCAATAAATTTAATTCGTGGGCCACCATGCCGATAGCCGATCTTTTTCCCTCCAAAGGATTTTTTATCCAGGACGGTATGCGAATCGGCGCCATTCATTTTTATTGAAAATCTTGCAGGCAAATCAAGTTTCGGCATTCTTCCAAAGATCCTATCCATTTCTTTTGTGTCACCTTCTTTACTCTCAAACTTAACGCCCACCTCGTAAGCACACTCTTCCTCGATTTCTAAATTGAAATCGAATTCTTTGCCCTCTTGCAACAAAAACTTTATGTCGTCTGGCTCAAAATTATCACCAAAACCAAACGCAACATTATCAAAGTCATGCATTAATCCAATCTGGATTAAAACAACTAACAGCAAATATTTTTTTACTTTAAACATGCCAAACCTTATTTCGGAAATAAATTAAAAAGAGAATCGAAGTCAGACACCATTGTTTTTAAACAAGCTATCATTTATTTGATTTATTTTCTTTTTGGATTTTTGACAACTTCATTAATTCCATTTTTTTAATAACAGTGTCTTTAAAAACATCTAAATTCTCCCATGAACAATCTACAATAAATTCTCCAGACATTAAATCCTTGTTAGTATCATTGTAAACCGTATTAAATAATGATTCTACACCATGAAAATCTAGTTCTTTTTTGGTTCCTGCATCAGAAGAAGTGAATGCTTGATTAAAGAATTGATCATATAAATTCACCCTGTCACTACGTCTACAGCTATGCTCAACCGATTTATGTATTCCTAACATAATTACATTTTGAGATATTTGCTGTATTTGAATTTGCACTAATTCTTCAGTCATTTTAATTCCACTTTTGGTATAATCAGTCCACGTTGAACGTAAAGTTTCTATTTCACTTGCACAGGTCTCAGGACAATCATTATTCAAATATTTTAATTTATTTTGTATATTACGTGACTTTACCAGCAACTCATTCTGTGATTTTAAATTACGTACTTTCGCTACCTGAAAATCAACCTCGGTACCAGGAAAACTTCTATAGTATTGATAAATTATATTTTCCCCAGATGTATTCGTATCGGTATCACTCCCTTTCGAGCACGACATACAGAAAACTGAACAAAAAACAAAACTAAAAACGATAACAATGAGTCGGGTTTCGATCATATTCGTCTACATTAAACGGAGTGGTCCCAGTATTTCACAAAAAACACTACAAATACAGCAATCACAAGGGTCTGACTCACTGGTTTAATTATGTCTTTCAAATACTTATGGTCTAAAGAGGCAGACAAGGTTCACCACGGTCTATACGAGTGGTATCCACAACCGGCAAACCGTCTACCAGATTTTTGGGATGATAGTGGCTGGGTTCATTATCACGCCGATTGAACGTGGCCGCATGAATCGATTCACCATCTTGTACATGGGCCCCCAGCTTACGCTGATATTCACCAAATAGTTTATATTTAAAGCTCATTGAATCACGTAACTCTGAATCGAAGCAAGGACGAAAGTAAGATAAATAGTTATCATCAAATGCCAGGCCTAGCTTCTCGGCTTTTTCGATGATCCAATGGAGTGGTTCATTGGCAACCCCGTCAGGATGATATCCCCCGCCCACATTGGAATGAACACCGGGAAACCAGGCCTGCTCTAACTGCCCGGTCCAGTCCGAAGGACGTGTCCAAATACTTGGTCGAAAGGGCTTTCGCCGTTCATCGATAGCAAGGGCATGATAAGCGTTGAGAATATATTGATTTAAGCCAATATCATGATATTTGTATTTTCGACGATGAAAGAGTTGGCCAAGCAATCCAGGCGCACCCAGCGAACCAACCGTATCCCAGACACCAATAAAATGAATCGGTGGGCACGGCCGACGGCTACGAATATTCTTAAATGCTTTTTCCCACTTGGCATCATTTTTTGTCGTGCGAGATTCATAGAGTTTATAAAGATTGGGAGTGTAGAATTCATCATTTTTTTTGAGCAGGCCGACTTTTTTCATAAACCCGGCCAATGTCCGTACCGTAAATGCACCACGGCTAAAACCAAAAAAATAAAGCTCATCGCCTTCTTCATAATTAAATACAATAAAGCGATACAATACACGCACGTTTACCGCCAGGCCATGCCCGAACGCTCCTCCGGTAAATTTATCCAGGCCTCCGTTTGTCCCGACGCCTTCATGATAGTACACAATCTGATCGACTTTATTGGCGGTATAATCGGGTGTATCATCTGGTATATCACAAGGTAATACCGCCCGTGCAATTTTTAAAACATTACTGGGTTTACACCGACCCGTTTTCTCATCGACCTGTTCAGGCTCATTCCAGGTTCCGTCGGCGCAGATGATGATTCGTCTCATAGCCATTGTCCTTATTTGATTTGTTACACTCGATCATGCCAGTGTCCAATTAATAGTAAGTAAAGCAGTAAATCCACCATTATGATATGACGTCATATGAACGACTATTTAATATCCAAATTGCCTGACTACATTGGTCGAAATACATCCAGACAAAACCCAAGTTGGATACTCATATAATTGTAGTTTATTTTAAAAAAACGGCGTGTTACGATTTTTCCATATGGGTATCAAACCATAATGTGAATAATTCACAGTTTTTTTCGAAACGACTTGTTAGGCTGGACGTAATAAATAAATCAACCCGTATTTAACGCATCAGAATCGAAAACAATGAGTACATTTAATGTTTACCATATTCATTAAATTAGTCTTCATAATAAAGTGTATTAAAAAATGAATGGGTTAGTTTTGTTCTGTACTAAACCTCAAAACAAGGAGTATCGTTATGGGCGCAAAAAAAAAGGTCAAAGACACGAAGAAGATGGTCAATATTGAAGTATCCGTTAAGCCAGATGGTGATGCATTATCGGTTTATGATCAAGATACTTATCCCAGCACTAAAAATATTGACGACTTTCGGGCACATAAAGGACGTAGCATCGAGCTTGCACGTAAATTAGCAAAGAATAATTTTACTGTTCACCACGTAGGTGATTTCAGCATCTCAGCCGCATGCCCAGCCGAACAATTTGAAAGTTTTTTTAAAACAAAAATATCTGATCAAAAACCCGACGAACCCAAATTAGCGCCTGAAGGTTATATGATTCATGCTCCCTTAAGTGGTGCAGACTGGGAAATTCCTAAAGCAGATGGTTTATCAAATTTGATTGAACGTGCCTATATTCAACAAGATCCGATTTTTATGAGTGATGAACGTGAACTCCCCCCCTTTTGGAATGATAAGTTTCGATTAAGGGTACCCGTCGATGTAGCACAGATTATGGGAGCAAGTTCTGTGCATCGCATGGGTTTAACTGGCAATGGCGTGAAAGTTGCGATGCCTGATTCTGGTTTTTACCACCACCCCTACTTCATTGAGCAAGGTTATAACTTTTTATCGGTAACGGCCCCAGATGCCCTCGATCATACAACTGATAGCAGCGGACATGGCACTGGTGAGTGCGCCAATCTTTTTGCGACGGCACCTGAGGTCAATTTCATTGGTGTAAAAATGAATAACCCAACCCTGGCGTTTAAAACGGCCGTGGATTTTATGCCCGATATCATGACGAACAGTTGGGGATATAGCGTCGATATGCCTGGGACCAGCATGCCAAACTGGCTACGTCCACTTTATCTTGCCGTATTAGATGCGGTGTCGAAAGGCATTACCGTCTGTTTCTCAGCAGGGAATGGCCACTTTGCTTTTCCCGGAAGTATTCCCGAAGTTATTAGTGTCGGAGGTGTCCATGTTGACGGTGATTTAAATTATACGGTGTCTGACTACACCAGTGGTTTTTCATCAACGTGGTTCCCGGGTCGTGAGACACCAGATATCAGTGGTCTGTGTGGGATGCGGCCGACAGCGGATTATATTGTTTTACCCGTTGAGGATGGCGCGAGTTTGGAAAAAGAGGATGGCTGGGGAGCATTCAGTGGCACCTCTGCGTCTTCACCGATGGTCGCAGGCGTATGTGCCTTGCTCAAACAAGCCGATCAAGAGCTTAGCCCTGAAAACATCAAAAACCTGCTTAAATTTACCGCGCAGGATATCACGACAGGAACCAACGCACATGGCCGAGCTGCAACCCCCGGCCCTGATGGTGCAACCGGATTTGGACTGGTCAATGCGGAGCGCGCGATAAACGCCATCGTGTAATGCTTTGCAATTGAAATAAATCTGGCCTGCTGGTGTTAACCAGCAGGTCATAGTCTAAAATTTAGTAGATGAGTAATACTAATGTTCAGTTTGAAGTCCTGATACACGCCCGCGATTCCGGGCAAGTTCCTTCCGTTGCAACTATCGATTCATTTAAACCCGATCCCGCTGACCTTATTCATGCAAAACGCTGGTTTACAGAACAGGGTATTACCGCCCATCAAACCGACTTCGGTCTGGTGTGCTCAGCCCCGAAAAATATCTTTGAATCAATCTTCGATGTCACACTGACGGAAAATGAAAATCAATCATCTCAAGTTGCTTTTAATATAGTCGGACAAATATCCGCCCCTTCAGAATTAAAAGATATCATTGAGCAGGTGACCCTTTCGGTTCAGCCAGAGTATTATTGACAAAAAACATAACTGTTCGAAAATATTTACTCAGTACAGAATTTAAATCAAGACATGAACCCATTATCACCATTATTTTTTCAAAACAAAATTTGACGTACCTAACCCCAACCATAAAAAACCAATCATCCACCATTGCCAGAAGGCAAAGCTCAACCAGACCGAGATACCCTTCTCCCGCCATGAGGCATCTACCCAGCCGTACTCACGTTGTGTCAGGTACAGCCATAGCAAGCGGAGGCTAACGGCAAACAGGAAGATCACGACAATAAATACGATTCGCTGATAACGTGATGGTTGTAATAGTGATCGGATCAACAAACCAATAATACCAACGTAGAGGCCAAAAAAAGTAGATAGCGCAATGAACTCGTGGGCCTTATAGAACCAGTTTGATAGATCGACAATTAATAGGCGTTCCAACCCTAACAAAAAACCACTAATCAAACCAATACGTATCACATTGATTAACACATGTGTTTTTTTCGAGGAGCTTGGTGAGTTCGACAAAAAATATTGCTGGAGAGAAGTAACATAGGGCCACAGCAATAACATCGTCAGACTCAGGCTGGCAGAAAACCAGAAACTCCCGGAAGGATTGTGTTTTTGTGACATCAGCGCCGAGGCAACGGTGTAATGCCAGTCGAAACCCCCGGGGAAAGAATGGGCGGCAAGTAGTAAGCCGATCGCCATGGCAAACAGCGCTGCAAGATACCAATAGAACGTTGGATTAAGTTTGTAAACCATGAAGATTTTTGTCTCCACTACCAATACGCTCATATTCGGCAATCACCTGGGCGCCGAGCAATAAAATAATGGCCGCCACTTCCAGGCTAATTAAAATAACAATAGCAGCGGTAAAGGTGCCATAGATCACGTTAACCAGGGACAAGGTGGAAAAATACCAGACCAAAACATGTCGCGATAGCTCCCATAACAAGGCCGCGGTGATCCCACCGATTAATGCATGCCGTATTGAGATACGTCCGACGGGCATGACCAGATAAAGTGACGTCAACAAGGCAATCTCACCACTGATGCCAAGTAGATAGACAAAGACGATTTGCGTCGTCCCCCTTGACCATTCGTGACTACTTAAATAACCACTGACGAGACTCACCACAAACAACCCAACCGCCAACAATAAGATATAAATATAGGGAATAATAGCTGAGATCAGGAAACGGCGACGTTTAATGGAGACCCGATGAAAAAAGATCACCGACATCGCATTTTCCAATGCGGTGAACGCAAAGGAACTAAAAAACAACAATAACAAAAAACCCAGAAACCCAATAACTTTCCAGTTTTGTAGAAACAAATGAATTTGGTTGATCACGGCATCGGTTTGACCTGGTGTCACGATCACCAGATATTCACGTAACACCGCGAGTAATTCCTGGGTTTCCTTGAATTGTGACAACACCACTAGAATCAGCGCGATCATTGGAATAATAGACAGTAAGGTGTAATAGGCAATCGCGCCCGATAACAAAAACCCCTGGTTGGCACGAAAACCGTTCACCACCTGCTTAATAAATTGCAGCGGTTCGTTCAAAACAACATGAGCGCGAGTAGACGGCATCGTTACGTCACTTCAGCAAGAAAAGTACCCAACTTCATATCGGTAGAGAGAATATGTTCCGATAACCAATGCTCAAGAAACTCAATGTCGTCACTTACCATCTGTTTTCCTGCCTCAAGGATCGTCTGTTGCAGCGCCTTCACGCTTTTGATTAATTCCTGATGCTCCGCTTTATGATCGGCATAGCC
Organism: uncultured Ectothiorhodospiraceae bacterium; assembly: GCA_947260005.1. Taxonomy (GTDB): domain Bacteria; phylum Pseudomonadota; class Gammaproteobacteria; order UBA6429; family Thiohalophilaceae; genus SZUA-24. The sequence goes on from CAMYOL010000029.1 coordinate 245,154, forward strand.
CTCATAACCCGTTTTAAGCATCAAACGCTCCTCATGGCTAAAGTGCCAGACAGTACAGTTGATTAGCTCTTCCAATACCGCTGCCAGATAGATAGGCGCCTCCCCTTCCATAACAGCGTGATTGAGAATGTTTAAAAGATCAATGAGTCGACGGTGATCATCATCGATCTCGTCATCGCCGACACTGAGCAGGTTATCCCAGGCTATTTCTTTCATATTCACTTCTCCTGTTGTGTGGAGTGGGGATAGATACTATTGGATCATAATTATGGCATTGCAGGACCTGCCCCTGATAGGCAATATCAGCATACCAGTGTTAAGTGCCTGTTATAACAAATCAAAATCACCCGCTAACACACGGTCGATGCGTCCTGTTCGCCAATTACGGACACTGTCTTTCACAAGTGGTGTTGGCTCTTCACAATAACGCCGCACGACATTAAGTGTCTTGCTTTCAACACTTGCGAATACTGCTTCTGCCTGTGCTCTCATATCCTGTTGATTATCAATTGCGCCGATTGGCTGTCCAACAACACTAACTTTAGTACTAAATCGTTCTACCTGGTTTTCTTTGGCTGGAATCTCAAAAACATGAAGACCAGACTCTGGCTGAAGGATTCGATATGCACCGAATCCGTTTACTGCAAGAATACCTCGACACCCCCCTTTCGCATCACAATGATTCGCAATAAGTTGAACATGCATTCGTCGACGCTTCCCCCAGTTTTGATACATTTTCAACAAACGTGAGTAGACTTCTGCCGTTTGTTTTTCATCATGACTCTTTTCAAATTTTGTCTCCAGCAATATAAAAGCATCGAAGGGAGATGACTCCATAAAGTCTTGATAAGCATTGTCCAAAAGATATAACTGTTCTGCCAAACGTCGTACCATATCAGGATGGTAAACTGGCATTTTAGTCGGTGCGATTCGCTTTAACCGTTGCAAAAGTGATTCTGCTGATTTATAACCTGATTCGAGACGATCCATAAATTCTATCAAAGCAAGTGTGTTGAATCGATCAGCTGATTCCCAGAATTCTGGGGATCTCATTTTAGCCATTGCTTCATCTTTAGAATGGTTCCATTTCGACTCTGCAAGGGCATCCGATATTACCTGGAACTGAGATTCAAGAAACCTGAATTCGTTGGCTGTACCTTTAGCAAGCAAAGCGAGAGTTTTCAAATCCAGCTTATCATTTTGTCCATTATAATTATCTTCGGCAATCGAAACAGGCTCTGGATTATCAGGGTCAATAAATTGCACCTGTATTTGATCGCCATCGCGGCCAAGAAATAAAAATTGATCGCCTTTAGGAAAACGTCTTTCTACGATAGTTTCTGCCAAAGGTGATAATACAAAGCGCTCAATTGCACGTTTAAGAGGTCGAGCCCCCAGATCCAACGTAAAGCCTTTTTGGAGTAAAAACTCGATGACAGAATCATCAAATTCAACCGCCCAATCTCGATGTCGAAGTCCATGACGATTAAATGCCAACTGTAATTCCTTTTTGATTATCTCTCTCATCACGCTGCGGGTTAGTGGATTAAAAATTATCACTCGATCCAAACGATTAATAAATTCACGGCGGAATGTGAGGTTGACTGCTTTCTCAACAGCAGCGGGGGAAAAACTCGCTGTATCCTTTGAAAAACCGATACTTGTTCCGCTGCTGATAGTAGCACCCAAATTTGACGTCAATATTATGATACATTGACGAAAACTCACACTATGACCTGCCCGGTCTGTGAGTCTGCCATCATCAAATACCTGCAAGAATAAATCCCAGACATTTGAGTGAGCCTTCTCAAACTCATCAAGTAACACAACGCTATAGGGTTGCTGTCTAACTTGGGTCACGAAGGACTTTGAGGGGTTCTGTTGGTTATTCTCGAGCAGCAATCGCCAAGAGGAATCTGAAGCTTGATATTCACTCATATCAATGCGAATCATACGGTTTTCTGACCCAAACAGAACTTCAGACAAGGTCTTGGCTATTTCAGTCTTACCGCTACCAGTCGGGCCAGCAAACAAAAATACGCCTAATGGTCGGGTCGGATCCGTCACTCCCGCCTTGATCATTGCGATTCGTTCTACCAGGCATTCAACGGCCTCTGCTTGTCCTATGACACGTTTTTGTAATGTGTTACGAATTATATCGAGATCCAATTCCTGGCGATCGTCCAATATATCGATCGGTATATTTGTAATTTGTGATAACGATCTCAGTAAATCGTCTTTCCCGACTGGCAAGTACTCGGATTCACTTGCCGCGAGTCTATTAACAGTCACTTTTAATAACTGCAGAATATTGCCAGGTGCGACAGTACTATATAAATAGTGTTGTACTAATTCGAACGCCTGGTTAATAGTTGATTTATCAATAACCGTATCACCGAACTTCTCCTCCTGGATATGAGCCCATTCATGAGCAATACTCAAAGCCTGCTCGTCCTGTACGGGTTCAAGACGAACCGTTTCAAATAATGTTTTAACCTTTGGTCGTTCTCGTAACAGATTTTCAAACGCATCCGGGGTGGCGTCTCCAATAAGAATCAGCTCACCCCGTTCGATAGCAGGCATGATCAAGTCCAGCAAGCCACGTGGTTTTTCACGATAACTTCCTGCTGCAACCATTTCATAAATGTCAGGCACATACCAGACCACTTTTCTCTCAGCGCCCAGGGTTGCCAGCAGTGACTTCACACGCCCTTCCAACTCTCCGATATATTTCTGTCCAGCAACAACCTCTCCAGCTGCCCCCTCAAATACAAGCCAGTTCATATCATTGGCATAACGTGCAACATAACGTATTAAAGTAGTCTTACCAACACCACTTTCACCTACAACAATCATGGAACGTGCAGGTGGATTAAAAATAGTTTCTTGAATGCGTTGCGCCTGTTGCAATATGGCATCATATTCCACTACAGGAACACGAAAAACCTGCTCATCCCATATTCGCCCAACACTTTCTAAAAGTGCTTTATTAATTCGATGCTTCTTCCATAGCTTAATTTTATCTTTAACGACACTAGCACCTTTGCCCCGCATGTCCTTTAATAACTCATTGAGAATTTCAATAGCTTCACTTTTATAACCATCTAAATTTTCAAATAATGAATCAGCCTTCGCTAGTTCGAATTGTTGATTAATATACGATTCAAGAATACCTACGGCAATGGGGTAATTTTTCCACCATTCTTGTACCTTACTCAACACCTCATCAAGTCTCGGTTCCAGACTTTTATGCTGAATAATTTCTAAAGAAAAATACACTGGCCATAATCCCATACGAGAGAGGGCGTTAATAATCTGCGTCAGCTCTTGTTCAGTTAAATCACGCTGTTCAAGCGCTCGCAAAGCCATGCAGGCAATAATATAGTTTTCCCCAACCGCATAAGATAATAAATTCTCAGTATCGTAACTTTCATGAGAAAGTTTTATTACACCTGTTTCAAAGTCCTGTGCGCCAACCAAATCTTTAGGATGGGCACTGCGTTCAAACAAATCATCTAATTCGGAAGCAATAGCATAGATGTCCTTCTTTTTTTCATCCTCAACAATATTTTCAGTATGACTAATTTGATTAGTTGAATCCTTCTTCCGTCCAGGCCAGATTTTACGGATCAACATTGTAAAGACTAACGCAGTGATGACACCTGAGATAAATATTAGTATAGTTTTGTCCATGGCTACATTATAAACAAGTAAATAAGAAATAAAACAGAAACCCCTGACCAATAAAACCTGAACAGTTTGATATCACTCATTCTTGAACTCCATTCCCCGCCAACACCTCTTCCACGACTTTATGCGGCTCCGGTATATAGGTGACTTTAGGCAAGTACAGGTAATTTATTCCAATCTCTTAACCGACCAATCATCTTTTCCTAACCGCCGCTTTTTGGATTAACTCAGCACAGTGAGATTGACCACTTTGCTTAGCAATCTCATAGGCGGTACGCCCTTGTTTGTCATCGAGTTGCTTCACCAACTTCAAGTGTCTATCCGCACCCGCATTTAGCAATACGCTTACATTTTTAATGCGCCCTGCCCTCGCGGCAATCATCAGGGCACTCCAACCAAATTTATTTACGCTATTCACCTTTGCACCGGCGTTTAACATGACTTTCAGTATATCGCTATTGGCATTACCCGCCGCGACAGCCAACGGCATTTCACCTGTCAGGTCAGTGAGATTAATGTTCAGGCCCGCTTTTAATACTACGTCCAGAACCGAAGCGGATACCATCCTCTCTCTGGCAAACACAAACGCCAGGTTCTGTCCGGTGCGGGGATCGATCCAGTTGACCTCGGCACCGTGTTGAATCAGTAAATCAACCATCTCAACATCAGCATTTATCGCGGCCGCATTGATGGGTCGTTTATTCAGGTGATCGCCGAAGTTGGGGCTGACGCCATTTTTTAAAAGTCGCTGCACCTCACTATGTCGTTGCGAGCGCACCGCGCTTAGTAATAAAGACTGTTGACTTTCTGTCTCAGGTGGCAAGGTTGCGCCAGCTTTGATCAACAGATCGCATAAGCGGCGTTCACTTCTATACTTACACATTCGTAATGGCGTTTCTTTGCGTCCCCCTTTATCGTTAACCTGAGCACCATGGGCAATTAACTGCACCAGTGATAACGCATCGTTTTCCAACAACGTTACCATCACTGGGGTAAACCCGCTGTGCGTGGTGGCATTCACATCGGCCCCGGCCTCAATCAATGTGCTTATTAAATTACGATCATGCAGACGTATCGCCTGCACCAGCGGCGTGAAGTTTTTTGCCCGACCCTGGCTGCTGGTTACATTTACATTGGCACCCGCTTTAATCAAAGGCTCAATCATTTCATGGCGACCACGGCGCACTGCCACTAATAAAGGCGTTCGACCTTCGTGATCCCTTGCCTCTACGTTGGCACCAACCTTGAGTAAGATTCGTAAGGTGTCGAGCTGACCTTGTGCAGCGGCCAGGTGTAAAGGTGTACGGCCCTTGTCGGTGGCCGCACTCACATTTGCGCCTTTTTTAACGAGAGCCGTGATTAAACCAGTCGCATTGTTTCGCACCGCATAATGTAAGGGGGTAAGCTGATTTTTTGACTGTTTATTCGGATCGGCGCCCAACGTTAACAACAGCAAGGCGGTGTCTGCGCGCCGATTGTTGGCCGCATTGTGAATTGCGTAATAACCATTGCCATCACTGGCCTTATCAATGTTCATGCCGGCCGCTACAAACCAGCGAATATCATCATGCCGATGAAAACTCACCGCATGCATAAAGGCCTTCATAGTAAAGTCCAGGTCTTTGGCCTTGATTTTTTCTATGGCCGACTGCGGTGTGGGGTACGCCTGTGCCCCACTGACCAGCCACAGTAATGCAAATAGAATGAGTAGTGGCCGCTTCATTAATCCAGCACCTTGATCTCGACCTTTAAATTACCGCGGTCCTTGCGTGTCTTGGGTTGGGCTTTGATCGGGTCAGCCCCCCCGGCTTTGGTTAACAAGGTGACCACATCAAAATGCCCGGCACGTTTGGCTTCGCTCAAGGCTGTCCAGCCGCGCCGACTGCGCGCATTGATGTTAGCACCATGCTTTAATAACAAAGCAACTTTTTCTGAACTGCCTGTTTGCGCGGCGGCCATCAGTGGCGTCCAGCCATGCCAGTTGGGTTGATTTACGTCCACACCCGCTTCAATTAAGGCTTTTAACACGGCTATACCCTCGGTCGCACTGGCTTTGACTAACAGTGGCCAATGATCCTTATCCGTGACATTTACTTTGGCACCGTGTTTGATTAATAAGCGAACCATTTTTGCATCGGCGGTTGCATCACGAATCGCCACAAACATGACTGTGGTGTTTTCCTTAGAATGGCGCTGATGGATATTGGCGCCAGCCTTGAGTAATGTTTCCACCAGGTAAGTATCCTGTTTTTCCACCGCCCAAAATAACGGTGGCCAGGAATAATAATCAGAACCAGGATTACGACTTTGACCACCGTCATTAACCCTGTCCTTGTGCGTTAGTAACTCATCGACACAGGCATGACAACGTTCAAACACGGCTTGCGCCAGTAGAGTTTGACCCTCCTTATTAAAAACATTTGGGTTAGCACAGTGTTTAAGCAGGCTCTGAAAAATATCGATACGGAAATATTGGCTGTGCAGGGCCAGCGCAAGCGCATTTTCTCCCTCAGCATTGACCGCTTCAAGATCACTGCCGGCACGCAATAACGCCTCCACCGCCGTCAGATTTTTCTGGGTAACGGCAAACATCAATGCCGTCAGATCTTTTTCGTAACGACGATGGGGATCGAACCCGGCACGTAACAAAATACGTAAGGGCTCGGACCGCTTGTTCTCAATCGAAAAATAAAGAGCATCGTGATCTTGTTTGTTTTTACGATACAAATCGGCCTTGCGGCTAACCAGGAATTGCAGCATATCCGTATTCTTGGTCCGAACGGCTTCGATTAATGCCGTGTTACCCCGGTCATCGGGCTGATTGATGTCCCAACCATTCTTAAACAACACCGTTAACATCTGACGGCGATGACTACGTACCAACTTATGAATAACCGGCTGCGAACTATTTTCAGAATGCACGCGCCACTTAGCCGCACTGCTGTATTGTAACAAAAATTCCAGCATCACAGGAGAACGCTGCGACAAGGCCCATTCAAAAAGCGTCGCCTGATTGTTATTCGTCTGATAAGGATCCGCCTTATACGCCAGTAAATAACTGGCCTTCTCCAAATCACCCAGCTTGAAACAATAATGAAGATAAGGCAGGCCCGAATGTGGCACCCGGCCATTGGCATTGGCCCCTTCCTTCAAATAACCCAATACCTGATCCGGCGTACCAAACTGCACAGCGTCCTCCAGATTCTCGATAGGATGAGAGATAGATGAGGCCATTGCAGCAGGATTCACACAGGGAACCATACCGGCCACCAGCAGGAATAAACAAAGAGAAAATGCAAAGATGTGACAACGCATACCGAACAGGCTATCTAACCAACACGATAAAGTCTATGGCATAGTTGCTTTGCTAACGTAAATTTATTGTAAAAGCAGCTTAGAATGAGACAGTGCAAGACCTGGCCTCGTTATTCCTGAATCGCACTAACGGATAACGTGATAACAAGAAACGTAACTAAAACGGAAAACTCAACACATTAGGCAACTGTTCCATGCGTTGCCATGCAACACACCATCCCTTGCGTTAATTATGGTTTCCTCAATTTTCTGCTTGAAATTAGTAACTCCGCAGAATTTGCATTTATCTACCTACAGAAATCGCCACCTCATCACTAGCGGTGGTACCGTCATTATCAGTCACAACCAACCGGAAAGTCATACCCTGTATTGTTTGTCCCTTGATTTTAGGTGCTTCGAATTGTGGGGTTGCGGTATTAGCACCTGTTAATGTTACCGTGGTTCCACTATTCTGGGTCCATTGGTAAGAAGCAATGCTGCCATCTGGATCATGGGCCAATAGAGGCCAATAGGGTCAGACTCTGAGCGATCCCCACGAATTTAGTCCCATCCATGATGTGTTTGTACCGCCGTAAGCTGTTGCCATGCCGATTCGATATCGGGTTTAGAT
>CAMYOL010000030.1 GCA_947260005.1 uncultured Ectothiorhodospiraceae bacterium
GCATCGTTTCCTTACTTCTGAAGCTGTGTTCCAGCATACGTTGTTCCGTGAGGAAACACGTTGGCCTGGTTACTACTACCGTGGTGATAAAATGAAGGTTGATGATGAGAACTGGCACGTACTGACAGTATCTCGCCGTGATCCTAAGACGGGTGAGTACACGATGGAAAAAGCGCCTCTGTACCACCTTGTCGGTGACATCGAGGACAAAGACCTGGCTAAACTAAAAGCAGAAGGTCACCACTAAGTAAGTAAAGGCAAATAAAGGCTTGATTTGCCAAGTGTAAATCGGATCTGGAAAATTATTTGCGATAAGAAAAGGACTGACATATTTTGTGTTGGTCCTTTTTTTATTAAGTGCATGGCGGCACAAATGCAGCGATTACAGGGATGTAAAATAGCTGCTTATCTGGAAAGAGGCTTGACCTCGCTATAGATAAAATTAACAGACATTGTGCATTTTATAGAGATATTTTGATGAATATTATTGAAAAAACAGATGAAGAGATTTTAGAGTTGGCGAACCCAATGTGGGCGGATCTTGTTAAATACTCCAATGAAGGAAACTACGGTGCATTCACCCGAAATTTTTCCAGTAATCTAGCCTTGGGTGCAAATGAAATTGAAATGGGCAAGCAGTTTGCGCGAAGCGATCTCGCCAAAAACCTGTCGGAAGACTCTAGCTACCTGGGCATAATCCGTCGTGGTGAACATGTCACGGTGCTTTATAAAGTAATTAATAAAAAAGATAACAGTGAGTGGTTGGGTCGACTTGTATTGGGTCATGAAGGCGACAGGGTAAAAATTTTTGGTTGTACCCTATTCTAAGATTAGGGTTCTAAGATTAAGGTTCTGGGGCAGGGCTATAATACGAGGTTAGCAAACAGGCTTTATTAGATATGTCAGATACAATTGAAGACGAAAAATTCGTTGAACTAAATTATAAGGTCATCGATAACAAAACCGGTGATGTGCTTGTCACTGTGGATTATCCGCTGGGTTATGTTCACGGCGTGAATGATGTCATGTCTGAAGAGGTGACAAAAGAACTCTATGGTAAAAAAGTCGGCGATATCATTGACGTGCCGATTGACACGACACAGTTATATGGTCAACGTGATGAATCACTGGTGTTTACCGACAGGATCGAAAATGTTCCAGAGGAGTATCATCAAGTTGGGATGACCATCACCATGGAAAATGAAAAGGGTGAACCCAAAAATTTTATCGTGACGCGTTTTGATTTGTGGCAGAGAAGTCACTTTCGTATTGGAAGTGTTGTCGATACGCGAAGCGACCGATGAAGAAGTCGACCTTGGCGGTGCGGTTGATGCGGATCCTGATATAAATGAAATCCTCAATCGAGCAGAATGAACTACACAGCAGTGAATTAGAATCCACATGAATTACTCCAAACCATATATCTTATACCCTGTAAACCGTGTACTGGAGCGTTCGATTGCGAGTTCTCTCGGGCTGCTAGATGAAGAAACGTTGGAACTTGCTACACCTGACAGGAGTGTTCCGGTTGCTGATAATTTTCTTTTCACGCGTGGTAATTTTGAACAGCATAGCTTTAGTGCTCTTATTTTTGAACCTTTACGCGATGCGCTTGAAGCATCCTTGACGGATGAATTTCGACAGCAGGATCCACACGCCTGGGCTGATACACAAAACCGTCTAGGGAATATTCTTGGTGCCATCGGACAACAGCAGCACGATGCTGTGATATTTCAGAAGGCAATCGAGTGTTTTACATCGGCACTGGAAGAAGTTAAGCAGGAAGACTCTCCGTTAGAGTGGGCCGCAACACAGGCCAATCTGGCGACGGCTCTACAGGCTTTGGGGCGTCTCGAATCGGATGCAAAAACTCTGAATAAAGCGGTAGAAGCCTATACAGCATCGCTATTGGTCTATACAAAAAAAGAAAACCCGGAAGAATGGATGCTGATCATGTTGCAACTAGGTATGACCTTTCACGCTCACGGGACACTTCTCAAAGGTAATCGTATTTTCCAGAAAGCCGTTGTGGCCTTCAAAAATGCGATTCCAGGACTCGATGCTGACAATTACCCGGTTGAACTGGTAGTGGCCCATAATAATTGCGGGGCGGTGTTACTTAATCTGGCGGAGTCGGAAGAAAATCCTGATCGCTTTGAAGAGGCGACAAGATCTTATGAGACGAGCTGGAAAGTCTGTATGGAACAACAACGTCCTGTGCATCTGTCTGTGCTCTGCAGGGTGAACAAGGCCACCGCACAAAATATCCTGGCAGAATTAACAAACGATGCCGTGCTTGCAGAAGACATTGCAGATGAATTTGAATTAATTCTGGAATGTTTCCCACATGCCTTACAGCCGCTTTGTGTAAAACACTGTAAGGCGCAATTAAATCAGGCAAAGAAACTGGCCGGCGCTTCAGCTGCCTAGTAATAAATGTTACTGTATAGACTTGAATACCGCGTTGTGAATGCGGTATCCAATTAAATGCGTTCAGACAAGTCGTAATCTACGTTAATAAAGGCACCAATCTCAGAACAAAACTTTATCACCCGTGAACCAAAACCGACCTCCGGACTGGTTTCATCCTTATCAATAGACAAGGTTAACTCGACCCCGATTCTTGGGGATAAGTTCTGGTTTTTACAGATTTCAATAATTTTGTCCTTTGCGTGTTCGATTTTCTTAAGAATTTCATCATCGATGAGTTTGTAA
>CAMYOL010000031.1 GCA_947260005.1 uncultured Ectothiorhodospiraceae bacterium
CACTCCAGAAGATGGCAGCGCTGATGTGTTTGCTCACTTTTCTGCTATCAAAAGCGAAGGTTTTCGTTCACTGGCTGAAGGTCAGCAAGTGACTTACGATGTAGAGTCTGGTCCTAAAGGCCCACAGGCAGCAAACATTCAGGTCTAAACGATCTCAGGTTTATGCTTTAGAAAACCCCGCGAATGTTCGCGGGGTTTTTTACTTTGGGAAAAGGGAAATTAGTATGTTATCTCTTCCGCACCCACCAACTCGCTAACACGGAACCAGAGATGTTATGCCAGATTCCGAGCGACTATATTTCTATTTGTTCTTAATTAATTTCATTTCTCGATAATACTTAATAACACCCGGGTGCAGTAATTTTCTGTCCACGTTCTCAATCGTGTTCTCTGCTGTTATAAAGCGCCCTTGTTTGAGTTCATTGGCCATCATCGTTTCACTCTGGTGTATCGCCTTTGCCAGGTGATACGCCGTGTCTTCAGAAACAGAAGGACTAATCAAAATTAATGACCACAAGCCGATGGACTGAATGTCTTTATCCTGACCTTTATACGTTCCGGCGGGTACCGTCATGCGTGTCAGGTGTGGGTGTTTTGTTAAGATGGTGTTGATCTGTTTTTGCGTGGGAGGAATAAACCGTGCCCCACCAGACGCGTTGGCCACCTTCACGAAGCCAGGCCATCCGATACCGGCGCCCCAAAGTGCCTCGGCTTTTTTCTCAAGCACCAGCTTCGGACCTTCCGCAGCTTTGTTAAGAATAATTTGCTGGAAGTCTTTTTCAGGATCCAGACCGAGACCGTTTAAAACATCATTCACCAGTATTCTTAATCCAGATGCCCTGGTACCAAAGGCAATCGGTTTACCTTTCAGATCATTAATACTCTTATAGCGACTGTCCGCGCGCACCACAAACATACCCGGATTAGGATACATCACAGACAAAACGTTTAAATCCAGCTTTTTCCGTCCAATGCCTTCCAGTGCCTGACGTGCAGCATTACCTTCAACAAGGCCGACGACAATTTTACCGTTTGCAAGAAACTTGAGATTTTGCTTACTGCCCCTGGTGTGAATGGGTTTGAGTTTTACCGGTGAATTTGTCTTATTGATAACCGAGGCCAGGGTCTTACCAAACAGCTCAAAACCACCGCCTTTTGTGGCAGTACCCAACTCGATTGTCTGAACCTGCGTCGCACTCACAAACATCGCAGGGAGCAAACACAATGCACCCATCATAACCATAGAAACTGTCTGAATTATTTTCATAGCCCACCCCTTTTTACTTAACAGAGACTCACTGATAAAATTGCATAAATTGTGTCAGCCATTAGCTAATATTGTTGCAGAATATACTGCTTCTGGTTCGCTAATATCGTTATCATTTATTCTACTCAACCAATAGCCCGGCATTCTGTGTTGGTGGACTATTGCGACTATCACAATCTCATTGTTCTTCGTTGTATAGAAAATTGAATAGGGAAATCTGTTTAACATCTGGTAACGAGTCATTTTATTGTATGAACAACCGGCTTTAGGATTCATCTTAATTTTCGCCAGTGTTTCTGAAAAAAAGAATTTTTCAGCCAATCCCTGCTGACTCAATTCATAATATTGTGCCGCATCGTTTAGCTCTAATTCTGCTAATGCAGAGATTGTTGTTTTCATTGTCTGCTACTTCCCTGTAACCTGAATTTATTTTACATTGTATTTGGCTTTTAACTCAGCTATCACTTCATCCGCATCCCTTAATTCAACCCGTCCTGCTTGCACATCTTCAACACGTCGCTGAATTTCATCGCGCCACGCGGCTTCCCATTCCTCTTGAGATAACTCCTCATCACCTTTATCTAAACTAGATATAAGATCGTGAGCTATGCGTTTTCGCGTTTCAATCGGCAACGCCATCAATTCTTTTTCAATATCTTCAATATTCCGCGCCATAGTGGTGTCCTCGATTAATTATAAATTGCTTTAAGCGCTGCCACGGGATCGTGATCAACAATTCGTAATAATGAAACAGCCGGCCCTTGTGGTGTTCGGTGGCCTTGTTCCCAGTTTTGCAAAGTACGGACACTCACGCCCATCACCATGGCAAACCTGGATTGCGACAAGCCGGTT
>CAMYOL010000032.1 GCA_947260005.1 uncultured Ectothiorhodospiraceae bacterium
CGTAATATTGCTGCACTCACAATTGATGATGGCCCTGATCCAGTATCGACGCCACGCATTCTCGATGTGCTTAAAGATAACGGTGTAACGGCCACTTTTTTTATTGTTGGCATGCGCGGCAAACAACATAAACAATTGTTAGAACGCATTACGCGCGAAGGCCACGAACTGGCCAATCATACCTATACAGAAACCGTCACCATCGCGTTGAATAAGGAGGAGCTTAAGGAAAGCATAAAGAATACGCACGATATTTTATCTAAATATCAGAAAATTCAGTGGTTTCGTCCGGGGATGGCTTTTTATAACAGCGATATCGTGAAGGAGATCAGATCGTACGGGTACGAGATGGTCATTGGCGATATCTATCCATTTGATAATGTAACTTCTTCCAGTCAATTCCACTCGTGGTACATAAAAACGATGGTACAACCAGGCTCGATTATCATCATGCATGATGCAAGAGAAAGAGGGCTTGTTACGGCAAAGACATTGGCCATTGTATTGCCACAGCTTAAGTCCGCGGGTTATCGCGTATCGTCTATTGGGGAATTCAAATCTGCATGCAGAACGACATTAAAGGGGTCGGAGTAAGATTTGGGGTCAGATTAAAAACTATTTACATTCTAAGTCGAAATCATCAATATAACCGTTAAATTATCTGTGGAGATGTTGTTATGTTTATTGTTGCTAATCGAGTCCCCGTGGCATCGGGCTGGGAAGAAAATTTTGAAGAACGTTTTCGCAAGCGTGCAGGTCAGATTGATAAGCAGCCAGGTTTTGTACGTATGCAAATCCTCAAGCCTGATAGCGAGAATACGCCCTATATTGTCTTAACCACATGGCAGGATAAGGCGACATTTGAATCCTGGGTGCGAAGATTTCAAACTTGCGCACAGTAACCCAATGCCAAAGGAAGCGTTTGACGGAGAGGGTAAGCTGGAAATGCACGAGGTGATTATTGCTGCCGAGTCTGCGTGAAAAAATGGGACCAGATTAAAAACTGATAACAACTATGCAAACTCACTAAAATTCATCGTCCACTTGTTTCGTGTTTGGGTCTTATTACTTTCAGCCATCGCATTTTATTTTCCCTCATCCATTTACGCTTTATGCGTGACCATAATGTCCTCTAACGTGAACCCCGTCAGCGTGTTTATGGTTCGCCACAGGTAATAGAAGATGGCAAACATCATCAGAGTCGAAGGGATAGCGATGACCGGATAACTCAGTAGTGTCATTTGCCCAAGTTCCTCATTAAAGGCCGCGGTACCGGAAGGGCTGGTAACAACCCACTTGGCCAGTAGATAGTTCAACACCGAAGAGAGCAGGAAGGTGCTGCTCAGAAAATAAGTGGCATTTTGCAGACGACGATCAAATACTCCGGTGTTGTTTGTCTCAAGGAGTTTTGTTTCAATTTTTTGTACATTGAGAACCCGTGGGTTATACAGCAAGGTTTTGATGAGCGGGTACGGCGTATAGATAGAGATAAGCACAGCAATACCTATGAGGCCAGGAATAGCGGCTTCCTTTACTGCCAGCCATTTTGCATCAAGCTCCAGTAACCCGATGCCACCCGTAAGCAGCACGCTGATCAGGCCCAGTAGCGCGATAAAATTGAATTTCCTGTATTTGCCTAATTCAAATAAACCCCAACCAAGCGGGAAGGCGAGTGCAACAATCAGTGCACCACTGGCCCCCAGATCCTCCGGGCCACTGAATTTCATCAGGATAATCGATGGGATCAGGATACTGACTAACAGGTCGACCATGGGTCGAGGTTGATGGGTCGGGGTAGCCTGTTTTGTGGATTCGGGTTCGTTCTTCATGATACGTATTAATAGTGACTCGTTGTTAAGGTTGCTGTCAGTGCCGGGTTAAGCGGTATGACCATAAAAATTCAGATTTGTTCGATAAGATTGCCAATGATTATATTACACTTTTCCCCAACAGAGTTAAATGGGGTCGGACCGGGATAACCTGCTGACAACAACGATAAAAAACAAAAAAATGGGATAAGCTAAGGCTTAGAATGATGTTTTTGATTGCAAAGTAAAAGGGGACGGGGGGGTTTAATTTTAATCAATCATGGATCTGGTCAATAATAATTCCCTCCGTTCCCTTTTTGATATTACAGGATCGCTGTTAGCGAGTTGGTGGGTAAGGCGGAAGTAGTTTATATTCTAAATGGATTAATTGTAGGCGGGGCGAGCGAATGGCGTATTACATCATTAAGATTGCAGTGACCACGATTTTAGTGGTCCTGATTTCCGAAATTGCCCGACGTAGTTCTTTCCTGGCGGCCTTGCTTGCCTCGATTCCACTGGTGTCGGTGTTGGCCATGATCTGGTTGTATGTGGATACCAAAGAGGTTGAAAAGGTGAGCACGCTGGCGACCAGTGTCTTCTGGCTGGTATTGCCCTCGTTAGCCCTGTTTATCACCTTGCCATTGTTATTAAGACAGGGAATTAATTTTTACCTGAGTATGGGCCTGGCGATTTTAGTGACCATGGGTTGTTACGCCGTGATGGTCTTTGTGCTGAATCAGTTTGGGATCAAGCTCTAAAAAGGCCAATAATGGTTCAGGTTTGATTCAGATGGGGCCGATAGTATGGGATAGTGTCAAAGCGTTGCTGGTCACTATGGCAACTTTATGTTAATTATATGCCCACAATATTGTATGTAGATGATGTATGCGTTCGATTGATTTAACCAGGCTTTTTTCATATTTGCTGATCACGGCATTTCTTTTGCTGCAGTGGTCGAGCTCGCATATTCATTTAGGTCATCAGCATTCCCATGGCGATAGTCAGTATGAGCATGCCCTTGAAGTGCATGCGCATCAGTTAGCCAGCCATCATCTCGATGCCATCGATGTGGCTGACAATAATCATCAATCGGATGATAGCTCTGTTTTAGAGCTGGACTATAACTGTGCCTGTTCCGTTGCTGAGCAGCTTGCCAAGTCTTCACTGCCCATTTTTGCTTTTTATACGTTGGATTCGCATCGTTTATCAGCACAGCGTATTTATTTGCCTGATCGGATTGATTCCTACCAAGGCTATCTTGAGCTACAACCTCTGGGCCAACGCGGCCCCCCTCAACTTGCTTAACTTTTCTCGTTAAGTTTTATTTGTTTCGTTCAATGATCAGGGCGTCGTGTACGCCGTGACAATTATATAGTTGAGGTTTATATGTTTTCTAATTGTAATATAAATGGTAAGCAGCGTGCTGTTGGCGTCGTGCTGTTTGTAATGATGTTATTGTTATGGATGATGGCAAGCCAGGTCTTTGGCCATGGTATGTCTGAGGCCGAAAAGCAATCCATTGTCGATGGCGGTAATCTGCGCTATCTGTGGATTGGTGCCACTCATATGCTATCGGGTTATGACCATCTGTTATTTGTGTTTGGCATTATCTTTTTCCTGACCCGATTTCGGGATATTGTGAAGTACATTACCGCTTTTACCCTGGGTCATAGTGCCACACTTATATATGCCACCTTTACCGGTTTACAGGTCAATTATTTTCTGATTGATGCGGTGATTGCATTAAGTGTGGTCTATATCGCCTTTGCTAACCTGGATGGCTTTAAAAAATACTGGGGCATTAAGGCACCTAACCTGATGTTTATGATTATTGCATTAGGCTTAATCCACGGTTTAGGGTTATCGACGCGATTACAGCAGCTACCACTGAGTGAAGACCATTTATTAATGAATATTATTTCGTTTAATGTCGGCATTGAATTGGGGCAGATTGCAGCGTTAACGGTGATGTTGCTCGTGTTAGCCGGTTGGCGTAAGAGCCAGACCTTTGTTCCCTTTAGTAAAATATCTAACACATTTTTGATTGTTGCCGGGTTTTATTTGTTTGTGATGCAGATGCATGGTTATAACCATACAACCGATCCCGATGAGTTTGGTTTTAGCGCGGATAATCATTATCACGAGCACTTGCGCCTCATGGAACAACAAGCGAAAGAAAGCCAGCCAAGTCATGGTCATAGCAACGAGCAAGGCCATACTCACGAATCAATTGATTAATTTTTAATTTATAGAATTAAGGAGTTATTATGAAAACGATATTAACCAGTATTACACTAGTGACAGCGATGATTTTTTCCGGTCCGGTCAATGCCGGTTCAGGCCACGAACACGGTGGCAGTCAGGGGCATGAGGAGCATGGGCACAGTCATGGCCACTCTCACGGAGCAATCAGTGAAAAAAAAGCAGCAAGCAAAGCCAGGCATAAACTGACTCATCTTATTAAAAAAGGGAAGATTGATAAAAGCTGGAAATCACTAGAGCCAACCAGTGTCGAGAAGAAAACCTTTGGCAAACAGGAAGAGTGGGTTGTGATGTTCACCAACAAAAACATAAAAGATCAAGCCAAGCAAAACCTGTATATTTTTTATAGTTTGGATGGCCATTACATCGCAACAAACTACACAGGTAAATAATAACCCCGTGAGAGGTTGGCATCTTCCAACCTCTCACGATGTAACTTTTTGCAATCAACGGGGTAAGACCAGACCTGGATAAGCTGTTGACAACAAAGATAAAAAAAATGGGATAAGTTAATGCTTAGAACAATGTTTTTGATTGCTAAATGGTGTGTTTTATGAAAACTTGACGGCACATATGTAATTTTAATATTTGGTCTGAGAAAAAAACTCATAACAGCAGACGCATACTCCCCTAAAACTCATCACCTACTTGTTTCCCGTTTGAGCCTTATTACTTTCGGCATCGCCTTTTATTTTCCCGCGCCCTTTGCCGCACTCAAATCCAGTTCTCAGAGAACCCCTTATGAAAACCGTGGCCCAGGCCAGCCTCTCGACATCCTGTCTCACCTTCTCCATGGTTTTCACCCTGCGGGCCCGCCTTCGGCGGTTCAATTTCGTTCCATACGAAATTGTCGGTGTTCTCCTTAAAACCCTGACGGGTTTATTAAGTACTGGCATGAATCACTTCGTGTATCGCCCAGTCCCTGTTTCGCACCACTACGTGTTCCATGCAGTCACTGCCCTTGAAGCGCTTCGCGTATCACGCAGTATTCCTTCCGCTTCGCTACAGTCATTCCCTACGTTACACTCCGGTCATTTCTTACGCTTTGTTACAGTCATTCCTTGAACTTGTGTTGCAAGTTCTTGTCGCGCACCTTCGGCTCCAGCCGTCATTCTCATCGGCGTGTGAGGGTAGGCACTGAGCAAGAACAAGGTCTATACTTGGTATGATATAAAAAAATAGTGGTAATTGCTCTCTACTTAGGTGTGTTTTTGCATAATTCAGAAACAGGGTGATTTAATATGGATGTTTTGCTACGGTGGTCTCGATTAAAACTGCGATGTTTTCTGCTCATAACCTGCTTGTTTAGTTCATCCAGCTCGTTAGTAGCCTCACCGTTACCACCGCCATTTAAGGCTCAGTTCTCTGGCTCGAAGTATTTATTTTTTAGTCTTGATTCCAGGATTCAGCTTCAGCATATCGGGCAGTATTTAAAGTATACATTGATCACAGAGGGATCGATTCTCGTTTACTCAAATCGTTTATATGATTGCAGTGTGATGCAACTTGGACCGCATGGTCTGTTACCGCTTGAGCATAAACACACGGACCAGAAAAACCCGGAATATGATGCTCACACGGTATTCAATTGGGAAGAACGTGTTGCACATGTGAAGACGGATTATGGTGGTAAAAGCGGTGAGTTTAAAATAGATCCATCAAAGCCAGTGTGGGATCCGATGTCACTACAGATTCGCATAATGATCGATACAATGTCCGGGAAATTAACTAACCCCAGGTTATACCAGTTGTTGGAGTATCGAGAGCTTAGCAGCTGGCCGATTGCTATTCAGGGTGATGAAAAACTTGATACAGATTATGGCACAATTGATACCGTCATCGTGCAGCGGACCGACGGTAAGTCATTTAAGTTGTGGCTTGCAAAAGACTTTGGTTTTGTTCCAGCAATGGTGGAGTTAGATAAAGCGCGTATCAGTATGACGCAGGACCCAGATACAATAACTCAATCAGCCGAACAGCCTGCTGAGGAGCAACCACATTGCTGAGATTATTGGACAGGCTTAGGCAGTATTTAAGCTGTTTTATACCGGCCTTGTCGGTGCTCGGTGGATTTTTGATTTTGGTTGTGCTGGCCTCAATTATCGGTGAGTTTCATTTCACTAAGATTGACTTTGTTTCTGTACAGGGGTTTCCCTCCGATATGCAATACAAAGACACCTTTAACATTGCCAAGGCAGGAACATGGTGGGTAGTGGCGGTGTATCTGTTCTGGTTGGTTGCGATCATCGGGTCGATTGCTGCTGTGTTGATCGTAAGTCAATTTTTGCACAGTGTACCAACCAAAGAAAAGCGGATGCTCAAAAGCTTCATGTTTGGCATTATTTTTTTAATAATGTTTATATTAATTCTGTTGGTAATGAATAATACACCGTTGTATTCGGCACAGGATGTGTTTAAGGATTTTAATCGGCTGGCCATAGGTTTTACCCGACACATCAATTTAACCAATGGGCTTGGTATCCTGTCTATTGTGTTAACCGTGTTGTGCAGCGGAATGATTTTAACTCCGGATGTGAAGGATATGACACCATCCAGGCGGTTGAAATATTTAAATGCGTTATTATTGATTGGTGCGGTCATTATGCTGGTTTGGGTTTTTTATGCCCGCATTTTATATGGCCTGGTAGCTGTGTCCTTGGTGCAGGAACAAAGTGTCTATATGGTAAAACTGGCACCGACAGTAAGTCTGATCATCGGTGCAGTAACGAGTATTTATCTGGTTTTAATGTATATGTCGGCCTTTTTATGGCTACAGTATAAATATGTTTCAAAAAATACGAATAAAACCTTAACCGCCTCAATAATCGAGGAAGGAAAAAAAGACAGTCCGAAGCGCTCATTTCTGGCACATTGGAAGCAAAGTTTCATGTTAGCCGGGCCGATGATGCCCGGATTATTTGAGGTGCTGTATAATTTTATTGATATGGTTTAGTCGAATTAGTATTGGGTCAAAGTACAAACCCATAACAAAACATGCAAACTCCCCTAAAACTCATCACCCACTTGTTCCCCGTTTGGGTCTTATTATTTTCCACCATCGCCTTTTATTTTCCCGCGCCCTTTGCCTCACCGTCGCCATCGAAGTCGGCAAGCAAAACTCCGGTTTTAGCGTAGCGGCTGTTAATAATATCCAGTCGATTAAATCCAATCAGATCGCCTATCTCGCAGAACCCTTCGGGTTCATTGCGAGTACCTGACACCGGCGGTGTCAGGGCAACCCGGCACACGGTCATGCGTGAGTTAGGTCGTTTAGTTTCAGCGGGCTACTCAAGGTTTGAGAATCTATGGATAAATTGTGACTATACAATACAAAATAACGAGTATGTTGGTTGTTGTAGAGATCGTAGAAAAGTCAGTGTAAATGCCTTAATGGAAGGTAAAATGGCTCATTGCTCGTCCAATGTTTCCTACAGTTAGGCCCTCTTTTTCGACCTCTCATCTGATCTGTGCTATACTTAAAACGTTGTTTTACAAAGTTTTTTCCGGTTTTTGGCCCTTTTAGGCTGCTTATGTTTTGTTCACCGGATCCGCTATAATAGGTGAGAATTGGTTTTTATGGATATCAACTGGCATACGGAGGTGTTGGCGGAATGTATGATTCTGGTTTCAGAAGGTGAATCCGTCGCTTGTGCTATTGGTGACATTGTCGCAGTATTGAAGCAGTTCGCCAAAAAGGAACGCGCCAGCCTGGCCACGGCCAGGGTAAATCGCCAAGGACAACCGGATGTGTATTTCTATCCAGGTAATAATTACAATGGTTTTTTCAGCATGCAGGGTGATATCCTGTTTGTGGCGTTGATAGCACTAACCGACACACCGTTGAAATTTGAAAATGGATTTAAACTGGCCTGTAGACGTTGTGATGAACATTACGAGTAGAGAAAAAAAATATGTCAATTCAAATAGATGATTCTAGTGTTCCACTAGATATTCTTAGTGCTCTGGAAAATATAAATGGTTTCAGAAAAGGCTTTGACCTGCGAAACAAGTGCATCGAATTCGGCGAGATGTTATCCCAGGCTCGAGAGCAGGCGAACCTTACTCTTGATGACGCTGCTCGATTAAGTGGTATGGCATCCAAACGTTTGGACGATATTGAAATGGGTAGCCTGCCTGAACGTTTACCCATGGCTGAAGTCGAGAAGCTTCTCAGGATATATACCCAATCAGTATTGGAGCATGGCGGCGAAGTACACATGCGGATAGATTTTAAAAACCAGGACGGTAAACAAAGTTCACTGGATATCAGTACTGCCAACAAGACTGCCGCAGTCAACGAAGGCTAAGCTTTGAGCTATAATGAGTGGTCTGGAGTACTAGGACTGATCGGCAGTATTCTAGTAGCTATCCCGGCTATCGAAGTTAGCTACCGGCTTAAAAAAATTCACCAGTTGGAAAATCCGCCTAAAGGCTTGCACTCCGGTGATGGTGATCCCTCTCAGCATATTGCAGACAAACTCAAACACTATACTGGCATGTGGAACTCTCGCCGTCATATTATGTTAAGCAGTGGTTTTTTGGTCTTGGTTTTATCGTTTATAATTTCAATTATGCAACCGGGTCAATAAAACCAAAAACATTGAAAAACAATGAGGACAGACAACATTGGCAGAACGGGGTAAGTTTAACCTGACCCTTTGAATTAATACCGACGTGATACTGCACAACCTCATCAGCCTGGTCAGTGGTTATGGCATCACAAAACTTTTTTTTAAATGTTGCTTGCAGAACCCTACGGGTTCATTGCAAGTACCCTACACCTCCGGTGTCAGGGCTAACATTCAATCTGAATTCATCTACTCAGCTTTTTTCTCCTACGATGGCGGTAGTGAAGTGGCGTAATGCATCACTAATTGGGGGCAGAATTCAGGTTTCTTTAATATTAGAATTTATTGTGCTCTACCCCCTATTTTTAGTTAAATGATCAGACGGTCTGGTAGATGACGCATGAATTAACCGAACTGGTTAAATATAAAAAGCCCCGCGAAGTTCGCAGGGCTTTGTTTGCATATGAAATAAAACTTTACATCTAGCCCATTAGGCTGGCACCAGCGACAAAGTACAGGATGATGCCAGCTAAGAATAATATGGTTGGAATTTTTGCTTTTGCAAAATTCATAAATCCGTATACGAGACCAACGATACCAAAGATTAAGATACCTAAGCCCCATCCCCAGTGATCCTTAAAACCTAATACTACGAGCCAGATCCAGCCTACGAGCGTTAATACCATTGCAGCGAGTCCAAGAATTTCCATAATTTTCCTCTTATTAGTAGTTTATAATATTCTATGTGGTGTTAAAAAACTTTAACAACGACATGTACTTTGTAACGAGATTACCGTTATACTTCAAGAAAATAATAGTAAATAGAGTCAGAACTCAGTTTTCTCTAAGAGGTGCGTCTAAGGAAATTATGCTTAGTGTTAATAATCTAAGGCGCAGCATAATGATAGTAAAACAGGTCTTCTAAGGTTAGGACGACGTCTGGTTTAGAAATAATTTGTTATTATAATAACGATTTAGCGTGGTCCAACCCGGAATTCCCGTAACACCCTACCCATATCTAATCCAAAACTAAAAATGATGTTGCTGGATGGTTTGCGAAGAGCAGGATTGCCGGATTAGCTTAAACTGAATCGCAGCCCGTCCCTTATTCTTTTAATCGGTATAATCAACTTAATTCATCGGGCAGTCTTTATCTGAAATTTGTTTAAATGCCTTCTTCCCTGATCGTAGAATTAAAAAGGGGCAGCCATGTGTTATGCATGGACTGCCCCTGTATGCCGACTTTCGTTAGCGATTAAGAACCGATGATGCCACCGTCTTTTTTGGTGATAACGAACGTTGCATCACGAGGAATGGTGATGCCATCAATCGGTGCGGGGAAGTTAGTGAGGGCTGGATCACCATTACCTGGATGCTGTGTGTTGATGAACATCGTACGGCGATCGGGGGTATAAGCAATACCCGTAATCTCATCACGCGTAACACCCGTAAACAAGCGGCGTATCTCACCAGTTAAGGTATCCGCCACCAGCATCTGGTTATTCAAGCCATCCTGTTGACCACCATCTGTCTGGATGAATAAACGACCATCTGGGTCCGCCCAAATGCCATCCGGATCACTAAAGGTATCTTCTGTTCCATGTGTGTCTTGCGC
>CAMYOL010000033.1 GCA_947260005.1 uncultured Ectothiorhodospiraceae bacterium
TTGTTAGCACGATAGCTTGCACTGGCTTCTTGCACACTATCGACTAGTTGATTAAAGAGTTTCTCATCCATGCCTGGCAGTATACGTCTTTGACGTAGTGAGTCAAGTATACCTAAAGCGAGGTTTATTTCCTCCGCACCCACCAACTCGCTAACAGTGATCCCGTAATGTTATGCCAGATACTAAACACCGCGCCGGGTTTGATGGCGAGTATAATTAATCTTGAACACCCCCTAATTTATCGACTAAAGAAAGTAACTCGCTTGTGATGCTGGTTAACTCTTTCAGTAGCTGCGGAGAAACATCCAGCATGCCTTCATACTCAGCTTTATTACGCTTGTCATGACATTGTGCAAGCACTTACCATTTTTCTCTATTCATTCCAACGGTATGCTCTAAACATTGGAAAACTAGATAGCGTGAGTCGGAACGATAGCCATGCCACCGTAAAGCGGGCAACGCCAGGGCATGCGCCACAGCATACGCTAATGCAAACTGACTGCCCTCTGATAATCCTTCGACTTGTGAATCCTGCAAACTATTTTTGCAGCACTGACCATGCCATCGAATTCATATTGATCCGTTGGCTCGACTTTTAATTTATTTATTAGTACCAGATTTTCTAAATTCGCTAATGTCATCGTCACGTCCTTTTAACCATAACTTGGGTTGTTCCATCACCCGGGTTATAAATGCATTTTGCGCTTTAAGCTTCTTGTTAATATCGTTGCGAGAATATATGGAGGGGTTAATTGTTCGATTGAGTGCATCCCCTGCTTTTAACAATACATCCATTAACTCTGTATAGGCTACCTTATCCGACACCACAAATAAATCGACATCGCTTTTCGCGGTATCTTCGCCTTTGGCTATAGAGCCATAAACAAATGCCAGTTCAATATCATCTTCGAAATCGGTTAGCGCAGCACGAATAACATCGACCAGGCCAAAGGTCTTGCGCACAATGCCAAGCAGTTCAGGATAGATCGGATTATCCGGGTTCGCCTGATAATGCAATTGATTGCCCGTTTTAGAGACGGTGAGTAACCCCGCTGAAACCAAACGACCTAACTCACGTGTGATCGTGCCCCGCCCCATATTCGCGCGACGCACAATTTCATTGGTGTACATACTTTGCTGCGGATTGGCATAGAGCAACCCCAATACTTGTTGCTGGCTTTTGGTAAACAATGCATCGCTGATGGATGTAGACGCCATCGCCCCTTCTCTCCAGATAATACCCAATATGGGTACTATAAACCCCATTTTGGGTCTTTTCAAGGGCTGGTCTTATTTCCGCCTCACCCACCTACTCGCTAACAGCGATCTCGTAATGTTATGCCAGATGCTAAACACTGCGCCGGGCAGCGCAGCTAATGGAGAATAGTATTTAATCCCAAACGCGACGCATAAGCCGGAGTTTTGCATGCCGACTTCGATGGTGACGGTAGGAGGATTTTGGTTGGTGAGCGTCGGCATGGCGACCACCGCTAACAGGGTGGAACATAAGGTGAGCGTAATCGATAACGCCACATCGCCTTTGGCCAGATAACCGATCACGTTAGAAAGTAGATCAAAGGGAACTATTCTTGACCAGAGGTTAAATTAAAATCCCTCCTTCTCCTTTTTTTGTATTAGTTATAAATTACTTTCTTACCCTTAATGGTGATATTTCCGGTTCCTTTTATAGAAATATTTCTACCGCGAATATCGATATCACCATTCTTTTTCATTTTGATACTAGCTTTTCCACATTTAATTGAGATCTCATCGGCAACTTCAAGTAAGGCCTTTTTACCGGTTTTAACCGACAGATTCTCTCCACTGGCTAAATTCATGTTTTTACTAGCCGTTAGTACAACAGTCTTACCTGTCTCTAAAGTAAAATTCGAACCAATTGAATGTGTTTTATTTTTGGCCACGGTTTCACTGCTCGAACTGCCGACTGAAACCGATTTACTGCCGCCGATGTTTTCTGTCTTTGCTGCTCCAACTGTGACCTGATAAGCCGCGCCGATGTTTAACTCCTTGGCTACCCCGATGTTTTCAGAGCTTCTGGCCCCAACCGTCTCAGTTTTATTCTTTCCAATTGTGATTGTTTGATTCTGCCCCACATCACGTGAAACATCATTTACAATTTGCTCTCGTAAATCATGTTCAATTGTCGAGTCTTTATCAAACTGGGCATGTTCACGAATCAATTCACTGCCCTTACTATCATCCATGATGTATTCGTTATAGCCTCCACCACCTATACTGCTGTCTGTTTTAATACCCGTCACGGTCTTTTGAGCCGGTAAGTCGTAAGGTGGGCGCCTGTCACCGTTATAAACACGCCCGGTGATAATAGGACGATCCGGATCACCTTCTATAAAACTGACAATCACTTCTTCCCCAAGACGCGGAATGGAGATCATCCCCCACTGATTTCCGGTGGTGGATTGCGCGACACGTAACCAACTCGAACTGTTGTCATCTGCTTCGCCTTCGCGATCCCAATGAAACTGTACTTTGACGCGCCCGTATTCATCAGTATAAATTTCTTCACCAGCTGGACCAACAACGACTGCAGTTTGTGGGCCGCGGACAATCGGTAATGGCGTCTTACGTGGTGAACGGTAAGGTGTACTGGATTCCAACGCGGTAAATTGGCATTGGAATTTTTGCGGCCGTCGTGCACCCTCATCGGCGGTGCCTATTTTATAATGCGCAGATAAAACCAGATACTCTCGGTTTTGATCATCACGTGGATGCCCATTGAGTCCGAATAATACACCCGCTCCTAATCCATGGGCATTGGTCTTAGCATGTACATTTTCAAATTCAGTCTGATAGGCTTCCATTCTGATGCGTGAATAATTGTCCCCCTCTTCAAGCGAGGTATATTCACCCGGATAATCATAGATCTCAAAATCAGCTAACGCATGATCACGCATGCTTTTATATGTAGACTGTAGATTCAGTTGCGGATGTTCATAATTGTAATCCGTATGCGTAAAGGTCCCTGGCTGAATACTTTGAGAGACACGCCACGTTGAAACCGTGTACTCCTGTGGTATTGCAAACTCGCCGGATCGATAAGTCAGTTGCGCATTGCCAATTATCTGCTCATGTGCCGCATAGTCGTCTGCCAATATCAAAGTATGGTTATCTTCTGTGTGACGGAAGAAGTAGTAAATCCCTTCCTGCTCCATTAAACGATTGATAAAGGCAAAATCTGATTCACGATACTGTACACAATATTCCCAGGCCCGATACTGCGCAATGAGATTCATATCAAAATTGATGATGTCATATTGACTCAAGACCTGTGCAATGATTTCTGGTACTGTCATCTCCTGAAAGATACGGCAATCTGCAGTACGATTAAGAAACCACAATGACGGCACTATTGTCGCATGATAATAAGTAAATTGATCTCGCTCTTCCAACATCGAAAACTGGCTAACGTAACCGTTAAAGTTACGTATATCGCCATCCTCTAATTTAAGTCCGACATTCACTTGCTGCCCTAACAGTTCGCTATGATTGATATTGTTGTTCTCACTACGTAACTCTAACTGGTACTTAAACGGATGGCTGAGTGTTTCACTACCATGAAAGGCCACCAACTTAAATACACCATCGCCTAACGGTGTATGGATCGTTATCAGGTCTTCTTTTTGTATCAACTTCTTCGCAATTAGTTCTTCCATTATCATGCATCCTTGTTTGTTGTGAGTGATAGGATGATTTAGCAGCTACTCTTATATTTATAGCCCTTTAATGCCCATAATCTATTGATTTGCATCAAATCATGGCTCAATTAAGATCTTGATACTTTAATTGTATAGGGTCGGGCCGAGTCACCCCGTACTGTTTTTGGTTTTGAATAAAAAATGAGTTCAATCTAAGAATAAAATAAGCACATTGAAGTATCCATGCGCCTGAGAACCTGTAGGTTTTCATTTATATTAAAAGTGTGGGTAAAAGAGATGGAGATCACAAGAGAATAAAGGTTAGACCGGCGCTAATTGTTTTCAAACCAGATGATTACAACCCAGTTATATCAGCATGGCTATCCTAACGAAAAGCCCACATCCCTTTCGGCAGATAACAGATCACGTTAGGGAAAAGTGGGTGGAGGGATTTTTATTGACCAGTGATTAAAATTCCCTCCGTCCCCTTTTTCCCTGAAACCGTTTACACCATTTAATTCTGCATAGTCTCTAAAACAAACTCTGCAAATGGCACAATATTTTCATCTCCAGAAGCTGCCTCAAGTGCATTTAAATATCTGTCTCTTGTTTCCTGCTTTATAACTACCCAGTTATAACCTCCTACAATAAATATAAAATTCATTAAAAACCGGGCTGTTCGACCATTACCATCCATGAATGGATGAATGTACCCAAGAAAAAAATGAGCCAGAATGGCTTTAACCGGATATGAAGTTTCCTCAGCGATACAATCCTTTAACGCAACCATACAATCCATCAACTGCTCACTTGCTGGTGGCACGTGTCTCGATTTTCTAATATAAATGGGTCCCTTTCTGAAACCCGCTAAATCACTGTCACTGACGATACCCGCCGCAACACAAGGACTAAACAATAATGTATACCATTGGGTGATACCCACATCGATCAATAAGTTTATGTCTTCCTCATTGCGTGCCGCTGAAATTGATTCTAAAACATTATTAAAGGCATCATAATATCCCCTTGCAGCAAGTGCATCTTTTGCTTCGTGATCGCGCTCAATGGTTTCGGGTGACCAATCTTTATTACTGACACGCTTAATTAATTCCGGCGTTACTTTATAACCTTCTATCGATAGAGAATTATATGCATCATGAGCATACACCTCGTTAATCATCGCTAAGGTCTCATCAATCGGTCTTTGGTAAAAATCAAACTCAGGACTTTTCTCGTTATAGATTTCTAAAATACTTTGTCGCATTTTTTGCCACATAATTCTAACTCTGGTCGCACTAGCCGCTTCCTTGAGCATTTTCCCAAACTGAATGGGTAGCTTATCAACGGGTAACTCATCAAAGGGATCGACTGACTTTATTCCCTCAAAACCTGCACCTGACATAATGGCCTTTAATTTTTCACTCTCAGCTCTCATGCCTAATATCTCAAATGCACCAATGATTCTTCCTGCTGAGGCGACATTTCCGGAACGTATTAATGCCTCTGCCAGCGCATCAAAATCAGAATTCTTTAACGCTATCTGCATATTGAGTGGATTGTTTCTGTATGAGGCAGGGGTTGAATTCACGATGGCACTTTCAAGCGAATAAAGATTTAAACCACGAAATGTGATTAACGTCTCAGGCCGGGTCTTACTATTCGTCACGCAAATACTCATGTCATTTGGAAGCTGAGTGACCGTCCACACGGCATCATCACTCATCACAAACACAATGATTTGAGCCGGCATCGAATTATTTTCCGTCAATAGATCGAGAGAAGCTTCAGCGCCAAGCCAATAATTGTCTTTGAAACGAGACGATAAGTACTGTCCAATGAACTCCCACATTGATTCATACCAAAGCGCCGATTCACCGGCTTTTTGTGCAGACAAATCCGCATCAAGCAAATACCAGCCCTTAATTATCCTTTTTAGATAACCTTTTTTAGTCAGTAATGCCTGTTGTTTTGGTTTGATATTTTCGTGGTGAACAATATGCCCGACAGCACCTTCGCTAGCGGCCTGGAGTGCCTCAGCAAGTAATTGATTTCCTGTTTTTGCCATAACTCACCCTGCCTAGAACGATCATTGATAATAAAAAGTCCATACTTTGCTAACCGCTATGATAATCAATGGGTTACAAATAATTATAATCAGGTTTTCATGGATTATATTACCAGCTTATTACAGATTACAATACCAGTTTATTATAGACGTGAGAAACCCGTTTTTCGCTGTCGGGAAGTACATTCTGAAGAATCGGGTCGCCCTTTAGCAGGGTTCAGGCGCTTGCCAAGAAGAAACCGGGGCAGAGATAATTTATGATTGATTATTAAGAAAAATACCTAACCTATTGATAAATCTGACTTAAAGTGGGGATTTTTGTATAGAAGTAACGACATTAGGAAAGGATCAGATTTTGGCTGTATAGTCCGACTCTTAACGTTATGGCGCTAAGGCAATAAAATTCCAAGTATGTGTGGACAAACGCCGTACAAGAGCTATAGTGTGATCAAATGGTTTACTATACAAATGACTCTTAAATAGGTGCGCTATGGCTACAAACTCACAATCTCGCGATGAGCGTATTGATTTCCGTGTTAACGCGGAATCTAAGTCATTGTTTTTAAAAGCTGCCGAGCTATCTGGCCAAAACCTTAGCGCCTTTATAGTTGAATCCGTCCGGAAACAAGCGATTCGCGTACTGGAAGAATATGACAGGGTACGCCTCAACAACCAGGCTCGCGATACTTTCCTTAGTGCTTTGGCAAACCCACCTGCTCCTAGCGATGCACTACGTCGTGCTGTTGAAAAATATGCCGTGAAGTAAGGCACATCTTGTGACGGACCACATCAATGGGCTCAGGATCGAGCCCATATCTAAAATACATAATCGCAAAAACTTCTGTTGTGGCAAGCCACCACTGGACGAATATCTGCATCGCTATGCGAGGCAGAATGATGAGAAAAATATCGCAAAAAGCTTTGTCGCAATCGATGAAGAAAACAATGTAGTGGGTTATTACTCACTTTGTACTGCGAGTATTGAATTTGAAGAGTTGCCAGAAGCTATACGTAACCAATTGCCAAACTATCCTGTACCCGCCGTACTTATAGCCAGACTCGCCGTTGATGAAAATGTTCATGGTCAGGGGCTTGGTGCAAAGCTATTGATTAATGCCTTGCAGCGGATACTCACTGCATCGGCTGAGATCGCAATAAAGGCTGTGCTTGTAGACGCAATTGATGACGAAGCAATTAAATTTTATCGTCACTTTGAATTTATTGAATTGCCAGATCAGGATTTAAAGCTTTTCCTCCCAATCGAGACAATTCAACAACTGTTTTAAATGCTAATAACTTAAAATAGAATCATCGTTTACGTTTAGAGGAGTTTGCATGGGTTGTTATGAATTTTACTCTGGTCTGTCCTCTATTATTTTATCCCGTATTTTTCTACTTCGCAGCCGGATACAGCAAAGGGAACCAGCGCTCAACAACATCGATAGGAAAGCCCAAACGCACTGGCCCTCTAGGGGTATCTGAAACAAGAAACTTTTTCTTGACCAATGTGTATAAAATCTCTCTGGCTGCGCGGTCTTTAAGACCTGTAATATCTTCGACTTTACCACGCTCAAATTCGCCAACCAAAAGTGCTTCTCGTAAGAGCGCGTAGCTTCCCTTTGGCAGTTCTTTGAATGCAATCATCTCCTCGACATGGATCCTCATACGTTCAGACAATGTTTTGAAGTCCAGCAAACTACTCATGTATTCGACTTGATCGATACAGATATTCAAGAAGAATTCGCAAAAACCCACGAGCGCGGTTTGAGATAACGAACCGCGACCATCCCGGCTGCTACGACGCGACCCGTCTGCGGCCTGTAGTAAAGCTTTGTATTCTTCTTTCTTACGGGCAAGCCCTCTAGCCACTGACCATAGTTCACTGCCAACATCGATCTTTTTAAGGGCAGCATAGGACATTAAACGCACTACCCGCCCGTTCCCATCGTAAAAAGGGTGTATCCACGCATAACGATGGTGAGAGGCTGCAATAGAAACAATGCGTTGAAGTTTGGAAAGCCTGTTTGGGTCATAGGCCTCATCAAAGCGTACCAAGAATCGGTTCAGATTTTCAGGTAATGGCGGAATATGCCGTCCGACCGTAACCGTCCCATCCCTATGCTTGCCAGAAACAACCTTTATTTTTTCTCCAGTAGTGGGGTTTTCAACCCAAAGAAACTCTTCCGGCAAACGATCACAAAATTCCTTGTGTATCCAATCCCCATACTTAGAAGAAATTGGATGAACATCTGGTGCCAATCCTTCATCAATCATTTCTTGTACAGCTATGTGCGCTACCGCCTCCTTTTGGAGCGCTCTTTTCTTTGGCTCGGTTGAAAAATTCTCAGCCAAAGCTCTATCGATTTCTTTTGGTGTCGTATCATGCCCCTCAATCAAGTTTGAGTAGTAACAATTCATAGAACGAACCAGATTCCCTACAGACTTGCTCACAACGGGGTTAAGCATTCCCGCAAAACTACTTGCCCTGGAGACCAGATCAACCGCAAGATCATTCAAATCACCTGTAGCTTCGGGTGGTAGAAGCGGTTCCATTAATCCTATGCTTTCCGTCATTTCTTTGCCTGTATTTTTGCCACTAAATTTACCACTAGCCTATACTATTATTTTTTATATATAACATATGGTTAGACTATTCTATACCGTTCTAAAAAACAATGAATTTGCCACTATTTTTGCCACTGTTTAGTTGACAAGCTATTTCCGCCTCACCCACCAACTCGCTAACAGCGATCCCGTGATGTTATGCCAGATACTAAACACCGCGCCGGGCAGCGCCGCCAGTGGTGAAAAGTATTTAATCGACTGGATAGAATTAATAGGCGCGACGCTTAAGCCGGAGTTTTGCATGCCGACTTCGAAATATAAAATCTCCATAGCCAATGACCAAACCGATGAGGTTATGCAGTATCACCGTAGTAATAATGACCAGGCTGACGTCGGCCAGGCGGGTGTGGTTGACCGCGACAATAATCGCAATAATCAGCACGATGGCGATGACGGAGATCACGGGGAATAACGGTTTAACGGGTTCTATTTTTTTACCCAACAGATGATTGATCAGCACCGCTGAATATAAAAGGGGCAGACCGGGGCGATGACGCAATCAACGCCGATCTATGCATGCCCCACACCGGCACCGGAATCCGTTTGTTAAGAGAAAAGGGGTCGTCTGACCCCTTTTTCGTTTAAGTTTTTATTAACGGCCCTGTGCGCGCTTTTCTAATGCGGCTATCCTGGCCTGAATCGGTGGGTGTGAAGAAAACAATGCCATTATCCCGCCTTTATCATTAATTCCAAACGCCGCCATTTGTTCCGGTAATGCTTCCGGTTCTACCTGGCC
>CAMYOL010000034.1 GCA_947260005.1 uncultured Ectothiorhodospiraceae bacterium
TGCGGGTAATAAATGGTCTTCGATTTCTAAACAGGCACTGACATGAATCGTTGTCGGTATCACGTCATTCGAGCTTTGGCTCATGTTGACATGATCATTAGGATGAACTTTCTCGCCGAGTTGTTGGCTGGCCAGGTTAGCGATCACCTCGTTGGCATTCATATTAGTGCTGGTACCCGAACCGGTTTGGAATACATCGATTGGAAAATGCTGATCATGTTCTCCACTGGCGACTTGCTCCGCAGCAAGTTGAATAGAGGATGCAATGTTTTCATCGAGTAAGGCCAGGCCATGATTAGCGACTGCACAGCAAGATTTAACCAGGCCAAGGGCACGAATAAACGCGCGTGGCATGGTCAGGCCACTTATTGGAAAATTGTCAACGGCACGTTGGGTTTGAGCGGCATATATAGCCTCAGCTGGGACTTGTAGTTCGCCCATGCTGTCTTTCTCTGTGCGATAGGATTTATCCTTGTTGCTCATTTATATTTTCCCTGTCGTTATTATTATTTCGAATAAAAGACGAGCTGATATTATTTTTATCTAAACCGAGAGTATCGCACTCTATTGGACATGTTTAAATACTGGATTCTTCTATCCAGGGGAAAAGTGCCACGTGGGTAATGTGTCCCTTGGGGTAAAGTGCCCCTTGGGGTATGACAAACTTTAAAAGCTTGCCATGTCTAATTTTTTAACCCGCCACGAATTTACTTTTTCTTCGATTACACGCCAGGTTTCATTGTCTTCAAATTCGAGCGTGATGTTTTTGTCTAATAAGACCATCTTTCCATCTTTACCCAGCATGGTTTCCTGGGTATTAAAGCGCAGGCGCTTTGGGGTACTGCTGATCAAGCGAATCTCTTTAAAATTAATTGCCAGTAACGAGTCATTGCTAAATTCATTTTTGCGGCGTGACTTCCATTGCCGGTAATTAATGGTGTCCCTGGTCGGCATCCCATAAACCTGCACCCGTTTGGAAACCAGTTGCATATGCTTTTTTATATCTTTTAGTTTGATACTTTGTGATATGTCGATGCACCAGGCGTGGATGGTTTGCTCGGCAATGAGGTGTTCGTTAACAGCGTTCATACCATATATATACTCTTTATTTGCACAAAGTATAAGTCGGCCATTACAATTTTCACTTTACGACTGAGACCATAAAAACGAATCTTTGTTGTAAGATAATGAAAAATAACAAGATTATGGGATATTCACTTGGCTATGTTAGGGGATTTCCTTGATTTTATAAGCGAAAAAGCCGATGATACGCGCCTTTCGGGCATAGGGCCGGTGAATAAATAATCAACAGCTCGCCCCTTATTTAAATACAAGCATTCTTAAGGATTTTCAATGAACGACAGCGACAAAATACGTCTGTTACGCGACATGATTTTCTACCGCCGTTTTGAAGATAGGTGTTTCGAAGCCTATGTTGAACGCAAGATTGGCGGCTTCTTACATTTGTACTCTGGTCAGGAAGCGGTAGCCACAGGCGTGTTGGAAATGGCCAACGTCGGCGTCGGAGAGAAAGGCGATTATGTGATCACAGGTTATCGTGATCATGTGCATGCATTAAAAGCAGGTGCTCCGGCAAGAGAAATTATGGCAGAGCTCTACGGTAAAGAAACGGGCTCGTCTCGAGGTCGTGGTGGATCCATGCATATCTTCGACCCAACCGCGAATTTCATGGGGGGGTATGCGCTTGTTGGTCAACCCTTCCCATTGGCTGCCGGTTTAGCATTAGGTTGCAAGCATAAAAAAACCAACCAGATTGCGATTTGTTTCCTGGGTGATGGTGCAAATAATCAGGGTACCTTCCATGAAACTTTAAACATGGCCAGTGTCTGGAATCTTCCCGTCTTATTCGTTTGTGAAAACAATGGATATGCCATTGGTACCCATATCGATCGATCTACTGCTCAAACCGATCAATACAAACGGGTTGATACGGCTTATAACATTAAATCAAGTCAGCATGATGGTATGGATATCGATATCGTAATGGAAGAGGCCAAGAAGGCCGTTGATTATGTCCGCAATGAACAGAAGCCTTATTTTATCGAATTTATGACCTATCGTTATCGTGGTCACTCGATGTCGGACGCAAAAGGTTATCGTACCAAGGAAGAAGAGGCTGAGTGGGAAAAACGTGATCCCATTAAGATACTTTCTGATCGTTTGATTAAATCAGGTGCGCTTAAACAGGCCGATATCAAAAAAATGGAAAATGAAATCCACGATGAGATCGAAAATGATGTGATCAAGTTCGCTGAGGAAAGCCCTGAACCGGATGTGGCTGACCTGAACAAGTACGTATTGGATGACAATCCTGATCCTCGTTGGATCGGGCCCCTAAAATAACACAGCAATAATATCCTAAGAAGAGAATTATTATGGCAGAAACAGCATATTGGGAAGCGATTCAACGCGCCCACGATGAAGAAATGACTAACGATCCATTAGTGATTGCGATGGGTGAAGATATTGGTGTCGCGGGTGGTACTTATAAGGCGACAGCCGGTCTATATGATAAGTATGGCGCGGAGCGAATCATTGATTGTCCAATTTCTGAAAACTCTTACACCGGAATTGGTATTGGTGCCTCTATGATCGGCATGCGTCCGATTATTGAAATTATGTCGATAAACTTTGCATTATTAGCCCTGGATACATTGGTTAATGCGGCCGCTAAGATTCGTTACATGTCAGGAGGACGAGTGAGTTGTCCGATTGTGATGCGTACTCCAGGTGGTACCGCTCATCAATTAGCGGCACAACACTCGGCACGTTTAGCGCGTATGTTTATGAGTACTTCGGGCTTACGGGTGGTCACTCCACGTGGACCGTTAGATGCTTATGGCATGTTGAAATCAGCCGTGCGGTCTAATGATCCGGTGATCATTATCGAACATGAACGTATGTATAATTTAAAAGAAGACATTCCCGAAGAAGAGTACTTCCGACCATTAGAGGGCGCCGAAGTGGTACGCCAGGGTGAAGATATTACTTTAATCGGTTATAACTTCTCGGTACATCTATGCCTGGAAGCTGCTAAAAAACTCGAGGCAGACGGAGTGAGCGCCGAGGTCGTTGATCTTCGTTCTTTAAAACCAATTGATCGTGAAACTATTCGTCGTTCAGTTGAAAAAACTCACCGTGTATTAGTAGCAGAAGAAGATGAGGCACCGGTTGGTGTTGGTTCAGAAATTATTACCGGCATTATGGAAGATTGTTTCTTTGCCTTAGACTCTCAACCTGTACGAATCCATGCGGCTGATGTGCCTGTCCCTTATAACCATAAACTTGAACAAGCGGCGATCCCGGATGTGGATGACGTCTATCAAGGTGCGTTAAAGGCATTAGGTAAAATCTAACGATTGTTAATTAATAGGTACCTTCGCTCTTGTTGGGAGTGACTTTAGGTAAGGGGATTCATATTCCCTATTCCTCTCTTAGTAGAGAGGAGAACTAAATTAAAAGAGAATTATAAATGGCAGACCCCTACATCATTAAAATGCCCCAACTTTCTGACACGATGACAGAAGGTACGGTGGTGACCTGGGAAAAAGAAGTCGGAGATTTCATTGAACGTGGCAGCATTGTCGCAACGGTTGAGACCGATAAGGCCATCATGGATGTGGAAGTATTTCGCGAAGGTTATCTTTCCGGTCCTTTAATCGAAGTTGATTCAGTGATTCCTGTTGGCGAAGCGATGGGTTATATCGTTGCAAGCGAAACGGAGGTTAATCAATCTGGTGATACAGCTGCCAGGGACTTATCTGGCGATGATGATCCAACGGTGGAAATGCAACAACCGAAGATTGAAGCACCAGGCGATAGCTACATGATTAAAATGCCACAACTCTCGGATACCATGACCGAAGGTGTTGTGGTGAGCTGGGATAAAGAGATTGGCGATCAGGTCAGTCGTGGAGATGTGGTTGCTCAGGTCGAAACGGATAAAGCGATCATGGATGTCGAGATTTTTCGTGATGGAATCTTGTCTGGACCGTTAGCGGATGTCGACAGTGTCGTTGCCGTGGGTGACTCGATTGGCTTCCTGGTACAAGATGCGTCGGCTGTCATCGATAGCAAGGCTAAATCAACGGTTGGTGCTAAGGTCGAATCATCTGTCTCAACGCCTAAACCAGAACCCGCTGGTACCGCGAAACCAAAAACAAGAATTGCTGCGATGCCTTCTGGTGCGACACCCTCACCGAGACCTAAGCAAGGTATGGCGACGCCTTATGCTCGCCAACTCGCCGGTGCACATGGTATCGATTTAAATGCGATTACCGGCAGTGGTGTGGGTGGGGCGATTGTTGCGTCAGATGTATTAAACGCTGAAGTACAAACCTCCGCACGTCGTGTCTTCCAGGTTCCTGGTCAGGGCCGTGCGATGAATGCAATGGAAAAAGCCGTTGCCCATAACATGGAATTCTCGCTGTCGATGCCGTTGTTCCGCGTTACAGTGAACATCGATCCCAGTGTATTAAAGACCAGCTCTAAAGGAAAAGGTGTGTCGTTAACAGTGGCCTTAGCCAAGGCGGCGGCATTAGCTATTAATGATTTCCCTATCGTCAATGCGGTATACCAGCACGAAGATCGCATTGTCGAGCGTGAACAAATTGATATCGGTCTGGCCGTAGAAACTGAAGGCATGGGCTTAGTGGTGCCAGTATTACGCGATGTCGCTAATCGTGATATCACCAGCCTGGGTGAAGACTGGGTTGACCTGGTGCAACGAGCTCGAAATCGCCGCTTAAAACCGGATGAATATTCCAACCCTACTTTCACAATTTCGAATATGGGGATGATGGGTGTCTCGATGTTTGATGCGATTCC
Organism: uncultured Ectothiorhodospiraceae bacterium; assembly: GCA_947260005.1. Taxonomy (GTDB): domain Bacteria; phylum Pseudomonadota; class Gammaproteobacteria; order UBA6429; family Thiohalophilaceae; genus SZUA-24. Next base: position 4,849 of record CAMYOL010000034.1, read on the forward strand.
TTCACCCGGTACGTCCGCTATCTTTGCGATTTCCACGCTGGGTCCTGAGGGTATGCCCGTGACGGTGACGGCCGATCACCGAATTGTGAATGGTGCAGATGCGGCCAAATTCTTAAATGCGTTTAAAGAATATGTTCAGAATCCGACCTGGCTTGATGCCAGCGTTACGGCTGTTCAAAATCAGCCGGTGCCATCTGGTTTCACCCTGGAAAAAGGTCAATACGACTATGATGTTGTTGTTATCGGCGGCGGACCAGGTGGTGAAGATGCGGCTCGGGATCTGGTCGAGCATGGCTACAAAGTGGCGATGGTTAACGATGCGCCGTTTCCCGGTGGAGAATGTCTGTGGCGTGGATGTATTCCTTCCAAGGCCTGGCGTGCGGCGGCAGATCGAATTCGTGATCGTGCTGAGGACAGTCATTTAGGAATCGAAGGGACCAAATCGGCCAAACTAAACTGGAAAAAATTAGAAGCAACGCGCAAGAACGTGCTTGAAACGCGTGGCGAAATGGCGCTAAAAACAGATAAAGGCGTTAAAATTGACGTCATTCAAGGCTATGGGCGCTTTGAGGATTCTCATACCGTGTTTGTCGACACGGGGGGAAATAGTAAAGATCCTCATCAACGCGCAGAGACGGGTAATGGTAAAAAAGGTAAGAAAATCAGCTTTGCTGCGGCGATTATCGCGACGGGTGCACCCCCATTTGTGCCACCTATCGAGGGTGCCCATGAAGGATTGGAAACTGGAGGTATTTTGACTTCAGATACCGTCTGGGGTCTAACCGAAGTGCCGAAACGTTTGGGTGTGATTGGCGGCGGTGCGATCGGCGTCGAAATGGCACAGATTTTCCAGGATTTCGGGACTAAAGTCGTGCTTTTCGAAGGACAGGATAGAATTCTGGCTGAAGTTGAAAAAGAAGTCGCGAGTCAGTTGACGGCCGTATTGAATACCGACAAACGCCTGACCATTGAAACCAGCGCAAAGATAAAGTCGATCAAAGGTGAGCCAGGCAATATGAAGCTTAGTTTTGAAGACAGTGAGGGTAAATCACGCAACTTTGGTTGTGACTATGTGATTATGGCCACCGGCAAACGTCCTGTAACGGATGGTCTGGGTCTTGAAAAGGCCGGCGTTAAAACGGAAAAAGGTGTCATCGCAGCGGATAATCGTTGCCGGACTTCAGCGGATAACATCTTCGCAGTTGGCGATGTGATCGGTGGGTTAATGCTTGCTCACACGGCAGGCCAGCAGGGGCGCGTAGCCGCAATGAACATCTCTGGTGAGGCGGCTCAATATGATGAGGATAAAGACTGCGGCGTGATATTTACTCGCCCAGAAGCGGCCTTCGTTGGGCTGTCGACTGAACAAGCCAAGGCGAAAGGCATTGATGCGGTTGAGATCAAAGTCCCAATGAGTATCGACGCTAAGGCCATGATTAATAACGAAACTCATGGTCTAATCAAACTAGTGGCTGACAAGGCCTCACATCGGATTGTCGGGGTCCATTTCCTCGCCGATCATGCCGATACGCTGATTGGTGAAGGAGTGATGATGGTGGCTGGAAACATGACCTTAGAGCAGGTGGGTAATGCTATTCATCCTCATCCAACCCAAACAGAGCTTTTTGGCGATCTAGCTCGTCGGTTGGCATCGCGTTTGCGTAGAAGTGAACGACGTAAAAAGAAATAGATTACTAGGGGTCAGAGACGTATTTTTGGATTCCCTTGGCGAAGGGCATTCAAAAATACGTCTCTGACCCCAATTAACGCCAATCTGGCACAAAATCTGCTTTTAACCGGGTATGATTTTAAGAATTGTACTTATCATGTCCCTGCTGGCGGCTATCGCGACCGTGATGGCGGCACCTCCTCGATTCAGTGGTTACCAACTTGAAAGTCGTGAGCGAGCGAAAGCCGCTGCTAAGGCGGAAGCTGAGGCAAAGTCTGAAGCCGAAGCAAAAGGCAAGGCGGATTCGGCTTCAAATACGAAAACCAATGAAGCCGGTCAGGTGACCGCTGATGATAAGACAACCACTTCAAATAACGATCCGCAAACTAATAACGCTTCTACACAGGCGGATCAGTCCAAGTCCGTCACGAACACCGCAACCGCCAGTACTGAACAACCCGTTAATACTAAAAAACGTGAATCGTGGTTTAGTCGGATGTTGAGCAGAAACAAGAAGCCTGAACCGGTTAAAAAAACATTTAAGCAACCTGATGATTTAGTGATTACCGAAGATCATCATAAGGATCCGTCAGAATCATTAGGCATCGCTGGTTTACATCGCTATTCTGCTGGGCTACACGAATTTTGGAAAGTCGACTCATCCAGATCATTGTGTTCGATGAAGCAAAATATTAATAACTATGGACATGTTGAATTTCGTCAGGGCGTAGGCCAGCCACTTGAATTTGCGTTGTTTGTGGCTCATCCCCCCGCAGGTATTGGCCGTGCTCACCTTCGTACCGAGCCACCTGAGTGGCGGCACTTTAACAAGGCCAGAGATCTGGGTTTTATCGAGCTTGAGCCGGGTGAGCGTGCCGTGACTGCCTCCACGGAATGGTCACGTCGGCTGTTTCTTGAAATGAGTGAAGGCATGCAACCGGTAATGCGCTATTGGGATGCAGCCGATGCGGCGGATGACATGGAAGTGATGTTGTCGGCGTTAAACTTTCAGGAAAGTCTGGATCTGTTCCATCGTTGCATCGGGCAGTTATTGAAATATGATTACCGGAGCAGTAAACGTACGATTGTCCATTTCCATGAAGACAGTTCAAAACTGCGTACCAAGGCGCAGCGACAACTGGACGAAGTGCTGGAAATTCTAAAGGCCGATGATGGTGTTAAACAAATTGACCTTGAACTCTATACTCACAGCAAAGGACTGGTCCGATATAATTTCCGCTTAGCAACACGCAGAGCGCGAGCGGTGCGGGATTATTTGATTAAGCGTGGTATCGACGAAGACAGTTTGTTAATTAAGATTCACACTAAACGTAGTCAGGATCTGAAAAAGCTCGGCTACAAACCGACCGATGTGCACATCGTCCTACAACGCAAGGTGGCGAAGTAAAAGCAATCGTTATTTAAATTGAGTTGTGACTACTTTATTTGGATTGTCGCATCGCCGCGATACGCATACGTAAGGCATTGAGTTTAATAAAACCGTGGGCATCGGATTGATCGTAGGCACCCGCATCATCTTCAAAAGTAGCAATGGCTTCGTCAAACAGACTGTCGGTATCTGATTTACGACCTTCGACAATCACATTACCTTTGTATAATTTTACGCGCACAAATCCGTTTACGGTTTTTTGTGAGGCATCGATCATCTCTTGCATCATTTGTCGTTCAGGCGCCCACCAGTAACCGTTATAGATCATGCTGGCGTATTTTGGCATTAACTCATCTTTAAGATGCGCGACTTCACGATCAAGAGTTAACGATTCCATTGCACGATGGGCCTTTAACATGACGGTGCCGGCAGGCGTTTCATAACAGCCGCGTGATTTCATGCCGACATAACGGTTTTCAACGATGTCATCACGTCCAACGCCATTGGCTCCGGCCACTTTATTTAGATATTCCATCACTTTTGCCGGTGACATGGCCTGACCATCAATCGCAACAATGTCACCTTGTTGGTATTCGAGTTCGAGTATAGTTGCCTGATCGGGGGCCGCTTCGGGAGCCACACTCCAGCGCCACATCTCTTCTTCCGGACCAGACCATGGGTCTTCGAGCACCCCACCTTCATAAGAAATGTGCAATAAATTGGCATCCATTGAATAAGGTGATTTTTTACCTTTATTAAAATCCACCGGAATATCATGTTGCTTGGCATAGTCCATTAATTTTTCACGTGAGTTCAGATCCCATTCGCGCCAGGGAGCGATGACCTGGACATTTGGGCTTAATGCATAGGCCCCTAATTCAAATCGGACCTGATCATTACCTTTACCCGTTGCACCGTGAGAGATGGCATCCGCCCCGGTTTGGGTGGCGATGTCGACCAGTCGTTTCGCGATCAGTGGACGGGCAATTGAGGTGCCGAGCAGATATTCACCTTCATAGATGGTGTTGGCGCGGAACATCGGGAATACATAATCACGGGCATATTCTTCGCGTAGGTCTTCAATAAAAATCTCTTTCACACCCATGGCTTCCGCCTTGGCGCGAGCGGGTTCAACCTCTTCACCCTGGCCAATATCGGCGGTAAAGGTCACCACCTCACACTGATAGGTGTCCTGCAACCATTTTAGAATGATCGAGGTATCCAGGCCGCCAGAGTAGGCGAGAACCACTTTTTTTACATCCGACATGACATGCTCCCAAGAAATCGAGGGGGGATTATACATGAAATAACGGGATTTCGACCTCCCTTCTTGGCTAATACCTGATTTGGTTTGTGAATGAAATTACAGGTATTAAAAAAGCCGGCTACTGCCGGCTTTTGAAGGGATTTCATAAATATTTATTCAGGATCGAATCGTTGTTTGATCCAGTAATCGATACTCGCATATCGACCTGCTCCAACAAAGAACAGCACGAGTAGCATTAAGAAATAGGTGGCCGCAAATTCGATGCCGTTTTTGAGAATCGTAACGCTGCCATGCTCAGTTATATAGTCGTAGTTGCTATGTTCTTTTAAGATTTCGCGCGCCTTGCTTTTGCGTTCAGCTGCACCTTCTATCTTATCCATGCGCCATTCCCAGGGTACCGTTAAAGTTTGTTCAGGCAGGGCATGCCAGCCATTTTGCCAGTGGGCGGTACCAGCTGCGACGATCATGGTAAACATTAATGGGATGGCAAACCAACGCGTGGCCAATCCAATTAAGATAGCTATTCCACCCACAAATTCAGTTAGACCAGCAAGTGTGGCCATGAGCAGAGGTGCAGGCATGCCAAGTCCCCAATCGGGGTTGCCAAAGTAGGCTGCTGTGTCTTCAAGGCCGGTCAGTTTTCCATAACCGGCGACGATTAAAATGGGGGCAAGAAAAATTCTAAGCAGTAATGGGGCTAAAAAATCAATTTGCCGGGTCTTATCGAGTAGACCTTGCAGTTGTATTAGGACATTCATGGCACTCTCCTGTTAATTATTATGTTTTGTTAGACAGGCTTTTCAGGTTTTGTTCACACCAATAACTACATCACGAGTTTTTAAATCATGAAGTATTTGCAAGCCACCCTGGATCACCACATCCGGATTCGGATGGTTAAGTTGTTCGGCGATACTGGTTAGCATTTGTTTGGAAGTGATATTCGAATCTTCAGAAAGGTACTGCAATAACTGAGCGGTAACCGGATTAATATCTAAGAAATGCACTTCGTCATCGGCATCACGATAGACCACAAGATAAGTTGGTTGCTCGCCCGGTTGTTCAGGTATAAAGTCGGGACTGATTTCGTGTACGGGGTAATTATAATTCAGTGGCCAGGCCGTATTCGATAAGACCGGAACACCTTCAAGCAAATCGCCGTCCACATCCACATTTGACAAATCATTCTCTATATCGGTAACGCTTAATGCCAGTTCTACCCATTCATAATGAGCGAGTTCGAGCATAAATGGGTAATCGTCCTGTTCAGCTTCACGTTCAGTTTCCAGATATTTTAAAAACTCGCGCGGCATTTCCTGAAATAATGGCGTGGAGGCATGATGTTTTTCAAAGTAGTCACGGATCATACGATGCCATTTTTCATCATCGGTTAATGTTCGTAATACTGGATAGGCATTCGACATAAAACCTTCAACGTTGTTATAAAATAACTCATTGTAGATTTTCATACGTCGCGCTTCGATGTCATTTGGGCGTGGGTATTTCGCCGGATTACGCACATGTTGAGCGAAGGCGTATTGGACTTGCTGAAAGTCGGGTGCTTTAGCCTCGTTGGACATGAGTGTGGTTCGCGTGCTCGCCGGCTTGTTCCCAACGTTGCTGGATTTCGTGGATGGTGTCGACCTCTTTAACTAACTCTGAAATCGGCGGTATATTAAAGTCACGTTCCAGTAGGGTAGGTATTACGCCATAAAATTCGTAACTTTTATCGAGTAGCGCCCAGACCGGATCAATGACATCGGCGCCATGGGTATCCACTCTCAGATCTTCGGCTTCATTAAAATGGCCGGCAACGTGGATATAAGAAATACGATCACCTGGTATCGCACTTAAGAATTCATAAGGGTCGTAACCGTGATTGATACTATTAACATAAATATTATTAACATCGAGCAATAATTTACAGTCAGCTTCATCGAGCACGGCATTTAAAAATTCAATTTCTTCCATCTGTTTGCCCGGTGCGGCATAGTAAGAAACATTTTCCATTGCGATAGGTTGTTCGAGAATGTCCTGGACCCGTTTAATTCGGTCAGCAACATGAGACACGGCTTCTTCGGTAAAAGGAATGGGCATCAGATCATATAGATGGCCATCATCACTACAATAACTTAAATGTTCACTGTAACAACGTATATTATGCAGTTTCAGAAAAGATTTAAGTTTATGCAAAAAGGCTTCATCGAGTGGGGCAGGCGAGCCAATCGATAACGACAGCCCGTGGCAAACAAAGTCATGCTGTTCGGTGTAGGAACGAAATTGCTTTCCATAGCGACCACCGACACCAATCCAGTTTTCCGGGGCGACTTCGAGAAAATTCACTTGCGAAGGAAAGGGGTCTGCGAGGGAGTTCATAATCTCCCGTCGCAGACCGAGTCCTGCGCCATGAACAGGGTATGTTTTCTGTTTCATGGTTTGACCTGGACCGCGTGCTTAACTACCGCCACACTTGCCTTCGCCACATTTACCTTCTTTCTTACCTTCTTTTTTCTTACCTTCGCCGCATTTTCCTTCGCCGCATTTTCCTTCTTTCTTACTTTCGCCGCATTTACCTTCTTTGCTTTTGCCATCGGCTTTTTTGCCTTCGCCACATTTGCCTTCGCCGCACTTGCCTTCTTTACCAGCAACTTGCATATAACCGCTTTCAAGTTCGCTCATAGCAAATGGGTTATCACCAGCAGGAGCGGCAGTAGCGATATTGCTAGCTGCCATAGAAACAGCAAAAGTCGCACCTAAGGCGATAGAAAGAGGCTTAAGAATTTGTTTAGACATGATAGTTCTCTCCGTAGTTAAAATGAGTTGGCATCCCGATTATTAGCACCTGTTGCGTGTCCGGGATTGCCAATAATACGCTACAGGTCATTTTTCAGATTCAACTTGAATCATTATGTTGAACTTACAAGCTTTGAATGTTGATTTTAGGCAAAGTTCAAACAAAATGCTGTCTCCAGTAGCAGATTTTAAACTTTTGTGAGATTTTAAATAATTTAAGCGTCGCCTTAGTCCAATTTAGCGACTAATCGATGGTTTTTTCTTCGTAAGGACAGAGATCTTCTAACAGACAACTGCTGCATCTTGGCTTTCGTGCCAGACAGGTATAGCGGCCATGCAGGATTAGCCAGTGATGGGCATCCTGCTTGTATTGATTGGGGACATTTTTTAAAAGGTTTTGTTCCACCTCAACCACGGTTTTGCCTGGAGCAATGCCGAGTCGATTACTGACTCTAAATATATGAGTATCCACCGCTATCGTTGGTTGTCCAAAGGCCGTATTGAGGACCACATTGGCGGTTTTGCGACCAACTCCTGGCAAGGCTTCAAGTGCTTCACGGGTTTGGGGGACTTTGCCTTTATGTTCCTCAATCAGTATTTTGCAGGTCTTTATAATATTTTTAGCCTTGGTGTTAAACAGGCCAATGGTTTTAATATATTTTTTCAGCCCGGTTTCTTTTAGATCCAGCATTTTTTGCGGTGTCCCGGCAACCTTAAATAATTCCTTCGTGGCCGCGTTGACACTTTTATCCGTTGCCTGCGCGGATAAGATGACTGCGATCAAGAGCTGAAAGACACTTCGATATGCCAATTCGGTGGTGGGTTCAGGATTGCTGTCTTTTAAACGGGAAAATATCGTTTTTATTTTTGCCGGGGTCATGCCAGTGAGGGTTCGTTTTGCTTTAGAGATAGTTAGCCAAAGCGGAGCATAACCAGAAAAGAGAAAATATTAAAGGCTTAACTTTTCTCAGACAGCGTTCGAGAAGACGGGATGTTGTTCAATCATGGCGTTAAACATAGCGATATCGCTTTGGCTAAAATCTGCACCGTCTTGTTTGCGTTTGGCTTTAATCCAGCGCTCTAATCCAGACAGCTTGAGGACTTCACATTGTAGTTTTTCACTACCCATTGTTAAATTAAGCTCCACATTATCCTTGCTGTAGACCACCAGGCTAATCACCGGCCAGCGTGTCAGGTTATAGGTGGCTAACAGGTTTCCTAATGAACTACGGGCCAGACGAGCTTGCATGCACGGGTTTTTCAGTTCAACTGTACGATCACCAATATATTGGTGCCAGGTTGAATCACCGCTATAAGTAATCGTGCCCTGTTCCTGTTTTTCTACGATCGCCAGTATTCCTATCCCTTTGACAAGCACGACCGCGTCCAGCGCTATTTTTTGATCGGAAATAGGGAGTTTGGAACGAGGATAAAAAGCATCAATCTTGCTGTATACAAGTTGTTCTAATGTGCGAGTTAACGGCGTCGTGTAAAGAGAAGCGCCGGGAGCCATGATCTCCGACACTTCAATTCCATCGGTGACGTGGTGTCGCGAAGTTGTTTTTGATAACTGTTTTAACCACTTTTTCATTTCATACAAGTTGTGTTTAGCAATGTTCTCACTTCGATTTTGTTTGGTTTTAGTACTCTGGGTCGTTAAAAATCGTAGTTCGATTTGTTGTTTGGTTAGATGTTGGGATTCCGTTCCAGTCAGAAAGGCGGCGATGTAATTAGGGTGACGATGCGCGGTATGTAATTTCACACTGTCTTTTTTAATTTTGCATAAGGCGTGATGGGAATGATAAGACCACACCTCTATATGTTCTGCGCAGTCATGGAACAAAACCGGTGAATTCATCTTTAGGTTACTGGCGATCAGCCCGGATGCATAACGAACCTGGTTAAAGATCCGACCAATATGACCAGAAGCTAAAACAGATTTAATAAAATAATACGGTACTGAATAAGCTTGAGTCAGCGTAACCACCTCATCAATCCAGGTTAAGGCATAATTGTGGTAATCGTATAAAAAAGAAAATTTCTTAATAACGTGTTTTTTATAGCTTCGAGATCCATTTTTAACCCGATAATCGAGTGCCGCCCTATAAAACTCCGCGGACAGATTTCGATTGGTATCTAAAGTATGTGAATCGAGTGTTAGGTAATGTTTGTAGAGTTTATTGGGTGAGGGGCTGAGCAATTGCCAAAATAACAAAATGAAAAGTAAACTCAGGCTGATAACCGCAAAATAAAAGTCATATGGATAGTTATGGCTTAAATAAGTTATGTAGTCTGGTATTGTTGTCTGAGTTAGGTCTGGCTGTTTTACTAACAATCCAATGTTAGCTAGACCAGCTAGCGAAACACAGAGTAACAATAATTTTATTATTGTGGTTACTCGCATGACACAAGTCCATCCTCGCTTGCGTTTATTTTTGTAAAACTATCTTATGCGAGGATTCTATGACCTATGTCACGAATATGAAATAGATTTTATGTTGCAGTTTGTTGCAGATTGACCGTGGCCGCTTTTGTTTGGCGGTTGTCAATAATATTTTTCAGGGCAATGATAAAGCCAAGACCAAGGAATGCGCCGGGAGGCAATATCGTTAATAAAAAGCCATCGTAGTTTTCGATTAAGGTGATCTTCAACCAGCTCGCCCCTTCACCGAACAACAGGTGCATCTGTTGGAACAAGGTTCCATAACTAATGATTTCACGTAGAGCACCTAACACCACTAAGATGATGGTAAATCCAAGTCCCATAAAAAAGCCGTCGGCCATCGAGTTCAAAACATTATTTTTGGACGCAAAGGCTTCGGCGCGAGCAATGATCACACAGTTTGTAGTAATTAAAGCCACGAACAAACCAATAATTAAATACAGATCATAAAAATAGGCCTGCATCAGAATCTTAATCAGGGTCACGGAGACGGCAATAATCACGACGAATACCGGGATTCGGATTTCATTACGGACGTAATCACGTATGAGTGAGACCACCAGGTTTGAGGTGATTAATACCAACATGGTGGCGATACCCAGCCCCAGGGCATTGGCGACAGTGCCAGAGACCGCCAATAAAGGGCACAAACCCAAAAGCTGAACGGTGGCGGGGTTATTCTTCCATAGGCCATTGTTGATGATGTCTTTAAGCATATTCATAATCTAACTTATTCAAGATATAACTTGGAGTGTATACCTATTTAAATAGAAGTTGTCGGTTTAATTTAAAATATTGCAATGCCTTGTAGGTGGCTTTTACCACCGCCCGTGAGGTAATGGTAGCACTGGTGATTTGATCAAATTCTCCACCATCACGTTTGACCTTCCATTTTTCAGGTAATGGTTGCTGTAACGATTTACCGTTAAAGATATTTATCCAGTCGGACTTTTGGCTTTCAATGGCATCACCCAGACCGGGTGTTTCAAGGTGATCGGTGACGCGTACACCGGCAAGCGAACCATCATAATTGATGGCAACCAACAATCGTATTTTACCACTATAGCCATCGCGGGCGACACACTGAATGATGGCCGCAATCGGTTTGTTGTCTTTACGGGCACGGTATACGAGCATTTTACCACTCCCCAGTAATCGATCTTTTACTTCAGTGGTGTCTTGTTCGATATCATTGTCATGAGTTTTGGGATCAACTAACTCATGTAATTTTTTCAAAGTATGCTGGCGTTTATTTTCATCGACCTGATCCCTGGTTGAATCATTTACGTAAGCAACCAGTGCGGTTCCAATGATCGCAAACAAACCAAGTACAAACGCATTGACTAGCATATTTTTACTAAGAGAGTTTGGGGTTTTATTTTTTTCAGCAGTCATGGTTAATCCATATCTTTGTTAGCATGTCCAAAGACCTTAGGTTGACTGTAATAGTCGATGGTCGGCACGGCAATATTCATCAGTAATACACCGAAGGCGACTCCGTCCGGATAGTTACCCCAGGTTCGAATTACATAGGTAATCACGCCTATTCCAATTCCATAGTAGATTCTTCCCCTTGGTGTGGTGCTGGCGGTGATTGGGTCTGTGGCAATAAAAAAAGCCCCGATCATAGTGGCCCCACCGAGTACATGAAAGAGGGGATCAGGATTGGTTTGTTGATCCAGCAGATAAGCGATTGAGGACAAAACGGCCAGGGTAGCAATCATTGCCACCGGGATTTGCCAGGTGATCACACGTTTAGATATCAGGAACAAACCACCGAGTAGAAACATCAAACTCACCCAATCCCAACCGACACCAAAGTATCCACTAAACTGAGTGAAGCTGGATTCAATTTGTTCGATACTTAAGCCAAGCCCCGTTTGTACTTCGACCACATCGAGTGGCGTTGCCTGGGTAAGCAAGTCATAACTGGTATTACTCGGTAGCTCACCAAAAAAATTGTAGCGTAAATTCTCAGTAAAAGTCATGGTGAAAGGTTGGTTGCTGTTCGCGGGCAACCAGGCGGTCATTTGTTTTGGAAAAGCAATTAGTAACACGACATAACCGGCCATCGCAGGATTGAATGGGTTATAACCCAGGCCGCCATATAAATGTTTGGCAATAATGATCGCAAAACTCGTTGCCAGCACCGGTAACCACCAAGGTAAAATTGGCGGCAGTGCAAAAGCGATTAATAATGCAGTCACTAAGGCACTAAAGTCAGTAATAAAAGGCATTACAGGTCGATGACGTAACTTTAGCATTGCGATCTCACAGCTAAGCGCCGTGGCTATACACAAAACGGCATTGATTAAAATACCCCAGCCAAAAAACCAGACGTAAGCGATCATTGCCGGAATCATGGCGGCGATCACCAATAACATCATGCGTGTGACGCTATTGGTAAAATTAGTATGAGGCGACGTGTGTAATGTATTCACTCGCGGTTATCCTTTTCTTCTGCTTGGGCTTTTTTTGAGTTCACGCGTGCCAATGCCGCCGCGACTTCATCTTTCTGGGAATTTTTGAGCTGTTCCTGTTTTTTACGTCTTGCTTGTTCTTTTTCCAGTTTTTTACGCTCGGTACGATACAAATTAAATTCATGTCTTTCACGGGCATGATCTGATTTTTTCTTATCCAGTTCCTGTGCCCAAATTTCAGTCTTGGCAAAGCGATAATATTGCACTAAAGGGATGTGACTTGGACAGACGTAAGTACAACACCCGCATTCGATGCAATCAAACAGGTTATAGCTTTGTGTTTTTTCAAGATCGCGTGCGCGGGCATGCCAGTAAAGTTGTTGCGGGAGTAAGTTAGCCGGGCAAACATGATTACATTCACCACAACGAATACACGGCATGGCGTGGGTGTTTTGAGGTAATTGCTCTTCGGTAATCGTTAACAGGCAATTCGTGGTTTTGAGTACCGGAGAATCAGTGTCATTTATTTCAAATCCCATCATCGGACCGCCCATGACCAGTCGTTCCATTTTATAGGATTGTAATTCAGCCTGGTGTAATAAATTGATCATGGGTGTGCCAAGCCGAACATCATAATTGCCGGGTCGGTCGACCGCGTCACCAGTAACGGTGACGATTCGAGAAATGAGCGGCCGTTTTTTACGAATGGCATGACCGACGGCAGCGGCAGTACCGACGTTATGACAAACAATACCATGGTGGATTGGCAATTGTTTGGCTGCCAGAGAAATCCCGGTTAAGGTTTTAATTAATTGTTTCTCGCTACCCGCTGGATATAAAGTGGGTATCGTGATCACTTCGATGATGGTTTTTTCCTGCGAGGTTAAGGCGGCTTCAAATGCTTTAATGGATTCGGGTTTATTATCTTCGATGCCGACCAGGCATTGTTTCGCCTGTAAGGCATGGCGCATGATTAATAGTCCGTCGATAATGTCACGGGCTCCATCAATCAATAAGGCCGCATCACAGCTAATATAGGGTTCGCATTCAGCGCCGTTGAGAATGAGCGTATCGATCGACGAACGGGCTCCTGGGTTTAATTTTATAAATGAAGGGAAGCCGGCGCCGCCCAGACCGACAATTCCTGCATCTCGAACGAGGTTTCGAAGATACGATGGATCCATGCGTTTGTAGTCTTCAATTTCGTCACTGATTTCAATCCACTGATCTTTGCCATCCGTTTCGATGACGATGCAAAGGCCTTGCATACCTGACGGATGAGCAATGGATCGTTCCTCAATGGCCACCACTGTACCCGAGCTACCCGCATGAACAGGCGCACTGATATAGCCTTCTGCTTGCGCAATCATTTGACCGGTTAAAATGGTGTCGCCGACTTCAACGATGGGATAGGCCGGCTCACCAATGTGTTGGTGCACGGCATGGACTAATTGTTCTGGGATGTCAGCGGTGATGATCGGTTCTTGTAAGGACATGCGCTTATGTCCATCCAGAACGATTCCACCATGGAAACTAAACAATTTACGCATGCTGGGGATCCTCATCTTCTTCTTGCTGAGGATAGGGCCAGGTCCAGCTGTCCAATGTTTCTTCAAGCGGCACGACATAAATACAATCGACAGGACAGGGTGGGATGCATAAGTCGCAGCCGGTACATTCATCTTTAATCACGGTATGCATCATCTTGGCGGCACCCAATATGGCGTCAACCGGGCAGGCCTGGATGCACAATGTGCAGCCAATACAAACTTGTTCATCGATGATGACCACGGTTTTGGTTTCTTTTTCTACGCCGTGCTCTTCACTTAATGGCTTAGGCTCGCGGTCGAGTAAATCGGCCAGGGCAATGATGACCTGTTCGCCGCCTGGCGGGCATTGGTTAATGTCGGCCTCGCCATCGGCAATGGCCTGTGCGTAAGGACGACAACCCGCATAAGTACATTGACCGCATTGTGTTTGTGGCAGGATCGAGTCGATTTGATCGACCACCGGATCGCCCTCGACTTTGAATTTGATCGCGGCAAAGCCGAGCAATAGACCGAACACGGTAGCCAGCGCGGCTAAGACAAGGATGGCTTCTAACATATTGGTTTATCCTTGTACGAGGCCGGAAAAACCCATAAAGGCCATCGACATCAGACCAGCGGTGATCATCGCGATGGCGGCGCCTTTAAAGGGCGCGGGGACATCAGCCACATTGATCCGTTCGCGCATCGCCGCAAATAAGATCAAGACCAGTGAAAATCCAATCGAGGCACCAAAGCCGTATAAAAACGATTCGATGAAGCCATTATTTTTTTGCACATTTAATAAAGCGACACCGAGTACGGCACAATTGGTGGTGATTAACGGCAAAAAGATGCCCAGTACCTGATACAGCAGTGGGCTGACTTTATGCACGATCATTTCGGTCAGTTGTACCACGCCGGCGATGACCAGGATGAAGGCAATGATGTCGAGGTATTCGAGCCCATAAGGAACCAACATATAGGTATTGATCAGATAGCTAAATACGGAAGACAAGGTCAGCACAAAAGTCGTGGCCATCGCCATCCCGGTAGCAGTCTCAAGCTTGCGCGACACGCCCATGAAGGGACACAAACCAAGAAATTTCACCAGCACGAAGTTATTGACCAGGATAGTACCGACCAGGATTAGGGCATACTCTTTCATATATATAGAGTAAGGCGCTTGAGGGGGATATACAACGGGTAATTTATACGGTTTTGCTTTATTTATCAGGATGCTGCGTAGGTGAATAACCGTGTGAAGTTTTCTTTTTCATCACATTAATCGGCAGCTTCTTATGTTTTGGAGAAATTGAAGAATTTAATATTATGGCTAAGCATCAAATTGATGGTTAATTAGATATAAAAATTATTGGCCGGTATTTACCGGCCAATAATACCAACAATAACTTAGTAATGTTTGTTGCGCGCAGTCGTACGACAGGCTGAAGAATGGCGTCCACTTTGCGCACCAATTGTCGCGGTAGCAGAGTCATAGGCAGCCGTGGTCCGTACATTTCCGACATCAAGTGTCAATACGGGCTCATCTGCAGACCAGTCAATAACGGTTTGCAATGGACGGTTTAAACGGCCTTGCATCGGAATGAGATCCTGAATGCGCAAATTTGCAGTTTGACGTGGCTCAATAGAGTTATCGACAGGGGTGATGGTGTTATTTCGTGATGCTGGAATACCCGATACATCAGAATCAAACAGTGAGACGCCTTTTGCGTTAAATACACGTACTCGGTCGATATAAATTGAACCGACATCGGAGACGTTACGCATAATATAGGTACTGCGTTGAATTTCGATACCACCATTTCCAACAAAATAATTACCACCACAGGATACTGACGCGGTCACCGCTTTTTTGCCTCGATCAGAAGCCGCCGCTAAGGCTGTAGATTGAAAAGACATTCCCGCGATTAAACTCCCCAGAACAACACCGATTACCGCTTTTTTAGATTTATTTGACATGTATAACTCCCATCTATTTAACACATTAAAAGTACGTTTTAACACAAAAAACAATCATTGTTTTATGATTGCATCGATTGAATGGGGAAACGCCCCAACCTGCCAAGTGGGTCTATCTAGTTCACGATTTTTTATTGTGTTCGATCAGCTTTTGGATATTATGTAATTCCCGAGTATGCTTGCATGTAGTTAACTTATTGATATATAAAGGGTTTGACATAGTTTATTGTAAGAGACTATTATGCCGGTCTATGAATAATTTAGAATTAAAATAAGTGCAAACATTCGGGGGATACGGCAGATGAAAATTATACGCTATTTTCTTATTATTTCTGTTTTGCAATTCATGTGGACTAGCAGTGTTACAGCGACCTTGATATCGGTCGACTTGTACAGTAGTCATGATGGTTTGATTACCCGGGATACTGATACCGGGTTGGAATGGCTGGATCTCACTAGCACAGTCAATTATTCCTATAACGATATGTTAACGGAGTTAGGTTCAGGCGGGGCTTTTGAGGGATTCCGTTATGCAACCGTTGCGGATATAGATAATCTACAGTTGTCCGCTGGTTTGCCAAGTGGTCTGTTTAGTTCAGCGTCAACTTATTTCTACCGGACAGAGTTCGCTACATTGATGGACCTAGTAGGCATTACCAATTCTACTTCTACTTATGAATACTCTTACGGTCTGACGGGTGATCCCTTTGAACCTTCTACACTCACTGATGACCGCATAATGCGGGGGTTCGCCATGTCAGCATTTGCAGTGCGGGCACAACAAGGTGTAGTCGGTGATTCAATAGCATCAGCTTCGATTGGTAGTTGGCTAATCCGGGACACGGTATCGGTACCAGAGCCTACTAGTTTGGTTTTATTGTTATTTGGTTTGATGGGACTTGGTTTAGTTAAGCGGGGTAACTGGAAAAGTGCCAACCGGGTCAGCTTTTAATTTGGGATCCGTCATGCAGGTGATATAAAAAGTATTTAGTCTGGAAATATAACGTTCTACATTAAACAATTTTTTGCGCAAGTAAAATTCAAGAACTACCAAGGGAATATTAGCGAAAAAATAAATTTTTATTATCACCCGAAATAAATTTCCTTTTTCAATCCAAGTTCAATCCAGGTTCAATCCAACCTATCTTTATTATTTCTCCTGGATTTTTTAAATTTGTCAACGACCCACATTCCTAATGAAAACAAAAGAATAAAAATCACAGCTTGAATTAAAATTTGAATCCATGACATATTCAGAGCCCTTTTTTATTTAAACAGGGTTTATTTAACTTTCATTCCTGGCTTGGCTCCCTCATCTGGGGACAGGATCCATAAATCTTTCCCACCGGGTCCGGCCGCGAGCACCATACCTTCGGATAAGCCAAAACGCATTTTACGCGGTTTGAGGTTGGCGACCATCACCGTGAGTTTGCCTTCGAGGTCTTCCGGTTGATAGGCGCTTTTGATGCCGGCAAAAACATTTTTGGTTTGATCGCCGATGTCTAAGGTCAGTTGTAAGAGTTTATCCGCACCTTCGACGTGTTCGGCCTTGACGATTTTGGCGATGCGTAAATCCACCTTGGCAAAATCTTCGAATTCGATTTCAGCAGCGATCTCATCCGAAACACGTTGTTCTGATTTCGGTGGTTGGCCTTTATGTTTAGTGGTTTCGGCAAGCGAGTCTTTTGAATCTTCTACCATGGCATCGACCTTTTCTTGTTCTATGCGGGTCATTAAAGGTTTAAATTTATTGATCGTATGATCGAGTAAGGGGGTGTTAATGCTTTCCCAGTTCATCGGCTCAATATTTAAAAACGTTTCCGATTGTTCAGTGAGTGTTGGGATCACGGGTTTTAAATAACAAACTAATATTCTGAACAAGTTAAGTCCAACACTACAGACATCCTGTACTAATTGTTCATTGCCTTCTTGTTTGACGATCACCCACGGTTTTTGTGCATCGATATACTGGTTGGCTTGATCGGCCAGCGCCATGATCTGGCGTATCGCGGTCGAGAACTCACGTTGTTCGTATAACTCAGCAATCGATTTACCGGCTTTAACAAAATCATCGTATTTAGCCTGTTCGGTGCAGGTGGCCGATAACTTACCGGCGTATTTCTTTTTAATAAAACCGGCACAACGACTGGCGATATTCACCACCTTGCCGACCAAATCCGAATTTACGCGTGCGCTAAAGTCTTCGAGATTTAAATCGAGATCTTCAACACCACTACTGAGCTTTGCTGCGTAGTAGTAGCGTAAATACTCCGGATTAAGTTGTTTCAAATAGGTTCGCGCATTGATAAACGTACCGCGTGATTTGGACATCTTAGTGCCATTCACAGTGAGATAACCATGCACATTGACGGCGGTTGGTTTGCGGAATTGGGCGGCCTCTAACATCGCGGGCCAGAACAGGGTGTGGTGATTAACGATGTCCTTACCAATGAAATGATAAACTTCATAGTCACTGTCTTCATTCCAGTAGGTTTCGAAATCGAGATCATCACGCTTCTCGCAAAGATTTTTAAAACTGGCGAGGTAACCAATCGGCGCATCAAACCAGACGTAGAAATATTTTTTTGGTGCATTTGGGATCTCAAAACCAAAGTAGGGTGCATCACGACTGATGTCCCAGTCTTTTAAACCATCCTTAAACCATTCGGTGACTTTCTTGGCGATGCCACTTTGCAAGGTGCCGCTCTGGGTCCACTTTTCTAACATCGGTTGGGCTTTGGAGAGCTTAAAGAAATAATGTTCAGACGGTTTGAGTACCGGTTTCTCTCCAGAGATCACCGAATAAGGATTTTTTAGTTCGGTGGCATCATAAGTCGCACCACAGACCTCGCAGTTATCGCCATATTGATCCGGACTTTTGCATTTTGGACAGTCGCCTTTGATAAAACGGTCCGGCAGGAACATATCTTCTTTTTCGTCGAAGAATTGCTCGACCTCTTTGGTGTCGATAAAACCGTTTTCAACATTACGGTTATAAATCAGTTCGGCCAACTCACGATTTTCGTCCGAATGAGTCGAATGGAAATTATCGAAGCCAATATTAAACTCGGCAAAATCGGCGCGATGCTCTTTATCGGTATTGGCGATCAATTGTTCAGGTGTAATGCCGAGTTTGCGCGCATTCAACATAATCGGCGTACCATGCGCGTCATCAGCGCAGACATAGACGCACTGATGACCTTGCATTTTCATGAATCGCACCCATATATCGGTCTGGATGTATTCCACCAGGTGGCCTAGATGGATAGAACCATTGGCGTAAGGCAGGGCGCTGGTAACGAGAATATGTCGTTGTTTATTAGGCATAAAATGGTAAGGATTTGCTATTCTTAGCTTCGCTGAAAAACCGCGTACACTAGCAGGAAAGCCTGTTTTAAGCCAGCAGAACGCTCATTTGAGGCTATTTACATCGTTTTTAGTCCAATCGAAGCGTATATTAGAAAAATCTTAAAGAATTGTGTAGAATCGCGTTCCCGAGAAAAAAAACTTATATCGACCCGTATCTCGAATCTGATCTGGTCAGCGCCAAAAGCATCAAAGACATCAAAGTCGAGGGTGGTAAGGTCACCGTTGATGTGCAATTAGGCTTCCCTGCGGAAGGCTACAAAGCCGAACTGACCAGTAAGCTACAGGAAATGATTAGTAGTGTGGACGGTGCTGGCGATGTGAGTGTTAACATCAGTCATAAGATTGATTCTCATACCGCACAAAAGGGTGTGAAGAGTATTCCCGGTGTGAAAAACATCATTGCCGTGGCCTCAGGTAAAGGTGGTGTAGGTAAATCAACCACCTCCGTCAATTTGGCGCTAGCATTATCAAAAGAAGGCGCAACCGTGGGCATCCTCGATGCTGATATCTACGGTCCAAGCCAACCGCGCATGCTCGGTGTGAACCAACAACCGGATTCAAGCGATGGCAAAACACTGGAGCCATTAAACAGCTACCACCTGCAGGCGATGTCGATTGGTTTCCTGATCGATGAAGAAACACCGATGATCTGGCGTGGCCCAATGGTGACTCAGGCACTGGAACAGCTATTAAACGATACCCAATGGAAAGACGTTGATTATTTAATCATCGACCTGCCACCGGGTACCGGTGATACACAATTAACACTTGCGCAAAAGGTCCCTGTGACTGGCGCGGTGATTGTGACCACACCTCAGGATATTGCTCTATTGGATGCCAAGAAAGGTCTGAAGATGTTTGAGAAGGTCGAGGTGCCGGTGTTGGGGATTATCGAAAACATGAGCACTCATATCTGTTCTGAATGTGGTCATGAAGAGCATATCTTTGGCAGCGGTGGTGGTCAAAGCATGGCCGACCAGTACGATGTCGACATGTTGGGTTCATTGCCATTAGATATGAGCATTCGCGTTTCAACCGATGAAGGTAAACCTTCGGTGGTGGCGGATCCAGATAGCCGTATCACCGAAATCTACTGTGAGATTGCCCGTCGTGTTGCGGCCAAATTGTCGAAACAGGCAAAAGATTTCTCAGCTGCGTTTCCGAAGATCGTTATTCAAAATAACTAAAAAAATAGGGGTCAGAGACGTAAAATTAATTAGGGTCAGAGACGTATTTTTTTATTTAGGTTTTTTGACTAAAAATACGTCTCTGACCCTAATTAATTTCTGACCCCTATTTTATTAATTGACGTCATACCCGCAGGGCACTTTTCCCGCGAAGGCGGGAATCCACATATATTTAGATTCCCTTCTCCAAGGGAATGACGGATAAGGGAATTCACCTCTACCTCTATTTTTTTAACCCTTTTTAATTTTAAGGCTTGTTGAGTTAAGTCTCCGGTGTGTAAAAATTCTTTTTGCCAGCGGGAGGAGAGTGAGATATATTTTTATCACTCCCCCCACATTTGCATCTCAAAAGGATTTTACATATGCACAAGTATAAAAATATTCTGGTTATTTTCGTTTGCATGCTCGTCAGTGGCTTTGTTGTTGCTAAAGACACTGAAGAGTTCCCGGCGCGCAAGTTTTTTCCAACGATACCGTACATAAGTCTGGACGATCTCTACAAGGATAAAGATAAATACATCATTGTCGATGTTCGTTCGAGATATGAGTTTGAAACTTTACGGATAAAGGGCGCCAGAAATATTCCTCTGTCATCCAGTGATTTCATTTTAGATATGCAGGCTCTCAGAAATAGCGTTCCCAATTCAACCATCGTTGTATATTGCAACGGTAAAACCTGTAAAAAATCCTACCAGGCCGTAAAAAAATGTCGAGCTAAAAAGATTTCAGATGTCATCGCCTATGATGCAGGTGTCATGGATTGGGCAAAAAAATATCCACAAGACTCGACCTTGCTTGGTAACAGTCCAGTCGATACAACAAAACTGATTCCGAAAACCGAGTTCAGGAAACATCTGATTGGCAGCAAGAAATTTGGTGAATTGCTGGCGGGTAAGAATATTATTGTGCTGGATGTCAGGGATCAATTTCAACGCGAAGGCGTTGGTTTATTTCCAGGTGTCGATAAACGAGTCTATCTTGATGATCACGATTCGATCATCCGCTATGTTAAAAAGGCAAAAAATGAAAATAAGACTTTATTAGTCTACGATGCGGCTGGCAAGCAAGTACGCTGGTTAATGTACACCCTTGAGAGTATGAAATTAAAGAACTATTATTTTATGAATGGCGGGGCGGATGCCTATTTTGCGGATATGCGCAATACTCTACCGTAATTACGAAACGATCAACAATCCAGTATGGGGCTAACCCGGCCCCCTGGATTTTGCATTTCTATCTCAAAATATTCCCATGTTTGTCAATAATCCAAAAAGCCTGCAGTACATTAAGGTGGGATTAATTCCGTTGAAATCAATCGCCCGCTAAGTGTGTTTCGTTAAATACCCGGTCTATTTTTTATAAGGACGCATCTCAAGTGGTGTTTTTTGGTTTATACTGCGTCCTGGTTTTGGGAGGTACTATGAGTATTAAGTCTGATAAATGGATCCGCCGTGCGGTGGATGAACAAAAAATGATTGAGCCTTTTGAATCCGGGCAGGTGCGTGAAAATGGCTCAGGCCGAATCATTTCATTTGGCACTTCTAGCTATGGCTATGATGTGCGTTGTGCGGATGAGTTTAAGATATTTACCAACATCAATTCGGCCATTGTCGATCCAAAAGACTTTTCAGAGCATAGCTTTGTTGATTTTAAAGGCGATGTCTGCATTATCCCCCCAAATTCATTTGCACTGGCCAGAACCGTCGAATATTTCCGCATCCCTCGAAATATCCTAACCGTCTGCCTGGGCAAATCGACCTATGCACGCTGTGGCATCATCGTCAATGTCACCCCATTGGAACCCGAGTGGGAAGGGCATGTGACCCTCGAATTCTCTAACACCACTCCCTTACCTGCAAAGATCTACGCAAACGAAGGCGTTGCGCAGATGTTGTTTTTTGAATCCGATGAAGTGTGTGAGACCTCATACAAAGACCGTGGTGGTAAATATCAGGGTCAGGAAGGCGTGACCCTGCCTAAAACTTAGCTTTCAGGTAAAGTCTGATATCGGCTGAACAGTCTTTCATACTAATTTGATTTCGTTACTTCTTCTAGTTTTATAATCATTTCTGATATTTTGCCGGAAAACATCCCTGCGTCGGTGGCGACAAAGTAGACTACCGAGCCATGTCGAAATCCTTTTTTTAGACTGCATGACTTTGAATACCAACTGTCGGTTTTAAATTTGTATGGACGTGTGAGTTGCTTTAAACGTTTTTCAGCCATTGTTTCTGATTCGAATTCTTCTTTGATTTTCGTAAAACGATAATAGGTATGTGGTTCTCCTTTTATCGGGTTGAGTGATTTAAT
Organism: uncultured Ectothiorhodospiraceae bacterium; assembly: GCA_947260005.1. Taxonomy (GTDB): domain Bacteria; phylum Pseudomonadota; class Gammaproteobacteria; order UBA6429; family Thiohalophilaceae; genus SZUA-24. The sequence continues at coordinate 27,203 of CAMYOL010000034.1, forward strand.
TCCCTGGTAGTGCTTGTTGGCCGGCAGATTTCCTTCATAGCGATCACAACGGTCACCATTGTATTTAAAGGTTTTTGTTTCTTTGTATCCAATTTTATCCAGGGTTGGTGCGTTGAATATACTTTTACTGAGTTCATTGGCAGAAATTTGATCGCTGAACATTAATAATAATATAAATACAGTGTAGGTTGACAAGTAGATATCTAATTGCATGATGAGCTTAGAATTTAGTATGTAAGTTTTTTTCATGATATTTATTTTTGACTATTTAAACTTTATAACTGACCACTCGATTCCGACCGCCTTCTTTTGCCTGATAAAGGGCCGTATCGGCCTGTTTGAAAAGCTCAACAGGGTCTACTGCTTCTGCTGTTAATGTTGCAATACCGAATCTACAGTCTTCAATAATATTAGTTGGGTATTGAAAGGTAATCAGTGGGTGGTAGCGGTAAATAAGGATTGTTTAGAAGGAGACGGTTTTAAGGTTAAGTTCAGTTGTATCGCCATCATCATCGACTTTTAATATTCGCACAGGAAGATAATTTAGCTCAGGCGCACACCAGATTATGAATTGCATTTTATTGCGTATTCTATTGCTGATGAGTTTTATCGTATCTAAAGTTTTAAAAGGCGTTTCTAATTTAGCTTTGTTTACCACTTTCAGGGAGTAAGAATCGACTCGCTTTTTATCAGAAATAATATACGTGACCGCTTGTTTGTTATTTTGTAAGTCACGCATGAGCTGGATCTGAAAGCTTAGCAGGTCATGTGTTCCTGCTTTTAGAGGATATTGTTTATTGGTGTAATCGTTGTTGATCTGGCCGTTAGTCCAGTCGAAATGGATGTTGAATTTTTTTTCTTTTTTACCACCGTGCTGGTGGTAACGATAGGAAAGTGGTTGATAGTTGTTGGCAACTTGTTTGATTTGACTGGCTTCGTTAACGGTGTCCTTTAGGAACATGCGGGCAAAGCCTTTTGCGTGAGTGTTTGAAAGATACTCCCACCGACCGTCTTTTTTTGATTTGAAAGATCGCACCGCATCTCCGAGGACGATATCGTTGTGAGTGACTTCATAGGTGATGGAGAACCCGGTGTTTAGTATTCCTGCATGACTATAGGTCATCGCCAAACTGAGCAGGCCGATCACGATTCCCCGGGGAAACATTCTTTTTAATCCGCTTTTTAGACCATTTTGCATATTAGCTTAGAGCTCCAGGCTTTTTATTGGTTCCATTTATATTGCTGTTGCCCAAAAGATATGGGTTGTTCATTGAAGTAAACCACCCCTTTGCTGAACACAACCTGACTGGCGGCGATACGCCGAATCGATTCCGGGTATATTTTATGCTCGAGCTCATGAACCCGGGCTGCGAGCTTCGTTGCATCGTCGTCAGAATGAACAGGGATGCGGGCCTGCAATATTATCGGGCCGCTATCTAATTCGGGGATGACATAATGTACTGTCGCACCATGTTCGGATTCACCCGCATCGAGCACTCGTTGATGGGTATTGAGACCCTGATACTTGGGTAGTAACGAAGGGTGAATATTGATCATTCTACCGATGTAATGTTTAACAAACGGGTCACTCAAGATGCGCATAAACCCGGCGAGCACTATCAGCTCAGGTTTTATCTGATCGATGGTTTCCATTAAGGCCTGATCGAAGGCCTCGCGTGAATTATAGTCCTGGTGGTCAACGATCTGTGTTTTGATGTTCGCTTTGGCGGCGCGTTGTAAGCCAGGGGCATTGGGGCGATTACTGATTACGCATTCGATGGTCGCGTTTAGTTGTCCGCTTTCAATCTCATCGATGATCGCTTGTAGGTTGCTACCATTGCCAGAAATAAGCACAACGAGTTTAATCGGCGAGGTCATTATGTTTATTTAATAATGACCTGGGGCGCACCATCATGAGTTTCGATCTGACCGATTAAGGTCGCGCTAAATTCATCATTATCGAAATGAGCGAGAGTGGTCTCGACATCGTTTTGATCAACAATTAACGTCATGCCAATGCCGCAGTTAAACGTGCGATACATTTCTTCTTCTGCCACCTGACCGTTTTCCTGTAACCAGTTAAACACCGCCGGCATTTGCCAGGCGTCTTTATTAATGATGGCCTGGGTCTGGTCGGGTAATACGCGAGGGATGTTTTCCAGCAAACCACCACCCGTAATGTGCGCCAGGGCATGGACTTTTATTTTTTCGAATAAAGACAACAGGGGTTTGACGTAAATCTGGGTTGGGGTCAATAAGGCCTCGCCTAAGGGCCGGCCATGGAAGTCCTGATTTACATCGGCATTGGCGTGTTCAATGATTTTTCGTACCAGCGAGTAGCCATTAGAATGCGGACCATTGGAGCTTAGACCGATAATGGCCTGACCGGCGTGAACACTTTGGCCATCGATGACCTTGGGTTTGTCCACCGCACCGACACAAAAGCCCGCCAGATCGTAATCACCTTCAGAATACATACCGGGCATCTCAGCCGTTTCCCCGCCAATCAGCGCCGCCCCAGAGATTTCACAGCCCTTGGCAATTCCAGCAATCACATCGGCTGCGACATCAATGCTGAGCTTACCGGTTGCGTAATAATCAAGAAAAAAGAGCGGCTCGGCACCTTGTACGATGAGGTCATTCACACACATGGCGACCAGATCGATACCAACCGTGTCATGAATACCCAGCTGCAAGGCTAATTTGAGCTTAGTGCCAACCCCATCGGTGCCGGCGACCAGCACCGGTGTCTGGTATTTGCTGAGATCTAGCTCAAAAAGGGCGCCAAATCCTCCTAAATTGCCCATAACTTCAGGGCGTAGGGTTTTCTTAGTGAGGGGCTTGATTCGTTCTATTAATGCATTTCCTGCATCGATATCAACGCCAGCATCGCGATAGCTTAAGCCGGCGGTTTCATTTTTTTGGTGCGACACTCACAACTCCTCAAATTAGCACCTTTTTTGTGCTTCGACAGTAGGTAATAATAGGGTAGTTTAACAATTTGCCGTCAAGCAGGGAATCCGCAGGTGCACAATAGTAAAAATAACCATTATTACCTTATCGCTCAATTTATGAGCCTATTTATTCTGTGCTGCAGTATTGCAGTCAGTTCAGTGGCTCAAGCCGATGCCATTAAGGACCTTTATGAAACCCGGGTCTGGGTAACCAGTCAGGACAAGAAAGAACGCAGTGAAGCATTGCAGCAAGCGTTTATGGAAATTCTGGTGCGCGTTTCAGGTCGAGTGGATATCGCCCAGTCGACTGATTACCCGGAAATCCAAACGGCTATCGAAATGGCGACTCGCTATGCCCAACAATATCGTTATTTAAAGTATAAACCCAAGTCTGGTGCGAAAAAGAATAAAAAACTGATCCTGTGGGTTCGCTTTGATGAGGCGGCGGTAACCAACTTATTACGAAAAAATAATATTCCGGTTTGGGGGAGTACCCGTCCATCCACTTTGGTTTGGCTGGTAATAGATAATCGTGGTGAGCGTGAACTAATTGGAAATAATTCTCAGCACAAAGCACGAACCACATTAATAAGGCAGGCAAGACATCGCGGGGTGCCTTTGCGTTTACCGTTATTAGATTTAAAAGATCGTTCGGCGTTACGTACCAGCGATGTCTGGGGAAATTTTGAATCAACCATTATGAAGGCCTCATCACGCTACCAGACTGAAGCAGTGCTGGTTGGACGAGTTTTTCAAAGTTATGGTGGTCATTGGAATGCGCGCTGGTCTTTGTATGCCGATAGTCGTCGTACCGACTATTCTTTGTCTGGTTCAAGTATTGAAGAGGTTGTGCGACCGGGAATTGATTCTACTGCAGAAGCATTGGCTTCACGTTATGCTTCTGTTGGATTATCTGATACGAGCACCGTGTTAATTCAGGTTAAGGACATTAAAAATTTTAGTGATTTTAACCGTGTGACTAAATACCTGAAAAAACTTTCCAACGTAAATTCTGTGCAACCGTTCGAGGTAGCGGCCAATACCGCAATCTTTCAATTGACAACACCTGCGGGTCGTTTAGGCGTAGCACGTGCGGTGGCATTGGGACATACCCTGGTGACAGAACCGGTTAGTACGGTACCGATTCCCAAACTGCCTGGTGAAGAAACGGCAGAAGATGCGGATAAACCTGATCCAATTGTCCCGGACCTTATATACAGATTAATCCCGTGAGATTTATCCCAAATTTAATTAGCTTTTTACGAATATTGTTAGTGGTGCCAACCGTCTATTTATTGGCGGATCACCAATATAACCATGCCTTATTGATTTTCTTTATTGCCGGTTTCTCGGATGGGCTGGATGGTTTTTTGGCACGCCGCTATGGTTGGACATCAAAATTAGGCAGTTTTTTAGATCCGATGGGCGACAAACTGTTAATGACGGCAAGCTATTTTATGCTGGGCTGGCTTGGGCATTTACCGGTTTGGTTGGTGGTAGTTGTAATCGGTCGAGATGTGGTCATTGTCCTTGGCGCATTGGCTTATCGTTTATTTGTGCAGGATATTACTATGAGCCCATTATTTATTAGCAAGCTCAATACAGGTGTACAAATATTTTTAGTGTTATTAATGTTGTTCAATCTGTCCGGTTGGCCGCTGTCCGAAACTATTCCACATTGGTTAACGACGGGAACTATTTATATCGTGCTAACGACATCATTGTTAAGTGGTTTGTCGTACATTTTTATCTGGTCACACCGTGCTATGCACGCCGTTGAAGACAACGAGTAGTCGATGACGGATTCAAACCGATGGTATTGGCTAACACTCATCATAATAACCGGTGTATTAGTTTATTTACTGGCCCCGGTATTGACGCCATTTATGATCGCCGCAATTCTGGCGTATATCGGTGATCCCTTAGTTGATCGACTAGAGACCTATAAGCTACCGCGTTTGGCTGCGGTGGCGATTGTATTTGTTGGATTAACCCTGATTGCCTCGATTGTGCTTATTATTTTAATTCCGCTGTTAGAAAAACAAATCTTTACCCTCGGCCAAAAAGTCCCTGCGTATGTCAATGTGATCCAACAACAGTTTGTACCCTGGCTAAATACAAAGTTTGGTTTGGGGGTAAGCATTGATCCGGAACAATTAAAGCAGAGTTTGACGACAAACTGGCAACAGGCGGGCGGTTTTGCCAGCAAGATTGTCGCTTACCTGACACACTCTGGATTTGTGATATTGGAAGTCGCGGCAAACCTGGTGTTAATCCCGGTGGTGGCCTTTTATTTATTGCGCGACTGGGATGGTCTGGTAGCACGTGTTCGTGAACTGCTACCAAGGAAAACAGAACCGGTTGTTAGTCTACTAGCGAAACAAACCGACGAAGTGCTGGGATCATTTTTAAGAGGGCAGTTACTGGTAATGCTGTCTTTGAGTTTAATCTACAGCGTCGGTCTCGGCATCGTTGGATTGGATGTCGCTTTACTGGTTGGTTTGATTGCGGGCCTGGTCAGTTTTGTTCCTTATCTAGGTTTCATCGTAGGTATATTTATCGCTTCGATCGCTGCAGTAATGCAGTTTGGTGATATCACACACCTGTTTTATGTCGGCCTTGTATTTATGATTGGTCAGACTTTAGAAGGTATGGTGTTGACGCCTTATCTGGTTGGTGATCGAATTGGTTTACATCCGGTTGCGGTTATTTTTGCTGTATTAGCAGGTGGACAGTTATTTGGTTTTCTTGGGATTTTGTTAGCGTTACCGGTCGCAGCGATCATCGCGGTCATCTTGCGTTACTTACACGAACAATATAAATCCAGCAGCATGTATTCAGGATAATGAACTTTTGGCTTACCAGATACCGTTAGACATAAAATTAAATGCCACGGCGACGTTTGATAACTTTGTTGCTAATCAGAATGAACAACTCGTCGATTTAATGCAAAGTGAAGAACCCTTTGTATATCTTTGGGCGACAAAGGCGGTGGGAAAATCTCATTTGTTACAGGCCTTATGTCAAACGCATAACAATGCCATTTATCTACCGTTGCAAGAAATTGATTTATGGCAGCCGCAAATTTTCGCCGGTTTAGAAAGTTTTGATCTTATTTGCCTGGACGATGTCGAAAAAATAGCGGGTCTGCCTGATTGGGAACAGGCTTTGTTTAACATGTTTAACCGTGTCAGAGATAATCATAAAAAATTGCGAATCAGTGGAAATGTATCTGCGACTCAGTTAGCCATTAAACTAAAAGATCTGTTATCACGATTGAGCTGGGGTGTCAGTGTGCAGGTTCATGGCCTCGATGATAACGAAAAAGTGATTGCGCTTTCAAAACGGGCCGAGCAAAAAGGATTTAAATTATCAGACGATGCAAGTCATTTTTTATTAAAAAACTGCCCACGTGACATGCAATCATTATTTAATATCTTAGAGAAATTAGATGATGCCAGTCTGCAAGCGCAACGAAGAATAACCATTCCGTTTATTAAAAAGCAGCTCGGTATTTAGCGCACCGTGTAGTCATTTAAGCTGGACGAAATTCGCTGGATATGGTTATTTGCTGGTAGTTTCAATTCGATACATCGCATGGCAGCTAGTACAATTGTTCATTAAATTTGATAGCTGTGATAAGGCATGATTACCATCACCCAGGTCGTCAGCATCCAAAGCCAGCTGGTCAAATCTGGTATGCGTATCAAACCCTAATTGTTTAAATTGCCTGGGAAGTTTAGCCGTTAATGTTGTTGGAACATCGCCTTGTGTTGCGCGACCAACTTTTCGAGCATAATCTGTTACCAGTTCCATATTGTTTTCAGAAATTCCTTTCGTTATCTGCTGAACACTGGTTAAAAATGCTCTCATTTCTGCCTGTATTAAGTCTCTTTCATCATGGCTTAGCTGTATTGTCGTACGGCCGTCTGTGATATTCAAAGCACTACCCTGGAACATCGACTTATAAATACTGGCTGCAATAACAAGTAATAAAAGAATGATTATTGTCAAACATTTTTTATTCATTTGCTTTTTTTTATATACCCAGCACAGATAGTCGCACTGATAAAATAAACGCTGCTTGAGACTAGTTCAGCTATCGCAAAGTAACGATGCAAATCGTTCGCCCAGGTTTCGATGATTGCATGTGAAAAATAGATCAACATGATGTAGCTGCTCCACGCATAAACGTGAGGTCTTTTCTTTATCAGAAAAAACATCGGGGCTAACAGGATGGCAACATACATCAGACTGAATATGGTCGACAGAATGTATTGCGGTGGTGAGATTATAAAATACCAGACGGTAACAGTCATCAGCAGCGAAAAATAACTGATCAGGCAGATGCGATGCCAGCGGTTGAATTTGTCATTCATGTTTTAATTAAATCTTGTTCAACTAATGCTTTGGCATGTTGAGCGAGTCGTTTCCCTGCGGCCTGGCACAGATTGATTTCGTCATGACTAAGTTCCTGATCACTATCAACACCGGCATGATGAGTCGCACCGTAGGGGGTACCACCGGTTGTTGTTTTGGTCAGTTCAGGTAAATTGTAGGGTAAACCAAGTAACGTCATGCCGTGATGAAGCAAGGGAAGCATCATACTCAAACAAGTGCTTTCCTGACCACCATGTAAGGATGACGTCGAGGTAAATACGGTGGCAGGTTTATTGATGAGTGCTCCAGATAACCAAAGTGGACTGGTCGAGTCAATAAAGTATTTTAACGCCGCTGCCATATTTCCAAATCGGGTCGGGCTACCCAATGCGAGACCAATGCATTCCTGTAAATCTTCAAGTTGTGCATAGGGTGCGCCGCTATCCGGAATCGCTGCGGAAACTGCTTCACATTCGGTAGAAATAGGGGCAACGGTTCGAAGGCGCGCCTGCATCCCTTGGATTTGTTCTACGCCACGGCCAATATGTTTAGCCATTTGTTCAGTCGCGCCATGCCGGCTGTAAAACAGTATGAGAATCTCAGCCATGACTAATCAAGGATGGTTAAAATATTTTTGGGTGGACGACCAATGGCAACTTTATTGCCATTAACTACGATAGGGCGTTCGATCAGCTTGGGATATTTAACCATCGCCTCAATAATTTCGTCCTCCGTGCTAGTGTCTCTATCGAGTCCAGCTTGTTTGAATTCATCTTCCTGTGTGCGCACAAGTTGAATAGCTTTAATACCTAATGTTTTGATAATGTAAGTGAGCGTTTCAATGTCAGGGGGTGTTTTTAAGTATTCGATGACTTCTGCTTCAGTGCCTTTTTCTGCTAAAAGTTTCAGTGTTTCTCGTGATTTTGAACAGCGGGGATTGTGATAAATCTTCACGGACATCGGGTCACTCCTGGTAAAAATTTTACTTATTAGGTCGTAATTCTCAAAATCAAAAATCGGGCCAGATGGGCAAATTTTGAGGATAATATTGTACCCGTAAAGTCTTGTGGGGTCTGCTTGACAGTCAATATTGGCAGTGATAGTTTGGCCGAAATCACCTGACATTAGAGGGTTTGCAGAGCATATTTATGTCAGTACAACCTATCCAGAATCGAGCTTTATTTTTCCTTTTGTACGTACTGGCCTTTTTGACCAGTTCCTGTGCGTTGACCCCACCTGTTCAGGAAATGAGCAATGCGAGGCAGACGATTTCTGCGGCTCATGAAGCGCAAGCAGAGGTCTATGCTCCAAAGCATCTCACAGAAGCGGAGCGGTTCATGACACTGGCCAGTGAGGCGATGGAGTCGGGTGATTATCTGTCTGCACGTGACTATGCCGTCGAGGCACAGCAACATGCCATTAAGGCCAGGCAGCAGGCAGTCAGCAAGCAAAATAACTAATATTAAAAAGGTTTATTATTGGGCAATTTGATGCCTTCTATGTTGGGTATCTCCTTGACACTGAACAGCGTGATTGATAGTTTGAGGCAGATAATAATACTAAATTTAACGGCCATATTTTCATCATACGATATCGGCTAACAAGAGACTTTTTAGGAGCAGAGCAAAATGAGAATAATGAATACGCTTAAATTAACCAGCCTTTTGGCGCTAATCTTTGCCGTGGCGATTGGTTGTTCAAGCACCAGCACAGATGGTAGTTCACTTGAACAACAAGCCAAAGATGCAATCGCAGCCGCTAAAAAGGCTAATAAAGAAGCTAAGGCCGTCGGGTACGAATGGCGTGATACGGGCAAACTGATTAAAAACGCTGAAAAGGCTCTTGGCGATGAGGAATTTGAAAAGGCCATTAAGCTTGCTAACCAGGCGCAACGTCAGGCTGAAAATGCGGTTAGACAAGAACGTTCAGAAAGCAACCGACTCTCTGCAGAGTTAGGGGCCGCAGCGACACCGGTGTCCAGCACAGGCCAATATTCTGTTGTCAGAGGTGACAATCTGTGGAATATATCAGCTAAACCTGATGTATATAATAATCCTTATCAGTGGCCATTAATCTTCAAAGCGAACAGCGATAAGATTAAAGATGCTGATTTGATCTTCCCTGGGCAGCAATTTGCTCTGAATACCAATCCTACATCAGCAGAGTCCAGTGCCGCCGTTGCTCATGCTAAAAGTCGTGGTGCATGGTCTTTAGGTGTTGTAGAGGATTCTGATAAGGCTTTTCTGGCTCAATAATTTCTAGTCGTTATATACTGATTAGTAAAAAAAGGGACCGTATGGTCCCTTTTTTTTGAATTCTTGAAACATTCGGTGGTCTTATCTTTACTCTGAAACAGCTTAGGATAACGAATGATTGCTAGAATTCATGTGATATTGTTGATTTGTCTGGTTCCGATTATGGTGCTGGCGGAGGAAATCCAGTTTACCGCGAGTGATGTCGCTGGTAAACAATACAAGCTAAGTGATTACAACGGTAAATGGGTCATAATTAACTATTGGGCTACCTGGTGTCCACCTTGTCTGGATGAAATTCCTGAATTAATAGAGTTTCATGAGCAGTATAAAAAAGATAAGGCAGTGGTGCTGGGAGTAAATTATGAAGAAGTCGATGATGATGATTTAAAATCATTTATTGACGAATATTTTATTTCGTATCCGATATTAAAAGGGGATCTATCTCGTCCCCCTCCATTTGGGCGTTTGATAGGATTACCGACGACCTATGTCGTCTCACCGCAAGGAAAGTTAGTTTATACCCAAGTCGGTGGTGTGACTAAAGACTGGTTAGAGCAGGCGACAAAACTAAAAACTGAACGCGCGAGTTTAAATTAATGTTATCAATAAAAATGCAATCGAAAAATATCCGATCGAAAAAAATCCTAGCAGCTTCACTCTTACTATCTTTGTTAGTAATGCAATTTCCGCTAGTGGCTAATGCCAGTACGCCTCGGGATCCTTATAAATATTTTTTTAACGAAACCTGGGGCGATTTGCCAGAGGAAATAGCGAAAGCGAAAGAGGAAGGTAAATCGGGAGTATTAATTTTCTTTGAAATGGATGAATGCCCATTTTGTCACTACATGAAAAATAACGTCATTAATCAGTCAGAAGTTCAGGATTATTATCGTAAACACTTCTTGAATATTGTTGTCGATATTGAAGGGGATATAGAGATGACGAATTTTAAAGGGGAAACATTAAAACAAAAAGACTTCGCTTTTAAAGAGCATCGAGTTCGTGCAACGCCGGTGATTGCTTTTTTTGATCTTAATGGCAAACGTATTCATCGACATATCGGTAAGACTAATGGCGTACAGGAATTTTTATGGATGGGAGAATACATCGTTAGTGGTGCCTATAAGGAAACCCCCTTTATTCGTTATAAACGTGAAAAACGTAATAAAAATTAAACCATTATAATACTGTCGAGTTGGTATGGGTTGGTTCACTCAAATAATTATCATTACCTACTATTTAGTAGTTGGCATTAGCATTGTTAATGCAGCCGATTTAAACAAAAAAAATTTACCCGATCCCTTAACCCTTGAGTATGCTTTGTCGCTGGCCGATGAGGGCCACCCTGATTTATTAATACAGGATGCGAAGATTCTGGATGCTCAAGCTAATAAAAACTCGATTGATTCGAGTACGGGTTTCGATGTTACCCTGGACTTAGGGTTGTATGTAACTGATGAAGATCGCTTTCAAAGCTTTAAAAATCGCGATCACGCTCGTGCCGGGGTTATCGTATCAAAGACGCTCTATGACTTTGGACATACCAATGATCGTGTTGATGCAGCAGGACAATTAGTTGATTCTGAACAATGGAAATATCAGCAAATTCGTGGTTATCGGCGCTTAGCTATTTCAGAAGCTTATTTCAATGTGTTATTAGCAGACCTGCAATTTAGCCAGTACAATGAAGCAATGTCAGTAGGGTTTGTTAATTTTGATAAAGCAAAAGACCGTAGAGAGTTGGGCAAAAGAACGGATCTAGATGTTTTAAAACGTGAATCTGAATACCAGCGATTACGAGTATTGAGGTATCAAAGTGAAAATTTGCAACGTAGTTCACGTGCAAAATTAGCTGAGGTGTTAAACCGCCCAAACCAGCTTCCTGCTAGTTTAGCAATACCAAAACTTCCCGCATTGAACAGGAAGTTACCTGAAATTGAATTGTTACAGGAGCAGGCTTTAAAAAACAACTTTGATGTAAAGGCTTATAAATATGCAGTAAAGGCGGCTGAAACAGCAGTCGTTGCTGCGCGCAATCGCAACAATCCTAAAATCGATGCCATTGTAACAGCGCATGGATATGAAACTGATTTTGGCAGTGTCGATGAAGCGACCGCCGCTTTAAACTTTACCTATAACCTGTATCAACCTGACCAGGATTCAGTTATTGCCTCCGAACTGGCTGGTTTGTATTCAGCTCGTGCACAGTTAAATAAAGTTGAGTCCGATCTTCGACAAACAGTGTTACAACTGTGGCATGAAATTGAGGAGTTAAGTGTGAAACGTGAATCATTGAACGTCTTACTCGAACTTAGAGAACTAAAACTTGAGCAGAGTCGGGCACTTTATGAAATGGAGGTAAAAGCTGATTTAGGATTTTCTATGGTCGAGTTGACAGAGGCTCAATATTCACAGGCTCAAAATGATTATCGGCTTGCCTTGGCATGGGCTAAACTTGATTTAATCACAGGTAATCTTGAATTAAGTAAATTACCATCCAATTCAGGAGAAGTTAATGAGGGTCAAAATTAAAATGATTCACTATAAATTTCTAATGACTTTTTTGTGCTTGTTAATTACTTCGTTCGGCTATGCACAGGATTTTAGTGCCCGATTACATTGGTCGCAACGCGTGGAATTAGGTTCTCCTGTTAGTGGTGTCGTCGAAAATGTATCGGTAAATGTCGGAGATAAAGTACAAAATGGCCGAGCACTTATTCAACTGGACAATACCGTGTTTAAGGCGCATGTTGATGAATTCAAAGCACAACTGATTAGCTCCCAGGAAGACCTAAAAGAGGCCGAACGAGAGCGAGATCGTGCGCTTGAGTTATATGACCGAACAGTATTGTCAGATCATGATTTACAGATCGCAAAAAACAACTTCAAAGCCGCAAGAGCTCAACTCGAACATATCCGGGCAAAATTGATTACCAGCCAGTTTAACCTGAAACACAGCACTATCAGTGCACCATTTGATGCGGTCGTATTACAGCGCGATGCTCAGCCGGGACAGGTGATTGCAACAAAATTTCGCCAGGATCCACTCATTGTATTAGCTGCGAGCGATAAAATGATAGCAAGATTTTATGTTGCAGAAGACAAACTCAAATGGCTTAGAATCAATAAAAATGCAAAAATTGTTGTAGACGGAGAAGGCTATCGCGGGAAAATAACTTCAATTGGACTAGAATTAATAACTGGCGACACTTCGTTGACCGGCTCAGAAAAGGGCTACCCGGTCGAAGTGGAATTTTTGGTCGATAAATTATTACGCGCAGGTCGAACTGCAAAGGTTGAAATCGAGTGAGTTTTTGCGAAAAGTGTATTGTAACAGGGTTGGTGCAAGGCGTTTTCTTCAGGGCGGTCACTAAGGAGCATGCTGAAAAGTTAGGAGTTACTGGTTATGTTAAAAATATACCTGAAGGTCATGTTGAAGTTTTGATTTGTGGGCAAGCCGAACCCGTAGGTCATCTAAAAGCATGGCTCTGGGATGGTCCAGAGCATGCTCATGTTAGTAATGTGAAGTGTGAACTGGTCGATAATATTGACGTGCCGGATTTATTTGAAATTAAGTAAATAATTAATCAACAGTTGACGCAACGCCAGCGTCTATCCAGAGCTTTGAAAACTTTGTTCGTGTAGCGATAACTATACAAACTGCCATTGTAACGGGCAAGTGCGTGGGTTAAGTCTCCTTTTTCTTTATCCAGGTAATGGCGTAATATAGTGCAACCCATTCTTAGATTCGTTTTCATATCAAACAGGTTGTCTTCTGGTCGTCCAATCTCTTTTAACCAAAAAGGCATAACCTGCATGAGTCCGCGTGCACCGGCACTTGAAATAGCAAATTTATCGAAGCGGCTTTCTACTTCAATTACGGCGAGGACTAATTCGGGGCGTAACTTTGCCCTGGTAGATTCGTAATGGATCTGCTTGAGTAAATCGAGTCGTTTATTGTCATTTTTAACAAACGGTTTTAGTCGATTAGACATATCTAACAACCAGACTTCTGCTTCAAAGCGATCAGCAAAGCTTTTATTGTCAGCTATGGCATGGGTTAACAGTTCACGTAATTCTACACTGGGTGCCTGGCGTTGACTGGCACTGGCTGTCGAAATAGTCAGAAACAGGACTATGGTTGATATAAATGTCGTGAGTACTTTCATTTGTTAATTAAATTTTGAGTTTAAAAAATCAATGACCGTATCGATTGCTATGTCCTCAGAGTCGCTATTGTGACGGGACTTATACTCATAAACCCCCTTGTCCAGACTTTTGTCGCCGACCACAAGCCGGTGAGGAATGCCAATCAGTTCCATATCAGCGAACATGATTCCAGGGCGTTCTCCACGGTCGTCAAGTAGCACATCAATGCCTACTGCTTTTAATTTAGCATATAAGTCTTCACTTGCCTTGCGAACCCGGTTTGATTTTTTGATATTCATGGCCAATATCACAACCTGGAAGGGGGCGATGGCATCAGGCCAGATTATGCCTTTATCGTCGTGGTTTTGCTCGATCGCCGAAGCCACAACTCTGGAAACACCAATACCATAGCAACCCATCGTCATTATTGTTGATTTACCGTTAGCATCCAGTACATTGGCCTTCATCGTTTCTGAGTATTTGGTACCCAACTGAAATATATGACCGACTTCGATACCACGTTTAATCTGCAAGTGGCCTTGACCGTCTGGGCTAGAATCGCCTTCGACGACATTGCGGATATCAACACTTTCGATTGCAGGTAAGTCACGACCCCAGTTCACTCCGGTTAAATGCTTACCGTTCTCGTTGGCGCCACACACAAAATTAGTTAACGCAGCCGCACTATGATCGACAATTAATGGTACGTTTAGTCCGACAGGGCCAATCGAACCAGGCTCACAGGAGGCAAATTGTTTTACTTTTTCTTCACTGGCTAAGGTCAGGGGTACGGCCACACCCGCTAACTTTTCAGCTTTGATTGTATTCAGTTCATGATCACCACGGACTAATAATGCGACCACAGCGGATTCTTCTCCGTCGACCAGCAAGGTTTTAATGGTTTGAGCAGCCTCTATTTTTAACAATTCACAAACCTGATCGATACTTTTTTGATTTGGCGTATCGACCGTTAGCATGGGTTGTTCATCACTAATCGTTGAGGATGCAGGTTTGATGGCTTCAGCAAGCTCTACATTCGCTGCGTAATCACCAGTATCACTAAATGCGATCGCATCTTCTCCTGAGTCTGCGAGCACATGGAATTCATGTGAGGCATTACCACCAATGGATCCTGTGTCTGCCAGTACAGGACGATAGTCCAGACCGATTCGATCAAAAATCCGGCAATAGGTCTTATGCATAATTTCATAGGTTTCCTGCAATGAGGCCTGATCCAGATGAAATGAGTAGGCATCTTTCATCAAAAACTCACGTGCCCGCATGATGCCAAATCGAGGACGGCGCTCATCTCGAAACTTGGTTTGAATCTGGTAGAAATTACTGGGTAGTTGTTTATAACTACGGATCTCGTTTCGTATCAGATCGGTTATGACCTCTTCATGAGTCGGACCAAAACAAAATTCACGATCATGACGATCCTTTAAACGCAGTAACTCTGGACCGTATTGTTCCCAGCGTTTAGATTCATGCCATAGTTCAGCAGGCTGTATTGCGGGCATCAGCACTTCCTGGGCACCGGCATTGTTCATTTCATTACGTACAATGGCTTCCACTTTGCGCAGTACCTTAAGGCCAAGTGGTAACCAGGTATAAAGACCTGCGGCCAATTTTCGGACCATTCCTGCCCGCAGCATGAGTTGATGACTAATAACCTCGGCGTCAGCCGGTGTTTCTTTTACAGTAGCGATGAGTAGTTTTGATGCGCGCATATAGATTTTTCTGTTTATGAGTTAAGCAGCAGTTTAATAGCAGATTAGTATCAGGTACAGCTTTGAACGATATTAGCTCTATTTCTTTTTTCCTGTCAGTCTTTCGGTTGGGATGATATTGGTGTTTTTGTGGTATTCAACGACTTCATAAGGAATCCCTTTGACGGGAGGTTGATCACTCAATTGCCATTGGCCATGTTTATCTTGCCAGCGATAGGCTTTCATTTGGGTGATGGCGGTTGGCATGATCTCATCAGTGTGTTTTTGAAAATAGGCACGCAGTTTAGGATCCTGATAGGCAAAATACCCACCAACAATAACGACCCCAAGTAAAATGATGAGCCATTTTTTCATTTTTAAAATGTGGAACCGTTCCAACCCCACATTTTGCGAGGTGCGTCTGCAAATTCAATATAGACCCGTTCAGGGTCGATACCTAATGTCTGCTGGATAAGCTCGCATAATACACGAGATAGTTCGGGTGTTTGGGATTCAGATAGTCCGATACTTTTTAGTTCGATAAAAACAGTAGGATCATCATTTCCAGAGAATAGCATTGGGACGGGAGGCTCGAGAGAGACCATCACATAACGTTCCGGCTTACCAAGCAGGTCAGCGACTGCGCTAGAGGCCTTAGCTAGGAGTTCTTTTGCCGAATCATTTGCTAGCGGGTGATTGCTCTGGATTTTGAGATAAGGCATTAATCACAGAACTCTCTAATACCTTCTTCAGCTAGCTTCTTCGCTTCAGCGCGTTCTTTATCGGTAATAACACGTACCATACCATCGGGATCTTTGATGCGACGATAGACACTGTATGCGTTTAGATTGTGTTTAGCACTTTCACAATTCTTTTTACGTACCTCGGCGTTATTGGCTCTCTCTTTCTTCAATACATCTGAGCCATCATTATATTCATCGATGCCTTTATCTGCATTACTGTCAGATGAGCTTGGTGAGGGTGTGGGTGAACTTGGTGACCGATGTTTTGGGGTTTTAATCTTTTCATAAGATTTCCCTTTGGGGGGGTGTTGCGAATAATGCACGTTCCCCTTTGAATCAGTCCATTTGTAGGACGACGCAGCAACGGAGAAAGCTGAAAAAGTAAATCCGAGCAGGCTGAGCCAAAAAATAAGGTGTAACCGGAGAAAGTGTTTCATATGTCCATCCATATACGTCCAGAATATTAAGTTTAGTATGCAATGTTCTGATATCTATGTAAATTATGGTGTATCAGAGCAATTACACAAGCGATCCGATCACGGTTTGGTCACGTTCAGGAAAATAGCGCAGGTAAGGGTGATTTGGCTCAATTATCTATCCAATAAGGGCTAATTCGGACAGTTTAAGCCGAGATTAGCCTAAGTGTTCTTGACCTTACCTGAGAAAATAAGTAGTTTCTTATCCTTTTCACGTGATGTCTATATGGCCCGTTTTACGGGCATTTTTTGTCTTTGGGAGAGCTAAAGTGGAATTAAATGGCGCTGATATCGTCGTCCAGTCATTAAAGGACGAGGGCGTTGAATATGTATTCGGTTATCCGGGTGGGGCTGTACTCCATATATATGATGCTCTATTCAAGCAGGATGCTGTACGCCATATCCTGGTTCGCCATGAGCAAGGCGCGACTCATGCGGCTGATGGTTATGCGCGCGCCACAGGAAAAGCGGGTGTGTGTCTGGTGACCTCCGGTCCTGGCGCGACGAACGCGGTGACGGGGATTGCCACAGCGCATCTGGATTCAATACCAATGGTGGTTATCACAGGGCAGGTTCAGACAGCCTATATTGGTTCCGATGCCTTTCAAGAAGTCGATTCTGTCGGCATTACGCGTCCCTGTGTGAAACATAACTTCCTGGTTAAAGACGTGAATGATATCGCAAGTACCTTGAAAAAGGCCTTTTATATTGCGACAACCGGACGCCCGGGCCCAGTTGTGGTCGACATCCCGAAAGATGTTACGGATCCAAATATCAAGGTGCATTATGAGTATCCCAGCTCGGTTGATATGCGCTCATACAGCCCGACGACGAAAGGCAATAATCGCCAGATTAAAAAAGCGCTTGAGTTAATTTCGAGTGCGCGGCGTCCGATGATATACAGCGGTGGTGGCGTCATCTTGAGTGGTGCACATAAAGAGCTGACAGAATTCACCCAAAAGTTGGGCTATCCAATTACCAATACATTAATGGGTTTGGGTGGTTACCCGGGTACGGATGAGCTATTTGTTGGTATGTTGGGTATGCACGGTACCTACGAAGCCAATATGGCGATGCATGATTGTGATGTGCTCATTGCCATAGGTGCGCGATTTGATGATCGTGTTACCGGTGACGTAAAGCATTTTTGCCCGGAAGCTAAAATTATTCATATTGATATTGATCCGTCATCAATATCGAAAAATGTCCGTGTTGATATACCAATTGTAGGTGATATTAAGCACGTATTGACTGAAATGAATAATGAGCTGGGTTCATATTCAAATGCAGATAATAATGATTTGGCCAACTGGTGGAATCAAATCAATCTTTGGCGCAGTAAAGATTGTCTTGGTTACGATCGTAAAAGTGAGCTAATCAAGCCTCAATATGTTATTGAAACTTTATATAACGTCACTAATGGCGAGGCCTTCGTTACTTCGGATGTTGGTCAGCATCAGATGTGGGCCGCTCAGTTTTATAAGTTTAAGAGCCCCTATCACTGGATTAATTCAGGTGGCCTCGGCACGATGGGGTTTGGTTTACCCGCCGCAATTGGGGCTCAACTTGCCCATCCAAAGGCGGAGGTTGCTTGTGTAACGGGTGAAGCGAGTATACAGATGTGTATTCAGGAGCTGGGTACCGCGATGCAGTATATGTTACCACTCAAGGTCGTTACCCTGAATAATCGTTATATGGGTATGGTGCGTCAGTGGCAGGAATTTTTCTATGAGAGTCGTTATTCACATTCTTATATGGAGGCATTACCCGATTTTGTAAAGCTGGCTGAAAGCTACGGACATGTCGGTATGCGGATCGAAAAACCGGCTGATGTGGAAGGCGCTCTAAAAGAAGCGTTTGCAATGAAAGAACGTCTGGTCTTCATGGATTTTATTACGGATAAAACAGAAAATGTTTATCCTATGATTGCTGCGGGTAAAGCGCACAACGAGATGCATATGTCATCGGATCGGGAGCTAGCCTGATGCGACATATTATTTCTATGCTCATGGAAAATGAAGCCGGTGCTTTGTCGCGTGTCGCCGGTTTGTTTTCAGCGCGAGGCTATAATATCGAATCGTTAACAGTTGCACCGACTGAAGATGAATCGTTATCGAGAATGACGATTGTAACAACGGGTTCTAATCAGATCGTTGAACAGATTACCAAACAACTCAATAAACTCGTTGATGTTGTTAAATTAGCAGATATCACTGAAGGTAAGCATATTGAGCGCGAGTTAATGCTAATAAAGCTAAATGTTGTTTCGCCTGAAGTGCGGGATGAAGTGAAGCGTTTAATCGATATTTTTCGAGGTCGAATTATCGATGTGTCTGAAACAACCTATATTTTAGAGTTGACAGGCACGGGAGAAAAACTGAATGCATTTATTGATGCGGTTGACAATAAAATTATTTTAGAGACGGTTCGCTCTGGTGTGTCGGGTATCGCCCGCGGAGACAAAAGCCTGGGCTTAACCGTTTAAAAACAAATTTAAATTTAAGAACCTGGAAGGAAAGTGTTATGAATATTTTTTACGATAAAGATTGTGACTTATCTATTATCAAAGGTAAAAAAGTCACCATCATTGGTTATGGTTCGCAAGGGCATGCCCATGCAAATAATCTAAAAGATTCTGGCGTTGATGTAACGGTAGCTTTGCGTGCCGATTCTTCATCAGTCGCAAAGGCAGAGGCTTCCGGTTTAACCGTTAAACCCGTTGACGAAGCGGTTAAAGCAGCAGACGTGGTTATGGTGTTAACACCTGATGAATTCCAGTCACAGTTGTACGCGAACCAGATAGCACCGAACATTAAAAAAGGCGCGGTATTAGCTTTTGCACACGGTTTTGCCATTCATTATAACCAGATCGTGCCACGTGCAGATCTGGATGTCATCATGATTGCTCCAAAAGCACCTGGCCACACCGTTCGTAATGAGTTTAAAAATGGCGGTGGTATTCCTGATCTGATTGCGATATTCCAGGATGCATCAGGTAAGGCAAAAGATATTGCTCTTTCTTATGCTTCAGCGATTGGTGGTGGACGCACGGGTATTATTGAAACGACCTTTAAAGATGAAACCGAAACTGATTTATTCGGTGAGCAAGCCGTTTTATGTGGTGGCTGTGTTGAATTAGTCAAAGCAGGTTTTGAAACGCTGGTTGAAGGTGGTTATGCACCTGAGATGGCTTATTTTGAATGCTTACATGAACTCAAACTGATAGTTGATTTAATGTACGAAGGTGGCATTGCCAACATGAATTACTCGATTTCAAATAATGCTGAGTATGGTGAATATGTTACTGGTGAAAAAGTCATTAACGATGAAAGCCGAAAAGCAATGAAACAGGCTTTACAAAATATCCAGTCGGGTGACTATGCCAAGAAGTTTATTCTCGAAGGACAAACTAACTATCCCGAAATGACGGCTCGTCGTCGCTTGAATGCAGCACATCCAATTGAAACGGTTGGAGAAAAGCTTCGTGGCATGATGCCATGGATTACAGCAAATGCACTGGTAGATAAAGATAAAAACTAAAAAATGGATATATAGCCGCTATATTCTAACTGCGTTTTCGTAGCATAGAATTAGCGGCTTCTTTTCTCTCGATAAGGGAATTTAGCTATATGATCGCGCAAGAAGGCCGAAACATTGTAGGTCTGCTATCAGCTGCAATGATAGTGACCCATCTTGTTGTTGGCGCTTATGTTTGGCCAGTTTGGGGTGTTGTACTGGTTGTTATGTATCTTTATCGTGATCCTGAACGCAGCATTCCTTCAGTTCCTCTTGGTCTTGTTAGTCCGGCAGACGGCATTGTCAAAAGTATCCAGAATCAGCTTGATCCCTTTTTAAAACGCGAATCGATCTGTGTGAGCTTGCAGATGAACTGGTATGGCGTTTTTGTTTTGCGTGGGGTAACCGAGGGCAAAATAATGCAACATTGGGTACATGAATCCAGCAAAAAACATGAAGCGGCTTTTGATGGTCCCCTGCAACATGCAATCTGGATTCAAACCGATGAACAGGATGATGTGGTGATCGCAATTCATGCTGGTGGACGATATCGCAAGATGCACTGTCAAACAGCCGCAGGAGAGCGAATTGGTCAGGGCAAACGCTGTGGATTTATTCCTTTTGGGACTCGTATTGATATCTTGCTGCCGACCAAAGTACGTATCTCGATTAAAGAGGGCGATCATGTAAAAGCCGGCCATGATCTCATTGGTGAACTTGTTCACTAGTTTACGGTATTTAAGTCAATTTTCGATATTGAGGCGAATTTTACTGGCGCTCATAGTTAGCCGGGCATACACTTAATCCATGGGACAACGAAGTAAAGAAATTCGTCGGCGCGGCATTTATCTTTTGCCAAATTTACTGACCTTATCAGCCCTTTTTTGTGGGTTTTTCGCCATTGTTGCGGCGACCAAAGGCTGGTTTGACTGGGCGGCCTATGCCATTTTTATTGCCATGATTTTGGATGGTGCTGACGGCCGGGTTGCTCGCTGGACGAATACCCAAAGTGATTTTGGGGCTGAGTTCGACAGCCTTGCAGACATGGTTTCGTTTGGTGTGGCGCCTGCCCTGATCATTTTCGAATATGCCTTAGGCAGTACGAGTCAGCTTGGTAAGATCGGATGGGTCGCGGCCTTTATCTATACTGCGGCGGCGGCACTACGTCTGGCGCGCTTTAATACACAGGTTGATACAGCGGACAAGGCCTATTTTCAAGGTCTTGCCAGCCCTTCAGCGGCTGGGATAGTCGCAGGATACGTATGGGTGTGTCATATTTACATCGATCCTCATCCAGTTGTAAATATCACGGCTGTATTTCTTACGATCAGTGCGGGTGTGTTGATGGTCAGTAATATCCGCTATCACAGCTTCAAAGGCATTGATTTCCGTTCAAAAGTACCCTTTGTTGGTTTGGTGGCCATCGTTATGGTCATCGCCGTGGTGGTCTCGGATCCCCCTATCGTCTTATTCAGTATCTTCCTGTTATATGCTGCTTCTGGACCCGTATTAACTTTGTATGAGTTGCAAAAGCGGCGCAAGCAACGTCGTCGAGATGAAAAAAAAACTGAGTCAATCACGTAAATGGCCGTTAACCTTAGGCTAATGTAAGTATTAAAAATGCAAGCTTAAACTCGCTGAGTACATTTCCACATCGCCACCATCGACTTCGGTAAAAATCTGGTATTCCCCTCGTACTGACAATTTTGGATTCATTTGCACATTCAAACCAAAGCCAAATGTCGGTTCAGTCCCAGTTAGGGAGTTAAATTCATCTGAGACTTCCCAATCATAAAACCCGGCTCGTCCAAATAAATCGATATTCGAGTCGAGAGGGAGATAGCCAATCACTTCGTAAGCCACCCCATCCTGTGACAGTTGGCCATTGGCAAACGTCCCCAGATCGACGTAGGACAGTTCAAGGCCAATATGCTCGGTCAGGTTGATCCCGCCGAAGAATTTATAGGCAGATTCCGTTTCATGTAAAATTTCATCATCAGATTGACCGATACCCGCTCCAACATAGGGGCCTGGCTGAGCCGCCTGAGCAATTGAGATACTGAGACTGAGACTGGTGGCAATGAGAATAGCCTTAACATATTTTTTTTGTTGCATTTTCCACTCCTGACAATCGTCATATTGATAGTTCAGGGCGAAGCATAATGAGGAGTAGCTGAACTCCGTCTGAATTTAAATAATAATTCTCACTCGGCTTGGCATTTTTCAAATGAGCATGTATAGTTAATCTATGCAACCTCTATTCAACACAGCTCGTTTCAATCCTGTTCAGGCCTATTTTGGTCTGGAACTCCTCCTGCCCAGTGGGGCAGCATAATTTAATACCAGCGCGCGAGCGCACCCCGGCAAATTTAGGACTAATTCAATCAAACGAATTCAGTAGAACGAATCCACATCCAGTTGGATGATGAGGAGTAATGTGATGAGCGATCCATTAATAATATTTGATACCACCTTGCGTGACGGCGAGCAAAGCCCTGGCGCTTCAATGACGAAGGAAGAAAAGGTGCGTATTGCCAAAAGTCTTGAGCGCATGCATGTTGATGTGATTGAGGCGGGATTTCCGATTGCCAGCCATGGTGACTTTGAGTCAGTGCATGCGGTGGCGAGTGTGATTAAAGACAGCACCGTGTGTGGGCTTGCCCGGGCCCTGGATAAAGATATTGAGCGTGCCGGTGAGGCAATTAAACCTGCTAATTCGGGTCGCATTCATACCTTTATCGCCACATCTCCAATCCATATGAAAATGAAGTTACGTATGGAGCCGGATCAAGTGGTCGAACAGGCGGTGGCCGCAGTCAAAAAGGCACGCCAATATACCGATAACGTTGAGTTTTCACCGGAAGACGCGGGACGTTCTGACCCGGATTTTTTATGTCGAATCCTGGAAGCGGTGATTGATGCCGGTGCGGGGACCTTAAATATCCCAGATACGGTCGGTTATAACGTACCGGAACAATTCGGTGCGTTGATAAAGGACTTGCGAGAGCGAATACCGAATTCAGATAAGGCCATTTTTTCGGTGCACTGTCACAATGATCTGGGATTAGCCGTCGCGAATTCATTGTCCGCAGTGATGAATGGTGCCCGCCAGGTCGAATGTACCATTAATGGTTTAGGTGAACGCGCCGGTAATGCATCGTTGGAAGAGATCGTGATGGCGGTAAAAACGCGCAAAGATATCTTCCCCTGTAATGTCGATCATTTGGATACTACTCATATCGTCGCCAGTTCTCGATTGGTTTCCGGGATTACCGGTTTTGCGGTGCAACCCAATAAAGCGATCGTTGGAGCAAATGCCTTTGCCCATGAATCGGGTATTCATCAGGATGGTGTTTTAAAAAATCGCGAGACTTACGAAATCATGCGAGCCCAGGACGTTGGTTGGAGTGACAATCGAATGGTATTGGGTAAACACTCGGGTCGAAATGCATTTAAAACTCGCTTAAAAGAATTAGGTGTTGAGTTCGACTCGGAAACCGAACTGAATGAAACCTTCGCGCGATTTAAAGACCTGGCCGATAAAAAACATGAGATCTATGATGACGATCTTCAAGCCTTAGTGACCGAAGTTAACTTAGAAGCAGAGAATGAAAATATTCGCCTGGTTTCCTTACGAGTGTGTTCTGAAACCGGAGAGACACCACAGGCTGAAATTACGGTAGAAGCAAAAGACCAGGAATATTCTGCTACGGCGACAGGTGGAGGCCCGGTTGATGCTGCGTTTAAAGCTTTAGAATCTATATTCCATAGTGGCAGTGAGTTGTTACTGTATTCGGTAAATAATATAACCAGTGGCACTGACTCTCAGGGCGAAGTAACCGCGCGACTTAAAAAAGAGGGTCGGATTGTAAATGGTCAGGGTGCGGATACTGATATTGTTATTGCCTCAGCGAAAGCCTATATCAATGCGCTTAATAAGATACAGGCGGATGTCGAACGTGCCCATCCTCAAACAGGTGACGTATAGTCACCTGTTTTTTCAACAAATTATAATTTTATTGATGACTTGAATTTTCCAGTTTAATTAAACTGGGATTTTCTTTTTAAAATTTAATTTAAATCTTAAAATCTTATATTCTAAAGTTATTTAGTCGTGATCCGTTACAAAAAGTGATTATAAGACTATTGTTAGATCAGGTTTAACAAAGTGATCATTATTGGAGGATGCTATGTCAGATATACAGGTCGGTGAATTACATCTGGATATTCGGCCAGATGGCCAGCTAAACAATGTTGGTGATTGGAGCATTGACGTTGCGCGAGCGTTAGCTGAGCGTGAGCATTTATCATTGACCGATGCGCATATCGAAATCATCGATGTAATGCGATCGTACTATAATAAATACAACATCTCGCCGATTAAAAAATTACTCAAAAAAGAACTTACAGAACGCTTTGATGAAAGCAAGGCAAATGATGATTACTTAAATAACCTGTTTCCCCATGATGTTATGTATCAGGGTATTCGCCTGGCCGGATTACCTGCTCCAATGTTAGATGCTGAGCTGGAACCGGCTAATCATATTCAAAAAGCTAAAAACCCGTCTTCGACCTCACATTTTTTATCTGAATTTGAATTTAGTGGAAAAACATATAAGGTTTATCCAAAAGGAAATCTTGTCAACCCGTCTGAATGGACTGAAGAGCTGGGTGTGCATATGGCACAAAAAGAAGGTCTTTCCTTAAACAACGATCATTGGGAAGTGATCCATTATTTACGCGATTTTTATTTTAAATATGGCATCACACCGATGGTTAAATTACTGATGAAAAATATGCGTCAGCAGCTGGGTAAACATAAAAGTAGCGAGGCATACTTATATGATCTTTTCCCGGGGGGGCCTGCACGTCAAGGTTCACGCATCGCCGGTTTGCCAGCCCCGCAAGGTTGTATTGACCCTTAATTTAAATTGGCAACTTAATTTTTTATGTTATTAGATCAAGACGTGTAAGCTTATTTTCCTGAAAGTGACGGGGTTAATATCTTATTGAGCCATTGCGATTTATTAAACCCATGATTAATAATTGACCATATTATTTTCCCAAAATAGTTAATATGGGTTATCTTGTGTGATATTTCCAAATAGATGAAATCAGGTACAATATTACTAAGCAAAGCTTAGGAGTTGCCGTTTTGGCCCTAAATGCACAACAACAGGCCTATTTAGGTACCATGGGGATTAGCTTATATCAGTCCCAGGCTGCCATCGATCCTGCTATGGCTGATCGGGCGAACAGTAATGAATCAATCAGCAGACAATCCCCTGGAAGTCAGCCTGTCGATCTACACTCATTAGGTTGGGCTGATTTAGCTGATCAAGTTAGCACCTGTGTTGCATGTGAGTTACATCAGGGGCGTAAACAAACAGTCTTCGGAGTGGGTAGTCAACAGGCCGATTTGTTGGTTATTGGTGAAGCGCCGGGTGCTGAAGAGGATCGCCAGGGAGAACCATTTGTTGGTCGTGCCGGACAGTTGCTGAATGAAATGTTAAAGGCCATTGGTTTTAACCGGAGCCAGATATATATAGCAAACATTTTAAAGTGTCGTCCACCCAATAACCGAGATCCTAAACCAGAAGAAGCGGAGCTTTGTGTACAATACTTATACCGTCAGATTGATTTACTTCAGCCAAAATTGATACTGGCCGTCGGTCGAATTGCCGCGCAACGATTGTTAAACACGAATATGACCCTGGCAAAACTGCGTTCGAAGGTACACGAGTTGAAAGAAACGCAGACCCCGTTTATTGTTACTTATCACCCGGCCTATTTATTACGTGCCCCAACAGAAAAACGAAAAGCCTGGGAAGATTTATTATTTGCGAAACATGCACTGGAAAATTCGGGCGTATAATACAAACTAAAATTATGAGTGCAGTAATAACGCCAAGAAACGGCTTACGCCAAATGACTGAGGACGATTTAGAGGCCGTCGCTGCGATTGAGTCGGCATCGTATCCTTTTCCATGGACACTTGGGATTTTTCGTGACTGTTTACAGGTTGGTTATAGCTGTCGTGTATACGAAATCGATAATGATGTTGTAGCCTATGCTGTAATGTCGATAGGTGCAGGGGAAGCGCATATCCTAACATTGGTAGTGCGTGAAGATTGTCGCAACAGTGGTCTTGGCAGTATGTTTATGCAACATATGCTAAATATCGCTAAGCAACATCGTGTAGAAACTATGTTACTCGAAGTTCGTCCTTCAAACCCGAGTGCCATACGGTTGTACCGTAAACTGGGCTTTAATGAACTTGGTGTCCGTCCTGATTACTACCCAGCTGAAAATGGCCGTGAAGATGCGATTATTATGGCGTTACAATTTGATATACCTTCCAATCTACGTTCTATTTAATGCATCAGCTTCCTAATTTGAAACAACTTATCGAGATAGTTCGTGCTGCGGCGATGCATGAGTTATTGCCGCGTTTTCATAGCCATGCTAAACGCATCGCCAGTGATGAAAAAAGCGATAGCAGTATCATTACTGAAGCTGATTTAGCGATGCAGAAAACGTTGCATGAAAGATTCAGTATCCATTGGCCTGAGATTACCTTTTTAGGTGAAGAAATGCCTAAACAGCAGCAACAGGCAATTCTAAGGGACAATACCAACGGAGTGTGGGTTGTTGATCCCATTGATGGTACCTCAAACTATAGTCTGGGTATTCCGTACTATTCTGTATCTGTTGCTCTGGTCAAAGAAGCTAAAATCCAGTTAGCGGTTGTTTATGATCCCAGTCGGGATGAATGCTTTTCAGCACAATTTGGTAAGGGGGCATTTTTAAATGATACTCGCCTGACCTTATCTGATGTCAAGGATGTTAGCGACATTCAGACTGGGCTGGTCGATTTTAAACGTTTGTCCCCTGAATTAGCACAAAAAATTGTCGCTAATCCGCCGTATCGCTCTCAACGTAGTTTTGGTTCCGTGGCGCTGGATTGGTGTTGGATTGCTGCGGCCAGAGGCGATGTCTATGTTCATGGAAAACAGAATCTTTGGGACTATTGTGCCGGCGCATTAATATTATCAGAAGCAGGCGGTTATGATTCAACATTGGACGGCGACCCTGTATTTAATTGCTCTCTCAATCCTCGTTCGGCCGTGCTTGCGATAAATGAATCAATTTATCGACAGTGGTTTGACTTTTTATCCTCTTAACCTGCTCTAATCTCTGGTACAATCCGGCCAGAAAATTTGAACGACCTAAGTAATCTAGCGAGATTGAGCATGGCAGTATATCAACAGGAAATGGCGCGGCGTCGTACCTTTGCGATCATTTCTCACCCTGATGCGGGTAAAACTACCTTAACTGAAAAGTTATTACTCTATGGTGGTGCTATTCAGATGGCAGGAACCGTTAAAGGCCGTAAGGCGGATCGTCATGCAACGTCTGACTGGATGGAACTGGAAAAAGAACGGGGAATTTCTGTGACTTCAGCGGTAATGCAATTTCCCTATGGCGATAACATTGTTAACCTGCTTGATACACCAGGCCATGAAGATTTTTCAGAAGACACTTATCGCACCTTAACGGCCGTTGACTCTGCATTGATGGTAATAGACTGTGCGAAAGGTGTAGAAGACCGTACCATCAAACTGATGGATGTATGTCGTTTGCGTGATACGCCGATTATGACCTTCATCAACAAGCTCGATCGTGAAGGCCGCGATCCGATGGAGCTGCTTGATGAAGTTGAAGACATCCTAAAAATTAAATGTGCCCCCATTACCTGGCCGATCGGTATGGGTAAATCATTAAAGGGTGTTTACCATATATTACAGAACAAGATTCATCTATTTAGTGCCACACATGGCGGTAAAATCCAGAGCGGAGAGACTATTGAAGGTCTGGATGATCCTCGTCTGGATGAGTTACTGGGTGCGAATGCACAGGAGTTTCGCGATGAAATCGAACTTGTGCAGGGTGCCAGCCATGAATTCGATCTCGATGCGTATCTTGTCGGAGAATTAACGCCGGTATTCTTCGGTTCGGCGATTAATAATTTTGGGATTAATGAGTTGCTTGATTATTTTGTGGAGATTGCCCCTCAGCCGCAACCCAGGCAAACCGATCAACGAATGGTTGATTCCAGTGAAGAAAAATTTTCAGGCTTTGTATTTAAAATCCAGGCGAATATGGATCCACAGCATCGTGATCGTGTGGCTTTTTTACGTGTGTGTTCAGGTACCTATAACAAGGGTATGAAGGTTCATCAGGTGCGCCTGGGTAAAGATGTAAAAATTGCCAATGCGACCACCTTCATGGCGAGTGAAAGAGAAAATATTGAGCTTGCCTATGCCGGTGATATTATTGGTTTGCATAATCACGGTACGATTCAGATTGGTGATACCTTTACTGAGGGCGAATCATTAAAGTTCACCGGTATTCCTAACTTTGCCCCGGAATTATTTCGCCGCGTGCAATTAAAAGATCCTCTACGCATGAAAGCGTTACAAAAAGGTCTCGACCAGTTAAGTGAAGAGGGTGCCTCACAAGTCTTTCGACCAATAAATAATAACCAGATTGTCGTGGGGGCGGTGGGTATCCTGCAATTTGATGTCGTGGCCTTTCGTTTAAAAGCAGAGTATAACGTTGAATGTATGTTTGAAGCGGTAAATGTGAATACCGCACGTTGGGTAACTTGTGACGATGAAAAAAAACTCGAAGAGTTTAAACGCAAGGCAAGTGACAATTTAGCTATTGATGCTGGCGGTAGCTTAACTTATCTGGCACCGACACGAGTCAATCTTGATTTAACCATAGAACGTTGGCCTGAAATCGAATTTCATGCCACTCGTGAGCACTAAAAAATTTTGTACCCTTCGCGAAGCAAAGGGTGACAGCAAGAGAGCGAGTTAAGGCGGCCATGGGTTGAGAGTTTTTCTTAACAATTACTGATTTTATTAATTTTGAGTTAATAATTCTGGAGTATATGATTTTACTGTGGAAGTCGTAATTGGAAATATTATGGAAGCGCTTTTTATGCCGCCTGGGTTGATGCTAATTTTAGTCTTCACTGGTTGGTTGGTAAAAAAGCGTTATTCTAAAACGGGACGGAGCTTGATCGTGATTGGTTTGGCTCAATTGATATTATTAAGTATGCCCCTTGTTTCAAATTCTTTGATTCAACAATATGAAACACAGTCGGCCTTGACGACTGAACAAATCGAAAATACCACAGCCGAAGCAATTGTGATTCTTGGTGGTGGACATTATTTTAATGCCCCTGAATATTTGCAAGACAGTGTTTCAACCCGCGCACTTGAACGCCTGCGCTATGGTGTTCACTTATACCGCATCACTCAACTACCTGTGTTGGTCGCTGGGGGAAGTGTATATTCATCGCGTATAGCAGAATCTGAGACGATGAAAAACTTTCTGGAGACAGATTGTAAGGTTAAGGTAAGGTGGACAGAAACTAAAAGTCGCACAACGTATGAAAATGCGTTTGAGACCGAAAAGATACTGCGCGAGGAAAAAATCAGTGACATATTACTGGTCACTCAAGCCTGGCATATGCCTCGTGCTAAAGAGGCATTTGAACAACATGGCTTTACTGTTACCGCTGCACCCGTCGGATTTCATACTGAGTCTGATCAACCCTTTATCTTGGGCCTGATCCCAAGTACCTCCGGGCTTCACACTACAGGCCTGCTGTGGCGCGAGTATATTGCTCGATTTTGGTATCGGTTAGTTAAGTATTAAATTACGTTTCTGCAGAGATGCCTGTGATGCTCCTAAAACGCAGAAATAAACAAGATCAGCCATTTCTTACAAGATTTTTCTAAATAAACCTTGCATTAATGAACAGTGTTCACTATTCTTGGTCTTAATTAAACACTGTTCAGAATATTAGAGGAAGTTGATATGGCGCGTCGAAGTGATCACAGTCGTGAAGAGATACAGCATATGGCAGTGGCGGCGGCGATTACGATTTTGAACGAGCAAGGCGTGACTGGGCTATCCGCCCGTAAGGTGGCCAAATCCATTGGCTACACCGTTGGCACGCTCTATTTAGTCTTTAAGAACCTCGACGAGCTGCTTTTATATGTAAATGCTGCCACACTCGATGAGCTGCATCAGGCCATCACGGAGGAGGCAAAAATCCATACAGATCCAACTCTTTCATTAAAATCAATGGCATTAGCATATCTCCACTACGCACAACAGAACTCGGCCCGCTGGTCATTGTTATTTTCACATCAGCTGCCTGACGGACAATTATTGCCTGACTGGTTCGAACAAAAAATCATCACAGTCTTTGATGGCGTTATGAAGCCTCTGCAACAAATACAGCCGGATGTAAATGAACAAGCCGTGCTGCAGGCAACACGGGAGTTATGGAGCGGGGTGCACGGAGCCTGTGATTTAGGATTGAGTAATAAACTCAATATGGGGGCTGAATTTGAGATTGAGGCATTAATCGAGTCATTTGTTGAAAATTATTTATTTGGCTTTGCAAAGGTTTAAGAGGCAGACATGATTAAGTTGATTGTAAAATTTTTATTGCAACTTTTTTATCGGGTTAAAATAGAAGGTTTAGAGCATTTTGAAACGGCGGGAAATCGTGTCTTGATTGTCGCCAATCACACTTCATTTTTAGACGGTCTTTTGTTAGCTGCTTTTCTTCCGCAACGTCTTAGCTTTGCAATCAATACACAAATATCACAACGTTGGTATTCTCGACTGATCAAGCCGCTAGTGAATTTGTTTATTATGGATCCAACCAACCCTTTATCACTGAAATCATTAATTCGGTATATGCAAACCGATCAACGCGTGGTGATCTTTCCTGAAGGGCGTATTACGGTAACGGGTGCATTAATGAAAATTTACAACGGTCCGGGTTTAGTCGCTGATCGATCTGGTGCGATGGTATTACCGGTTCGCATTGATGGTGCACAATACACACCATTCTCACGGTTACGTGGCCGGGTACGTTTACGCTGGTTTCCAAAAATCACAATGAAAATCCTGGCGCCTCAAGTAATTCGTGCTCCAGAAGACGTACGCGGGCGTGCACGACGTAAATTTGCCGGTAAAGTATTAACCGACATTATGACGGACATGATGTATATGACCGGAAATTATGAACGTACCATCATGCAAGCTGTGCTGGATGCAATGGGTACGCATGGTCGTAAACATAAGGTGGTTGAGGATATTGAACGACGGCCACTATCCTATCGTCAGTTATTAACTCGTGCATTCATTGTTGGTAATAAGACTAAAAACGATCATCAGCATGGTGAGTACGTTGGTATATTGTTACCGAGTTCAGTTGGTACGGTTTCGGTTTTCCTGGGTTTACAAATTTATGGACGTGTACCTGCCATGTTAAATTTTTCCGCTGGTGCCAAAGGTATGATTGCGGCCTGTGAGACTGCCCAGATCAAAACAGTGTATAGCTCGCGCCGTTTCGTCAAAATGGGTCGTCTCGAAGAAAGTGTTGAGGCCTTAGAAAAAATAGTAAACATTATTTATCTGGATGATTTAGTTCCTACAATAACCTTATGGGATAAATTACATGGCGCGATGAACGCACGTTTTGCTAAGACGGCTTATCTCAATAAAGCGAAGTTTGCGAAACCAGATGATCCTGCCGTGGTGTTATTTACTTCAGGTTCTGAGGGGGTTCCAAAGGGTGTGGTGTTATCACATCGAAATATATTAGCCAATGGTGTGCAAATGTCGACGCGCATTGATTTTAATGCGCAGGATATAATTTTTAATGCCTTACCGATGTTTCATTCCTTTGGTTTATCGGCCGGTACCTTATTGCCATTATTATCGGGTATGCGAGCCTTTTTTTACCCCACACCATTACATTACCGCATTGTCCCTGAAATGGTTTATGAAGTGAATGCAACTATTATGTTTGGAACCAATACTTTTTTAAAAGGTTACGCTCGATTTGCCCATCCATATGATTTTTATAGTTTACGTTATGTATTTGCTGGTGCTGAGAAGCTACACGAGGATACCCGCCGTACCTGGAGTGAACGTTATGGCGTACGAATTTTCGAGGGCTATGGGGCGACAGAAACGGCACCGGGTTTGACTACCAATACCGCAATGGATAACAAAAATGGCACGGTTGGACGATTGTTACCAGGTATTGAATATAAATTGTTGCCTGTGCCGGGCGTTGAAGAGGGTGGCCGTTTAGTAGTGAAAGGCGACAATGTGATGAAAGGTTATTTATTGCATGACACCCCGGGCGTCATCAAGTCCCCCCATACAGAGCAAGGTACTGGTTGGTACGATACTGGCGATATTGTTACGGTGGATGCTGATGGGTTTATCACTATTAATGGCCGCGCCAAACGCTTTGCTAAGATAGGTGGTGAAATGATCTCACTGACTGCCGTTGAGGAACTGGCCAGTCAGGCCTGGCCAGATAAAATTCATGCGGTGGTGAGTATTGCTGATGATATTAAGGGTGAGCAACTTGTATTAATGACCGATCAGAAAGACCCGGATCGGAAAACATTATTGAGTTATGCTCGTGAGCAGGGGATTGGTGAATTAAATATACCTAAAAAAATACTCTATCAGAAGACAGTACCTTTGTTAGGCACGGGTAAGACCGATTATCCAGGGGTCTCACAGATCATAGCAAAAGAGTTTTCTATATAAACACTAAACTAAAATGGAATGCGAATGAACTCGATTTTTAATAAACGTACGATGTCCTGGGCTTTTTATGATTGGGCGAATTCCGCATTCTCGACCATCGTGATTACGGCCTTCTTTCCTATTTTATTTGGAAGTTACTGGTTTAATGGCACAGGTAGTGAAAATACCACGACCCCTTTGGGTATTGCCAATGCAGTAGCCAGTCTGATCGTGGTGATATTAGCACCGATTTTAGGTGCAATTGCCGATAGAGGGGGGCTGAAAAAGCGCTTCCTTGTGATGTTTTTAATCATTGGTGTCTTTTTTGTCTCTTTACTCTCATTTATCAATCAAGGTCAATGGCAGCTGGCTTTAGTTGTCTATGTGTTGAGTTTTGTTGGCTTTGCCAGTGCAAATGTCTTTTATGATTCTATGCTGGTGGATGTGTCATCGGATGAAAAGCTGGATATCACTTCTGCATTGGGTTTTTCCCTTGGTTACCTTGGTGGTGGTATCGCATTGTTAGGTTGTGTTGTGTTTGCATCGCCTGAGAAATTTGGGATTGAGCGTGTTACCAGTGTCGATGAAATTGTCATGGTATTTGTCTTCGTCGGTCTGTGGTGGGCCTGTTTTTCTATACCTTTAATGCTGGGTGTAAAAGAATCCAGGCCAGAACAAAAAATACCGCTCGGTCAAGCCATTAGCCAGGGTATGAAACAGCTGACTCATACATTTAATGAAATACGTAAACTACGTGTTGTATTCATGTTTTTACTGGCGTATTGGTTATATATCGATGGGGTCGATACCATCATCGCGATGGCAGCGGACTATGGTTTTCGAATAGGTTTTGATCAAGGTGATTTATTTATGGCTTTTTTGGTGACTCAATTTGTTGGGTTTCCTGCGGCCATCTTATACGGAAAATTAGGAGAGAAATTAGGCGCGAAGTCAGGTTTAATTATTGCCATAGCCGTTTATGTTGGTGTGACTATTTATGCTTACTTTATGGATGAAGTGAAAGACTTTTATGTGCTTGCGATCATTGTTGGACTTGTGATGGGCGGGATTCAGTCATTAAGTCGATCGTTTTACGCCAGGATCATACCCAAGAATAAAGCCGCTGAATTTTTTGGTTTTTATAACATGTTGGGTAAATTAGCTGCTGTGTTGGGCCCTTTACTGATGGCCGTGATCAGCCAGGCCACTGGCAGCCCGCGATTATCAATACTGTCTATTATCGTCTTGTTTATTGCAGGTGGAACCTTACTGTATTTTGTCGATGAAAAAGAAGGCATCAAAATGGCAAAAGAATTAGAGAAATAAAAATGAGGGAATTATGAAACGACGTACATTTATAAAATTAGTAAGCCTGGGGGCGGTTGCAGGAACGGGTTTTTATTTTTATCCAGATGAAGGAATTTTAAATCCGTGTATGGATACGGCTCTACCAAAAAGGTTACTTGAGCATGATGTGGTTAAGCAGGCCTGGGAAGGTATTGATGCGGCTCTTTATCGTGATGTACATACACATTTAATAGGCACAGGAGACAGCAATAGTGGTATCTATTTACACCCTTCAATGCAAGACGTGCTGAGCCCACTTCAGTATGTTCGCTATAAATTTTATATGAATGCGGGTTGCGCGGACAATGCTGAAGGGATAGATCAGGCTTATGTTAATACCCTGAAGCGACTGATGAACGATTTTCCGAATGGTGCCAAAAGTATGTTATTGGCCTTTGAATTTCACCATAACGCAGATGGCCTGCGTGTAAAAGAGAAAAGTCCTTTTTATACACCGAATACGTATGCTCAGACTGTAGCCGAAACTAATTCAGGTCTTTTTGACTGGGTAGCTTCTATACACCCTTATCGGCAAGATGCTGTCAGCGCATTGGAGTCGGCGATACAACATGGTGCTAAAGCCGTTAAATGGTTACCGCCCGTAATGGGGATGGACCCCCTATCTGAAAAATGTGATCCGTTTTATGTGGCGATGGCGAAATACAAAATGCCATTAATTACCCACGCAGGTGACGAACATGCCTTTGATAATGTAGATGCGCAACATAAGGGGAATCCGCTACGGCTTCGTCGCGCTTTGGATCATGGGGTTCGTGTTATTGTGGCTCATTGTGCGAGCGAAGGAACGGGCGTCGATCTGGATAAAGGGGAAAATGGTCCTCAGGTTTCTAACTTCGAATTGTTTGCACGCATGATGGATGAAAAAAAGTATGAAAAACTGTTATTTGGTGAAATTTCAGCAATCACCCAACTCAATCGAGTAGGTCCAGCATTACAAGCGGTCTTAACACGTGAAGACTGGCAACCTCGTTTGCTGAATGGATCTGATTATCCATTGCCGGGTGTGATGCCCTTATTTTCTACGCAAGAGATGCATTTGTTAGGCTATTTGCAACGCGATGCTGTTGAACCTTTAGAAGAAATACGGCGGTATAACCCGATGTTATATGACTTTATTTTAAAGCGTCATCTGCATTGGCAAGGTAAAAAGTTTTCCAGTTCAATATTCGAATCTAAAAACTTTTTTGATGAAAATAAAAAAATCATGATCGGTTAAGAATAGAGGGGGAGGGTATGTCAGTTATTGGGATCGTATTGGCGTTTGTCGTAGGTATATTCGGTGCATTTTCTGGGAATGGATTTGTTGGGTTTGTTTTAGGGGCCATTGTAGGTTATTGCTTAGGCGCGGTTTTTACCCTTGCTGGAAGAATTAATGAGTTGGGACGGCAGTTATTAAAATTAGATCGTTTATTTTATGACTTTAAAGAAGAATTTAAAAACGTTGATAGTAAACAAGTTCCACAAGTACCGGCTGAAAATAAATCGGTTTTTTCGAATGAAGTGAACAAACAGGAGCCAGTCATTACTGAGCCAGTTACTCCTGTCATAACCCCTGAAGCGCAAATACCTGAACAGACATTGCCAACGACCCAGCCTGAAATTAAAAAACCGGCAGCGACTCAAAAACAAACGACTGCACGGCCGACACAGGCTCGACCACATCAGGCACCTCCAAGGTTTGAAGAAAATATCATTGATAAAGCGATGGCTTATATCCATAAATTTTTCACTGATGGCAACGTGGTCGTTAAAGTCGGGATGTTATTTTTAATCATTGGCGTTGGTTTTTTATTAAAATATGCTTATGACGAGGCATTGTTCACTGTCTCTATGCCGATGAGATTTACTGGCTCCGGGTTATTGGGATTAGTGTTGGTCATATTTGGATGGCGCTTCCGCGACTCAAAACGATTATATGCACTGGTCTTGCAAGGTGGTGGTATTGGGGTAATGTATCTTACCGTATTTGGTGCGACGAAATTCTTTAGCATGATACCGATTACCATGGCATTCGTCATTATGGTTGGTTTAGTCGTGTTCTCTGCCATCCTGGCGATATTACAGAATGCTAAATCACTTGCTTTTTTTGGCGCTGTTGGCGGATTCTTAGCCCCGGTATTACTTTCAACAGGAGAAGGCAATCACGTTATATTATTTAGCTTCTATACGTTGTTGAACATCGGCATCCTCACGATTGCCTGGTATAAAAGTTGGCGAGAATTAAACCTGCTTGGTTTTATTTTTACCTTTGGTATTGCCGGTATTTGGGGTGTCAGTCGTTATACCGCGGCCGATTTTTATACGACTGAACCCTTCCTGATTATTTATTTCTTAATGTATGTAGCGATTGCGATCTTATATGCATTCCGGCAGCCACCTAATCTTAAAGGTTATATTGATAGTACTCTGGTATTCGGTGTTCCCGTCATTAGTTTTGGTTACCAGGCCACAATTGTTTACGATACATTTCAGACAGGTTTGTCCGTTGCTTTTAGTGCATTAGCCATCGGTGGTTTTTATATTGGTTTGGCCTCGAGTTTATGGCGACGTGGTCCGGCCGGGATGCGTTTGCTTACGGAATCGTTTTTAGCGCTGGGTGTGGTCTTTCTCTCATTAGCGATACCCCTTGCCCTGGACGGGCGTTGGTCATCGGCGGCATGGGCGCTTGAAGGTGCGGCATTAGTCTGGGTGGGTATTAGACAGCATCGTATTTTACCGCGTTTGTTTGGGGTGTTATTACAGTTTGGCGCCGGTTATTTTTTTCTTGCCGATCTACAGCAACCAGCTGGCTCCATTCCGGTGTTAAATAGTTTGTATCTGGGGGGGGTGATCATCAGTCTGTCAGCCTTATTTATCAGTTACTATCTATATAAAAATCTGGATAAAATTAAATCCTATGAAATCCCTTTGCATATCATCCTGTTTGTCTGGGGGGGGATATGGTGGTTCATGATCGGTCTGAACGAAGTCGAATCCAATGTCCGTTCTGTCTATTTAGTGAATAGTAGTTTTGCCTTTATCTCATTCAGTCTTTATTTGTGCTATGTAACACAATTCTGGAAAAAATGGCACATGATGCGTTTCCCGGTGTTAGGTAATTTGTATGTCATGTTTATATTTTTATGGGTTGGTGTTGTCTTCGGTCTCGGTCACCCATTTGAAGACTATGGGAGTATCGTCTGGTTAGTCACACTTGCCTTACAATATTGGTATTTATTTCGTTATAGCGATGAAGTCAGTGAGCCGATCGTACAGTGGCAGCACATCATGACTTTTTGGTTGGTGATTCTATTGTTTAGTTGGGAGGGCGCATACGCGATTAATAAGTTGGTTAGTGGAGGGCATGCCTGGCGCGACGTGATGTTTGCCATGGTTCCGGCCACCATTATATTTGGATTGTTAACGGTCGGCCAAAGGATCACCTGGCCATTCAAACAACATTATTCATGGTATATCAGTTATGCCGCCACCCCGGTGATGGTTGTGTTGACCTTTGTCGCTGCAGGATTTTCTGTATTACATCAAGGTAACGCATGGCCAGTTAATTATATTCCGCTTGCTAACCCGATTGATCTGGCGGTTGGCTTCCTGCTTTATTTATTAATTCTATGGAGAATTCAAATAGTTAAATCAGGTAGTCGTATTGCTGAAGTAATAAATACAAAATTATTTAACTATACGATGGCTGCACTAGGGTTTGCATGGTTAAACGGAATGTTGGCCCGCTCGATTCATCATTGGTTTGAGGTACGATACAGTTTGGGCAGTTTGTTATCATCAGATATTTTCCAGGGTGCGATTTCAGTCTTATGGACCTTGCTAGCCTTAACCATCATGACCTTTGCCTCGCGTCGTTTGAGTCGTCATCTATGGTTCATCGGCCTTGGACTATTTATCATCGTGGCATTAAAGCTATTCTTGATCGATATTGCGAATGCAGGCGCATTGGTTATGGCTATATCAATCACCATTGTAGGAATGCTCGCAGTAATATTTGGTTACTATCTTTCACCACTACCACCACAAAATAAAGAGGGAGAGGCATGAAGTATGTTTTAATAATAGTGGCATTACTGCTAACGAACACTTCGTTTGCCGATAAAGATACGATCGCCGCAAAGGATGATTTTGCGTATGGTTACAGCCTGGAAGTGGATGGTGATGGGGCGATTTACTCGTTGTATCTTAACGAAAAAATATATCAGGGGATGGTGCATGAAGATAGAGGTGATTTGCGTATATTTAATAGTCTTGGAGAAGTAGTGCCTCATGTGATACGACGAGCAGAACGTTTGACGAAAAAAGCGACCCCAACTGCAAAACTAGCTTATTTTCCGCTATATAAGAAGGATAAGTCAGAGTCAATTAATGCCGCCGCAAGTAATATTCGTATAACGACGAACGATCAAGGTACGATTCTTGATTTGAATTATGGTAAGGCAGAAATAAAAGATCGTTATCTCTCTGCTTATATCATCGATGCCAGCACTTTAACTGATGCACCGGATTCCTTATACCTCGATTGGGAAACAACTAATCAGAATTTTATTTTAAATGTATATCTTGAAGGAAGTGATGATTTAAATCAGTGGCGTACGCTTAAGTCTTCGACGACCTTAAGTAACATGCAATTTAACAATCATACTCTAATACAACGTGAAATTAGTTTACCGGAAAAAATCCCTAAATATCTCAGGCTAGGTTGGTATGGAGATGCCGAGTTTTCATTAAAAACACTGAATGCTCAATTCTCAGATAGTTATCAATCTCAGCCAAGACGTTGGTCAGTATTTTTACCTGCTGATATAGACAAGGTTAATTCAGTTTATTATTTCGAAACAAAATCTGTAATACCAGGCGATCGCCTGAATATTAACTTGCCGACTAAAAATACGTTGGTCAAAGTATTAATCGAATCTGCCTCAAAGGCGGAAGGACCCTGGTTTAATCGTTTTCATGGATTACTGTATGATCTAAAAATTGATCAGAATCAACTCGTTAATCCCGATATACATCAAGCAGTAAATTCTCATCGTCACTGGCGCGTACAAATATTAAACAGTGGTGGTGATTTTGGTGGTAAGCCGCAATTACGAATTGGCTGGATACCGGAGCAATTATTATTTGTTGCAACGGGTGAATCGCCCTTTACCCTGGCCTATGGTAGTGCTCGAGTTGGGAACATAATGGCGCCTTTAGGACAACTACTAAGCGAAAGCGCCATTAAGCAACAAGCTAGTTTAATTAAATCTGCTAAATTAGGCGCGGCAATAGATTTTGGTACCCCTTCTCGCCTACAACCGCCAAGACCTGAAATGGACTGGAAAAGATATATCCTGTGGGCAGTACTTATAGTCGGTGTGTTTTTGTTAGCCTTTATGGCATTTCGATTATTTAAACAAATGGAACAATCGGATCAAACTAAGTAGAATATAATGTAACGACTTGCGTTTATAAATTTACAATATGACTAGATGACAGAGACGAAAGAGAAAAAAGAACCCAGTTTGTGGGATGTAACCAAAAGTGTACTGGCAGCGTTTTTAGGTGTACAGAGCCGAAAGAATTACGAACGTGATTTTACTTACGGTAAACCCTGGCAATATATTATTATCGGTTTGGTCGGTGTTGGTATTTTTATAGCGCTGGTTATTACCGTGGTCTCAATTGTGCTTTCGAATGCTGGTATATCATAATAATGGGCATAATAAAGATCGCTATAATGATTAACAGTATAGCAAACTCGAGTTAGGTCTCCACTGAAGTTAGTTTTACTACCCATCTGGTAATCATCATCAATAATAGAACAGCTGTACCAAATACATAAAGCCCGTAATGGACTTCGATACTGGCGACGGCGCCGAGTTTAACCGTGACAATCAATACAGCGACCACCATGACATCTAACATTGCCCAACGACCATATTCATGCATTAAATGCATGTAACGTTGTAATTTTTTTGGTTCCGTTGAATGATTTCCGACTAAAATAAATAATACATATATTTTAAGAATTGGCAGTACAATACTAAAAGCGGTAATAATGACTAGTAACAAGTATTGACCGTTTAGGTACAACTGATAAACACCAGATATTACCGAAAAAGAGTTATCGATAATGTAAAACTTGGTCATAGTCATCATTGGCGTGATTAAACCGATCATCAGGCAAACCAGTACAGCTAATAATAACCAGCGAATAATATGGGCGCGCCCACTGGGTACGGCGATAAATTGTTCGTTATTAGTCACAAAGCAACCTGCCTTTAAATTACTGACTGACGACCTGACCCAGCATAAATATGGGTAAATACATCCCAATGATAGTTATTATGATGGTGCTCAATACAAAGGTGCTGGAGATCCCAATTAATATCCAGCCAATATGGTGGTTATTTAATTGAACTAGTAAAGCACCGATTAATCCTGCAGCACCGATGATGCCAGTATAATTATGAAATTCAAGCATGAAATTTGTAAAACTCGGGAGTTCAGATCCAGGTTGTGCAAATATTTCGATAAATTTCGGGATGATCATTGACATCAGACTAAATATAATGACATTGACTATGGCAACTACCCATGCACTTTTAATCCCCCCTCGTTGAATAAAGCCAAACATCATTATTTAGAGTTTATTCAACTTCTCTAGTTGCTCCTGTATTTTTTCAATGGCAATTTTTTTATCATTAAGTTTGCTGCGTTCCTTGTCAACGACATTAGCTGGAGCTTTATCAACAAAACTAGGGTTGCTCAATTTCTTTTCAATACGAACATAATCCTGTTGTGCCTTATCCAGCTCTTTCTTTTTACGCGAAATTTCAGCTTCTTTGTCAATTAAACCTTGCATTGGAATCAGTATGCTCATACTACCAACTAATGAACTGGCTGATTCAGGCGCGGTATCGTTTTCGTTTAACCAGGTGATCGACTCAAGTCTGACTAAGCTACGTAAATACATTTCATTTTTTGTCAAACGTTGTTGATCTTCATTACTACCATTTTGTATTAAAATATTTAGAGGTTTCCCTGGTTTAATGTCATAGCCACTACGAATTTTTCGCACACCTAAAATGAAATCCTGAACCCATTGCATATCTAGCTCAGCTTCTTGATTAATCAGCTTGTTGTCGACCTCTGGATAAGCCTGCCGCATGATAGTTTTATCAGTATTACCACAGAGTGGAGCGATACGCTGCCAAATTTCTTCTGTGATAAATGGAATAATAGGGTGTGCAATGCGTAGCAAACTCTCCAATACCGTAACGAGAGTTTGACGAGTA
This sequence comes from uncultured Ectothiorhodospiraceae bacterium, assembly GCA_947260005.1. GTDB lineage: Bacteria > Pseudomonadota > Gammaproteobacteria > UBA6429 > Thiohalophilaceae > SZUA-24. The sequence continues at coordinate 68,681 of CAMYOL010000034.1, forward strand.
CCGCTTTTCGCTGCGGCCGAGGAGTCTTCATTCATGAGTATGGGTTTAGATAATTCCAGATACCAGTCACAATAGTCGTGCCAGGCAAACTCATAGATTGCCGTGGCCATTTGATCAAATCGATATAAGGCGATAGATTTATGAACAGTTTCGATAGTGTGCTGAAGTCGTGAATGTATCCATTGGTCTGCTGTACTGAATTCGATACTGGTATTGTCAAAGCCGAGATCATGTTCCTCGGTATTCATCAACACATAGCGTGCAGCATTCCACAATTTGTTACAAAAATTACGGTAGCCTTCAACACGCTTGAGATCGAAGTTGATATCGCGTCCGGTTGAAGCAAGGGCCGCAAATGAAAAGCGTATCGCATCGGTACCAAATGAGGGGATGCCATCTGGGTAGTCTTTACGGGTTTGTTTAACGATCTTCTCAGCTAATTGTGGTTGCATCATGCCGCTGGTCCGTTTTTCAACTAAGGCGTCCAGTTCAATGCCGTCGATAAGGTCAATGGGATCGAGGACGTTCCCCTTGGACTTTGACATTTTTTGTCCATGGGAATCTCGAACCAGTCCATGAATATAGACTTCGCGAAACGGAACTTCGCCCGTAAATTTAAGACCCATCATGATCATGCGCGCAACCCAGAAGAAAATAATGTCAAAGCCAGTTACTAACACCGAGGTTGGATAAAAGGTTTTTAAGTTTTCGGTTTTCTCAGGCCAACCCAGTGTTGAAAAAGGCCATAATGCAGATGAAAACCAGGTATCGAGTACATCGTGATCCTGACGTAACTTAACATCATCTGCTATATTATTTTTATCTCGCACTTCTTGTTCGCTTCGGGCAACATAAACATTGCCTTTATCATCATACCAGGCTGGAATCCGATGTCCCCACCAGATTTGCCGGCTGATGCACCAGTCCTGGATGTTGTGCATCCAGTCGTAATAGGTATTTTTCCAGTTATCAGGAACAAATTTAATCTTACCCGTTTCGACGGCTTCAATTGCAGGCTCAGCTAACGGGCCAATTTTTACAAACCATTGGTCTGTTAAATAAGGTTCAACCACCACGCCGCTTCGATCACCGCGAGGTACCATCAATTTATGGTCTTCAATTTTGTCTAATAGTTCGAGGTTTTCGAGATCGGCAATGATTTTTTTACGCGCTGCATAACGATCCAGGCCTTGATACGCTTCGGGAGCATTTTCATTGATACAGGCATCGACCGTAAAAAGATTAATCATCGGTAGATCATGACGTTTGCCCATATCATAATCATTAAAGTCATGAGCCGGAGTTATTTTCACGCAGCCTGTACCAAACTCAGGATCAACGTAGTCATCCGCTATAATCGGAATTTCACGCCCAACTAGAGGTAGGGTAATATTTTTACCAATGAGTTCTTTATATCGATCATCATCAGGATGTACGGCAACGGCACTGTCACCTAACATGGTTTCAGGGCGTGTCGTAGCGACAACTAATTGGCCGCTGCCATCACTCAGCGGATAACGCATGTGCCATAAGTGACCGTTTTCTTCTTCAGAGATGACCTCTAGATCGGATACGGCCGTGTGCAAAACCGGATCCCAATTGACCAGGCGTTTACCGCGATAGATTAAACCTTCTTCGTGGAGACGGACAAACACTTCTTTGACTGCATCGGACAAACCCTCATCCATGGTAAAACGTTCTCGAGTCCAGTCCAGTGATGATCCCATACGCCGCAGTTGTTGGCTGATGTTGCCGCCGGAGTGTTCCTTCCACTTCCAGATGCGTTTAATGAAATCATCTCGTCCCAGGTCATGGCGAGTTTTATTTTCTGCATTTAATTGGCGTTCAACGACCATTTGTGTGGCAATTCCGGCATGATCCATACCGGCCTGCCAGAGTGTATTATGTCCCTTCATGCGGTGATAACGCGTCAAGGTATCCATAACGGTGTTATTAAAACCATGGCCCATATGCAGGCTGCCAGTAACATTGGGGGGCGGTATCATGATGCAATAGGGGGATTGGTTGCTTTCCTGAATGAAATCAGGGGCAAAATAATTTTCCTTTTCCCAGGTTTGATACCAATGTTGTTCAATATTCTTAGGGTTGTATGTTTTGTCCACGGGATCATCTATATCGTTGATAAAAGCGGCGCTATTATACCCAGAATATTTGCCAATAGGTGAATAGATAGCGGTACGAATTGACCTCGAGTTTGCTATTATCGTGTCTCAAGTCGCAGTTCATTCGTGAATTTTAATTACCGGATTAATCGAAATTATGGATATATCGCCGCATGTTTTTTAGTCGTCTGACCACCGTCCAGTCGATTACCATCTTATTGGGTGTGAGTCTCCTAATCAAAGTAGGAATGGCGGCAATTTTGCCAATGACGGGTGACGAGGCCTATTTCATTGTATGGGGTAAACACCTTGATTTTGGTTATTATGATCACCCACCCATGGTCGGTTGGTGGTTGGCCGCCTTGCTGCAAGTTAGTGATCATCCGGTATGGCTGCGATTGCCAAATATTTTAGTGACGACCCTGATCGGTTGGATGATTTTTCGGATAGTCCTACCACGTGGTAAAACCAATGCCGTGATTGCAGCCGGATTGTATTGGTTAACGCCGGTGCATTTGATGGCCCCTTTAATTACCACTGATGTGCCATTAATCTTTTTTGCCTTTTTATCAGGCGTTTGTTTTTACAAGGCACAACGACATGATAAATATGTCTGGTATCTTTTGTCAGGTTTAATGCTGGGTCTGGCCTTTTATTCAAAATTTTTTGCCGGCATGCTTGGCATTGCTTATGTGCTGTATGTCATTTTATTTGTTCGCCGGGGCATTAAACCTTATATCGGAATTATTTTTGTGGTGTTAGGGACCTTACCTTTTATTGGTCTTAACCTTTACTGGAACTATTTGAATTGTTGGGATAACTACCTGTTTAATTTAATTAATCGAACCAGTGACTATGAATTCTCATTTTGGGGATTGGCAAAATATTTATTATTACTGGCCTATTTAATAACTCCTCCAATCGTTTTTTACGTGTTACGTAAACCAGCTGTGGTTTTAGAAACCTTACGTAATGGCGGCTTAGGATTATTCTTAGCCTTATTTACCATTCCGGTTGTATTATTTATCGGCTTGTCATTTGGCAAAAATATTGGTTTGCACTGGTTGTTAAGCTTTTACCCGTTCTTATTTATTGCGGTTATCATGTTATTGCACTTTGGTCAGCTACGAGTGTGTTTCTATTTTATGTGGGGATTTAGTCTTCTGCATGTTCTGGCATTTGCGATTATTTATGCATTAAGTCCTAATATGTTTTTAGATAATGAAAAACGCTATCAAAAAGTCGTGTTAGCCATGCATGCTGATGAGTTGATTAATTTGATCGACTCACAACGCTATGATTTCACCCTGGCAACACCGAGTTATAGTGAATCGGCGATTCTCGCCTATCATTTAAATGAAGATGTCCTTGTTGTCGGAGCGGGTTCATATCATGGTCGACAAATGGAAATTAATACTGATTGGTCGAAGTTTAATGGTAAAGGTCTGGCTATTTTAAGTAAGTCAGATGATGTTAAAACTTATGCGAAGTATTTTAGTTCTTTTACCCATGTCATATTACCGTTAAAAGAAACCAAATATCATCTGGGGATTGGGATAAGTTTTAAATATGATTTATATAATAAGGGAATATTAGAGCCAATACGAAATCAGTATTATCAGATACCGGATTGGTTACCAACCGGCCGATGTAAAATGAATGAATAACTAAGATTATGTTACTACTTTCTGTCATCCTGAGCGAAGCGAAGGATCCAGCGACCTGATGGAGCAAAAAAGTCAATTGGCCAAGATCCTTCGCTTCGCTCCACGTGCTTTGCACTGCCTTGAACCGCTTCGCGGTTCGTGCAGTACTTCCTACGCTTTGCTCCGGTCAACCCCTTCGCGGTTCGTGCAGTCACTGCCTCGAACCACTACGTGTTTCATACAGTATTCCTTCCGCTTCGCTACAGTCTACTTGCCTTGAATCGCTTCGCGCTTCGTGCAGTATTCCCTACGCTTCGCTACGGTCTACTTGCCTTGAATCGCTTCGCGCTTCGTGCAGTATTCCCTTCGCTACGGTCTACTTGCCTTGAATCGCTTCGCGCTTCGTGCAGTATTCCCTACGCTTCGCTACGGTCATTCCCTACGCTACGCTCCGGTGAGGATGACAAATACTTTGTTTTTAATGTATTCTGTATTTAGTTATCCATCATTTTACGAAGTTGATCGAGATAAGCACGTAATTGTTTCTTGACGTCATTTTCAGCCGCAACCACGGCTTTCATTAATTTGTCACGCATGGTTTTTTCAATATTTTTTTGCATCTCATCGAGAAAGGCTTTTAATACTTCCATATCGACGGTGGGCTTGGCATCAGCTGTGGCGGCAGGGACCACGATTTCATCTAATTCCGGTATGTCGACCGGTACGTCAGAGCCCTCGATTTCTTCGACTTCCGCTAGTGGCAGGGGGTTAAGGGGAGGTGGGGTTGCTAGTTCAATACTCTCCTTGGCGGCGGAAAGCTTGATTTCACTCTGCTCTAAAAGCCCTTTGATAGATTCGAGGGCATTCAGCAATTCTTTGGGTTCTTCGGTCTTAGCCATGGGCCTAAGCTTAGCTGTTTAATTCATGGGTTTCGAGCGGATATCCCCGTTCACGGTAAAATTTAAAGTGGGATCGGGCAATATTGCGGGCTGATTCCGGACCGCTGACGATTTCGGCCACCCTTTCGAAGCGTGTGAAGAAGTTGGGCACTTCCTCAGCCAGGTTGATCAATACATCCGGGGCAATTTCTGGCATTTCGTCATAGCCAATAATGACCGCCGCCTGAGCAGTGAGGTTATCCGTATTTTGACAATGTGGTACAAAACTGCCATCGCGAAAAACCCACATTAGCTCATCGAGGCGTTTGGCCTGTTGAGTGTCCTGCACATGAACATATATGCGGTTATTTTTACTATAGGCCTTCTCAGCAATTCGACAGGCGAGCTGTAAATTTGCTTCAGCAGCCTGATTGGGACTGACATAAAAATCAACTCGGGTCATGGTATTACCTTATTTACGAGTCGCTTCTGAGAGGATATATTCTATTAGCAGGGGCACTGGACGACCTGTCGCCCCTTTGTTACCACCGGAATCCCAAGCTACACCGGCGATGTCGAGATGGGCCCATTTAAATTTCTTAGCAAACCGGGATAGGAAGCAAGCCGCCGTAATGGTGCCAGCTTCACGCCCACCAATATTTGCCATGTCCGCAAAGTTACTTTTTAGTTGATCCTGATATTCTTCCCATAATGGCAGCTGCCATGCACGGTCAGCGGCGGTTTGACCCGCCGTTAATAATTTATCGACCAGTTTTTGATCGTTACCAAGTAATCCGGCACCTTGTTTCCCTAGTGCGATCACGCAAGCCCCGGTCAAGGTCGCAATGTCAATTACGGCTTTGGGTTTGAATTTTTCAGTATAAGTTAGCGCATCACAAAGCACTAAACGGCCTTCTGCGTCTGTATTTAATACCTCAATGGTTTGTCCTGACATGCTGGTGACGACATCGCCGGGCTTGGTTGCTAATCCATCCGGAAGATTTTCCGTTGCACCGACCACGCCGACGACATTGATTTTTGGTTTGAGTTCGCCAAGGCTGCGCATCACGCCAAACACACTTGCCGCACCGCACATGTCGAATTTCATTTCATCCATGGCCGCGCCCGGTTTGATTGATATGCCACCGGAATCAAAGGTGACGCCTTTACCTACCAGGGCTATCGGATTACCCGCCTTTGTCGCGCCTTTGTATTCGAAAACGATTAACTTTGCCGGTTGGCGACTGCCTCGTGAGACTGACAGAAGCGAACCCATCTTTAAGGTTTCCATTTGTTTTTCATTTAATACGGAGACTTTGATGCCATATTGCCGACCGATTTTTTTAGCTTCACTGGCGAGAAAGCCTGGCGTGCAAATATTACCGGGTAAATTGCCAAGCTCACGGGTCACGGCCATTCCGTTTGCCACGGCCTGGCCAATCTTTGCGGCATTAGCGATTTTGGTGTCTTTTTTAGCTGAATGGAGCGTGATTTTTTTGAGGACAGGTTTTGAGTTATTTGACGATAGCGTTTTATTGTAGCGATACAGGCTTTGTGTCATGACCTGGCTGATGTGTTTTATTTTCCATTCCTGATCCAAATCTTTCAAATGGATATCAGCTAAAAAAAGTGCTGAATCTTTAAGTTTATATCGATGCAATTGAGTCGCAACGTGTTTAATTAAGCTTCTAAACTGGTTCGCAGTTAACTCTTTTGCTTTACCACAGCCCACCAGTAATACCCGTTGAGCCGAAATTCCTTCGATGTCATGTAACAACAAAGTTTGATTTAATTTACCCGTGATGTCACCTCGTTTAATGACCGTTTTTAGATAACCGTTCGAGGCTGAATCGAGTTGTTTGGCTGACTCAGTGAGTTTGTTTCCCTGATAAACTGCGACCACATGGCAGTCAGTTTTATGAGTGCTGATCTCGAGGTTTTTGACCGATATATTCATCTTTTCTCCTGGTTGCGCCTACCGAAGCAGGGCTGTGACATTAAGCTCAGTAAGCGCTAAACTCTATGCAAATCAACTGATAATGGCTTTTATATTGGCTATGTTAGTACAAACCGGAATACAAACACAATTGCCTGAATCATGAGCAAACGACACATTATCAATCGATACCTGATAAAAGAGGTGGTCCTCACCTTTGTCGGTGTGACCACGGTTTTGTTATTGATATTTGTCAGCGGACAATTGGTCACTTTATATGGCAAGGCCGCCAGCGGCGGTATCGAGGCATCGGCCGTGCTGCAGATCCTGGGCCTGAAAAGTATTGGTAATATGGTTTTTATCCTGCCATTGTCGTTCTATATCGCGATTTTGTTAGCGTTTAGCCGTTTATATAAAGACAATGAAATGGTGGTGTTAGCCGCCTGTGGTATTGGTCCGATGGCGATATTGCGCGGTGTTTTGAGTCTGGCCCTGGTATTTGCGATTGTCGTTGGAGGTCTGGCTTTATTTCTGGCGCCATGGGCCGAATCGCAGAGTGAGATTATTATTAAAAAACATGAAGCCACCACTGACGTGAAATCACTGGGTTCAGGACGCTTTAAGGAATTATCAAAGGGAGAGGGTGTCGTCTATGTGCAGGAGTTCGATGAAGACAATTTAAAGATGAAGCGAATCTTTATGCAACATCGTTTAAAAGATAAAAACTCGATTGTTTCTGCCGAATCTGGCCATCGTATGGATAATAAAGAAAATGGTGATCAGTTTTTAGTTCTTGAAAATGGTCAACGACATGAAGGACCAATGGAAGATGGTCAAACTGCGGTAATCCGATTTGCTAATCATGGTATACGCCTGGAAAAGAAACCCGAAAAAGAAATACGCTTACGACAAAAATCGGTTAGTAGTACGTTTCTGTGGTATAGAGGACAGGATCGCGATACGGCCGAATTGCAATGGCGAATTTCGGCCGCAATATCCAGTTTTCTTTTAACTATTCTGGCGGTTCCGCTTAGTAAGACATCTGCCCGACAGGGGCGTTATGCCAAGTTAGCGATAGCGTTATTAATTTTTATTATCTATAGCAATTTATTAAGTGTATCTCGTGCCTGGTTAAATAAATCAGTGATCAGCCCCTATATCGGTTTATGGTGGGTACATATACTCATATTGTTATTAGCCATTTTTCTATTCATTCGATGGCGTCCGTTATTTAGAAGATTCTGGTTTGGGCGGGCGCGTTAATGGATATTCTTGATCGTTACATTGGTAAGACAATGGTCGTGGGTATTTTAGCGGTTATGCTGGTGATGGTCGCGCTGGACAGTTTAATTAGTTTTGCGGGTGAGACCAGTAGTATTGGTCGCGCGAACTATGGTGTCTGGAATGCAGTTATGTATATCCTGTTAAACATACCTCAAAAAGTTTATATCATGTTTCCGATGATCGCGTTGCTCGGTACGATACTCAGTCTGGGTGTGATGGCAGGTAATAGTGAACTCATCGCAATACGCTCTGCGGGTGTATCTATTCTGCGTATTACTTATTCAGTTTTAAAGACCGGTATTATTTTAGCAGCGATTGTCATTGCTATTGGCGAATTTGTTTCTCCACCAGCAGTGCAATATGCCAAATTAAAACGCGTTAGTGCAATGGATTCTAAGATCAGCTTGAATACTGATTATGGATTATGGGCACGGGATGGCCGCAACTACATACATATTCGCCGTGTTGAAAACGATGGTCGATTAACGGGTATCAAAATCTATGGCTATGATGAGCAGCATAATCTTGTGCAGATTTTAGAATCACCCTTTGCCGAATATGAAGAGGATCATTGGAAATTGTATGAGGTATCCAAGCGTAATATTTATGCCGATCGTATCGATCAAAAATTTATTGCGACCATGGATTGGAAAAGTCTGTTGAACCCCGAAGTCGTAGATGTGGTTTCAATTAATCCTGATAACCTGTCCATTCTAAAATTACGCAGTTATATTGAGTATTTAAAGACGAATAAACTGGACTCAGAAAAATATGAATTAACTTTCTGGTCGAAATTAGTCGCTCCAATAACCATTGCAGCAATGATTGTGCTGGCGGTTCCTTTCGTTTTCGGTTCATTAAGAAATGTTGGTGCCGGACAAAGAATCCTGGTGGGTTTTTTAATTGGCCTGGGATTTTTTATTTTTAATAAATTAGTTGGTAATGCCGGTCTTGTCTATATCAATTATCCCTGGATTGTTGCGATTATTCCAACACTGGTCGTTTTGATGATTGGTGTATTCCTGATAAGACGAATACGTTAGTTGTCTGATTGAATTAATCAGTAAGATAAATTTTATTTGTTTACTTTGGTAGGTAAACAACTTTTGTTTTTGATACGCGATCTCGCCAATTATTCGGGATGTGATCGAACACAGTCCAGGCAACGGCAATCATAAATAGAAGCCAGTTTGGAAATACGCTTAAAAAAGGAATTTCACGGTAGTTTCCTGCTACCTGGATGACAAGAAACCAATTAAACCACATCGGTAAACTAAGTAGGTAACGTATCAAAGCGGATGTCCAACAAACAGGCCGGTCGTCTTGTTTTAACAATTTAATATGCCAGGCACGCATGCCCAAGGTTTGCCCACCATGTGTCCAGAACCAACCGAAAAAAATATAGAAAACAATTATAAAATAAATCGTTAGTATTGGGCTAAACTCGGTTGCACCTTTGCCCGAGCTAAAGGGTAGGGTTAATGCACTAGAAACTATAGCTACCGCAAAGCTTAACAGGCCATCGTAGACCATTGCTGCGCCGCGTCGAAAAATACTGGCATGGGTGTTTGTAATATTTTGCATTTTATCGCTTGCTATCGTAGTCAATCTTATGGTGAACTTAGGGACAATTCTAAAGCAACGGTGGTTGATTATAAATGAGTTTGATAGAGGAATTAGCAAACCATTCAGGCGTGATGGCTGCAGGTGAGTATGCCTTTCGTGGCGACCGATTCAGTTATCAGGGTCAATTAACCGAAGAGCTTGCGCGCATGGCCTCAATTATGTGTCGCACCACCAGCATGGCCTTACACATGCAGGTTGATATGTTAAAAGAGATGGGACGTGATTGTGGTTGCGCCCCGGCTCAGGGTTGGATGGTAAAAGGGCAAAACTTTACCGTTTGTGTGCGAGGCAATGTATTTTGTTTTGTCGAAAATCAATCAAATGAACTCAACAATATAATGAAACTATTAAATGAACGTTTACCGTCGCAAAGCGGCGAGATGGTTTAAAATTACTTAGGCAGGCAAATATGAGTAAACTGGAAAAATTAATAAGTCTTGATGGCGCTTTGGCTGCTTTTGAATTTAATCCGAGTGGCGAATTACAGGCCTCGTCGATAGCAGAGCAGGCAAAGATCGAAAATGATGTCCTGGAAATGTTATGTCATGTCTGTGTTGCAAATGGTGCGATTGCCACGATGCAGGCAAGAGGTTGGGAAAAAATGACCAAGATGGAAGGTTTCTATCCTATTCAGGGATTCTCTTTAATCGGATTTGAATGGACGGTCATTGTTAATGATCGTTTTGGTGTGATTGTGGCCAATGATAAAATCGACTATGACGGCACTTACGCCATTTTGGATGAATCGTAATGCTTAAGCAGCTCTTAGCCGAAGATGGTGTGATGGCAATCTGCCAATTTCGCGATGACGGCGCGTTGGTTGAAGGTTACGGCGTGCTAGATGATGAGTTGCTCCCGAAGTTGGCTAAATTCGCGCATGACTATAAACGCATGGTGCAAGGCAATGCTGACCAATTGGCGATGTTTACTCAAATGAGTGGCTGGACACCGCCGGGTGGGTGGTTAGTTCGGGGTTCTATCTGGTCTGTCTGTGGGGTGAGCAATCTGGTATGTGTCATTGATTTACGTGAGACAGGCCTGAATAACATCATGCAAGCCTTGCATGAGGCATCAAACTGGTAATTACTTTCGGTAAAAGCTTCATTAGACATAGTTATTTGCTGGAAGAATCTCTCACTGTTCTGAGGGTTTTTGCTTTTCGATAGTTTTTCCAGCGCCCGCTAGCTGCTACCTGGTCGATCCAGTATCATTAGTGTTTCGGTAAACTCCTTCTGGAAGTGAATAAAAATGCTGCAATTGAGAGGTGGAATTGCCTTATCGTCGTTTAGACGCGGCAAGTTGTTAGACAAATTAGCTGGATTGAATTCGGCGATTACCGATATCACGGCTGAATACGTTCATTTTGTTAAGACTTCACAAACCCTGAGCGAAGAGCAGCTATCTCGATTAGAACATATGCTGGCCTACGAACCGTTGATCGAACCGGCACCTTCAGCCGCAACGGTTATGATAGTGACGCCACGTTTAGGGACGATCTCTCCCTGGTCATCCAAAGCAACGGATATTGCTCATAATTGTGGTCTTAGCTCGATTCTGCGAATAGAGCGTGGTATTCAATATTTTATTACCTCCACAGGTTCAATAAGCGAACAACAATCTGACATTGCGGCTTTACTACATGATCGCATGGTCGAGACGGTCATGTTTGATATCGCTGAAGCACAAAGCCTGTTCCATGATGCCGAACCGGCACCTTTTAAATCCGTCGATATCTTAACGGGCGGTCGCAGTGCTCTGGCGAATGCAAATCGGGATTGGGGCCTGGCATTAGCCGATGATGAAATCGACTATCTGGTTGCGAGCTTTACTAAAATGGGTCGTAACCCGAATGATATCGAGTTAATGATGTTTGCGCAGGCAAACTCGGAGCACTGTCGACATAAGATTTTTAATGCCGACTGGATTATTGATGGCCAGGAGCAAGATCGTTCTTTGTTTAAAATGATTCGTAATACTCACGAATGTCATCCTGAAGGTATTTTATCTGCGTACAAGGATAATGCCGCGGTCATGGAAGGGGCGACCACGGATCGTTTCATGCCTGATTCCGTATCGTATGACTACCAATATTCGAACGAACCGATCCATATTTTAATGAAAGTAGAAACGCACAATCATCCGACCGCGATAGCGCCGTTCCCCGGGGCGGCAACCGGATCCGGTGGTGAGATACGTGATGAGGGGGCGACCGGTAGAGGTTCTAAACCGAAAGCGGGTTTGAGCGGATTTTCAGTTTCTAACTTGCAATTGGATGCCTTGCCACAGGCATGGGAAACCGACCACGGTCGTCCTTCACGCATCGTCTCTGCGATGGATATTATGCTGGAAGGTCCGATCGGGGCTGCTGCATTCAATAATGAATTCGGCCGACCGAATATTTGCGGTTACTTTCGAACCTACGAAGAAAAGATAATGAGCTCTGATGGCAGCAGCGAACAAGAGGTTCGTGGCTACCATAAACCGATTATGCTGGCAGGCGGTCTTGGCAATATTCGTGGCGAGCATATTGATCCGCAACCAGTACCAGTCGGTGCAAAACTAATAGTGATCGGTGGTCCGGCCATGTTAATTGGTCTGGGAGGGGGCGCGGCTTCTTCAATGACAACCGGGACGAGTCATGAAGATCTGGATTTCGCTTCCGTACAACGTGGCAATCCCGAGATGCAGCGTCGCGCACAGGAAGTTATCGACCAATGTTGGCAGAATTCGGATCACAATCCTATCTTATGGATTCATGATGTTGGTGCCGGTGGTTTATCGAATGCGATGCCGGAATTGGTACACGATAGCGAACGTGGTGGATCATTTGAATTACGTGAAATACCGAATGATGAGCCAAGTATGTCGCCGATGGAGATCTGGTGTAATGAATCGCAGGAACGGTATGTGCTTGCCGTTGAGGCAAAAGACCTGGATGGTTTTATTCAATTGTGTGAACGTGAGCGATGTCCTTATGCGGTATTAGGCGAGACAACTGAAAAACATGATCTAGTCGTAAATGACCGTCATTTTAAAAACACCCCCATCGATATGCCATTGGACGTGTTGTTAGGTAAACCTCCGAAAATGTTACGTGATGTTGTGCACCATAAAGTTGAACAACAAGCATTTGACTACTCGAACATCGACTTGAAAGAAGCTTTAACAAGGTTATTACAGTTACCGACCATTGCGGCCAAACAGTTTTTAATCACCATTGGTGATCGAAGTGTCACTGGCATGGTGACGCGTGATCAGATGGTTGGCCCATGGCAGATTCCGGTAGCGGATGTGGCGGTGACTTCATCAGGGCTTAATACATATTTTGGAGAGGCCATGGCGATGGGGGAACGAACACCAATCGCCTTATTAGATCATGCCGCCTCTGCGAGAATGGCGGTGGCTGAATCGATTACGAATATCGCTGCTGCGCAAATTGATTCTATTTCTGATATTACATTGTCTGCAAACTGGATGGCGCCCGCGGGTCATCCCGGTGAAGACGCCGGTTTGTATGATGCCGTACGTGCGGTGGGGATGGAGTTGTGTCCTGAGTTAGGTATTACAATACCGGTCGGTAAGGATTCGATGTCGATGAAAACGGTATGGCAGCAAGACGGAGAAGATACCAGTGTGACCGCACCGCTTTCCTTGATTATCACAGCGTTTGCGCGGGTGCAGGATGTACGCAAAACACTAACGCCTCAGTTACGCACGGATAAAGGCGATACCTGTTTATTGTTGATTGACTTAGGTCAGCAAAAAAATCGATTAGGTGGTTCGTGTCTAGCTCAGGTGTATAAGTCAATTGGCACTCAACCCGCCGACTTGGAAAGCCCTGAGTTACTCAAACATTTCTTTAGTGCCATTCAAGTGCTTTGTCAACAGGAATTGATTCTGGCCTATCATGATCGATCTGATGGTGGGGCAATGATCACCTTAATCGAGATGGCCTTTGCCGGACACACGGGAATGGATATCGACCTGGATGTGTTTAATGGTAACAACATCGCCGGTTTGTTTAATGAAGAACTCGGTGCGGTTATTCAGGTTAAAACATCAGACATGGATAAAGTCCAGTCATTATTAAAAACTTACCAACTCGATACAAGTGTTACTCAGGTTGCGACACTAAATGACAATGATGTGATTCGTTGTGTTCAATCCGGTAATACGATATTAGAAATGACTCGTGTGGATCTGCAACGCTTATGGTGGTCGACGACTCACCAGATGCAATCGTTACGCGACAATGCCGAATGTGCAAAACAAGAATATGATTCGATACTTGATGCTAATGATTCTGGTTTGCATGCAGAATTAAGCTTTGATCTGAATGAGGATGTTGCCGCGCCTTATATTAACAGCGGTGTACGGCCCAGGATGGCTATTTTACGCGAGCAGGGCGTCAATGGTCATATCGAAATGGCCGCTGCGTTTGATCGCGCCGGGTTTGCCTGTACCGATATTCACATGAGTGATTTAATTGCTGGCCGTACTCAATTGGATGATTTTAAAGGGCTCGTTGCTTGTGGTGGTTTCTCATACGGTGATGTGTTGGGCGCTGGTGGCGGATGGGCAAACTCAATTTTATTTAATTCTCAGGCCCGTGATCAGTTTGAGGCCTTCTTCCATCGACAGGATAGTTTTGGCTTAGGGGTTTGTAATGGTTGCCAGATGATGTCGCATTTAAAAGATTTAATTCCGGGGGCGTCACACTGGCCCAGGTTTGTGAGGAATTTGTCCGAACAATTCGAGGCCCGCTTTGTCTTAACAGAAATATCAAATTCTCCGTCGGTACTCTTAAAGGGAATGGCCGGATCACGTTTGCCCATTGTTGTTGCACACGGTGAAGGACGGATTCAATTTAGCAATCGTAACGATAAGTCTGCATTAGAAGCCGGGCAACAAATTAACCTGCGATATATCGATCACAATAATTCGATCACCGAAATGTATCCGCTAAATCCAAACGGTTCAGAACAGGGGATTACCGGTGTAACTTCCGAGGATGGGCGTTTTACGATTATGATGCCGCATCCTGAGCGTGTGTATCGAGCTGTGCAACACAGCTGGCATCCTGATGAGTGGCAAGAGGATGGCCCCTGGATGAGATTATTCCGTAATGCACGAGTTTTTGTGGATTAATTTTCATGTCGTTTTCGACTTCTTTAGCCTTATCCATTTCCGGATTACATAAAACCTACCCAAAAGGTATTGAGGCTTTAAAGGGCGTTGACCTTGAAGTCAGCGAAGGCGACTTTTTTGCCTTGCTTGGACCAAACGGGGCAGGTAAATCGACGACGATTGGTATCATCTGTTCTTTAGTCAACAAATCATCCGGCCAGGTAAAAGTGTTCGATGTTGATATTGATCAGGATAATGAGAAGACAAAAAGTTTTATTGGTCTGGTACCTCAGGAATTTAATTTCAATCAGTTTGAACCGGTCGGTGAGATTGTAATAAACCAGGCAGGTTATTATGGTATTGATCGAAAAACAGCAAGTTTACGTGCGGAAAAATATTTAAGGCAACTGGATCTATGGGATCGGCGTAAGGATATTGCCCGTGAATTATCCGGCGGCATGAAACGTCGATTAATGATTGCTCGTGCGCTGGTACATGAGCCAAAGCTACTCATCCTTGATGAGCCGACTGCGGGGGTTGATATTGAAATACGTCGTAGCATGTGGGAGTTTTTAAAAACGATAAATAAACAAGGTACAACAATTATTTTAACCACTCATTATCTCGAGGAAGCGGAGAGTCTTTGTAAGAATATTGCGATTATTAATAATGGCGTGACAATTGAAAGTACCGGAATGAAGTCTTTACTGACTAAATTACATGCTGAAACATTTGTGATTAATACCGATACAAAAATTAAAAAATTACCCGATTCAGGTCAGTATTCTTTCAATCTTATTGATGAGACCACGTTTGAAGTGACGGTTAATAAAGAACAGGATATGAATAGTCTGTTTAGTTTGTTGTCAGAGTTTGATATTCGGGTTCTGAGTATGCGCAACAAGAGCAACCGTCTTGAAGAAATGTTTATTCATATGGTCGAGCAGGGTCAACTATGACTTTAACTGAACAATATGTTGCCTTCACAACCATTGTCGTTAAAGAGTTTATGCGATTTATTCGTATATGGGTACAAACCGTATTACCGGCAATGATCACCATGAGTTTATATTTTGTTATCTTTGGCAATTTAATCGGTTCGCAGTTGGCGCCGATTCATGGCTTTTCGTATGTCGATTACATTGTTCCGGGCATAATTTTAATGGCAATTATTAATAACTCCTATGCCAATGTGGTGTCATCATTTTTTAGCGCAAAATTTCAACGCCATATTGAAGAGATGCTGGTTTCCCCGATGCCAAATTATCTTATTTTATTAGGTTTTGTCGGTGGCGGTTTAACACGCGGATTGATCGTGGGCGTTGGTGTTACAATTGTCGCTGCGTTTTTCACGGAGTTACAGTTTCATAACCCTCTCATTGTTATATTTGTCACTCTACTAACCTCAGTATTATTTGCCTTGGGTGGTTTTGTTAATGCAATGTACGCCAAGTCATTTGACGACATCTCGATTATTCCTACTTTCGTGTTAACGCCGCTTACCTATCTCGGTGGTATTTTCTACTCAGTTGAGATGCTGCCAGATTTTTGGCAAAGTATTTCTTATATTAATCCTATACTGTATATGATTAACGCAATGCGTTTTGGGATGTTGGGTGTTAGCGATATCGACGTTACGATTGCACTTGGAATAATTTCTGGTTTTGTATTGATATTATATAGTTATTGTATTTTTTTATTGCGCCGTGGCATCGGGATACGAACATGAGTTATTGTTTGTAGCGTCTATGAGTATTTTGAATAATTTAATTTACTACTACCGCCGTCATACCTGAGGGCACATCTCCCGCGAACGCGGGAATCCAGGTCTATTTTGAATTATGGATTCCCGCCTTCGCGGGAATGATGAATAGGTTGCTAGGGAATGACGGGTGGGTTGTTAGGGAATGACAAGACTTAATTACAGATTTCGCAATTGAAAAATGGCTTCAATTTTATTGACATGAATAATAAATTAAATGCTCATTATCGACAGTGACGGCTTTACCTAAACTGATGAATCCGGATCCGGCCAACGGGGTCTCTTCACCTTGCACATAAACTTCATTACCTCCTTGCGCTTTTACGAATGTCCCATTAGTACTTTGATCGATTAACACAAATTTACCTTTACGATAAACGAGTTGAGCGTGGTGACGTGAGGATAGGTCAGATTTGACCATTAAATCGCAATCTTTTGCCCTGCCAAGGATATAGCCATGGGTACGAGAGCCAAGATCTTTAATGGTATTGTGGTAGGTAAGATATAGTCGGTGCTCACGATTAAATATGGAACGTAACCGTGAGATATCCATTTCCTCGGTCCGCAACGTATTCCCTTCGGTAATCGGCACACCCGGACGTTGGATTAGACTAATACCATGACTATCTTCAACAAGTACGTCCATAAAGTTGTTATCGCGCCGTAATACATACTTTCCAAATTCATTAAGTAATTCGTCACTGATATGGTCAACATTGAGCACATAATGCTCTTTTGCCAGGCGAGAAAAATTTTCTATAGTGATATGGATATTGGATTCTTCAAAATCTGATTCAAATTCAATCCTGACCGGAATATGCCCCTGGATTGATACCGTAGGAGGGGATTTAGATGTGTAATTTATAAGCAATCCCAGCGTTTTTAATTCTTCAAGTATTTCCTTGGTCTCAATGGTATTGTCAATTTCCATTTCCAGCTGAGAATTATTTTTCAATGAGAAAAGTAGGCTAATTGATTCTTTATTAATACTACTTTCGTTTACGAGTCGATAATCCAATTGCTGCAGATTTTCCAGGGACCCCATATCATCAATCTTAATATTGGTTTGAATGTCTGATTCAATAAAATTGAGTTGTTCGATAAAGTCATGCAAGTAGTTATGAATCGTTTGCAGGCTAGCAACCACCTGCATGCTGCGTACCATGTGCAGTCCGCTTTGATCCTGTCCAGTTTGCTCTAGATCCTGACGTTGGCGATCTGCTTTCTTTTTGAACTCTTCTAGGATATCCACTGTTTAACCTGATTTAAGATTTTCTCTAGCATATCCTATTTTATTCTGACTACCAATTGATAAGCGGTTAAATTGATTAGTATCTCTTCAAAATATTATCAAGCCACTTCCAGGGCAAAATCAGGCGTAAAAAGGCAAATAGATAAGTCGGAACGGTTACATAGTAGCGTATTTTAGGTTTCGGGCTTTCCAGAGCATGTATGACGCGCTTGAGGACAGCCTCAGGGGGTTCGGTAAACGGTGCTGCCGGTCCTTGTTTTTCGAGTCGTTTAACCAGGCGATGATAGAGATCACGATGTACACTATTTTCACTATCAATGTGGGCGTTAAATGCTTTTAAAGCATTGGCACGAAACTCACTCAAGATGGGGCCGGGCTCAATCAAACTGATATGTATATTTTTGCTGGTATGGTTAACTTCCATTCGTAAGGTGTCGGTTAAACCTTCAAGGGCATATTTTGATGAGTTATAGGCACCGCGAAAAGGCATCGCGACCAGACCTAACACCGAGCTATTTTGAATAATTCGTCCATAACCTTGTTGGCGCATAACGGGTAGTATCGTATTAGTTAACTCAAGCCAGCCAAACAGGTTTGTCTCAAATTGTTTTCGTAGCACTTCACGCGTTAAATCTTCAACCGCGCCCGCCTGTCCATAGGCACCATTATTAAATAGCGCATATAGGGTGCCTCCGGTTTCATGCAGAACCTGCTTAACTGCATTTTGGATGGAAAGACTGTCATCCAGATCAAGTTGCAGTGCATTTAAGCCAAGTGCTTTTAGTTTGATTACGTCCTCTTTTTGGCGAGCAGTGGCGAACACCTGGTAACCAGCTTTATGTAATTCTTGCGCAACACAAAGGCCAATACCACTTGAGCATCCTGTAATTAGTATACTTTTATCTGAGTTCATTCGATGTTCTTTTTCATTGTTATAGGTAATTGATAAACGATTATAATAAAAACTAAGACGCAAGTAATACTGATTTAAAGCCGGTAAAGACGATGCCAACCAATATTCCAGCACCACTGATCGAGACAAAACTTGAGTCAATCTTTCTAATATTATTTACTCGTAGTATATCCACATCCAGCATAACACTGATCATACCAGCGGGAATAATCCAGCTTTTTGTATTGGTGATTGCGGGATGGCGTGAACTACTGGGACGTGTCTCAGTGGTATATGAAGAACCCCTTTAATGTGATCACCACCACGGCGAGGAAACTGACACCAGAACCAACTTCTAGATTCGGTACGATATGTTGAATCCAATCGTAGCCGCTGAGCATAGATAAGCTCATTGCGATGATCAGGATTGAGAGCAGATATTGGCTGGAAGGCTTGATATACGGCATTAGATCAGGCATTTCATGATATCCAGCTGAGCACATGATCTGAAATTGCCGTTATTAGATATCGCTTATTACTTGAAAAAAGTCGACAATGCCTACATTCTATACTGTAATTTGATGTTGAGGTTGTTGCTGTGCCGATTTATGAATATGCCTGTACCGCTTGCGGACATACCCTTGAGAAGCTACAAAAAATGAGTGATACACCCTTGAAGGATTGCCCTGAATGCGGTGACGCGAGTCTGGAAAAACAGATTTCTGCGGCAGGTTTTCGTCTCTCAGGTGGTGGCTGGTATGAGACGGATTTCAAATCCAATAATCAAAAAAATCTGTCCCAGAATAGCAAGGACAAAAAGGCGACCTCCAGTTCATCTGAAAAGGGAAAAAGTGGCTCCAAATCCTCTGCCTCAAAAGCGGATTGAGCTATTTTATTGCAAGATCAGGCTGATCTGGTCGGATACGGTCGAGCGGGCCTTGCATGCGCCGATGACAGAACGTAACATCCCGCCTTTGTTTAAATCATAGTAAATAGAGCAAAAACAATGCGTACTCATTATTGCGGTCAAGTCACCGCTGAACATATTGATCAGGAAGTAACCGTGTGTGGCTGGGTTCATCGTCGCCGGGATCATGGTGGGGTCATTTTTATTGACCTGCGTGATCGAGAAGGTTTACTGCAGGTTGTTTACGATCCTGATCGAGCCGATATTTTTGCGCTGGCAGAAGATGTACGTAACGAATTTGTTTTGCAGGTGACCGGTAAAGTTCGTCATCGTCCTGAAGGTACCGTGAATACAAACCTCACTACCGGAGAAATTGAAGTACTTGGGACGGATCTGAAGATTTTAAATAAATCCCAAACCCCACCTTATGTAATTGACGATGAAACGGTTTCGGAAGAACACCGGTTGAAGTATCGATATTACGATCTGCGCCGTCCGGAAATGTTGGCGCGGTTAAAATTGCGTTCAGACGTGACTCGCGTTTTACGTAATTACCTGGAAGATAATGGTTTTCTTGATGTCGAAACCCCGATGCTGACCAAGGCAACCCCAGAAGGTGCTCGTGATTATCTGGTTCCGAGTCGTACCCATGAAGGTAATTTCTTTGCATTACCGCAGTCGCCACAGATCTTTAAACAACTGCTGATGGTGGCAGGGTTGGATCGTTACTACCAGATCGTGCGTTGTTTTCGTGATGAAGATCTGCGCGCTGATCGCCAGCCTGAATTTACCCAGCTTGATATTGAGACGTCATTTATTGATGAAGGCGAGATCATGTCGCTGATGGAAGGCATGGTGCAGACATTATTTAAAGATACAATTGGCGTTGAGCTAGCTAAGTCGTTCCCTCAGATGACCTATGCCGATGCAATGCATCGCTACGGTTCAGATAAACCCGATTTACGCATCCCACTTGAATTAGTGGATATAGCGGATGTGTTACAGGACGTTGAATTCAAGGTCTTCAGCGGACCCGCTAAAGATCCCAAAGGCCGCGTAGCAGCGTTGTTACTGCCAAATGGTTGTGAGCTGACCCGTAAAGAGATTGATGGTTATACCGATTTTGTTGGGATTTATGGTGCTAAAGGTCTGGCCTACATCAAGGTCAATGAGTTGGCTAAAGGGCGTGAAGGGCTACAGTCTCCGATACTGAAGTTTTTACCGGATGATGCGATCAATACGATTATGAAACGTGTGGACGCAAAAGACGGTGATCTGGTTTTCTTCGGCGCGGATAAAACCAAAGTGGTTAATGAAGCTCTTGGTGCCTTACGAGTTAAGCTGGGTCATGACCGAAACCTGATAGAAGGCGAATGGGCTCCCTTGTGGGTTGTCGATTTCCCCATGTTTGAGTGGGATGATGGCGATAAACGCTGGATCTCGCTACACCATCCGTTCACTTCACCCAATGAAGACGATCTGGATAAACTTAAAAATGACCCGGGTAACTGCCGTTCACGTGCCTATGACATGATTTTGAATGGTACCGAGGTCGGTGGTGGCTCAATGCGGATATATCGGTCTGAGGTCCAGAAGACCGTTTTTGAACAATTGGGCATTGATGATGATGAGGCTCAGGATAAATTTGGTTTCTTGCTTGATGCATTGAGTTACGGCTGTCCTCCTCATGGTGGAATCGCCTTTGGCCTGGATCGACTGGTAATGTTAATGTCCGGCGCGCAATCAATCCGTGATGTGATGGCCTTTCCTAAGACCCAAACAGCTAGTTGTCTGTTAACTCAGGCCCCATCCGAGGTTAGTGAACGCCAGCTTCGTGAATTACATATTAAACTGCGTAAACCGCCCAAATTGGCTGAATCTTGAGCAGTCTGCTCGAGATTCAGGCCGGTTTTCTTTATGTGCTCGCACTCATTGCCGATATAGACTAAGGTCTTGATATTGTTGTCCAAAAAGGACAGATTTTTTATCGGCTATAATAATTGTGTGGTTATGCACGGAATCATTTCCTCTATAACACAAAAATAACAATCCACGGTTGAAACGGATGAGGCTTTGAAGTTAACAAGCTACTGGAAAAATGACTGGTTTATTGGGCTAGTCGTCACACTACTTTTTTTGTTGCTGAGTGTGAGCGACAATTTGCGCTCGATCGAATGGTGGGCCTATGACCTGGGCGTCCGTTTTTCTTCATCGAGGACGGCTAACCAGGATGTGATCTTAATTGCTATCGATGATGATGCGATACGCAGACTGGGTAGCTGGCCGTGGCCACGCGATGAGTTAGCACGAGTCACCGATAAGTTATCGTCCATGGAGCCGGGTGTCATTGGTTTTGCAGTGCCATTTGATACCAAGCAAAGTAATTATGGTACCCGTTATATTGAAAAGATTAAAAAAGCCATTCGTAAACAACGTGCCAATACTCGCTATATCGATGGCTTATTGCGAAGTGCAGAAGCTGGGCTAGATACCGATCAGTTATTTGCCAAGAGCTTAAAGGATGCGGGGCCTGTTGTGTTAGCGATGCCGTACGATCTGCATCCCGACAATGAACCGAATCGACTATTATCACTCCCGAGTGAGCTAAAACGATTTACCATCGATGTAACAAACAAACCTGATCGTGAAGGTTGGTTTGCGAGAACGTTTACCTCTAATCCAGTCCCGGTGGCCGACACGGTCTATCCTCCGATTCCAGAGTTGAGTCGTTATGTTACGGCTATTGGTCATCTCAATACTGGCTTGAATACTCAGGAACAGGCACGCCGAGAACCCTTGATGGTGCAATACGGTAAAAATTTTATCCCTTCATTTTCATTTATGGTGGTCGCACGCTTTTTGCGCTTAACGGCCGATAATGTACAAATGAAATTAGGCGATCAGATTAAAATTGCCAACCAACCGATTGAAACAGATGACCAATACCGAGTCTATCCCTATTTCTATCAGGGTAAGAAAAACAAATCCCCCTTTAAAACTTATTCGATTCTTGATGTCATCGATAACCGTATTAAAAAGCGTCACCTACAAGATAAAGCATTGATTATTGGTTTTACCGCGCGGCAACAAACGGCACAATTATCTTCTCCGATTGGGGTGGATTTAACACCGGTTGAATTTACTGCTCATGTCGTTTCCAGCTTATTAAATGATGATCTCTATCGTGTGCCAAACTGGGGCCCGAGTATGCAGATCTTGTTGTTATTTTTGATTGGCGGATACCTGATGTACGTGTTACCACGTTTTCGTTTTGGTACCGGTCTGGCATTCAGTGTGGTTTTGGTATTAGGAATACTCAACACACATTTCATTTTAATGATTGGACGTTCTACCTGGGTTCCATTAATGGCGCCTTTGCTGACCTTAATCGTTGGACACTTGCTATTGAGTTTTCAACATGTGGTGGCCACAAGCGTTGGACATATTCAAAATGAGTTATCAAATGCGAACTTGTTACTGGGTCAATCTTTTCATGGTCAGGGTTTGCTTGATCAGGCCTTTGAGCGATACCGAAAATGTGTTGGTAGTGAGACCGTTTATGAATATCTCTACAACCTCGGTCTGGACTATGAACGTAAACGCCAATTCAATAAAGCCGTCTCGGTGTTTGAATACATTGTCGAGCTAAATCCGAGCTACCGGGATATCAACGATCGGGTACAGCGTGCAAAAGAGGCGTCTAACGCTTATGTGATGAGTAGTAATGCTACCAGTAATCTAAGCCAGACCCTGATTCTCGAAAATTCAGGGGTACAAAAGCCGATGCTGGGTCGATATACCATCGAGCGGGAATTGGGTCGTGGTGCGATGGGCATGGTCTATCTTGGTAAGGATCCCAAAATAGGCCGAACGGTAGCGATTAAAACGATGATGCTATCGCAGGAATTTGAGGGAGAAAAGCTGGACGAAATCAAAGAGCGCTTTTTCCGTGAAGCGGAGACCGCTGGGCGCTTAAACCATCCGAATATTGTGACGATATATGATGTAGGCGAAGATGAAGATCTTTCCTATATTGCGATGGATTATCTGAAAGGTGAGAATCTACTGGCCTATTGCAAGAGTGAGACGCTATTGCCGGTAAAAGAGATATTTGAAGTATTATTGAAAGTTGCTGACGCGTTGGAATATGCGCACAATAACGGCGTTGTACACAGGGATGTCAAACCGGCCAATATACTCTACGACCGAGAAACAGGTGTTTTAAAAGTAACGGATTTTGGGGTTGCGTGTTTAACGGATTCGAGTAAAACAAAAACAGGTACGATATTAGGCAGTCCTTCTTACATGTCGCCTGAACAATTGGCAGGGCTAAAGGTCGATGGACGATCGGATTTATTTTCGCTGGGGGTGACCTTGTACCAGATGCTGACGGGTGAACTGCCGTTTATTGGAGAGTCATTGGCGTCGTTGATGTATAAAATCGCTAATGAGAAACACCCGGATGTAAGATTATTCAGGCCTGACTTACCGGCTTGTGTGAGCCGAATTATTAATAAATCGCTGGCAAAAGATGCGGCAAAACGCTTTAACACGGGTGAACGATTTGCGAACGCGATTGAGCGTTGCATAGAAAGGCTTTAAAAAGAAAGGTACGAATGTGTTAACGAATGGTTTAAAAATCTCAATACACGGCATCTCTGATGTTGGGATGAGCCGTGAGCATAATGAGGATAGTATCAGCTGGGATAATGATCTGGGGTTAGTGATGCTGGCCGATGGCATGGGCGGGCATAATGCCGGTGAAGTCGCCAGTGAAATGGCCGTGACTTCCATACGCGATGCTTTGCTGGACGTGCTTACTCCGGAGATGATTGCCACGAAAGTCATCAAATGCCCGGATGCGGTACGAGAATCGGTTGTTTACGCTAATGAAGAAATCTACGAACAAGCCCAGACTCGAGTCGAATGTGCCGGTATGGGGACGACCGTTGTATTAAGTCTTTTTCATGAAAATCATGTTACGTTTGCTCATGTTGGTGACTCGCGCATCTATCGAATACGAAAAGGCGAATTGCAGCAAATTACCCAGGATCATTCGTTGGTACAGGAGATGGTTGATAACGGTTACCTGAGTGAAGAAGAGGCGATGATTTCAACCAGTCGAAATTTGATAACTCGCGCGTTAGGAATATCTCCTGAGGTTGAAGTCGATGTGGCTACGGAAGAGTTAGATGAAGACGATATTTTTCTACTCTGCTCAGATGGTTTGACCGATATGGTGAGTGATCCTGAGATCCTGGAAACGATTCTCAACTGTGCACCTAATATGGACGATTGCCTGAAACAGTTAGTAAGTATGGCCAATGAAGCGGGTGGTAATGATAATATTTCGGTTATATTGATAACTTTGCATGAGTCGTTCTCGGATGAGCGTGGGCTACCACCCGGCGCAAGTCAGGAGATTGAAAGTGATGAGACTATTGAAGAAGAGTTGGTTGAAGAAGAGTTGGTTGAAGAAGAGTTGGTTGAAGAAGAGTTGGTTGAAGACGAGTTGGTTGAAGACGAGTTGGTTGAAGAAGATCCTGAGCAAGATGAAGCTGCTGCAGACAGTCCAGTAGAAGACAAGCAGGCAAAAGACAAACCGACAGATGATAATAAATAAATTAAAGACGTAAATGAAGGTATTGAGACTATGGCTCGATTAATCTTAACGCATGAAGGCGCTGTGATGCGGGAGTATCAACTAAACAGTGATCGAACTTCAGTGGGGCGTAAACCACAATGTGATATCCATCTGGAGGATCCGACGGTCAGTGGAGAGCATGCGGTTTTTTTAAAATTACAGCATTTTTACGTTGAAGATATGGGAAGTACGAATGGCGTCATTCTAAATGGTAAACGAGTGACTAAACGGCAGTTAAATACCGGTGATATTATTCGTATTGGCCGTCACGAATTTAAATTCATCGATGAAGTGGACCAATTTGACAAAACGGTTCTGATCAACCCGGCGAAATCTGCCTCAAAACCGGTCGCAGCTCCCAAAAAGGGCCTGGTTAAGGTTCTAAACGGGCCCAAGGCAGGCGAGCAAATCATGTTGAATAAACCTTATACCACGCTCGGTTCGCCAGGCGTACAGGTTGCGGTCATTGCCAAGCGGGGCGATAATTTCTTTTTAATGCCGATGAGTGGGATGGGCGACAATGCCAAACCGCCTGAACTGAATAGTCAGCCAATCGGGGCGCAAAGCAAGCCACTGAAAAGTGGTGATGTAATTGAAGTCGCCGGTACCAAACTGCAATTTAATGAAGCATAGGGAAAGGATACATGGCTAAATTAATTTTGACTCATGACGGTGTCAATTTGCGTGATTATCCGTTGAACAAGAATCGCGTTTGCCTGGGTCGCAAGCCCGAAAATGAGATTCAACTTGATGATGCCGCAGTGAGCTCAAAGCATGTTGTTTTTGATCGTGTTGAGAGTTCTTATTTAGAAGATCACTATGATTATTATATTGAAGACCTGAAAAGCACGAACGGTACAACGGTAAATGCGATAGGGGTAGAGCGCCAACTACTCAAACATGGAGATGTTGTTCAGGTCGGCAAACACAAATTCATCTTTGATAGTGGTACGGGTGAATTAGCCGAAACGGCGATTTATCTCCCAGACAACGATTGAGCGAGCGCCCATCTTCAAATGATTTCTATCTGGATTTAGCCTAATCCCGATTTATTTCGACCAGACTAATTTCGATCTGCCGTTTTGTCCTCAGTAGGAGGGTGTTAAACTTCGCCTATTGATAGATAAAGAGGTAGTTATGGCTGGACATAGTAAATGGGCAAATATTAAGCATAAAAAAGCGGCCCAGGATGCCAAACGAGGCAAGATATTCACCAAACTGATTCGTGAAATCGTGGTGGCTAGCCGGATGGGTGGCCCTGATGCGGATTCAAATCCCCGTCTCCGTGATGCGGTACAAAAAGCCCTCGGTGCCAATATGAAAAAGGACACCGTCGAAAATGCGATTAAACGTGGGGCGGGTGCTCAGGATGGTGAAAATTATGATGAAATTCGTTATGAAGGTTATGGCCCCAATGGTGTTGCCGTTATGGTGGACTGTCTGACCGATAACCGGAACCGAACAGTGTCTGAAGTGCGCCACGCTTTCACAAAGTCAGGTGGCAATTTAGGTACCGATGGTTCAGTCGCGTATTTATTCACTAAACGTGGCATTATCAGCTTTGCCCCTGGTAACGATGAAGAGCAGGTACTGGATGCGGCGCTCGAAGCGGGTGCCGATGATGTGTTGACCAATGAAGATGGCAGTATTGATGTCTGGACGAACCCGGAAGATTTTGTCACAGTGCGTGAAGCGATTGAGGCCAGTGGTCTAAAGCCTGATTCCGCTGAAGTCACCATGCAGGCGTCAACGGACGTGACCCTTGAACAGGATGATGCGGAGAAGGTGATTCGTCTGGTTGACATGCTCGAAGATCTGGACGATGTGCAAAATGTCTATACAAATGCTGATTTTTCTGAAGAGGTTTTGGCGAATTTAGCTTAAGTTTAAAAATAGAATTTTAAAACAGGTAAGAGGTAATGACGGTCACGATATGATTCGCATACTCGGTATTGACCCAGGTTCACGAATTACCGGCTTTGGCATCGTTGAGGTGCATACCAACCGGTCAGTTTGCATCGCTCACGGATGCATTAAGGCACAACAACCGACCCTCGCCGAACGACTCAAACATATCCACATCGAACTCGCAGCCCTTATTGAGCAACACGCCCCCCAGGAAATGGCAATCGAAAGTGTGTTTGTGCATCGCAATGTTGATTCGGCATTAAAGCTTGGGCAGGCTCGTGGTGCTGCTATTACTACTGTTGCATTACAATCTATAGCCGTCCATGAATATTCTCCGGCTGAGATTAAAAAGTCGGTCGTGGGCCGAGGTAATGCGGCGAAGCAACAAGTACAGCACATGGTCAAAGCCATTTTAGGGCTTAACAAATCACCTCAAGCCGATGCCGCCGATGCTTTGGCTGTGGCGCTTTGCCATGGGCACAGTCGTGATCTGAAAATCCATTTACCCGCGATAAGAACGTCACGTCGTCGACGTTGGAAATCATTATGATTGGTCGAATTTGTGGAAAATTAATCGACAAGCAACCGCCATTTTTACTCGTCGACGTGCAAGGTGTGGGTTATGAAATCGAAGCCCCAGCATCCACCCTGGCCTCCTGTCCGGCGCTTGGTGAACAGATTACCTTACACACGCATTTAATCGTGCGGGAAGATGCGCATGTATTATGTGGTTTTATATCTGAGCAAGAACGCCAACTGTTTCGCCATTTAATCAAGGTGAACAGTGTTGGTGCCAAACTGGCGCTGGGTATTCTTTCGGGTATGAGTGCCGATGGATTTGTTCGTTGTGTGCAGGAAAAAGACACCGCTGGTTTAACACAACTGCCTGGAGTTGGAAAAAAGACAGCAGAACGTTTAATTATTGAAATGCGTGATCGCTTAAAAGACATGAACATTAGTGCCATCACTCAATCGGTTACGGGCAATAAACCCGGTACGGCTACTGACAATAATGCCATGCAAGATGCAATTAGCGGCCTGGTTTCGTTAGGTTATAAACCACAGGAGGCCTCGCGTTTATTACAGCATGTCGACCTCAATGGATTAAATAGTGAGGCAATGATCAAATCTGCCTTAAAAATTGCAGCCACGGCGGGCTAAATCAGGAAATGACTATGAAAGATGAATCCAGGAAAGATGAATCCAGGAAAGATGATCCCCGTTTAATATCCGCTGAAAATCAAAAGGGCGACGAGGTGCTTGATCGTGCCATGCGCCCGATTAAATTAAAAGATTATGTCGGTCAGCCGGCTGTTATTGAGCAGATGGAAATTTTTATTCAGGCGGCTCGAAATCGACAAGATGCATTGGATCATGTTTTGATCTTTGGTCCCCCTGGCCTGGGTAAAACAACCTTATCGCATATTATTGCCAATGAAATGAATGTGAACCTTAAACACACTTCGGGACCGGTTCTGGAACGTCCCGGTGATTTAGCCGCGCTACTCACGAATCTGGAACCCAATGATGTTTTATTTATCGATGAGATTCACCGTTTATCATCGGTTGTGGAAGAGATTCTATATCCGGCAATGGAAGATTACCAAATCGATATCATGATAGGTGATGGCCCGGCCGCTCGATCAATAAAACTGGATCTCCCACCCTTTACTTTGGTTGGCGCAACCACTCGGGCAGGTTTGCTGACCTCTCCATTACGTGATCGATTTGGTATCGTTCAAAGACTCGAGTTTTATTCAACTGAGGATTTGGTGACGATCGTCAAACGCTCAGCCAAAATATTAGACGTACATATCGATCATGAAGGTGCGACCGAAATCGCGAAACGTTCCAGGGGTACACCTCGAATCACCAATCGTCTGCTACGCCGGGTGCGAGATTTTGCGGAAGTAAAAGGCGATGGAAACATAACTCAAGCCATTGCACAACATGCTTTAGATTTATTAGACGTGGATGTGTGCGGTTTTGATTTATTGGATAGAAAGCTTCTTTTAACCATTATCGAAAAATTTGAAGGTGGCCCGGTTGGAGTCGATAA
This sequence comes from uncultured Ectothiorhodospiraceae bacterium, assembly GCA_947260005.1. Taxonomy (GTDB): domain Bacteria; phylum Pseudomonadota; class Gammaproteobacteria; order UBA6429; family Thiohalophilaceae; genus SZUA-24. The sequence goes on from CAMYOL010000034.1 coordinate 97,725, forward strand.
CCTGGCGGCTGCAATTGGTGAAGAGCGTGATACGATTGAGGATGTGATTGAACCCTTTTTGATACAACAGGGTTTTATGATGCGAACCCCGCGAGGCCGGGTCGTGACATCACATGCCATGCACCATTTTGGTTTGAAAGCCAAACCAATTGAACCGACCGGGACCACATCGGTTGAATCCAGTGATTCCAGGCCAGGAGTCCAATCTCAGGCGGCACTCGATTTATTTGATACGGATAGGTAAATAGAGAATCAACCTTATTTCTTTCAGAACAAGAATTGTTAAATCGTGACCGAGTTCGCATGGCCAGTACGAGTTTACTACGAAGACACGGATGCGGGTGGTGTTGTTTATCATTCGAATTATTTAAACTTCATGGAAAGAGCACGGACCGAATGGTTACGAGCATTGGGCTTTGAACAGGATGAACTGAAAGACAAACAAGGTGTCCTATTTGTCGTACGTAGTTTAAATATAGAATATTATTTACCGGCTCGATTTAACGACAATTTAATTGTGACGGTAAAAATGACGACCTTGCGCGGTGCTAGCATGCTGCTCGAGCAAGATGTAAAAAAAGAAAATGAACCAGGTGTGTTGTGTCAGGGAAAAGTTAAAATTGTCAGCTTGACGACAAGCGACTTTAGCCCCTGTCCCATTCCCGCTCAAATTCAAAATCTAATACAAATATAATAAAGACAAAGGAGTCGTAGTGGAAAATATAGCTGAAACAACAGCAGATTTATCCATCATTAACATGGTGCTGGAAGCGAGTCTGGTTGTCCAGGTTGTGATGATCCTATTGGTTTTGGTATCAATGTATTCATGGACAATTATTCTATACAAACGCTCGATTCTGAAACGCGCGCGTAAAGATGTGCTCCAATTTGAGCGTCGGTTTTGGTCTGGTGCCGATCTTAGTGAAATGTACAAAAAGATCTCGGCACGGCGTGATCGAGATCGGCTCACCGGGCTTGAAGCCATTTTCGAATCTGGTTTTCGTGAGTATGTTCATTTACGAAAGCAACAAGGTCTCGATGCGATGGCGATCGTGCATGGGGCGCAAAGGGCGATGCGAGTTTCCTTGAATCGCGAGTACGAACATTTAGAACACCATTTATCCTTTTTAGCCACCGCTGGTTCGACCAGTCCTTACATTGGTTTATTCGGAACCGTGTGGGGCATTATGAATTCGTTTCGTAGTCTTGGCGCTTCGTCAGCGATCAGCGATGTTGCTCCAGGTATTGCAGAGGCATTAATTGCCACTGCCATTGGTTTATTTGCAGCGATTCCAGCGGTGATTGCCTATAACCGTTTTGCCAGTGATTTGGAGAGAGTGATGAATCGATATGACAACTTTGTCGAAGAATTCTCGACTGTATTGCAACGCCAGGCAAGAGCCTAACCCGGATTAGCTAAAGAGAACGTTATTATGCCTCAACATCAAAGTAGTAATCGATTTCAAAAGCGCAAAATGGCGGAGATTAATGTCGTGCCTTATATTGATGTCATGCTGGTCTTGTTGGTCATTTTTATGGTCACTACCCCGATGCTGGCAGAAGGGTACAAAGTAAAATTGCCCGAAGCGAGTGCCAAACCGGTTAAAAAAACCAAAACCAAACCCATCGTCGTTTCAGTCGATGAGAAAGGTCGTTTATATGTAAACCTGGGTGAAACACCACACAAATCGATGAAAGCAAAAAAATTGGTTAAAATGGTGATGGCCAAGCGTAACAAGCACCCGAAAGTCCCGATCTTGATTCAGGGGGATGTTAATGCTGATTATGGTAAAGTTATAAACGCAATGTCGATATTGAATAATGCTGGGATAGAGAATTTTAGTTTAATAACCAAACCGACTAAACGACGTTAATACGATTAATGCTCTATTGCGGAATGAGATAAAATGCTGGAAATTTTTAAAAAGAACCCTCGATTTTTAGTGGGTGCGATTATTGTGCATTTGTTCTTTATCGTATTGTTTGGAGTGGGTTTCCATTTTAAATCCAAGCAGCGTGCTTCAACCGCCTCACCCAAGACTGTTGAAGTCACCATGATTGATGAACGTGCGGTTAAAAAAGAACTCGATAAGTTAAAAAAACGAGATAATCTTGAAGTAAAACGTAAAAAAGAATTAGATAAAAAGCGTAAAGTAGAAGAGAAAAAATTAAAAAAAGAACAAGAAGAACGTCTGGCCAAACAAAAAAAAGAAAAACAACGCATAGCATTGCTGGAAAAAAAAGAAAAAGAAAAAAAACGCAAAGAGAAAAAAGAGCGTGAGCGAAAGGCGAGAGAAGAAAAGCAGGATCGAGCACAAAAGGAAAAAGAGTTAAAAGAGAAAATGCTCGCTGAAGCAGCCATTATGAAAAAAGAGCAGGAAGCGGCAGCGCTTCGGCAGGCGGAACTAAAGAAGCGTCAGACCATCATAGATAAATATATGAACTTGATCGAGCTAAAAGTATATCAGCACTGGATAAAGCCACCGGCAGTCAGCAAAGGTCTGGTGAGTGAATTGCGTGTTAAGCTGATTCCAACGGGTGAGGTTATTGATGTACAGTTGTCGAAGAGTAGCGGTGATGCGGTTTATGATAAATCAGTACAGGCTGCGGTTAAAAGGGCTTCTCCATTACCATTACCGCCGGCAGAAGAAGGATTGTTTGATACCTTTCGAGATTTAAGATTACCAATGAGAGCGGATAAAAAAACCTAAAATGAGTATTAAAAAGATTAAATTAAGCTGTGTCCTTGTGCTAGTGAGCTTGTTTACCATCAGCATGCCTGCACGTGCAGAACTTACCATCGATATTACCTTGTGGCTTGATAATGCGACGCGTATCGCCGTGGTGCCATTTGAATGGCGTAGTCCATCCAGGATTCCACTTAATATGACGGATGTGATTAGTGCTGATTTAAAGCGTAGTGGTCAATTTGCGCCCATGAAGGAAAGTGATATGATTGAAACACCTCACTCATCCAGTGAGGTAAATTATGCGACCTGGCGTAATTCGAAAATGAAATATGTCGTGATTGGAAAGCTACAATCGATTGGGCGTGATTCATATCAGATTCAATTTCAATTACTGGATGTTGAGAAGGGTACACAGGTAACCGGGCACAGCTTTCAGGCGAAGAAAAAACAATTACGACGTTTATCTCATCATATTAGTGATTTGATTTACGAAGCGATCACCGGAGAGCGTGGTGCTTTTGATACATATTTGGCCTACATCACAGTAACGAAAGATCGAAAAGGGCAAAATCGCTATCGTTTAGCGATTTCAGATTCTGATGGGTATAATGAGCAAATATTATTTGAATCAAGTATGCCCATTGTGCGCCCGTCATGGTCGCCTGATGGTAAAAAATTAGCCTATGTGTCGTATGCGACCGGGCGCCCGCAAATTTATGTGCAGAATATATTTAACCGGCATACCCAACGACTGACTGATTTTAAGGGATCGAATCTGTCACCGGCCTGGTCGCCTGATGGCCGGCGTATGGCAATGTCGCTATCAAAAGATGGAAATGCCGAGATCTATATCATGGATTTAAATACGCGTAAGTTGCACAGAGTGACGCGTAGTAATGGTGTTGATATTGAGCCAGCCTGGTTTCCTGATGGACGTAGTTTGATCTTTACTTCAGATCGAGGTGGCAAGCCGCAGATTTATCGACAGTCGATTGATAGTCGTGGTGGAGTTGGTCGGGCACAACGGCTTACCTTTGATGGAAAAGAGAATTTACGTGGCTCGGTATCGCCCGACGGTAAACGTGTTGCGATGGTACATAACATTGGCGGGCAATATCGAATTGCTGTGCTGGATTTAGAGGCCGATCAATTGTCGATTTTGACCGACGGACATTTAGATGAATCCCCTGGTTTCGCTCCTAACGGAGGCATGTTAATTTATGCGGGACAAGCGAAAGGTCGGGGCGTGTTAGCGGTGGTATCATCGGATGGTCGAGCTAGTCATAAACTAAGATTGCAACAAGGTGACGTGCGCGAACCCGCGTGGTCACCCTATAAACAAGATTAAAACTCATAACAAATGGATTAAAGGAGTATCATCATGGTAATACGGAACAAACTGCTTATTATTGGTTTACTTGCGTCATTTGGCGTTGCTTGTAGTTCAACATCTGAAAAGCCACCCGAAGATAGCGGGCAACAGGATGCAACCACGGATACTCGTGATTCTGCACAGGATCAGACCCCCATTCAGAGTAATCCTTTTGATGATCCTTCTAATCCGTTGTCAAAACGCGTCGTTTATTTCGAATTTGATAGCTACAGTATTAAACCAGAAGATCGTGATATTATCATTGCTCATGCTGAATACTTATCAGCGAATTCGGGTGAGAAAGTCGTATTAGAAGGACATGCCGATGAGCGTGGTACGCGTGAATATAATATTGCGTTAGGCGAGCGCCGAGCGAATGCAGTTAAACAACTCATGACCTTACAGGGTGTGTCCAGTTCACAAATTGATGTCGTCAGCTTTGGTGAAGAACGCCCGATTGCCATTGGTCATGATGAATCAGCCTGGAGCCAAAATCGCCGTGTTGAGATATTATACCCGAGCCACTAATTCTTATACGGTTACAAAATTAGAGATATTATGAAACAGATTCTTTTGTCAGTTAGTTTATTGTGTGTGTTGCTTGTTGAAGTGCAATTAGTTTCAGCGCGCGACGTTCATTTGCGTTCACGGCCGGATGATGCGACCAGTTCTATACCGGTTGCAAACACAAATTCAAGTAGCACGACACGTAAACTATCGACAGAAGAACGTTTGCAACGTCTGGAACGTATTCTTGAAAGCCAGGGACTTGTCGATATGCTGGTGAAAATCGAGAATCTGCAATCTGAATTGCAAATCTTAAGAGGTGAGCTGGAATTACATACTCATCAGCTTGATGAAATTAAGCAACGACAGCGTGATCTCTATGTTGATATCGATCGAAGATTACTTCTACTTGAACGCAATGGTCCAGGCCCGGGGGCAGCTGGTGGAACCAGTTCCGGTTCAAAATCAGCAACGACAGGCTCGGGTGTGGCTGTAACGGCAGGTGCAGCGGCTGCATCGTCCACAAAAACAACTAAACCTTCCGCAGGAACTGGAAAAACGGATTTTGCTGCGGAACAAAAAGCCTATCAAAAAGCCTTTGATTTACTGCGTGAGCTCCGTTACGAACAGGCAGTAACGGCTTTTAATGGATTTATTAAACAATTTCCTAAAGGTCGCTACGCGCATATTGCTCAATACTGGATAGGCGAAGCGAATTATGCCCAACGAAATTTTAAAAAAGCGATCACGGATTATCAAAAACTCATCGATAATTATCCAAACAGTCCCAAACTAGCGGAAGCCATGCTTAAGATTGGTTATAGCCAGTACGAGTTAAAAAATTTCAAACAGGCTGAAGCGACTCTGAAGCAGTTAACGAAAAATTATCCGGGAACCACTGAGGCTGGCCAGGCACAGAACCTGATCAAAAAAATACGCCTGAAACAATAATCGGTCTTTCTGTAATTAACAGCGTATAAAGAACGCGTTATTATTACGCTGTGAAGACACAACCCTCAACAACGAACGAACGCCTACGCATTACAGAAATATTTTATTCTGTTCAAGGTGAATCCCGCACTATTGGTCTACCGACGATCTTTATTCGGCTAACGGGGTGTCCGTTGCGTTGTCAATATTGTGATACGGAATATGCCTTCCAGGGCGGGCAATGGATGACTTATCAGGAAATTCTGGATCAACTTAAACAATATAAGACACCC
>CAMYOL010000035.1 GCA_947260005.1 uncultured Ectothiorhodospiraceae bacterium
AAAGCAATTTTATCCCTGTACTTGTGGATCAGGTGGCACAACCGAAATTAGCTAAACAGCTTGGTATAACGCTAGTGCCAGCAAATATATTGATTACGCAAGATAATCAACGGCTATTGCGGTTTTATGGTTTTTTATCACCCCAGGCATTGTCGGATGCTTTGAATACAACATTAGTAAGTTGGCGGAACGGGGAAATACCTGACGAAGAATTTGGCGATGAAAGTACCTGTTGTCCGATACCCGAAACTCAATAACATACATTCAAGGAGATAGGTTATGGCTATACTGTTCTGCTCCAAAATAAAATTCATATCGGCATGGAGTTTTTTTCTTTTTATGTCCATTGCTCAAGCAAGCGCCCCGTCAACCTTGCCTCGTTATCAAATTAAAGATGGGTTAGCGATCTATATCGGCCTCCTTCCTGCTGAAATGGTTGAAGGACATAAATCGGGTTCCATGCATGGCGGATTACCCACAGGACAACATCGTTATCATATTGCTATCGCCCTCTTTGATAGTCAAAAAGGCGAGCGTGTGAATAATGCAACGGTGCTTGTTCGTGTTAATAATCGTATCGGGGTTGGTCCCGATGCATTCAAGAAATTAGAAGGTATGGAAATGAACGGAAAATTTATGTATGGGAATTATTTTTCGTTAAAAACAGCAGGGCCTTACCGAATCGACATTAAAATTATACCTGACAAAGCCCATAAGCCGATAGAAGTGTATTTTGAGTATGATATTGCTCATACCTGATGCAGAACTGATTTAAATGCGATGATCGAGAATAAAATATGATTTATGATCCTGTTTGCCTGATGCCTATAAAACAGAATGCTGCTGCTGCGATGATCGATCATGGCGGAAGTAAATATTATTTTTGTTCAAATGATTGCAAAGAAAAATTTCTCTTGCAGCCACAAAAATACATCAATAATACACCGGGTATGCATCTAACCGTAGGTGTTATGGGCTCAGCTGATCATGGAGAACCAGATGGTATAAAAACCACAGCCTACGGTTTAGGCTGCGCACTGGCTCAAAAACATTATGTTTTGATTACTGGCGCCTGTCCAGGATTACCCTATGAGTGTGCACGTGGTGCCCGTGACAACGGCGGCATGTCAATCGGCATATCGCCGGCATTAAGCCTTGACGAACATGTACATAAGTATCATTCACCATCGGATGTTTATGATGTCATTATTTATACAGGAAGTGGTCTTATGGGCAGGGAGGTGACCAATATCCGTTCTAGCGACATGGTGATCATTGTTGGCGGCCAATCAGGAACACTCGGCGAGTTTGCCATTGCTTACGATGAAGGAAAATTGATTGGTGTGCTCGAAGGGAGCGGTGGTATTACCGAACAATTACCGAATCTGGTCACATCATTTAAAAAACAAACCGGCGCCGAGGTTATTTATGAAAACGACCCGAAGGAATTAATTGAAAAAATGGTCGACTACTATAGTACGGTTCATTATCGGCATCCATCGTGCTTTTGTAGCGAATAAAAATAAATTAAATAGGTTGATAATGTCTATTCAAGATAATGATACCATTCAAATTGCAGGTGCCGGACCAGCTGGGTTGGTTTCCGCCATCACATTGGTTCGCGCCGGGAAAAAAGTGGTTGTCCATGAAGCTAAACCGAATGTTGGTTGGCGATTTAAGCGTGACCTTCAAGGGTTGGAGAACTGGACGACTAAACAGGATGTATTACAAGAACTGGATGATATGGGCATCACAACGGATTTTGATTATTTGCCGTGTAAACAAGGCATGACATTTGACCGGACAGGGCATAAACATCCTATTCGTAGTGAGTTCCCTATCTTTTATATGGTAGAGCGTGGGCCCAACGTTGGTTCACTCGATCACGCCCTACTGAAGCAAGCACAACAACTCGGTGTAGAAGTACGCTTTAACAGTCGTGTAAAACAACTACCTTATCCAGCAATATTAGCCACCGGCCCAAAGGCGGCAGACGCGATTGCCGTTGGCTATCATTTCGAAACAGATATGGAAGATGGTTATTGGGTGATTTGTGACGATGAACTTGCCCCCGGTGGATATGCTTATCTTCTAATTTGGAATGGAAAAGGGACAGTTAAAAGTTGCATGTTTAATGATTTTAAACATGAACAACGTTATGTACAACGAACCGTCACCGCGTTCCAAAGACTGGTTGACCTGGAAATGAAAAAACCTGTTGCGCACGGTGGTGTAGGGAATTTCTATATTCCAACACAAATTTGTTCTGGTAACAGGCCGGTTATTGGTGAACAAGCTGGTTTTCAAGATACCTTATGGGGTTTTGGTATGCGCTACGCAATTAATTCGGGCATATTGGCTGCTAAGAGCATCTTGACTGGAGCGAAATGCAGCGCAATGTGGTTTTCAAAATACAAAAGTTTATTGGAAGTCTCCGTTGTTAATCGTGTGTTATATAATGATTTTTACCATTTTGGCTCTAAATGGTTTTTAAAATACGTTTCTCGACACCCGGATGTGCGCCATTTTTTACATCGACAATATAATCCCATGTTTATCAAAAAGCTGTTATACCCCTGGGCGAAACTCAGAATAAAAAGCTTGCGTAATGATTCGGCGTGTCACCATGTGGATTGTGAATGTGTCTGGTGTCGAATGGGTAGTGATCGATAAATATAATATGCCTACAAGGATAAGCAGATATGACATTAAGAAAATCATTTCGTTGCCCCGTTTGTCATATGGGCGTCGAGAACAATATTGACAGCATTGCCACTGAGTACCAGGGTAGAACATTCTATTTTTGTTCAGAACAATGCCGAGATCGATTCTCAATGAATGTCCATCTTTATATTGGTGCTAGGGGTATTCCGTCCCCTAAACAACACGGAGAAACTATCCTCAAATGTCGAGTTTTAAAACTTGAGCAACCCGTAACAGATGAGGTTGCTGAGAGAATTAACCGTGAACTCCACGAAATGATGGGAATTAAAGAGGTGGGGATTAATGGAGATAGAGTTCATATTGTATATGATTTATTGGAAGCGACAACTCGGCAAATTGAAGAAAAACTAGAAAAGATCGGAAACAAGGTTTCTTCGGGATTGGGTGCAGTATTAAAAAGAGCGTTTATTCATTATATTGAAGAGACGGCTTTAGATAATCTTGAACACAGCTCGAATACACATTCTCATCATTGAAGGGAGAACATTATGAATACTGTACAGTTGTATATTGAGGACGATCTTAATGTAGAACAATTGAATAGTTTAAAACAATTGCTTCTGGATACTCCAAATGTGACAGACGTGGAGGTTAGCAGCAAATCACCCCATGAATTCCTAATAGAGTTTGAAGCGCATCATAATCTGCCGATGAAGATTATCGAGATTATAAAAGGACAAGGTTATCATCCGGATATATATTCTGGATAGATTTGAAAGATCTGAAAAAATGCTGGAAACGATTACTTATCGGAATCAGGCTTGTCTTTGGGCTGAGCAAGATAGATGCTATAGCGTAGAGGGTTATGTGATTGACTGCGCTACGTGATGCTTATTGGTCTTCTGCAACGAGTGTCATTGATCCAAAGTGGGCATGGGCCTTGTATCTGGATAAGGGTGCAGTTGGTGTTGGTCAGAAATCTGGTTCGCCTTTTTTTGTGTGGCCTGTTCGTGATTATAAGACATTCAAATTATGATCGCAGACCAATACGTCTGGATCTGGAGTATACGAGCATGCCACATGGCATAATTGACTATGAGGCCATTATAAATGAATAAAAACATATCCAAATATATTATTATTTATGCAAAGTTTTTCGCTTACCTGATACGAAGCAAGAGCCATTCTAATATACGGTCTACTTTAATCCTTGTAGTATCAACAAGTCTTACTCCAGCTTGTTGGGCCAATTCTGAGGGCAATACGGGAGATAATAGAGGGTTGGCCATCGCCAAAGAAATGAAGGTGCGCGAAAAGGGATACCAGAATTACAGTGCGGATATGAAAATGGTGCTTATTAGCGTTTCGGGTAAAGAAAAAACCAGAGACTTGCGCATCATTAATCGTGAAATGAAGGAGGACGGTGAACAATCATTGGCTATCTTCAATTCTCCTGCAGATGTAAAGGGGACGATATTTTTAAGTCATACTCATATCGATGAAGACGATGATCAATGGCTTTATTTACCCTCTCTAAAACGTGTTAAGCGGATCTCTCCGCGAAGTAAAGTAGCTCCCTTCATGGGCAGTGAGTTCAGCTATGAAGATCTTTCTTCCTACGAAGTCAAAAAGTATACTTATAAATATATATCAGAAGTTAAGCTCAATGGTGTAGCCTGTTTTGTTCTTGACCGTTTCCCAAAAAACAACCATTCCGGATATAGCCGACAACGTGTTTGGGTGGAAAAAGCACGCTATATCGCTTTAAAAATAGATTATTACAACAAAAAAAATGAAAAGATAAAGACGCTCTATTTTAAGAACTTCGTAAATCATCTTGATCAATATTGGTTTCCGCATGAAATGAAAATGAAAAACCATCAAAGTGGAAAAACGTCTGTACTCGACTGGAGAAATTACAGGTTTCGCCAACCATTAAGGGATGCAGATTTCAACCCAATGAGCTTGAAAAGGATCCGTTGAGTGAACCGCACATGAAGTATAATATAATTATATCATTGTGCTTAATATCGACCACCGCTCAGGCACTGGAAGTGAGGGGTACAACAGAAATTGAGTATCGCTATTTTTTTGAACCTCCACTTGTCCCAACGCAACACAACAGCTATACATCAGCTGTCATCAACCCTGAATTTTATCATGACTGGGATGATAACCATCAATCACTAACATTCGCACCTTTTTACCGATGGGATCAACATGACAGCAATCGTTCGCACGCAGATTTACGAGAGTTTTATTGGTTATATGTTGGAGAACGCTTTGAGATGTCTGCGGGTATTCGAAAAATCTTTTGGGGAACCGTCGAATCACAGCATTTAGTAGATGTAATTAATCAAACCGATTTGGTTGAATACCCGGATGGTGAAGATAAGCTCGGGCAACCTATGATTGCTTCGACTATATTATCGGATTGGGGTGATGTGGAACTCTATCTCTTACCTTATTTTCGTGAACGAACCTTTCCAGGAGAAGAGGGTCGTTTACGAACAATACCTCGAGTTGACACGAATGAGCCCGCATTGTATGAAGATTCAAAACGTGAAAAGCATATCGATATAGCACTGCGTTGGTCGAAAATGTTATCGGGTTGGGATATTGGCCTGTCTTATTTTAACGGTACCAATCGTGAGCCACGACTCGTGCCTGCTCTTAATAGCGCTAACGAACCTATATTATTACCGTATTATGAATTGATGTACCAGTTTGGTATCGACATTCAAGGTGTCAACGATGCCTGGCTGTGGAAACTAGAGGCCATTAAACGTGATACCCATGAAATAGACTTTTTCGCCTATACCGTTGGAATTGAATATACCTTCTATAATATAAATGAATCCAGAGTTAACTTTGGTGTTGTTTCAGAATATCTATATGATGACCGAGGTAGCAATGCATCAACGCCTTTTAATGACGATGTGATGTTAGGTGCAAGATTAACACCCAATGATGAGCATGGGACAGAGTTCTTGTTAAGTGTGATTATAGATCGTCAAAGTTATGCACGTATCTACAGCCTTGAGACAAGCCGTCGCTTGACAAATCACCTAAAATTGAAAGTAGAAGGTATTTTGTTCTCTAATTTTTCCGTAAACGATCCATTTTATTATCTACGGCAGGATGATTTTATCCAAATTGGCCTGATTTATTTCTTTTAATTAATTGAGAGTTAATATGTGGCAGCTGGCACTAAAACAAATAAGACATGATTCGAGTCGCTCCACTTTAACCGCCTTTGCTATCAGCGCGGCCATTGCCATGATTTTAGTCTTACGAGGTTTTGAGCAAGGCCTGTATGTGCAGTCTGAATCCGTGGTCCTCGATCGTGGTGGGCAGCTGATCCTTACCCAAAGTGGTATATCCAATTTTTTAGCCGTACGTTCCTCTTTGCCACAGCTTACCCGCAGCGAAGTTGAAGCCGTAAAAGGCGTAAAAGAGGCGCATCCTATCACTGGTTTTTGGGCTATCTATGGTCCAGAAGGCAATAAAAGTCCCTTGTTGCTCCTGGTTTATGACTCGCTCGGCGGGCCAACACACTTAATTGAAGGGAATCCGATCCAGCATGCACACGATATTGTTGTCGATATTGGTTTAAGCAAACGTTTTAACCTTAAACCGGGTGATCCATTAGTGATCTCTGATTTTGAGTTTAGTATTTCTGGGGTCACCAGTGGTAGCTCAGCATTATTTAGCTCATTTGCCTATGTGTCGTACGATGGCATGATTGATTTATTCTTAGAGTCAGAAATTGCACCCGATATCAGTACCTTTCCTTTGCTAAGTTTTCTAATAGTAGAGTTAAAAAAGGGCGAGGATTCAACCGTGGTTTCAAATCGTATTGAACAACAAGTTTCGGCCGTGGATGTATTTTTGCCGGAAATACTGGCACAACATGATAAGGAACTTGGCGAAGAGTTGTTTGGCCCAATCATGAATGTTTTAATTATAATTTCTTATGTGATCGGCATGTTGGTGATTGGATTAATTATATATTCCGATGTTAGCCTGAGAAGAAGGAACTTTGCGGTTATGAAGGCACTTGGTTTTAAATTATCCCGTATCGCATCCGGCGTTATGGCACAAACATTTTTGTTAGTTTTGTTTGCCTATCCTTTTGGTGTGTTATTAGCATACCTTACAGGCAAAGTAATTGAATTAAATATGCCTGTGTATCTGATACATATGACTGATTTTGATGGTTTGTTAAAAGTATTGGCAGGCGTTTCATTTATGACGGTAATGGGTAGTTTATTACCCCTTCGCATGATCGCTGACACCGATCCTGTGATCGCATTTCAAGTGGAATAGCTATGTTTCGATGGATTATAAAGACACTATGGCGACAAAAGGGCTCAGTTATTACTAGCTCATCGGGAGTCGCCTTTGCATTCGTTCTGGTGGTTGTGATGGATGCTGCATTCGTAGGTGAATCGAATCAAATTGTTGCCTACGCTCGTAATATTAACCCAGATGTCTGGGTCATGCAAAAAGGTGTAAGCAATATGCACATGGCCACCAGTTTTGTCTGGGATTGGAAGGCAAAGCGAATAGCTGAAATACCAGGGGTCAAACAGGTAACACCAATTTTATATGTTAATACCGTGGTAAGGTCTGGCGGTCAGAACTGGTTTTCATATGTTATTGGTTTGCTACCTAACAATCAACGCGCGGGTCCCTGGATGATGAGTAGTGGAAACGCTATTCCGGGGCCTGGCGAGATCGTATTACCGAACATCCTGTCGAGAATGACGAATGTTAAACTTGGCGATAAATCAACAATTGCAGATAAGGAATTTACCGTAGTTGGATTTTCCGATGAAACCTTTTCAATGGCCAACTCAATCGTATTTGTTAATTTTTCTGATCTTGAAGATCTAGTTTCATCCAGTGGTACCGTTAGTTTTATCTTGGTTGATGCCGAACCCGATCAAGATGTGAATGATTTGGCCAACCGTATCGAACAACAAGTCGATAAAGTATCTTCGATTACACAAGATCGTTTTATTAAAAATGACTTTCAAATCGCCATGTTGATGGGAGTTGAGATTGTTTCGTTTATGACGATTATTGGTTCAGTATTGGCGGCAATGATTATTGCCTTTACGGTTTATTCTCAAGTTGCCAGACGTAAACAGGAATTGGCCATTGCCAAGGCATTAGGTTACAAAAATCGATCACTTTACCTTGTCGTATTATTTCAAACTTTTATCATAACCGGATTAGCGTTGGTGCTGGCTTTATTAATTTCTATCTTATTGCTTCCATTTTTATCTACCCTTGTACCTCAGATCACCTTAACGGTCACCATGACGGCCTTGATTCGAATGAGTGTCATAGCCATGATTGTTGCGATAATTGCCTCGCTAGTGCCGGTAAGGATAGTTGCCAACGTCGATCCATTAACCGTATTTAAGGCATAAAAATGGAAAAGAAACTTATCTTAAAAGCCAGTCAGTTAACAAAATCCTTCGGGAGTGGTAATGTGAAAGTGACGGCGGTCAATAATGTATCTCTTGCCATAACACAAGGGGAACTTGTTTTGATCATGGGGCCCTCGGGCTCTGGCAAAACCACGTTATTATCAATGCTCGGTGGATTGTTACGACCGACTACAGGACAAATTAGTATTGACGGTGTCGATATATCTAAAACCAATGAATCGATTTTGCCCCATATTCGTGCAACAAAAATCGGTTTTATATTTCAGTCGTTTAATTTATTAGAGGCGCTAACGGTTCGGGAAAACATTTTATTTCCGGCGCAATTAATTCCTGAACAATTAAGTAATGCAAAGTTACGTGCAGATCAATTAATTGAAAAACTGGGCCTGGAAAAACGCCGCAATGCTTTGCCGTCAACCTTATCAGGTGGTGAAAAACAACGTGTCGCCATTGCTCGTGCGCTGATCAATCAACCTCCATTAATC
>CAMYOL010000036.1 GCA_947260005.1 uncultured Ectothiorhodospiraceae bacterium
CGGTTGGGCATTCATATACCCATAAGCCAGTAAAATCTTGTGGAGGATTTTTATTACTCATCTAACTCCTATTTTTTAAACCACTCTTAAAAATATAACATCTGAATATATGGAATTTATTCCACATATCATTCTGTTTCTTTTTAACATTCCTTTACTATATCAGATGCTTAGATCTATTTTTAGTTATCATTGAAATCACGAAAGCCGGAATTAATTCCTTATATCATTCCAGGCAGATATTACAATCTCTATAAATCATCCAAGATTCAATTGGTTAGGAACTCCTTATAAATTACTTGAGGATGAAAACGAGAGCTGACAGGACATTATTAGATAGATTATCGTTGTTTTTTCTTTTGACTGAGAGTGGTAGCAATGTCGGCATTGGAGAGTCTGTGCTCATGTTGTATATGTGCTTGTACTTTTGTTTTATTAAATCTGTGTTACCACTCCGGTCCGTTCATGTCTAAAGGTATTTATAACGTTGTCAGATGAAATCCGAGTAGCACCCGCTAATTATTTACTGTGCTGAATGTTAGCGACGGCCAAAAGCGGTATATCGAAACGAAACTGCTTTTGGCCATCAGCTTAAACGAGTTGATGTTTAGGCATCGGGTTTGATCGCCTCAATGGTCACCGAAACAATATAATCATCCAGCTTGCTATCAGGCACCCAGTTACGAATGAATTCCTTGCTCTCATCTTTTGCCTGGATCGAAATGGCTTCAAAGCCAGTTGACTTGAGCATGGTTTCAATTTCAGTAATGGATGATGCGCCAGACATACAACCCGTAAACAAGGCCATATCGGCTTTTAGTTTTTCCGGAATTTCGGCTGTGGTGACGACATCTGATATAGCTAGTCGTCCTCCGGGTTTCAGTATTCGATATGATTCCTGAAATACTTTTTCTTTCTCCGGTGATAAGTTGATCACACAATTCGAAATGATCACATCAACAAGGGCATCCGCGACGGGTAGATTTTCTATTTCGCCAAGACGAAAGTCGACATTTGTATAACCTGTCTTCTGTGCATTATTACGTGCTTTGCTGATCATTTCAGGCGTCATATCAACGCCGATAACCTGTCCCGATGGCCCAATTTCCTGTGCGGCAAGAAAGCAATCAAAACCACCGCCACTGCCTAAATCAACAACCGTTTCACCCTGTTGCAAAGACGCGATGGCCTTTGGATTACCACATCCTAAGCCCATGTTGGCGCCATCCGGGACATCATTCACATCGGTGTTTGAATAGCCGAGTTCAATCGAGGTGGCTTTTGCATCTGGACTGGATTGTTCACAGCATGAGGCCGCCGCCGAGCTGGCAACCGAAATACCGCTATTGGCAACTTTACCATACTGCTCACGTACCGCTTTACGGATATCGTCATGGCTTAATGGATTCATTTTATTCTCCTGTTTTGAGGTTGAAAGGGTGGTTCTACCTGGATAGACGGAGAAGGGGGTAAAAGGACGCAAAATAGTTTAAAAAAATATCAGCAGTCGCAATCACGTCCTTTTTTCTCGTAGGAGATCAGTTGATTATTATTATTTATTTCAATTTCACAGCATGCATTGAGCATGTCTTTGAGTAATACCCGGCCACGTTGCACTCTGGATTTGGCTCCAGATAAGGTGATTTCAGCGATTTCGGCGACTTCATTTTGGGTTTTGTTTTCAATTTCCGATAATTGAACCGCTTGTCGATATTTATCGGGTAATTTATTCACCATGGGTTCAAGGCATGACGATAATTCTTTTCTGATGACGACATCTTTATCCGCATCGGCTTGTTCGAGCCATTCTGGGAGTTCGACCATGGATCGTTTAGATCGATAATAGTCAATAATGGTGTTACGTGTAATTTGATACAACCAGCTTTCCAGTTTTGTATTTTCATTAAGCGTGTCTATTCGACTATGGAACTTGACGAATACATCTTGTAATAAATCTTCCGCGTCATCTTCGTTAACTCTTTTTTTAATAAAAGCCGCTAACTTGGTATGGTATTCATGCCAGATGTTTTCTGATTCGTTCATAGTGCTTTATACCTTCTAAGAATCTATAAATAAACCTTGTTGTGTTCATACAGATTTAGGATTGCCAGGTCCCTTCGCGACATAAAGTGGACATATCACAATATTGGCATACTTTGACATTTTCCCATGCTGGTAAACCTTGTCCTTGTTTTATTTCATTGATGATGTGGATTAATCGTTGCAGGGTAGATTCGGCCAGTTCGTTTAATTCGTCACCTTTGAGGGGAAACATGTCTTTGAAATTTTTGTCTTTTCCGAGTGCGAGATACCCCACCGACTGAACAGAGGCGAGCATGGTATCCGCCAACAGGGCATAAAAAGGGAGTTGTACCTGTTCGCCATTTAACACGTCTTTTTTGTTGGGTAAGGCCCCGGTTTTATAATCAATGACTTCGAATTCACCATCGTCAAGGTCGATGCGATCGATACGCCCGTTGAGGCTGAGTTCTTCACTAATGACACGTTTTAGTTTTTGTTCGGTATCCTTGATGACGGCGTGGGATTTGTTTTTGATATGCCAGTCGATGTAGGTTGGAATGACTGCGGTCCATTGGTAATACCAGCCCCGGTGTGAATAATTTTGTTTTATATCGTAGTCAAACACCTGTTGGGTGATCGCCAACATTAATTCAACGGCTTGCGGACGGGTTTGTTCGGTTATAGCCTGAGTGAACGGGCCGGGCAAATAGCTCACATCGGAATGAAAGGCCTGTAAACACAAATGTACTCGTTCGCCGTATTCACGTTTTGATAAGGCCAGTTGTATTTCTTCCGGTGGGCGCAACTTTAAACAATGAGCGGAATAAAACTGATACGGGCAATTAATGAGTTGCTGGTAACTGCTGGCCGATATCGTTTGCGGGACTAACGTCTCAGGGACAGTGGGTTTAGGTTGCCGCTGGGTTTCGGGTAATGCCTTCGTGTCACAACGAATAACCTGGGTGTTTTGTGCGCTCAAAGTTGCACTTAATTCATCGGCAGAGAGATCGTCAATATAGGCAAGTATATGAAATTGTTCGATGGCATCGACCCATGGGCTGGCGTGGATGGCTTCGCCATTTTGTTCTTTACGGTAGGTTAACAAGACAGTGTCTGCACTGTTTATAACCTGATTGAATTGGCGCAAACGTTGTGCCTGGAATTGTTCGAGTTCGGGAAGCTGTAATTGTTTGCGTACCTGATTATTAAAAAAAGTTAATGCCGGCGGGGAGCCGGGGAAACTTTCATGTTCAAGTCCGGTCACGATCACCGCATCAAAGTGCTGAAATTCGGCTTGTGCCAGGTTTAATAACTGTACCCCTTGTGTCGATGAGCTGGGTTGGAAATAACGATGTTCAAGGTTACGTGCCAGCCAGGCCCGGAACTGATACCAGTTTGACCGCAAAGGTTGTTTTTTTGCTGCATGCAACATGTCCTGCAACACGGTCAGGATCATATTCCCGGCTGGATCCTGTTTAAAACTGTCGCTCAACCCAAGAGCATCCATCGTTTCGATCAATATGTTAAGCAGTTCTTGCTGTTGAATGTTCTGATTGAGGCAGCCTTGTAATTTTGTTGTCGCAGAGTTCAGGTGATCCAGTAATTCAACCAGGTGTGATGGTGAAAATGACCAGATGTCTTTTAAACGCTCCTGGCGATTCAGGATGGCTTGTTGGTAACGGCTGAGGTTATTGGCGATTTGTTCATTCTGAATGATGTCATGTTCAAGTCGGTAAATGAGTTGCTTAAAGGACTTACTGTCTTCGTTACTTTTTACGAAGCCTGATTTGAGTAGATCGAGCAGGGCGTCTTTTTCAAAGTCTTCTTCGATGCATAACAGTAATGATTCAATGTTTGCGGCGGCGCGGGTGGTGGACAGTGTCCAGCCTGCGGCATCATAGAGTGGCACTTCTGCGCGCTCGAGCAAGGCCCGCAAGCGGCGGGCCAGCAATCGATTTTCACTGATCACAGCAATGCGTTGTTTCCCTTCCAGGATCCACTTTCGAATCTGGGTGTCAATGGCATGGGTTTGTTGTTCTGCACTGTTCGAGCGATAGATCGATAACCGGTTTCGAAGCGGACTGTGAGGGTGTGACTTAGCGAATTCACTGGCTCGAATCTGTAACTGTGGAGTACGTGCAAACATCGCGGCCAGGGTTTGGGAAAAATCTGAGGCCGATTTATTTTCAGTTAAAGTATACGAAAGGCTATCGGCGATTTTATATAAACGATCATCAATACGACTGTCATCTCGCGGCATAACAGGCTGCCCGAGTAACCATAAGTGCGTTTGCCCCGGTTCAGCTTTTAGCAGGTTATTTAGCCATTGAAGCTGGGTGGTGTAGACCGGTTCAATTCCGATCAGATGAAGTTGTTGATGCGATTGAGTTTGTTGCAACGATTGATTTAATGACAATATTTGTGCGGTCGCACTATCGGATAATCCTTGTGCCGCTAATTGCTCATGCCAGGCATGCCAGAGTTGATAGACCAGTTGCGCCTCATGTTGCAGCCCGCTGTAATGATGTGTCTTCTCTTTATCGCTCGCATACCATTCAGCCAGTTGTTGGCTAAATTGTTCCTGACCGATATCAATATTTATCTTATTCAGGGTTAACTCATCAAACAGATGTAACAGGCTATCGGCTAATGTCCATGGGTTAGCTTGCTTTAACAAGTCAGGAGAGTCCATTAAGGCCTCAACCAGAATTAATAATCGTACTTGTTCATCGCAGACGTTGATATTGTCAGGTTGATATTGTTCTAACCATTGCTCAAGGCTGTAAAAGTAAGGGCCGAGCAGGGCTGGATGACCGTATTCGGCTGCCACTTTGAGTAAGGTATGGCGAAACGGGGTCGCTAAACGTGATTCGTTTAAAATTATCTGGGTTTGACTTAAGTCAGGCAGTGTAGAACCGTTTTCAAGTATATAACGAGATATATCGGCCAGGGCGGCCTGTGGATCACTTAAAAAGTGGATGTGAGTGTGGTTGCTGCTCGCCATGGGATTCTATTATATAGGGAATCCATGCAGCGGAAAGCGTATTTGTTGGCCCGATCCAAATAAGGTCAATCTGTCATCGCAGCGGAAAGCGTATTTGTTAGCCCGATCCAAATAAGGTCAATCTGTCATCCTGACCGGAGCGAAGCGTAGTGGAAGGATCTTGAGCACCACATCATGAGCGAAGTAAGATCTTTCCGATCCGCTTCACTGCAGTCAAGATGACAATGTCGTGGCGTTTAATTTTTTCCATTTTGCCGGTGAGATACCGATTTGTGTGCTAAATGCCCGTGATAGAGCGCTGGCATTGGCGTAACCAACGGCATCGGCGATGAGTGGGATGGGTTTACCACGTTTTAATAAGGACTGTGCTATGCCAATGCGCCATGTGCTTAAGTAATTTCCCGGTGTCGTGCCGACTATCTCGCGAAACTTCGTTGCAAAACGTGCGCGTGACATACCGGCAACATCGGCAAGGCCTTCTAGCGTCCACGCCTGGGCGGGTTGATCATGCATCGCGGTAATGGCTTTGCTGAGTTTAGGATCAGCCATTCCGGCCAGCAGGCCCGTTTTTAAGTGATTGCGTTCGATTAATTCACGCAATAATTGAATGAGTACGACTTCCATCAGGCGATCCAGCAAGGCCTGTTGCCCCGAGTGTTTATTCATCGCCTCAGCGAAAAGCAGCTGTAGCGAAATCGCTAAGGAGGGCAGATTCGTGAGTTTTATGATTTGCATCCCCGCTAACGCGAATGCGAGTGGGTTTTTCAGGCCAGTACCAAAATCAAAAGAGGCACAGACCATTTCGGTCTGATCATCCTGTGGTTTTAAAACATGCTGAGTCGGCTCCATAAAGAAAAACAGGCAGGGTTCCTCTAACCGTGTGGTCGGTTGGCCAACCATTTCGACCTTTAAGTTGCCTTGCTTTAAAACATGGATAAATCCCAGACCATCTCCATCATCAAAACGGGCCGTATGACACAACGGGCCAGCCTGAAACACACGCGATTTCAGGGAGAAATACTCCAGGATCGAAACCAGTCTGTCTTCTTGTAATAGGCTCATATGATACGAATTGTATAAAAATATGGATTAAAAGATACCAAAAATATCAGTATAGCAGCCATTATTCAGTTACGCCAATTACGGCGTATGACGCGAATCAGGATGATCCCTGCTAATTAACTAAATTGATCACAATCTTTTAATGCTACGAATGGAAGGAAATAAGATGAACAATCAAATCAAGCCCGTCACTTATGTCATATCGCTACTCACCCTGGTGTTTGGAATGTCCGTCACCTCTATGGTTCATGCGGATAAAGGCTATGTGCATTTCGATAATGATGGAAAGCTCGTGCGTCCCGTTGGCTATCGTGAATGGATATATGTCGGGACACCTTTAACCCCCAATGATATGAATAACGGAAAAGCAGCCTTTCCGGAGTTTCATAATGTATACATCGATCCGGTGAGTTGGGCGCATTGGAAAAAGACGGGCGAATTCAGAGATGGTACGCTGATCGTAAAAGAATTAGTCAGCGTCGGTACGAAATCCTCGAGCAGTGGTAAAGGATATTTTATGGGTGATTTTCTTGGCCTGGAGGCGGTGGTAAAAGACCGCAAACGATTTCCTGCGTCGAGTCAACACTGGGGGTTTTACCGTTTTACCACGGATGATCACAAGACGTTATTACCAACCAGCCGCGTGATGAAAGAGGAATCCTGCGCGGCGTGTCATAAAGCCAGCGCCAAGCAGGATATGATTTTCCTGCAACATTATCCGGTCCTGCAAGCCTCTAAAGGTCTGGGTGAAAAAGGAATTGGTGGTAAGTAAGTTCATTATACTAGCTAAACTGAACGGCCGTGAGCTTCACGGTCGTTTTTTTATAATCAAACATTGCCTGGGAACCTAAGTGGGTAAAATAGAGACGCGACAATTTAACGAACTTATCGGCTCAATTAAAGCATGTCAGATATGTAAAGCCAAACTGACACATCAACCAAAACCGATCTTTCAACTGAATCCGGCGGCAAAGATTTTAATTGCCGGGCAGGCCCCAGGGAAAAAAGCGCACGACTCGGGAATTCCGTTTGATGATCCGAGTGGTGATCGGTTAAGAAAATGGATGGGAGTTAGCAAAGAATATTTTTATGATGAGACTAAATTGGCGATCTTGCCGATGGGCTTTTGTTTTCCAGGTAGCGGTGAATCTGGGGATCTTCCGCCACGAAATGAATGTGCCATGGAATGGAGACAATCCATCCTGGATCAATTACCAAACATCAAATTAATGTTGGTTATTGGTACGTATGCAATGAAGTGGCATCTTGGTGATGGTATGCAGCGAAACCTGACCGAGACGATTATGGCCTGGGAACAATATAGGCCAAAAGTAATGCCCTTGCCGCACCCGAGTCCGAGGAATAATGTCTGGTTAAGTAAGAATCCCTGGTTCGAACAGGAAGTGCTGGTGATGCTGCGAAAGAGAATTAAAAGGATACGCTTTGACTAACAAAAATCAATCAACGTACCCGTTTGTGCTTGCGATGAATTAAGGGGTTTTCTGGTACAGAGTTGTTAACTAATGGCTAGCGTTCGAGGTATTGTAATTTATCTGGAACACCATCCCATTTTTCAGCATCATCCGGTGCGGGTTTCATTTCAGTGATGACGGGCCATTCTTTAGTCAGTTCTTCGTTTAATGCGGTAAAGTGTTCCATATTTTCCGGCACTTCGTCTTCTGCAAATATCGCGTTCGCTGGGCATTCAGGTTCACACAAAGTGCAATCAATGCATTCTTCAGGGTCGATTACCAGGAAGTTGGGGCCTTCGTGAAAACAGTCTACCGGGCAGACTTCAACACAGTCAGTGTATTTACATTTAATGCAATTATCGGTGACGACGTACGTCATGTAGTGCTCCTTTACCTGATTCTTTATGCGTAAATTTCGGCGCCTATAGTAAACATTTAGGCGACGATTTTCGAGTCAATTTACTTAATCAAGCTGTGATTTTAATTTATAGAGTAATGCCTGAGCCTGTTGAGGGGTTATTTCATCAAGATTCAGCTCGGCCAGGCTAGTCAGGATATCGTTATTGGCTTGAGCTGTTTGTGCAGTACTTGCGCCCTGGTTTATGGTTGTCTGTTTTTTTTGTGTAACTTGTTGTTTTTGTTCAAGTTGATTCAGTTTAGTCTGAGCCCGTTTAATAACCTGGGCAGGTACCCCGGCGAGGGCAGCGACCTGTAAGCCGTAACTATCATTAACCGCCCCCGGTTTGACCTGGTGTTGAAACAGGATCTTCGCGCCGTGTTCCGCATGGGTTTCTATTGCATCGAAATGGACATTCTCAACATTCGCTTGTTGCTCGGCTATTTGCGTGAGTTCGAAGTAATGGGTCGCAAACAGGGTATAGGCTTGCAGGTTATTGGCCAGTTCCATCGCGCAGGCCCAGGCCAGTGACAGGCCATCGAACGTGCTGGTACCGCGGCCAATTTCATCCAACAGGACAAGGCTATGTTGGGTGGCATTTTGTAAGATGTTTGCCGTTTCGGTCATCTCCACCATAAAGGTTGAGCGACCGCGACTAATATCATCGGCCGCGCCAATGCGGGTAAAGATGCGATCAACTGGGCCTATTTTCGCTGCGGCGGCGGGGACGAAGCTTCCAGTGTAGGCAAGCAAAACAATTAATGCCGTTTGTCGCATATAAGTCGATTTACCACCCATATTCGGGCCGGTGATGATCAATACACGTTCTTTTTCATTAAGCAGGATATCATTTGGCGTGAACGGGCGTTCTAAGTTTTGTTCAATGACTAAATGCCGGCCTTCGCTGATCTCAATAATCTCTTTGTCGACAATCTTGGCGGGACGTAGATTCAATGTGTCAGCACGTTCGGCAAGATTTGTTAACGCATCCAGTTCGGCTAAGGCCGTGCTGCATTGTTGTAACGGCAGCAAATGCTGATTTAATTGTTCTAATAAATCAGCATATAAGGTTTTTTCTTTTGCCAGGGCACGTTCACCAGCGCTCAGCACCTTATCTTCCAGTTCTTTTAATTCAGGTGTGATGTAGCGTTCGGTTGCTTTTAATGTTTGGCGACGTTGGTAATTTTCGGGAACATTTTTCGCCTGCGCACGGGAGACCTCAATATAAAAGCCATGCACTTTATTGAAACCAATTTTTAAGGTGGCGATATTCGAGCGTTTGCGTTCCCGGCTTTCCATCTCGCTTAACACATCATTCACATTGTCCCGGATGGTGCGTAACTCATCGAGCTCTTTGTTATATCCGTTTGCGATCACGCCACCATCGCGAATCAACATGGGCGGTTCTTCGATGATCGCAGACTGTAGTAATTGTGTGATGTCTGGAAAGGGTTGCAGTTGATGTAATAAATCCTGTAGTGATGGATTGAGACATTCATTAAGCAATATATTGAGGTTAGGCAATTGCATTAAGGCAAAACCTAAACGCGTCAAGTCTCGAGGTCGAGCACTACGCAGCGCAACTCGCGTGAGTATGCGTTCGACGTCACTGATGTCAGCTAATAAAACTTGAATTTGTTCGTAACGGTAGTCTTTTAAAAATTGATGAATATTCTGTTGACGATTTTCTATGGCTTCGATATTGCGTAATGGACGTTTTAACCACCGACGTAATAAACGACTACCCATTGGGGTTACGGTCTGATCCATGACACCGCATAAGCTATGGCGGTTATTTTGCGGGTTAGTACTTTCAAGTTCCAGGTTGCGTTGGGTCGCTGCGTCCAATACCAGATAGTCGCCCTGATGTTCAGTTTGCAATAATTGAATATGCGGAACCTGCCCGCGTTGTGTTTCGTTTATATAATTCAATAATGCGCCGGCCGCACGTTTACCGAGTTCCAGGGCATCAATATTGAGATCATCGATCTGCTCAAGATTAAACTGGGTACAGATTGCATGAATTGAAGCTCGGATTTTAAACGCGGATTCGTTAATACTGGTCCAGCGTCCATAATGTTTTAGATCTTCGGAGATGACTTCTGTCTCTGGGTAGATCACCTCAGCCGGGCGTAATCGTTCAAGCTCACTGAACAGGGTTTCATCATCCATCGCTTCAGTGACACTAAAACGACCACTGGCCATATCCAGTACGGCAAGTCCGAACGCGCCGTTGTCAGGTAAAATGCTGAGTAACAGATTTTCGAGTTGGTTTTGTAATAATGCTTCGTCGGTTACCGTACCAGGGGTGACGATCCGAACGACTTTGCGTTCTACCGGCCCTTTTGAAGTCGCGGGATCACCAATCTGTTCGCATATCGCAATCGATTCACCCAGGTTTAACAGGCGTGCCAGATAGTTATCGACGGCATGATAGGGCACGCCGGCCATTGGAATCGGCTCACCGGCCGTTTTACCACGGTGGGTCAGGGTGATATCAAGTAGTTTAGCGGCGTGTACGGCATCGTCAAAAAAGAGTTCGTAGAAATCGCCCATGCGATAGAACAATAATGTGGAGGGGTATTCCGCCTTGATGCCCAAATATTGCTGCATCATTGGGGTGTGTTGTGTGGGGTCGGTTACCTTCGTCATTGGCCTATAGTGTACCGAAAAATGCTGCTTAGAAACTAACCATTTGGAATAAAAAGGATAAAAACTTGCGTTAAGTTAAATGCTTAGCTAGATATATATACATGACGGAGGAAATAATGACGGATTACACCGAAAAGCGCAGTTACCGGCGAGTACAGGTCGAGTGCGCGATTTATTATAAAATGTTGGATACGGAAATCGAAGAAGAAGAGATCGGGCAATTAGAGAATATTAGTGGTCGCGGCATGATGTTCATTGCTGAAATGGGGGTTCCAATGGGCGCTGAGTTAGAAATTCGAGTCGAGCCTGGCAATGATCTGACGCCGCCCCTGCATGCCCGGGTCCAGGTTGTTCGTATGGAAAAGCAACGCCGTGGGCAGGGTTATGAAATTGGTGCCGTTATCCGCGAAACCCTGGATTAAGTCTTCAGCTTGGAATAAGTCTTCAGCCAAATTCAGTCTTCACCGGATTAAGTCTTCTTAGGCCTTCGTTAATGTGACGATGTATCACTAATACTAAGCGATTACATTTAGTCTTGGCATCAACTCCGCCTCGCTTGAGAGCTCAACTCCTTGATAGACATTTTTTGCTTGCGCTCCACGGTGTGTCAGGTTCTGATCGAGCATTGGCTGTGCGCTGATGGTCGGTCGAATCCGTTGGCTGGCAGCTAGATTGGTTGCAGCATTTCCAGTGGCATTAAATTGGGATTGTACGATTTGACTCTGCAGCGGGTTATTTGTGGATGACTTTTGTTGTTGGTCTGCAGACGAGCCACGCTGGCGGCTCGGGGTCTGAAATCCCGCAGAAATAGGAAGGTTGTTGTGAGGTGTGATATTCATCGGCAATAATTTCCTATTCAGGATATCGACCCGGCGAGCAAAATTTATAGTCTATTTCGGCTATGATGACTTATTCATGGTCTACAAGCCTAAATTTAAAGTGGAATTAACATGAGCGTCCCCAGTGATATTGAGCTGTATGATCTTGCCCGGCAAACGGGTCAATATTTCTTAAAAGAACATCAATGGTTGTGTACAGCCGAATCCTGTACCGGTGGCTGGTTGGGTAAAGTACTGACCGATGTAGTGGGTAGCTCTAGCTGGTACGAACGTGGATTTATTACTTACAGTAATCAGGCCAAGCAGGATCTGCTTGGCGTCGACAATACGTTGCTTGCTAAATACGGTGCGGTCAGTGAAGAATCAGCACGTGCAATGGCTCAAGGAGCACTCAAAAACAGCGCGGCGGATCAGTCAGTCGCTATTACCGGTATCGCCGGTCCTGACGGTGGTACTGATTCCAAACCAGTAGGCCTGGTCTGGTTTGCCTGGGCCGATAAAAACAACTCTTCTATCCGTACCGAATCGGTTGTCTTTAAAGGTGATCGTGAAGCCGTACGGCGGCAAGCGGTGATGTTTGCTTTGCAGAACCTTATTTAGCTATTTTAATTTCAAACCTACGTATTTGTCATTCTAACCGAAGCTAATATTCAATTTGTCATCCTGACCGAAGCTAATATTCAATTTGTCATCCTGACCGGAGCTAACGTTGAATTTGTCATCCTGACCGGAGCTAACGTTGAATTTGTCATCCTGACCGGAGCTAACATTCAATTTGTCATCCTGACCGAAGCTAACATTCAATTTGTCATCCTGACCGAAGCTAACATTCAATTTGTCATCCTGACCGGAGCGTAGCGTAGTGGAAGGATCTTATTCTTCTAAACCAAATGTAAACCAAGATCTTTCCATTCCGCTACGCTCCAGTCTCCATGCTTTGAATCTCTTTGAGCTTCATGCAGGATTCCTTACGCTGCGCTCCAGTCAAGATGACAGAGTCGAGTTAAGGAGACAACAGTGATAGTAGAGTATACTTATTCAATTAAGAACAACGTCAGGCTTGGCCAGTAGGTAATGATCAATACCGCTGAAAACAGGATTAAAAAATACGGAATAGTGGCTTGATAGAGTTCCATGACCGGACGATTGAATCGATAACTTGCGATAAATAAATTCATACCGACCGGTGGGGTAAAGTAACCCAGCTGCATATTGGCCAGGAAGACAATACCAAGATGGACTGGATGGATTCCGTAACTCATCGCGATAGGGAAAATAATCGGCACAATAATCACCAGCGCAGAAAAAATGTCGAGCATCATGCCTAATACGAGCAGGAATATATTAAGTAGTATTAAAAACGTCCACTTGCTGTCGACATGAGATTTAATGGATTCAAATAAACGCATTGGAACTTCGGTGTCAATCATATAATTTGTCAGGGCGAGTGATACCCCAAGAATAATCAGAATGCCACCCACCATGATCATGGAATCGCGCACAACACGAGATAAATTGGAAAAGGGTATTTCTTTTAAGATAAGTACTTCTACGATAAACACGTATAGTGCGGTAATGGCTGCAGCTTCTGAAACAGCAAAATAGCCACTGTAGATTCCGCCCAGGACAATAAAGGGCAAAGGTATTTCCCACATCGCATCACGTAATGCTTTTACGACATGCACACGGTCGTAAACCAGTTCTTGTTTCGGTATAACAGGTTTTCTTCGATGCAGCATGCTATAGGTCGACAACATAAGGATCATCAATAAACCGGGCAATAAGCCAGCGATAAATAAATCATCTATGGCGACCGGTTGATCCATCCCCAGTTGTTGTACAACGACGCCGTATAAAATTAACGGCAGTGAGGGCGCAAATAAAACACCGAGACTACCGGAACTGGTAATCAGGCCTAAATTAAAACGTTCGCCATAACCCGCTTCTTTTAAAGCCGGATAAAGCAGGGCACCTAGCGCGACGATGGTTACGCCCGATGCACCGGTAAAGGCGGTAAAGATGGCACATGTTACGAGTGCCATGATAGCAAGCCCACCGGGTAACCAACCGATTAATGCATTGGTCAGGTTAACCAGGCGGGTTGATGCATGGCTTTCACCTAAAAGATAACCGGCAAAGGTAAACAAGGGAATCGCAATTAGAATAGGTGTGTCAGCAATGCGATAAATCTCAATTGCCATAACAGCCAGGTCAATATCTTCCTGACTGAATCCAATCATGGCGCTTGCTGCGATGATAACAAACAGCGGGGCACCAAGCAGGGCAATAATGATTAGAATAATTTTACTAATCATTTTTGTTTAATCCTGATGAGCAACTCACGAAGACTGATAATGAAGTGTAATGTAAAACGAAGTGACATCAGACCAAACGCAAAGGGCAGAATTAATTCTATAATCCAGGCGGGGATATCGGTGATCACTTTGGATTGTGATTCGTATTCCATCATAACGAACCTGGCCGAGTGATATGCCAGTAAACCCGTGACAATCAAAGAAAACAAACTGGCAAAGCTTTTAGAAAAAATGCGTGCTGTCTCTGTAAGAAAGCGCGTGAGTAAGTCGATGGTTATGTGTTTGTTTTCACGGGTTGCTGCCAAGGCGCCTAACAGGCCTAGCCACAGGACCATGATGCGCAAAAGTGGATCAGCCCAGATAATGCCGGAGTCAAACAGATTACGAAGAAAAATTTGCGATGTCGCTATCAGGATCATAGCGAATAAAAGCAAGGCAATAATACCATCTTCTATCCGGTGTATTTTTTGAAGGACGTCGTTAAGCCTTGCTATTATTCCAGAGGTAGAAGCCGGCATTTAATTATTGATTCTTTTTCCGATATTCCTGCAACAGGCCAGATAAAAGCGAATGCATCTTTTCAGTATACTGGCCTTTTTCTTTCAGGATGACATTTGATTTGACCGATATTTTTTTCCAGCGTTTTTCTTCATCAGAGGTGAGATGAAGAAATTTAATGCCTTGTTGCTTTAATGCGTTGCGAGCTTTCTCATTATCCTGACGGTTTATTGTGTCGAGTTCTTTAAATACATCTCCGATTATTTTAGAGACAATCACCTGATCCTCGGGTTTAATTTTATTAAACGCCTTTTTATCCATGATAAAGGTACCAACCAGATAAATTAATGGAATATCGGTAACGTATTTTACTTTTGTATGCCACTGAAAGGCGATCGATGAGGTTGTGTTACTGGCAACCGTATCAACCAGGCCGGTTTGTAAACCCGTATAGACATCAGGTAATGCTAACGGTACAGGTGAGATACCAGCAGACTCATAGACTGCCTGACTTATTTGATCACCTTCGGGTAGCCAGTTTTTTAAACTCGTCATATCATCAACTGATCTAATAGGTTTCTGTGACATAAGGTAAGCAAAGCCACCTTCACTGAGACCAAGAACCTTTATACCATTTGATTCAAGGCCATCTTTTAAAACCGGGTCCATCGCTTTGCGTACATAATCGACTTCACCTAAATCTTGAAATAAAAAAGGTAAACTGTAAATCTGAATGTCCGGATAAATTTCAGCTAGTCCGCCGCCAGTGAGTGCACCGCCATGGAGCTGACCAATGCGCATCTTTTTAAGGATACTTTTGTCCGATCCCATTACCCCGCCAGTATAAAACTTGAACTTTACTCGACCCTGGGTTTCTTTTTTAATTAATTTTGCACCCTGGCGAATTTTTTTCATCCAGGTTGTGCCATCTGGAGCGATTGTCGCAATCTTAAAGGTACGAGCCTCGACACTGAGCGGTAAGCCAAGCAAGCTCAACAAACTAAAAATTGTTACCAGTCTTTTAACCATGTGTTTCATCCTGTTTCAAAACTTAAAAGTATTCTTCTGCACTGTCCAATAATACTTTGGCATCTTGTTTAGCTAAGGTATTAATAAGGGTTAATCCGGGTGCCTTTGCCTCGTCTTTTAATACTTCATTCAGCAATTTATCATGCAAATCACGATTATACACAAGTCGGGCATAATGGCGTGCGAACAGAACCTTGTACATTAAATTTTTCTGGCTGGACAGTTCAATGGCCTTTTCAAAATGCTCTCGCCCAACCTCTGGTTTTCCACCGAGGCTCGGCGGTCGCAGTGATGACAGCACTCCAAGATAAGCATGTGCACCACCATTGTCATAGGTTTCATCCAGCTTGACAATTTGCTGCATGACCACGGTAATCTTCGGCAGGTCGGCAATGGCATTCCAATCGCCGCTGTTGGCTTGAATAACACCGGCCCAGGCACTGCCAAACCCATAAAGATAAGCAATATCATCTTCTGATATGGACTTTAAGCTGGCCGAAAAGGTGTCGAAGGAATGATTATAACTCTGACAAATAGCCTGATTTCGCTCACAAATTGAGCGCAGTGCATAAACAAACGCTTTATTGGAAAGTCGAATCGAGCGCTCAGAATCTTCAACGAAAATAGAGGCATAGGAATTATAAAGCTTGGAGCCGGCAAGTAACATGTCGGCATTATCCGGATTGCCTTCTATTAGTCCATCGAGCATCAGCAAGTAGGCTGGGGCGCCACTACGAACCGTCTCAGGATCATCCTGATTGAGCATCGCCGTTGACAGACCGTCAGCCATATTACCGGCAATCATGCTGACACAACTGGGTAGCAGCAATACGAGTGGTAAAATAAGGAAAGTCGTCTTTAGTTTAATCATATCTTTTTGTTGTGAGCTATGTGGGTTAAGTCATTTATATAGTATGAAAGTTCGGTTTGAAGTAAACAATAGTCAGGTACCTTGCCGTGAAATGCTGGCAAACGGGGCTAATATGAGGCGATTGGTTAAAATATCTCAGTTTTAGTGGCTAATACACTGATTGTAAACAATTCTTTGTAAAGTAGGGAGTGTTATTTTTACGTGTATCACGACAACCGGATACACGGGGCGATGGCAGGAAAAGTTATGTAATGGTTGACTAGAGTCTAAAAGAGCCTGGAGACTAAAACCACAAAAAACAAATGGTCTAATAAAGTAAACTTTACAATCTGTAACACCGCGGTCATCTATACTTAATTTTTCTGGGCACTGAGAGGCGAGTACAAACATCGCAAAGCAATTACTAACATTTATAACGGCGCTTTTTGTTTTAAGCCTGTCAACGGTCGTCGTTGCCGAGGAAATTCGGATTGCGGTGCGCGCCAACAAAGGCAATGATGCCGCCATTGAAAAATGGCAGGCTACCTTTGATTATTTAAATATAGCTATCCCCGAACATAAATTCATCCTGGTACCGTTTGCGAGCAACAGTGAATTAAATCAGGCAATATCTTATCGTTCTTTTGATTTTTGTCTTACCAACCCCGCATCCGCGGTTGAGCATAAAGTTCGCTATGGTTCTCAACCCCTGGCGACTTTAATCAATAAGCGACAAGGTAAGGGCTATGCTAAATTTGGTTCGGTTATTTTTACCCATGCTGATCGAGCCGATATTAATAATATAATCGATCTTAAAAATAAAATATTTGTTGGTGCTGACGAGTTAGGTTTTGGGGGTTGGCGTGTTGCCTGGCGGGAAATGCTTAAGCACGGGATTAATCCATACGAAGATTTTGCTGAGTTACGATTTGCAGGCGGTCAACAACAACGAGTGGTGTATCAGGTATTAAATGCTGATGCGGATGCGGGTTCGGTTAGAACCGACATGCTGGAACGAATGGCCGCCAAAGGCGAAATTGAACTTGATTCGATCAAGGTTTTGAGTGCTAAGAAGACTAAAGATTTTCCATTCTTTCATAGTACCAGGCTATATCCTGAGTGGTTGTTTTCGGCGACAAAACATACCCAGAATGATCTGAAAAATAAGGTCACTATCGCACTATTATCAATAGACAAGAATGATAAAGCCGCACAGACAGGAAAATATATTGGCTGGGCTAACCCTCATGATTACGGCCAGGTTGAAGCGTTATTGCGAGAACTAAGGGTTGGACCATACCACTCTACCAGCGCTGAGATTTTATCTGAGGTTATCGATCAGTACATTATTATTATATCGCTTGTGGTTATTTTTGTATTAGGACTTGCTTTTGCCTTTATATATACCACCAGATTAAATCGTCGTATCACCAATACTCAATCAGATTTAAAAGTAGAAATGTTGATCCGGGAGCGCGCGGAACATGTCTTAACCTCATTAGCCCAACAGAGTCTGGAATCCTCTAAAGAGGAATCTTTTTTTAATGAATGTCTGATTAATTTGGCACACCTTTTTTCTGCCAAATTTGCTTTTATTGGATTATATGCAAATCAGGAAAAGACGCGAATTAAAACTTATGCGGTTTGGGCCGGCGATCGGTTTGTAGACAATTTTGAATATGCGTTAGAAGGTACTCCATGCCAGGATGTGATTGATCTAAAAGTCGAATTAATTGGTGAGAATGCTGCAGAAAGATACCCTGAGGATAAACTGTTATCAGACATGGGGGTAGAAAGTTATTTCGGGGCGCCACTCATTTCCCCGAATGGCCTCATGATGGGTTTAATTTCGGTAATGGATACAAAACCAATGCGTCCTGATCCTGGTATCAAACCCATATTAAAAATCTTCTCAAATCGAATTGCACTGGAGATGCAGCGCAAACGTGAAGAAGATGAGATGCATGGTATGGCCAAGCAACTGAGTTTTCAGGCCAGTCATGATTCATTAACCGGTCTGGTCAATCGTCGTGAATTTGAAAATAAAATGAAATATGCCTGGGACCTGGCGATCAATGAACATGAAGAGCATGCGCTTTGTTATCTTGATTTAGACCAATTTAAAGTCGTTAATGATACCTGTGGGCATAGAGCGGGCGATGAATTACTCAAACAATTGGCGGCGAAGTTAAATGAGCATATTCGCGGGAGTGATACATTGGCACGGCTTGGTGGTGATGAGTTTGGAGTATTGCTGTTGGACTGCCCACTAAACCGAGCCCAGGAAATTGCAGAAAAACTGCTTGATACCGTACGTGATTACCGCTTTGGCTGGGAAGATAAAGTCTTCGAAATTGGTGTGAGTATTGGAGTGGTTCCAATCAATAAAAATAGTCGCGATATTTACGAATTACTACAAGCGGCCGATTCGGCTTGTTATGTTGCAAAAGATCTGGGTCGAAACCGTGTACATGTTTATAAAGAAGATGATATTGCAGTCGCCTCACGTAAAGGTGAAATGCGTTGGGTGACCGAAATTAATCGTGCCTTACATGAAAATGATTTCGTTTTGTTTAGACAACCCATCCAGGCTCTAAACTCTGAAATAACGCCTAAGCACCATTATGAATTATTATTAAGAATGACGGACACCAATGGTGAACAGTTACTACCGGGGTCATTTATTATTGCAGCGGAACGTTATAATCTGATGCATCAGATAGATCAGTGGGTTATTGAGAATAGTTTTAAATTTATTAGCCATCATTATTCCAAAGAACAGCGTTCTAATCTCAGTGAAATGTTATATGCCATAAATTTATCTGGATTGAGTATTAGTAGTGATACATTACCCGTCTATATTGAGGAGATGCTGACGAAGTATGAGATCTCACCACATGTTGTTTGTTTTGAAATTACTGAAACTGCAACGATTACCAATTACACTCAGGCTGTGAAATTTATAGAGAACATGAAACGGCGTGGTTTTTGTTTCGCACTGGATGACTTTGGAACGGGAGTCTGTTCGTATGCCTATCTAAAAAGCTTGCCAGTCAATTATTTAAAAATAGATGGTCAATTTGTCAGTGGTCTACTCGAGGAACCGATGAATAAGGCCATCATTGAATCTATAGTTCATATTGCCAAGGTCATGCAAATCCAGACGATTGCTGAGTGGGTCGAAAATGAAACCATTCTGGATGAGTTAAAAACACTTGGGGTTAATTATATCCAGGGTAATCACATTGGATATCCAGAGGCGCTACCAGGATAAGTAATACCTTAATGTACGAGCCGTATAGCAACCTCTATGAAAATTGATAAGCAACATAAATACATTATAAAAAACAAGTAAACTGGCTATTTTATATCCTGTTCTCTCAGTTCCTTCAGAACAAATGATAAATAATTAATTTATCCGTAAGTATTTTGTTAATACAGGGAATAAATTGTCATCTTGTGTATCTTACTATTTAGCCAACCTACTATCACAACAACGTAAACTGTA
The DNA here is from genome assembly GCA_947260005.1 of uncultured Ectothiorhodospiraceae bacterium. Taxonomy (GTDB): domain Bacteria; phylum Pseudomonadota; class Gammaproteobacteria; order UBA6429; family Thiohalophilaceae; genus SZUA-24. Next base: position 19,649 of record CAMYOL010000036.1, read on the forward strand.
AAAATTACATATATAGGGTGGAATCAATAATGAGGCTATGGGCAAGGAACCGGCTCGAAGATCGTATTAATGCATTAATGCCTCGGCTGTATGCGATATCCCGCAGTTGGGGTTGCATGTCGGATGTATGTGATGATCTTATCCAGGAAACAGTAACCATAGCATTGGCAAAACAAGATCAGCTGCGCGATCCGGAGGCACTTGATTGCTGGATGATACGAATATTGGTAAATACGCATCGTCAATATATTCGTAAAAGTAAATGGTTAACAACACTGGATCAAACTGAGTTAGTTGATGATATGGAACCGACATATCATCTTGAATCAAATCATACAGTCGAGCGAGTGCGTATGGGGATTCAGGCATTATCCGATGAGCATCGTAAGGTTTTGGTTTTAGTTGATATGGAAGGGATAAATTATCGTGATACTGCAGATGTGCTTGATATAAAGATTGGTACTGTGATGAGTCGGTTAGCTCGGGCAAGAAAAAGATTACGAAAATTACTATCAGAGGATGATTTGTTAGAGACGGAGTCTATTGCAAAAAATAGAAATATTTTGCGGAGTGTCAAATGAAAAAATCCTTACCCCTATCTGATGAAATGCTCAACGCCTATATCGATGGAGAAATTGACGGCATTGAATTGGAACGAATTATCGCACAGGAAGCAACCGACAAGGAATTCGCTGCAACGATATGCGAGATGCGTAAACTTAAGAATCTAGTTCAAGCAGCGCGGGCACCTGAACCCGAGAAAAATTCTTCTTACATTTTAAATAAGTGTAAAAGTAATAAACACCTCTATCGTAACAGGAGAAAATTGTATTCAAAGTATTTTGCGGCATCATTTTTTATATTGATTTTACTTGCGGCATCTAGTTATATAGATTTTCTTGACCCTCATTTAGATTCTATGTCGGCATCCGTTTTTTTGGATGAAAACAGTTTACTGGTTGCAGCAAATAACACTCAAAACCTGGAACTGTTGATGCATTTTAAATCCAGGGATGTAAAAGATGCCGATAAATTATTGTCTGTTTTAGAATCCGCGCTAATAAAATCCAGGGAGAAAAATAATAATCTTCGTGTCGAAGTGGTTGTCAGTGGTCCTGGACTGCATTTGTTACAAAAGACATCATTATCACAAGGCAATAAAATACGTCTGTTACAGAAAAAATATCAAAACCTGACCTTTCTGGCCTGTGCCAAAACGTTGCAGAAGGTAAAGATGAAGTCGGAAAAAGATGTGCAGATCATAGAAGAGGCGATCATGGTCGCTTCGGGACCGGAATGGGTAAATAAACGCAAAGCGAGAGGGTGGTCTTATTTTGTAATTTAATTAGTCCAGTGCAGTTATATGGATGTGGTTATTTGACTGGAACGCTATAGAAACTATTTAATGGAGAACATTATGGTTGGATTCAAACAAAAAAAATCATGGATTGTACTTTTATTAATTTGTTCCTCACTTTTAATTAAGCCTGTTGCCTTTGCTGACGACGATGACGATCAATATAACATCGTTGCCGGGATAATCAGCGCACCAGTCGTGATGAATGGTCTGGTTGCTAACGAACCGACCGAATTCAATCTTATCTTTAACGCTTCAGGAGCAGGGCTTAAACAGGCATTGGATCCCTATAATTTCGGCTACCAAATTCCTGCTGGTGGGCGCATGGAGATTGAACTAAGTGAAGAGTTTAAACGCAACACACGAATTAATACCGATACAGGGTTGAGCGAACCGGTGCCCATTAATCCGAATGCAAATATTATTTTAACGACGGGCCCACAAAACCCAATTATCTTTGCCGCAGGTGATACGGTTGCCCGAGGTAACTGGAGTGTCTCTGACAATGGCGAAAATTTAATTACCATTACTCCTGTTGGTGGATCGGGTGATAACGGATTAGAGAATGCACGCGCTAACGAAATTGGTATGAAGGTGATCCATATTCGCCCTAATCCGAGAACGATTGCGGGTATGCCCTTTATAAATGGTGATGTTGGTGAGGAGGGTGAAGTCGAAATACGGATTTATGATGAAACTAATCAAATAGTTGCAGCAGGAGAAGGTGAAGTGACGTTTTCCGCTCGTGTCGGTCGTCAGGTGTTTAATACCAATGACGGCCTGCGTACCACACCAGGAGGTTCCCCTGCGGTTGAGACCATTGAATTGATCGATTTTCAACGAGTTACCCCTGGTACAGAGCTGACTAACACCACCAAGACATCGCCTTTTTCAGGTGGTTATCCTTATGCACCACGATTCATTATGTTTGAAACACTGGATCCCGAACTGCGGGGTCAATTCACAGAGGCATCTTTTATTCCACAAGCTGGAATTTCAGGAATCAGTTATGAAATTCATCCCCGTAAACCCTGGCGCGCAAAGTTGATTGAAACAAATTCATTTGGAGAAAGTAAAACAGTAGGCGTTATCATTATGAAAGGCCCTGATAAACGCAGTCGGGGTGAAATTTTACCTTCTGTTGGTAGCACCTCTAATGAAGAAGGTAATGGCAGTCGCTTTAGTGTGCCCGTTAAAGTTGGCAACAAAACGGGAAAATATACGGTAACGGTACGATTTTTTGGAGGAGGAAAAGCAACAACCACTATTTTTGTAGAAAACTAGTTTTTGGTTGGCTCTGGTGTTTATCGAGGTCATGGCTTGGCCTCGATATTTTTTCCGAAAAAATATATCGGAAAATGGATTTCAGTTAAGGCTGAATAACAGGAGTATTCAGGTTTGATTTTGTAACAATGTTTGCCAGTCTGGATGACGCTTAATTATCCCCAACGCTTTTTTCAATAAACGAATACCGGGTTCTTTACGATGCCAGGTTGAAGCACCTGATGGGTGTGGTAAAGGGATGCAGTCGATCTTGTTGCCATTGTGTACTATTTTATTCTTTTTACCGATCACTTCAGTGAGTTTGTCAAAGCTTAGAAACTGCGATATGGCCAGCTTACCAACAGGAATAACCAAATGTGGTTGTAACAGTTCAAGTTCACGCTCCAGCCAATGAGAGCAGTTTTTGATCTCGTCTTTATTTGGCACGCGGTCGCCACCCTTAGCAAGTTTGCCGGGGAAGCACCGACACACCGCAGCCATATAAACTTGTTGACGAAAGGCGGCTTCGTCTAAGCCAATTTCAGTAAACCATTTGAATAAGGTTTTCCCGGCGGTCCAGGCGAAGGGCTTTTTAATATCGACTTCTTTAATACCCGGTGCCTGACCAATCAGCATGATTGGCGAGGTGGCGGGGGTCCCTGTCACCGGAGTACCAATCATGTCTGGACATCGGCTACATTTTTTTAGATTGGTTTGATGCCGTCGAAGTTGAGTGATAGTAGCCATATACTCATTTTTACCTATAGTTTAATAGTTCCTGAAGGCTACTGACATAATGCTGTCAGTAGTGACTTGTTAGTATCACGTTTCCTGTATTCACAATCAAAGGTTAGATAACCAAGGAGAACATTATGGAAGATCAAGCGATGAAACAACACGGTGCTTTTAGCTGGAACGAGCTGATGACGACGGATGTATCTGGTGCCAAGGCTTTTTACGGCGAGCTGTTTGGCTGGACGTTGCGTGATGAACAGACCCCGGAAATGATTTATACCATGGCAAAAGCAGGTGAAAAAGACGTTGCCGGTATGATGAGGATTCCACCTGAAGCCGAAGGGATGCCACCCACCTGGGGAGCCTATGTGACAGTGGATGATGTCGATCAACAGATCAAAAGGGTTGAATCCTTAGGGGGTAAAATAGTGATGCCGCCACGTGATATCCCGGAGGTAGGACGCTTTGCCGTGATTAGCGATCCGCAGGGTGCTATGCTGACTATGATTACGTATAGCTGCTAGGAGTTGAATAAATGGCCAATCGTTTTTTCAGCAAACAAACATTCACGTTTTTAAAGAAATTGGCAAAAAATAATAATCGTGACTGGTTTGCTGAACACAAAGAGGAATATGAAAATACGATTCGTAGCCCTGCTTTGGACTTTATAGCGGATATGGAACACGATCTGGCCATGATCTCGCCTCACTTTCTTGCTGTGCCGAGGAAAGTGGGGGGATCGTTAATGCGTGTTCATCGTGATGTGCGCTTTGGTAAAGATAAGCGACCTTATAAAACGAACATCGGAATTCAATTTCGTCATGAATTGGGTAAAGATGTCCATGCACCCGGATTTTATTTACATATCGAACCTGAAGACTGTTTTGTTGGTGTGGGTATCTGGCGACCCGATTCTACCGCGTTAGGTAACATACGTGATCAAATTTGTGAGCAAGATAAAAAGTGGACTGAAGCGCTCAATGAAAAACCGTTCAAGCGCCACTTTGAATTGGGAGGAGAAACCTTAAAAAGACCACCACGAGGTTATGACAAAGAACACCCTTTGATCGACTCGCTCAAGCGTAAAGATTTTATCGCACTTTCTCGTTTAACGAATGAGCAGATTCAAAATACGCGATTTAAAAAAACAGTAGTTGATCGGTTTCGAGTTGCGGACAGTTATATGAATTTTTTGTGTAAGGCGCTTGAGTTAAGGTATTAACGATGCGCCGCGCCGATCGACTATTTCAAATTGTACAACAATTACATCATGAACGAGTGACAACCGCACATGCCCTGGCTGAAGAATTAGACGTCTCGGAGCGTACGATCTATCGTGATATTCAGGATTTAAGTCTTTCTGGTGTGCCAATTGCGGGTGAAGTCGGCATCGGTTATCGATTATTGCCGGGTTTTCAGCTACCACCATTGATGTTCAAGGAGGAAGAACTCGAAGCACTCTTGTTAGGTGCGCGCATGGTACGTGCCTGGACCGACAAAGGATTGGCCAGTGCGGCGGATAAGGCGTTACAGAAAATTGAACACGTGATTCCGGATCGATTAAAACCACAACTGGATAGTCAGGAGATGATCGTACCGGATTTTCCAATGGAAGGGATGGCCAGTGAACAACTCTTCATCGTACGTCAGGCGATAAAAACACAAAACAAGATTGAGATTAAATACACGCGTGCCGACGGAAAAGAATCTGAACGGACTGTTCATCCACTAGGACTATTTTATTGGGGTAAGGTCTGGACCCTCGTTGGTTGGTGTGAACTGCGCGATGCATTTCGACATTTTAGGCTTGATAGAATGATGGTTGTATATCAACTCAACGATCAATTTGAGTTGCTGGAAGGAAGGAGCCTGCAGGATTATCTGCGCGAAGAGTGTTGTATGGAATGATCTCAATCAGATCTATTCAACAAAGAAATCGGGATACAGTTCGACCTCATCCAGCTCAATTACCTATTGCTCTGCCTTTGCTGATGCGAAACATATCCTAAATATTAGATTGAAACAATACAGTATCGATAATGGAAATGGTGTATTAAATCTCGATGTCATTCTGAAGCTAAACAGGATCGGCTAAATAAATTCCTGCATAATCGTTTTCCAATGATTTAACAATAAATAGTTGCCTTCGTTTCGGATGAAATGGCTTTTGTTTTTCGGCAGAGTGCTTGCCAGGCGCTGCCCCATTGATAATGGAATAGCTACTTGTTTTTCGCCATGATAGATTGATATTGGTGTTTCTATTGCCGATAATGGAAATTCCCATTTTTTTGTAACCATAATCATATCCTGAATAAATCCTGTTACGCCATTATGACTTGCTGTACAGACCATATCTTTAAGGTGTGTAACCAATTCATCATTAGAGATAGTTCCCCGATCCATTTCGCCTCCGTAAATCTCTAGTGATTTAAAGTACCAATCTATATTTTTTATTAACCCAGCGAGAGTAAGTTCTGCAAAACGTTTAAATAGACTGGGAGCATGTCTTGCCAACCCGAAAAATATTTTGTCATGTGGAACCATGCCACTAAATTCTTTAATCGATTCAAATGGAGCTACGCTATTCACCAATACGACTTTATTTAGATGTTGCGAAAGTTTATGGGCCGCGGCAATTGCGAAATACCCACCTACCCCAACGCCCAATAATGATACTTTTGATATGTCCAGTTTTTCCATTAGTTGAAGTAGATCATCACACCAATCCAATCCTTCTCGATTTTTCTTTATATCTGAGTCACCATAACCGGGCCGGTCTGGTACGACCAAACGTATACCTAATGAGTGAGTAAGCATGTCATCTGGATATCTTTCAGTATGGCAGCCATAGCTACCATGACACAGAATAACCGGCTCACCATCTTTCTTACCATAAAGACCGTAATGAAGTTTTCTGGAATCACGTAAAATAATCGATCTAGTGGTGGCTAATTTGTCATTGGCACGATTATGGTCGGAAGCGCGACGAGTGGCATTTTTTGTCTCGCTAATAGTATTGGAAAAAACAGTTGGGCTGGTCAATATGAGTTTCATCAGCTCACATTGACTATGAGTATTAGTTTTATTGTAGATCATTTTAAGTTGTTTACGGATTGTATGCTTTGACACATGATAACGCTTTGAAAATACATCGGTGGACATTCCTGAGGCGATGTGTTTTGCCAGGCGGGATTCTGCTTTCGTGAGAGTAAAAAGAGTCGACAAGGTCCGTTCGCAAATTTTGTAATCAGCATCAGGTGTTGTCACAAACAGAGCACTGCATAGAGAATTGGTCGTAATGTTTCCATGCAGTTGATAAGGAACTACGAGGATCGACAGGGGTGGGGTATCACCATTAATCTTGAACGATAATACATTAAGAGAATTCAACTCATCTGGCTGAGTGTTTTCTATTGTTTCTTTAATTGATGTCAATAGGTCTTGTGTATGCCGACTACTCATAGCGCAAATGTGGCCGTCTTTCACGCGCAAGGTATTACCGCTTGTTATCAAGTCAGCTGCTGCCTTATTTTCAAGTAATATCTTTCCGTCACTATTTACGAAAATAATTCCAAATGGTATTTTATCTAATATGCCATTGGCAATATTTTTGGCTTCAGATAAATCCACAAATTTACGATTAAGCTCAAGCGCAGTATGGAAATGTGGAGTAAGCTTCACGATCAATTCTTTCTCCTGATCGCTAACTAATAGATTATCGATGTTGGACGTGCTTGTTGGTGATGCATGATTGAGACGAATATCAAAATTAGATCTGTTAACCTGTGTAATTTGTTCAGAGGTGTATTGGGAGTTACTGTGGATGTGCATTGGCGTCAGGCTTGGCAGCGCATCATTGTGTTCGACATCATCGATTACTAACTCCGCTTTGAGACCCTCAAGGGCTAATGGCCAAAAACCGGGATCATGCGCCGTTTCATAAATAATACTTAATAGATTCCATTCTTCGTTCTTTTCGTCCATATGAACACCTTAACCACAAGTAAGTAACGTTATATTTAATGATGTTATGCCTCTTTAAGTGCGATCGATTATACCCGAATTTCGGGGCGAACATTGTGTTCTAACTTTTAATTGGATAACTCTTATTTGCTTGACTACCCCACTTTTCATCCTGGTGATGACTTTTTACAGAGTTAGAAAAGATAATAGTTTTAAATTTTCATCACGCAGATGAGAACTTAACCCATATGGGTGATGTTTCTATGGTGCTCATCCTCTAGGATCATTTTGTTATGTAATTTCTTTCTGTTTGATAAAGGAAATAACAACTCTGAATAAGTTATGTGAAAACAATTAATAATAGGAGGTACTGTGAAAAAAATCATTTATTTTATGCTCGTAAACATTCTGCTATCAGGAAGCGTCGTCGCCGATACGATAATTACACTAAAACCGGAGTTTTCATTGCAGTCTGACGGAAAAGCTATAATTGTAAATGCTCAACAGTTCTGCAGCGATGCTACCTATATTTATATCGATACTACAACAACAGTCGGAAAATCAATGTACTCATTGGCTCTTGCGGCTCACTCATCCAATAAACAAATTCATTTTCAAACAGGGTGTACTTGCAACAATAATTGTTCAATTACCGGGGCGGTTCACGTATTCAAAATGTGTAGTGTATTAAGTGGTTCTTTATGTCAATAGAGAATCACATGACCATCACTTCCAATCGACGTCAAAAAATGGCGCGAGCGAAGTGAAACGATATTACCCATTATCGCTGTTGGAATATTAAGGGTGCTGGGGCGATTTTATGTTAGTGAAAGCTGTATCGTTGTTTAAATAGTAAAAACGATAACTTAATAAAATTAATTGTGAAAATCGAAAAGGAAACAATATGAAAAATATATCAATATTAACTCTGACTTTATTTTTGTCCATGCTGACTAATGTCGTTATGGCCGGTACAGGTAGTGGAAAGATAACTCACCTAATGGTGCATGATAAAGTTATCAATGGTGAGAATGTTGGGGTCATCATATTTGACGTTCAAAATCATATCGCACCTCCGGCTTGCAGTTCTCATCAGTGGGCATTCGACGTTAACACCGCGCCCGGAAAAGCTATGTACTCATTGTTATTAACAGCTGCGGCTCAAGGTAAAGACGTCTGGATTTATGGTGCAGATGACTGTAACGCATGGGGTGATAGAGAACGGCCTTATAATATATATATATCAATTATTAAGTAAACGAACATAAATAACATGGCATTAAATATGTGTTACGAAAATAAAAGGAAGGTACTTATGAAAAAATCAAAACAAATCGTTACATTAATCATGCTAAGTCTCATATTAATTAACAGCCAGGTTACGCAGGCTGCGCAAGAATCAGGACTTACAATCAATACACTTTCTATCGGCTTTGGCGGGGTATCGATCGGGTTTACAACTCAACCCGCCGCCTGCGGTGGTTCATATAACACCATGCATGGATTTATTAGTCAAAGTAATCCCAACTTCGCAGAGATGTTTGCCTTGGTAGGTCAAAAAAGAAATTCTCAACAACCGATCGCAATTACTTTTTCTGAGCCATCGAACTGTACGTCACAATCAACGTTGTTAACGATTTCGGGTGTCAACTAATCATTAAACCGATCTTGTATAGATGATGAATATTAATCGTTACAAATTAATATAATAAGGATGAACTAATGTTTAAACACGCCATTCTAACCATTTTGCTACTTGTTGGTATGCATAGTACCTCGCACAGTGCCACGATAGATTATTCGTTGGCAGATTTAAATAACTTTATTGATGAGGCACCAACTACGGGAGATGACTTATCACGTTTTATTGGTTCAGAGATTCAGGCCGCACTAGATAGAAGGGGGATACACCTGGATGAGAATGGACTCACCGTTACAGGTGATCTCCCGGATCAACAAATTAGAGGTGGTTGCACTGCAAACACAAGATTTCATAACGGTTCTTATACAATAAGAGTGGATTCACAGTCTCGTCTAGAGATTGTATTAGATACACTAAAAAAACCAATCAACGCCAGCCTGGATTTATTAGGATATGTAGGCGCTAATGGCAGTGCTACCATCAAGTATGGTTTTAAATTTTTTGGTCGCTGCGTCAAATATGCAACTGATAATGTAGGGCTGTCAGTTTCGGCCGATATTGGAATTAACATTGGTTTGCAAATTGATTTAAAACCCACTTTGATAGAAGATCCTACCGACGGCTCAATCATTGTCGTTATTACCCCTGATCTACAACTCAGTGGTAGGGTAACCAAATTTTCAAATCAAAATCTCGACATCAGTGATTTTGATACAATAAGAGTTCTGGGCTTACTTGGCGGAGGTGTGTTTGGTGCAATCCTCTTTGATTATCTTGTCAATGTTGGTGAAACTATCGCGGAGAACAGTTATACCGTGACCGATCTCGATAACATGTTCCAGGCTGCTTTAATCGATCAAAATCGATCACTTAGAATTCAACTAGCAGAGGCCCTGTTACCCACAGAAGAATACGCAATTTGGAAAACCAGTTTTGATATACCCGGAAATAATCCTCCTATCACTGTTGAGTATAAGATTCCAGGTCTTACAGATGAAGTCTTGCAAAAGATACACTACTTCGTCTCTAAACTTCCAACTACTTTTCCAATCACCCATGAATTTTTGAAAAATAATCAACGAGATATTGTTTATAATCTTCTGATTGGTGACTACGATGCGGCTTTAGCGATACTGGGATCTTCAGTAGCTTGTCAAGCCAGTTATGCATTGCTAACACCAATGCAAACCACACCCTTATATGCGTTCTCTTCCGCTTGTAATATGATTAATGTTGCCGATACGAATCAACAAGGTCCATTCTATACTGACGCGAATTGTCAAAATGTTGCGAATTATAAACCGACACCCTATGCCAATTATTGCCAGGAGGTCTTACCGACGAATAATGTGACCTTAGGTAATGCCGCGTTATTAGATGGAGTTGATCCTGCTTGGTCATTGTCTCCAGGGACTCAGTTTAACGTCGGTGCCTTGTCGATAAAAAATAATTTTCAACCCTTTATGTATCGTGAAAACTATAAAACAACGCTAGACCCTGACTACTCTGTCTTAAACCAGGCAAAAATAGACGAATTTATGTCTGACTGCATAACCTCTGTAACCAACGAATTCGACTATGGATATGCACTTGAAAGGTGTCCTTTGCTTTTAGACGCCAAAATCACTAAAGCGCTAGACCCTGATTACAACGCCTTAGACCAGGCAGGAATGGATAAATTTTTATCTGACTGCATAACTGCGTCAACCAACGATTATGGCTATGAACATGCACGTTTGTGGCGATGCCCTCGACTTTTAGAACAAGAAATTAGTGACAGAAGTTTTAAGATCACAATAAAAGGCAAAGGCGAATGTAAGCTGGAAATGCGCGTTTACAAAAAGGATATCACGGCTACCAATCTTAAACCCATGATAGCCTTTCACGGGGGCTCCTGGAAATATCGAGGCGCTGCCTTCGTTGGTATGGAAACTCAGATCTCACACTATACTGAAAAGGGATTTGCGGTCTTTGTTCCATTTTATAGACTGATTGGTAGTTCCGATGGTAATTCGGAGTGTAACCAGGTTACCTGGAATGAGATCGTCGATGATGCAGAGTCTGCGCTGGATTGGGTCAATACTAATATGACTCGCTTTGGTGCGAGCGGCAAAGTCAGTGTGATGGGACAGTCGGCTGGCGGTCAAATTGCAGGCTGGTTAGCGACGTATCGAAATACCGAAGTAGCCAATGTCTTACTCTATTACCCCGCTATTGATACGTTAAATTTCATTGAACAATTTCGTGCAGGTAATCCACAGTACACTGATGGACAAGGTACGCTGGAAGCTTTTGTTGGTGATGGTCTGGATACAGTCGATTTAACTACACCGGCAGTCACACAAAATAGTTTCCCGGATATTATTTCAACGAACCCCAGCATATATCCACGTATGTTTATCATCCATGGTAAACGAGATAATCTGGTTCCGTCTGAACAGTCCGTTAGAATGTGTAATGCCTTATCGGGTTATGCTGATAGCGGTACCGCTGTGAATGACGGTGGAAACCTGCTCAATAATGAGTATAAAAAAGTGTACCAATGTGACGAACGAGGTAGCCGGCTGCACTTGACCGCTGAAGGTGAGCATGGCATGGATATTTGTGTAACAAACTTACTCTGTCTCTCTGGAACCAGTGATGCCAGTATTGCAGCGACGGCCACCACCATCGATGCCGGCAACAATTGGCTATATAACAGCAATACAAGTGATCAAAACTGGATCTATGATGACACCTCGCGGCAATTCAAAGCTTTGATCAATATCATAACAAACTCAATCATTCTTAATTAATCAATAACGGCCAGAGCAAAGGACGGCCTGGCTTTTATATTCTGTTTTATAGAAAGATAAGGAAGGGTGATTTTATGAATAAAGGACTGGATTCTATTTAACAGATTTATCTCTCTCAGGATGTTGCCTCAATGTGGCAGAGTAGAATGATTATTTAGTTGTATTTGAAACAGAAAAGGGAATAAAAATGAAACCAAAAATATTATTGTTAATGTTGTTCTTGACGTTATCTAACTCAATACAGGCACTCGAAGCATTTACGGGTAAAGTAACAACTGTTGAACCAACATACCTTCCCGGTGCAGTGACATTTGTAATGGATGTAGGTAATGCGACTTGTCCAGCAGGTACATGGTTGAAGTGGCAAAAAGAAGATATAGAGAATAACAAAGCTGTCTATTCTACATTCATGGCAGCATTGATGGGAGGAAAGAGAGTGACATTTATTTTTAACGATGCTGATGCAATGTGTGTAGGCCAGTTTTTACATCTGACGAACAACTAGCTATAGAATTAAATAAAAAAATTATTTTTACCTTTTAACACGCTATTTTATTTAAAATAAAGGAAATAGAATTATGACTAAATTATTTTTTCTTAGTATATTTTTGTTAGTAGTTTCATTTGAATCACAGGCAGCTTGTACTACAGATAGCACAACGATCGGTACTGTGCAGGCCACTATAGTTGGCATTGAGTATCATGAAAATTGTACTTATCTATTACTTGGTAATGATGTTGTTTCTTCTTTAACTAATCACGATAGCGCGCTTTTTGAGGCGGGTAGATTTACCTATTTATCAATCGACCCGACAAACCAGGAAGCATATAAAATAATGCTAACCCTGGCAACTACTGCTCTAGTATCTCAAATTAAAGTTTATGCTCATGTAACAAGTCGCCATGCAAGAGTAAACAGACTGTCTTTATCAAGGCAAAATAATAGCAGTCAATAAATATATTTATTATTTTTTTGCCATGTGCATAGAGATATAGGTTATGTAATCGCTAAGATCATAGTAGAAAGTCAATTTTTTGGAAAATAATAATAGATGATTTGTGATGTCATAATAATTCCGAGTAACCCTTTAGAGGAAAAAATAATGAGGTCAGCAATAAATTTAATAATATTTCTCTGTTTTACAATAGCATTGCCAGCTCATGCGGTTGTTGAACAAAACAAAACTGTTATCAGTTCGGGTGTCAGGCCTGGTGTAGGTGGAGCCTATTTCCGAGTTAAAGAAACGTTAACAACAACATGTTCAGCTAATGTTATTTGGATCAATTTTGATCAGACAGGAACGGGTAAAGCCGCTTATTCAACAGTTTTAGCTGCACATATGAGTGGAAGAATCTTGTCTTATTTAGAATACTCTACACATTCGAATGGAAACTGTTATTTAATTCAGGTAGAGGTAACTCAATAAACCGGAATATCTATTAGTAAAGTAAATGTTACGTATGGCAAAAGCATGCCCGTAGTTAAACAGTGCTTGAGCAGTAACAAAGTTTACCAAGGAGTAGTGATGAAAAACTATAGACTGTTGTTAGTCTTTTTATTAAGCGCGGTATCATCTGTTTCCTATTCTCAAAGCGCAGATCGCGGGAAAATAACGACATTTTTTGCTAGTGGTTCAGGTGCGGTCGCGATTCAGATAGACAGTGCATTTCTAAATGCTAATACATCAGGAGAATGTCCAACGGCTAGTGATAGTGCGTATGCCGGTGTAGCATCAAGCGTGGATCCTATATTAAAGTCTACGATACTTGCCGCAAAAACCATGGGAAGGGATGTAACGGTCATAATCGCTGGTTGTGAAGTTGGAGGGGGATGGTACAAAATACAAGATATTTATGTTCATTGAAATAAATCAACTTAACAAAATAAGCATTTACTGATTTTTATGTTTTCACTAACGGGCAAAAAGCGTTAATCAGTCTCGTTCGTCTGTTGAACGTCCTATCAGTTAAAAAGCGAGTCAGAGAGAAATTGTTTCTAATTTTTTAGAGGTATCCTCTCTGCCGTCTATTTTTAATATTTTCAGGATATGATTGTGCCTGATTTTTTAATAAAGGAATGGCCAATGAACAACTTTATATTGTACGTCAGGCCATCAAAATACAAAACAGGATTGAAATTGGCTACGCTCGTACCGACGGAAAAGAATCTGAGCGTGTAGTACGCCTGTTTCGATTATTTTATTGGGGCAAAGTCTGGACGTTGGACCTTGGACGTTGGCCGATTGGTGTGAGCTGCGCGATATATTTCGGCATTTCAGGTTGGATAGAATGATCGCGGTAAAACAGCGCAATGAAAACTTTGAATTACTTGATGGGCGAACCTTACAGGATTACCTTCGTGATGAATGTGGTATGGATTAATTAAAATCAGGCAGGTTCTACAATAGTGCCGGAGGGTAATTCAATTTCATCTAATTCAATTACTTCCTGTTCTGCTTTTCCTGCTGCAATCCACTCCAGGATATCAGGATGCGACAATACGGTATCGATATAGGCCTGCTCATCTTTATTTAATTTTACATCGTATCCAGCAAAGCGAAGCACGACCGGGGCATACATGGCATCTACCGCAGAGAAATCCCCAAATAACCATTCACCGTGCTGTCCATATTCGGTACGGCATTTTGCCCAGATTTCTTTTACTCGATTTATGTCTCTTTGCGTTTTATCAGAAACAGTATAATGCTTAAAATGCTTGCGACAGTTCATGGGCAGGGCCTCGCGCAGGTGCGGAAAGCTTGAATGCATCTCCGCGCAAACCGATCGAGCAACGGCACGGGCATTTACATTCTCTGGCCAGCCCTGGTTGTCTAAGTATCGCTCTGATACGTATTCGAGTATGGCCAGTGAATCCCATACAACAAGTTCACCGTCCTGTAACACCGGGACTTTTGTATCGGAGCCATAAATGGCCAATTCCTGTTCCATCGTGTCGGTAAACAAGGCGATACGTTTTTCAGTAAACGGGACTTTAAAGTGACGTAGCAAAATCCAGGGTCTTAATGACCAGGAAGAGTAGTTTTTATTGCCAATAATCAAGGTTAAGTCGGTCAAAAAAGATCCTCCACACCGGTTATGTGAATGGTACGGATAATTCTAAGGCATTGACACAGGAAGTCTACCAGGAAGGTCAAAAGGAGCCATACAAAAGGTGAGTAATTAAAAGGATGTTTTTGTCGACTATCACCGATTTCCCATTTGCTCTTTGATATACTTAGACAAAATAAATGAGGTTTTGGAGCCTATAAGCTATGAAGAATTCTATTGTACATTCCTTTTTTGCGTGTCTACTTGGCTTTGGCATTATTGGTTGCGGAGGCAGTGGTAGTTCGCAAGATACAGGGACGTTAGAAGTCGGTATAACGGATGCGCCTGTTGATAATGCACAGGCCGTGGTGATCCATTTCACAGAGGCGACTTTGCATGGTCCAGACGGTAACACCACCGTCGAGGTGCTCGATCCAGCTACGGGTGAAGTTGGTCGAAGTATCGATTTAATGCAATTACAAGGGGGTATGTGGACCGGCCTGTTTGATGATATCGTGGTCGCGGGTCATTACAGCTGGATTCGCTTAACTTTGGATCTATCGCAATCCTATATCCAAATAGATGATCAGCAGCACAGCCTGCGTTGTACAAGTTGCCAGAATAACGGCTACCGTTTAAACAGAAGTTTTAATATCGATCCTGATGGTACCCTGGCATTAATGATTGACTTTGATTTACGTAAGTCTATTACCCTGTCTACTTCTGGAACCGAGTATCATCTGCGACCAACCTTACGGGTCATCGAAGCCGATGTCAGCGGTGATATCTCGGGGGCTATTGATCCAAACCTTATCGCTGACCTTGGTGGTTTTAGTGGCTGCAGTGTTTATGCGTTTAGCGGAAATGATGCGCTACTGGACGATGTTTACATTCCAATGAACATGTCGATGCCTATGCCGGTCGACCAAAACAATCCTGTGAGTACCGCTCAGGTGGTTTTTGAAAATGATACTTACAGTTATACATTATCTTTCTTGCCTGCCGGTAATTATACCGTTGCGTTAACCTGTGATGCGGATATGGATATGGCTGACAGAGATGACGAGTTAGTGTTTAGTGATCCGATTAATGTACCGGTTGTTGCCGGTGAAACCAGCACCGCTGATTTCGGTATAGCGGTTATACAGCCTATCTAGCGAATAAATAGGGGTCCGAAAATTAATTGGGGTCAGAAAGTTAAATAGGGTCAGAGACGTATTTTTGAATTAATTTAATTTGCTAACCAAAAATACGTCTCTGACCCTATTTAACTTTCTGACCCCAATTAATTAGGTTTTGGAGCATATATGCTATGAAGAATACTATATTAAGTTCCTTTTTTGCGTGTCTACTTGGCTTTGGCCTTATTGGTTGCGGAGGTAGTGGTAGTTCGCAAGGGACAGGGACGTTAGAAGTCGGTATAACGGATGCGCCAGTCGATAATGCACAGGCCGTGTGGATCCATTTCACAGCGGCGACTTTGCATGGTCCAGACGGTAACACCACCGTCGAGGTGCTCGATCCAGCTACGGGTGAAGTCGGTCGAAGTATCGACCTGTTTCAATTACGGAACGGTTCATGGACAGGTTTATTTGACGAAGTTGTGCCCGCAGGTCATTACAGCTGGATTCGCTTAACGTTGGATCTGTCGCAATCCTATATTCAAATAGACGGCCAGCAATATAGCCTGCGTTGCGTGAGCTGTGAAAATAGCGGTTTTCGTTTGAATCGTAGTTTTAATATTGATGCCGATGGCACCCTGGCATTAATGTTTGATTTTGATTTACAAAAGTCGATTACTGAATCTAATTCACAAACTGAATATATATTACGCCCAACATTACGTGTAATTGAAACAGATGTCAGTGGTGATATCCTGGGTACAATTGACCCTACACTAATTTCTGAACTTGGTGGATTATTGGCAGGTTGCAGAGTTTATTCGTTTATCGGAAGTGATGCACAACCCGATGACGTTTACATTCCGATGAACATGCCTGTACCTGCTGATCAAAATAATCCAGTGACCTCGGCCAGAGTAATTTATGGTGGTGCATATTTATTTTATCTTTCCTTTTTACCTGAAGGTGATTACACGATTGCATTAACCTGTGAGACTAATGTTGATCATGCGGATAGAGATGATGTATTAGTGTTTAGCGACCCGGTCAATATTACTGTCGTCGCGGGCGAGGTGAGTCAAGCTGATATTAATTAATAAAAATAAATGGGGGTCAGAGACGTATTAATCCGGTCAGAAATAAATTGGGGTCAGAGACATATTAATTCGGTCAGTTCCTGACCGGATTAATACGTCTCTGACCCCAATTTATTCCATTTATTTGTTACACTGACCGCCACTAATCGTTCTTAACGGAAAATATCCATGTCTCAACACATGTCTTATTCAATCGGGTTCTTGCTTATTATCGCCATGGGGTTTTATTTTATGTACGGCAATCCGTTTTCTCCTCAACAAGTCGATCTGGCTCAGTATCAAGCGGTATGTGATCAGTACCAGCAAGCTGAGAAAGGGAAATACAAAAACGCTGAAATGCAAATGTTAGTTAGTGAGATCAATTATCTGGTACAGGAAGAATTAGCTGAAATACAGGATCCGGCAAGAAAAAAACTCAAGACCTGTGCGCAACAATTATCGTCGCGTTTAAACCCCAGTAACTAATTACTATTGTGTTGTTAATTTGACTCGGTCATTTTGACTGGAGCGAAGCGTAAGTAATCCTGCATGAAGCTCAAAGAGATTCAAAGCATGGAGACTGGAGCGAAGCGTAATTATTTGTCATCCTGACCGTAGCGAAGCGTAGTGGAAGGATCTTAAATACTTACTCATACTCAAACCAGGATCCTTCCACTACGCTTCGCTACGGTCAGGATGACAAGCTTCTAAATTTTTTATCGCTCAGGATGAGAAGTTTCTAAATTATTTATCATTCAGGGTGACAATTTAACTGAATACCCAGGCGGCAAACGGCTCAATCTCATCCCGGTTTAACAGAATCAATTGGTGAGCATTAGGATTCATCGAATGATCTTTACTGGTATCGACCATCAGCCGTTGTAATAAATAACCAATGAGTGCTCTTCGTATGACGATTTCGATTGTATTGTCACTGGCACCATAATCAAAAAGTAAACTCTCCTGCTTTTTCGGTTCTAACTTTGGGTGAGGGCTTAGTTTTACCGTTATCGTCTCAACCCAGTCATCGTCATATTGCTCACTCGATTCAGCCAGGTCCTCAAGACAATGTGCTGCGGTGAGTCGTGATAACACAAAATCCCGAAAGTCATAGGTTTCTTCATTGTAAGCGCGTACATGCCAACGTTGACCGGTGTTGACCAGCGCATGTGGCTCAAGGATTCGCTGTTGTTGGCTATCACGATCCGTTAATGAGTGATACTGCACCTGTAGTTTGCTATGTCCTCGAATCGCACGCGTGACCTGGGCGAGGATTTCTTTACTGGGTAATCGTGTTGGCAGGGGCAGGGTAACCATGCCGAGACCATAGATAGACTCGTTTTCATATGGACCGCCAGCGACGGCCAGATTCATGGCCATCATAGGCAGGATCTTCGCCGGCGTCAGGTCGGCGAACAGTCCATGAAAGTCTTTGGCGGGCACAAACCCGAAGACGGCATGCTTATATATTAGATTGCCGGGAGCGAGATCGTTGTAGAGCTTAAGGTCTTTGGTTGCTGCGGCATCGGACAATCCGAAGGCTTCCGCCACGTCCGAACGGCTAATCAGACCACTGTAGTAGGCCATGATTTCGATGTACTCGAGCCGTTGTCGGGTGGCCCATTTGATATCAAGGTGCATTTTTTCTTTTTTTGTCATACCCGAAAATTTCCGTTCAATATCCGCTTAAATCCCAATGTAGTTTAAGTTACTGAAATCCATATGAATTATAGCTAATCTTTTTAATCCTAGATAGAAAATATTAGATAATAAAAAATACATAGGTGGTAAAATATATTGACATCAAGAAATGTATCACCTATAGTTTGCCTCAGTTAATAACAAAGAGCGTGTGACGGATTCAGTCACACAAGACGGAACAAAAATTAAAAAGAGGAAACATCATGGCGAAGGCATCGGATGATAAGAAAAAGGCACTCAGCGCAGCTCTGGGTCAAATCGAGAAACAGTTTGGTAAAGGCTCGGTTATGCGTATGGGCGATAATGATGCTCCACGCGATATTGAGGCCATTTCAACGGGCTCATTAGGCCTGGATGTCGCGCTCGGTATTGGTGGTTTGCCTAAAGGTCGGGTTGTAGAGATATATGGACCAGAATCATCCGGTAAAACGACGCTGACTCTGCAAGTGATTGCCGAATGCCAAAAGGTCGGTGGTACCGCTGCCTTTATCGATGCGGAACATGCCCTGGATCCTCAATATGCCGAAAAACTCGGTGTTGATGTCGATGATTTGCTGGTTTCACAACCGGATACCGGTGAGCAGGCGCTTGAGATTGTCGACATGCTGGTTCGTTCCAGTGCCGTTGATGTGGTGGTGATTGACTCGGTGGCCGCGTTAACCCCAAAAGCTGAAATTGAAGGCGACATGGGTGATTCTCATATGGGCCTACAGGCACGTTTGATGTCACAAGCTCTGCGTAAATTAACCGGTAACATTAAACGCTCGAACACGATGGTTATCTTTATTAACCAGATACGTATGAAGATCGGTGTGATGTTTGGTAACCCGGAGACCACCACCGGTGGTAATGCACTTAAATTCTATTCTTCTGTTCGTTTGGATATTCGTCGTATCGGCGCAATTAAACGCGCTGATGAGATTGTCGGTAATGAGACCCGTGTAAAGATTGTTAAAAATAAAGTGGCACCGCCGTTTAAACAAACCGAATTTGATATTCTTTATAACGAAGGTATTTCGCGTGAAGGTGAGATTATCGATGTCGGTGTCAAGCTCGATATCGTTGATAAAGCCGGTGCATGGTACAGCTACAATGGTGATCGCATCGGTCAGGGTAAAGATAATGTACGTAAGTTCTTAAAAGAGAACCCGGCGATAGCGGAAGACATTGAAGGTCAGATTCGTGCGCAATTATTACCAGAGTTGGCGGATAACGTGGTTCCGATTGAACGGGCGGCTGGCGATGACCTGGTTGTGGATGAAGCGCCGCAGGAAGAAAAACAAGACAAGAGTTAAGGATAACGAATGTCTGAAGCATTAAATGATGCGCTTGCGGGGGCCATGCGATTACTGGCTGCCCGCGAGCACAGTCAACAGGAATTACGACGTAAGCTAAGTCAAAAAGGCCATGAGCTCGAAATGGCGGAATTGGCTATAACGCAACTTGCTGAGCAAGACTTACAAAATGATGAACGTTTCGTTGAAAGTTTTATCAATAGCCATCAGGCAAGAGGCAAAGGGCCTAAACGTATTCAGTTAGAACTACAACAACATCAGTTACCCGAGTATTTAGTCGAGCAGTACCTGGATCCTGAAGATGAAACCTGGCGTGAATCAGCGGCGCAAGTAAGAATAAAGAAATTTGGACATGATTTTCCGGAAGACTACAAAGAACGAATGAAACAGGCAAAATTTCTAGAATACCGGGGGTTTACACATGAACAGATATTTAGTGTTTTAAAAGATATTGAGTAAGTAGTTCTCGATAAGTATTTTCTAGTAAATTAATTATCATATAGAATTTAAATTGTTGATTTTCCGCAAGAAGTCATTATTTCGTTTTCAGGATTAATTTAGTACCGAGATTAAGTGAGCTGGCGGTATAATCTTTGTGCTACTAACTTTCACCTAGAACTTCCTGGATTATTTTCCGATGTTTGTCATAATCCTGGTCGCTAGCAGGAAGAAAACCATCTAGCCGCATTTTTTTTAATATGAATATTCCTTTTTCAGTGTTTTGAAGTTCATGCATCGACGATTGTAATATAGTAACCAGTGAGTCCGGCAGTTCATCTTTTATAGCCCATGGCAGGTGGAGTAACTGCAAAAGACGATTGATAATGTTTTGATGAAATATTTTCGTTTAACAACATTTTTCTGGGAATTAGATAAGACATCATGGCCGTTGAGTTGCCAGCAAAGATCACATGCTTATTTTAAAGATCTTTAATCGAATTGATACCGCTGTCTTTTCTGGTCACAATAATTGAATGTATCGTTGGCTCACCAAATTCTTCATTTTTAAACGGAATGTTTTCTTGAACGAAGGCAAGAATAAAAATGGTATTCACTAAGAAATGCAGAGCGATGGAATCATGTGCTAAAGGTCAAGCAAAGGCTTTTTTCTGAGAATCGTCCATCCACTGGCTCATATTTTCAAGTACTTCCAATAGCGTTGTATCGTATAAACAGTAGTAAATAAACGCGCCACGGCGTTCACCTTTAACCAGGCCGGCCTCGCGCATAATCCTCAAATGAAATGACACATTGGTCTGACTCAGTCCGGTGGCCGCGATAATGGCGGATACGGGGGTGCACTCGAGTCCCATGCTACAAAGAATATTTAACCGATTGGGTTCACTTAATATCTTCATCACCTTAGCGAGTTTGTCGATATCAAAGTGAGAACAACTTTCCATAACATGAGTCCTTGCGCATATGAGTGATAGCGCATATACTAGCCAGCATTGAAACGGTTGTCAACCAGCACATTTAAAGGGCGATAGGAGATAAATTATGTTTTTCAAACAGTTAGCAACCAAAGAGGCCTCATTGTCCTACCTGTTAGGGTGTGGCTCGCTGGGTAAAGCCATCGCCATTGATGTCGTGGCTGGCGATGAAGACTGGTTTATCGAACAGGCGAAGCAACAGGGCGTGACCATCACCCATGTCATCGAGACCCATGTACATGCCGACCATTATTCCGGTGGCCGGGCTCTGGCGGAATCAACAGGGGCAAAATTCTGTTTACACGCTAATGCCGCCGCGCAGTTTGAATTTCATAAATTAAACGATGGCGATGTCATTGAAGTGGGGAATGTCAGCGTGACAGTTATTCATACCCCGGGGCATACTCTCGATAGTATCTGTCTGAGTGTCTCAGATAATCGTCGCACACAAGAACCGTGGTTTATATTAACCGGTGATACCTTGTTTGTGGGCAGCATCGGTCGGCCCGATCTTGCCGGTCGCGAAGTTGAAATGGCCGGAATGTTGTTTGAGTCATTACACAATAAGCTATTGAGTTTTCCTGATATCACCGAGATCTATCCTGCCCATCAGGCCGGCAGTGTGTGTGGTGCGGGTATCTCCGGTAAGCCCGTTTCAACCTTAGGTTTTGAGAAACAATTTAACCCAATGCTTTCGTTAACGGATAAAAACAAATTCATTGAAAGTCTGACGAAAGAGATTCCACCACGTCCTGCGAGTATGGATAAGATCGTTGCAGCCAATACCCAGGCCTGAGTTTTATGTCCCAGAATATTTTTAACTTCGGCATCCGTGTCAATGTCCATCAATTTTCACATCAGCTTTGGCAGGTGTTATTAGTCGGCCTAACCTTAGGCATGATGCGGACCGTGGTGCCGGCATTGGCCGAGCAAGAGTTTGGCGTGCCAAAAGGTTCGTTCTTATTACTCATGGCCTTTGTCGTAGCGTTTGGCTTTGTGAAAGGTGCGATGAATTTTGTTGCGGGTCGCGTGTCGGAACGCATTGGTCGAAAACATGTATTGATGTTGGGTTGGTTAATTGCTTTGCCGATTCCGCCGATCATTATGTATGCCACCAACTGGAACTGGATCGTGTTTGCTACGGTGCTGTTAGGAGTAAACCAGGGATTAACCTGGTCGATGACACAAACTTCGAAACTTGATCTCACCTTACCTGAGCAACGAGGTTTGACCATTGGTCTAAATGAATTTTCAGGTTATTTCGGGGTGGCCTTAGCCGGTATTGTCACAGGATATTTATCTGAATGGATCGGGGCACGTGAAGGATTGATGTGGTTTGGTTTAGTGGTGATCATCGTGGCGATCATCACCACGCAATTATGGGTGAAAGATACCTTAGCGTGGGCCAAAGCCGAGGCCGATCAACATGCCAGTGGTCAAAGCAAAGGACCGACTCCGCGGTTTCCAAAGAATATTTCCGCTAAGCCGACGACCTGGGAAGTGTTCACCTTGATTTCCTGGCGCGATAAACGTTTCTTTGCGTTGAGTCAGGCCGGTCTGGTTGAAAAGTTTGTTGATGCCTTAATCTGGGTGTTTTATCCCGTTTATCTTTACGAACAAGGCTTGAGCCTGGCTAACATTGGTTGGGTAGTGGGGATCTACGGTTTTGTTTGGGGCGGTTCGCAATTTGTTACCGGTAAACTTTCGGATCATATTGGGCGCTTAAAGCCGGTGGTCTTTGGCATGTGGATCTGTGGTGCCGGCGTTGGCATGACCTTACTGGGTGAGACTTTGTGGTGGTGGTCATTATCGGCGGCGGTAACCGGGCTTGGTATGGCGTTACTCTATCCAAACATCAGCGCCGCGGTGAGTGACATCGCGCATCCGAACTGGCGTGGATCCGCGATTGGTATCTATCGTTTTTGGCGAGATTTAGGATATGGAATCGGTGCATTACTGCTTGGCATCGCGGCGAATATAAGCGGCTTGCTGAGTACGGGTTTCTGGTTTGTCACGATTGCGATGTTTATATCGGGATTAATCGTTTGGATATTTGCCGAAGAAACCCATCCACGTTTGAACCCAGCAGAGTAAAGGCAACTATTCTTTAGTTTGTCATTCGGCGGACCTGATCGGATCGGAGCAAATGTGTCGTCATGGAGACTAATCAATAGCCAGCTGGACAGGCTGAAAGCCACTAACAGCAGGGTTTGGCTAGCCGACTGTGCTCTAATCGAAAAATTCCAATCAAATATAGGTCTTTACACTATATAATAGGTAGGCGAATCCCAAAAGTACTATATAATTGTGCGCTGTTTCTCATTTATGATTAGCTGTATGAAAAGCGCCGACATTAGAACCGCCTTCCTGAATTACTTCGCCGACAAGGGCCACGCCATTGTCGATTCCAGCTCATTGGTGCCGGGCAATGATCCGACTCTATTATTTACCAATGCCGGTATGGTGCAATTCAAAGATGTATTCCTGGGCCAGGACAAACGTCACTATTCTCGAGCCACCAGCTCGCAACGCTGCGTACGCGCCGGCGGTAAACATAATGATCTGGAAAACGTCGGCTACACCGCACGTCACCATACTTTTTTTGAAATGCTGGGCAACTTCAGCTTTGGCGATTACTTTAAACACGATGCAATCAACTATGCCTGGGAATTTCTCACGGTCACCATGAAGCTGCCTGCCGATAAATTGTGGGTTACGGTTTATCAGGACGATAATGAGGCGGCTGAGATCTGGTTAAACGAGATCGGCATCGATGAATCACGCCTGACGCGCATCGGTGACAAGAAGGGTGGCAAAAAATACGAAAGCGATAACTTCTGGTCTATGGGCGATACTGGTCCATGCGGCCCCTGTACCGAAATCTTTTACGATCACGGGCCTGACGTTGCGGGCGGGCCGCCGGGTACACCGGAAGAAGACGGCGATCGTTATATTGAGATCTGGAACCTGGTGTTCATGCAATTCAATCGTGATAAAGATGGCACGATGAATCCATTGCCGAAACCTTCGGTTGATACCGGTATGGGTCTGGAAAGACTGGCTGCGGTAATGCAACATGTGCATGCCAATTATGAGATCGATCTGTTTGCAAATTTAATTAAAGCCGCGGCAAAAGCCACCAACACAAACGATCTCGACAACAACTCATTAAAAGTCATTGCCGACCACATACGCTCCTGTGCGTTTTTGATCAGTGATGGTGTCGTCCCATCCAACGAAGGTCGTGGATACGTCGTGCGCCGTATAATACGCCGTGCCATTCGTCATGGTCACAAACTTGGTATGGACAAACCGTTCTTTAGTACCTTAGTCGCTGCCCTGGAAAAAGAAATGGGCGCGGCGTATCCGGAGTTAACTAAAAACAAAGAGATGATCACGCGGGTATTGTTGCAGGAAGAAGAACGTTTTGCTGAAACCCTGGATCAAGGTATGCAGATCCTCGAAGACGCGATCGCAAATTTGAAGGGCAAACAGATACCCGGCGAAGTGGTCTTTAAACTTTATGATACCTACGGTTTTCCTGCCGATTTAACCGCGGACGTTGCACGCGAACGTAAACTCTCGATTGATCAAATGGGTTTTGATCAAGCGATGGCCGAACAAAAGAAACGTTCACAGGCCACCGGCAGTTTTGATATCGATTACTCAAAAACCATCGACATTAAAACCGCGACCGATTTCACCGGCTACGAACACGTCAGTGATCCCGCTGAAGTCATTGCCATCTATAAAGATGGTGAAAAGGCCGATGAACTGAACAACGGCGAAGTGGGGATGGTGATTTTAAATCAAACCCCTTTTTACGCGGAGTCGGGTGGTCAGGTGGGTGACATTGGTTCATTGCAAACAAAAGCCGCGATGTTTGATGTGCAAGATACGCAAAAGCAAGGCAACGATGTGTTCGGGCATTTAGGTTCACTGAGCAAAGGCAAACTCAAAGTCGGTGATAAAGTCACCGCGCAAATAAATGACGACCGTCGTCAGGACATTAAATACAACCACTCGGCCACACACTTAATGCATGCGGCGTTACGCGATGTGCTCGGTGATCACGTGCAGCAAAAAGGCTCGCTCTGTGATGCCGAACGACTGCGTTTTGATTTCTCACACTTTGAACCGGTCACGCCTGAGCAGATCAAGAGCATCGAAGACATCGTCAACGAACACATTCGTTTAAACCACGAAGTGGAAACGAATCTAATGTCGCAAGAAGAGGCCATTAACAGTGGTGCGATGGCGCTGTTCGGTGAAAAGTATGGCGATACTGTTAGAGTTTTAAAAATGAGCGAGTTCTCGATCGAATTATGCGGTGGCACGCATGTAAATCGCACCGGTGACATTGGTGTGTTTAAAATCATTAATGAGACGGGCATCGCCGCCGGAGTGCGACGTATCGAAGCAGTAACGGGTAAGGGCGCGTTAGCCTGGTTGGATAATCACGAACAACAACTCAATACCATTGCCAGTTTGGTCAAAGGTTCAAGCGACGACGCCAGCGATAAAGTAAAACAACTCGTCGAGCGCAGTAAACAACTTGAAAAAGAATTAGAGCAGTTAAAGGGCAAACTGGCCTCGAGTGCCGGCAGTGACCTGGCCTCACAGGCGCAGGAGATCGACGGCATCAATGTGCTTGCCGCCAAACTCGACGGCGCCGATCGCAAAACCCTGATGTCGACCATGGACCAGCTTAAAAACAAACTCGGTAACGCCGCGGTGGTGTTGGCCGCAGTGGAAGGTGACAAGATCAGCCTGGTGGCCGGTGTGACCAAAGACGAAACCAAACGCATTAAAGCCGGTGACCTGGTGAATGTCGTCGCGCAACAAGTCGGTGGCAAAGGCGGGGGTCGACCCGACATGGCCCAGGCCGGTGGCAACAACCCGGCCGCACTCGACGGTGCATTAGCGGCGGTACCCGAGTGGGTCAAGTCACAACTTGGTGGTTAGCCGCCTCACAACACTTTCATTTTCAACCTATTTAGTGTTTAATCAGCGCCTTTTTTAGCCTGGCGAATTAAATCGGATAGTAATAGCTAAAAGTTTATGGCATTAATTGTTCAAAAATACGGCGGCACTTCCGTCGGCTCCATCGAGAAGATCGAAGGGGTCGCGCAAAAAGTGATCGCAACCGCACAAGACGGCAATCAGGTGATTGTGGTCGTGTCGGCTATGTCGGGTGAAACCAACCGACTGATTGAACTCGCCAGGCAGATCGGCGAATGCCCACAGCCACGTGAATACGATGTCTTAGTCTCCACTGGAGAGCAGGTCACGATTGCCTTATTGAGCATGGCGATCATGAAACACAGCCATCAAGCCAAATCCTATACCGGCGGTCAGGTGCATATTCGCACCGACAATGCCCATACCAAGGCGCGCATCCTCGACATCGACGAGGCCCGAGTGCGTGCGGATTTAGACGACGGCAACATCATCGTGGTGGCGGGATTCCAGGGCATGGACGGCGATGGCAACATCACCACCCTCGGTCGTGGCGGTTCCGACACCACGGCGGTAGCGATGGCCGCCGCCTTAAAAGCCGACGAGTGCCAGATCTATACCGACGTCGATGGCGTCTACACCACCGACCCGCGTGTGGTACCGAATGCCCGTCGCCTCGAAAAAATCACCTTTGAAGAGATGCTGGAAATGGCCAGCCTGGGTTCAAAGGTGCTGCAAATTCGCGCAGTTGAGTTTGCCGGAAAATACGGCGTCCCTTTGCGAGTATTACACTCGACCGAGGAAGGCCCTGGCACGTTGATTACCTATGATAATGAGGGTGAAACAATGGAAGAAGCAGTTATCTCTGGCATCGCCTTTAATCGCGACGAAGCCGAATTAACCATTACGGGCGTACCGGACCAGCCGGGCATTGCCTATCAAATACTTGGTCCCATCGGCGAGGCCAATGTGGAAGTGGACATGATCATCCAGAATGTCGGCGCGGACGCTTGCACCGATTTCACCTTCACTGTCCATCGCAACGATTATCAGAAAGCGCTTGAGATACTTGAGAAAACTTCTCAAAAATTAGGTGCCCGAGAGGTGTCAGGTGATGCTACAATCGTGAAAATATCCCTTGTTGGAGTAGGGATGCGTTCCCATGCTGGTATAGCGAGCACCATGTTCAAAACACTGGCGGATGACAGCATCAATATCCGCATGATATCGACCTCCGAAATCAAGATTTCGGTCGTTGTGGATGAAAAATACACGGAGCTGGCAGTACGGGCTCTACATAAGGCATTTGATCTTGAGGAAAAACCTGCCGCATAGAGCGGGTTTATTAAGGTTAAAGTTTAACAAGGCGCGGTCGATACCCTTTAATGAGCGTGCCACAGTATGCATGGAATGCGCGAATAATGTTTAGGATGACAGTTTTAGGTGTAAAAGGTAACCAGGTTCGAATCGGCGTCAACGCTCCTAAAGAAGTTTCCGTTCATCGCGAAGAAATCTACGAACGCATCAAAAACGAACAAAACGAAGCCAAACAGGGCTAGTTTTACCCCCGTTCTCTGAACTACTCGAAGCACTTTACCTAAACGGCATCTCGCTGTATCCTAGCCGGCCTTGCGCTGGAGAGCATTCGCGTGAGATAACGAATATCTGGAGAAATGGCCGAGTTGGCTGAAGGCGCTCCCCTGCTAAGGGAGTATGGGGTTTATAGCTCCATCGAGGGTTCGAATCCCTCTTTCTCCGGATTTAGATCAGTGGTTCAATTACAGAAGGAATGACCGTAGCGCAGCGTAGGAAATCCTGCACGAAGCCCGAAGGGCTTCAAAGCAGGGCCCTCTTTCTCCGCCATAGTTAAAACGGACCCATTTGGGTCCGTTTTGCTTTATAGAATATAAGTTCCCTTCCACATTTAATTCCCTCTCCCTCCGGGAGACGACTGCATGGACGAAGGAGGTAGGGCGACGCAGGATGCCAAAGCCGAGGGCTAGGGTGAGGGGATCACCAGGATCTTCCCTCTATATTTCCATTGGAAAACCCCCATAAATCTGTATAATCCCCACCTTCCAAGCGCCTGTAGCTCAGCTGGATAGAGTACCTGGCTACGAACCAGGCGGTCGGGCGTTCGAATCGCTCCAGGCGCGCCATATAAAGAAAAAGGCCTACCAATTTTTGGTGGGCCTTTTTCGTTTCTAACTAACCACCTACATTTATCCTACTAATCCTTTTGTGCAAAACGATTAGCGCTATTAAACAAATCCCGACATCGGTAATCTGGTTAAACACAAACGTGCCAAAAAATAAAAGCGGTGGGTTAAAAGAAATCGCCGGCAAAGGTGCCTTGATGATGGAAGCGTGGGGTACGCACAATGAAACTCGAAGAGGTTCTGTGCGCAAGGCCTGGCTGGCATGGTCGGATCGATCTGTTTCAACGGCATACTGAACTTCAACCAGAATGATCCCTCGGTGTTAACCGGTTCATCGAAATGCACCTTAACCCTGCATACCCCGGCGAATCCGGACACGATACCGTAGAGGGAGAGACAAAGAATAAAGGGACACACGAGGGTGATTAGCTCAAAACTGATAATAGTAGTATCGTTGTGTTAAGGTTTAGATACGTTGATGCATAAAGCTATTCACCAACCAAAAAGATTTTTTTGTATAAGTCGTATTAATCATGGAATTGACGCCAGAAGAAAAAAATATTCAGGATGCAGCACTAGCATTTGCGCGGGAAAACAAAAAGGCCATCGCAAGGAAACGCACTGATAAATCACATTTTGCACCAGAAGACGAACCGGTATCCGTATTTATGGCAGGCTCTCCTGGTGCAGGCAAAACAGAGGCCTCTATTGAGCTATTAGCACTGGTAGAAGAAAACAATACAGAAATTTTACGTATTGATCCTGATGAACTACGCCATGAGTTTCCAGAATATAAGGGCGATAATTCCTGGCTGTTTCAAAAAGGGGTGTCAGTACTTGTTGAGAAAATCCATGATCTGGCTTTAAGCCAGAAGCAAAGTTTTTTATTGGATGGGACGCTAAGTCATTATGACAAGGCAAGGCAGAATATAGAACGCTCGCTTAAAAAGGCCGTGTCGTGCAAATTCTTTATGTATACCAGGAACCGATGTTAGCCTGGGATTTTGTTAAAAGTAGGGAGATAGTAGAGGGGCGTCGTATTGCGCCTAAGCATTTTATTGAGCAATATTTTGCTGCCAGGAAGGTCGTTAATCGCTTAAAAGAGGCATTTGGGTCACAAATAAAGATTGATTTGTTGATGAAAAATACCGATAACAGTCATAAGTGGTATAAAGCCGGTGTTGATCAGATTGGCAATCATATACCGGAAAAATATACTCCTGCCGACCTTGAGAAAATGCTCGGTTTAATCTAAATTAAATGGTATGTCCATGTTTTTTAAGAATAAAACAGTCAAATCCACTGCCTTTGCAGACTTTATTCGCAACGCCTCTTCTAGAGAAAAGAAGCGTGTGTATACTGACGTGCTGAAAAAGGCCACGGAAAGACAATTGTTCATTATCGATAAGGCGTGTGCTTCCTCTAAGTAATTATTATTTAAGATATTTTTCGTCTTATTATTTTTAAATATCAGCGTGCTTTTCTCCTTCAAAAACCCCTATTTCAGTTAACCATTATTAGCGTTAAGCTAGCCATATATATAAAATCGGGTAAGGTTTACCAAAGCCTAAATGGCGATTTTCTTCTCGATTGAGAGGGTTTTTCTAATAAGTTTTATTTGGCCCATGGCTCTGGCGCACACCCTAGAACAAGCGGTTTGAAGAAAACACGATAAAAATCGGTGTTAACCGGCTCATCGAAATGCACCTTAACCCTGCATACCCCGGCTAATCCGGACATGATTCCGTAGCCTGTTTTTCACCAAGTGATGACGTATTTGTACACTAAATACAGCTGTACATTATTAATGTACATGCGATATTAATGTACAGGGTGAACCAAGAAAGAGACTCAGAACGGGAAATTCTCGTCCAGGCCTTGCCGGCGGTGAGGCATGAAACAAAGAACTCGTTCATCCTATTCTGGCGTATGCCGATTTAGTCGCGACCGGCGATTCAAGGAACATTGAAACGGCAGAAAGTATTTATGAACAAGACGTTGCTCAACATTTCAGGGAAGATTGATCCCCGTATTGGTGACGTGTTTGATTCTGTAAATAGTGTAATGGGAGGCGCAAATGTCGAATAACACAGTAAGGGGTATCCACGCAGGAAGCGACCCGACTCCGTGGTAAACTAGCCTAACTGATTGAATAAACAGCCAAAAAGGCAAATTGATAGCTTAGCCATCTACATGATGGGCTTGATAGTTCACTAATTATGAACTATCGTACACAATATATGAACTATCTATGGTTAGGGATATGGGTAAGTTAGCCGACGCGCTATTTACGACGACTCAGCAAAAGGTGCTGGGGCTATTGTATACGCGCCCGGAAAAAAGTTTCTATACCAAAGAAATCATACGGTCTACGGGTATGGGGGTGGCGACCATTAAACGAGAGCTGGATCGTATGTTGGCAGCAGGCATCATTAGCATGACGAAAGTGGGTAACCAGCATCATTACATAGCTAACACAGAATGCCCGATATATGCTGAGTTGCTTGGTATGGTTAAGAAAACATTTGGGATTGTAGATGTCATCAAATCGGCACTTTTACCTTTTGCTGATCATATTAGCTGGGCATTTATTTTTGGATCAGTGGCAAGCGGTAAAGAAACATCCAGAAGTGATATTGATTTGATGATTATTGGTGATGTGGGTTTCACTGAAATCGCGTCTGACCTTTATGACGTGCAGGAGATGTTAGGGCGGGAAATTAATCCAAAAATTTTCAGTAAAGAGGAATGGATGCAAATGAAGAATAGAAAAGATGCTTTTATAAAGGAAATCCTGGCAAAACCACGAATGGATGTGATAGGTGATGCAAGTGAGCCTGGATAATTTAGTCGGTAATACACTAGAGAAAATTGAACCCGATGCCTCCGTTATAAAGCGTTTAATTTCAGCGGCAGAGCGTAATATAGCCGATGCACATGTAAAAGAAATAAGCTCAGAGAACCGGTTCGATGCGGCCTATAAAGCCATTATGCAATTAGCCAATACTGCGTTGCAGGCTAATGGATATAGGACACTTACCAGTAAACCCGGTCATCATATGACAATGATACAGGTGCTTAGCCAAACGGTTAATTTAGATAAACAAACTGTAATCGTTCTGGATGCGCTGAGAAAACAACGCAATGTCGCTGATTACTCTGGAGATATCGTAGCAGATAGTACAGTTAAGGAATGTATCTCACATGCGGAGGGTTTATTAAACAAAGTTAAGCAGTGGTTAAAAGATAACAAACCTGACTTGATTGAATGATCAAAGTTATGTTGAGCGAATAAATGAGCGCAGCTGAAATAGTAAACAAAGTCTGAACTACACCCACATCTTGAAGTAGTAGCATAGTGGGGTCAGGATGCCGTTTACTCAGTTTTTTGGACAATTTAATTAAGCCACGATTATCCAGTCAGCAGTGTCAGGTCTTGAAATGCCACATTCCAGAATTAAATTATCATTCACTATTGGTTGAAAGACGATATTGGAATAACTTATAAAATTTGAAAGTGAATATGCTAACTGAGAATAAAATTAAAGAAATCCATGATGCTGCC
The DNA here is from genome assembly GCA_947260005.1 of uncultured Ectothiorhodospiraceae bacterium. Lineage (GTDB taxonomy): Bacteria > Pseudomonadota > Gammaproteobacteria > UBA6429 > Thiohalophilaceae > SZUA-24. Next base: position 51,761 of record CAMYOL010000036.1, read on the forward strand.
AATGGAGCATCAAGTTGCGATGAAGTTTTGGAACTATTGGCTCCTTTACTAAGCGTACAGGCCCATCAGGTAAACGTTGTGGATGCTTTGATTGATGTGATTATTGGCGGTAGTCTCAGCATCGAGCAATCTGCGGATATTTTATCAAAGATTTACGAAGCACATTACGAGAATGATGACATCGTGGTACTTATCGGATCTGCGATGGAAGCAGCACGCGATGTCGATCTTCTGAACGCACCCCCTCCGGAAGCGGAGATTTTCGTCAATCTTATACAACGACTATCCGAAATTTCCCTCAAAACCAAAGGAAAGGATGAGGAAGTGGCCGTGATTGAAGTCTTATCTTCTACAGCGCGTCTAATGGCTCGCCAATATGATGGCTTGGCAGAAAGAAGTTATTCCCGATTGGTTGAACTACTACCCGACACCTGTTGGGCGCACTACAACCAAGGTCTATTCTTTAAAACCCGAGGACGTTTTGCAGAAGGGGTGAAGACGAATCAGAAAGCAATTGCGCTTTCGGATTCAGAAAAAGAAAGTTATCAATGGAATTTAGGTATATGTGCGACAGGCGCGAACGAAGGAGAAATTGCATTAAGCGTATGGAAAGCGATGCAGCAAAAGATTGAAATGGGCCGTTTTGACCTACCAGAGGGGCGGTATCCATCGAGTAAAGTTCGTCTCGCTGAACGTCCTTTAGCGATGCGTGATGCGCATAAGGATGATCCCGGTCTCGAAGAAACGATTTGGATAGAACGATTGAGCCCATGTCATGGCATTGTACGAAGTGTTATGTATCGGGACTTAGGTACCGATTACGGCGATGTCATTTTAATAGATGGTGCCCCCATCACATACCATAAATATGGCGATGATGAGATACCCGTGTTTCCTCATCTCTCGACGCTGCGAAAACAAAATTACCAATTTTATCATTTTGCAGGAACGCAAGAATCGAAGGGTATCCTTGATGAAGTGAGTGAGGACCTTGAGGAAGATGCAATCGTTTATTCTCATACAGAGAATTTCAGAATATTGTGTTCGACGTGTTGGCGCAATGAAAGCATTGACCATGAACATAGCGACACCGAAGAAAAGCACGTGGTAATCGGGCGCATTGCAGCCCCGCCATCCATCGCGCCGGATAATCTTCTCAGACAAATTGACCGTGCGCTAAAAGATATGCCCGAGAATAGAATATTTTCGCCTGATCTTTGTCGTGCTGCAGGTCAAGACGATAGGGCGATAATTGAAGAACGAAGATACAACTTGCTTTATGAAACAACGAATGAATAGTTGGTTAATAAGAGATAGCATTCATAGTTACTGGGGAATCACCTAAACTAGGCACCCAATGGTGTCTGACCCCATTGCTCTGAAATAGTGGGAAGCCGTGGATGTATTTACTGATACCGCATGATGAGATCAATGAATCACGCAAATTGGTTGACTATGAAAAATTTATTAGAAAATGATTCAACTTTTCTGCGTTGAGAAAATATTGAGAAAATAACGGTGTCAGGTCTTGCAATGCCACATTCCAGAAATAAATAAATGTTTGCTATTGGCTGAAAAGCGACATTGGAATACTGCCGGAGATGTTGATAGTGATATTATATAGAGAAATAACAAGTACGGCTAACTATGCAATGAATTTAGGTCTTAAGCTTTAATATTTGAGGTATACCATGAGAGCCATTATATTTAGCATTTTATTTTCGCTTAGTACTAGTATAAGCGCATGCCCTGAACTAAGCGAAATCAGCGACTATCTAGCCAATGGAAATATAGAGGGTATTGAAGGCGCACTAGCTTGCGGGTTCGATATTCACAGAGAAGGTGATAAGGCGCTGTATATAGCAATTAAAAATCAACAAAAAGAGATGGAAGTATTCTTGCGGGCTAAAGGCTTAAAAGATAATGCCAAGTATGTACAAAATTTTTGGTTAAGCAACCTTAATAGTGCGAAGTCATTAAAAATCTATGCACAAAGATATCGCTTAAATAATTACAAATCACTTAATGTCGAATCTTGGAGGGAAGAGCTCAGCCGATATTTAGAAAAACTAGGCGAGGATAAAAAGAAACTATTTGACTCGTGGGGGCATCCTTTTATATACACAAAAACCAACAAGAGCGATAAAATAACAATGGCTTTTTGTAGTCTCGGCAAAGATGGTAAGGTGGGTGGTGAATTATATAACCGTGATATATGTTCTAGCGATGATTATGAAAGAATAAAGAAAGATTTAAAAAGAATTGGATATTTTTAAGTGCTAGGTACATAGTAAATCTTCCGACGCGATGAGAAAAGCGTGCTTGAGCCTTAAGATATTTGGGGTCAGAGTAAAATTACGATGTAATAAGGGAAAAACTTTTTACTCTGCCCTATTTATTAACTTTTCCTGGCCGGGAAAGAACATTGGGATAATGAAATAGATACATCTGGATATTTAAATTTATCACCAGATTAAGTGTAAAGAGAGGAAGTATGAGGCAAATATTTATATTCTTGGTGTTTTTAGGGTTTCCATATACAGTATCGTCAAAAGAACGTATCAAACCGTTTTCAAATCCACAAATATGTAAAGCAGGTATTGCTACGAGTGTTTTTAGAAAAGTAAAAGGCATCAAGACTATATCGTCACAAAATAATATTGTAAAAATTTCATACGTTAAAAGTGATGGTGAAAAATACACTTACACATGCAAAATACAAGAAAAGGAGATTCTGTGGAAGGATCGATATATGCAAGACTGGAACAAAAATATCAAACTTTTCTATCAGATATCATCTGATGGTAAAGTTTTAAAAATTAATGCTGCATTTTTTAGTGACAAAATATCGGAGTCATATACTAATTCTGACTTTTAGCAAATTGAGCAACAGCAGATATATATAGCATGTTTTTGATAAGGAATGTTCCTGTTCGAACATTGATGGCTATGTCTGGCTTATTCGAGGAGCAATTTCAGGATGGCAGAAGAGGACTGAAGGAGGTAAGACGATCCAGGTGGCAATCGCAAGCACTGGGAAGTACGAGCACATCTTGGGCGCTAATAATGTTCGTATTGTTCGGTAGAATAAAAAGACTATTATTCAAAAATAGTATGGACTTGATCGTTCTTGCGTAGCGCAACTTATGCGTTACGTTGATGTCTGTTGCTGACTGATAAAGACATTGGAATAAATTATAAATTACAGAAGTAGTAATGGACTAACATAAATGCGAGGGACTCGAGAATGGAACCACTTTTCCATATTAAAGAGCGGTTAGGTGCGTGGCAAATTGATGGCGATGATCAGAAAGGCAAGATTCAATTCAAGCTGTTCTTTCCGTCTGGTTTTGATCCGCAGATTCAAGCTATTCGCGTAGCAGGTGACTTCCAATCTGCGCTTGGCGGCACTGACTGGGATTTTACCGGCGGCCTTGAAATGACACAGACCATTCAAGCAGAAGGTGCATTTTGGACTGTTGCCACTCAACCACTCCCAGCCCGTTATTACGAATACAAGTACGTGGTTACCTTTAGCAACGGCGAGATACGCATCGTCAGTGACCCCTACGCACGATACGGTGGAAGCGATCATCAAAATGCTGCCATTGTGGTTGGTGGAAGCCAACCGGGACAGAATGTAGTAAAGCCCCTGGCTTCTCGCAAACATTTGCGTGACCTGGTCATCTATGAAATGCATGTCGATGATTTTACCGACGAGTATCGTGGTGAACGCGCACCGCTTGACGCAGTAAAAGACAAGCTCGACTACTTAACCCTACTCGGAATCAATGCCATTCTATTCATGCCTTGGACGGCATGGAAAAATCGAGACTTTGACTGGGGTTACGAACCGTATCAATACTTCGCTGTCGAGTATCGTTATGCTAATGACCTTAATCATCCATCGGAGAAGATATCCTGGTTAAAGCAACTTGTTACGGCATGTCATCAGCGCGGTATCCATGTGATTTTTGACGGTGTGTTTAATCACGCCAGCCTCGACTTTCCCTATAAGTTCATGTATCTCAATCCCGATGATTGCCCTTACACAGGGACATTCGCAGGTGAGTTTAGCGGGCTTCAGGACTTGAATTTTAATAATGAATGTACGCAGAATTTTATCCGAGACGTGTGCCTGTACTGGATTGACACGTTCAAGATTGACGGCATTCGTTTTGACAACACCACCAATTATCATCGCGATGGGGACGCGAAAGGGATTCCGCAGCTCTTACAGGACATTCAATCGTTTCTTGACCTACGCGGCGAAACTAACTTCTCTATGACGCTTGAGCACCTCGATATATCGGCAGCTCAAATCACCAACAATACTAAGGCAACCAGTTATTGGGACAACGCATTGTATCAGTACTGCTTTAACTCCCTGTGGGAGGAGAAAATTGATTCCAGGTTCATGAGCGCATTAAATAACAATCGCTACTTAAATGCCGACAAGGTCACCACACAGTACCTTGGCAATCACGATCATTCTCACGTAAATTGGCAAGCAGGGGCTCGAGACAATCTTGGAGCGTTTCGCTGGTATAAGACGCAACCTTACGTGATTGCACTGCTTACATGCCCTGGTGCGCCAATGATCCAAAATGGTCAAGAGTTTGGTGAAGATCATTGGATTCCCGAAAATGACCACAGCACTGGTCGCCGCGTACTGCCACGTCCTTTACATTGGAAATTCTTACGGGACGATATTGGTAAAACGTTGAGCGGTCTTTACAAACGGCTCATTGATATTCGGATGCAATTTTCTGCGTTGCGCTCCAGCAACTTCTATCCTGGAGAGTGGGAGGAATGGCAGAAACGTTTCAATCCAGAAGGCTTTGGTATCGACACTGAAAAACAGATAGCAATCTATCATCGCTGGGGCAATGACGCAGATGGAAAACTACAGCGCTTCATCATAGTACTGAATTTTTCTGCTACCGAACAGGACGTTAATGTGCCATTCTCTGCAAACGGTGAGTGGGAAGACGTTATCAGTGGTTGGAGACCATATGTGCAAAACCATCGACTCAATTTTCAGGTCGGTGCTCATTGGGGGCACGTGTTTTTTCAGTGAGTATTCCATTGGCCCGAAGACATCATTAAAATCGGGTAAAAAGAACATTGGAATAAACTCATGAGAGCGATCAAAAGGATATAATAATTTATGGCTTCAAGTAAACCAAAAGTATTTATTTCATACGCCCGCGAAGACAGTAACCAAGCTGAAAAACTGTATGCGGACTTAATGAGCGCTGGGATTGATACCTGGTTAGACACGAAAAACATTCCTCCTGGTATCGAATGGGCTACGGCTATTCGAAAGGCTATCAATGACAGCAGATACTTCTTGGCGTTGCTTTCAAATAACTCTGTAGAAAAGCGTGGGCATGTTCAAAAAGAGCTTAGAGCTGCTCTAGAGATACTTGATGAGTTCCCTGAAACACAAGTTTACCTTATACCGATCCGATTGGAAGCGTGTACTCCTAGTTTTGAGCGTTTAACTCGATTGCAGTGGGTGGATCTATTTCCATTATGGGAACAAGGAGTTGATAGGATATTGTGGGCAATTCAATATTCATCGTCGAATGAAGGGGATGACACAGATAGTCTCAATTCGTTTATTTTATCACATATCGACACGAAGACATTTGAAATACCTGAGATCTGGGGAGATAAATACGCGAAAATTACTTGGTGGTACGACGATGATGAGGAAGTCTATATCACATGGGATCCCATATTACGGAAAGTAGAAAAAATCCATAGCGGTCCTATGGGAAACAAATGGTCTGGACCACATGAGCTCACCGAGTATGACCGGAAGAGGGTAAAAGAGTATTTATTGACGAGCCTAAAGCAACCTCTATCTTGATATTTATGATAGATTTTTTCAACTAGAGCAGGTGTTATATGTGAAAATATTTAAAGGAAATACCCACATGTTGTCGGAAAAGATATTGGAATAAAGTATGAAGAAAAATAATACTTTGTTAAAAACGATCTATGAGAATGAAGATAACTTATTGGAGCTTGTGAAGTTACAAGTAGCGGCTGGAGCAGACCCAAATGAGCGTACTGAGTATTTTGAAACACCATTAAGGGTGTCGTCTAATAATGGTCGCTTTGACGTTGTTAAATATCTTTTTGAAGTCGGTGGTGATCCTTTGCATTTGGATTGGACTCCCTTATTTCATGCGGTGGCTTATGGTGCCTTGTCAGATGTTAAGAAATGTATTCAACAGGGTAGTGATCTGCATGTACGGGATACATGGGAACGAACACCTATACTTCTTGCAATACAAACAGGTGATATAGAAAAAGTAATCTACCTGCTCGAAGCTGGATGCAATATTAGAGATTTGGGTCGTTGCGGTAAACCAGCAATAGAATATGCTATTCAAATGGATGATGCCAGAATGCTTGCGTTCTTAATCAGTCAGGGAATTCCTTTTGAGGAATATAGTAAATTCGGTTACACACCATTAATGCAGGCCGCAGAAGGTGGAGCGATCAATTGTCTTCGTTGCCTATTAGAGCATGGTGCTGATATTAATAAAAAAGATCGAACTCAATTCTCACAAAAAACCGCAATCGCTCAAGCTTCAACAGTGGAGATTGCAAAAAACCTCGCTAATATGGGCGATGATCTCAATCAACTGGACAGTAAAGTTCGAGCGCAACTTCTAGGTTTGGGAAAGCAGGAAAACCTGACAATCAATAAACAAGATTATCTTGATCAAAAGTATCGGATATATGGAACATCAAATCCTCAAAAATGCGATATTTCATTTTGGTACGACATGGTACGCATCAACGGCAGTGCTTGGGCGGCGCGTAGTCAATTTGGTGATGAAGACAGTTTCAATGATATGCCAGTTTGGTGTTACGACCGATTTGGTAAGACTATTACTGCTATAGGTAATGATGAGTTTATTGAGATAGCTGGGGAATATGAAGATTATTACGACCCTGATTTTTGTATATACAATGAAGTGTTTCATCAAAAAGGTGACGGTAACTTTACGATATACCAATACCCAAAAAATGTCTTCCCACCAACAGATTTTCATACAGCAACTCTAGTAGGTAGAAATATTTATATCATTGGTAATCTTGGGTATGAACAAGATCGGCACTATGGAATAACTCCAGTTTATCGGTTAGACGTTAAAAACTTTAAAATTGAAAAACTTAATACAAACGGGGAATGTCCTGGCTGGATTTATAACCATTCGACGGACTTGGTAGGCGAATCTATTTTACGTATTCAAGGGGGAGAAATCCTTGAAGGGTCGGAAGGTAACGAAATTCACCGGTATAATACGCTAGATTTCGACCTTGATCTGGATACATTAAAGTGGAAAAAACACGATCACATACCAAAGTCGGGGAAACCACCCTTTTTTCCAGAAGAATACAAACGGTTTAATTATTCAGATGGAGCAATAATGGCTGTCGAAGATGGAAATAAGTGGAGACTCTTAAAAATTATATCCGTTTATAGAATTGATGTTCACGAAGGTTATTTAATTAAGCTAGATGAAGAAACCCTAACATCGCTATCAGATGATTTTTTATTCGTTGTTGCATATTCCATAAGTGAACCGTTTGACAGCTTTGAGTTATTAGAAAATGCTGAAAAAAATAAAAATTGGATATTAGAAAATAAATGCAAAGTATGTAAAACAACTAGCTTTCCAAAAGTTAGTCGCTTTATGGGGTTTGCGGACAGGACTCAGGAGGAATTTGACGCATTCAAATCATGGAAAACTACTTTTGAAGAAGGTAATGTGGGGATTGTGTAAAATATTTAGCATAAACCAGATGATATACTACTTCTGACTAGAATCGGACGTATAACGTGAGTAAAAGAACATTGGAATAAACCGGGGCACGACTGCATGGACACAGAAGTTAGGGTAACGCAGGATGCCAAAGCCGAGAGAGTAAAAAAAATAATGTTATTTGTTGTCAGAGTAAAATATCTATCGAATTTTCACATTAACGGTTGATTGAAACTATGAATATACAATATAAAAAATTAACTTATGGTGGTACGAGATCAAACAAGCCTAACAAGATTATTGTTCATTCAATGGGAGAAAATATTAACAATAATGGTGATGTCTACGATGCAGTTGAATGGTTGAGGTATCTAAAATTATCCGCGCATGCATTAATTTTGCCTGATGGTGATGTGATTCGATGTAGAGATGATAATAATCGCGCGTGGCATGCGCGAGGTTATAACATGGATTCATTAGGCGTCGAGTTTCTGGTTCCGGGCATTCATGACTATGGGTCTTTCTTGAATATGATTAAAACCGATTGGGTGAGTGACGAACAATATGCCAGCGGTATTGAACTGCTTAACCAATGGATTGATTCACAAAACATAGAAACGATTGCCAGACATAGTGATGTGTCACCTGGAAGGAAAGTAGATCCAGGCGATGGTTTTCGCTGGGATTGGTTTGTCGATCAGTTGAAACAGAGTAACTGGAGTAAATGGGAGACAGACAACGAATAAAGGAAGTAATAGAGGCAGGTCAGGTTTTTCGCCATGAGTAAATATTATGACCAGGCTTGTCGGGTCGGACCAAACCAATTCACCGTAAGCGTTTGATATCTAATAATTAAACAATTTAAAGCGCGTGTTTTAATGGCTTAGAAGGGTGTTTTTACAATTAAAATAACAGGTTTAATGCAAAATAAGATTCCGCTCAGCTAGGTAGACATTGCCCATTTACTTAAAAGGGCCCAGAGAGCTTATTGTTCCAAACCAATAAAAACAATAAGTTACTAACCATCCCCTGTTTTCAGCAGTATAAAAAATACCAGAAACTTGCATTATATGGAAGTATCTGTAAATATATCTAATATGACACCCTTAACGGAGCACATTATTGAGGCCGGTTATGCTGATCGGGTCTTATCTGCCCAGCAGTTGGAGCGACTGCTGGGTGGTAGCGATGCTCGCCGTTATGGTCTGGTGAATCGGGCCCTTAAAAGTCGGGAACTGTTAAAGGCGCGGCGCGGATTGTATGTGCTGGCCGATAAATATCGTCGTCATCCTCTGCATCCATTCGTGTTAGCACAACAGTGGGAACCTGGCAGTTATGTCTCAGCAGAGACGGCGCTCAGTTTTCATGGCTGGATTCCCGAGGCCGTGTATTCCGTGGTCAGTATGACCCATGGCGGTAAGTCCAGGCAGTTCACTCATTCGGTTTTTGGTCAATTTGCGTTTTGTCGCATGACCGTTAAGGCGGGGCAGTTTTTGCAGTCGGTGGAAAGACATGAATTACACCAGCAGGTGGCGCTGATTGCGGATCCCATGCGCGCACTATTGGATTTGGTGTATTTACGTAAATTGTCCTGGCAGGGACTGGGATATTTAGTGGAAGGATTACGAATCGATGAAGAGGCGCTTCGATCTGTGCCTGCGTTGACTATCTTACGACTATTAGATGTTTACAAAGGAAAACGGGAGCAAGTGTTAATTAATGAATTATTAAGTTCATTGCAATTATGATTGAGTTAATTGAAACACGCCTGGCGGGCTACAATGTAGTGGGGCCGGTTGAGGAAGAGAACGCGCTTAAAGAGATCGTTCAGGAAATTGTATTGTTTGCATTATGGCAGGCGAATTTTTTTGAAGTGGCGGCTTTTCAGGGCGGGACAAGCCTAAGAATTCTACATGGCTTGAATCGTTTTTCGGAGAATATCGATTTTATTTTAAAGGCACCTGATTTAAGTATTTCATGGCAACCTTATCTGCTAAAGCTTACCCAGACGTGTCAAGAGTTTGGTATTCAACCCGAGGTGTTAGATAAAAAACATATGGATAAAGCAGTGCGAACGGCGTTAATTAAAGATACGTCGATCGCGAATCAGTTAAACCTCAGTTTCATGAATAATCAGAGCGAGCGAAAGTTAACGATCAAGCTGGAAATTGATTGTAATCCATCACCTGGCTCTGGTTTTGAATATTCCTATTTGGATTTTCCTGTGGACTATGAAGTTTGTCATCAAGACCTGAGCAGTAACTTTGCCTTGAAGACACATGCTTTGTTATGTCGACCTTATCTGAAGGGGAGAGACTGGTATGATTTTAATTGGTATATCAAACAGGGAATCACACCCAATTTAAAGTTATTACAAAATGCGCTTATTCAGTATGGCCCATGGCGAGGTGAAGAGCTAGCTGTAAATCGTGAATGGTTAGTGAAAACCTTAGACGACAAGATTATGTCTATTAATTGGCAAGATGCGGCGGCGGACGTTGAGCGCTTTTTAAAGCCGGTGGAACAAAAAAGCCTGTCCCTCTGGAGTGAGAAATTTTATAAGTCCAGATTGAATAAACTGAATGGCTTGTTGAGCGAGTGACACGGAATTAAAGAGTATGGAGTGATTTGATTGTAAACAGAAGATATATTCTATACTCATAACAGATGCATACAGGGAGATGATCGTATGATTCTTCGCTCAGTGGATAACGTTTTGGCGGATAATAATAAGCCCATTATTTAACATGCCTCCATAATAAATGAGGAGGTAGTGGTGAAGCTAAGATACCTGGATAAGTCAAATGGTGAAGTTTTACTACCGAAAAACATTCGTTACTTAACTTTATGGAAGACATACTAATTAATAATTAGATAATCTTACATCATGGCCCAACTCATCCCTAATCTAAACACCTGCCTTTCACGCATGACCCGTGGCGAGAAGCGCTTAGCCAGACGGCTGGAAGCATTGTTAGATGATGACTACCTGTGTTGGTACGACATACCGGTCGGGCGTAAGAATCGTTATCCTGATTTTATTGTTCTGCATCCAGCGCGTGGGTTATTGTTTCTGGAAGTCAAAGATTGGCGTCTGGAAAACATCAAAAAAATATCCAAGCATCGTGTCGAGCTGTTGACGAACAACGGCAAAGTCACTGCGCCTAATCCCATCGAACAGGCCAGGCAATGTGCCTATCAGGTGATCAATATGTTGGAGGCCGATAGTCAACTGGTTGTACCGAGTGGAGACTATAAGGGTAAATTGAAGTTCCCCTACGGTTATGGCGTCGTGTTTACTCACATTAATCAAAGCCAACTGAATAAAGCATTGACGCCAGATGGTATGTCCGTGTTGCCAGAACACCTGGTGCTTTGCAAAGATGAAATACCTGAGAATAAAGAGCCAGAAGCTTTTCAGCAGCATTTATGGGATATGTTTAATTACAGTTTTAATCAGAAACTGAGTCTGCCGGATATAGAGCGTATTCGCTGGCACCTGTTCCCAGAGGTTCGTATCGATGATACACAAGGCGATTTATTTATCGAGGATGATGACGAAGGGGATAGCATGGGAACCACGCAGACGGTTCCGGAGATTATCAAGGTGATGGACTTACATCAGGAGCAACTTTCACGTAATTTGGGTGATGGCCATCGTGTGATACATGGTGTTGCAGGTTCCGGTAAGACCATGATCCTTGGCTTTCGTGCTTTGCAATTAGCGCAAACCATGACGAAGCCCATTCTCGTACTTTGCTTCAATGTCTCACTTGCGGCTAATTTGCGTCACTATGTCGCTGAGAAAAAAATGGAACATAAAGTACAGGTTTACCATTTTCACGACTGGTGTGGTGAGCAGATTAAAACGTTTCACTGTGATGTGCCAGAAGGTGAGGCACCGTATTTTGAACGGCAGGTGATGGCCGTGATTCGAGGGGTAGAAAAATCGCAGATTCCGCGTGCCCAATATGGCGCGGTTCTTATCGATGAAGGCCATGATTTTGAGTCGGAGTGGTTGCAACTTATCACACAGATGGTTGACCCTGAGACGGATTCCCTGTTGTTGCTTTACGATGATGCTCAGTCAATCTATAAGAAACACGCTGCGCTGGATTTCAGTCTTTCCAGTGTCGGCATCAAAGCGCGTGGGCGCACAACCATACTAAAACTCAATTATCGCAACACACGGGAGATTCTGGAGTTTGCATATAAATTTGCCAGGGAATTTATTTCTGAGTCAGAATCAGATGAAGATCATATACCAGTTATTGCTCCTGAATCGGCAGGCGGTTCTGGACCTGCACCGGTGTTCAGGTTATTCGATCAACAAAGAGAAGAACTGGATTATGTTATACGCTGTGTTAGTAAATGGTTTGATGAGGGGTATCGACTAAATGAAATTGCAATACTGGTACCGAACAACAAAATTGCGGAAAAGATTGCCGCGCGTTTGGATAAGGCGAACATACCGAATCTGTGCATGGTTGGTAAACAGAATAAAACTGCATACAAACCAGACCAGCCACTGGTAACGGTACTGACCATTCACAGTAGTAAGGGGCTGGAGTTTGATACGGTTGTTTTGGCGGGTGTTGACCAGATTCAGTTTACGGCTAAAGAATTGGTTTATATTCGACGTAAAGGAGGAATACTATGGCGGATGTTTTTATCTACACGAAAACCGTCGAAATACTGGTATCAATGCTGGTTGGCGCATTTCTTTGCTGGCTCGGTTTCAAATTGTTTATCGTCAATATTACCGCTAAGGCAGATATGGATGCTGAATATGGAAAACTGAAGCTCAAGTTAATCGGTGCGTCTCCCGGTATCTTTTTTGCACTATTTGGCACGGTGCTAATTTCGATTGCAGTGACAAAAATGGCAATCTATGAAGAAGAGGAGCGCCAGTCGCCAGATGGCAAGGTCGTCAAACGCACTATCAAAAAAGCGGTAGACGAGGGTAAAGAAATAAAGGATTTTGAGGATCTTGTCCAGGTCTACAATAATGCACAAAGCCTGCACACAGATGGCAATTTACCCGAAGCAAACCGGCTATATATTAAAATACTTCACGCAGTGCCTGAACTCGATAAAATCACGAATAACCTGGCCGTCCTCAGTCAGCAAGAGGGTAAACGTCAGGAAGCCCTGATTTATGTAAACTTTGGAAAGCAAATTTTTCCCGACAGTCAGTTAATTGAAACCACCCTGAAGGAAATAAAAAGCCAGTAAACTTTTATTGAGGGAATTATTATGGAATGGCGCTATAAAAAATGGATTTGGCATTTGATTGTCTTTGCCGGTGTTTGTATTAATACCACGGTCTTAGCCGGAGAGGAGGTTATCGACGAAGCTTCCATTAATGGACTGATAGGCTGGGAGACTCGTAGTATAGAGCAGGGTAAGCGGGTTGAGTTATGCTTTCGCAGTAATCAATATGCATTTTCTGGTGTACGCAATGACAATATCTACACAGTATTTTTTCTTACTCCAAAGCTAAATATCGACGGTTCAGTCGGATACAAAGGCAACAACAGTGCATCTGATGTCGTCCTCATCAAAAAAGTACTGAACAAATTAAATTACTATCATGGTCCACTAGATGGCACCTTTAATAACGATATGCAAAATGCGATAGAAAGGGTGCAGCGTGAGCTACTGGTGGGTGTACAGCCAGATGGACTAATCAGTACCGCTGGGCAGACTATCCGGGCGCTACGGATTGCACAAGCCGACAGTCTTTTTATCAGGCTCAATCAAAAAAAAGAAGCTGATGAGGTGATGCGTTTTAAAATCTCGAATTGTGTGAACTTCTTTGCACCTAATCGGGTGGACCACTATGATATCTATTACAATGAATTGTCTTATATTATTGATTATGCCGTAGGTAAAGAGACAAGTGACAAGGTTACTGTCCTGAATAGCAACGAAGAGAGGTTGCTAAAAAAACATCTTTACCGTTACTCAGGAAAAAATAACAGGATTGGTAAAATTTGGGTTAAACCGAAGCATCAGATCGCGAGGCAGCCTTTTACTACGTATTTACAGGTAAATGGAAAGGATCTCGTACTTGAGAGAGGTATCTCTCCTGGCTTTTCCAAAGACCCCCTGGTTCTGTCCTGGTACAACAAACCCAACCATCCAAATCAAGTACAGTATCAATACAGAATGTCACCGGAAGATGATGAGTGGACACCATGGTCAACTAATTCCAGTGAGCAATATCTTTTTCTAAATAAAGGCCCACATCTATTCGAGGTCAGGACACGTTATAAAGACGCTTATGAAAATTGGCAAATCATGCCTGCTGTCTCCTATGATTTCGATCTCGAACGAGCGTTTGTTTCACCCATCGACAAAGGAATAGCCGGGCGAGGTTTTAGTGCTAATTTAAGTTCTATTAATATCGATAACATTTATCGAAAAAGCTATGCGCTGCTCATCGGGGTGGATGAATTCAAGGATAGTCGACTGACACCACTTTCATATATGAATAAAGATATACTCAGTATGAAATCTACACTTTCAAAGTTGGGTTTCCAGGTAGAGACACTGATAGATAGACCAAACAAACAGACTATTGTTGAGAAAATAAGATCTTTTACCCACAAAATCAACGCAGATGATCGAATAATTATATATATTTCGTCTCATGGATTTTCATACCCTGCAGGTAGTGGTAATGGGTATATTGCGGCACATGATTGTATCACTGATGAAAAGGGTAGTGGTTGTTTGGAACTGAATGAGCTCAAAACCCTGTTGACAAAAATCGAAGCCAAGCTGGCTCATCATGTGTTAGTTATTCTTGATACATGTTCATCTGGCCTGGGTATCATTACGAAAGATCTGCCGTATCAGGAAATACGCATCGTCACAAAAACCGGTTCTCATATGCTTACGGCCGGTATGGCGGATCAAAAAGCACAGATGGATCATCAATTGGGTATGAGTACCTTTACGCACTATCTGGCAAAAGGGCTTGCTGGGGAAGCAGACATAATTGAAGATGGGGTTATATCACTTAGTGAATTGCTGTTGTATGTACGGTTTCAAGTCGCCAAGTGGACGGACGGAGAACAGACCCCCATGATGGGAAGATTGTCTGGGGCGGGCGAGATGATATTCAAACAGTGAATTAAATTAGACATAAACCCAATGGGGTCAGACTCCATTGGCCCTACTTAAATTATTGAAGAACAAGACATGGAAGGTTCTGATATAGCCTCAACATACCGGTCTGGTGTGTGATTATTTCACATTCACCTGGTGCGTATCACACTGCCAGAAGCCTATTCCCTTGTGTACATTTCGTTTTGACATATTAATTGACGTCATCAGGAGAACGACAATGTACAGGGATTCGTTAACACATCACTATCAAAATCGGGTTAATCAGGTTGGGCAATTCGGCGTACACTTGATGCTGGATGGTTATAATGGAGTTGCATCCAGACTGGCCGATCAATTACACATCAAAAAATTACTGGAGCGACTGCCTGAAAAACTGGGTATGCACAAGATAACAGAGCCACTCGTGGTTGAAGTCGGACCACAAAATAAAAAAGATCCTGGAGGTATAAGTGGGTTTGTCATGATTGCGGAGAGTCATATTAGTTTTCACACATTCCCTCTGCGTGGGTTTGTAAGTGCGGATATCTATACCTGCCAAAATGAACTGGATATTGATGTCATTTCGGCTGAATTTAAGGGTGCATTTAAACTTCAATCTATCGATAAACATTATGTGCAACGAGGGTTACGTTATCCACAGGATAACATTTATCCGGATGACAGCTGTTTAACTGGCACAGAGGCAGAGTCGGTGGGGGTAAGCTATGGGAACTGATATTCGAACTGAAATACTGCATAAACCAGTTAAACATTTCAATATGACTGAGCATGATACCCGACCGTTGGTTTCCGCTTATCGCGACATGTCTTTTAGTGCGCGTGAACTTGCACATGCTTGTGATGTATTTAATCAGATGTTGGCTGATCCAGACTGCACAATTATTCTTACTATAGCGGGTAGTACCAGTGCAGCGGGTTGCATGCAAATCTATGCAGACATGATCCGATACAATATGGTTGATGCCATCGTCGCAACCGGAGCGACGGTTGTTGATATGGACTTTTTTGAAGCGCTCGGGTTCAGCCATTTTCACGGTTCTCAGTTTGCTGATGATGGTGTGTTGCGAGAACTCTATATTGATCGAATTTATGACACCTTTATCGATGAACATCAGTTACAGAAGTGTGATTTAACCATTAAGGAAATTGCAGATAGTTTACCTGCCAGGGGGTATTCATCTCGCGAATTTATTTCACATATGGGACGTTGGCTATCAACTAATCCGGAACGAGCCAAAAAGTCAGCTTCCCTGGTGCAACTGGCTTACACACACAATGTCCCGGTTTTCTGTCCGGCATTTTCAGACAGCAGTGCAGGGCTCGGCTTATTGGCTCATCAAGCGGAACGAAAAGATGCGCATGTCATGATAGATTCTGTTCGTGATTTTCGAGAACTTACCGAATTGAAAATGCATGGGCAGCAGTCCGGCTTATTTATGATTGGTGGTGGTACACCTAAAAACTTTGCACAAGATACCGTAATAGGTGCCGAAATCCTCGGGCACGAAGCACCTATGCATAAATACAGCATCCAGATCACCGTAGCGGATGTTCGTGATGGTGCCTGCTCCAGCTCAACACTCAAAGAAGCCGGTTCATGGGGTAAAGTTGATGTGGCAGGTGAACAAATGGTGTTTGGTGAGGCCTCGATGGTGTTACCAATTATTGCCAGTCACGCCTATCACTCAGGGGAATGGCAGAACAGAGTCAGACGTGATTTAAACACTATTTTCAACACGCCAAAGGCAGCTTGATGGATTCCATTATCAGCCACCCGGATCTGGTAACGGCAGATGCTGTCGTCATGGGGGTTCCTTATGACAATGATGCTTCTTTCGGAAAAGGTGCTGCGTTGGGTCCTGCGGCTATCCTCGATTGTCTAAATACACAAATTGAGTTTTTTGAACGTCACTCGAGAACCGATATTGCTGAACAGTATTGTATTGCTGCAGAGATTCTCGATGAAACACAGCACATGCGTGCCGAAGACATGGTTCGTTATGTGAAAAACAAATGGAGTGATATTTCTTCTTTCCCGGTATTGCTTGGCGGGACCCACGCCGTTTCAATTGGGGCGTTTATGGCCCTGTCTCAGCAGTTCAACCCGAAAGAGGTAACGATAGTTCAGATCGACGCTCACCTCGATATGCGACAGGATGATGGTGACTACAGCAATGCGGAACCGAATCAATATGCACATTCCTGTGTAATGCGCCGTGCCCATGAATTAGGTTTCAGAACGTGTTCGGTTGGCATACGTGCATACGGTCAAATGGAGATTGAGTATGCTACTCAGCATGAATTAACCGTATTTGAATGGGGTAGAGGAACACAACCAACGATCGATGAAATTTTGTCTTCGATTAAAACGGATTCTGTGTACCTGTCTATTGACGTTGATGGATTTGATCCATCAGTTTTCCCGGCAACAGGTACCCCGGTGCCTGGAGGCTTAAGTTGGGAATTTGGTACTGCCTTACTGCGTTCAATCTGTCAGGAGAAACAGGTATTGGGTGCAGATATTGTTGAAATTGCGCCAAATGGACATTCCGGGGTTTCAGAATATGCCGCTGCCCAGTTGTGTTATGACATCATAAGTTACAAATTACTAAAACAAGATGGAAAACTCGAATTCAACCAGGGATGAGGCTGTCTCCACCATGGCAAGTCGAGGAGATGCGGATGGGATTAACCTTATCTGGCATGGGAGCCTGTTGTTTTTTCTCGGGGCTGCATGGGGATTACAGTTCACGCTGCTTAAGATTGCGACTAATACTCAACTAAATGAATTCAATATATTATTCGTTTCGATGTTTATGATCGCAGCAGTATGTGTAGTTGCACTTTATTTTCAGCGCTCGTTTTTCATTCCAACCAGAAAACACATGACCTTTTTTACTTTGAGTGGGTTATTTGGATTTGTATTGCCATTAGGTGGGATTATCTTTGCTGCACATTATTTTTCTGCTGGCCTGATCGTTTTATTTGAATCATTAACACCGGTTTTTACAGTTGCGATTGCCTTGTTGCTTGGCACAGAACAGGTGTCCAGTCGACGTATTTTTGCAGTCGCACTTGGATTAACCAGTGTCATTATCGTCGGCTGGGAACATCTTATCCAGACTGAGTTGAGTCATCTTGTTGGTCTATTGATAGTGCTTGGTGTTCCTGTTTTCTACGCCATTGACGGAATTTATGTTGCGGCACGTTGGCCATCAGATTTAAAAGTTAATCAGATAGTCACAGGTGAAGCTCTTGCCGGAACAGTAATTATATTACCAGTCTATCTTCTGCTTGGTGAACCACTGAGACTAGTGAGTCAATGGCATGAGGGACATTGGTCAGTACTGGTTTTTATTCTTATTAGTTTAGTCGAGATCGTTGTTTATTTTTATTTGCTTAAAACGGTAGGCGCCTTGTATGTCTCTATGGCTAGTTTTATAGCACTTTTTTCAGGCCTGGGATTCGGTATTGCATTGCTTGGCGAAACGCATTCTGCCCTGGTATGGGCATCAGTATGTATGGTATGTGTCGCGTTATATCTTGTGATAGTAAAAGACGCACCGGCATTATGGAAAAAGGTTGCCATTAAATGAATCTTGAAGCTCATTATGATACTGCCACTGCCTGGCCGAACCATTCTCCATGGCAGGATGAATTATCTCGTCGAGAGAATTTTAGCAGCATCTCTGAGCATGTTGATACTGATGTGATTATAGTCGGTGGTGGGATTGCTGGTATGGCGAGTGCATTTTTTACTTTGAAGAATACCAATAAGCGGGTCGTTTTACTGGAGGCGAATAAGATTGCTTCTGGAGCAAGTGGATACAATGCTGGCCAACTAGCCAGTTATTTTGAAAGACCATTATGTTCCATGGTACAGGAATTCAATCCGAAGCTGGTGTTAGAAGCTCAGCAGGCGATTGATAATGCATGGTATTTACTGGATGAAATGATAGCAGAGGCGGCATGTACACTACCTGTTTATCGATTTACTGGTCACATGGGTATGTGGAGTGACAATCATCTTGACGTGCACTTGCGAAGTAACCGATTACGAAAAGATGCAGGTTTGGAGTTGGAGCAATGTATTATTTCAGATCAGGTTTGTTTAGGTTCTCTCAAACGTCACTATGGTGACTTGTTTAAAGTCGTTCCTCAATCCCATATACAGAATATTCTGGAAACACCAAGTGATCGGTATATAGCGGCTTTATCCTTTCAGAAGGGGACGGCGAATTCATCAGAACTATGTAATCAACTGGCTATTTATCTGTCCAGGACTTACCCTGAACGTTTCCGGATTTTTGAAAATTCCGCAGTCAATCATATTAAACTGGATAAGCATGACGCGACTCTAACGGTGGGTGCCTATCATGTTTACTCAAACCGGGTTGTATTGTGTACAAATGGATACAAGGACTATGAGATAACCAGTTCAACAACGTTGTCCAGTCACTCTAAACCGAAAAGCTTACAACGAACAATCGGGTTCATGGCAGCTTACTTTGAACCAGAAAAAACCATATCATCCGCCATTAGCTATTTAGCCAGTCCCGCGATTGGTGAGGGGCAAGCGTATTACTATGTTACCAAACGGCCATATTCTAACAATGGAAAACCTGGTTCATTAGTTTGTATTGGAGGCCCGGATAAAGATTTACCCCATCATGTTAAATACAATCCGCACCGTAAGATAGGTAATAAAATTATTAAACAGTTAGATGATTTTATTCAACCTATATTAACAACAACTCATGGTAGGAAACGGGAATACCAATGGATGTGGCATGGGGTTATGGGATATACCAATGGTGGGATTCGGATCATTGGTGAAGAACCAGGCAATCCTGCATTACTCTACAACTATGGCTGTAATGGTATTGGATTGTTGCCATCGATCTATGGTGCCTCTCAGGTTGCCCGCTTGCTAAACAACGAGCAATTACCCAAAAGCTTGTTTGACCCTGTTATATAAAAAAGATTACTAACAACCTATTTCAAAATCATTCGTACCGTTCAGATAATAGTTATAGGTAAATTGCGCACTGGTATGGTCCTGTTCTGCTGCTTTTCCTGGACAGTAGGTGGCGTGTTCTGTCTTCGTTTGAGTAAATCATACCCATTACATACTGTACCTGGGCTTACTGAAGTATGATGTCGAAAACACCTATCCACTGCAGGATTTACAAGGCTACTCGATCTGTTATGGTGTTGCCATGGGACCGCAACAAGGCCGCAAGGAATTAACGTATCTATCAGAAACTGATCTAGAGTCCTGAATTTAACATGTTTTGATTAAGAAATTCAATACTGCGCCGTTGACTAGTCGGACGACAAGCATGACAATGTTCCAGCTCAATATCAATATATAGAAGGCAATGATTTTATAAAGCTAGCATAAATAAATCAGATTTTTTTCAATAAAAAATATTAACTAATTTTTCTAGAAAACTAATAATAGGCCACATAAGATAATGAAAAGAGAAGCTGTTAATATAATTAAATATGTATTAGATAATATTTTGCCGCCATTTATACGTGACAGCAAGTTATATGATGCCCTATTAAAATTATATTTTAAATCGAAATCTAAGTGGGTTCTAAATTTTAGGTTGCGAGTTAAAAGTATGGGGTTAACTGAATATATCGAACACTACCAAGAACTCCCGGATATTATGGGGGAAACTGACTTAAACAAAGCTTGCCTTGATAAAATCCTTAACAATGCAGATAAAGGAAGCATATTAGATGTTGGGTCTGGGAGAGGGTTTCTATGTAAAAATTTAAAACGGAAATATAAAAATACTGTTGTATCAGGAATCGATATTGTTATAAGTAACGAACTCAAGAACCATCAAGATATCAATTTTTTTGAAGGGAATATTTCTACTCTACCATTTGAAGATAACTCTTTCGATGTTGTAATATGCACACATGTTTTAGAACACATTTTAGACTTTAGAAAATCACTTAATGAATTAAGCAGAGTATGCAGTAAAAGGCTAATTATTGTCGTTCCGATGGAACGTGAGTATAGAAATGGATTTAATCTGCATGTTCAGTTCTTCCCATACCCGCATTCATTTCTAAACAGGATAGAATGGAATACCGACAATGCAATCTGCCGCAACCTTGGTGGGGATATATATTTCCAACAAGATTTTTACAATCCAAAGAGCTTATAATATGATAGATACACCATGCAAGTTTTCAACCAGTAGAATACAGTCATGCAGCTTACAGCGACTATTATCATACATTATATAACAGCAATAGTTACGTACTATTTCCAGAGAGACTGTAACAATTTCTAGAGCTGAGATTTATTTTGAGCAGTTAATTATATCTCTCGTTTATAAAATCAAGAATACGGGGTACAGCTTTGCCATCACTACTATTAGCGCATGGATTATAGGTTCTTGTTATTAAAAAACCGGGCCACTGAGCGCTCAGAACCTATCGGTTTCATTAAGTTGCCCCAAACTTGTATCACAAATTTAGCTTGGCTTGTTTCTGCTATTAGTAATATTGTTCTCCGCCATGGAATTGACTGACTAAATCCACGATGTTTAGATGGAATTTACAGGCGAACAAGCGATATAGCTGGACTAATCTTGATATATCTCAATTAAAACTAGGATTATAATGATATATTATAATAGAAGGCTTGTTTTCAAAGCACAAAAAGAGGGCTTGTAAAGTGGATGGAGATAAATTTCATACGTTTTTAACCACCCCATGGCATGCCATGGGGCAGCCGGATCCAGGAGGGTGCGGCATGATGATTAATGAAACAGCTACTCGGGCAAGAGCTGGCCTGTTAAATATTATATCATCGGTAACGATTTTTATTATGTTGGCCTGGCCTGAGATTGATCCTATTCGCTATGTAGGCCCATTTGTGATTTTTGATATGTTGATTGCCGCCAAGTTTGGTCTTACCCCATTAAGTCCAGCTGGAATATTAGGAACGATCATTACCTTGCGGATGAAACCTGTATGGAAACCGACAAAACCCAAGCGGTTTGCCTGGTCACTTGGGGCTTTGTTGGGTGTCTGTTGTATGACATTTTGGTGGTTCAACATGCCGACTGCGGTCATTGCCGTTCTGGCTATTTGTTTTGTCTTGACATGGCTTGAGGCTGTACTAGGATTTTGTGTAGGATGCTGGATATATTCTCTATTTTTTAACTGCGAAATTTGTAGCTTGAGTAAGGCAACGAATTAATTAAATTTAGTCAATTTTGTTAAAAACATCATAATGAGGTGAATCATGTCTGATATTACTTTAACCGACGTTACCATTCATATCGATTCAGATACCGATAGCGGGACAAGAGCAAATGTAGAGAATGGCTTACGTATTATTAAAGGCGTGGTAAGTGTACATATGCCTGAAGACAAACCGCATTTGATTGTTGTCGAATATAATCCTGAAGAAACAAGCTCCAGCCATTTATTAACTATGGTGCAGGAAGTAGCAGGTCATGCTGAATTAATTGGTTTATAGAGTTGAACATAAAAAAGTAGAGACAAAGTAGGTCAGAGAGCAATTAATCCCAATATTAACTGTTATGCTCTCTGGCCATGCTTATAGGTAATTATTTCTTAAGTTTTATCTTCAATTTACCCTCGCTGATTTCCATTTTTTCAACACCAGCTTGAAGCTTTTGCCAAAATCCAGAAGGGCTAGAAAATTCCTGTAACAGATCGGTATTTTTCAAATTACCTAACCAGGCATTTGGTAATGGTACACCCCACAGACTAACCCCTTTTAATATAGCGCGTGGTTGATCTGGTCCTAAATAAAGTTCAAGACCAGCGGTAATATTTACTGTTTTGCCACCGATAACAGGAAAATCTGGATCAACATCAAACAGTAACTTTGCGCTTGCAAGGTTATCGGAGAGGTCGATTGCTAATTTATTTGCAAGATTAGTATTGTTGGCTAGTAATGCATTAATCTCTCTCTCCGTAAAAAAAATTTCCCGTTTGGCATCGAGCTCACGGTATGGCTCAGGTGTTAGGTTTTTTTGCTTTTGTTGGGCAGAATTTTCAACGGGTTCTATGCCTAGTTTTCTAATCTTTTGGTTTAACCGTTGTTGTTCAGTATTATTTAATACGACGGGACTGAACGAAGTCGGGAACAGGTATTGTGTGTATATCCAGTAGCCTGCGATTGCCAATATGACTAGAGCAAAAATAATCACAAGACGTTTCTTCGTTTTGCTAAGTCTTTTTTCTCCTGAATTTATCTGTTTAGCGTGATTATTTTCAATTTTATGTGAATTCATTGTTGTACCCAAAAAAAATGATTATGGTTTGGTAAATTGACCAGACGCTGAATTATTGTAACCATATCGCTTGTTATCTACAATTAAAAGGTATTTAGCAAGCCTAATAACATCACCTGGCTTCAAAACATGATTTTTTACACGTTTATCATTAACGAATGTACCATTTGAACTGTTCAAGCCTTCGATATATGAAACAGATAGATGAGTATAGATTCTAGTATGGCGGACACTTACCGTCGGATCATCGATCACGACGGTAGATTCAAATGAGTGCCCTAAAATGACTTCACCATGCTTTAATTCAATAAAAGTGGATTTATCGTCATTTTTTCGTAATAGCATACCTAAAACTTGTTTTAATTTATCGATCATCCAGTTTTTCTCGATATTTAACCGTGATTGTTTATTTAAACAACCCTCCAAGACCACCCATGTTATCGAGTACAGCATTGAGTGTATTACCACTTAATAACGAACCATCATCACTCGACTTGTCAATCAATTGTGGAATCATTGATGCCAGTCCACTTGCAGCAGAGTCAGTATCAATTCCCAAACCAGATGCAAAGTTAGTCAGTTTGTCCTGGCCAAGAGTCTCGGTGATCTGCTGGGTAGATAAGGTTTCATTATTACCATCACCAAGCCAGGATGTAGCTATTGAACTTAATCCACTGCCGCTGAATTTACTGACAAGCCCTGCTAAGTCTATATTCCCGGACTGGTCGGCAAGTAAACCTTTCAACCCGCTCATTACGGTATTACTTTCGAGGTGACTAGAATTTGTGTTGCTCATGAATAATTGGGTTGCCATATTTAAAAGACTCATAATTGTCTCCTATTCGTTGTAGTTAGTAAGTGATAACTCGAGGTAAGTCTTTAGCTTGCCTAACCCAATCTTCAACTTTTCCCAATGGAGGCGTTTGGCGGACAAGTTTTTTTTCTTCATTTATCTCCTTGATTTTCTCATGCAAATTACCCGCATTGCGTTGTGCTAGCTCAGGAACGGTATCGACACCACTATGCTCGAGTAAATCTGCATATTCCTCTCCCACGCCCTTTATGCGGGCCAAATCGGCACGATTGCACCAACTTAACAATCTCTTCTCGCTAACACCGCTTTTTTCAGCAAGTTCTTTACGGCCTTTTACAGTTGCGCCCTGCTTTAAAAGTGCTTCTTGATTTTTTATACCAGCGTCAGCCAGCTTCTCGGCGTAACTATTTCCAATTCCCTCTATGTCGGATAATTTTTTTACCATGGTCATTCTCCCATTGGTTAAATGTTTTATTTGTATGATAGTTATAAATGTGAAACATAGACAATGTTGTCGCGTTTAAATCTGATCGTCCACTGTTGTCACACAAGTCCCATATTAAGTCGCTAGTGAGAAATCACAATCCAGAACAGACATATCTGACAATGTCTGACATTACGACAGTGTGATTTGGCTAATTTGCTCTCAATAAGATATGGGTTATTCATGAAATTGTTATTATCTTTTCAGTAAAAATAACCCGCCTAAGCGGGTTTTTTTATCCAGTAGCATTAATCACTATTTTTTAGTGATCTTAGCCGCCCAACTATTTGCAATATCCTTCGCGGCCTCTTTACCTCCAAGACCAAATGCAAGTGCAATTGCTACGGCAACACTACCTATAGTGAAGCCAAAGGCCATATTTACGATATTGTCTGCTAGTCCCATTGCTTTTAGCCCCATTGCTAGTACAAGACCAAGGATCGCAAATCGTGCAATATTCGCGATACCTGAACTAGCACCTGCAGATAGTTTATTATAAGCAAGCATGCTCAGGAAATTACCGATGACAAGAATGACACTACCGATCAGTATACCGCCACCAAATTCGATTACTTTTGCAAAAATACTCGAGATAATATCAATACCAAGGACGTTAATCGCCGCAGTTGATGCAGAGAGCATAGCGAAAAACATTATACTAATGCCAATTAATCGGGTTGGTGTAAATGATTCAGTAAAGATGCCGGTTAAACCAATCTTTTCAGGAACTTGATCAATTTTCATACCTTGCAAAAGACCGCTTAGCATATTTACGACAAACTTGCTTACCAGATAGGCTACTAAAACAATAATGCCAGCCCCAATTATGTTCGGCACTGCTGCCATCAGTTTCTCTATCATTGCTGATGCTGGATCTGAAATTGCTGGAATATTTAGTACTCCAAGCGCTGAGACAATAATGGGCAATAAGATTGCAACCTTAACAAAAGCACTTCCAAATCCAGACAATTTGATGTCACTTTTGCCTGATGTTTCGGCTAGCTTGTCATCGAACTTTGTTAATGCAATACCTACAATCTCAGAGATTATTTTTGCAATAATCCAACCTGCATAAGTAATAATACCAGCTCCAATAATATTGGGAACCGCACCAGCAAGTTCACTCACCATATCCTTTAAGGGCGCTAACACATCAGTAAGCCCAAAATATTGCAATACAACCATCAACAAGAATATGGTTAATACGGCTTTAATTAATGAACTAATGGGTGAAGCCAGGTCAGTGACTGAGCCATCTGGATTCTTGCTATATAAAAAACTAACTTTTTTTAGCAGTTTGCTAATAAAAGATGAAAGAATTTTTACGACAAATAAACCTGCAACAAGAATAAGCAATCCAAGTAATGCATGCCCCAGAGTGCCAGATGCTGTTGGACCTAACATATCGGTAATACTATTAATAAAATCATTAAACATTTAAACCCCTGCCGGCTATAACACCGAATTATATTAAAGATAAATTTTGTTCAGTGGGCTAGCCTAATCTCAATGAAGTCCAGTCTCAATATAACGGGATGTGATTTGACAGTATCTGACATTATCAATGTGTTATTTCACTTAGTGCATGCACAACCTTCGATCCATATACAGACGTAGAGAAAACATCGAATATAGAAAAGAGTGCTGGGATAGGTAGAGGTGCAGCACTGGTCGTATCGTATCTGGCCAATAAAGATAAGAGAAGCGGCGAACGTTGAGGGCTTTTTAAAGCCGGTTGAACAAAAAAACCTGTCCCTTTAGAGTGAGAAATTTAATAAGTCCAGATTAAATAAACTGTATGGCTTGTTGAGTGAGTGACACGGAATTAAAGAGTGCAGAGTGTTTTGGTTGTAAGCAGGTCATTTATTCTATACTCATAACAGTTGCATACAGGGAGATGATCGAATTATTCTTCGCTCAGTGGATAACTTGTTGGCAGATAATGATAAGCCTGTGATTTAACATGTCTCCAAATATTACGGGGTCATGTTTTGCAATGCCACATTAAACGATTCAATCGAGTCTGACCCTGAGGTATCCCCACGAAATTAACGATAAAAAGGATCAAAATCAAACACTTATAAAATGATGGTACGCTAGTAAGGAACCTACACGATGTTTTCCGATC
>CAMYOL010000037.1 GCA_947260005.1 uncultured Ectothiorhodospiraceae bacterium
ATGATGTCCGCAGGGATTAATTTGGTACCCTGGTGCATCAATTGATAAAAAGCGTGTTGCCCGGTAATGCCGAGTTGGCCGAAGGCGATCGGACCTGTGGTATAATCGACCAGCTCACCATTGCGATCAATGCGCTTACCGTTACTCTCCATGTCACCCTGGCGCAGATAATCGGGCAGGTAACGTAAATGCTGATCATAAGGCAGAATTGCATAGGTTTGGGCCTTAAAAAAATTGTTGTACCAAATACCCAGCAAGGCAAGGATGACCGGAATGTTTTTTTCAAATGGCGTCGTGCGAAAATGCTGGTCCATTTGATGAGCGCCTTCGAGCATCTTTTCAAAATTATCCATGCCAATTGATATGGCAACGGATATCCCGACGGCCGACCACATGGAATAACGTCCACCCACCCAATCCCACATCTTAAACAAATTTTCTTCGTTGATACCAAATTCGACCGCGGCTTCAATGTTATTGGAGACGGCAATGAAGTGTTTTCCGATGGCGGCATTATCATCAGCGCGTTTTAAAAACCAGCGACGGGCAGTGCGTGCATTAACCAGCGTATCCTGGGTGGTAAAACTTTTTGACGCTATGATGAATAAGGTGGTCTCAGGTTTGAGCGATTCGAGCGTGTCCCCGATGTGGTTTTCATCAACGTTTGAGACATAATGTATGTTCAGGTCGTGTATCGCATAAGGGCGTAAGGCCTCGGTGGCCATCAATGGGCCCAGATCAGATCCACCCACACCAATATTCACGATATCGGTAATAGGCTGGTTGCTGTAGCCTCGCCATTGACGAGAGCGAATTTGTTCGCTGAATAGCCGCATTTTGTCGAGCATCGCTCGTACCTCAGGCATCACGTCATTATTGTCTACATAAATTTTATTGTTGCTTTGGTTACGTAGCGCGGTGTGGAGGACGGCACGTTGTTCCGTGTGATTGATGGCTTCCCCACTGAACATTTTCTCTATCCAACCAGAGAGATCAGAATGTTCAGCCAATTGACAGAGCAGGGTGATGGTTTCATCAGTAATACGGTTTTTTGAGTAATCGAACAGAAAATCGTCCATATGGATCGAAAATCGCTCGAAACGACCGGGATCGTCGTCGAACATGTTCCGCATATGCAGAGGCTTTATTTTCTCAAAGTGAGATTGCAGGGTGTCCCAGATGGGTGAGGCGATCAGTTCTGACATGAATTTTTCCTTTTCGCGATAATAACATGCATAACATGTTGATAAATCAATCAATATCTTTCTGCATTTTATGATGTCAAGAGGCGAAGTAACAGTAAAATCGGTATAATACCTGGCCGATATTTATAGATGATGAATTATGACAGCCGAGATCAAAACCTTCCCGTCCAGTAAATCAAATATTCCTGCTTCTGCTGTTAATGACAAACCCTTGCGTCAAATGGTGAAGTTATTTGGTAATACGCTGGGAGATATTCTCAACGAGCAAGCCGGCGAACGGGTGTTTGCTGCGGTTGAGGCCTTACGCAAAGGTCATATCAGCTTACGTAAACAGGAAAATGGCGCCAAGCGTCGTCAGTTATCGCGGTTGATCGAAGGGCTCGATCCGGAAACCCTCAGTCAGGTGGTTCGTGCTTTTAGTCTTTATTTTAGTTTGGTCAATATTGCGGAAGAAGCCTACAGTCATAAAAGTCGTCGCAAGCAAGTGGATCGGCTGGGTCCGACCTGGGAAGGTTCGTTTGTTCAGACCTTGCGTGGTTTGAAAGAACAGGAAATCAGTTACGACCAGGTGCAAACCTTATTTGATCATATGGCCTATATTCCAGTAATCACGGCGCATCCTACCGAATCAAAACGGCGCACCATGATGGATTCACTACGTCGAATTTTCCTCATCGCCGAAAGACTCTATATGCGTCTGACTCGTATCGAGCGAGAACAAACTGTTCAGGAACTCGAACGCGAAGTACAGATATTATTCAAGACCAATGAAGTGCGCACACGTAAGCTTGAGGTTCTGGATGAGGTTAAAAACGGCTTACATTATTTCCGGGAAAGTTTATTTTCCGCCGTCCCGCAGGTATATCGGAATCTAGAACGAACAGTGGCGCGTATCTATTCAGGTAAAGATGAAACCATTAATGTTCCAAGTTTCATCCGCTTTGGATCATGGATCGGTGGTGATCGTGACGGTAATCCATTTGTTAAACCGAAGACGACGGTTATGGCGTTGTGTTTACAGTCACGGGAAATTTTGCAGGAGTATGAAAAGCGCTTACAGGTATTGTCCCATATTCTGACTCATTCCAGTAAATTGTGTACACCCAGTGAGGCTTTCCAGAAAAGTCTGGCAAAAGATGAACAAGAGGTGATGCAAACCTTTGCGAAGAAACCTGATCGCTTCTTGCATGAACCGTATCGGCGTAAGTTATACATAATGCATACTCGATTGAAGTGCACCCTGGATGGTATTGATGTATTAATGAGTGGTGATACGACTAATCGTGACAAATGTGGTTATGCAAACGAAAATAATTTATTGCACGATTTATATTTAATACGAGATTCATTAGTCAGCCATGGTGATGCCGTCGTTGCCGATGGCAAACTTAAAGATATGATTCGTCTGGTGGAAACTTTCGGATTCTTTTTAACACAGCTCGACATTCGCCAGGAGTCGACTATTCATTCTGCTGCCGTCGCAGAAATATTAAAACAAATTGGTGTGGCTGATTATGAGTCGCTATCAGAAGACGATCGTCTTTCGACTCTCGCTAAATTTTTATCCGCACCAAAAGCAAGTTTTGATAAGTCGGTTTTAACCGAGAAATCGCTCGAAACGGTTGAGACTTTTGAAGTCATCTCCACGATGCGCGAAGTCGTTAGCCCCAATGCCTTTGGCGATTATGTCATTTCAATGACACATGAGGCGAGTCATGTCGTGGAAGTGATGTTCCTGACATGGTTAACCGGATTAGCAGGTTACGATGGTAAAGACTGGTTCTGTCATGTCCGTATATCTCCGTTGTTTGAAACCATTG
This sequence comes from uncultured Ectothiorhodospiraceae bacterium, assembly GCA_947260005.1. GTDB lineage: Bacteria > Pseudomonadota > Gammaproteobacteria > UBA6429 > Thiohalophilaceae > SZUA-24. The sequence continues at coordinate 3,026 of CAMYOL010000037.1, forward strand.
ACGATTTAGCCCACATCGAACCGGTCATGACACGATTACTTGATAATGCAACGTATGCATCATTGTTAAAAGCCTCGGGTAACCGTCAGGAAGTCATGTTGGGTTATTCTGATTCCTGTAAAGACGGTGGTATTTTATCTTCGGCCTGGAGTTTATATCAGGCGCAACAGAAGATTACCGCTTTAACCAAATCTCGCGGCATTAAGTGTCGCTTGTTCCATGGTCGTGGTGGCACGATTGGTCGCGGTGGTGGTCCTACACATGAAGCAATACTGTCTCAACCTGCCGGCTACTGAGCAGGGTGAAGTCCTTTCTTACAAATACTCTAATCAGGAAACGGCTGTTTATGAATTAACGGTGGGTTTAACCGGTTTATTAAAAGCCAGTCAAAACCTGATAAAAGAAGAACAACCCGAGAATGAAGAATATTGTCAGGTTATGAAGGAGCTGGCTGATACCGGTGAACAACATTATCGAGAATTAACCGATCGTACCCCGGGATTTTTAGATTATTTTTATGAAGCGACACCAGTTTCTGAGATTGCCTTAATGAATATCGGTTCACGTCCATCGCACCGCAAAAAATCAGATCGATCCAAGACATCCGTGCGCGCCATTGGATGGGTTTTCGGTTGGGCGCAATCCCGTCATACCATGCCAGCCTGGTATGGTATTGGTACGGCATTATCCAAATGGGCCGATAATCGCCCCGAACGATTAGAAAAATTACAGGAAATGTATGCCAAATGGCCGTTTTTCCGCGCATTATTAAGTAATTCACAAATGGCGTTGTTTAAAGCTGAAATGCAGATAGCCCAGACCTATGTCAGTCTTTGTCTGGAACAGGACAAGGCGCGAAATGTGTATGGCATGATCCGTGATGAGCATACTTGCACCGTACGCAATGTGTTAAGTATTGCGAACCTTCCTTATCTAATGGCGGAAACACCTCAACTGGCGGTATCTCTGGCACGACGTAATCCCTATCTGGATCCATTAAATCAAATTCAATTGATGTTATTGCAACGCTTCCGCGATGAAAGTGCGAGTGATGATGAACGTGATATCTGGTTGGATCCGTTACTGCGTAGTATTAATGCAATCGCGGCGGGAATGCGGAATACTGGGTAATATTGTTATTCACTAACTATTCTGGCTAATTCCAATGCGTCATTCCCCTGGAGAGGGGAATCCAGATGTTGTCGCGACCGAATATATTGGATTCCCGCCTCCGCGGGAATGACGATTTTCCGCGGAATGACGAGGTGAAAAACTAGAATGAAAACCAAAGACATTCATACCACCATCTTTACTGTCATTCCCCTGGAGAGGGGAATCCAGATGTTGTAGCAACCGGATATATTGGATTCCCGCCTCCGCGGGAATGACAATTTTCCGCGGAATGACATTGTGAAAAACTAGAATGAAAACCAGCGATTTCCAATACCACCTTCCTAAAGAACTAATAGCCCAATTCCCCACCCAGGCGCGGACGGATAGCCGTTTGTTGGTGGTGGATCGTAATGAAGGTTTAGCGGACAAACGTTTTCCTGATATTGAACAGTATTTTAATCCTGGTGATTTACTGGTGATGAACAACACGCGAGTTATTCCTGCGCGTTTGTTTGGGAGAAAATCTACGGGAGGGCAGGTTGAGGTATTGATCGAACGGGTGTTAAACGAGCACGATGTGCTTGCACAGGTGCGGGCAAGTAAGTCGCCTAAAGTGAATTCTGTATTAAAATTTGAAAACAATATTCAGGCGACGGTGATGGGGCGAGAAGATTCGTTTTTTAATTTGAAATTTGATACGGCTGAGTCCGTTATTTCGATTTTAGATAACATCGGTCATATCCCATTACCTCCTTATATCGAACGCAGTGATCAGGAAACCGATTTTGAACGCTATCAAACGGTGTATGCTGATCAACCCGGTGCGGTGGCGGCTCCTACAGCAGGATTGCACTTTGATGATGATCTATTGGAACGACTAAAGCGCAAAGGGATCAACACGGCGTATGTAACCTTGCATGTCGGTGCGGGTACCTTTCAACCGGTACGAGTTGATTCGATTGACGATCATGTCATGCATCATGAATGGATAAACGTTCCGCAGGCGTTGGTTGAAAAAATAAACCAAACCAAACTAGCAGGGCATCGAGTAATTGCGGTGGGTACAACAACCGTGCGTAGTTTAGAGACTGCGGCGTTAGCGGGTACGTTAAAACCATTTTCGGGTGATACCAATATATTCATAACGCCGGGTTTTGAATTTAAAGTTATCGATGCCTTGATCACGAATTTTCATTTACCTGAATCGACCTTGTTAATGCTGGTGTCGGCATTGGCTGGACATAAACCGATGATGCAAGCTTATCGCCACGCCGTTGAACAAAAGTATCGCTTTTTTAGTTACGGCGATGCGATGTTGATCTGTTAGCTTTTCCTTTACAATCCCCGCATATGAAATTCAATTTAACTTCAACCGATGGTCAGGCTCGCCAGGGACAACTCACCTTTGATCGTGGTGTGGTCGATACCCCTGCGTTTATGCCAGTCGGCACGTATGGTGCGGTCAAGTCATTAACTCCCGAAGAGATCAGTGCCAGTGGTGCGCAGATATTATTGGGTAATACTTTTCACCTGATGCTACGTCCCGGAACGCAGATTGTTCAGCAGCACGGTGACTTACATGATTTTATCCATTGGTCGGGGCCGATCCTGACCGACTCAGGTGGTTTTCAGGTCTGGAGTTTGGGTGAGCTACGTAAAATTTCAGAGCAGGGCGTGACCTTTGCTTCCCCTGTGGATGGGGCCAGAGTTGAATTAACCCCGGAGATTTCGATGCGTGTACAGCGTGAGTTGGGTGCAGACATCGTCATGATCTTTGATGAATGCACGCCTTATCCGGCAACGGAACAACAAGCTGAGGACTCCATGCAGCTTTCCTTGCGTTGGGCAAAACGTAGCAAACAGGCCCATGCCGATAACCCGGCGGCGTTATTTGGGATTGTGCAAGGGGGCATGTACCCAGAATTACGCAAAGTGTCGTTAGATGGCCTGGTCGACATCGGTTTTGATGGTTATGCGATCGGTGGTTTATCGGTTGGTGAGCCCAAAGATGAGATGCTGAATGTGCTCGAACATCTAGCCCCGCATATGCCGACAAATAAACCGCGCTATTTAATGGGCGTCGGCACGCCAGAAGATCTGGTCGAGGCGGTACGTCGTGGTGTGGATATGTTTGACTGTGTCATGCCGACCCGTAATGCGCGCAATGGTCATTTATTTACTTCACAAGGCGTGGTGCGCATTCGTAACAGCCAGCATCAAAATGATACCAATCCTGTGGATCCTGAATGTGATTGTTACACTTGCCAGAATTACAGCCGGGCCTATTTGCGGCATCTGGACAAGGTCGGTGAAATGCTGGGCGCGAGGCTCAATACTATCCATAATCTTCATTATTACCAAAGACTTATGAAGCAACTACGAACGGCGATAGCCAACCAGCAACTTGAGCAATTTGTGAACGATTTCTATACAAGAATGTCCTGATGCACACCCCATATTCGGCTAAAAATGACGAAACTGACTTATTAAATGTGTAATAATACGCCCGCTTAATCGCAGGGGCTTTGTTTTCCTGCGTGTAGGCCTTATAAATCACTATCTAACTATTATATTAGAAGGTATACCAAATGAGCTTTTTTATATCCCAAGCCTATGCTGAAGGCGCCGCGCCTGCCGCCGGAGAAGCCGGTGATCCAACAATGAGTTTGTTATTTTTTGTTGGCATGATTGTCATTTTTTATTTTCTGTTGATACGCCCACAACAAAAACGCGCTAAAGAGCATCGCAAAATGGTAGACGCGATTGGTAAAGACGATGAAGTGGTTACCAATGGTGGCATCCTCGGTAAGATTGTTGAGCTGGGTGAACAGTACATCACGGTTGAGATTGCCGATAACGTTCAAATTCGCATACAGCGTAACGCGATATCCACGGTTTTACCCAAAGGCAGCTTAAAAGCCGCTGAAAAAGAATAAACCTGAAAAGATACTTTTTGAGAAATATCTCGTTAGCTTTTAAAAACATAAACAAAGAAATATAAGAAAATGAATCGATATCCTGCCTGGAAATACCTGCTCGTTGTTTTTGTTGTTGTGATTGGTCTGATCTTAGCGGCGCCGAATCTGTTTTTAGATGATCCGTCGTTACAGATTGCCGGTGGCCGAACTGTGCAAGTCAATGATGGAACCTTAAAACGGATTGAGACCACTTTAAAATCCAACAAAATCGAATATAAATCGGCGGTGATCGATGACAAAGGTATCCTGATTCGATTTGCAGATGAAGAGGTGAGAGCCAGGGCAAAAGACGCGATTAAAGAAATCCTCGATCCGAATTATGTCGTTGCCTTGAATTTTGCGCGAACTACGCCGGACTACCTGACCTCACTTGGTGCTGAGCCCATGTACATGGGACTCGATTTACGGGGTGGTTTGCATTTCTTGATCGAGATCGAAATGGAAACAGCGTTTCAACAACAGCTCGATCGCTACAAGAACGATATTTTTGATGTCTTCAAGTCTAATAAAAAGAAAAAACTGCGCGCCCGTTCGATGTTGATCAAAAATAATACGATTGAATTAAAATACAAAACGGCAGAAAAACGTGATGAGGTACTAAGCATCATTCGTTCTAAACTGACGGATCTGCAGTTTTCGACCTTTGAGCGAGGCGATGCCTTTTTTATTCTGGCCGAGATAAAGAAACAGCAGGTTGAAGAACATCGTTCTAATACCATCACCCAGATTATCAATGTATTAAAGAAACGCATCGATGATAAATATCATGGTCTGATGGAGCCGGTCATTGTTCGTCAGGGAGACAGTCGTATCGTTGCTCAATTCCCTGGTGTGCAGGATAGTAAAGAGATCATTGATGTGATGACGGCTGCTGCGAGTCTGGAGTTCAGAATGGAACATACTGGTTATTCTATAGCAGATGCGAAGGCCGGTAAGGCCCTCGGTGCATCAATCTATAAAGAACGCGGTAGTGGTCGCGAAGTCTTGTTAAAAAACAAATTAATCATCACCGGACAGGACATCACTCATGCCACCGCCACCTCGGATGAAAATGGCCAACCAGCCGTCTCTGTGACTTTAAACGCAACGGGCGCCAGCATCATGAAAGACAACACCCGTGAAAATTTAGGTAAGCGTATGGGCGTGGTCTTTATCGAGACCGTCAAAGAGATCAAGCAAATTAATGGCGATAATGTACCGGTCAAGCGTGAAATTAAAGAAGTGATCAGTCTGGCCACGATTCAGGGATTATTTTCGAAGAAATTTCAAATTACCGGTTTATCACGTGCCGAATCAACTCAACTAGCCTTATTGTTACGCGCGGGTGCCTTAGCAGCACCGATTGAGATCGTCGAAGAGCGCACCGTGGGCCCGAGCATGGGTAAAGAGAACATTGCCAAAGGCATCAACTCGGTATTGATTGGTTTTATTATCGTCGTTGTGTTTATGTTGTTCTGGTACAAAGGGTTTGGTTTGTTGGCGAATGTTGCGTTGCTGGTTAATCTGGTATTGATTGTCGCGGTACTCTCTTTCTTCCAGGCCACCTTAACCCTGCCAGGTATTGCCGGGATCGTTTTAACAGTTGGTATGGCGGTTGATGCAAACGTATTGATCTATGAACGAATACGAGAGGAGGTCTCGATTGGTAATACGCCACAGGCGAGTATTAATTCTGGTTATGAAAAGGCCTTCTCTACCATCATGGATGCCAATGTCACCACCTTGATTGCTGCAATTGTATTATTTGTCTTCGGTACCGGACCGATCAAAGGCTTCGCCACCACGCTTTCTATTGGTATCGCAACTTCAATGTTTACTGCCATCGTCGGCACACGTGCGGTTATCAATTTACTTGTGGGTAGTAAAAAACTATCCAAGCTATCGATTTAAAGAGAATTTAGATTATGCAATTGTTTAAAAAAACACCTACCTTTGATTTTGTTGGTAAGCGTAAATATGCAATGTTGATCTCGAGCATTTTGTTTATAAGTGCCATTGTCACTTTGTCCGTCAACTGGTTAAATCTGGGGCTGGATTTTCGCGGTGGTATTGAGATCGAATTAGGCTATTCGCAAACGGCCAAGGTTGAAGAAATACGCAAGGCCTTAAACAACAATGGTTACAAAGGTGCTATAGTGACGGAAATCGGTTCGACTGGTCAGAACGTAACGATTCGTATTTCTGAAAAAGATAACACCTCTAAGGTCGAAGTCAGCAACAAAGTCATCGACATCCTTAAAACCAAAACGGATGATGAATTTAAAATTCGTCGACGTGAGTTTGTGGGCGCGAAGGTTGGCGAAGAATTACGTGAAGATGGTGGCATTGCCATGTTAATCGCGTTGGCGGGCATTTTAGTTTACGTAATGCTCCGTTTCGAATGGCGTTTCGCATTGGGTGCAATAACAGCCCTGATCCATGACGTGGGTATTACTTTGGGCTTTTTCTCTTTCTTTAAAATTAATTTTGATTTGACCGTACTCGCAGCCATACTGGCCGTGATTGGTTACTCTTTGAATGACACGATTGTGGTCTATGATCGGATTCGTGAGAACTTTCGAAAGATTCGCAAAGGTAATACCTTGCAGGTTACGAATACTTCCCTGAATCAAACCCTGTCGCGCACCTTGATGACGTCGGTGACGACCTTGTTTGTATTAAGCGCGATGTTCTTTCTTGGTGGTGAACTGATACGACCTTTTGCTATTGCATTGATCATTGGTGTTTTAGTGGGTACGTATTCTTCGATTTATGTGGCCAGTAGTATGGTCTTGGCATTAAAGATTGATCGCAGCCATTTAATGCCGGTTACAAAAGAAGACAAAGCAGATAGTCATCCATAATTTATTTTTTCCAGATAATTGTCATTCCCTGATGTTTGTCATTCCCTGAAGTTCGTCATTCCCTGAAGTTCGTCATTCCCTGAAGTTCGTCATTCCCTGAAGTTCGTCATTCCCTTGGAGAAGGGAATCCAATCTTTCGATTTTGAATATGGATTCCCGCCTCCGCGGGAATGACGGTAAACCTTCACCAGAATGACAGTAAACTCCCGTACGAATAACGCAAACCATTGCTGGAGTCACTCTGGAAAGCTTTAGTCTTTATCGAGAAGCTTGGCTAGCTGGCTGGTCTCTTTGGTTTTGTGGTAAACATGTTCAGCCGCACTGTCCACCGTGAACGGCAGCTCAAAACCGCAAGAGTCGGCCGCAGTCAGTACATTTCGTATAAATAAGTAGTACGGATCGTTTTCTAGAACGACGGATTGATTGTCTTGCACGTCTTCGCGTACAGGAAAGTCGATGACTTCTCCCATTTTCCTACCCCTATATTTCTATTTTATTATTGTTTGAGACATTTAGCTCGGATAGTGAGAGGCCAAAGAACAAGGCAAAAATTAACGAAAAAGCGGAGTTTACACGCAGTAAATGAGCATTTTGAGTTGATTTTGAACGCAGTTATTTGGCCTCTTACTATTCGAGAAAAGGTCTCAATTATTGTGTTAAGTTTTTAATTTCTGACATTGGATCATCGTCGTCGTCGTCTTTGGCGATACGACAAACCGGACTTTGGCGCTTCGTACATTTTGGATCAGCCTTATCGGCATCGACACCACGGATGACGGTCATGGCCCAGACGCTGGAGATTAACCATAAGGTACTACCCAGCAGCACGGTGGCCCAGCTAATCCCTTCAATCTCAGCGGGACCACCTGAAAATCCATAGATTAAGCTGATGATTGCTGAAATCCACATTACTGCGATGGGGGCGGCACAACAGCCTGCACAACCATAGCGGCAAACTGCGAGCGGGGGGACGATACTGGATAACCAAATACGTTTCACGAACAGCTTATACCCATAAAAAACATCAGGAACTTGATTAGATTAGACCTCAAACTAACCGGTAGGTCAAACCTAAGACTTAGATTGGTAGGCGTTCTAAGTGTAATTCTCTTTGGATCAGGAAATCCGTTACGTCTTGATAGCTTGATACCTGATGGATTTCAGCCGGTGGCTGGTCGAAATTCACGGGCTTAGGGGGCTCAATCGATAAGATCTGCAATGTTTCTGCGCAGGAATGGAAGCCAAAGTAGGCTGCCGAGTCGTACAGGCCATCCAGGGTGTCCCGCATGGCGATTTCGAGTGCTTTGCCGCCTTTGAGTGGAATTTTTCCGACCAGTTTTGCCATTTTGTCCGAATTTCAGCCTTGTTTCTGAGTAGTGATGGTTGCTCCTGAGGCAGTAGCGTCCACTCCAATCAGATCTTGATGGGGGCATCGGGAAAAATAACGGAAGAAAATGAACGAGAAAAGGCGAGTCGGGGTTATGTTTTCGCCAGGGGTTTGATGACTTGCAGCATGTGTTTGAACAATTTTGGACCAGCCGCGATGATGTTGCCAGACTTGAGATAATCAAAGCCACCCTGAAAGTCGCTGACCATGCCACCGGCTTCTTCGACAATCAAAATGCCAGCGGCGATATCCCATCGATTCAGGTCATATTCCCAGAAACCGTCAAAACGGCCGGCGGCGACGTAGGCCAGATCGAGTGCAGCAGACCCGGCTCGGCGAATACCAGCACTTTCCGGTATAAACTCTCGTAACATCGCCAGGTAGTCATCCATTATATCCAGGTGACTGTCGCGGTAAGGCATACCGGTGCCTAATAATGCACCTTCAATGCTTTTAATCTGGCTAACGCGAATACGCTTATTATTTAGTTGTGCGCCCTGACCACGACTGCCGGTAAATAGCTCCTGTTTGATAGGATCATAGATAACGGCTTGATCGAGCTTGTTTTTATGACGCAACGCGATGGATACGGCGTATTGCGGGACGGCGCGTAAAAAATTGGTGGTGCCATCGAGAGGATCAATGATCCATTCATATTCATTACCACTGTGCGCACCACTTTCTTCCGCTAAGATACTGTGATCGGGGTAGGCCTTGTGGATGGTTTCGATAATGATCTCTTCAGCGCGTCGATCCACCTCACTAACATAATCATTTTTTGACTTGCTTGTGACGGTTAAGGTATCCAATTGATCGCAAGAACGCGCGATAATATCACCTGCTTTGCGGGCAGCACGGATGGCGATATTTAACATTGGATGCATAGATAAACCTCAACAAATTGTAAAAAGAACAAGCTATGGCAGCGGAGGCGCATTCTAGCAGCCCCGACAACTAAGTTAAACTGGCGAAGTGAAACTATGGGATTATGTAGTATGAGCAAAACAGGAATCTGAATTTTGAGTTATGAAAATATTCGAGTGGTCTTAATTGGGACGACTCACCCAGGAAATATCGGTGCGGTCGCTCGTGCCATGAAAAACATGCATTTATCGGATCTGGTGTTAGTGGCCCCACAAACCAAGTTTCCATGTGGTAAGGCACGCGCCAGGGCGTCGGGGGCAATTGATGTATTGGAGAATACTCGTGTGGTGGATGATCTCGAGAGTGCCATTTCTGATTGCACATTGATTGCTGGGGCCAGTGCCCGTTTGCGAGCGATCCCCTGGCCGGTTATTGACGCGCGAGATTGTGCTGCGCAAATGGTAACAGCCGCCAGCGAGGCTAAGGTGGCGTTGGTGTTTGGACGCGAGCGTTCCGGTTTAACCAATGAAGAGCTTGAACGGTGCAATCAGCTTGTACATATTCCTGCGAATGAAGCCTATAGCTCACTCAATATTGCGGCTGCCGTGCAAGTATTAACCTATGAGGTTCATATGGCGATGCGCGAAAAAGACAAACAAAAACTGCATGTTGCTAACGATTATCCGATGTCAACCGCCGAAGAAATGGAGGGGCTTTATCAACATTTTGAACAGGCCCTGCAAACGATTGGATTTTTAAACCCGGAAAATCCGCGTCAACTCATGCGCCGTTTGCGAAAGCTATTTAACCGAGCCCAACTCGACAAAATGGAAATGAATATCTTACGCGGCATCCTGGCCGCTGCCGAATCGCCTAAGAAACCACGCAAAAAAAACGATTGAATTAAACACGTTACGACTCTATTGTGTTGAGATGGCCAAGCTAAGAAAGCTACGAAAGCTAAGACTCATTGAAGACATCGATTGCGTATTTGAGCGTGATCCAGCGGCACGTAACCGTTTTGAGGTATTAACGACCTATCCTGGCGTCCATGCGATACTGATTCATCGACTTAGTCACCGTTTATGGCGCTGGCGATTAAAATGGTTGGCCCGCTGGCTCTCTGCACTTGCTCGGTGGCTGACGGGTATTGAGGTACACCCAGGGGTCACGATCGGACGACGTTTTTTCATCGATCATGGTATGGGTGTGGTGATTGGTGAAACCGCTCAGATTGGGGATGATTGCACGCTCTATCATGGTGTGACACTCGGGGGGACAACCTGGAATAAAGGAAAACGCCACCCCACTTTAGAAAATAATGTCGTCGTGGGGGCAGGGGCTAAGGTTCTAGGTCCAATCACGTTAGGTTCTGGGGCTCGAGTGGGTTCCAATGCCGTGGTGGTCAAAGATGTCCCTGCAGACTGCACGGTGGTCGGTGTTCCTGGACGAAACGCATCAAAAAGAGAGGTTAAAGAAGGTCATGAACGGCGTGCTGCCTTTGCTGAAAAAATTGGCTTTGATGCTTATGGAGCGAGTCAGGATATGCCGGATCCGGTGGCCAATGCGATTGATGCTCTGTTAGACCATGTTCATGCCATGGATCAACAAATGCAGAACATGTGTCAGTCTATTAAATCACTGGGGATGGAGATGGATGTGGTTAAATTGCCTGATTTAGGCCCGTGTGATATTTCAGGGGACATTCCAGCAGACATTTCCGGGTCTGCTAGCGATACAAACCAAAAAGAAAAATCCGAAGAAAATCAATAAGCTAGTGTTGGAGGGGTTGAAAAACTATTTTCTGCCTATACTTGACTAAAATACTAGGTTATGTATACTTCAAATCCCGAATCATCGGTATTTCATAGTTTACTAAAATACGCAGGATGTCGCAATGAGACTAACAACGAAAGGTCGTTACGCCGTAACCGCCATGCTAGATTTAGCCATCCATTATGCAGATGGCCCCATTACTTTGGCAGATATTTCACAACGCCAGGGTATTTCACTTTCCTATCTGGAGCAGTTATTTGCCAAATTACGCCGGCGTGGTCTGGTTGATAGTACACGCGGACCGGGTGGAGGTTATCGCCTGAGTCGTATACCTGCCGAAATTCCGGTAGCCGACGTGATCACCGCTGTTGACGAAAAACTCGAGACCACTCGTTGTGGTGGGTTGAGTAACTGTCAGGATGATGAGCGCTGTTTGACCCATGAGCTTTGGACTGAATTGAGTGATCAAATCTATCATTTCCTTAGCAACATTAGTCTCGGTACTTTGGTCAACCGCCAGGGTGTTCAAGACGTCGCTGCCCGCCAGGATGGTTGTAAGAAGATTGAGTTAGCTGATATTGAACGTGAATCAGCCGTAGTTTAACGAAAGCAGAGAAATTAAATATGAAAACCCCGGTTTATTTTGACTATTCAGCAACCACCCCTGTTGATAAGCGTGTTGCTGAGAAGATGTGTGATTGTCTGACCCTGGAAGGTAATTTTGGTAATCCTGCTTCGCGCTCACACACTTACGGTTGGGATGCTGAAAAAGTGATTGATGAAGCACGTGCGAATGTGGCGGCGTTAATTAATGCCGATCCAAAAGAAATTATTTTTACCTCAGGTGCAACTGAGTCAGATAATCTGGCGATTAAAGGTGCGGCCCATTTTTATCACAAAAAAGGCAAGCATATCGTTACCTGTAAGACTGAACACAAGGCCGTGCTCGATTCCTGTCGCCAGCTTGAACGCGAAGGTTATGAAGTGACTTATCTTGATCCTGAAGAGAACGGCTTGGTTGATTTGGATAAATTAAAAGCGGCATTACGTGATGATACGGTACTCGTCAGTATCATGCATGTGAATAACGAAATTGGTGTGATCCAGGATATTAAAGCAATCGGTGAAATCACCCGTGAACGTAAGATTATGTTTCATGTCGATGCAGCACAAAGTGCTGGAAAAGTTCTAATCGATGTGCAGGATTTAAAAGTAGATTTCATGTCGTTTTCGGCGCATAAAATATATGGTCCGAAAGGCATTGGCGCATTGTATGTTCGTCGCAAGCCGCGCGCGCGTCTTGAGGCGCAAATGCATGGTGGCGGTCATGAGCGTGGCTTACGCTCAGGAACTTTGGCAACGCACCAAATTGTTGGAATCGGCGAAGCCTTTCGTTTAGCGAAAGAAGAATTGGCAACAGACAATGAGCGTATTCGTATGTTGCGCGATCGTCTATTAAATGGTCTAAATGACCTCGAGGAAGTTTATATTAATGGTGATATGGAACAACGTATCCCTCACAACTTAAACATCAGTTTTAATTTTGTTGAAGGTGAATCCCTGATCATGGCATTAAAAGATTTAGCGGTGTCGTCAGGTTCAGCCTGTACATCGGCTTCATTAGAACCTTCGTATGTATTACGGGCTTTGGGACGTTCAGATGAATTGGCGCATAGCTCGATACGCTTTACCCTGGGTCGTTATTCAACCGAAGAGGAAGTGGATTTTGCCATTGAATCAATTCGTAAGAATATCGATAAGTTGCGTGAACTCTCACCGCTTTGGGAAATGTATAAAGACGGTATCGATTTAAATAGTATTGAATGGGCTGCGCATTAATTTGCTGCGCTTGTTAATTTGTAACATTAATTAGAATTATTACTATAAATTAGGACAGTAGTCTTAAACGAGGTGAAACATGGCATACAGTGAAAAAGTTATCGATCATTACGAAAATCCACGTAACGTTGGCAACATGGATAAAGATGAGCAAGGTGTTGGTACTGGAATGGTTGGTGCCCCTGCTTGTGGTGATGTCATGCGTTTACAGATCAAGGTCGGAACCGATGGTGTCATTGAAGATGCCAAATTTAAAACATACGGTTGTGGTTCGGCGATTGCTTCAAGTTCATTGCTAACTGAATGGGTTAAAGGCAAAACCCTGGACGAAGCGGCAGAGATTAAGAACACTGAGATTGCTGAAGAGCTTGAGTTACCACCGGTTAAAATCCATTGTTCTGTTTTAGCTGAGGACGCTATTAAAGCCGCTATTCATGACTACAAAGAAAAGAACGGTCAAGACGACGAGAAACAAAGTGCGTAATTGACTGGGGCTTACTAGATGGCTATTAGTTTAACAGAAACAGCGGCAGGACGAGTAAAGGAATACCTTGCTAACCGAGGCAGCGGTGAAGGTTTACGCTTAGGCGTGAAGACCACCGGCTGTTCAGGTATGGCTTATGTCATTGAGTTTTCGGATGGCGCTGATGAGGGTGATGAAGTATTTGAATCCCAGGGTGTTAAAATTTTCGTCGACGCTAAAAGTGTTGTTTATCTCGACGGTACGGAATTAGATTATACCAAAGAAGGTCTAAACGAAGGATTTAAATTTAAAAATCCTAACGAAAAAGATACCTGTGGTTGCGGCGAAAGCTTTACTGTATAGAGATATAAGTCATCATGTCGGGAAGTCAGTCGCAAAATTATTTTGAGATCTTTCGCTTACCCATCGATTTTCACCTCAACACCCAAAAACTCACTGAACATTATCGTGAATTGCAAAAAGCAGTTCATCCCGATCGGTTTGCCAATGCAGGAGATCGTGATCGTCGATTAGCTGTACAGCAGGCTGCCAATATCAATGAAGCTTTTGAAGTTTTGAAATCACCATTAAAACGCGCCCGTTATATGTTGATATTAGCTGGTGTCGATTTTAATGATGAGCATGAGACGACCCAGGATCCGGAATTTTTAATGGAACAAATGGAATTGCGTGAGTCAGTCGCGGCAATACGTGGACTAGATGATCCATTTTCCGAGCTCGTAAAATTAATGCAAACGATTGAACAAAAAAAATCGACGATGATAGATACATTATCGCAGTTAATTGATACGAAAGAATATTTAGATGCCAAAGTATTGGTTCAGAAACTGCAGTTTTTAGAAAAATTATTATTAGAATGTGAGAATCTTGAACAAGATTTAGCAGATGCACTTTAGGAATAATCGTTAATGGCATTATTACAAATCAGTGAACCCGGTCAATCTACCAAGCCGCATGAGCGACGCCTGGCCGTTGGGATAGATTTGGGTACAACGAATTCATTAGTCGCTACCGTGCGTAGTGGTCAAGCGGATACCTTAGCCGATGAGCAGGGCAATCACTTATTACCATCCGTAGTTCGTTATACGGATGTCGATGTTTCACCAATAGTCGGACAGGATGCTAAACAGCATGCCGCTAGCGATCCACTTAATACTATCTCTTCAGTAAAACGTTTTATGGGTCGTGCAGTTAAGGAAATAAAACATTTCGGCTCACAACTCCCGTATGATTTTGTTGACACTGAAACCAAGGTGCCACGAATAAAAACAGCTGCAGGGGAAAAAAGCCCGATAGAAGTCTCCGCGGCGATCTTAACGGCCTTGAAACAACGCGCTGAACAATCATTAGGTGACGAGTTAACCGGCGTGGTGATTACCGTTCCAGCCTATTTTGATGATGCCCAACGTCAGGCCACCAAAGATGCCGGTAAACTTGCAGGTCTGAATGTGTTACGACTGTTAAATGAACCAACGGCGGCGGCAGTCGCTTATGGTTTGGATAAAAGTGCGGAAGGCATTATCGCGGTATATGATTTAGGTGGCGGGACATTTGATATTTCAATCTTACGCCTTAATAAAGGGGTGTTTGAAGTTATGTCCACTGGCGGAGACACGGCGTTAGGTGGTGATGATTTCGATCAGGCTATCGCGCAATGGATTATGCAACAAGCGGGTATTACTGAGAATATTAGCCAGAATAAAATAAGACACTTACTCAAAATTGCCTGTGATGCAAAAGAATCTTTAACCGAAAATGAGTCTGTGGACTTATCCGTAGAATTCAATGATAGCAATACCTGGTCAGGGACTATAAACCGAGAAATTTTAAATAGCTTAATTGATCCACTGATTCAAAAAACTATTGTTACCTGTCGTCGTGCACTGCGTGATGCTCAGGTTAATGTAGAAGATGTGCAAACCGTGGTGATGGTGGGTGGCTCGACTCGTAATTTACGGGTACGTGAAAAACTGGGTGAGTTTTTTGCTCAGCCCCCAATGGTCGATATCGATCCCGATAAAGTGGTTGCGATAGGCGCAGCATTACAAGCCGATGTATTGGTTGGTAACAAACCCGATGATGAGATGTTGTTATTAGACGTTATCCCCCTTTCGCTTGGATTAGAGACAATGGGGAATCTTGTTGAAAAGATCATACCGCGCAATACAACCATTCCGGTTTCTCGCGCACAGGATTTTACGACATTCAAAGATGGGCAAACCGCAATGACTGTTCATGTTGTACAAGGTGAACGTGAGTTAGTTTCTGATTGCCGATCCCTGGGACAATTTGCATTGCATGACATACCGGCCATGGTCGCAGGTGCAGCTCGCATTCGAGTGATGTTTCAGGTTGATGCAGACGGTTTGTTATCCGTAACTGCAACGGAAGAGACTACTCATGCCGAGGCCAGTATCCAGATTAAACCTTCTTATGGTTTAACGGATACAGAGATTGAAACCATGTTACGTGATTCTATTACCCATGCAAAAGGTGATGTCGAAGCGCGTAATATTCGTGAACAACAAGTTGAGGCTGATCGTGTCATTGATGCTTTACAAATTGCCTTACAAAAAGATGGAGACTTGTTGGAAGAACAAGAAGTTAATTCGATTGAAGTCGCATTGCTTGAATTAAACAAAGTTCGAGAGGGTGATGATCATCGTTTGATTAAGACCTCAATTGAGAAGTTAAACGAGGCAACAACCGAATTTGCTGCAAGACGAATGAATAAAAGCATAAAACAGGCCCTGGCGGGCCATCAAGTAGATGAGTTTGAATGAAGGTAGACGGACTATGACGAAGTTGATTTTTTTACCCCACGAAACCATGTGTCCAGAAGGTGCTGTGATCGATGTGGAGCCTGGAGTCAGTATTTGTGACGCTGCATTGACAAATGGTATCGATATTGAGCATGCCTGTGAAAAGTCCTGTGCCTGTACGACCTGTCATGTTTATATCCGTGAGGGCTTCGATTCGCTTGAAGAGTCGACTGAGGAAGAAGATGACTTTCTGGATAAGGCCTGGGGGCTGGAACCGGATTCGCGTTTGTCATGTCAGGCGATTGTGGCGGATAAAGATCTGGTCATTGAGATCCCAAAATATACCATCAACATGGTTTCTGAAAACCATTAACGAAAATTCTGGTAACAGGAGACTAAGATGAGTTTAAAATGGACAGATAGCCTTGAAATCGCGATTCAGCTCGATGAGGCCCATCCCGATGTTGATCCCAGGTACGTGAATTTTGTCGATTTGCGCAAGTGGACAATGGCGCTGGATGAATTTGAGGATGACCCAGAGCACTCGGGTGAGCGTATTCTGGAGGCCATTCAAATGGCCTGGTTAGAAGAGCGGGAATAACCCCAAAAGTAGCGAATAATTAGCCGTATTTGTGCCGTTTCGATTGCCGAACTGAGTGTCGAACGGCTACAATTTCCTATATTCTTTAAGTGATTATGTGATACTAACCCGTGCTGACGTACGGGTTTATGTTATTGTAAATATTGAAAATTTTGGAGCTTTTATGGCGATTGAACAGACTATTTCCATTATCAAACCCGATGCCGTGGCGAAAAATGTAATCGGCGAGATTTACACCCGATTTGAGCAGGCTGGACTCTCTATCGTGGCTGCCAAAATGATGCATCTGACAAAAGAGCAGGCCGGTGAATTTTATGCCGTACATAAAGAGCGTCCCTTTTATGGTGAACTAATTGATTATATGACTTCGGGGCCGATTATGGTTCAGGTGCTCGAGGGAGAAGCCGCAGTGGCTAAAAATCGTGAAGTGATGGGTGCAACGAATCCTGCTGAAGCTGCGGCGGGAACTATTCGTGCTGATTTTGCCTCTGATATTACAGAAAATGCCGTACATGGTTCGGATGCGACCGAAACGGCGGCTGATGAGATTGCTTTTTTCTTTGCCGACGACGGGCTTTGTCCGCGTACCCGTTAACTTGTTTGAAGGATTGTGGTTGTTGTGAGTGATGTTGTTAAAACCAACCTATTGAATCTGGATAAAACCGGATTGCAGGAATTTTTTGCCCAGATTGGCGAGAAACCCTTTCGTGCCTCACAACTTCTAAAATGGATTTATCAGTTCGGCGTTCAAGATTTCAACGAGATGTCGAATTTAAGCAAGAATTTGCGCGAGAAATTAATCGACATCGCCGAAATAACGCCGCCTGAGATAATAAGTGAGCATCGTTCACACGATGGCACGATTAAATGGGTGTTGCGAATTGACGAAGCGAACTATGTCGAAACGGTCTTTATTCCTGAAGCTGATCGGGGAACCTTGTGTATTTCTTCACAAGTCGGTTGTGCTTTGGATTGTCGCTTTTGTTCAACTGCGCAACAAGGTTTTAATCGAAACTTGAGCGTTGCAGAAATTATTGGTCAGTTGTGGATCGCTAATCAGGCTTTAGGCTGCCAACCCAGAGAGCAGCGTATTATCTCAAATATCGTGTTGATGGGAATGGGCGAGCCGTTACTCAATTTTGATAATGTCATCAAAGCCATGTCATTAATGTTAGAAGATGATGCCTATGGCTTATCAAAAAGGCGCGTGACATTAAGTACCTCTGGTGTGGTTCCGGCGATGAAACGCCTGAAGGAAGTCAGTGATGTTAGCCTGGCGGTTTCCTTGCATGCTCCGAACGATGAATTACGTAACGAGATTGTACCGCTGAATCAAAAGTATCCCATCAAGGAACTTATGCAGGCCTGTATGAACTATGTAGCCGATGAACCACGACGTAAGATTACCTTTGAATATGTCATGCTTGAAGGAATTAACGATTCCAAGCAACATGCTTTGGAGCTCGCCAAGTTGCTGAAAGATGTACCGGCAAAAGTGAATTTAATTCCCTTTAATCCTTTCCCGAATACCCGCTATCGTTGCTCTTCACAAACTAAAATCGATGCCTTTCGTGATGTGCTGGTTGCAAAAGGATTGACGACCATTACTCGCAAAACACGTGGTGAAGATATTGATGCCGCATGTGGTCAACTCGCTGGGCAAGTTATGGATAAAACGAAACGTAAACAACGTCAACAAGATTTAGGAGTCATTAGATGAGGAATACATTAGCCCTTGGACTAATGGTTATACTGCTTTCTGCATGTGTAACGGATAAAGTAATCGAACCCCGTGATCCTAAACGTGCGGCTGAACTCAATGCTGAACTTGGTTTAGGGTATATGCGACAAGGACAGTATAAACGTGCGATGAGTAAGCTGGAAAAGGCGATAGGATATGATTCGAGAAATGTTAAAGCCTTGCATTATAAAGCAGAGTTACATCGTCGACTGGGACAAAAAGAAGAGGCAGGAGAATATTTTGAACGAGCGATGAGTTTAGATCCCGAAAACCAGTTATTATTGAATAATTATGGCGTCTATTTGTGCGGTATTAAGAAATACGATGAAGCAATCACCATTTTTGATAAATCTCTTGAAGACCCACTCTATGAAAATAAGGCACGAGTATACGAAAATATTGGCCTATGTCGTTTATGGGATAACAAGGTAAATCAGGCCGAATCCGCATTCCATCAGGCATTGGTAATTAATCCAAATATGTCGACCAGTTTATTGGAATTAGCAAAGATTCGTTTTGATCAGGGTGATAAACACGAGGCATATGAATTTTATAATCGCTATATTGCTATTGCGGCTCACACACCCGAAAGTTTGTGGTTAGGAATATTAATCGAACATGGTCGTGGTGCGAAAAATACGGTAGCCAGTTATAAAGTAAAATTAAAAGGTCGTTATCCTAATTCAAAAGAAACCAAGCTTTTACTTAAACTGGAAAGGCAGGGTAGAATTTAATATGTCTGATCACGATCCGCTTCACAAAGATCATGAAGACAATACTGATCTCGCTTTACCTGGACAGAGGTTAAAGAGAACTCGCGAAGAATTACGTTTGAGCCGTGATGAAGTAGCCCATCACTTACATCTGGATGTGCAGATCGTTGATGCCCTGGAGGCAAATGCATATGACAAGCTACCTTCACCAGCCTATATCTGTGGGTATCTTCGTTCATATGCGCGGATTTTAAAACTCCCTGAAAATGATGTTGTAACTGCCTATAGCAAAGGCCAGGAAATAAATGCAACATTAATTCCAGATAATATTAAGATACTACCTGAGCGGCATTTAAATCCTGGAAATTTTAAAATGGTTTTCATTTTAATTACCGTGATTATTCTTATTGCCGGGTTAGTCTGGGCCGTAGATACATTCAAGCTGCTTGATGTTACTAAGCAATCAGAAAATACAGTTATCCCATTATCGACACCGAGTGAAAGTGATGCGCCTGCCAGGCCGGCACAAATTCAAAAACAGATTGAACAATTTAATTCGGAAAACCCTGATGCTATGCCGATAGTCGAAACGGAAAAGCTAGGGCCAGATGTAATAACCGAAAGTAACGTAGACGATACAGCTGATAGTATCGAAAGTCCGCAAAGCGTAGCCACACTCGGTAACGAGCTGGATCAGGGCATAGATGAAGTTGCTGAGTCGGTGACAAGTGGTGATTTAAAATTATCTTTTGTAGATGATTCCTGGACTGAAGTGACAGATTCTAATGGGACTCGTCATATTTACAGGTTAGTGAGCAAAGATAGTGAACTGTTTGTCAATGGTGTTCCGCCTTATACCATCCTGCTAGGCAATGCAGAGGGTGTTGAGGTGGTTTATAAAGGCAAAGAGTTTAACCATAAACCCTATCAGAGAGATCAAATAGCCTATTTTCGATTAGGTATCTCACCCGAATAATAAACAAAAAATTTAAAATACATATAAAATTAAGTAAACATCGTGAGTAAATCAATTCAAGCAATTCGTGGAATGAATGATATCCTGCCATCTGAGATTCAGGGTTGGCAGTTAGTCGAATCTGTGTTTCAAGAGCTTATGAAATCATATGGTTATGACGAAATACGCATGCCGATCGTTGAGATGACCAGTCTTTTTAAACGATCCATTGGTGAAGTGACCGACATTGTCGAAAAAGAGATGTATACCTTCGATGATCGTAATGGTGACAGTCTGACTTTGCGTCCAGAAGGTACCGCCAGTTGTGTACGTGCTGCGTTACAAAATGGTTTATTGCACAACCAAATCCAGAAGCTTTGGTACGCCGGTCCAATGTTTCGACATGAAAGGCCACAAAAAGGTCGTTATCGACAATTTCATCAATTAGGTGTCGAAGTATTTGGTTTAACCGGGCCCGATATTGATGTCGAGCTGATTTTATTAACGGCTCGATTCTGGAAATTGCTGGAGATCGATCAGAAAGTTGAGCTGGAGATTAACTCGCTGGGGTCTAATGAAGCGCGGCAAACCTATAGAGATTTGTTGGTCGACTATTTTAGTGCTCATCAGGATGAACTTGATGATGATTCAAAACGTCGTCTGCTGACCAACCCATTGCGTATTTTGGATAGTAAAAATCCCGAAATGCAGAGTTTAATCGCTGCCGCACCTAAATTATCTGAGCACCTCGACCCTGAATCCAAACAACATTTTTCCGAACTTTGTGCCTATTTGGACCAATGTGGCATCAAATATCGCATAAATCCACGACTGGTCAGAGGCCTGGATTACTATAATCGTACCGTTTTTGAATGGGTATCCAATGATCTGGGGGCTCAAGGGACAGTCTGTGCGGGTGGTCGGTATGATGGCCTGGTTAAACAGCTGGGCGGACGAGAGACCACGGCGGTTGGTTTTGCGCTGGGTATGGAGCGACTCATTTTGCTCTTAAATGAGGAATTTTTACTAAAATCTGCCCAACAGCCACATGCATACCTTATAATGCTCAGCCCTGAAGCCCAGCTCGCAGGACGGGTATTGGCTGAGCAGTTAAGAGACCAATACCCATCGCTGTGTCTGCACGTTCACAGTGGTGGCGGTAGTATGAAAAGTCAGATGAAGCGGGCAGATAAGAGTCAGGCAAAATTAGCTTTGATACTCGGTGAAGATGAAATGGCAATGTCTCAGGTCACGATAAAAAACTTACGTGAAGCTGACCAGAACCAGGAAACGATTGCCCAGGACAAGCTTGGACAATGGCTTGGCAAGTTTATTAATACTTAAGTTGATGGAAAGAATATGGCTGAACAACTAACAGACGACGAACAAGTCGAAGCACTAAAAAAATGGTGGAAGGAAAATGGCACGGCTATTATTGTTGGGCTTGTCATTGGTGTGGCTGCCATTGTTGGTTTCTGGAAATGGAACCAGCATGTAGAAACACAGGCGCTGGGTGCATCTCAACAATACGATAATTTTTCTCTATCAATCATCGAAAACAAACCCGACGAGATTGAGAAAACATTCTCTGTACTTAAAACAGAATTCGTAGACACCTCATATGCCGCGCTGGCCGCACTTCTTTATGCTTCTTATGAGTATGATCAAAAGAACGAAGAGAAGTCACTTGAACTTTTACGTTGGGCGCAACAACATCCTGGCCACGATGCAATATTGCATGTTGCCCAGGTGCGACTTGCAAAGTTATTGCTATCGCAAGATAAAGTTGATGAAGCCTATAGTTTGATTGGCAAAGTTAAAGAGACGGCTTTTGATGCCCAGTATGCCGAAATTAAAGGCGATATCTATAAGAAACGTGGAGAGCATGCGGAAGCTCGTTCATCATATCAACTTGCTCTGGCTTCAAATGAATTAACCGGCAAGCAACGTGAGTTTGTGCAAATGAAGCTCGATGATCTCGGTGAAGACAACGCTCAAGCTGTTCAGGATGCGAGCCAATAATGTTTCGGTATTTTTTTAGTGTATTAGTATTTGTTTTGACGCTAACGGGTTGTGCGGGTTCAGGTACGTCAGTTAAACCACCTAAAACACTGGAGCCTGTTAAAAATCAATTTAGTATTAAAAAGATCTGGCAGGACGATTTAGGTGAAGGAGCGAGTGATAATTATTTAAATCTTCGACCAATACTGGTGAATAAAACTCTATTTAGCATTCATTTTAAGGGTGATGTTAAAGCTTATAATACGGAAACGAATGATTTAATCTGGACATTTATGTCAGGTAGCAAAATTGGTAGCCCGTTAACACTATATAATAGGGTTCTCTATTTTGGGACCAGCGAAGGTGAAGTTTATGCCGTGGATGCGATAAACGGTACGTTGATCTGGAAAACAACTGTATCGAGCGAGATTATTTCAGCACCGGCCGTAGTGAATGGGTATGTTGTGGCGCGAAGTGTTAACGGTGAGTTGGTTACTTTAAACGCGAAGGATGGCAGTCTACTTTGGGCAAGCCAGCAGCGAACTCCTTCATTAACCTTACGCGGAACAAGTGCCCCAATTATATACAATGATTTGGTGATTAATGCATATGATAATGGCAAGTTGATCGCCTACAACTTACAAACAGGCAATGTTTTATGGCAAAAAGCGATTACGACTCCACGAGGTCGTTCCCCATTAGAACGAATTGTTGATATTGATGCCGATTTGGTGATTCTTGATGATGTGATTTACACCACCGCATTTCAGGGGAAAATCGCCGCAGTACAGGTCGGGTCAGGGCAAATAATCTGGAGTCGTGATATCGGTTCTTATATTGGTATGGCTGTTGATGCATACCGAATATATTTAGCCGATTCTGAATCAAGATTATGGGCGTTGGATCGTAATAATGGTGCAACTTTATGGAAGCAGGATGCGGTTTTGCGCCGGAGTATTTCCAGGCCAATACTACATTCTGGTTACGTCATCGTTGGAGACTTCAATGGTTTTTTGCACTGGTTTAATCGTGGTAATGGAAAGCTTGTCGCTCGCGCCCGCCTAAAAACATATAACTACACATCTCCGGATCTGGATGAGACAGAAGATTTGCTTTATCCAAAACTAAATGACATCCTGGCTACGCCAGTTGTTAATGGTAATACCCTGATTGCGATGGATCGGCATGGCAATACCGAAGCGTACGAAATTTCATATCCTTGAGTTGTTTGTGCGACTTTTTATTTGTTAGTTTAAATCATGCCTAGCTTAAAACCTGTATTAGCCCTCGTTGGCCGACCAAATGTCGGTAAATCAACCTTATTTAACAGACTGACGCGCACGCGTGATGCTTTGGTTGCCGATCAACCTGGTTTAACCCGTGATAGAAAATATGGTGAAGGAAAATTAGGTGGTTCTAAGTATATTGTTATTGATACCGGAGGGTTAAGTGACGAACCTGAGGATATTGATAGCGTTATGGCGGCACAATCCTGGCAAGCTGTAGAAGAAGCAAGTCATGTATTGTTTTTAGTGGATGCGCGTGACGGCTTATTACCAGGCGATCAACAGATTGCACAACGTCTCCGTCAAGCCAACCGTACTGTTCATCTCATTGTAAATAAGATTGATGGTTTAAACGAGCAAGTCGCATTAACAGATTTTTACCAATTAGGTTTTGAACATGTTTATGCTATAGCAGCAGAACATGGTCGTGGTGTCACCAGTATGATTCAGTCCCTGCTTCCTGAGCAAGATGAATACGATGAGGAAGAAGATGAGGCGTTAGGAATTAAGGTCGCGATAGTTGGGCGACCGAATGTTGGAAAGTCAACATTAGCGAATCGAATTCTCGGCGAAGAAAGAGTCGTAACTTTTGATATGCCAGGTACGACACGTGATAGCATCTATCTTCCATTTGAACGTGATGAGCAAGCCTATACGCTCATTGACACGGCGGGAGTACGTCGACGTGGACGTGTCAAAGAAGCCGTTGAGAAATTCAGTGTGATTAAAGCCCTGCAGGCTATCGAAGATTCAAATGTAGTATTGATGTTACTGGATGGTTCTGAAGGTATAACCGATCAGGATGCCAGTTTAATTGGTTTTATTAACGATGCGGGTAAGGCATTGGTGATTGTAATAAACAAATGGGATGGTTTATCACAGGATCAACGTAATAAAGTAAATCGTGAGCTGGATTTAAAATTACCTTTTATTACTTACGCAAAACAACATTTTATTTCTGCGTTACATGGCAGTGGGGTAGGCGATCTATTTAAATCAATTCAGAAGGCTTATCGATCGGCGATGGTTGATATCGCAACTCCCCGATTAACTCGATTACTTACCGATCTGGTAACGGCTAATCCACCACCGATGGTCAAAGGTCGTCGCGTAAAACTGCGATACGCGCACCAGGGGGGTAAAAATCCACCGATCATTGTAATTCATGGAAATCAAACCAAATCTCTACCCGATAGTTATAATCGTTATTTGATCAATGCTTTTCGTAAACACTTGAAGTTAATGGGAACACCCGTACGGATTGAATTTAAAAGCAGTGACAACCCATTCAAGGATAAAAAGAATAAGTTAACTCCACGTCAGATCGCCAAGCGACGTAGGGCAATGAGTCATTACAAGAAGAAATAGTGTTACTGCGATTGGGCGAGTGATTTTAGATTTGGATATTTATTAAAATCTATCTTGTAATCAGGAAATAATTCAACAAAGGCCTGGTATTGTTCAGCAGCAAGCTCTGTTTCAGATTGCTCGACTAACTTTGATATTTTATCCAGCACACGTTCAGGTGAAGATTTACCCGCAGCAGTGATATCCGATTGGCTAGTATTATCGGTATTACCCGCAATTTGTTCAGAATCAGAATCAGAATCAGGATTAGTCGAGTAGATACGAATCACACCGACAGCAACAAAAATACTGGCGGCTAATGCCATGGGTACATACCAGTTATAACCTTTGCTGGAAGCACTCGAATGTTTTTTGCTCACTTCATCCCGCGCCGCGTTTAAAATAGCATTATCGATGTGCGGACCAGGGCCGGTTTCCGGTGTTTGTTGGTACGCCTTGGACAAAGGTGATTTGCCAGCTAAATAATTTTCAAACTCGGTATCTGATGGGGGTTGTTCAGCCATAATGCTCAATCTCCACCGCTTCTTTAAGTTTATTCATTGCGTATCGAATTCGACTTTTCGCTGTTTCAGGTTTTACATCGGTCATGGTTGCGATCTCTTCAACTGAAAGCCCGGTTTCCTCTTTGAGCAAAAAAGCTTCTCGTTGCGCTTCAGGTAATTGGGCAATGGCGTCCAGAAGTTTATCGACTTGCTGTTCTACGGCTACATGTCGTTGTGGCGAGACGTGGTTAGCCGTTTCGTTCATATTTAAAAGCCCTTCATGTTCGTCATAAGAGCTTGGCACGCCGTGCTTTTGTTTTCGGTAGTGGTCAATTAAACGATTATGGGCAAGTCGGTAGATATAGGTCTTGAAACTGGCGGTGACTTCGTAGCGTTCACGGGCCCGAACCAGATTCATCCAGACATCCTGAAAAATTTCTTCCGCAATGGCCGCATTTCCACACTGGTTTTGCAGGTAGCGAAACATTGGCAGACGGTAACGTGAATACAAAACCTCAAAGGCTCGACTATCCCCATCTTTGTACTGCAACATCAATTGTTCGTCTTTAACTGCATCGTGCATAGTCATGTAAATGTACGCGATTCTATTAGGCTTGCCTAGCCTCATTTTCCTGTGGTTATTGATACGTTTGTTCAAAAATACAGCATGTCTTGCAGGAAAATTTTGGATTCTTTTCTCGACAAAATCCAACTCAATCGAGGTCAAGATTTGATGGTTAATAAAAAGACAATCATTGATTGAAATGGGTTTATATGATTTAGTAATCAGGTTTAAGATCAGTTTTGAAATGGGTAAGTGAAACGAGTCGGGAGCACGAATATTGATACGATATTTATTTTGCCTATTACTAACATGCACAGGTAATGAATATACTGTGAAAACAGTAATATAGGCGCGTGAATTCGCCGACATTATTAACTCCTGCTCCTAACCACCCAGACGCATTAGGTAAACGCATTTAATATAAAATAAGGGTTAAATAAGGCAGATAACTTAACAAAATAGTCTATTATTTTTCTTACTCCCAAGTTAATCGCTTTTTAGATTAAACAACAGATTGGATTGAGATTTCGCACAAAGGAGGCGCTTATGTCATCACCTGTTTATGCATCGAAAGTAGCGTTATCGAATAATCATTACCTCGACACATTAAAATACTGGAGCATTATTTCAGCTTACGGCCTGGCCGCTGCGGAAGGAATTCGACTCACTCAGGAACATATTGATATCCTGGTTTGGTTGCGTGAACAGTTTGACCAAAATGGAGATACCGATATTATCGCCACCCTGCAACAGCTTGATGTTATGTATGGGCCCTATGGAGGAGAAGAATATTTGCAGGTTTTATTTCCAAAGGCTCCATTGGAACAATCTTTGCGAATTGCGGGTTTACCCGTTCCTGAACAAGTTTGTGATAAATTATCGTTAGCAAGCTAGAAATATTTGTCAACTTAATGGAATCGGATTAAAACTTTTAAACCGGTTTGATTGCGGTTTGATAATTCAATTGTCGCATTCAAATGAATGGCGCACTGTTTTGCGATCGCCAGACCCAGACCACAGCCATCTTGTTTTCGGCCAAGGACACGGTAAAAACGATCAAAAACACGTGTGAGTTGATCTTTTGAAATTCCTGGACCGGTATCAATGACGGTTATCATTGGCCGATCATTTTCTGAGTCGATTAAAATGTTAATTTTACCTCCATCCGGGGTGTAATGAATGGCATTATGAATCACATTACGCAAGAGTATACTAAGTGGTATTTTTAGGTTTGTAACTTCTTGCTCGTATGTGTTTTCTAAGGTGAGTTCGATATTCTTGTTTGTGGCTTCACGACTGAGTTCGGCAGAAACTTCTTCAGCACATTTAAACAGGGATATTAATTCTTTATTCGACTCTTGCTGTTCGGTCGGTGAGAGTCTTGCCATTGTTAACATCTGGTCTATTAAGTGGCTGGCACGTTCTACACCGTTCAGAATATTATTCAAAGAGTGATTTATTTTATCGGTATTAGTTTCATTAATAGCAACCTGTGTGTGGGTTTTTAGTGCAGCTAATGGTGTTCTAAGTTCGTGTGCGGCATCATTAGTAAACTGTTTCTCTTTCTCGAAGGCATTTTGAAGTTGAGTAAACAGATCATTCAAACTATTGGTTAAGGGCAATACTTCTTCAGGTATGTTTTCAAGATTAATCGGGTTTAAGTTGTCTGGTCGCCGATTTTGTACCTCTTTAGTGACGGCATGTAGTGGTTTTAAACCACGTCCGATTGCATACCATATTAAAACTGCTAGTAAGGGAATTGAAATCAGATAAGGTAAAATTAGACGGCGACTGATGTTGCTAACCAACTCTTGTCGGATATCCAGACTTTCCGCAACCTGTAAAACGTATCGATTGTTTTTTTCCCAAATACTAAAGACTTGCCATTGATGTGAATCCTGGTTTGATATGCTAAATCCCATGACACCAGGCGTTAAAGATTTTGAAGATAAAGCAGTCGTACCGACACTTTGGGTATTAAAGATCAGGTTTTTTGAATTTCCCCATACTTGAAAACCTATTTTTCTTTCGTATTCATGTTCGGCCGTGTTGCCGTTATTACTATCCGGTTTGAAGGGAATGGTAAGCTCTGGTTCATAACTATTTAATTTTTTAATGCTTATATCGTTTAGGTCAGTCAAATCGTTTGCAAGTTGGGCTTGCAAAATTCGAGCAGATTGAGCAAGTTGCGCATCGAACACTTCATTGATTTCATGCACGGCATCTACATAACTCAACGAAATCGTTAAACTACCCACAAAAAAGATAATGGTAAGCAATAATATTGTTAATCTTTTTTTAATTGATATACTAAGCATTATTCGATCATGTATCCTACGCCGCGGATAGTCCTGATTAAGTCACTCCCCAACTTTTTACGCAAGTGATGGATGAAAACTTCTAAAGAGTTACTTTCCACTTCACCGTCCCAGCCGTACAATATTTCCTCAAGTCGCGTTCGAGAAATGGTGCGGCCCTGGTGTTCAATTAAATAATGCAGTAAAGCGTATTCACGCCCCGATAAATTTATTAAGTCCCCATCTTTTTCAACCCGATGAGCAGCCGGGTCGAGCATGATCCCTTTATGTTTAATGATCGAAACAGCGCGACCACTTTGTCGTCGCTGCAATGCACGTAATCTCGCTGACAATTCGTTTAAGTCAAACGGTTTTGTGAGATAATCATCGGCACCACTATCCAGACCTGTGACGCGATCATTGACACTATCACGTGCGGTTAATAAAAGTACCGGGGTGGTACTGCCGCTTTTACGTATTTGTTTTAAAATATCAATACCAGAAATGCCTGGTAACATGATATCCAGCACTACCAGATCAAAATGGCCACTATTGAAGGCATGTAGCCCTTGACTACCATCCTGGATCCATTCAACCTGATAGCCAAGTTGTTGCAATCCATCTCTGACACCTTCGCCTAAGAGTGAATCATCTTCTACCAGTAATAAACGCATAGGCCATTCTACAATTGTTCAGAACATTCAGTGTGAGGTTAAGTTAAGATCCTGTTGATATTGTGTTGGCAATAATAGTTTAGGTTCAATCCTGGCATTGTTAAGACTGACTCCCCAATGCAGATGCGGGCCAGTGACTCGACCCGTCATTCCAATTGTACCGATTTGCTGCCCTGATTTAACCCTGGATCCGGTTTTAACATCAATACTGTTCATGTGACAGTACATGGTAATTAGTCCCTGTCCATGGTCGATGAAAATAGTGTTACCGTTGAAAAAATAATCCCCAGTGTTAATTATTTTACCGTCTGCCGGTGCGAGAATCGGTGTGCCTTCTGGCGCGGCGATATCAAGACCACTATGGGGTTTACGTGCCTGTTCGTTAAAATATCGTCTTAATCCAAATGGACTACTGAAACGTCCAGAGACGGGGAGCACAAACTGTAATGGGACATCATCTTTATCACTCCAGTTACGTAATGCCGATACGATTGTTTTCTTTTCTTTTATGATCCGATCAATATCTTTTTTATAGGGATTGACTTTGCGCTTATCTTTAATAGTAATATGCTGAGTTTGATATTCTTTATCATGTACATCGAAATAGATGGTTTTTGTACCAGTCTTGTTATTTACCGTTAACGATTTTTTCCCCGCTTTGGTGGCTAAAGAAATCCCGACTACTGCGTACCAGTGATTATTATTGTTGGCGATTAACACTTTTTTGTTTTTATACAGTACTCGTTCGGGGCGCTGTGCTGAATCCAGATTTACAACGGCTATGCCACCGGGAACCGGGTAGTTTGGTGGTAATGGGCTCGCATAGCTTATGTTAAAGATAAGCCATATGCTAATCATCAATGTAATTTGTTTATTCATTTTCAATATTGAGCACATTGCATTTAATTTTGCCAGAGTGTAATCGAGCGGTCACCTTATCACCAATATTTAGTTTGTTAGAGTTCCGAACAAGCGTGTCGTTGTCAGTACGCGTTACAATGGCATAACCGCGTTCAAGTGTTGCAAGGGGGCTCACTGTGTTTAACACCTTAGTTAGACTTAGAAAAGTTTGCTGCCTGTCAGTTAACTGGTGTTTAACGCTCTGTTGTAAACGGTTGCTCAGTGTTTGGCAGTTCTGACGTCGAGTTGAAATTTGCCGGGCAGGGTGCAGTGCAGTCAGCTTTTCGTAATATACTTTCTGTTGTAATTTCATTTGGGATATCAAAATCGATATCGCTTTTGATGTTCGTGATTGCAATTCGTCGACGCGTTGTGAGTAGTCCTGTATACGTCGACCTGGGTGTTGTAGTCGCTTTGCGATCCAGCTTAAGCGCTGACTAAGGTGACGTTGATGACGTTTGTTTGATTGGACGAGTCGTGAACGTAATAATTTAAGTTTAGTACGTAATTCAAATTGATTTGGGCTTACCATTTCAGCCGCAGCAGTCGGAGTCGCGGCTCTGAAATCTGCAACCAGGTCGGCAATGGTGACATCGACCTCATGGCCAACACCACATATTATAGGCAAGCTGCAATTATAAATCGCTTTGGCAACCACCTCTTCGTTAAACGACCATAAGTCTTCTAACGAACCACCGCCCCGCGCGAGAATAAGCACATCAGTCTCGTTTCGATCAACGGCTGTTTTTATCATTCTGGCAATTTGTGAGGCACTTTGTTCACCTTGCACGGCAACCGGATAAATAATGACTCGCGCCGATGGGTAACGGCGTTTTAACGTCGTCAGGATATCGCGTATTGCCGCACCAGTTGGGGAGGTGATGACTCCAATCGTTTTAATCGAGTCAGGAAGGGGTTGTTTGTGCTCGTTGGCAAACAAACCCTGCTGCTGCAAACGTTGTTTTAATTCATCAAAAGCCCTTCGTAAAGCCCCGTCCCCAGAGGCTTCCATATGTTCTGCGATGATTTGAAATTCACCTCGTGCTTCATATAAACCGATACGTGCGCGGATGAGTATCTGATCGCCATTTTTGGGGGTAAAAGCAACCATTGAATTCCGATTTCGAAACATCGCACAACGTACCTGAGCAACTTCATCTTTTAGTGAGAAGTACCAATGGCCGGAGGCAGGGCGGGCAAAATTGGATATCTCACCCTCAACCCATAACAATGGAAAGCTACCTTCTAACAGGGCACGTGCCTCTCTGTTTAGACGGCTAATGGAATATATATCGCGTTGCTGATTCGTTAGATTATTCATTCTGTCATCTTAGCCTGTGGCGTCACAAAGATCATTTTATCAGTTCAAAAAAAAGGCCGGGGAACCCCGGCCTTTTTAGTTCAACATCGATTCAAGAAAAGCCTGAATTAATATTGGGGTCCTGCATTTTTTTGCTCAGCATATTGTTTCAGTGCATTGGCACTTTGACGTTTTGCTTTGTTAGCCAGTTTAACGGCCTTGGCATAATCTTCAGCCTTCATTGCTTTTTTGGCTTGCTTGATAATTTTACCAGTGTCACGCCACTCGTAACCTTTGCCTTTTGCTCGTTTCTTTTCATGCTCAGCTGCAGTAATTGCAGATGCTGCATCACCTTTAGTGACATCAGAGCCACCACCACCACCGGTGCCACAGGCTCCAAGCGCAAATGCTGCTGCTAATGCGAAGGGTATAACTTTTCTCATGCTGCTCCTCCAAAATCAAACGCGTTTATTCTTTAAGAAAATGCTAATTAGCTGTTGAATGTGAATATTTAATATTTTCTACACCTGCTGATGTAGCCACATCCAACCGGTCCATTATGCGCATAACCGACCGGGCTTGGCAATGCTGTGATTGTGGCTAAATACAAAAAGTTTTGATTGAGGCGGTATTAGAAAATCTTTATAATCCGCGACTTTACAATAAACCGGACGTGGATTTAGCTTTATGTTGCGGATTCTTGAAGAAGCTTTAACCTTTGATGACGTTCTACTCGTCCCAGCTCACTCGGACGTACTGCCGCGCGATGTCACCTTAAAGACCCGTCTGACCGAACAAATTCAACTCAATATACCCATCCTATCAGCCGCCATGGATACTGTGACTGAGGCTCGGCTGGCGATCGCAATGGCCCAGGAAGGTGGAATTGGGATATTGCATAAAAATATGACCGTTGAGGCCCAGGCGGCCATGGTCAGCGCTGTAAAGAAATTTGAAAGTGGCGTGATAAAAGACCCTATTACCGTTGGACCCGAGACCAGTATTGCTGATGTCATGGAATTAACAAGATCTCGAAAAATCTCAGGTGTACCGGTGGTGGATGGCCGTGACCTGGTGGGCATCGTCACAAGCCGAGATTTGCGCTTTGAGACTAAAATGGGTGATCCGGTGCGTCATATCATGACCCCAAAAGAGCGTTTGGTTACCGTCTCAGAAGGCGCCAGCCGTGATGAGGTGCAAGCCTTATTGCATAAACACCGAATTGAAAAAGTCCTGGTCGTCAATGACGAATTCCAGTTAACGGGCTTAATCACCGTAAAAGACATACAAAAAGCCGTAGAATTTCCGAATGCCTGTAAAGATGACCATGCCCAATTACGCGCAGGGGCCGCCGTCGGCGTAGGTGAAGGCACAGATGAGCGAGTTGCCGCGCTGGTTGAAGCCGGAGTGGATGTCCTGGTTGTCGATACGGCGCATGGCCATTCGCAAGGCGTGCTGGATCGAGTTAAATGGGTTAAATCGAATTTCCCCGATGTGCAAGTAATTGGTGGAAATATCGCCACAGCAGTGGCCGCCGAGGCTCTGGCCGCCGCCGGTGCTGATGCCGTAAAAGTGGGTATTGGTCCAGGTTCAATCTGTACCACCCGAATCGTTGCCGGCGTGGGAGTGCCCCAAATAAGTGCCATTGCCAATGTGGTCGAAGCCCTGAAAGGCAAAAATATCCCGGTTATCGCCGATGGTGGTATTCGTTATTCAGGGGATATGTCTAAAGCGATTGTGGCGGGCGCTGACTGCGTGATGATTGGCAGTATGTTTGCGGGTACTGAAGAATCGCCTGGTGATGTCGAACTTTATCAGGGGCGTTCTTATAAAGCGTACCGAGGAATGGGCTCGATAGGCGCCATGAATAAGCAACACGGTTCCAGTGATCGCTATTTCCAGGAAGGTGGCGAGAAAGAGAAGCTGGTTCCCGAAGGCATTGAAGGTCGGGTGCCTTATAAAGGCCCACTGATGCCAGTTATACATCAGCTACTCGGTGGCATTCGTGCCAGCATGGGATATACCGGTTGCAGCAGCATCGAACAAATGCGCACGGAACCTCAGTTTGTCAGAGTAACCAATGCGGGCATGCGTGAAAGTCATGTGCATGACGTGACCATTACCAAAGAAGCGCCGAATTATCGCGTGGATAATTAAGCTTTTTAAAAGCGTGACCAACTCAAAAAACATTCATCAAGATCGAATTCTTATCCTGGATTTCGGTTCTCAATATACTCAGTTAATTGCACGACGTGTTCGTGAAGCCGGTGTTTATTGTGAACTTTATGCCTGGGATATTAGCGATGATGATGTTAAAAACTTTCAACCCAGTGGCATAATTTTATCAGGTGGACCGGAAAGCACGATAGGTGATGATGCTCCAGTCGCTCCCCAGTCTGTTTTTGAACTCGATATTCCCGTCTTAGGCATTTGTTATGGCATGCAGACCATGGCGGCGCAGTTGGGTGGCAAGGTAGAAAACGCCGACCATCATGAGTATGGCTTTGCCAAAGTTCGCGCGCGTGGTCATACCGCACTGTTGAAAAATATCGAAGACGAAGTCTCTGAAGATGGCTTTGGTTTGCTCGATGTCTGGATGAGTCACGGAGACAGGGTTACCGAAATACCAAACGGTTTTAAGTTAATGGCGTCGACAGATTCTGCCCCGATTGCTGGCATCGCCAATGAAGAAAAACATTTTTACGGACTCCAGTTTCACCCCGAAGTTACCCATACTCAGCAAGGACAGCGAATTATTGAGCGTTTTGTACATGACATTTGTGGCTGCGAGTCATTATGGAATGCCAGTAACATCGTTGAAGATGCCATTGCCAGTGTGAAAGAGAATATTGGTGATGATGAAGTTATTTTAGGATTATCGGGTGGCGTCGATTCCTCCGTGGTGGCGGCCTTATTACATAAGGCGATAGGCGATCAATTAACCTGTGTGTTTGTTGATAACGGATTGCTGCGTTTACATGAAGGCGATCAGGTGATGGCCACGTTTGCCGAACACATGGGCGTAAAAGTGATTCGTATTGATGCCGAAGCCCGTTTTCTGGGTGCACTCAAAGGTGTCGATGATCCAGAGCGTAAACGTAAACTCATTGGTAATTTATTCATCGAAGTCTTTGAAGAAGAATCTGCAAAACTTAAACAGGCAAAGTGGTTGGCACAGGGTACCATTTATCCTGATGTGATCGAATCTGCTGGAGCAAAAACGGGTAAGGCACACTTAATAAAATCACATCATAATGTGGGTGGTTTACCCGAAGATATGAAGCTTAAACTCTGTGAGCCATTGCGGGAATTATTTAAAGATGAAGTGCGCAAACTTGGTGTAGAACTCGGTTTGCCCTACGACATGGTTTATCGTCATCCTTTCCCCGGACCAGGGTTGGGTGTGCGAATTTTGGGTGAAGTGAAAAAAGAATATGCTGATCTACTTCGCCTGGCAGATAACATTTTTATCGAAGAACTATTCAAACATGATTTATATCATGGTATATCACAGGCTTTTACCGTATTTCTTCCGGTGAAATCTGTGGGTGTTACTGGAGACGGTCGCCGTTATCAATATGTCGTCGCGATGCGGGCAGTTGAAACGGTCGATTTCATGACCGCCCGTTGGGCACACTTACCCTATGATTTTTTAGATTTAGTTTCGCGTCGAATCGTCAACGAAATAGACGGTATATCTCGAGTTGTCTATGATGTGACTGGTAAACCCCCCGGCACCATTGAGTGGGAATAGCAGAACCCGCTTTTTAGCCGCGATTCTTCAAGCCTTTTAGTGGTTGGCCTTCACGGTTTGCTGCCAAGTCGATAGATTGTATGAAGTTACCGTATCGCAAGGACGCGAATTGATTATTCATGAACTAAAACGACTGATGCTAATGGCGGCCTATTAGTATACTGACATTGTATTTGGGAGACGTAACAAACGATTAATTCTTGTTTTTGCACTATAGTCAGGTGAACTAGTTACCTTATTAGTGGCGGTTTTTAATTGTGCTGTCATAGTATTGGTGAGTGGGTTAATACTCATTGTCATCTTGGTTATTATTGGAATTGACAAAAAATATATGTCATATATGTGACTTGGGCCGAATAATATACAGAGTTAATTTATGCAACAAAACCTTAGTGCATCAGAAAAAAAAGAATACTTAATATATGTTGTACTCAGCATATTAATTTGTACCATCGTCTTACTTTTCACCGATTATATTTATATTCAATATGATTCGTACTATTACTTATCTATTGTTGAAAGTGTCTTAAATGGCACTGGATTTAAAGATTATACAACGGACCCTGAAATGGGAGTGCGTACACCACAAAATGGTGTTGTTTACATTTATTTGATTTTGCATAAACTCGGTTTTACTTTAATGCAGGAAAAATTAAATGTAATCGCAGTATTAAATTCTATATTTATTGGGATATCATCGATAATGGTAAGTAAGATAACAAAAAAAATCGGTATTCCTAAAGATATTGCCTTCCTTATTAGTGTCAGCATTCCATTAAGTTTCTATTACCAGATGGTACTTTTACAAGGTATAAATGATGCTCCTTATATATTACTAACGCTAATCGTATTATGGGTTGTTATAAACGTCAAAGTAATAACAAGAACGAATTTCATTAGCTTGCTGGTGATTTCATTATGTATCAACCACTTTAGATTAACTGGGATATTCGCCTTCATGACAGGGATGATTCACCAGTTTTTCATGAAAGAATACAAAGGAGTGTTGGTTTATCTAATGTTGTCGATCATAACATTGATATCGCTAATGCTTGCAATATACATCCTGGGATTTGATTTATCTGGTGTCAGCAATCGCTCAAGTGAAATTTTTTCAAGCTATGACATTACGTTTTTTCTGGCTCACTTGAAGAAAACATTATTTTTAAATATACCTGAAGCTGTAGTGCGATTAACTTATTTTACCTCCGGACTATCGATTACCTATGTTTTTGTTGGTATTAGCCTTTCAGGGCTAGTGATTTTATCCATATTTTTAGCATTGCGAACAGGGTTTAAGTCAAAAAACTATGCCATTGTCAGTTTACTTAGTTTTGTATTAATGATGTTGCTGTTTTTTCAACTGCATCCAGCACAACCGACCAGATATATATTGACCGTGAGCATTTTATTACCGATTATTATTGCTTATTCACTAACAGGTATAATGCAAAAATATGTTATTTATACAATGTTTTCAGTGTGGATGATACTAAATGTAGTGCAAATCTATAATACTGATCTTTTTCAACTCGCGAACATGAGAAAGAACTTCGGTATGACTGTAACGGAACATTTTTCTGACAAGGATTATAGGCTGATTAGTTATTTTCCTAGACTCACGTATTTTTATATACATAAACGAGCTGAGAAAATTGATAAACCCGATCAATTGAAGCTTGATAAAGAAGCTGTGATCATTGGCCCAAAGGATTTTATTAAATCGTATTTGGACTTATATAAACAAAAATACTCTACGTATGATCTGAATATAACAAAGTACCCATTCGGTTATGTAGGGCACAAAAAAGCAGAAAATTATTCTATTTTTAAACCATATGACCCATCGTTGATATACGTGTACGGAATTACAAAAAAATAAAATTTACATGAAAAAATTCCGGTTAAAATTTCAATATTTGACTTTGATCATTAGTTTTGGTTTGTTGGCTTTAATTATTCACCAACTTGATTGGACATTAATCAAGGCCGGATTTAATAAATATACGCTTAAGGACTTATTTGTTGTTTTAGTTGTCTATTTACTCGTTGCAATAATTCGAAGTTACCAATTTAAAGTAGCATTAATGGGCAAGAAGCCGAATCTTGTTTCCCTGGTCGTGGTTAATATGCGGCATAATTTCTACCAGTCGGTACTGCCTGCACAGTCTGCTGATTTGATCTACGGCTGGATTTTAAAAACCGTAACCGGTATTGAACTCAAGCACGGCAACGTCAGTCTGTTTATTGTCCGAGTTACGGATGTGTTAATATTAAGTTTATTCTTGGCTGTTTCACTGATATTTATTGAAAATAAAAACTCATTATTACTTGAAGTCACCGCATCTACCTTGCTACTTTTGGCCTTGCTGGTCATGACGAAATTGAGATACTTTCTTACATTATTCGCGAATGGTATTGGTTATCTAATTGCTAAATTTTCGATAAAAAAATCTGAGACATTGACAGAACTGGCCGACGAATTATCAGTTTATCTCAATCAATACTATACAAAACAATATGCGGTTACAGTTATTTTTACGGGTGCATTGGCCTGGTTTTTAGTTGCAAGCCTGTTTATCTTGCTTTTTAATATGTTGGATATCAATATTGGATTGACTGGGGCCATTCTATTGGTCGCATTAGTCAATTTGGCAGCTTTACTACCCATATCAAGTGTGGGAGGAATTGGAGTCAGAGAGCCTGCGTTAATAATTGGTCTGCTTATGTTAGGCTATAATTTAGTGGATAGCTCGGCTAATGCGATCCTGGTTCGATTACCTTTATATTTATTACCATTGTGTCTCGGTGCAATATTTTTACTTAATATAAGCGTTATTAGAAACAGGTTAAAATAACGGTCATAAAATCATCATGAATGATAAAGATGTCATCATTTTTATTCCTACCTATAATGACAGTGTTGAGTTATGTCGACTTATTGATGAAATTACTGAAAATTTTCCCGCTGCAAGCATACTGGTTATTGACGATGGTTCGGAATTACCCATTAAAACATACCGTAAGGTGCTCAAGGTAAGAATACCCTTTAATATGGGACTTGGTGTGGCTACACATGTCGCCATTGATTATGCGCTCTATTACAATTTTAATACGTTAATACGTGTCGATGCAGATGGTCAGCACAGCATTGATGACATTAGTCAATTTCTATCAGCACTCAACGAAAGCAATGATGTCGTCATTGGAACAAGAGAAAATAGAAACGAGTTTGCTGGTTTGTCTAGTTTTTTTAAGCGATTCGCCAGGGCCTATATTTATTTGCTGGTAAAGTTAACCGTGCGAAAAAAAATACCGAGCGATATTAATTCTGGTTTTATTGCCATGAATAAAAAGGTTATGCAGTATATTAATACGATCGAATTGGATCGTTATCCAGAGCCACAGATTATTTTGCATTCAGTCTCGGCAGGGTTAACTGTCGGTGAGGTAAAAATACAGCAAAATGAACGTAAATTCGGTATGTCTACTATTAAATTGTCTTCTGGCCTGAGATTGTTATTTCGTGTTTCTATCTATTGTGTAGTGATATTATTTCAGATGAAAAAAACATGATATTTAAAATATTATTAATTTTGTTTTTACTATTTTGTTTAGTAACATTGATTCGTAAACGGTTACTTAATATTGATTTATCATTCCCGTGGTTTGTTTCGATGATAGCGCTTGCAATCGCGAGTACCTCAGATATTTTTATTCACGGCACGGCCAATTTACTTGGGATTGTTTATCATCCACTCGTGGTGATTATGATTTCTCTGTTTATTTTATTATCGTTGGTAACCGTTTTAGCCATTTATTTGACTGAGATTCGACGGCGGCAAATACTGATTATTCGAAAACTTGCCTTACAAGATATTAAAAATCAGTTAAACTCTAAAACAGACTATCGCTCACGTACGTAGCGTGGTTTTACTTTAAGCTTAATGTGACTCTATGGCACTTTGTAAGGTGGCACCTGGTACTACCGGTGATTTCGTGGTTACCATATTGATGTCGTATTCAATCGCTTGTTCGGTATGGAATTGACCCTGGTTACTGGTAATGCCTTGGCTAACGTATATAAGGTTGATTATAATGAAAAAATTAATATTGATAATAATGATTTTTTTCTCTTATGTGACTTACGCAATGGCAGAAGACTTTGGCGTCTATTGTGGCCATCATGATGGTGTTTCTAATATTTCTGTCGCCGCCAATGAAAGTGTTGCTTTTGCGTATTGGACTAACGCTAAAAGTAAAAAGAGTGTTGCTTTCAAAATTAAAACCAAGAAAGAAGATCTTTTCGAGTATGAGGCTAGCGTCTCATATAACCCAGGTGTATATCATCTATCCGTATCGCGTAAAGCAAGCTTTGTCACGACCGAATTTGTATCGGGTAAGGTATCGAACAGAGTTCATTTTAGTCAAAATTGTCGGATGCTTAACAAGGATGAGGTTTCTAAACTCATGGCTAAGGGCGGTAATTAATGAAAACTTGCTCACTTAAGAATACGTAAAGAAAATTACTAAATAAATTAAGTTTATTTAATATTTAAATCCTTACAATTATTAAGAGTCACTAATTGCGAGTTATTTTTCCCGCGTAACTTCCTTTTCGCTATTGTACATAGCTTGATGGGCTTTTTGAGCACCTATTCTTAATACTATACCCTTAATTTTTCCATAGAAAAAATACATATTTCAAGTGATTACGTCCTTCGGCACTCAAGAAATCGTCTAATAGTCCGACATATCAAAAATGGGAATAAATATATAACTCCTATTTAGATAGGGTAAAACGAGATTAGATTCCAAATGTTTAAAGTAAATCGTCATACGCTACTTAGTATTTGTTTTAGTCCCAAATTTTTAGGCTCAATAAATTTTCTCGTTATTTCATTAGTACTCAGTCAGTTAATTTATTTTGATACCGTCAAACCCGAGATATTATTATCTATATTGGCATTAATTATAGTTGGTTGGCTTTTGCGAGTAATTCGACGTAAAGCCAGCCGAAGTTTCCAGCATCAGTTGATGAATAATTTAATGCATAACATGAACCATGAAGACCATCTAAAGTTCGAGCCTGTACCGGGCATAACATACAGCTACCAGATTGCGGATGAATTTAATGCGGCCATGCAATCGCTCTGTACGATGCGTCATATGATTTCCAATGTGACTGGAAATTTAGCTCGCCATGCCGCTTCGGTTTCGGTTACGGCAGCAACGGTTGCGATGCAGATGTCAGAACAGATATCAAAAACCGATGAGGTGACGGTGTTAGTCGATCATATGCAGAGTGTGTTTACTCACGCAATAGAAATCGCCAACAATACAGTGGAAGTTGCTAATAAATCAGAAACGGAAGGTAACAGTGGCAAATTAATCATGACACAAGCGATGGCCTCTGTGACTAAATTGAGTCAATCAGTTACCTCTACCGGGGGGCTGGTGCGACAGCTGGGTGAAGAAAGTGAAGAAATAAATGGTATTATCAATGTCATAAAAGGCGTGGCAGAACAAACCAACTTGTTGGCATTAAATGCTGCTATCGAAGCGGCACGAGCGGGTGAACAGGGCAGGGGGTTTGCTGTTGTGGCTGACGAAGTCAGGAGTCTGGCGGGGAAAACACAACAACATGCCAGTGAGATTGAATCGATCATTGCGCGCCTGGTTTCTAATGTGCGCAACACTTCAGATAAAGTGAATGATGCGGTAAAACTCGCCGAGGTGTCTGATGAAGCGATAGAAGGAGTGGTGATGTCTTACTCTGACATTGTAGGGTTTATGTTTGAAGTGAGTGAGTTAGGAAAGGAACTGGCGAATGTGACACAAGATGAAAAAACCAATGTTGATGATGTATTTACTAAGCTGGATAATATAAAAGGGATTAGCGAAAACTCGGAGCAGAGTATCTTATTAATGAAACGAGCAGGGGTGGAATTAGACAGCCTGGGCCAGCAACTCGATATGATCGCTACACAGCACAATACGGCTAGTCACGATGAAGATGAGCAGGATGAAGATACAGTCGAACTTTTTTAGCAAGAAACACTCTCAGCGATAAAAAAACATTCACTTTCACATTATGATTTCGTAAACTCCACCGCTCTATGATGGTCATAATCGAAATATAAATTGGACGACGAACGACATTCCCTCGATCAATTCTGGATGCAACGTGCTATTGAACTGGCGCAGCAGGCAGAATCTTTAGGCGAAGTACCGGTCGGTGCAGTCATTGTTAAAGGCGATCAGATTATCGGCGAGGGATTCAACGCGCCTATTAGTGGGATCGATCCTACGGCTCATGCTGAGATTTCCGCATTACGTCATGCCGCAAACAACATCGGGAATTATCGTTTAATCAATACCACGCTTTACGTCACACTTGAACCATGTTTGATGTGTGTTGGTGCAATCATTCATGCTCGTATTTCGAACGTGGTTTTTGGTGCAAATGAACCTAAAACGGGTGCCGCGGGCAGTGCCTTCGATCTGCTGTTATCCGAGAAACACAATCATCGTGTTGAAGTGCGGGGCGGTGTCTTAGCCGATCAATGTGCGATGTTAATGAAGGATTTTTTTGCTAAGAAGCGAAATTGACTAAAGGATGCGACATAAAACCATATAAAAAAACAGGAATAAACCAAGTCGATTAAAAAACACTCATTTACTTCATTTAGTAGTAATCTAGCCACCTCTAGACCTAAATGTTCTAGCCTATGACGCCGATAGTATCTGTCATGGCCATACCAATACTCATTTGTGACGATTCCAGCTTTGCTCAAAAGCAACTCTTGC
The DNA here is from genome assembly GCA_947260005.1 of uncultured Ectothiorhodospiraceae bacterium. GTDB lineage: Bacteria > Pseudomonadota > Gammaproteobacteria > UBA6429 > Thiohalophilaceae > SZUA-24. Next base: position 44,519 of record CAMYOL010000037.1, read on the forward strand.
ATGCTCTCCCTGAGGAGTGGGAAGTGATGATCACGTATGCCAAGAATGGACAGGATGCATTGAAAGTCATTGCGGAAAAAAAAATCAGCGTCATGTTCCTCGATTTAAATATGCCGATTCTTGATGGTTATGGTGTTCTGACAAAGTTACAGGAAGACAATAGCAAGCTTCGTGTTATCGTAGTATCAGGTGATATTCAAACTGAGGCATTTAAGCGCGTGAAGGAGCTCGGCGCCCTTGATTTTATTAAGAAGCCCGTCTCTAACGATGAGATCCATCGGGTTATTCACGAATATGGTTTAGATCAGGAGTTAATCGAAGAAGATGAGCCGCTTGAAAGTGAACTGGATTTGTTTGATGCCTATCGTGAAGTCACTAACGTTGCGATGGGACAGGCGGCGAGTCTGCTAGCCAAAGTACTGGATGCTTTTGTGGTGATGCCCATCCCGAATGTCAACATGATCGAGATTAGCGAATTGCAAATGGCGATCAACTCGGCGACAGATCGTGATTACACTTCAGCAGTTTGCCAGGGATTCATTGGTGGTGGTCTGGCCGGCGAGGCCATGTTGTTATTTTCCGATTCCAGCTATGATGATATGGCTAAAATGATGCACTTTGAAGGTGAAATGGATGACACTGCCGAAATCGAATTGTTAATGGATCTCACCAATATTCTCATTGGTGCATGCATAAAAGGAATTGCCGATCAATTCGATATTGATTTGAGTGTCGGGCATCCAATCGTGTTAGGACGGCATATGGCCAGCAAGGATGTGATAAAAAAGGGCAACAGTAAATGGAAGAGCACCCTGGCGATAGATTTGCAAATTGCGATAGAAAATAAAAATATTAATGCGAATTTAATGTTATTGTTTACGGAAGATTCTATTCCGCGTTTTAACCAGTTAATTACCTATGTTGCAGCGTGAAGTATGAGTGAAGAACATGAGTTAGAAGAACTCCATTGGTTAATGGGTGTAGTTCATTCCATTAACGTTGGTATTGTTGTGATTGATACCGACTATAATATTAAATTATGGAATAACTTTATGGTAAATCGCAGTGGTAAACGTGCTGATGTTGCGATGGGTGAAAATATATTTAATCTATTTCCCGAAGTGTCAAGTTCCTGGTTTATTCGTAAGATAGAATCAGTTATTACCCTGGCCAATCGTGCATTTACGACCTGGGAACAGCGTCCTTATTTGTTTAAATTCAAAAACTATCGTCCCATTACCGGCACGGCCGAGTTCATGTATCAAAATATTACCTTTTTGCCGCTTAAAGGGATCGATGGCAAAATAAATAATATTGCGATTGTCATTTACGATGTGACTGAGGCGGCTATGGGCAAAGAGGCCCTGGAAAATGCAAATGAACAATTAGAGCGCTTAAGCCAGACAGATAAACTGACTCAGCTCAATAACCGTGGACACTGGGAAGAATGCCTTGAATCCGAATTTGCACGTTACCGGCGCACCGGACAGGCAACCACCCTGATTATGTTTGATATCGATCATTTTAAAAATGTGAATGACACTTATGGCCATCAGGCGGGCGATGAAGTGATACGACAAACCTCTAAAACACTGCGTCGCACAATACGTAAAACCGATGTCGCTGGCCGTTACGGTGGTGAAGAGTTTGGGGTGATCTTAGTTGACACCCCCAGTGCGAATGCGATGATACTGGCAGAACGACTCCGTAAGCGTATTGAAGCATTAAAAATTCGTTATGACGATCTGGTCATCGAATTTAAGATCAGTATTGGTATTGCCGAACTGGATAAAGAAACCAAAGACTACAAGGAATGGCTGGAACGATCGGATAAGGCTTTGTATTATTCGAAAGAGAACGGGCGCAACCAGTCAACGCTCTATGATAAGGAAAAGATAGGTGACTTAAAGGACGTTGGATGAAAACGCCAGAATAGGGCGTAAGTTTCTCAAGTGAGGTTGTTCTTTTTCTAAATGCCAAACAAGGATATCATAGTAGCTGCGGATATTTTCAACATAACGGACCGGTTCCCAGCCTCGCGCATAACCATAACGTGTCTGTTTGTACCACTTACGTTTGCTTAACAACGGCAAGGTTGCTTTAATATCGACCCATTTGTTTTTGTCATCACCACGTTTAACCGCAAGTTTTCGCGCGTCTGCTATATGACCAAAACCTACATTATAAGAGGCGACGGCAATCCAGATTCGATCTGGCTCTGGAATATTGGCTGGAACTTTATCAATGAGTTTACGTAAATATTTTGCCCCACCCATGATACTTTCATAAGGATCGGTTCTTTCCTTAACGCCCAACTCAGATGCGGTGTTGTTGGTTAACATCATCATGCCACGCACGCCGGTGTGCGAAACGGCTTCCGGACGCCAATGTGATTCCTGATATGACACAGAAGCCAGCAAACGCCAGTCCAGATTATATTTTTCCGCTGCCATCTGGAACATTTCCTGGTACTTAGGAAGTCGACGACGAATTTGGGCCAGATAACTATGCGTACCACCATAATCATAATTTTTGACGTGCTGGTAATTGTTTTTTAACAGACGTTCTAATTCACCGGATGCTTTTAATTCTTCAAAAAAATTTTTCGCTTCATTATATAAGCTATCATCTTCCGTAATGGGGAAGGCCCATGCGAGTTCTTGTGGCTTGGTAATGTCAAAGGCAACACGCAACTTCGGATAATAGCGGCGGTTATAAGCCATTTCGTTTGAATCCGCGACCGTGTAATCGATTAAGTCTTCAGCTACCAGGGTGAGTAACTCCGTGCTGTCGGCATCCGTATTTTCCGTCCAGCTTAAATTCGTGTGTTTGTCTTTTAAGGCTTTAAGCTGTTCAACATGTGAGCTTTGAGCAAGCACTTCAAAGGCACCATCGAGATGCTTTATGGATTTAGGTTTCGTGCTATTAACGTTATAGACAATTTGCTGAGTGATGGTTTGGTAGGCAGGACTAAAACGGACTTGTTTCTTGCGTTCATCGGTTACCGTTAATCCGGCCGCGGCGATATGAGCATCGCCTTCGCTAATTTTTTCCAAAATTCCATTTAAATTGTCGGGCACGACGATTTTCAGTTTGACGCCGAGTTTTTCGGCAAAGCGTTGCGCTAATTCGAATTCAAGGCCAGCCGAACCCTGAGGGCCTTCATAATAGGTAGTACCGCTATTTCGAGTAAGGATTTTCAGTTCGCCCATGGCCAGCACCTGCTGCAAGACCGTACGCTGCGGGGCGCAGGCGTTCAACACCACCACCAGGGCAAACAAAACGATAATTAGGCCACTAAATACACGCATATTCTTCACTGAAATGAGAAGTTCATCACATTTATCGGACGCATCCGATAAGATCTGAGCTCTATAAACACCTTTGTCCATTGGGTTCTGCGACATTGATCACCCTTTATGTAAGCAAATTCTAACATACTCATGTTATTAATTTCACTTTTTGTAGTGTATTTCACAGAATTTAACAACACGTTCGCTCATTTTAGCTTAATTTCCTGAAATTACCGTAGTTTAAATAGAAATTCTCATCAAGATATTAGTTTTACACCTTAACTAATTGTTATTTAAGAAATTAATTAATTTAAAATCTTAAATTTATCACTTTAATCACATATCAGACGCATAAAGGGTAAGCCAGGTTCCCTGAATCCTGACTGAATTGATTGATTTGCCGTTTGCCTCGTAGTACGAGGTGGTATAACCTGCGCGCCTTATCCGATACTGTAGCCGTAAGTCGACTGCATAAAGCTTACATTTTGTGCAATACATGTATTCTATATAAATAGACGGCTAGGGCAGACAGCCTGCATTCAAGGGATAAACAAACTGGAGAAGTGTCCGAGTGGTTGAAGGAGCACGCCTGGAAAGTGTGTATACGTTCTGCGTATCGAGGGTTCGAATCCCTCCTTCTCCGCCAAATAACGAAGCGATACAAAGGCAGTGCCTGCCCGAACCGCGATAGCGGTTCAAAACAAGGCGATTAGGAATAATCCCTCCTTCTCCACCATATATTAAATATATTAAATATATTTCATGTATAAGTAACATCCCCTCAAGATCAAACATTTGGATGATAATGTGCTAGAAAGAATAAACAATATGATTAAATCCGATTATAAGATCATTCTGGGAGATGCAAATTTTGTTTACCGTGCGATCTAGAAATACATTCAATCCAAGCAGTATGTAAATGTAAAAGTATACTGCTCCGGCAATCGACCAAGAAACAAAGTCGGTCACTGGCCCGTTGAAAACGTTACGACAACAACGGCCGCTGGCTCGCAAGCCTTTTGACCCGCCAAGGATGTCATAATGGCAGAAGACTGTGACTATGGTTTAATGGTCTGAGATTCTCAAAGTAGCGGAACATTGAGTAACGTCATCGAACTTTTAAAAAGAGAATATGTTCCGTTAAATTAATCTAAATTTATTCTCTTTGATGAAGTGGCTCATTGACATGTTTGGGCTAATTTCGGTTAACAAAGTAAGATGTAGACACGGAAATAATTGCTCTGATTTTCAGGAGTTAGTGGCGACTGAAAACGGTTGTGAATTGATTTGCCCGTCACGTATTATTCAAATAAATTGAGGCTATCTGTTCGCCTAACGATATTGAAATGGTTTGTTGAATTCCTGCAATATTATTATTGTTTTGGTTGTCGTTATGTTAATGATGTCATATTTTGTGACGTACATCAGAGATCATTTGCACCAATATTTTGTACACCCAATAAACTTATCAATGTGTTAGAGGAGGCAGTGGTGATAAGTATTTGATTTTTGTTTACTGGCAACAGAGGTGGTATTTATGAAATTTTTAATGCATCACATAAATATGACGTAAATCACGTATGTATCGATTATAATATGAGCATTCAATGCCTGCTAGGTAAGTGTCGCTGATGCATAAGAGTTTACAATCAATTTTTGATACTTTAGCATGTGCTCTACCCCCAGTATGATTTAGTACCTAACATTGGTAATGTTGAAACGATAATAGCAATTTTATCGATAAGGAAGTTAATACAACAGGGAGTGTTCCGTGATTTTATACTTAATATCAACCATCCATCTTAAAGGCTTTAGAGAAAGCAGGTGACTTATATGTTGCGTCCTGTTTTTCTTACCGTGCTTATTATATTAGTTGTATCTAGCATTGCGCGTGCGGTGTCGATTTCTATGCACGACAAAGCGCAGACTTTTGCCACTTGGGATAGCCTGGAGCCTGATAAGTGGTCATCCATTTGGTTGATAAAAAAACATATTGATTCTAACGTGAATATTGAAGTTCGTCCGACAGGTACGCCGTTGGATGGTTATATGACGTTTGGTGTACCACAGGCAAAATACAGGCGTTCAGGTAATCGTTCCACGTTTGAGGCATTGTTAAAAGGATATCAACAAACTGATCCAATTTTACTTCGTATGGGAAAGTTGATTACGCAAATTGAAACGACATCGTGGAATACGGCGAATGACCCTTTTGCATACACAATAGAACAAAACTTTCGTTATTTACAAGATCGCTTTAATCGGTTTGATGTGCCGGTAAACTGTTATGCGCACTTTTTTGATGTGTTATATGTCGGATTACAAGATGCTTTGTCATCCGATGAGCTGAATCAAATGCTAGTCATAGCAAGCAGAAATGAGAGTTGTGCAAACGGCGTGGTGATTGCACAACGACGGCCGGGTGATAGAGTCAAAGAGTTACCTATTGAGCATCTGTTGTCAGAAATTGCACAAGGTAAGAAAGTAGTATTTGTCGATACTCGTGAGCCCACTGAATATGCAAAATCTCATATTCCTGGGGCTATTAATATTCCCATGCGTAATTTAAACGATGAGGTCTACTCAAAACTAAAACAAGCCGATCGAGTGATTAGCTATTGTGTGAAGGATTTTCGTGGTTACGAAGTCGCTCGAAAAATGCTTGAAAATGGTGTCAACAGGGTTGCTGTGATGCAACCCCATGGGTTATCGGGGTGGCGGTCTGTAGGCTTACCACTGTCCTCACCAGAAAACACCGCTAATAACATTGTGAAGGAACAACTCTATCGTTGTGCTAAGGAACAGCAGACATGTTTGAAGTCAACGTCATAAAGCCGGCTCAATCACTTCAACTAGTGCAGGCCTTGCGTTCACTGGTTTGGTGTGCTGTTTTATTGGCACCGTTAGGTTTATGGCTGCTCACAACCAATATATACAGTTATGTCCAGTATGGTGCCCCGACCGGGCAGATCTGGTATGTCTTTTCCAAACTCTTTGGATTATACGCAGGTTTATTCCTGAGTTATCAGGTGGTCTCGACCTGTTTAAAGAACACAAAGTATAGTGTTGCTCTGCCAAATTGGAGTCTGTTTCGCCATCAATACATAGGTGCAAGCCTCTTTTTTGTGACAAGCTTTCATATCGCTTTTTTCGTGACCGCCGTATCACTACGAAAAGACACCTTTGCCTGGGCGCTATTGCTGCCGGATTTCAAGGATTTTTATCATACCTCGATCACCATTGGTTTGTTCGCATTTATGTTGGCTATATTGGCGGTATTGGCCGCGTTGTTGCGTACTCACCTGCCGCAAGTTTGGCGCTACTTGCATCGGGCTATGTTTTTAGTTGTGTTAATGGGATTGGTTCATGGCTATTTGATTGGCACTGAATCACGCTATGGATTGTATGAGCTGTTTTATTTGTCCCTGGTCTTATCGGCCTGCGTGGCGCTACTGTTAAGGTGGCGCGAAGCCAGGAGGCGTAGCTAATATGAGAGTGGCCTTCGCGATTATGTCGTTTATCATTTGTATCATTAGTACATCGGTACATGCGGTATGCCAGACCTGGCCAAAAGGCATGGTCTTTGTCGGTTTGACTGACGCTGGATGGAATACCTATGTGGTAACCAAAAGCAGTAGTCCACCTGTTAAAGTCAATTTAAACACCGAAGCACGTACGCCCGTATTTTCTGCTACGCAGAAGTCGCTTATTTACATTGATGAAGCCGGCCAGCTCAGTCGTTATTCTTTAGCAACACAAAAAACGGTAGTATTGTTGAAGCCTTCTGCTGAGGCTAGTTATGCACAACCCGAGTTTGATGAAGCTAATAACAGTGTGTATGTGGTTGAACTCAAGCAAGGAAAAAGCGTCGACACCGATATTATTAAGCTGGTTTTGACCCTATCCAAGTCGAAGCCAAAACATGGGCCTGTTATTATTCAACGGTCAGCTCAATTTGAACCTCATCATACAAATGATTGGCTTTATTACAGTAACGTTCATTGCGTCGTTGGTTGTGGCAAGATCATTCAGGAAATCTGGCGTTATCACATCACCAGCGGTTTGGCCGAGCAAGTCACGTTGTTAAACTCGATCAGTCGCCAGCCCAGTACGGATCAACAGCATAACTGGCTTTATTTTAGCAGTAATGCAGCGGGGCATTATCACATCTATCGCCAGGCGCTTAACGACAAAAACACGACAACAATTGAACAACTTACCCAGGGGACGGTTACTGATATGTCTCCGGTGATGTATCAAGGGCAACTTTTCTTTATTCGCCAAAGCGCGCAACAGGCACAGTTAATGTGCCGAGATAATTCGGGTCAGGTACATGCGATGACATTACCAACCGGCATTAAAGATTTACGGGATTTGGAGATTAATTAATGCGGTATTGGATAACGATTCTAACCCTATTGCTGAGTGTGAGCACACTATGCCAGGCCTCAGTCAGTATTAAAGAATTCAAACATCAGGAGTTTAACCCCTCTGCCGGTAAGCGGTTTGCGATCCCGGTTAAGATAGGCAAGCCAGGCTCAATTAAAGTCGTTATCTATAGCTCGGATGGCGACGTTGTGCGTACCTTATCGTCCAGTTACAAAGCAAAAGCCGGTACCTACACACTAAGCTGGGATGGTAAAGACGAAGATAAAACGATCGTACCGAATGAGGCTTATATTCCAGTCGCTAAACTCTATAGTGGAAAAAAGGATAAGCCCAACTTTGTATACGACTCGCGTAATACCAGTGGTGGTAAAGAGATTAAGATTAATCCTAACTTGAACACACAAGGTCATATTGACTTTACGCTCAAACGTCCTTCGCGCATTTTGGCCCGAGCCGGGATTAAGTCTGGCCCAATGATGAAGACCATTTTGGATTGGCAGGTTCGCGGCAGCGGGCGCAACCGGCTTGCATGGGATGGTTATGATCAGGATAAGATGGTTAACCTCGCACAGCATAAACGACTGGCTTTATTAGTCACCGGGTTTGAGTTACCGGACCATGCCATCATAACCAACGGCAACAAATCATTAAGTTATACCGTCTGGCGGAAAACCAAAAAATGGCCGTCAGTGATGCCGGATTTTAAAAAGAAACCATTAGAACGCAATGGGCAGCGTATTTCCCGACATTATTACTTACCACGCTCGGTAGATATCGAACCGCGCGTCAGCTTGGCTTTGGGTGAAAAACTGCCGTTAAATCCTGACGGACTGCCTATCGTGACCAAACCGATATCATTAAAGGTGGATATGCACAAAGATGATCGTTGGGCCATGAAGCAAAGTCTGTATGAGGTGGCGTTTTTTCTGGATTACGAATTTATATCTGAGGAAGAGCAAGGTTATGTGCCTTTGACCTGGCGTTGGAATCCTGCCGGGTTGAAACCAGGCATACACGTGATCAGCGTCAATGTGTCTGGCTTTAATGGGCAAGTTGGGGTGAAAAGCGTCACGATTTTTGTGCCTAAACAGCTTTAGTTATTTTAATGTTAGCAAAGAGCAATGATACGAATATAACAGTGAGGATGAAACGCATGAATGGACAGAGCAGGTATCACTTCTTTCAAATATTGACGTTATTACCAATGAAATCATTTCTCACTGGCATCATGGCATTGATGCTGTTTTTATCTTCGCCAGTAGTGCATGCTAACTGGTGGAACCCGGTATTTAACATCACCATAGAAACTTCGACCAATGGTGAGGATGCGGATGAACCGACCGGACCTGAGATCTTTCTTGGCTTTCCGGTGGTCTGGACCTACACGGTGACCAATACGGGTATCGCGACCTTGCATGACATCGTGGTCTATGATGGAGAACTGCTAGAACACTCACACGATGATGACGACTCCAAAGAAAGAAACCATGAAGGCTCATCTGATGGCTCGCATAAAAAGCCACACATACATGGCAACATAGTTTGTAAGATAGAAAAATTAAAACGCAATGAAAGTCGTACTTGTACATTAGAAGGTACAGCCGTTTTAGGTCAATATCAAACAACCGGCACCGCCGTGGTACGTGGCGATAATTGGTGGAAACGTGTTCGCGATGAAGATAAGAGCCACTATATCGGGACATTAGGCAATCCATCTATTGATTTAGAAAAATCAACTCAAGGCCAAGATGCCGATATCGCCCCAGGTCCTGAGATCCCGGTCGGTGATTCGGTAGAATGGACCTTTGCAGTTACTAATACAGGCGATGTTGACTTAACCAACGTGGTCGTCACGGACGAACAGGTTCAACCCTCACCAACTGCGGCGACCACAGTTTGTCAGATTCCTCTGTTATCCATAGGACAGTCGCAAAACTGTACGGTAACCGGCACTGCGATTGAAGGGCAATACCAGAACCTGGGTATAGTCAATGCACAAGGTTTGGGTGATAGTGTTGTGACCGATCAAGATGCCAGTCATTATACTGGTGATGCAGCAAATGGATTAGCTTCATTACCAGCAGCAGTACCAAGCAGTGGTGATGCACCATTAGCCGTTACCTTTACACCTAATTCGACGACACAGAATGCGATCATTCGATATGAATGGGATTTCGAAGGCGATGGCACCTATGATCGCAGTGAAACGGTTGGACGTGATCAATCGTTTACTTACAATACTCCAGGTAGCTACAACGCCACACTACGCGTAACAGAAAATACCGGTGAACAAGCCACCGGTACCGTATTAATCACCGTTAACAACCAACCACCGGTGGTCAGCGCAAATGCCTCTCCATCAAACGGTCAGATACCATTAACGGTCACTTTCTCAGCTACAGCGACGGACAGTGATGGCATTGCCCAATTTGAATGGGACTATGATGGCGATGGCACGTTCGATGAAACCACGCCAACAGGTACGGCATCAAATATTTATCAGACAGAAGGCTCATTCCAGGCGAATGTGCGTGTAACCGATACACTGGGTGCGGCCACGACTCTCGCGATTCCCACACTCGAAGTCAATGCACTTCCCGTTGGCAGTCCTTCGGTTTCACTGGCGGTATCCGCTACCACCGGTAATGCACCGTTAAATGTCACGTTAACCGCAACGGCAACCGATCCGGATAACGGAACAATCGATCAGTATGAATGGGATCTGGACGGCGACGGTACCTATGACCAGACTACCACGGTTGCTTCGTTGTCACATAGCTATACCGCCGTAGGTACCTTTTATCCGCGAGTCCGTGTTACTGATTCAGCTGGACAAACGGCGGTCGACGCCAACAAGGTGTTTGTTGTGCCTCAGGTATCATTAAACAGAGATCTGGATACTATTGATCCTCTTAATGGTGAGACCACAACAATTTCTACCACATTAGGTGGTGATACGGAAGTGAGTGTCATTATAGAGGGGCGTAGCGGTGAGCTGATTCGTACCTTAGTACCTTTTACCATGCGTGTCGCAGGTAACTATGATGATGTGTGGGATGGCAACAACGATGCCGCCAGTGTTGTGACTGAAGGCGATTACCGGGCAATCTTACTGTATCGCGTCGATGGTGTGGTTAATCGATTGGATCTGGCGCTAACCACAGGTGGGCAGCAAAGTAATCCGCCGCGTAGTCGCATACCTTCTAGTTTTTCACCACTAGCCGGTGATCCGCTGGATATCACATTCACTTTAAATCAAGCCTCCGAGGTAACGGCATTTATGGGTTTGTTCAGAGTGAATACGCGTCTGGTGACGTTCATGCAACGACTACCATTGGGCCGGGGTACTCATCTAATCACCTGGAACGGTGAAAATTCCGATGGGCAATTAATTGAACCGCCACCGGGTGATCAGTTCTTGTTTGGTATATTCGCGTATACCTTGCCAGATAATGCGATTTATGTGCGCAGCGGGGTACACGTCAGTTCGGTTAGTGCCATACCATCGGTATTCCAACCGACTCAAATTAATCCTGATGGCACACCCGCACTCAGCCAGATCCAGTTAGATCTGAACCGTGCCGGTGATGTCAAACTCGTCATCAATGATACCGTAACTGGCGCCTCAGTCGCCGAGTTTATCCATACTAATATCGTGGCGGGTACAAATACCATCACCTGGGATGGAAGGGATAACAACGGTAACTTTGTCGCCCCCGGGACCTATCGATTAGGCGTCGCTGGTGTTGATGAGACTGGCTATCAATCTATAACCGTGTATGTCTTACAACGGATCTTTTACTAAGGAGAATTATCATGATGAGCAAATTATTTTATAAGGTAGTTAATGTACTCTCTTTAGTAACCATGCTGGCCCTATCATCGAATAGCATGGCACTGGATTTGAGTGCACAAGACTACATTACCATGGACCTACAGGTACGTCAGGCGACACTCGATGGCGTGCAGGCAAGAGCCCAGCTAATGGAACAAGGTGGTGATCTGGATGCCCAGTTCGCCTTGGATACCCAAATACAACAAACCGTTACAAACATTTATTCAAACTGGGGCATGACCTCTGCTCAGGCGGTAGTCTGGGCGACTCACCATTTTGAAGAAGTTCAGACATTGCTCACCACTCAACCTTCGTTACAGGCTGAGTACGACCGCATATCACGTGAACTTGATGAAGCATCTGCATTAATCCAGGCAATGGCAAACAGGTAATCAGGGAGATAGACCATGCAATTACATTCTGTTTTATTCAATAAAATTGTGACCGCACTACGGATTAGCATCGTAGCATTGCTCGTTGCCTTTGCCAGTTCTTTGGCTATAAGCCCGGCGTATGCTTTTCATTTTCCCTGGGACCAGGGACATGACACGACCGACCCAAATGATGCCGATGATCCGGGTACCTGTGAAGAAGGAGACTGTGATAACGATCCTTGTAATAAAGGTAGTAAGGGTTCACCAGTCAATTTGGCCACAGGCTATTTTGTCTGGAGCGAAACCGATATCGTTTTAAAAGGTCGTCCAAGGCTAGCCGTAACTCGAACTTTCAACTCACACGATCCACGTGTTGGATTGGTGGGCAATGGTTGGAGCATGAGCTGCGATCGTGGTCTGATATTTACTAGTCGATTCATCACAAATCAAGTGGGCGATTCTGAACTCGTGCGTGAGTTTGTGCGTCGATTACCGAATGGCAAGCGGTATATTTACTCAGAACGACCAGATGGTAAGTTTGCAGCACCTGGCCTATTTGATGTGATTGAACGCCTGCCGGATAATATGGCCAGGTTGGAAAGAAGAAATGGTAGTTACAGTATTTATGGAGAAACAGGTGAATTATTAGCCACAGGTGATCGTAATAGTAATATTGTTAATTACATTTATGACACTCAGGGACGCTTGATTCAAAAAGCCGATACTAATGGACGTTCGCTGACTTATGAATACAACGCCAATGGTCTAGTTTCTATAATCCGAGATCACACCGGACGTGAATGGTTATATGGTTATGACGCTGATGCGAATCTGACCTTGGTGACCGATCCACTGAATGGAGCACGTACGTATGGTTATGAAACCTATCAAGCACCTAGTGACGGTCAGTCCTATACCCACCTAAATCGTATTACGGATGAAACAGGTGTAGTGGAAACCGACGTAACCTATAGTGGTGCGCGAGTTTCTTCCTACACTGACTTGGCCAACACCTATAGCTATCAATATGACAAAGCCAACCGTAGGGCTACTAAGACTGATAGCATGGGCAGCCAATGGGTCTATACGTATAATACAACGGGGCAATTTACTCGTATTGATGCACCACTTGGACGAACATTCCAGTATGAGCGTGATGCCGATAGTTTGATAACAACTTATACCGATCCGAGTGGTACTGCATATTCCTATACATATGATGCCTTTGGTAATCGATTGTCTCAATCGGATAGTCGAGGTACGATTACTATTACCTACGATAACGAGAAGCCGTGGCCATTAACGATTAATTCACGTTCCGGTAGAGTGACCACGCTGACCTACAATGCACAAGGTAATCCACTAACAGTTACTGACTCTGACGGAAATATATCCAATTTATCCTGGTCACCACAGGGGGATTTATTACAGATTACAAATGCCCTAAATAATCAGACGACAAACACTTACAATATCCAAGGAATGCCACTAACAGTAACCGACCCACTGGGTCGAGCCACACAATACCAATACGATAGTCTGAATAATCTAGTTAGCATGACTAATCCGGTTGGAGAGGTGATGCAATATCAATACGATGCCCTGGATAGAGTGATATCGTATACCGATGGAAATGGTGATACGACGAGTTACAGTTATGATGCAGCGGATCGTATTACGCAAGTGAACGCTCCGAATAATCAAACGGCTCAGTATACTTATGATAACTTTGGACGTTTGAGTCAGCGTACGTTTTACGATGGTACAAACCATACATATCAATTTCGAATTGACAATCTTGTTTCACAAATGACACGCCCTGATAACGTTGTTTCCTCAATGGTGTATGATGATGCTAAACGCCTGATACAGCGTACCATTGGAACGGAAGACACGTATCAATATGCATATAACTTGCGTGATCAACTAACAACGGCATCAAATATTACTGGAACAGTGACGTTTGCTTATGATGCATTTGGACGCAAGACCAACGAAACCGTCAATGGCCAGGCAACAACATATCAATACAACACCGAAGATGAGATTGAGCAACTGACCAGTATGGGCTTGTTACAGACACAACAGTTCGATGTCAGAGGTTTGTTAAGTCAGCTGGATATATCTGGTAGTAGCTATCAATATAGCTATGATGCAATAACACGCCTAACGTCTATTAATCGCACTAATGCGATTAATACAACCATGCAATACGATGAGGCCGATCAATTATTACAGATTAGCCATGCAGCGGGACTTCGTAGCTATCAGTATCAATATGATCTAGCCAGTCGTGTTAATCAATGGCAAGGCGTGGCAAATGAAACCCGAAGCTATAATTACGATCCAGCTAGTCGTTTGACAAATGTTCAATCTATTATAAATCCTGAATCGTTCAATTACGATTCTATAGGTAATCGGCTAAATAATAATGCACAATATGATAATGCAAACCGTATTATCGAAGATGATAATTTCATTTACAGTTACGACGTAAACGGCAATCAGACTCAGAAACTGAATAAGTCTACAGGAGTTGTCGAGCAATATAGCTACAATAGTCTGGATCAGCTGGTTCAATATCAGTTTTTTTCAGATAGTAATCCGGCTACGTCTGCTACAGTCGATTTTAGTTACACATATGGACCATTTGGGCGGCGTTGGGCTAAACAGGATAATCTGGGTGGTGGTAGTCGGCAGTTTTATTGGTCTGATACAAGTATGATAGGTGAATTATCAGGTAGCATACAACGGCGTTACATCATGGAGGGTAAAACACCGATAGGGTTTGTTGAAAATGGTCAGGTTTATCATTACTTTAAAGACCATTTGGGTGCTGCTCACGAGGCGTCTGACAGTAATGGGACGGTCGTTTGGCGGGGGAGTTATGATAGTTTTGGAAAAGTGACGGAAACCATTACAACGGCAGATAATTACCTGCGTTTTCCTGGTCAGTATCATGATGAGGAAAGTGGGTTATATTATAACTACTTTAGGTTCTACGATCCGAGTACAGGTAGATACATCACCTCCGACCCTATTGGTATAATAGGCTTATTAAACGGTGCTGCCGATAGGATTGCGATGAATCCAACAATTCCTCCGAACTTTACTGCGTTGCAAGGTGGGTTGCCTTATCAAACTATCTCACGCAGTAAACCATTAAACACATATACATATGCTGCTAATAGTCCATTGCTTAATTCCGATCCACTTGGGTTAGATGCGGCGGCTACTTTAGGGAGAGGTTTGGCTATATGGGGTGGTGCCTCAGTATCAGATGGTCCTTTTCCTGCAGGTGAGATTGTTGGCGGTGTTATCTTCATTGGTTTTGCAGGTGTTGCTCTATATGAATATTGTACTGATGATGAGGAAGCAGAGGACAAGAATTGCGAAGCGTTATATCAGAGCATCTTGGCAACATGTGCCGGTTTAACTGGTAAAAAGAAATTTAGGTGTTTTGAAGCAGCCAGGATTGCAAGAGATCAGTGTTACCAAGAGAGATAATAAATATTCTAAGGATGCACATTAGTGAAATACATAGCCGAGAGAAAATTACTTTTTAAAGAGAAAAACACTCAAACTACTAAAGAAATGGTGATTAAGATAAGTGAACCATATATTGTAACTGAAAATGACGTGAAATTTCCGGTTGATGGGGTTATTGCTGGATGTCATGTGAAAATTGAAGGGTTGGATGAGCCTGGATATGATTTGTATGGGATGGACTCTCTTCAGGCGGTGAATTTAGCTTCAGATATAGATCCACTGTTAGATAGATTAAGTGGAAACTATGATTTTTTTTGGAGCACTGGAGAGCCTTATTTCGAAGAATAGATTAACCTGATTGGTTCTAGTTTCAAAGGACCTAAACCGTCCATCGTTTGGTATCCTGATTAAACAGGATGTCTTTAATCCATTTGCCGGTAAAGTGTTTTTCTTCAGGAGCGGATCGTTTGGCGATCTCGAATTGGAGTAGTAATTCCTAATCGGTTTGGCACTCGTTCTTAACAACTGGATTAACCTAGTTTAGATTCAACCAATAAGTGCAACAAAATGTAAAGATATTAGCCTCTTTGGACTATCTGCGATGTTGTAGAATCCTATCCCAGCGGACTCCGTCCCTGCCATACATATTTATAGTGAGTACCGTGAATTTATATTTGGATATCCAGATTACACTAAAAATTTTATTCTCGGCTTTGCAACGCCAGGTCGTTAATAATTTTAATGGCGTCGTCTTTACTTGGATGCCCGACGGCAATTATTTTATGATCATGTATCAAGGCCGGAAAGGTTTTTAGATTATATTGACAAGCCATATTCTCACCTTGTTCGTCATCCAGGTTAAATATTTCAACATCAATTTGCTGAGCCTGACATGCATCACTCCAGATTGCTCTGGTTTCAGTACAGGAGGAATAGGGGCCTGCCAGGATAAGCGTCAGTTTCATGTATTATTTAGCATCTCAATATTTGCTTATATTTGTTTCAATCATGACCAAACGCTATTAATACTATAACAATTACTTGAATATCCTTGACCAAGGTCAACTCTGATTATTTCATTTAATACAAATATTCTGTTAGTGTGGCAACATGGAAAGCAACCAGATTATTCTTGATGAACTTCATCACATCCCCTTATTTGAGGCGTTGGAACAGCCGCACCCGGAAAGCCATTGCTCGCGATCATTTATACGCATTGGCACATCGATCATTCATCAGGAGCAAAGATATTAAAGCAACAATTCGGCGATGATATACCCATCATTGCGCATGAACGAACTTTGAGTCGATTAAAACGCTGGGGTGATCCTGAAGTACTATTACCGACCAAAACGATCGATGATGACGGTGTTATTCTACGCTATGGCGATATGAACATTGAGCTAAATTATATTGGCTACGGTCACACGAATACGATGCTGGTGCCCCGTTTCCCAAAGCAAAAGTTAGTATTTGCCGTTGATTTTGCCAACAATGATGCGGTTGGATGGAGAGATTTACCCGGTTGGTACTTAGGTGAATTAATCGCGATGCAGGGACGTTTAAATAAACTGGACTTTGATATTGTCGCGTTCGGACATGGCATGCCTGGAGATAAAGACACGATAAGACGTCAGATAAAATACTACACGGATTTGACTACGCAGGCCAAGCGTGCTTTACAGCAGGGACTGTCCGAGGATGAGGCGGTTAAAGTGATTGAGAAAAATCTATCGCAATACAAGCAGTGGCGTTTTTATGATAAGTGGTTTTTGATGAATATACGAGGAGCCTATCGCTGGGCTAAAGAGAATAATACCTAGGTAACAATCGTCATAAAAACAAACTAAGACGTTAATGGTCTATTAATTATAAATGGGTAAAACTGATGTTGTTTAGCCGGAGTGGGTATTATTTTTTTGTGCTGCTTATTTTAGCGGTTGTAGGTTTTTGGAATTCTTATTTTTCAATATTTTTTAATGATTTTGACATCTATCCCCAGTTAAACGACGTGGAAAGTTATGTTCACTGGCATGTAGTGACAATGTTGCTCTGGTTGGGGCTACTGATTACACAGTCATTTTTGATCAGGTTCAATAAACGTTCTGCGCATAGATTAATCGGGAAATCTTCTTATGTGCTAGTACCATTTGTCGTAGTGTCATTGGTATTGCTGGCCC
Source organism: uncultured Ectothiorhodospiraceae bacterium (assembly GCA_947260005.1). GTDB lineage: Bacteria > Pseudomonadota > Gammaproteobacteria > UBA6429 > Thiohalophilaceae > SZUA-24. Next base: position 62,079 of record CAMYOL010000037.1, read on the forward strand.
ATAGTCAGATAACGATTCATGAATTTGGAATAACCTATGGCAGGTTATATGTGCTATTTTTACAGCTATCATTGCTGGTTCTTTTTATCATTTCATACAGCCTGGCTATTGTTTACCGACATATCCCAGCCCGTCATGCTCGATACATGATATGCACCGCCTTGACCATGATTGATCCGGCCGTGGCCAGATTGCCGATTGATACGCCGTCATTTCCTTTTCCCTATCAAGTTATTACTTTTTCTATTACAGATTTAATCTTGATTGTCTTAATATTTATGGAACGCAATCATAAAAAAGGACGTGAGGTTTTTCCTATCATGCTCGTAGTGTTTTTGTTTTTTCAAGTGATGAATTTAACCACGACCCGTAGCCAGATATGGGATGATTTTTCACTCTGGTTTGCCAGATTACCCCTGACTTAAAATTATTTCATCATGTAGATTGGGTCCATAATGATATAAGTGGATATATTCAATAATTAGGAGAAACATGCCTTTAAAAGTCGATAACTCAACCGACCGATACTGAGACTTAGAAATACAGATTGTCATTAAATGTGTAAAAATACGTCAACACCAGCTACCAATTTTATTGGATTAATCCAATGTTCTGAGGCAGACTATGCGCAGTGTTATTACATTCAGCTAAAAATATAAAGTTGCAATGTGCCTATAAAACAATAGTTTAGCTGTTTATCTAAATCATAGCTTCAATGTTTGGACGTATCCTCGAGTTTATAGCCGTATCATGAGTAAAAATGCGCTTGAAATATTAAATACCATTTTTGGCTATTCTGAATTTCGCCTCCAACAACAGGAAATAATTGAAAAAGTAATATCCGGTCAGGATGCGATCGTGTTGATGCCGACCGGTGGGGGTAAGTCATTGTGCTACCAGATCCCGGCCATGGTACGTGATGGCGTGGGGGTGGTGGTCTCGCCCTTAATTGCATTGATGCAGGATCAGGTTGTGGCCTTGCAGCAACTGGGGGTGAAGGCTGCCTATTTAAATTCTACGCTGGATGCCGCCAGTGCCAGTCAAATCGAGCAGCAACTTTTGGCGGGTGAGCTGGATCTTCTCTATGTCGCCCCTGAACGTTTAATGACGGAGCGTTTTTTGAGTTTATTGGAACAGGCTCCTATCGCGATGTTTGCCATCGATGAGGCTCATTGCGTATCTCAATGGGGACATGATTTCCGGCCAGATTATATTCAACTATCCGTTTTGCATGAACGTTTTCCAGCGATCCCGCGCATGGCATTAACGGCAACGGCCGATGCGCCGACGCGACGTGAGATTCTGCGCCGGCTCAATTTAGAACAGGCTGGCTTATATGTTTCAGGTTTTGATCGACCGAATATCCGCTATAGTATCTCGCAAAATCAGGGTAATGGTCGTGAAGCGTTATTACGTTTTATTCGCAATGAGCATGAGAACGATGCAGGTATCGTCTATTGTCTGTCGAGAAAAAAAGTCGAACAGACTGCAGAGTGGTTAAGCTCGAAGGGATTAACCGCCTTGCCTTATCATGCCGGATTGCCAAATGAAAAACGCCAGCGACACCAGCGACGGTTTTTAAATGAAGATGGAATCATAATCGTGGCAACCATTGCCTTTGGCATGGGTATCGATAAACCCGATGTGCGGTTTGTCGCGCATTTAAATCTTCCAAAAAGTATCGAAGCGTATTATCAGGAGACCGGGCGAGCCGGGCGTGATGGTTTACCTGCCAATGCCTGGATGATGTATGGCCTACAAGATGTCATCACTTTACGCCAAATGATGGAAGCCTCAGAGGCGAACGAAACACATAAACGCGTTGAGCATCATAAATTGCAATCCATGCTGGGCTTTAGCGAACTCACCACTTGTAAACGACAGGCCTTACTCACTTATTTTGATGATCACCTGGCCGAGCCCTGTGGAAACTGTGACAGTTGTTTATCACCAGTGGAAACCTGGGATGCCTCGGTGGTGGCGCAAAAAGCCCTGTCCTGTGTTTATAAAACCGATCAACGGTTTGGGGTAAATTATTTAATTGATGTATTAATAGGAAAGGACAACGCACGCATCAAACAGTTTGGCCATGACCGCATTAGCGTCTATGGAATCGGAAAAGAGCTCGATGCCATCCAATGGCGCAGCATCTTTCGCCAATTGATCGCACGAAATCTGTTGTCGGTCGATATCGAAGGTTATGGCAATCTACGATTAACAGAAACCTGCCGTCCCATCTTACGTGGCGAAGAAACCTTGATGCTACGAAAAGAAACCAAAGCCGAGAAATCAAAGTCACGTGGCCGTAAAAGCAAACATAACATCAAAGCAGAACATAACGCTCTTTGGGAAGCACTACGAGCTTGTCGTAAAACTCTGGCGGATGAACTAAAAGTGGCTCCTTATATGATTTTTCATGATGCGAGCCTGATGGATATGTTAGAGAGAAGACCCACCACGCCTGCACAATTTTCAAATGTCAGTGGCGTCGGTCAACAAAAATTAAAAAAATACGCGGATATCTTTTTAAAGGTTATCAACGAACATGAAAAAGAGCAGGGAGAGGCTACAGGATCTGATGGTACAATCGAGGAAACCTTGCGTTTATTTCGTTCGGGAATGGACATAGAGGGCATTGCAACTCAACGGGAACTTAAACCCGCAACTATATATTCACATTTAATCGATTCCATCACCCAGGGTGAGATAGAGTTACAAAAAGTTGTTCAGTTAGAGGAAAAAGAGATTGCGTTAATACAAGATACCTTTTTAACCTTCTCTAATAGTGAGCATAAATTAAAACCAGTCTATGAGGCTCTGGAGGGAGCATTCGAATATGACGTGTTACGTTGTGTGCGAGCTTCACTTAATTGAAATATAGTGTTTGTTCAACACATGAGGTTTAAATTTAGATCGGAGAGATTTTAGAAATCACTCCGATCCATTATTGCTTTAATTGCAATTATTGGCCACTATGTTACCAATAAACTCTCCATGAAGTTTTATTTTTGACTTGGGTGCATAGATGCTCATTTTAACAAGCCATTTCGCATCTGCTTTTTTGAGCATGATTTCCGTTGTTGTTTGCCCGCTATAAGTGACAAATGGTACATCGGAATGCACATAGGCATGAGTTTGAATTTTTACTTTACATCCACTGATTGATACCAGCATACGTCCATTTCTGCCACATTGAATCTGTGTTAATGGTGCATATCCATCGACATAATTACCTGGTGCGCCATTTGTACTACAAGAGCGAATTGCCCATCCAACCAGGGACACCGATAACTTAATAACTTAACCCAACTCCCTCCGAGTCATTAGCGTCAAGTCATACAAAACCACATTTGTACGCACACATACAAATGCATACTCTAAAGCAACCCTTGTATAGGGGCTAAATATAGTCTATATTTAGTACTATGTTCATCAGTCGATTCAGGTTATGAAATTAAGTAAATCAGTAAGGCCAATCAGTTATTTA
>CAMYOL010000038.1 GCA_947260005.1 uncultured Ectothiorhodospiraceae bacterium
TCTTCCTGAGGAACACGTTCAACACCAAGAACACTCCGTCCCTGATACTCATAAACATCCACCATTTGTGATAAACATGATTTATTCTCACCATCAATTAAGTCATCTGCCAAAATTATGGCAAAAGGTTCATTGCCAACGACCGGCAAAGCACAGTTCACTGCATGCCCCAGACCTAACGCCTCTGCCTGGCGTAAGTAAATACATGAAACATAATCTGGAACAATACTGCGCACGATCTTAAGCAGTTTGGTTTTTTGTTTTGCTTCCAGCTCATGTTCCAGTTCAAAGGCCTTATCAAAATGATCAGCAATAGCACGTTTACTACGACCAGTAATAAAGATCATTTGATCGATTCCGGCTTCCACTGCCTCTTCGACTGCATATTGAATCAGTGGTTTGTCGACAACCGGCAACATTTCTTTCGGACTGGCTTTAGTCGCTGGCAAAAATCGGGTCCCCATCCCTGCCACAGGAAAGACGGCTTTTCTAATTTTTTTCATTTTCATTTCCTAAATAGGGTTAATCTAAAATTGGTTTTCTTCCAATAGAGTAATAGGTAATACCTAACTCTTTCATTAACGACGGATCATAAATATTTCGACCATCGAATATCACCGGTTCCTTTAATGCAGATTTAATCTTATCGAAATCCGGGCTGCGGAACATACTCCATTCAGTAAGCACAACTAATACATCTGCAGACTCCAGAGTTTGTTCAGGACTATCACATAGGCGTAAAGAATCATTATCGCCGTAGATGCGTTGCGTTTCGTCCATCGCCTCTGGGTCATAGGCTCTAACTTTACCACCCGATTGCCATATTTTTTCCATCAAAACACGACTAGACGCAGCACGCATGTCATCTGTATTGGGTTTAAACGACAACCCCCATAATGCAATTGTTTTACCCCTTAAATCACTTTTGAAGTGACGATCAATTTTGTTAAATATTACTTCTTTTTGTTTAAAGTTTACCTTTTCAACGCTATTTAACAAGTCAGCCGTATAGCCATACTCACTGGCCGTTTTTTCTAATGCTTGTACGTCTTTTGGAAAACACGATCCCCCATAACCAGCGCCAGGGTAGATAAAATGATAACCAATCCGAGGATCAGAACCGATGCCGATTCTGACATTTTCTATATCCGCCCCAGTAAGCTCGGCTATATTAGATAACTCATTCATAAAACTAATCTTGGTAGCCAACATAGCATTCGCAGCATATTTCGTTAATTCCGCTGAACGTATATCCATTGTAATCAATCTGTCATGGCTCCGATTAAATGGAGCATAGAGCGCTTTAAGAAGTTCTGCAGTCCTGACATTATCTGTCCCAATCACTATACGATCTGGTTTCATAAAATCTTCAATTGCCGCGCCTTCTTTTAGGAATTCCGGATTAGACACCACGTCAAAATCAATATTCTCACTTCTATTGGCCAATGCCTGGTTAATGGCACTAGAAACTTTATCACCTGTCCCAACAGGAACAGTAGACTTATCAATGATCACCCGATATTCTGTCATGTGTTCACCAATGCTATTAGCAACACTCAGAACGTACTGCAAGTCAGCTGAACCATCTTCATCTGGAGGGGTGCCTACCGCAATAAATTGAAACAATCCGTGATCAACGCCTTTCTGTATGTCAGTAGAAAATATTAACCGCCCTTGTTCTTTATTTTTGATAACTAACGGTTCCAAACCAGGCTCATATATTGGTATCTTGCCATTATTTAACATTTCAATCTTTTTTTCATCGACATCAATACACAATACATCGTTGCCCACTTCAGCTAAACATGTACCCGTTACTAAACCGACATAACCAGTACCAAAAATTGTAACTTTCATGATTTTTAAACCTTTTGCTTAAATGACATATATTTATGTCCAAGGAAACTCGTAAAAATAGGCACCGATAAACCAATAAAATGGGCTATTTCTTCGCTGTAATTAAAGACCCCAATACGTGGAAAGAGATATTGTGCCAATATAACACTTATAAACCATACTTGAATCACCGCAATGATGTTCACAATAGTGAAATAATAAGCTTCCGAGGCAACACTCCGACCTGTTTTATCAAAGACCCATATTTTAGACAAAAAATAGGCTGTCGTCATTCCAAATAAATAAGCAACAAATACAGCCCAACCATACGATAAATACAAGCTGAGTATTATTCGAGCGACAAAATTCACTACAGCGGCAAGTCCCCCTACTAATAAAAACTTTGCAAATTGCGGGGTAAAAAAATGTTTTTTTATCATGCAGATTTTAACGCTAATACAGATAAAGACTTCCCGAGTTTCACACTCTCTGAAATAGAGCGGTCTTCGGGATAATAATAAGATGTATCCGCAATAATCAGGCCACCGATAACGCCGGTCATAGGAGGTAAAGAATCTTTAAATTCTGGAGGGCAAATTGGCTGAGCATAACCATAACGTGAAGCATGGATATCTATTATATCAGTATCCTGTATGTCTCCATTAACAGTTTTAATAATATTTTTTGCTTCATCAATAAAGTCCTTGTCATCAAGTTGATATTTATCGTTATCACGCGGTAAATAAAATGGAACATAAACCACATTAAAATCTAATTTTCGCAGGTTTGAATATTCAATTATGCCGGGTACATTCAGTCGTTCGTCATTTATATTTAACCAGAAATTTTCTGTTACCTGTTTTTTCAGTTTGACGATGACACACACCACTCCAATATTATTAATACTTTCATAAGCCCTGGAAACGGCGTCTGGTAAATCATCAATCATCTGTGGAACAAAGGGTAAGGGTATAGTACTTATAACCTGATTATATTGCTTCTCGATACCGCTTTCTGTTTTAAGCCCCGTCACCCTTCCATTAGATATGATGATTTTGCGTACTTTCGTCAACAAATGAATATCACCACCTTTTTCAATTATAGATTTCTGATAGGCTTTTAATAATGTTTCAGATCCACCATCTAAATAGCCCATTTGTTCAGTAAAAATATTTTTTCGAGAAGTACCGACCCGCCTGATCCGTGCCCAGATCCAGGATGCGGAAAGATTACCTGTAAACTTGTGGAATTTTAATAAAAACAGCTTTTTCCACAGAACATCATATGCACGTTGTCCAATCCACTTTTTAATCCATTCGCTGGCTTCCTGAGTATCAAGACCAGACCAGTCTTTTATCTTGGTGCAATAAAACATATGCAGCCCATAGCGGAGACGCTCAATTAGAGTTAAAGGACTAAATCGCAATAAAGCAAATGGATTTCCCCATTCGTAAAGGGTACCGTTATAGTAATAACCCATTTTCGTTGCATTCCAATGTAACTTATCAGAAAGCTTTAACTCATCTAAAACATCAAACATTGGCTGATCAGGCATACAGATAAAATGATAGTAGCGCTCAATGCTAAGACCGTTAAAATCAAAATGTGCCGTCATCCCCCCTATCCGGTCATCGGCTTCGTATAAATCAACCGAACATCCCGATTTGAGTAACTCATGAGCACAGGCCAATCCCATTGGACCTGCACCAATTACAGCAACTTTCTTCATATTAAAAATCTAACACAATGTTAGAATAGGTAGGATCATTAAATGTTTCATTGATCGCATCCTTAAAACTTGTCACATTGACATCGAAGATCTCCCACCAGGGAATTACTTCAAATTCATCCTTTGCAATCAAAGCCTTTAATTGGTGCACAGTAAATGGCGGATCGCTCGAAAAAATAGCATAGATTCTTAACAGTAACCAAAACAGACCATAGGGTATATTTATAATCCAGGTTCTGGATTGAGTTGCTTTTTTAATTTCACGAATAATATCTATATAATCAACATTCTCGCGACCTGTTATATTGTACGTAAGCTTGTCCGGTTTATTTTTTATTGATGAAATAATAATATTACAAAAATCTGACACATAGAGTGGTTGCCGCATGTATCGTCCATGCCCAGGTATTGGAAAAACAGGGATTCGTTTCATGAATCGAGATAACCAACCTAAATGTTTTCGATCAAACCACCCAAACATTAACGTAGGACGCAAGATAACATGAGGTATTCCTGATTCAGCCACCATTTTCTCTTGTTGTTTTTTTGTATTGGTATAATCGTCGTCAGCAACTGACTCGACTACCGACGAACTAACATGCACAATATATTTAACGGCCTTTTCTTTTGCCTGAGTCAATACATTTTCTGTCGAGACGATATTGTTTTTCACAAAGTCATCGGTTTGTTTGGAACCGATTTGTGCCTGTAACATAATAATTACAGATTCATTATTAATGGACTCATGCCAATCAATGTCTGTAACCAAATCAGAGTGATAAACCTTGATATCCGGATGAAGTTTTTCAAGTGTTTTCGTATTCGTAGGATGCTTATCAATCGCTACTATATCGGTATAACCAGCCATTTTTAATTTGACGATTAAATTCTGGCCAACCAGACCCGCGCCACCTGGAATGATAATTCGTTGCATCATCTAACCTTTACAGTTTCATTTTTTTAAATATTTTTTCTGGAATAAACCGGATAATTAGCATAATCCACCACCAGAACCAGGGAGTATATAAAACGTCTTTCTTTTTATTAATCGCCTTTTTAATATCCCGAGCTATTTTATCTGGTCCAACCCAGAGTAAACCTTTCTCGAAAGAATCAGTCATCGGCGTAATAACAAAACCTGGTTTGACGGTTAATATCTGTATATTATAACCAGCAAGACGGTTCCTTAAACCTTGCATAAAGATCGATATGCCGCCTTTCGCACTACCATAGACATAATTACTTTGACGTCCTCGATCACCTGCAACTGAACTGATAACAGCAATGGTCCCATTTTTTTGTTTCTCAAATAGATTAGCCAACTCATTTAAAAGAATTACAATTGAATTATAATTTAACAGGATTTCTTTATGCATAGCATTAGAATCTAGACTAACTTCATTTTGATCAGGCAGGGTGCCAAACGCAATCAACACAATATCAATATTCCCCAATGTTTCGTAACATTGTTTAATCAGATTCGTAGCTTTTTCTACGTCACTAAAATCATATGAAATCGAACTGGTTTTACTATACCCACGCACATTAAGATCCTGGCTAATCTCTTCTAGAGAATCCGCATTACGTGCCACCAGAAGCACCTCATTTTCGGAGCAGGCATATAAACGCGCAAATTGTTCGGCGATGGCAGATGTGGCTCCAAGTATTAAAATTTTAGACATCCTGCTCCACCCTTCGCCAAAAATCTGAACAAAAAAGATTATCTTTATACATGGAAAATTCTTCAACACGTGGAAAGGAATGCTTAAAAATATCATGACTCATGCGCGCATCTTTAGCCGGATAAACAGCCCCTCCGGCATTCATTACAACGAGATCAAAAGCCTTAAACATTTTTAAACTAGCTTCACCCTTACTTGGAAAGTCCATGGCCAGAGTGTAGCCTGCACGAGGGAAAGACAGCATACCCATCGATTTGATCTCTCCAAATTTTTTTAAAACAGCCAAATAAACAGGCTGATCATATTGTTTTATAATGTTTAATATTTCTGTATAAACAGATAGAAATTCCTCGTACGGAACCACGAATTGATATTGGTAGAAACCTCGTTTACCGTATAAACGATTCCAGTATTCTATTTTATCAAGGGGGTAAAAAAAGGACTGGTACGATGCAACATCATGTGCGCGGGAGTTACTCTTGTAATAATAGAGCTGATTAAATACCTTGTTCGTCAGCCGATTTAATAGCCATTCCGGCGCATTAATAGGTATCGTTTTTTTCCAGGCGGCGGAAGAAGAACATTTGATCTCACCTGATGCATGATTGCCACAACTGAAAATGCCTTTTTGAGGCCTTGAGTACATATCAAGCCAGGATACCGTGTATTCATAGTCAGCATCCGTCTCTTCAAATAATTCCAACATCTGATTAATATCTTTCGTTTTAATCGATTTAATCTCAATGCAATTATTTTCAACGTTCTTTAACCGTAACGTAACGGTTAAAATCAATCCAGTTAAGCCTAGCCCACCTATGGTTGCTTTAAAATACTCAGTATTCTCATCCTCCGAACACTCCAATATTCTACCATCGCTTCGTAGTAACGTTAGACTATGAATATGATTACCAAAACTTCCTACTTTATGATGGTTTTTTCCATGTACATCATTCGCGACCATACCCCCTACTGTCACTTGCGACGTTCCCGGTGATACCGACACAAATTTATTTTTTGTAGTTAAAAAGAGCAGTAAATCTCTTAAAATAACACCTGATTGACAAGTAATCAGATTCTTCCTGTGATCGTAGTCAACCAATCTATCTAATCGTTGAGTATCGAATAGATTTCCATTAGCATTCAGACAGACATCTCCGTAACTACGTCCCTGACCATAAGCAATAGTAGAATGTTGCACATCAGAAAACGAAACGGCTGACACATTAGCTGGAGTAATCGCTATATGCGGAACGGCCTTTTTATTTCCCCAACTTGTATACAAACTGGTCTTCATATTGCCATATAAATGCTAAATAAAAGAACACATAGTATGAGATAGCTTTCTTTATCTTTTATTGCAAAATAAATGGGGTCGTCAACTAGCATCTTTCGATGAGCAATAAGCCATAGGCGGCTCACCCAATATAATAAGGCGGGGATCGTTAACCATAGCCAAATTGAATCGGTATACATCTCGCGGGTATGATCATCATGGATATACAAAGCCATGACCAATACAGAAACAAGCCCACTGGCAACACCTAAAATAGTCGTTATAATCTCATCTTCTTGGATATAACCGCGTCCTTTAACTTCAGAGGCCTTTTCGGTATAAAGCGCGATCTCGCTATACCGTTTCACCAGGGCTAAACTAAAAAACACAAATAATGAAAATGTAATTAACCAGAAGGACAACGAGGCTTCAGTAATTACAGCCCCAGCGATAATTCTAATTATATAAAAGCCGGCTAATACGACTACATCAACCAAAACCAGTCTTTTTAATAAAAACGAATAAAGAAAATTAAGTACGATATAACCAAGTAAGATGTAGAACAGATAACCAAAATAAATAAAGGAGATCGATAACGAAACCGCCCATAAGACTGTCCCAAGAAGCGCACCATGAATTATAGGCACTTCTCCTGCCGCAAGTGGACGCCTGGATTTTTTGGGATGACCCCGATCATGGTTGATATCGACAAGATCATTAAAAATATAGATTCCTGATGCAGTTAATGAGAAAAGTATAAAGCCATAAGTTGCTAACAGCACCTTATCAAGGTCTGTAATGGAATGTGACAACACGAGAGGAACCAGAACCAACACATTCTTTACCCACTGATGTGGGCGCATTAACCTTATGTATGATTTGAAACTGGTTCGATTAAAACCAGACAGCACACTAACATCCTTATTGATTTTTTTTGCACTCTCAATTAAACGTTTATTTCTGCTGACAACAACGGCCCTGGCGCTGCTTTTCCACACATTAATATCTGCAGTATCATTACCAATATATTCATACCTAAACTCTCCAAATTTTGAATTTAGAAATTGCGCTTTGGATTTGCTCTTTAGATTATTTGCCTCAGAACTCCCATATTGTCCAGAGAATATACCAAGGTGGTTTGCTACCTCATCGGCAACCCTCTGATTGCTCGCCGTTACCAGGTATAACTTCGCGCCATTAGCACGTCTTTGATTCAAATATTCGATTACTGCATCATTGTATAACAAGGTCTCAGCAGGTAGTTTAGCAAAACTTGACAGTTTCGACTTAAAATAGGCCTTGCCCTTTAATAACCACCACGGTAGTAGAAATATTAAGAATAAATTTTGTTTTAAGGATAGAATAAGAAGTTCATAAAGCGTATCCGTTTGAACCAGGGTTCCATCAAGATCGACGCATATCACTTCTGCTGCTGTAGTTGTCATATTTTCGGAATTATCAAAAAAAAGCCATCATATCAGCAAACTATTCTTAAGGTGTATTTTATTCAGTAAAATAAAGCTTTTAGGAGCTAAACACTCATGCAGATTTTTACTTGGCTATGAACGTTAGCGCAAAGACGAAATCAAGCTAATTTGACATCATGACGAGAAATAAGCATGCGCGTATGCTTACCCACTATATCCAGTAACACAGAAATTCTTTCACCGCTTACGTATTTATCAAATATTGCCCGGTAGCCATTTAGGCTTCCAGAGACAAACTCGACTTCCTGACCAACTTGATATTGGGCTTCCTGAACATTCTGCAAACCATCCTCATTATCAAAGCTTTGCAGCTCTGAAACCAACTCATGTGGCACTTGAGCAGGAACACCACCAAACCGAACCATATTTGACACACCAATTGTAGAACGAATCGGCATCCAGTTATCCGTTTTGGTGTCGAGCTGAATAAATAGATAGCGAGGAAACAGAGCTTCAACAATTGGGCGATACTTTCCGCGTAGACGCTTTTCGCGTTTAATTTTGGGCAGGTAGGCATTAAACCCTTGCCGCATCAGATTATTGTGTGCCAATTCCTCTCCTTTGGCCTTGGTATAAATCAGGTACCACGATTTTCCGGTCTTAGTAGAAAGGTTTTCCAATTTTCACTCCAAGAATAATTATCATTACGAATTTAGTTTATCGCTCAAACTCGCAGCCTCTTTACGAATTTCCTCGATTTCGAATTTTAAATTCTCATATTCAGTTAGTTTGAATTGCAGGAATCGAAAGGTAATTTTTGCCTTTTCTTCGATACCTTTTGGGGTTAAATAATAGGTGTAAGGGGATTTGTTTTTATTTTTATAAAAATTTTTAGCCTTAATCATACCTTTATCAATTAACGCATGCAGACAATAATTAGCCTTGCCCAGACTGATATTCATTTCGCGAGAAATGGCTCTCTGACTTAAGTTGGGGTCTTTTTCGAGTAGCTTGAGTAGATGGTATTTTAATTCATCAGAGATCATAAGGTTCGCGTTCAGCGGTTGAACATCTAATTCAGTCTAGCAAACCCTACCGGCAATTCAAGACTAATATTCGGAACAAATAAAAAAGGCGCCCTAAGGCGCCTTCCAGGTATGAAATTAAATAATTAGTTCTTTGATACTTTTTTCTTGGTCGATTTTTGATTAACTGAACTGACTCGTAAGTCGTTAATATTTTTTTCAACCGTTTTCTGTCCAATACCTTTAACATTGGTCAAATCTTGTGCAGTTTTGAACGGACCATTAGTTTTACGATAGGTCACAATAGCCTGTGCCTTTTTCGGCCCAATACCTGAAATGTTCTCAGCTAAAGTGGCTGCATCCGCAGTATTGATATTAACCGGTGCTGCCTGGCTCAATCCTGAAACAAAGATTAGCGATGAAATTAAGATTACCTTCCCTAGTAAATTTAAAACGTTCATGTTGACTCCTTAATTGTCCATGGTTGTTGAAAGTGTATGTATTATCGACACATCAATCTGGCCTGACTATCGGACAAATCTGAAAGGTATGTAGGGATTTTCCTACAAAAAGAACATTATGAAAGATCGGCGTTTATCTCGGAGAGAACCGCGATTGGCTCATTAGCCTGGGTAATCGGTCGGCCGATTACCAAATAACTCACTCCCGCCTGCATTGCCTGTAGCGGGGTCATAACACGCTTTTGATCGCCAACTTCACTATTTACTGGACGTATTCCTGGCGTCACCAATAAAAAGGGCTCAGCGTGTTGGTTTCGTAATGATTTGGCTTCCTGCGCTGAGCAAACGACGCCATCCAGATGAGATTCATGTACTAATTTAGCGAGTTTCAGCACCTGGCTTTGTGTATCTTGCAATATACCTATCTCACCAAGCGCCTGAGTATCCATGCTCGTTAAAACGGTTACGGCAATAAGGTGAGGCGAAAATTGTGATTTGTCACGCCCTTCTACTGACGCTTCCAGCATCGCACGCCCTCCTAATGCATGCACATTCAACATCCATACACCTAAGTCAGCAGCAGCTTGACAGGCGTTTTTAACCGTATTTGGAATATCATGGAATTTAAGATCCAGAAAGACATCAAACCCCTTATCGACCAGGGTGCTTACCAGACCCGGGCCTGCACGTGTGAATAATTCTTTACCAACTTTAAGTTTGCAAGTCGCAGGTTCGACTTGCTCGACGAATTTGAGAGCCGATGTTTGATCCGGATAATCCAGGGCTACGATCACTTTAGATTCGCTCATTACTCTCCTTCCACACCGAGTATCGGTTTTATACTGTTCCAGTTTTTACAACCCGGACATTGCCAGTGTAGTGTTTTGCCATGGAAACCACACACATCGCATTTATAAATAGGATTGTTCACCAGTAACTGTGAGGTTACATTCTTAAGTGCCTCCAGTTTATCACGAGCGGGATCTTTTATATGGATTAACGCAAGATCGATTAACCGATCCATGCCACGTAATGACGGTTTCCGATCGAGATAGGAAGCAATAAACTCGGCCGCCTCCGTATCACCATTTTGTTTTCGAATAAGCTCCGATAAACATAACATTACCGAAATACCATCATGTCGATTTAGTATTTCACGTAAAAATTGAATCATTTCCGCCTCATTATCAACGGCCTTGTAACTGCGGGTGAGTGATTCAAGAATTTCAGGGATATAATCAGGATTCTGATCTTCTACTCGACGATAGGCACGAATCGCTGCCTTATGATTACCCAGCCGAGACTCTATATCGCCTTCTAATATACTCGCTCGTGCACATGAACGATCAGAGGCTAGCGCTTTTTTAATTAATTTCAGTGCCTTTTGCGGTTCATTGTTCTTTAATTCATGTTCTGCGATCTCACAATAGTAATGAGCAATATGCATATCTTCAGATTGCCCCGTTTTCGTCGCGAGTCGTTTAGCCGCATCTATCGCTTTATCCCAGTCTTTTTCCTGCTGATAAATATCAATAAGCTGGTGTAGCGCATTCGTGGTATGTGGGCCACTCTCAATTAATTCCTCAAATAAGGCTTCGGCGCGATCCAACAAACCCGCACGCATATAATCCTGACCTAGCTCATTTAATGCCTGCATACGTTGTTCGCTATTGAGCGTCGGTCTGGCAATGAGGTTTTGATGTATTCGTATCGCCCGATCTACTTCACCACGACGGCGGAACAGGCTTCCCAGCGCAAGGTGGGTCTCAACGGTTTCACTATTTACATCGAGCATTTGAATAAATACATCGATTGCTTTGTCAGGCTGCTCATTCAGTAAATAATTAAGGCCTTTTATATAATCAATGGGGATCTCAGATTTGAGCATTTTTGTTTCGGTTGTCTGACCACGTCGACCAATCAGCCAGCCAGAGATGGCTGCGATTGGCAATAACAGAAAAACATAGGTCAACGGATCAGAAAACATTTAGTGTTGATTTTTAATCGGAATGGCACGCAGGTTCGCGATTTCTTTTTCGGTTACTTCTGCAGAACGTTTAAGCCTGGAAACCTGCCGTTTTGCCTTCAGAATCATGCCCAGGCTAGCCAGTAAACCAAGCATTGCACCGATGAGCATGGCCAGGATAATCGCCAGAGACAACGGAATTTGAGCCGAACCGAAATAATAATTAAATTGTACGGGCTCAGCATTCAGAATGGCAAAAATAACCCCCAGCAGGGCAATTAAAACAATCGCAATTACATATAAAATTTTCGACATCGTTCACTCCGATTACAATATCGTATTTATAAACGAAAAACACCGACAAGAATAATTAATATTCATGTCGGTGTCATAATATTTAACAGAGCAAAGCTATTGGGTGATTGCGACTTGATCCATGCTTTCATTGACACGTTCACGCAATTCCTTACCTGGCTTAAAATGAGGTACGTACTTTGCCGCTAAGCTAACTGAATCACCTGTTTTAGGATTCCGACCGGTACGCGGGGGGCGATAATGTAGAGAGAAACTACCAAAACCTCGTATTTCAATTCGATCGCCACTCGATAAACACTGTGCCATGTGTTCTAACATAGTCTTCACAGCTAATTCGACATCCTTATACGCAAGTTGTTTCTGCTTTTGCGAGAGGATCTCAATGAGTTCAGATTTTGTCATTTTTTACTCTCCGTCCAACGAACCAAACCTATCCCAGGGGCCATTACAGCCCCTCGGATAGTCGATTAACTAATCATTTCCTTCCATTTGCTCTTTTAGTATATCACCTAATGTCGTTGTTGCAGGCGATGCACCACGATTAAAGTCATCAACTGCTGCTTTTTCGTCCGCATTATCTTTCGCCTTAATTGATAAATTGATCGTACGATTCTTCTTATCAACGCCAGTGAATTTAGCCTCAACGTCATCACCCACATTTAGCAGAGTACGGGCATCTTCAACACGATCACGTGTGATCTCAGAGGCACGTAAATAGCCTTCAATATCGTCACCGAGGTCAATAACCGCGCCCTTAGCGTCCACTTCAGCAACTTTACCATTAACAATCGTGCCTTTAGGGTTAGCCGCAACAAAGTTGTTAAATGGATCCTGTTCCAGTTGCTTAACACCCAGAGAAATGCGCTCACGTTCTGGATCAACCGCTAATACGACCGCTTCCAGATCCTGGCCTTTTTTGTAATTTCGAACGGCATCTTCACCGGTGTCATTCCAGGAAATATCCGATAGATGAATTAATCCATCAATTCCACCATCCAGACCAATGAATATACCAAAGTCAGTAATCGATTTAATTTGACCGCTTACTTTGTCATTCTTGTTGTGAATCGCAGCAAAAGCTTCCCATGGATTATCCTGGCATTGCTTCATACCTAATGAGATACGTCGACGTTCTTCGTCGATATCCAGGACGATAACTTCGGCTTCGTCATCGAGCTGTACAACTTTGCTTGGGTGGATGTTTTTATTCGTCCAGTCCATTTCAGAGACGTGCACAAGACCTTCGACACCGTCCTCAATTTCTACAAAACAACCATAGTCAGCAATATTGGTGACCTTACCAAACAGGCGTTTGCCTTCTGGGTAACGACGTGCAATATCAGCCCATGGATCTTCACCCATCTGCTTCAAGCCGAGCGAAACACGCATACGTTCTTTATCGAATTTGAGGACTTTAACTGAAATCTCATCGCCGACGGCAACGATTTCACTTGGGTGTTTAACCCGTTTCCAGGCCATATCCGTGATATGTAACAGACCATCAACACCACCTAAATCAACAAAGGCACCGTAGTCCGTTAAGTTCTTAACGATACCTTTAACGGTACTGCCTTCTTGCATATTTGAGATAAGCTCTTCACGTTCTTCCGAACTTTCTTCCTCAACCACGGCACGTCGAGATACCACGACATTATTACGACGTTGGTCAAGTTTAATGACTTTAAATTCGAGTTCTTTACCTTCTAAATAGCTGGTATCGCGTACCGGTCTTACATCAACCAGTGAACCAGGTAGGAAGGCACGGACGTCAGTCAGGTCAACGGTAAAGCCGCCTTTAACCTTGTCAACGATAATACCCATCACGGTTTCGCCTGCTTCATGAGCGGCCTCAAGACGTTTCCACGCTTCTGCACGTTTAGCCTTTTCACGTGACAGGCGAGTTTCGCCAAAACCATCTTCTACGGCGTCTAATGCCACATCGATGGCATCACCGATATCAACATTGATATTGCCAGACTCGTCTTTAAACTGCTCAACGGGAATGACGCCTTCGGATTTAAGACCAGCATTAATAATGACAAAATCATTATTCACTGATACAACCGTACCGGTAATAATCGCACCGGGTACCATTTTGGTTTTAACTAGGGATTCTTCAAAAAGTTCTGCAAAGCTTTCGCTCATGATATTTATTACCTCAGATGAGAGCATGATGATCTGCCAGGAAGGCATCCAGCTCGCTCATCTATACACGGCCCACAGACCGATAGTTAGTTTCAAAAAAGGTTCAGAATCAGGACGAAAACGTCTATTAATTCTAGAACCCGCCAATCTCGTATAGGGCGTCTATCAATCTGTAATAAGCGAAAGAAGTTTGTCCATTACGGTGTCGATACTCATAATCGAAGTATCCACTATAACGGCCTCTTTCGCGGGTTTTAAAGGAGAAGTTTCCCGTGACCCATCACGCTCATCACGTTCTGCGATGTCCTTTACGAGGGCGCTGAGACTAACATCAATTCCCTTTTCTTTCAACTGTTTATGGCGTCTTTTAGCCCGTTCCTCAGCACTGGCCGTGAGGAAAATCTTCAATTTGGCCTCAGGAAATACCGTCGTTCCCATATCACGTCCATCCGCTATTAAACCGGGAGATTGTTGAAAGTCCCGTTGACGTTGTAGCAGCGCCTCTCTGACGCGCGGTAATGCGGCCACTTTCGAAGCTGCATTACCACAGGATTCAGTTCTAATATCAGCTGTAACATCTTCATTATTAAGCATAATGCTCGGTTCATCCATGGGATTTTGGCTCACAAATCTGACATCAATTTGTCGTGCATGATCTGCAATCATAGATTCATCACTCAGCCCAATATCATTATTTAGTGCATCCAGAGCAACTAATCGGTATAGGGCACCACTATCCAGGAAGTTCCATCCCAGGTGATTAGCCAATAAACGACTAATCGTGCCTTTGCCTGATCCACTGGGTCCATCGACGGTAATGACGGGGGCGTCGGTCATATCAATTTCTACTTTACACGCCCATATTGATCGTCAAAACGGACAATGTCATCTTCGCCAAGATAACTTCCGGATTGAACCTCAATCATATCCAAAGGAATCGAACCGGGATTTTCCAGTCTGTGTTTTGTACCCAGTGGTATATAAGTCGATTCATTCTCCGAGACAATAAAGGTATCCTCCCCGCGTGTAACTTTTGCCGTGCCACTAACCACAATCCAGTGTTCGGCCCGATGGTGGTGCATCTGTAATGATAGAGCAGCACCGGGATTTACCGTAATACGTTTAACTTGATGACGATCGCCAACATCAATTCCTTCATAACTACCCCAGGGTCGAAAAACCCGCCGATGAATTAAATGTTCATCCCGTTTTTGTTGTTTCAACCAATCTACGACCTCTTTCACATTTTGGACTTTATCTTTGTCCGCCACTAACACCGCATCGGCCGTTTCAACAATCACAACATTATCAATGCCAACGCCCGCTACTAACCGACTTTCACTGATCATCATCGATTCATTTACGTCAACAGCAACGACATCACCACGCATCACATTACCTTGCTTATCCTTTTCTGCGATATCCCATAGTGCCGCAAAAGCACCTACATCTGACCACTCAGCCTGTAGTGGAATCACTGAAGCCAAGCCATCAGCCTGTTCAGTCAATTTTTCCATGATGGCATAATCGATGGAATCGCTTGGCGATGATAAAAAGGATGCCTTATCAACCCGGTAAAAATCACAATCTTTTTCGCCATTAGTATAGGACTGCTCGCAAGATGTTAAAATCTTGGGTTGTAAATTTTTGAGATGTTGAAGCCAGACCGAGGGTTTCAACATAAACATGCCACTATTCCAAAGATAATCACCGGAATCGAGATAGCTTTGAGCTGTATTAGCATCGGGTTTTTCAACAAAGCGCACGATATTAAAGGCATCAGACGATTCGACCATTTCACCTTTTTGAATATAACCATACCCCGTTTCCGCACAATCAGGAACAACACCAAAGGTGGCGATATGACCTTGTTCAGCAAGCCTTGCCCCGATATTAATGGCTTTTTCAAACACAGCTACATCCTGAATCACATGATCGGCAGGCATTACCAGCATGATTCTGTCTTCACCAGCGGTTTGTACTGCAAATGCTGCCAACGTTAATGCAGGTGCCGTATTCCGGCCTTCAGGTTCCAATAATATGGCTTCGCTATGCACATCGATTTGACGTAATTGTTCAGCCACTAAAAACCGATGTTCTTCGTTGCAGACCACCACGACGTCGTTAGCCACATTTGGCATTTTTTTTACTCGCATAATAGTATCTTGCAAGAGGGTATGTTCATTCACTAACGGTAATAATTGTTTTGGATACAGTTTACGTGAGAGCGGCCATAAGCGAGTACCAGAACCACCAGAAAGAATTACGGGTATGATGTCCATTTTATTAATTCAATTCCTGTTTAGTTATCTTTTACATTTAACTTTAGTCCAGCCTGATTAGCCAGGGCTGCAAAACCAGGGAACGACGTATTTACATTTTCGCAATCTAGTATTTCAATTTCATTATCTGCACATAAACCCGCCATCGCAAAGCTCATTGCAATCCTATGATCACCATAACTGTTCACTACTCCACCGCCAAGTTGACCACCTTGTAAAATAATTCCATCATCGGTTGGCTGAGCGTCAATTCCCAGCGTAGATAATCCATCGGCCATAGCCTGAATGCGATCACTCTCTTTAACCCGTAATTCTTTTGCGCCAGTTAATATCGTCTGACCTTCGGCACATGCAGCTGCGACAAAGATCGCGGGAAATTCATCTATGGCTAAAGGAACTTGATCTTCCGGGATATTAATTCCTCGTAACTTAGCATACTTGACATAAATATCCGCAACAGGCTCACCACCTACTTCAATTTCATTTTCAACCGTAATATCCGCTCCCATTAATCGTAAGATATTAATAACACCCACTCGTGTCGGATTTATCCCAACATGCTTAATCGTGAGTTGTGAACCTTTGGCTATACATGCGCCGACGATAAAAAATGTCGCCGATGAAATATCACCTGGCACATCAATATTTGTTGCTGTTAACCTACCACCGCCAAGCAAACATACTTTGCTACCCGATACTTGAACATCATAGCCGAAACCCTTGAGCATTCTTTCGGTATGATCACGAGTTGGGGCAGGCTCAATGACACAGGTTTGTCCATTGGCGTATAAACCAGCCAGTAATAAACTAGACTTTACCTGCGCGCTCGCAACGGGCATATCATAATCAATGCCACACAAACGTTGCTGCCCATGTATTTTTACCGGAGGTGTGCCGCTATCGGTAGTAGTAAAGCTCGCACCCATTTTAGTTAAAGGATCAGTAACTCGACGCATTGGCCGAGTAACCAATGATTTGTCACCGGTTAACGTCGTATCAAACCTCTGTGCGGCAAATAAACCTGTTAACAATCGCATTGAGGTACCTGAATTACCTAAATTAATATCAGCTGAGGGTGCCTGTAAACCGTCAATACCAACGCCCTGAATTTCTACACGACCGTTAACGGGACCATCAATTTGAACTCCGAGTGCGCGAAATGCATTGAGTGTCGCCAGGTTATCTTCGCCTTCCAAAAATCCTTCCACAATTGTTACACCATCTGCCAGGGCACCTAGCATAATACTTCGGTGTGAAATAGATTTGTCGCCTGTCACGCGAATCTGACCCGTTAACTGCCCTCCCGGGCGGGTTGTAAACTTCATTGTACTACCGCTCATTTATCCTGCTCACAAAATTTATCACGTGCTTTTTTAGCACTTGTAAAAGTGTCTTTTAAAAATTGACTATCACCTTGTTCAACGGCTTTCGTTAAACGCTGAAGATCTTCATTAAAGGCATGCAATATTTTGGTTAGCTGTTCCCGATTAGCAATACAGATATCATGCCACATCTGGGGATCACTCGAAGCGATACGGGTAAAGTCGCGAAAACCGCCGGCAGCATAATCAAAGATTTCCTGTTGATCATCCATACGAGCCAGAGTATCAACTAATGAATAAGCCAGCATATGTGGCAAATGACTGGTTGCGGCAAGTACTTCATCATGATGTTCAGTCTGCATGTCGATCACTTCCGCACCACAGGCCTGCCACATTGAACGAATCAACTCAAGTGCGGATAGATCCGTATTATCTTGCGGAGTTAAAATAACACGCCGATGCTGAAACAGATCCGCTTGAGCTGCTTCAACACCACTTTTCTCGGTGCCGGCAATCGGATGAGCGGGCACTAAATTTGAGGGTAGCTCACCGTATGCCTTCATTGCCGCTTCAATCACAAAATGTTTTGCACTACCAACATCGGTCATTACCGAACTGGAAGTATCAAAATTTTTCATCTCTGAAAAAAGAGCAGGCATTGCGCCCAACGGTGTCGCTATAACTATCACCTCAGCATTACTGATAGCATCGCCAAGGTTTGTTGAGATCTCATCGACAACACCTAATTTTTTTGCCTCTGTTAAGTGTTGAAGATTACGTCCATAACCAACAATAGACTCAACGGCATTGTTTTCACGCAATGCGCGAGCTAATGAACCGCCCATCGAGCCAACACCAATAATACATAGTTTGTTGATATTCAGTTTAGACATATTATGTTAAAGCTTGATGTAATGCCTTAATAAACAGTTTGTTTTCTTCTGGCGTACCAATGGTAACCCGTAAATGGTTCGGCATAGCATAATTATCGACAGGCCGTACAATCACGCCAAGTTTTAATAACTCTGTGTAAACCGGTGCAGCCTCCCGGCCAAGATCAAAGCTTATAAAATTCCCGACTGAGGGAATATAGGACAATGACAGGTCAGAAAACACTTTTGTTAATGCTTGCATCCCCTGTTTATTCAGTAAAATACTTTTTTCAATATGCTCCTGATCATCGAGTGCAGCGGTCGCTGCAGCTAGTGCCAGACTATTAACATTAAAGGGTTGTCGTACACGATTGAGTAGATCAGAAATCTCAGTATTTGAAACACCGTAGCCCACCCTCAGACCGGCAAGCCCGTAGGCCTTGGAAAATGTTCTGGTTACAACCAGATTTTCAAACTGTGTTAACAACTCAATCCCGTTTGGGTATTCGGTAAATCCCATTTCAGGCGCGTGAGCATATTCAAAATAGGCCTCATCCAACACAACGATGATATTAGTTGGTACCTGTTGTAGAAAACCGGTGATTTCGTCTTCGGTTAACCAGGTTCCAGTAGGATTATTCGGATTAGCAATAAAAATCAGCCTGGTTTTATCCGTAATTCGTGCCAGCATCGCATTTAAATCGTGACCCCAGTCTTTTGCCGGGACTTCACAGATCACCCCACCGATAGCCTGTGTCACTAATGGATAAACAGCAAATGCGTGTTGTGAAAATATAACTTCATCGTTAGCTGTCACAAATGTACGTGCAACGAATTCCAGTATGTCATTTGAGCCATTACCCAGCGTTATTTGGTCTGTTTGCAAATTATGGCGTTCGGCCAGTTTTGTTTTTAATTCAAAACCATTTCCATCAGGATAGCGCGCAAGTTCTTTTAGGTTATTTTGAATGGCATCGATAGCAAGTTGACTTGGGCCAATTGGGTTCTCATTAGAAGCGAGCTTTATGATATGTTCTAAACCATATTCGCGTTTCAATTCATTAACTGGTTTTCCAGGTTGATATGGAGTTAACGATTGAACGCCTGGAACGGCAAGATCACAGTAATAGCTCATCATAATTGCCTACAGAACGGCTCGAGGATAAGAACCTAAAACTTTCACAAACCTGGCTTCTTGCTCTAGTTCTGATATCGCTGCGGCAACCTCTGCATCATCCTGATGACCTTTACAATCAATAAAAAATACATAATCCCACATACCACGACGTGAAGGACGAGATTCGATACGCGTCATTGATATTTTATTTTTAACTAAAGGTCCTAAAATACTATGCAGTGCACCCGATTTATTTTGGGTTGATATTAAGATTGACGTTTTATCTTTACCGCAAGCAGGCGTGACTCTTTTACCAATGATCAAGAATCGGGTAGTATTGTCAGGTTCGTCTTCAATATTTTTGACCAGTGACAGTAATTTATATATCTCACCAGCCATATCGCCGGCTATAGCTGCCGAAGCAGATTCACTGGATGCCAAACGCGCAGCTTCTGCATTGCTACTTACACTTTTTTGCTCTATTCCTGGTAAATTAGTATCAAGCCACTCTCGACACTGTGCTAAAGATTGCTGATGAGAGTAAACACATTTAATTTCAGATAAGTCATTTGCCATGCTTAGCAGATGATGATGAATGCGTAATTCCACTTCACCACAAATATGTAAGTCGGAATTCATAAACTGATCTAAAGTGTGACTGACGACACCTTCCGTTGAATTCTCTATTGGCACAACACCATAGGAAACATTACCCGACTCGACTTCACGAAATACATCCCGAATACTGGCCAGTGGTAATGTTTTTACAGAATGTCCAAAATGTTTTAGCGCTGCAGATTGTGTAAAGGTCCCCTCCGGACCAAGAAAGGCAATATTCATCACTTGTTCAAGCGCCAGACAAGCCGACATTACTTCACGAAATAAACGCGCAATCTCTTCATCGCTGAGTGGACCTTTATTTCGATTTTTAACTTTATCCAGCACCTGTGCTTCTCGTTCGGCGCGATAAAAGTTGGTATCGTCTGATGCGTTTTTAGCGGTAGCGACTTCTTGAGCCAGTTTTGCACGATCATTCAGGAGCGAATGGAGTTGTTCGTCCAATGCATCGATCTTAACTCGTAACTGTGAAAGTTTATCCGACATAGTTCCCTATATTGCTCGAACGTTTAATATACCTTCAATATCACTTAACTGTTTAAGCGTCGACTCACTAACGGTTTGATCGACATCAACAAGCGTGTATGCCAATTCACCGCGCGACTTGTTTAACATGTCAACGATATTTAAGTTACCGTTCGCTAATGCTGTTGAGATCTGACCTAACATATTGGGTACATTACTGTTTACAATGCATAACCGTTGATGACCATTTGGCTCCATACGTACTTCAGGGAAATTAACCGAGTTACGTATATTTCCAAATTCAAGAAAATCTCTGATCTGATTTGCGACCATGATGGCACAGTTATCTTCAGCCTCGGTTGTTGACGCTCCCAGGTGGGGCAAACAAAAGACACGTTCTTGTTTAATTAATATATTATTCGGAAAATCACATACATAAGCATAGATTTTTCCCGAATTTATTCCTTCGCATATAGCATCATTATTAACAATACCGTCACGCGCAAAATTCAAAATAACGGCGTTATCCTTAAGGAGCTTTATTCGCTCCATATTAATCATGTCACGTGTCGCATCGATTAATGGTACATGGAAGGTAATAAAATCGGCTTTCGCAAATACTTCATCAGCGGTACTCGCCTTCTCTACTTGTGCCGAAAGTTGCCAGGCACCTTCGACGGTAATATCAGGATCAAAACCTATCACATTCATACCAAGGTCTAATGCCATGTTGGCAACGTTGCGACCGATTGCACCTAAACCAATGACACCAAGTGTGCGACCTGGTAATTCAAAACCGGCATATTGTTTTTTACCCGCTTCGACTAATTTATTAAGCTCAGCATCATCACCTTCCAGATTACGAACATAATCCCAGGCAGATGCGATGTTTCGACAGCCTAATAACATCCCGGCCATGACCAGTTCTTTTACCGCATTTGCATTAGCGCCCGGTGCATTAAAGACCGGGATTCCCAGTCCAGAGAGTTTATCAACCGGGATATTATTTACCCCAGCACCCGCACGCCCAACCGCTTTTAGGCTGGCGGGAATGTCCATGTCATGCATTTTATAAGAGCGAAGCAAGACTGCATCAGGATGGGTAATCTCAGAAGCGATTTCATATTTGTCACGTGGCAGTTGTTCTAATCCAGCCACCGAAATATTGTTTAAGGTTAATATTTTTAACATAGTGATATCGGCTCTCTTCTAACCGTTTTCTTTTTCAAATTCTTTCATAAAAGTTATCAGTTCATCGATACCTTCTTCAGGCATGGCATTATAGATACTCGCACGCATACCGCCAACTGAACGGTGCCCTTTCAAGGTTTTAAGTCCGCGTTGTTCTGCCTGCTCTAAAAATAATTTATCCAGGTTCGCATCAGCCAGGGTGAATGGAATATTCATCCAGGAACGACAATCAAGCTGTACAGGATTTTGATAAAATTCAGACTGGTCTATCGCGGCGTATAATTTATCGGCTTTACGCTGATTAATTTCTGCCATAGCTTGCAGGCCACCACGTTTTTTAATCCAGTCAAAAACCAAACCTGCCAAATACCATGAATAAGTCGGTGGCGTGTTTGACATCGAATCGTTATCAGCAATATTTTTATAATCGAATACACTGGGTGTATTTTTGATGGTATTTCCCATTAAATCTTTACGTACAATGGCTATCGTCAGTCCAGCAGGACCAATATTTTTTTGCGCGCCGGCATAAATTATTCCGAACTTAGATACATCAATCGGACGGGATAAAATTGTTGAGGACATATCGGCAACTATCGGTACACCCTTTGTTTCTGGAACCCAGTGAAACTCAACACCACCAATCGTCTCATTTGGTGTGTAATGAAAATACGCCGCATCTTTATTTAATGACCAGCTGGAATAGTCAGGAATGTTGCTAAAGTTTTCAGCCTCACTGCTAGCCGCTATATTAACGTCCGCATAGCGTTTTGCTTCAGCAATCGCTTTTTTGGACCAGGCTCCGGTATTAACATAATCAACCTGTGTTTTATCACCAAGTAAATTCATCGGTATCATTGCAAACTGCGCCGATGCCCCGCCCTGCATAAACAACACTGAATAATCATCATTAATATTTAATAATTCACGGAGATCGGCTTCAGCCCTGGCCGCAATGTCCATGAAAATTTTACCGCGGTGGCTCATTTCCATTACCGACATTCCGCTTGAATTATAATCAGACATCTCAGCCTGAGCTTGCTGCAACACTTCCGTTGGCAACATAGCCGGGCCTGCACTAAAGTTAAAACAACGTGACATTAATTCACTTCCTTTAAATAAATTTTATAAATAATCAGGATTTGGAAAAAGCGTTCCGGGTGACGATATTAACTTTCAGGATCGCTCTCTTCCACATAGGCAATTCGTTCGATTCCAGAAAGGTTCTCATCCTCATCGAGGCTTATCAGCTTCACACCCTGAGTGTTACGCCCCATCACCGAGATCTCATTAACCTTGGTACGAACCAATGTACCACCGCTTGTAATAAGCATGATCTCATCATCATCGTGTACACGCTCAGCACCTGTGACCAGGCCATTACGATCCGTCGTCTGTATTGAAATAACGCCTAAACCACCGCGGCCGTGAACCGGATAATCAGTGACATTCGTTCGTTTACCATAGCCATTTTCAGTTGCCGTTAATACAAAACCTTCCTCAGCTAAAATAAGCGATATCACTTTATGTGATTCAGTCAGTTTGATGCCGCGCACACCAACCGCGTTACGTCCCATGGGCCGAACATCATTTTCATTGAATCGAATGGCCTTGCCACTACTGCTAAATAAGATGACATCCTGGTTGCCAGTCGTCACTTCAACTCCAATCAAATGATCGCCTTCACGCATTTCGATAGCAATAATGCCGGAGGAACGTGGACGCGAAAAATCTTTCAATGGGGTTTTCTTGATGGTCCCTTGCTGTGTGGCAAAAAATACAAATTGCTCTTCGGTATATTCTCGTACCGGTAACATTGCATTAATACGCTCGCCATCACTTAATGGCAACAAATTAACGATTGGTTTACCGCGTGCAGTACGTCCAGCCTGAGGTAATTCATATACCTTTAACCAGTAAACCTTACCTAAGTTAGAAAAACATAAAATGGTGTCATGTGTATTCACGACAAACAATTTATCAATAAAGTCTTCTTCTTTAACTGACGTTGCCGCTTTTCCTTTACCACCACGACGTTGTGCTGAGTAGGATGACACCGGTTGAGATTTTGCATAACCTTCATGTGAAAGCGTAACCACCACATCTTCTTCGGTAATCAAGTCTTCAATCGTCAGGTCTTCCTGGCTGGCGATGATCTCGGTACGACGTTCATCACCATACAATTCTTTAATTTCAGTCAGTTCATCGCGGATAACCTGCATTAATCGATCACCAGAATTTAATATATCCAGCAAATCGGCAATTTTTTCGAGGAACTCTTCATACTCTTTTATTATTTTATCTTGTTCCAGACCGGTTAAGCGATGCAAGCGCATATCCAATATAGCCTGAGCCTGATTATCAGAAAGCCTATATTTTCCTTCGATGAGTCCAAACCGATCAGATAAACCTTCCGGGCGTGAAGCAATTGAACCCGCGCGCTCGATCATTTGCACCACCACGCTCGGCTCCCAGGCCGTGTCCATGATTTTAACTTTGGCTTCGGATGGTGAGGCAGCAGACTTGATGAGTTTGATCACCTCATCGATATTAGCCAGAGCAACCGCCTGTCCTTCTAATATATGGGCACGCTCGCGCGCTTTCCTGAGATCATAGACAGTACGTCGTGTTACTACTTCACGGCGATGTCGAATAAATGCTTCAAGAATTTGTTTGATATTTAATAAGCGAGGCTGACCATCAACCAGTGCAACCATGTTTATACCGAACACAGTTTGCAATTGAGTATGCTGATAAAGATTGTTGATCATTACCTCGGCCTGCTCACCCCGGCGTAATTCAATGACGACACGCATACCATCTTTATCCGACTCATCACGCAAACCATTACCCGAGATGCCTTCTATCTTCTTGTCTTTTACCAGTTCGGCAATACGTTCTATCAAACGGGCTTTATTAACCTGATATGGCAGCTCAGTAATAATGATAGTCTGACGGCCATTTTTAGGATCTTCCTCAATCTCGGTGCGTGCTCGAACATAGATTCGTCCACGGCCTGTGGCATAGGCCTCGGCAATACCACGCGCACCATTAATAATGCCTGCCGTCGGAAAATCCGGGCCGGGAATAATCTGCATCATATCGACAATTGAGATGGCTGGATCATCAATTAAGGCCAGGCAACCATCAATAATCTCGTTCAAGTTATGCGGTGGAATGTTGGTCGCCATACCGACCGCAATACCCGCGGAACCGTTAACTAATAAATTCGGAATTCTCGCCGGTAATATGTTGGGTTCATGCTCAGTCTCGTCATAGTTGGCAGTAAAATCGACTGTTTCTCGATCGATATCCGAAAGAAGTTCATGTGCAATTTTGGACATCCGAACTTCGGTATAGCGCATGGCCGCCGGCGCGTCTCCATCAACTGAACCAAAGTTACCCTGGCCATCCACCAGCATGTAGCGTAAAGAAAAAGGTTGCGCCATACGAACAATCGTATCGTAAACGGCAGAATCACCATGAGGATGGTATTTACCAATAACGTCACCCACTACGCGGGCCGATTTCTTATAGGCTTTATTCCAGTCATTTCCTAATTCGCGCATGGCAAATAAAACACGACGATGAACTGGCTTTAGTCCGTCCCGGACATCAGGCAAGGCCCGCCCGACAATAACCGACATGGCATAGTCCAAATAGGACTGCCGCATCTCTTCTTCAATGTTGATCGGTAAGACTTCTTTTGCAAAATCGGTCATAGTTATAATTAGTTACTTTTTATCAGGCGCACGTAGAGACTATAAGAGATGCGATTATACCACGCTACTAACCCACTAGGCCAAACATATCTTGCGTGAGAATCGTGTTAAGGGTTGCTAATGGATTCTTAAGCTTGAGAATTTTGTGTTTTTTGAACAAACTCGACGATAAAGGCCATAAACAGCCCCAAAAAAATTCCTAGCACAAAGCCTAAGGCCAGAATTAGATGTGATTTGGGCTTAATTTTCTTAGCTTCATGAATCGTACCATCAAGGATAAATGGAGAAAATTGCGCAGCTTCAAATTTAATTTTCTGTAATTTTTGCAACTTTTGTTGTTTTTCACGTAAACCCGGAATATAGGGGTCGCCCGAGGGTCGGTTTTGAAGGCTTTCAAGTTCTGCAGTCAATACCTTGGTCCCACGCATATAAGGCGGCACATTCATATTTCCCGCCACCACAGTTAGTTTGTTTTTTTCTTGCATGGTGAATTGACGGTTATCAACGATATTAAGCTTTTTTGCTATCGCTATATTACTTTCGAGCACGGCAATCTGATCCTGACGCTTCAAGGTCTCAAATTTCCGTGCCTGTTTGATTTCAAGTTCGAGTAATTCTATATCTCTTGTCACTCGACGTTTGCGGGCCGATATCAGGTTATCAATATATCTCAGTTTGGCGAAGCCCAGATATTTTTCGAGAATTGACGTTATATTTACTTGATCAGTGGAATCGTAGCTAACCAAAACATGCTCACCCACAAATGTTTTATCTTCTCCTAATTTAAGTGGGTTTTTTGTTATTTCGTTATCGCTGTCATCTCGCGACTTGAATAGCTTTTCATGGCCAACTGCAAAGTCGTCCCAGCTTCCATCCTTTAACAGTAAAGTCTGAAATTCCGTAAAAATCGTCGCCGGCTCTAGATCTTCTTTAAACTGTTTGCTTAATACCAGATCATCTACAGTCGGTATGATGATCCTGGCAGAAGCCTGATATATTTTTGTCGCAAACAAGACATACAACAGGCTCGCGATAACACACACCGCAACAGTGATCATGATCGTCATCTTACGCTTTACTAAAACTAAATATAAATCATGCAGACTTATTTCATCCTGAAACTGATCGGAATTTCGACGCAATATTCTTCTACGCTCTTCTATACTATCCGTATCGTACATATTAACTCCATCCAATTCAGGTGTGCGTGTGATCCTGAACCTATTATTAATAGATGATTATAAATCTAGCTCATCAATGTTTTGATTTTTTTCAAATTCGGATTTTCAACTATACCACGTTCTGTCACGATTGCATCGATCAGAGCGGCCGGGGTAACATCAAAAACCGGATTCCAGGCCGACACACCGTCAGGTGCAATCCGCTGCCCCGACACCGTCAAAAGTTCCGATTCATCTCGAAACTCGATTGGAATATCATCGCCCGATTTGGAATTCATATCAATCGTCGAGGTGGGCGCAGCGACCATCACCTTAACACCATGTTGTTTTGCATTGACGGCCAGGCTATAAGTACCAATCTTGTTGGCGACATCGCCATTTGCGGCAATACGATCAGAACCCACAATGACCCAATCCAGTTTTTGTTGTTGCATTAACATCGCAGCCGCGCCTTCGGCGACCAATCTGACGGGAATATTTTCTTTTTGCAGCTCCCATGCAGTCAAACGCGCACCTTGTAACCACGGGCGCGTTTCATCCGCATAAACCAAACTAATTTTATCTTGTTCATAGGCCGTACGGATAACACCCAGGGCGGTGCCGTAGCCCCCCGTTGCTAATGCACCCGCATTACAGTGCGTGATAACTTCACTATTTTCTTGAATGAGTTCTGCTGCCAGATCACTTAACTTATAGTTAGCTTCGACATCTTGTTGATGTATTAATTTTGCCTCATCTAACAATACAGTCAATGGATTTTCGGATGATACATGTGTGCTCATTGTTTTACGCATTCGATCAATCGCCCATCGCAAATTAATCGCCGTAGGTCGGGCCGCAGCTAAAATCTTGAGATCTTGTTCGATATCTCTGCGCCAGTTTTTGTTTTGTTCTGGATTATGTTTACGTGCCGCCAGGACAACACCATAGGCCGCTGTCACCCCAATCGCAGGCGCACCTCTTACCACCATATCGGTTATAGCCTTTGCAACGTCTTTTACATCATTGAATTCAAGATAACGTTCCTCAGTAGGTAAAACACGCTGATCAAGTAAAACCAATTGATCATTTTCCCATTTTATCGGGCGAATACTGTCATGCTTTCGACTCATGATCTGATTGTGTTAAAGATAAGAAATTCTTGCAACCCAATTTATCTTAACCCACACTCAGTACCATGGATGTCGATATACAGATAAATGCCGCTCATGTGATCCCGGTGATCCCTGAACATCAGGTTTTTAGTCACACCAGCGTCATTGTGAAAGATGGTCGCATAATAGACATATTACCCAGTAACGAGGCAAACTCTATTTACAAGGCCCAGGTTACTCACGAATTAGCTCATCATATCCTTCTGCCAGGATTGGTGAATGCCCATACCCATGCGGCAATGAATCTATTTCGTGGCTACGCCGATGATATGCCACTGATGAGCTGGTTACAGGATCACATCTGGCCTGCTGAACAAAAATGGACCAACAGTGATTTTGTACACGATGGTGCCTTATTAGCATGTGCAGAAATGTTACGCAGTGGCACGACCTGTTTTGCTGATATGTATTTTTTTCCGGAAAGCACAATGCGTGCGGCTGAACAGTCTGGTATTCGAGCCACCATTGGACTCATTAGCATCGATTTTCCCTCTGCTTATGCACAAAATGCACAGGACTACTTACAAAAAGGCCTGCAGGTACATGATCAACTGCGCGGTAACCCGTTAATTAAAACCATGTTTGCACCTCACGGGCCCTATACCGTTAGTGATGCCCCCCTGCAAAAAATAGCGACGCTTGCCGAGGAACTGGATCTCCCTATCCACATTCACTTACATGAAACTAAAGACGAAATACAACAATCCTTAAAACAATATAAAATGCGCCCGCTTGAACGCCTGCAAAAACTTGGATTACTCACACCAAGATTAATGGCCGTTCATATGACCCAACTCGAACAGGACGAAATTGCACTTTGTGCAGAAGCTGGAGTGAATATTGTTCATTGTCCTGAGTCAAATCTCAAGCTCGCCAGTGGTTTTTGCCCAGTCCAGGAATTATCGGATGCGGGAATCAATGTCGCCATCGGTACGGATAGTGCGGCAAGTAATAATGATCTGGATATGTTCAGTGAACTGCATACAACCGCGCTTTTAACAAAAGGAATCACTCAAAATGCTTCCGCAGGGCAAGCGGCCGATATACTTAAGATGGCGACTCTAAATGGTGCCAGGGCACTCGGATTGAACGATCACATTGGTTCGATAGAAAAAGGAAAATACGCTGATTTAATCGCTATCGAAATTGATAATATCGAATCATTGCCACTTTATAACCCAATTTCACATGTTGTCTACAGCGCTCATCGCCAACAGGTGAGTGATGTCTGGATCGCAGGCCGACAAATCATTAAGGATCATTCCTTGTTAACGATGGATATCAATGAGTTAAGCCAGATTGCTCATAGCTGGCAAGAAAAAATTTCTGCTTAAACATCGCAAGATAATGCTTATCGTCATGCCTATATTTCGCTATGCTTTAATCTATGACTAACCAATCAACCAAAAATAATGTTGATGTTAATGAAATCAACAAATTCGAAGCCCTCGCTGCGCGTTGGTGGGATCCCGATAGCGAATTTAAACCTTTGCACGAAATCAATCCGCTACGACTGGATTACATTAATCGCCGGTCTAAATTAACGGACCAAAAAGTCATTGATGTCGGTTGTGGGGGCGGCATTTTGGCTGAGAGCATGGCCGCAGCAGGAGCACAGGTTAGCGGAATCGATATGGGTGAGGCACCGCTTGCCGTGGCAAGATTGCATCAGCATGAATCAAACGTTAGTGTTGACTACCAACAAATTACCGCTGAAGAATTAGCCTCTCAAGCGCCTGAATCATTTGACGTGGTCACCTGCATGGAAATGCTGGAACATGTACCGCAACCGGCCTCTGTAATTGAGGCCTGTGCAAAATTAGTCAAACCTGGCGGACATGTTTTCTTTTCGACCTTAAACCGAAATCCAAAATCCTTTTTATTTGCCATCGTCGGTGCAGAGTATGTTTTGAATATGTTGCCGCGAGGAACACATGAATACCAAAAATTCATCAAGCCCTCCGAATTATCCACCTGGGCACGCCAGGCAAACTTGAATGTCCGGGAAATAACGGGGATGAGCTATAACCCATTTAGTAAAAAGTACAGCCTGGGTTATGATGTCGGTGTGAACTATCTGGTTCATTGCCAAAAAGACATATAAATTCAAACTCGATGTCAATGCAACCAATACAAACCGTTCTTTTTGACCTCGACGGAACCTTTGCCGATACTGCCCCCGATCTCGCGCATGCGCTTAACCAAACTCTGATCGCCCACCACAAACCTGTACTGACCCTCGAACAAATTCGTCCCGTTGTTTCCCATGGCGGCAAGGCATTAATCGAATTGGGCTTTAACTTATCTGAATCTGATTCTAACTTTGAAGCATTAAGATTAGAATTATTGGAATTTTATAAGCAAGACATCGCTACCCATACACAATTATTTGATGGAATAAAATCACTAATCGAACAACTTGCAAGGATCGGAATTAACTGGGGTATTGTGACCAACAAACCGGGTTGGTTAACTGACCCGTTGATGGATGCACTCGATGTTAGCCACCTGGCTTGTAGCATTGTCAGTGGCGATACACTTGCCAAACGAAAACCGGATCCAGAACCATTACTTTATGCCGCAAAACAATGTAATACATCACCTGAATCATGCTTATATATAGGTGATGCCGAACGAGATATTGTGGCAGGGAAACGAGCAAAAATGCGCACCATGGTCGCGCTATATGGTTATATTGAATCCGTTAGTAAGCCGGATGAATGGCAAGCTGACATTTATATTGAGAATGCTAATGAAATAATCGACTGGATCATAAAAATAAATCACTCGGCTCATATGGGCTTAAAACATGTTAACTGAATCCTATCTTTATCTTATCGGCGCAGGGCTAAGTGGTCTACTTATCGGCACCCTGATAACGGTCATTATATATCAACGTAAAAATGCTTTATTACGGCATATCAATATTGAGTTAGCAACGAAATTAGAGCTCGAATTGCGCAATCATCAGGAAAAACTAAATGCCCTCGAACAAGCGAGAGAACAACTGAGCCATACTTTTACTGCACTGTCGAATCAGGCCCTCAAACATAACAATGAAACCTTTCTTAAGCTCGCAGAAGAAAATTTAAAGACCCATCAAACTAAAGCCCGGGGTGAGCTGGAAAATCGAGAGAAAGCAATCGAAAACCTGGTCAAACCTATAAGAGAAGCTTTAGAAAAAACTGAAAAACAAATCCATAACATTGAAAAAGATCGCAAGGAATCCTATGGCGCCTTAAATACGCATTTAGAATCCATGACTCGCTCACAACAATCACTGCAGGATCAGACTCAACAATTAGTAAACGCCCTACGCCGACCGGAAGTAAGAGGGCAATGGGGTGAGCTGACTTTAAAACGGCTTGCTGAGTTGGCCGGTATGGTTGAATACTGTGACTTCTATGAACAGGAAAATGTAAATACTGATGAGGGTCGCTTACGCCCAGATATGATTGTACGCATGCCTGACCAGCGTGAAATTGTTGTTGACGTAAAAACCCCGTTAGATGCTTATTTAAGTGCCGTTGAGACCAGCGATGACGACAGCAGAAAACAACATCTACATCGTCATGCTAAGAATGTTCGGCTACGTGTATCAGAACTCAGCCAAAAATCCTATTGGGCTCAATTTAAAGATGCACCAAACTTCGTTGTGTTATTTATACCAGGCGATCAATTCTTAAGTGCGGCCCTGGATTACGACAAAGCCCTACTTGAGGATGCGCTAAGCCAGCAAGTGATCCTGGCCACCCCCACCAGTTTTGTTGCGTTACTTCGAGCTGTTGCCTATGGCTGGCGTCAGGAACAGCTCGCTAAAAATGCCGAAATAATTCGCAAAATTGGTGAAGAACTTTATCAACGTTTGAATAATTTTTCAGATCACTTACAAAAAGTTGGCCGGAGTCTGGAAAGCAGTATGAAATCCTATAACCGCGCGATAGGATCATTTGATTCACGTGTATTACCGGGCGCGAGAAAATTTGTAGAACTTGGTATATCGTCGAACAAAGGGCTTGACGAGCCACAACAGATTGAAACAACCGTGAAGCTGTCAGAAACAGCTTCACCAGTGTTAGAGACTGAAAAAGACTAAGCTATGTTCATTACTTACCCTGTATATCTTCCCCCATTTTTTCAATACTTTCTCCCGCTTTTTCAACGCCTTCACCAAAACTCGATTTAAACTGATTGGTGACACTCTGTTCTGCTAATGGGTTACTATACCAGGGCTTGTTTTTACCAATATTAATACCAAACCATAACCCTAATAACACACCAATCACTACGCCCAGAATTAATGTTTTTAAAAATTTCATAATTATCTCACCACTCTATATAATCGGATACATTATTATACGAATCAACCTCTCATGCAAAGCAAACCACTACAATTAGCCTATGCCGAGTGCCAGCAGCTGGCAAATTCCCATTATGAGAATTTTCCCACGGCATCAAAACTGGTGCAAAAAAAACATCGCCAGGCAACAGCGGCAATCTACAGCTTTGCCCGGCGCGCCGATGATTTTGCCGATGAAGGCAACTATGACAATGAAACTCGATTCCGTATGCTCAACCAGTTTGATCAATATCTTGATGATGTCGAGCATAACAAACCCATCGACGATTTAACTTTTATTGCTCTGGCTGACACGATAAATGAATACAATCTTCCCCTACTCCCGTTTAGGAAGCTACTTCAAGCATTTCGTATGGACGTTGAAAAAAATCGTTATTCAAGCTTTGATGAACTATTATACTATTGTCAGCATTCAGCTAATCCTATTGGTGAACTGGTTCTACGCATACATGGTGTCTATACAGATCAAACGGCAAGATTATCGGATAATATTTGTACTGCTCTTCAACTCATTAATTTTATGCAAGATATTGACGAAGATTTTCAGCAACGAAACCGAATCTACCTTCCACAAAATGAGCTATTAAAATATTCTGTTTCCGAACAATCCATCGCCTCACGAAAGAATTCAGAAGAACTCAAATCTATTGTTGGTTTCCAACTGGAACGTTCCAAACAGATGCTGTTACAAGGGGCACCACTGGTTAACCATTTGCGAGGCCGATTGAAGTGGGTGATAAAATTCACTATCAACGGGGGTTTATTAATTTGCGAAAAATGCCAAAAAAGAAGCAATGTCTTCTTGCGCCCCACATTGAGTCGAACTGATGCATTAAGCTTGCTGGCTAAAAGTATTTATTTTCGCCCGGGTTAATCGCATGCTAATATATCCTAAATACCCAACTAGCAGATACTCCCACGGATGACACCGCAAGAATATTGTCAAAATAAGGCCGCCAAAAGCGGTTCCAGTTTTTATTACAGTTTTTTATCGCTACCCGATCAAAAACGTGAGGCTATAACGGCAGTTTATGCCTTTTGTCGAGAAGTTGATGACATCGTTGACGCCCCAGGTGATCCACAGGTTAAAGCCACTAAATTAAATTGGTGGCATCACGAGATTGATAACCTCTATAACGCAGTACCTCAACATCCAATTACCATGGCATTAAAGCCGGTACTAGAACTTTTTAGCATACCAAAAGAATATTTCACTGAAATCATAGATGGTATGCAAATGGATTTACAACAACAGCGCTATGCCAGCTTTAAAGATTTAAGTCTATATTGTTATCGTGTTGCCAGTGTAGTCGGCTTGATATCAGCTGAAATCTTTGGCTATCAGGATCGTCAAACCTTAAAATATGCCAACGATCTGGGTATGGCATTCCAGCTTACAAATATTTTGAGAGATGTCTATGACGACTACAAAAACGATCGCATTTATATCCCTCAGGACGAACTGGAGAAATTTGGTGTCACAGAGCATGACATAAAGACTCAGAATAATAACGCCGCTTTTAAAAAGCTGATGAAATTTCAGGCTGAGCGCGCCAATAGTTTTTATGATAAAGCATTTTTACATTTACCAGACAGTGATCGATACACACAACGAGCGGGCATTATCATGGCTGCTATATATCATGCCCTGCTCAATGAAATAATTAACGATGACTACCAGGTATTAAAACATCGTATCCGACTTTCATCACTTAGAAAAATATGGATTGCCTGGCGCACCAAAAGTGCTGAAAACAAGATCTACAAACAATATTTAAAACAACATGCCTAACGACACACCTAAAAAATCGGTAATCGTCGTCGGCGGTGGCTGGGCTGGACTAACTTGCGCAACTGAACTTGCCCGCCAGGGCTACGAAATAACATTGCTGGAATCTGCCCGTCAACTTGGAGGTCGTGCTCGTCGCGTCGCCTTCGACAAACAACCTGTTGATAATGGCCAACATATTTTAATCGGCGCATACCGAGAAACTTTTTCAATTTTAAAAAAATTGAATATTTCTACTACTGAAACCCTGGATCGGCGACCACTGGATTTATTATTCCAATATTGTGGCGGTAAAAAATTTAACCTACAGCTACCCGCATTATTAACACCGTTAAATTTATTCATTGGCTTATTAAAAGCAAAAGGCTTTTCAGCTAAAGATAAATGGCGCGCATTAATATTCGGTTCAAAATTATTTTCTAATTCTGTATTTTATGAAAATGATATCAGTGTTAGTGAGTTACTTAAAAAAGAAAAACAGACTGAAAATAACATCAAAGCACTATGGGAACCAATCTGTCTCGCTAGCTTAAACACCCCGATTGACGAAGCCTCTGCCAGAGTATTTGTTCGCGTATTACATGACACATTTTGTCGCTCTCACAAAGATGCCGACATCATTATTCCAAAAGTTGATTTAGGCTCAATATTACCTGACCCGGCGTCTGAGTTTATCGAAAAACACTCCGGGATTATCCATTTAAGCAAGCGTGTTACTGAAATCAATATTAACCAACGTCATGTTACCGGTGTCCGTTGTGATAAGGACGTCTATAAAGCGGGCCATGTTGTGCTTGCCTTACCTCCACATGCATGTCTACCACTTATTAAAGATCATCCTGCGTTACATGATATTGCCTATAATCTAAATAGCTTCAGTTATAATCCTATCGTCACCGCTTATGTAAAATACCCTGCCAGTGTTCGTCCAAACTTACCAATCCAGGCATTGCTGGGTACCACATCTCAATGGATTGTTAGCCGGGATGTTGCTGGTCAGGCCGGTTTGATAGCCGTCGTTATTAGTGGCCCAGGGCCTCATATGCAATTGGATAATGAACAACTTGCATCAACCATTCAGTCTGAGCTTGCGAACTGTTTTCCACATTGGCCCCAGGCTGATGATATAAAGATCATTCGCGAAAAACGCGCAACCTACAGCTGCCGGGTAGGTATCGATTTGTTAAGACCTAATAATAAAACACGAATTAATGGTTTGTGGTTGGCAGGTGACTATACCAAATCATTTTATCCTGCCACCATTGAATCTGCAGTGTTAAGCGGTAAACATACCGCAGAATTAATCAACCAACATTAAAGACACTTAAATGACAAACATGACCATTTCCATTATTGACTACGCACCTGATGAAAAAGCACTTGATGGACAAACAATTCTTATCACTGGAGCGGCTGATGAATTAGGGCATAGTCTATCAGTCAATTTAGCTGAACTCGGCGCAACAATAATTTTATTAGACAAATCCGTAAAACAACTCGAAAAAGTATACGATGACATAGAACAAAAAGGTGGACCGCAACCGGCCCTGTTTCCGATGGATCTAGAGAATGCAGAAGAACAAGATTATCAGTTATTAGCTCAAGCGATTGCCGATAACTTTAACCACCTTGATGGTTTAATTCTTAACGCTTCGGTGCTTGGGCAACATGGACCCATCACTCATACCGATTTCAATCAATGGAATCGTGCGGTTAAAATAAATTTAAACGCCAATTTTTTATTATTAAAGCATTGTTCCTCAATACTGAATCAATCGGAACAGGCATCCTGTATTTATGTAAGCAATCAGGCTGCACAACACGGACGTGCATACTGGGGATCGAACTCGAGTCCGAAAGCAGCCTGTCTGAACTTGATTGAGACTATTGCTGATGAATGGGAAACCAATACTAATATACATCTAAACTCGGTTGATCCAGGTCCAGTCAATACAGCCTTGTTACGTCAGGCCCTGCCTGGCATTGATCCAACTCAACATCTTCGCCCTGAAGATGTCACAAAACCCTTCTTATACCTCATGGATTCCGGCATAAGCTGGCCGAACGGCAAGCATTTTAGCTGGGATCCTGCCGCGCAATCCCTGACAGAAAATTGACTAATTGAACGATCCCATGATTAACCACAGCTAAGCTATTGATTTATTAGCTGATTCAGATCACAGATTCGAGTTTATTGACTGGCACAAGATTCGCATAACTTGCGTTAGCACGACACAATTGAGCGATAAGAGTGAACACAGTATGGCTATACACACAATAACGGGTCGAAACGAACCGCAAGCAAAAAAGACACAACATGATTCGATAGCAAATGTTGCCGATTTTGATATCCCTGAGCTTCAACGTACCTTAAAGCTTGCGGGTTTACTGCAAACATCGCTGGAAATCGAAAGCATTCTGCAATATTTTGTCGAATCGGTTCGTGAAATCGTCCCCTTTGGTGGCATTCAATACGAGTTTGCTACCATGGATTTAGATATTAAAATTGGTAAACTGGAACGCCATAGTTGTGCCTATCGTTTACGTATCGCCTCTGATGGACTCGGTGAATTAAAATTTACCCGTAATAAGCGTTTTTCTGAAGATGAAATGGAGCAATTAGAAAACTTCATTTTTCATCTTGTCTATCCTCTTCGTAACGCCATCCAATACCAAAAAGCACTTATTTCAGCACAAATGGACAGCCTCACAGGCATAAATAATCGTGCCTCAATGGATCGTTGCCTCGATCGAGAAGTCGAGTTATCTCATCGCCATGATAATCACCTGTCACTGCTTATTGTTGATATTGATCACTTCAAGCAAGTTAATGACAGCCTGGGTCATAGCGCCGGAGACATGGTTTTAAAGACCCTCGTTACATGCATAAAAGAAACCATGCGAGTGAGTGACATGCTTTTTCGCTATGGTGGTGAAGAATTTGCCCTTGTCCTCTCAGGTACAGATATGGATGGCGCCCGTCAGGTTGGGGAGCGGATCCGAGCAGCGGTACAGGCCTATCCCTTTGTTTATAATGAAAAAGATCTGGATTTGTCAGTAAGTATTGGCGCAGCCTATCTGGGCCGGAGAGACAGTGCGGCCAGATTATTCAATAAAGCCGATGCAGCCCTCTACCAGGCTAAAAAAGCTGGTAGAAATCAAGTACATAGCTACGCAGAACGGTAAACTAGCCGTTCTGCCAAGCTTTCAATTGTAAATTTTTGAAATATTTCGCAAT
The DNA here is from genome assembly GCA_947260005.1 of uncultured Ectothiorhodospiraceae bacterium. Lineage (GTDB taxonomy): Bacteria > Pseudomonadota > Gammaproteobacteria > UBA6429 > Thiohalophilaceae > SZUA-24. Next base: position 37,171 of record CAMYOL010000038.1, read on the forward strand.
ATTTACTGAGTCCTTCAAGTTTTATCGTTAAAATACGACAGTATTATGTGTATGCCACGACGATAGGGGCTTTTTTATGAATTATCTGGACCAACTTGATCAGATGCTGGATGCGAATTTTCGCTTAGTCAGCATAGAGACCTATGATCCAGATCGGGTCACTGACTTATTTACTCAGCTCAGTCGTTTCAGTAATAAAGCCTTTTATTATTGGGAAGATACTCAGGGCCTACATCGCATAGGCGCATCTCACATAAAAATTCCTCGCACTGGCCCTGAAAATGAACTGCTTTCCCATATTGAAGGCAGCAAACACTTTGGTGTCTATATACTTCGTGATTTTAATGACGCACTGGATAATGAAAAGAACATTCAATCCCTAATGAAAATTGCTTCTGGAGACATCAACAAGGTTGTTGTATTACTCGGAGATTTCGTTAATTTACCTAAAGCTTTGGTACCATTTACCTTACGTTCAAAACATCAAATGCGCCAGGCTGGCTAGTCAATCATTCGTTATAACTGCACTGTCGTTGTAAACAGCAACTTTCACAATCCGGGTTTCTGACCAGACAAATGTCCTTCGCATGACGAACAATCAGGGCATGATAATCATTAAATAATTTTACTTTGTTTTTCTGCTTTGCTAATTTTTTCTCAAATAACAAACGTAAGTCTTCATAAGAGTCTTGCGCATAAACTAGATTTAATCGTGAAAACAGTCTTCGAGTATATGCATCAATCACAAATACCGGGCGGTGAAAAGCATAAAGCAATATATCATCAGCTGTTTCCGGACCCACTCCATTAATTGATAATAAGTCTGTCCGTAATTCATCTGTCGCACGGGTATCAGGATTTTTTTGACGAGAAAACCACTCACAATAGTTCTGAAGTCGTTGCGCTTTAACATTGAAGTAACCCGATGACTTAATGAGTACTGCTAATTTATTTGGCTTAAGCTTTAGAATAGCATCACAGCTTAAGCAATCATTTTTTTTAAGATTATCCAATGCCTTCTCGACATTTAGCCAACTGGTATTCTGAGTTAAAATGGCTCCCACCATCACTTCAAATTTTGAATCCGCTGGCCACCAGGATTGTGGACCATAGCGCCTCAATAAACGAGTGTAAATAGAATAGAAGGTAGGCACTAGATTGAAAACAGCGAGATAATATTATTCATTCCTTTGTGTAACTTAATCCAGTCACTAATATCGTTAACCACTTCTTCTTCAATGCCATTAAAGCCATGATAACTTTTTCCTCGGCAATCATGGCCCTTATTTCTTCCTCCGGTGTAAGATTTGATTTGTTTTTCCCGGACAGACTATAAATCTGATAATAATTCAGGGATATCTTCATACGGAGTCACATAACATTCGTCTTTCTCATGATGGACAAGCAAACTTGGAACTTTGATCTTTTCTATCGCTGTTGAATAAACAGAATCTTTCCCGGAATGACTTCGTCGAGTTACTGTTGCACTCAACACTATCCCATCCGGCCCTTCTTGTCCTTTTACGTGTGCCGCCACGCTTGCCGCTGAAATTGTTCCCCGACTGGTTCCAACAAGCCAAACCGGTTTATCTGGATAACTGGCTCGTAACCAGGCAATCATTTTTTTCACATCAGTAATATGATCCTGCCCGATACAAAGAACAACCAGGTCTCCTTGATCAGAAGGTACGTCAGGGATTAAGGTCACCAATCCTTGTTCAACAAAATGATAACGACTTCGAATTAAAAAGTTACCTGTTTTTCCTATTCCAGCTTCGTCAATCTTTAGTCGTCCACTACCACCTGAAAATAATATAACACAAGCATGAACCTTCCCGGGTGAAATCACCCAGGAAGGTACCGTGACGCCTTCACGTGTCGATAGATTTTCGAAACGTTCTTCTGCTGCATGCGATGCATGAGCATAGAACGGTAGACTGACCACGAACAACACAAAGGCGACTATTGCGATTGTCGAAATACGCATAGGACACCTCATCCAGGCTTTAGAATATTGAGTCAGTACACATTCCATAGTGTTAACTGTACCTGACATCTCCTTGTCAAAATCTAACTCTATTCGTGCCTGTTATTATCTTCGTTTCTTACGTGGTTTGTACTGCGTGCCACGACGATGCTTGTTCGGTTTGCCAGACAATTTTTCTTGTTCTTCCTGTTTGGCTAGCCCAACAAACTCCAGTAGCAAATCCGTTGTGCTTGACTCCAACTCCTGATAACGGCCCGGTTTAATCGAGCGCGGCAGTTGAACAGGACCATAACGTATTCGATGCAAACGGCTAACCTTGTGACCCACCGCTTCCCATAAACGTCGTACCTCACGATTACGCCCTTCTTTCAAAGTGACGTGATACCAGTGATTTGCTCCCTGCCCACCTGCGTCACAGATTGTAACAAATTTTGCCTCGCCGTCATCTAGTTCAACACCAGATTGTAAAATTTTTAGGGTTTCTTCATTAACTTGTCCTAATACACGCACCGCATACTCGCGTTCGAGCTCATACTTAGGGTGCATAAATCGGTTAGCAAGCTCCCCATTATTAGTAAATAATAATAAACCGGAACTATTGATGTCCAGGCGGCCAATGCTAATCCAACGATCATGGTGTAGTTTAGGTAAGAGAGAGAAGACCGTTTGTCTTGACTGTGGATCGTTATGGGTGCACACATAGTCAATTGGTTTGTTTAGCATCAAGACACGTGTTTTCGTCTGTTCTTTGCGAATCACAAATCGACCGTCGACCGCTATCTTATCGTGCTCAGTGACCCGGTCGCCTAATTTGGCAATTTCATTATTAACTTTTATTCGACCATCACTGATCCAACGCTCTATCTCTCGTCGAGAGGCAAAACCCTGGTTAGCTAAAACTTTTTGAAGTTTCTCACCCGTAGCAGATGCGGGTGGTTTGTCTTTGTGTGAATCAGTGCTCAGCGGTCATCGCCTCAGCGACGTTAACTTCGTCAGTACTTTTCTTATCCGTTGTAACCTCCAAACCTTCCTCTGTTTCAAGGTTCACAACCGTGGCAGAGTCATCATTCCCAGTCGAATTCTGCTTAGTCGAATCCTGCTCAGTTTCAGATTGATTAGTTTGTGCTTGGTTTTCAGTAGATTGATCTTTGGGTGAAGCGCCATCTGAAGGCTCAGGTAGATCAAGCTCACCATTAATTTTGTCGATATCTTTAATTTCTGCCAGAGGTGGAAGCTCCTCCAACGAAGCCAGATTAAAGTAATCTAAAAACTCTTTGGTCGTTGCATAGATCGCCGGTTTACCTGGCACATCACGATGACCAACGATGTGTACCCACTCGCGTTCCATCAAGGTTTTCATTATCTGCGAGCTGACACTAACACCACGAATTTTTTCAATCTCACCTCGTGTAATCGGTTGTTTATAGGCAACCAGAGATAAGGTTTCTAACAGTGCGCGAGAATAACGAGCTGGTTTTTCTTCCCACAGCTTAGCGACCCAGCTTGCGTAATCTTTGCGAACCTGAAAACGAAAACCACTGCTCACTTCTTTTAATTCAACACTTGATTTAGCATAGTCTTCAGCTAATTGTTTAAGTGCACTACGCAATGTCTTTTTATCGGGCACTTCTTTTTCAGAGAAACAGGAAAGCATACGATCAATATTGATCGGCTTGGCTGAGGCCATAATTAATGATTCTAATATTGGCTTTAGAGTTTTAACATCCATAATTATTTTCAATCTTATTCAAAATTATTCTAAAAAAATGGTGCCTATGTCACGCTTCGTCATTCGCTGCCGGTGAGTCATCCACTTCATTGGCACCTTTCGTTTTCACATGTATCTGACCAAAGGCTTCGGCTTGCACTAATTCTATTAGTGACTGTTTCAGTAATTCCAACACGGCAAGCAGGGTGACAACCACACCCGCACGTCCTTCTTCCGGTGTAAAAAGTTGGGCAAAATCAGTAAATTTTTCGCTACCAAGCGTTTGTAATACATTCGACATACGTTCTCGTACCGATAATGGCTCCATTTCAATATGATGATGGGCATAATTATCGGCTCGAACCATCACATCACGTAATGCATACATCAGATCTTTCATCTCCACTCGTGGAGGAAATTTTACGACCTTGCGATCGGGTACCACGAGTTCAACAGGATTGAGATCACGTTCGACACGCGGCAATTCATTCATATCCTCAGCAGCTTGTTTAAAGCGTTCATATTCCTGCAAACGCCGCACTAATTCGGCCCGGGGATCATCCTCATCATCCTCTTCCACAGGACGTGGTAATAACATCCGAGACTTTATCTCAGCCAACATAGCGGCCATGACAAGATATTCTGCCGCTAATTCAAGCTGCAGATCTTTCATAATATCCACGTATTCGACATACTGGCGAGTGATTTCGGCAATCGGGATGTTGAGAATATCCAGATTCTGGCGTTTGATTAAATAGAGCAGCAGATCGAGCGGACCTTCAAAGGCCTCAGACAAAAACACCTCAAGTGCATCAGGGGGAATATACAAATCTTTGGGCAGATTGGTATAAGGTACGCCCTGCACAACGGCAAAGGGCATTTCTTGCTGCTCGGGTGCGCTTTGCTGTTCAACTTCGGTCATGCCAACCTATGCTACCCTAGTTTGCTCTTTTTGTCCCACTGGATGAAGATTTTTTTACTCTAATGAAATCAATAAGTTAGAGCGTTTCTGCGATCGGGTTTTCAGTACTCCAGACCCATCGCAGAACGCACCTCTATAAGCGTCTGACGGGCAACGTCGCGGGCTTTTTCACCACCTTCGTGGATGATATTGCGTACCAAAGCCTTATCTTCCTCAAACTCTCGCGCCCGTTCCTGGATAGGTTTAAGTTCCTCAAGAACCGCCTCAATCACAGGGGATTTGCAGTCGACACAGCCTATTCCGGCTGATTTACAACCTTCCACAACCCAATTTTTAGTCTCATCATCTGAGTAAACTAAGTGGAATTGCCAGACCGGGCATTTTTCTGGATCTCCAGGATCATTACGTCGCACTCGCGCAGGATCGGTTGGCATGGTTTTCAATTTTTTAGCCACGTCATCCTGTGGCTCACGTAGGGCTATCGTATTTTGATAGGACTTGGACATCTTCTGGCCATCCAGCCCCGGCATTTTAGCCGCATGAGTCAGCAGTGCCTCAGGCTCAGGTAAAATGACCCGTCCCCCGCCTTCAAGATAACCATACAAGCGTTCTTTATCTGACAAAGTGATATTTTGTTGTGCATCTAATAAAGCACGCGCTGTCTCAACCGCCTCTTCATCGCCTTGTTCCTGAAATTTTTTGCGTAGATCGTTATACAGTTTGGCATTTTTCTTGCCCATTTTTTTAATGGCCGCCAGCGCCTTATCCTCATATCCGATTTCGCGACCATAGATATGGTTAAACCTTCTGGCTACTTCGCGTGTCATCTCAACGTGGGCAACTTGATCCTCGCCTACTGGCACCATACCAGCCTTGTAAACCAGAATATCGGCACTTTGTAACAGGGGATATCCCAGAAACCCATAGGTTGCTAAATCTTTTTCCTTTAATTTTTCCTGTTGATCTTTATAGGTTGGTACCCTTTCCAACCATCCTAGCGGAGTGATCATCGACAGTAACAAATGTAATTCGGCATGTTCCGGAACTTGCGATTGAAGAAACAAACAGGCTGAACCTGGATTTACGCCTACCGCTAGCCAGTCGATTACCATATCCCAGACACTATCGCCGAGCACGGCTACATCATCATAGTGCGTCGTTAATGCGTGCCAATCAGCAACAAAAAAGTAGCATTCGTACTCATGCTGTAACTTTACCCAATTTTTTAAGACGCCATGATGATGACCTAGATGTAAAGCTCCAGTCGGACGCATACCCGACAATACCCGGTGCTGTTGGTTGGGCAAATTAGACAATGAAAACTCCATAATAAATAACGTAGAAAAAAGCCATTATAGCGAACTCGAACGAGCTTCGCCTAATTATGCAATGCTTAGAGTAAAAATGGGGTTGGATCACCACAGCCTTCACGAATTAACTGAGGTTGGTGCTCCGTCAAATCAATGACCGTCGTGGGCTCCAACCCGCAATGTCCACCATCAATGATCAAATCCAGTTGGTGCTCCAGAGTATCCCGAATATCATAAGCTTCGGTCATGGGTAGCTCTGCATTGGGTAAAATTAATGTCGTACTCATTATTGGCTCACCCAGTTGAGCTAATAATGAATGCACAATCTTGTGATCCGGGACACGAATACCGATTGTACGACGTTTTGGATGCAATAAGCGTTTAGGAACTTCACGCGTTGCTTTTAGTATATAAGTATAAGCGCCAGGCGTGTGAGCATTCAAAAACCGATACACGGCATTATCAACCTTAGCATATGTTGCAATTTCCGAAAGATCCCGGCATACCAGGGTGAAATTATGCTTATCATTCACCTTGCGAATTGCTCGTATCTTATCAAGCGCTTTTTTATCGCCTATATGGCAGCCTAATGCATACGCAGAGTCCGTTGGGTACGCAATGACCGCTCCGTTACGAATCATGTCGACCGATTTTTGAATCAGACGTAACTGCGGATTGTCCGGGTGAATTTCAAAATATTGGCTCATAACTATTTCGTATGACTACACATCTTGTAGAACGGTATCTGCTTGAAATTCGCAATTGACATAAGTAGAGGGAGTGTATCGAAATAACATTATTCTGTCTTTGTTAACTTACTTGCCTAGCATTTATATTGCATTAAAAAAGCGTCTTTATCATATAGGAAATTTTAATCTATATTGTGGAAATTCATACATATGCTAATGTAGTCAGACAAAATTTATAAGTGGTATCATTCATGTTCCAGCAAGAAAAAAACTATGCAGCGCTAGCACCCATTATGGCTGTAGCCGGTGTTTTTGCGCATCCTGTGGCCAGCACGATATTGCCCCTAATGTTATTTTTTATCTTCTATTGGCGCAAGATGGAGCTAGCCCAATTGATCGCATTACGGGCTGCGGATCTGGCCTTTACCGTTCAATTATTTATGGTCATCGCAAGTCTGTTATTCGCAGGTTATTTATCATTGTATCCTACTACTGAACACGACGCTCACCGAATTGTTACAATTACCACTCTGGTAGTCATAATATATATGATCACATCCCTTTTGATTGGGGTTATTCAGGCCTTTCGCAATAAGGCGTTTAACTACATTTTATCATTAAAAATTGCCGAACGTATCTTTAACGCAGTAATGAAAAAGCAAAATTCTTCTTAATTTTTTAATGACATTTAGAACCTCAAGCTGGCAATTAAACAGTATAGTAATATCTAGCTGCGAGCTTAAATAATAATTATGTTATAAATAATATGTTTCATACATATACCAGATTTTTTTATGGTAAATAATTTTACTCTCCGAAATGAAAACCCTTGAACTAATATCATATTATTTTATACGTTATTACTATCAAGAATGATTGAGCCATCCTCTGACCAGTTAATCTCTACTAAAGCAGGGTGTTTAAGACATAAATCTTTAAGTGCCTCGCCGCGTTTATCCAATTCTTGTTGCTGTTCTCGCACTTGATCTGCAAGCCTGCGATTCTCGACTAGAATTCTACGATGTTCCAAAGCTTGCTCAAGGGTAGAAATCAATTCGTAATCCTGCCATGGTTTATTAATAAAACGGTAAATTTCGGCCTTATTAATGGCACCCAGTAGTGCTTCCAGATCAGTGTAACCACTGAGTATTAATCGCATTGATTCCGGCTGAATTTGCCTAACTTTGCTAAGAAACTGAATTCCATCCATATCCGGCATACGATAATCTGACAAAAACAAATCAAAGTTCATTGTCTGAGCCCGTGTCAAAGCTTTATTAGAATCGC
>CAMYOL010000039.1 GCA_947260005.1 uncultured Ectothiorhodospiraceae bacterium
AGTATCTTTTTAATCATTCAGGCTCCCTTGAACGGGTATTCTGCCAACCTGGGTGGGGGCTATGTCAAGTTTAATAAAAAGGTAAGAAAAGGCCATAAAAGTACGTGAAAACACTACATATTTTTGACACGGATCAGGCGGATCGTTAGAATTCGCGGCCTATGTCAAAGCATATTGTGCGACTGCCCCACGAAATCGACCCTTTTCGGCTTACCGAATCGAGGGCTCATCTAGAAGGGGAGATTCCACTCAAGCAATTCAAGCGCTTACAACCGCTTTTGAAAGTGGATTCTGGAAAAGTTGCGGTTGTGTTAGACTTCGATATTGATGATTTTGGCGTTCCACAGGTTGTGGGACATCTCAAGGCAAGCCTGGCACTGATTTGCCAACGCTGCCTTGAACGATATGATTACCCAATTGATTTACGCATCAAGTTGGCGTGGGTGAGATCTGAGCAAGAGTCGGCTAAAATGCCGCTACAGCATGAACCCTATTTGGTGGAATCGATCCCACTAAAACTAAATGATGTGATTGAGGATGAACTCCTCCTGGCGTTACCAACCATTGCGATGCATGAGCTGAGTGATTGTGAAGCCGCCAGATTTATAAATGATGGCTTAGATGAAGAAAAGGTACCAGAGGAAGAGAAACCAAATCCTTTTGCGGTATTGGCTAAGTTGAAAAGAGATGACTAATTTTTAAGTAGTGAGGCAACATTATGGCAGTGCAAAAAAGCAAAGTAACACCATCAAGACGTGGTATGCGTCGTTCACATGATTCATTATCTGAACGTACTCTATCTATAGAGCCTACTTCAGGTGAAACTCACTTGCGTCACCATGTAAGTGCTGATGGTTATTACCGTGGTCGTAAAGTTATTGAAACCAATAACAACGATTAAACGGAATCCACCAATTATATAAAGAACTACGGGACATGAATATCATGTCCCGTAGTTCTTTATACAAAGACAAATTATATGTCTCAACATAACAATAAAGACCACATAGTTGTCGCATTGGATGCGATGGGTGGTGATCATGGGCCAGACGTCACGGTTCCAGCAGCAGTTCATATATTAAAACGTCAGGAAGATCTTAAATTAATTCTCGTAGGCGATAAATCTCGACTTGAATCAGAATTAAAGTCTATTGACGCCAGTGTAAGTGAACGCCTGTCTATCCAACATGCTTCTCAAACGGTTGAGATGGATGACTTACCATCCCATGCTTTACGCAAAAAGAAAGACTCATCAATGCGGGTGGCTCTTAATTTGGTAAAAGATGGAAGCGCTCAGGCTGCGGTTAGCGCAGGTAATACTGGTGCGTTAATGGCAACGGCACGATTTGTACTTAAGACATTGCCAGGCATTGATCGCCCTGCAATTTGTACAACTTTACCAACCGTAAAAGGGCACACTCATGTTTTGGATTTAGGTGCCAACGTTGACTCATCCGCTGAACATCTACTGGAGTTTGCAGTTATGGGTTCAGTATTAACCAGTGCTGTTGATGACAATCCCAACCCAACCGTTGGTTTACTTAATATTGGTGAAGAAGAGATTAAAGGAAACGAACGAGTCAAAGAAGCCGCCCGTTTATTTAATGAATGCAGTCTTAACTATGTTGGATTTATTGAAGGCGATGGCATATATATGAACCCAACTGACGTAGTTGTATGTGATGGATTCATTGGTAATGTGATGCTTAAAACAAGCGAAGGTGTTGCCAAAATGTTTGCTACCTATTTGAAAGCCGAATTCAAACGTAACATGTTAAATAAATTAATAGCCATAATAGCTATGCCCGTATTAAAGGCCTTTGGTAAACGTTTAGATCCCCGGGCATATAATGGCGCAAGTTTGTTAGGGCTTAATGGTATAGTAATTAAAAGCCATGGCGGTGCAGATCAGTATGCATTTGGTAAAGCTATACTTGAGGCACGTCAGGAAGTCATTAAAGACGTCCCTAATATGATACGAAAAGAATTAGAAGGTCAGCTTGATCAGGTAAAGGAAGAGAGTTGAGTTACGCACGCATAATCGGAACCGGCTCTTACTTGCCAGAAAAAGTATTAACAAACCATGATTTAGAAAAAATGGTGGATACAACTGACGAGTGGATTACTGAGCGTACCGGCATTAAAAAACGCCACATTGCTAATGACGATGAGACTACCTGTGACTTAGCTGAACGTGCGGCACGTGCAGCCATTGAAGCAGCGGGCATTAATACATCGGATATTGATTTAATCGTCGTAGCAACAACCACACCTGATCGTATTTTTCCCAGCACCGCATGTTTATTACAGGAACGGCTTGATATCCATGGATGTGCCGCATTCGATGTGCAAGCAGTATGTACCGGTTTTGTTTATGCTCTTTCAGTGGCAGAAAAATTCATTAAAACCGGTGAGGCAAAAACGGCTTTAGTTATTGGCGCAGAAACATTATCACGCATTATTAACTGGGAAGATCGTTCAACCTGCGTATTATTCGGTGATGGAGCTGGAGCAGTCATTTTGCAGGAAAGTGAAGAGGCTGGAATATTATCGACCCACTTACATGCAGATGGAAAATATAAAGACCTGTTAACAGTGCCAGCTGGTATTTCAGAGCATCCTGAATTAATTGAACAGGGTCAGGCTAAAATGGTGATGCTCGGCAATGAAGTTTTTAAAATGGCCGTTAATACACTGGGTAGAATAGTCGATGAGACTCTGGCGAAAAATAACATGCAAAAATCAGATATAGACTGGTTGGTGCCTCATCAGGCGAATATCCGCATCATTCAAGCCACAGCGAAAAAATTAAAAATGGGCATGGATAATGTTGTGGTGACGGTACACGAACATGGCAACACCTCGGCTGCATCAATACCTTTAGCGCTCGATGTAGCAGTAAGAACAGATTGCATTAAACGAGGCGAAACATTATTGCTTGAAGCCTTTGGTGGTGGTTTCACCTGGGGTTCAGCACTTTTAAAATATTAGATCCTATAAAAATATTTATACAATAAAATTATAACTAAGAAAAAATATAATTTAGGTAGAACAATGAATTTAGCGTTTGTATTTCCAGGCCAGGGTTCGCAGAAGATCGGCATGATGTCGGACATGTTTTCAGCTTACCCATTAATTAAATCTGTTTTTGATGATGCCTCATCTGTATTAGATTGTGATCTATGGGACATAGTGACTAATGGTCCTGATGATAAAATTAATTCAACTGATATAACTCAGCCGGTAATGTTGGCGGCCGGTGTTGCAACCTGGAAGGTGTGGCAAGACAATAATGGGATGGTTCCGGTTGTGATGGCCGGTCATAGCCTGGGCGAATATACCGCCCTGGTTTGTGCGGGTGTGATTGATTTCAAACAGGCAATAAAGTTAGTTTCTGCTCGTGGGCGTTATATGCAACAAGCTGTTCCAACAGGTACAGGCGCAATGGCGGCAATTTTAGGGTTGGACGATGATGCCGTACGTGCAGTCTGTTCTGAATCAAGCACAAAAGGAATAGTTGAAGCGGTAAATTTTAATTCTCCTGGTCAGGTGGTTATTGCTGGTGAGACATTAGCGGTTGAAAGCGCCGCAGAACTTGCCAAGACGTCAGGGGCGAAACGGGCTGTGATGCTTCCTGTGAGTGTACCGTCACATTGCCAGCTGATGAAACCCGCAGCAGAAAAATTGTCAGCCGATTTAAAAAATGTAGAATTTAATCAACCTAATATACCTGTTATTAACAACGTTGATGTTGAGACACCTGATAGCTCTGATGACATCAAACAAGCCTTAATTAAACAATTATATCAACCCGTACGTTGGGTCGAGGTCATTCAGTCGATGGCGGCACAAGGCGTTGATACCATAGCGGAATGCGGGCCTGGTAAAGTATTATGGGGTTTGAATAAGCGAATCGATAAATCCTTAACCCATATTGCATTGAATACGTCTGATTCACTGCAATCACAACTGGGATCGTCTTAAAGAATTTTAATAAAATTTGATAAGGAAATATTATGTCTTTAACAAATGAAATTGCATTAGTGACCGGCGCCAGTCGTGGGATTGGACAGGCTATTGCGTTAGAGCTGGCTGCCCAGGGCGCGACCGTTATTGGTACGGCCACATCAGATAAAGGTGCACAATCCATTACTGAATACCTGAAATCTGCAGAAGGTAAAGGTCAGGGTTTGAAACTGGATGTGACTGATCAAAGTAGTATCGATGCAGTCCTTAAAGAAATGACTGACGGTGTTGGTGCACCAAGCATTTTGGTTAACAATGCGGGTATAACTCGTGACAATTTATTGATGCGTATGAAAGACGAAGAATGGGATGCGATTATGCAGACTAATTTAACGTCATTATTTCGAGTTTCGCGTGCTTGTATGAGATCCATGATGAAAGCACGTAAAGGCCGTATAATTAGTATCGCATCAGTGGTGGGTGTCTCGGGTAATGCGGGCCAAAGCAATTATGGTGCAGCAAAAGCGGGCGTGATTGGCTTTAGCAAATCATTGGCTCGTGAGGTGGGTTCGCGTGGTATTACGGTCAATGTCGTTGCCCCTGGATTTATCGACACTGATATGACCAAGGCGCTGGCAGATGAGCAAAGAGCCGCGCTGTTGACGCAAATACCAATGAACCGTCTGGGTGATGTCACCGAAATCGCCAAAGCTGTATCTTTTTTAGCCTCTGAGGGGGCTGGTTATATCACTGGTGAGACATTACATGTTAACGGTGGTATGTATATGGCTTAGCACTTGCTAAGTTATTGATAAGTATGATATTAATGATGGCTGTATGAGCAAGTTTTGCTAGTAAAAATGTAGCATCGAAGCGAGCTTTCCAATACAATAGCCGGCCATCGTTCAACAAGAACGTAAAACTTGGAGGAAGTAAACGCATGAGTAGTGTAGAAGAACGCGTCAGAAAGATTGTTATTGAACAATTAGGCGTTAAAGACGATGAAGTAAAAGAAGATGCTTCTTTTGTTGACGACCTTGGGGCTGATTCTCTCGATACCGTGGAATTGGTAATGGCTTTGGAAGAAGAATTTGAAACAGAAATTCCTGATGATGAAGCTGAAAAGATTACCACCGTTCGACAAGCTATCGATTACATAAACTCTCACAACAGCTAAGTTTAATAAATCGAATATCTGGCCGCATCCACGTCGCTGTGGCTGCGGCCTTTTTAATTGTCTGTAGTTTTGTCTTGTTTTTAATACCTGGAGTTAAACGTGTCTGAACGTCGAGTTGTTGTAACCGGGCTGGGAATGGTTTCACCAGTAGGGTTAAATGTAAAAACGTCCTGGGAAAATATACTTGCCGGGAAGAGTGGTATCACGCCACTAGAACATTTTGACACAAGTGATTATTCCGTTCGCTTTGGTGGTTCGGTAAAAGGTTTTGATGGTGGCGATCTTATTACCAGCAAAGATGCCAAAAAAATGGATACCTTTATTCAATACGGTATCGTTGCTGCTGATGAAGCTATTAAAGATTCAGGCCTGGAAGTCACTGATGAAAATGCGGAACGTGTTGGTGTAGCCATCGGTTCTGGAATAGGCGGTCTGGGTATTATTGAAAAAAACTACGACATTATTTCCAAAAAAGGTCCGCGTAAGGTCTCTCCATTTTTAATTCCTGCTTCAATCATTAATATGGTATCAGGCCATGTTTCCATTCGCTATGGAATGAAAGGACCCAACATTGCTCTGGTAACAGCCTGTGCTACAGCGACACACAGTATTGGCGATGCTGCCAGAATAATCGAATACGGTGATGCCGATGTAATGATTGCAGGTGGTGCTGAAATGGCAACGACACCTTCAGGTCTCGGTGGATTTGCTGCGGCACGTGCCTTATCTACTCGTAATGACGATCCACAAACTGCCAGTCGTCCATGGGATAAAGATCGCGATGGGTTTGTTTTATCTGACGGTGCCGGGATTGTTGTGTTAGAAGAATATGAATTTGCTAAAAAACGCGGTGCGAAAATTTACGCCGAAGTCGTTGGTTATGGCATGAGTGGAGATGCCTATCACATGACTTCTCCTTCTGAAGGTGGTGATGGCGCAAAACGTTGCATGCAGTATGCGATGCGCAATGCCAAGGTTAATTCAGATGATATCAATTACATCAATGCTCATGGAACATCTACACCAGCTGGTGATATAGCTGAAGTATTTGCTGTCAAAGGCGCGTTTGGTGATCATGCTAACAACATAGCTATGAGTTCGACAAAATCTATGACAGGACACCTGCTAGGGGCCGCCGGCGGTATTGAAGCGATATTTACCTCTTTAGCAATTCGTGATCAGGTTGCTCCACCCACTATAAACATCATGAATCAGGATCCTGAGTGCGATCTGGATTTTGTACCGAATACGGCTCGTGAAATTAATATTGATACAGCATTATCGAATTCATTTGGTTTTGGCGGGACTAATGGAACTTTGGTATTTAAAAAAGTTTAATGCGCCAGGCTTAAATCAACTTTTCCATCTGAGTATCTCCCAGGTTGTTAGAAGATCAACCTTATAATATTACGACCTTACCTGGCCGTTATGACTTATTGTCTTTATGTCAAGACAAGCCATCTGATTACCCTTTTTATATTGAATCGTCTTCACAAAATACTGATAGTAAGGCTCATAATACTGATTACGATATACTATTTGCTTTCCCACAATCTTATTTGATTAAAAACTCTGAGCAACAGCTGATTTATGAAGATAAGATCATAGAAAATACTGATTTTTTAACGAAGTTAGATCTTATATACCAGAACAGTAGAACCAATATAAAGAGTTCTCTACCATTTTGTGGTGGGTGGTTTCTGTATCTTGGCTATGAGCTTGTTAATGAAATAGAGCCTAGATTAAATATTAAAGAATTTGATAAAACTTTACCTGTTGCCTTTGCGGCACGTATACCTTCGGCTGTTGTGTATTGTCATAAAAGTGATGAAACTCATATTGTGGTGGAAGCAAATTATTATCAACTTAGTGATGTAATCTTATCCGATCTGAAAAAAACAAGCTTAAAAAATACTGCACTATCGACTATCCTGGAAGAAGTAAACGAGTCTCCTGCTGAAGAATACACTCGCTCAATAAATAAAATCCTGAATTACATCAAAGAAGGCGATGTGTTCCAGGTAAATCTATCGCGCTTATGGAATGGGCGTTTGAAAAAAAATACCTCGTCTGCAGATATATTTAGACGTTTACGTAAATCTAATCCAGCTCCGTTTTCAGCTTTAGTTAATTATAACGACAGTTCAATTATTAGTTCTTCACCGGAACGTCTGGTCAGCGTTTCAGAATCAAGAGTAGAAACACGTCCCATTGCCGGTACTCGCCCTAGAAATTCAGTTCAATCAATTGATGAACAATTATCCGATGAACTGCTCGATAATATTAAAGAACGTGCGGAACATATTATGCTGATTGATCTGGAAAGAAATGATCTGGGTCGAATTTGCACCTATGGAAGTATCGAGGTCGATGAGTTAATGGTTTTAGAAAGCTATTCTCATGTTCATCATATCGTCTCTAACGTCGTCGGCGAGTTAAAGAAAGACATTATGCCTGGACAGGTCATTAAAGCGGTATTTCCCGGAGGAACCATTACCGGTTGTCCTAAAGTGCGCTGTATGGAAATTATTTCAGAATTAGAAAATACACCCCGTGGATCATATACTGGTTCATTAGGTTATCTTGACCGTAATGGTAATATGGATCTAAATATTCTAATTCGTACTTTTACGAAACATGCTCAGCAAATTAGCTTTAGGGCGGGTGCCGGCATCGTCGCAGATTCTAAACCAGAAAAAGAACTGGAAGAAACCCGCTCAAAAGCAAAGGGCCTGTTGATGGCGTTGCAAGGATAGAATGAGAATGATTACTTTGGTAAATGGACGGCGTACCAATAAAATCTCAATTCATGATCGAGGTTTGGCTTATGGTGATGGTGTGTTTGAAACTATGTTAAGTGTTAATGGTCACGTACCATTATGGGATAATCATATAAGCCGGTTAAAATTATCACTAAAAAAACTCAATATTTCACCGTATGACACCCGTGATTTGCTTGATACGATCAAGAGCCACCTGGATATGTCTTGCCAACAGATTATAAAATTAACAGTGACTCGCGGTATTGGTCCACGTGGTTATTCATTACCAGTCCCTTCTGAACCGACGACAATCATTTCAATTGTAAAGCGAAGCCCCGATATTAAACAATTAGGTCAAAATGGGATAAGAATTAAATTGTGTGAAACTTATTATGCTAAACAGAGCAGACTTGCCGGATTAAAACATCTAAATCGTCTGGAACAAGTCCTGGCGCGAATGGAGGTTGACGATAGTGGCCATGACGAAGGAATCATGCTTGACGAGACAGGTAAAGTTATCTCAGCCACCGCGCATAATTTATTTCTCGTTAAAGATGGGGCAATGTCTACGCCAGATCTAACTCTTTCGGGAGTTTCTGGTGTCATGCGTCAATTTGTTATTGGATTGGCCGATGAAGAAAAAATACCAGTTACTATAAAAGAAGTGGCTGTAGAGGAGTTGTTGGCGTCAGATGAGCTATTTTTAACCAATAGTATCAATGGTATCTGGCCGATTTGTGAACTAGATAGTACCATCATGAACGTAGGCGATATAACGTCTCGATTGAGAACCAGGGTTATGGATGTGATACCGTATTGTGATTAGGAAGATATATTACAGTATCGGGTTGGTTGTATTGGTTATTGCCATTGCAATAACGTGGCTGGCCTATGATATTAAACAGTTTATGTCGACTGAGATGTCGATACCACCGGAAGGACTAATTGTTAAGGTCGAGTCTGGCAGTAACCTGACGCGTATCGCAAATCATTTGCATGATATAAAGGCAATAACTCAACCCCGGTATCTCATCTGGTATGCACGCTGGACGAGTCAAGCCAGCAAAATTCATATTGGTGAATATGAATTGAAGGCTGGTTCTACACCTGAAACTTTTTTAACAAAAATAGCAAAAGGTAATGTAATTCAGTACTCCGTCACTATTGTTGAAGGCTGGAGTTTTAGCCAGGTACTGGATGCCCTCAAACGTAATGAGCATGTTTCACAAACACTTACTAATAAAACTAATAAACAAATCATGTCCACACTTAATCAGTCAGGGCTCCATCCCGAAGGTCGTTTTATGCCCGATACTTATCATTTCCCAAGAGGTGAAAAAGATATAGATATACTAAAACGTGCCTTTCGATCTATGGAGAAATATTTACACACCAAATGGGATGATAGAGATGTCGGGATCCCAATAAAAAATACATACGAAGCTTTGATTTTAGCTTCTATTGTTGAAAAAGAAACGGGCCTGGCATCGGAACGATCGGCCATCGCAGGCGTATTTTCACGACGTTTAAATAAACGAATGCGTTTACAGAGTGATCCAACTGTTATTTATGGCATGGGGGCGCGTTACAAAGGCAATATAAGGCGCTCTGATCTAAAACAGGAAACACCGTATAACACATATCGAATTTTTGGTTTACCTCCTACGCCGATTGCTATGCCTGGGCGTGATGCAATCAATGCGGTATTACATCCGGAAGAGGGCGCTTCACTCTACTTTGTTGCAAAAGGTGATGGAAGCCATTATTTCTCATCTACACTGAAAGAACACAATAATGCGGTCATAAAATATCAATTAAAAGGAAGAAAAAAATCATTTTCTTCTTTTAAAGCTGGTGGAGAATAATGGCCACAAATTCACCCGGGAAATTTCTTACGATTGAAGGTGGCGAAGGTGCAGGGAAAAGCACCAATATTGAATTCATAAATAATTTTTTAACTTCAAACGGTATTACGGTACTGCAAACCAGGGAGCCGGGCGGCACACCTTTATCCGAACGGATTCGAAACATTTTATTGGATAAGTCTGAGAATTCCATACATAGTGATACTGAACTTTTATTAATGTTTGCAGCGCGCGCGCAGCATTTACATGAAGTAATTATCCCGGCTATAAAGAAAGGAACCTGGGTGGTCTGTGACCGTTTCACCGATGCGACTTATGCCTATCAAGGAGGTGGCCGTGGTATCGAAATGCAACGCATAGAAAAATTAGAATCCTGGGTGCAAGGTGACCTCCGTCCAGATTTAACTCTTATTTTTGATTTGCCAATAGAAGTTGGACTAGAGCGGGCAGGTAAACGTAGTGAACCGGATCGATTTGAGCTGGAAGATATTGAGTTTTTCAAACGCGTACGTGATACTTACTTACTGCGTGCCAATCAGTCTCCTGACAAATATGCGATTATTAATGCTGAACCTGAATTATCTGAAGTTCAGAAAGAATTAACTTGTGTACTGAATAAATTGCTCACAACAACATGATAATTCAACTACCATGATTTATCCCTGGACACATTCACAATGGCATGGTCTGATACAGCGAGCCAGCGATGATCGCTTACCTCATGCATTGATTTTTAGTGGTTTAGACGGACTCGGTAAATATTCAACGGCTAAACATTTTGCACATTTTCTTCTGTGCGAAACACCAGATAATGAACAGGCCTGCAATCAATGCCGCTCCTGTATTCAATTTAATGCCGGCACCCATCCTGATTACACTTCAATCGAACCTGAAGAGCCGGGTAAACAAATAAAAGTTGATCAAATTAGGACGCTCATTGATGGGTTTAGTCTGGCTCAACACTATTCTAAACATCGAATCGCTATTATTAGTCCTGCAGATGCCATGAATCTGTCATCAGCAAACAGCTTGCTTAAGTCACTTGAAGAACCACCTGCAAAAACGCTGATTATCCTGGTTACTTCTAATCTGGCTGTTTTACCAGCAACGATCAAAAGTCGTTGTCAGCATATTCATTTTACTCCACCGAGTCACGACATGGCGTTAAGCTGGTTAAATAGCAAGCACCCCGAGCTTGCCAGCCATAGCAATACACTGCTTGCAATGGCCAATGGGGCGCCCTTAAACGCTTTCAGCCAGGCTAATTCGGAACAAGTGGAGCTAAGAGAGCTTATTTTCACTCATTTTTGTGCCATTGGATTAGGTCAACAATCCCCACTTTCCATAGAAAATCGACAATTAAAGCAGGGAATCGCGACGCCGATACAGTGGATATATAGTTGGGTAAGCGACTTAATCAAAATGAAACTTCAACAGCTTCAGTCAATTGTTAATAGCGATAAAGCCGATCAGTTGCAGATCCTGGCCAAGAAGGTAGAATTAGATGGCTTATTTGCGTACCTGGATCAATTAATTGATGCACTTCGACTAAGACATGCACCGCTAAATTCACAAATGGTGATGGATGAGCTAATGTTAGAGTGGCAGCAAGCCTCAACCAAGACAAATTAAGCTAATAATTCCGCAGGAGATGGATATACATGAGTAATCTTCCAAAAGGCATGCCAGCAGGTGGGCGACAAGGAATCCTGTCGTTAACCATTAAAGACAAAAGTGCTTTATATGCTGCTTATATGCCTTTTATTCGAAATGGTGGATTATTTATTCCAACCAACAAAGCATACTCCCTTGGTGATGAAGTGTTTATGTTGTTAACACTCATGGATGAAAAAGAGAAACTACCTGTAGCCGGCAAAATTGTCTGGGTTACTCCGAAAGGCGCCCAGGGAAATCGGGCTGCCGGTATTGGTGTTCAGTTTAGCGAACAAGATGGTGGTAGTGCTCGAACAAAAATAGAAACCTATCTCGCTGGCGCACTAAAGTCAGATCGACAAACTCACACGATGTAATCAGCATTAATTTATAAAAAAGAAATCCCTATGTTAGTAGATTCACACTGCCATTTAGATCGGTTAGATCTAACTCCTTTTGATGGAAAATTAGAGGGTGCACTCGATCATGCCAAAGATCATGGCGTCAGTCATTTCTTATGTGTTTGTATAGATTTGGAGCACTTGAATGATGTGCTGGAGCCAGCTAATCAGCATAAAAATATTTATGCCTCTGTAGGTGTCCATCCAAATGAAACTGAAGGGCACGACCCTACGTCTGATGAGCTCGTCAAACTTGCTGAGCATGAAAAAATAGTTGCAATAGGCGAAACGGGTTTAGATTATTTTCGTAGTGAAGGGGACCTGGAATGGCAACGAGACCGATTCAGAAACCATATTTCGGCAGCGAAACAATGCAATAAACCACTTATTATACATATGCGCGATGCAACCGAAGATACTTTAAGGGTGCTTAAAGAAGAAGATGCGGGTGAGACTGGCGGAGTCATGCATTGTTTCGTTGAAGACTGGGAAACGGCCAAGCGAGCATTAGACCTGAATTTTCATATATCGTTTTCCGGGATCGTCACTTTTAAAAATGCTCAGGACTTGAAAGAAGTCGCCAAAAAGCTACCAATAGAAAAAATGTTAATAGAAACAGATTCTCCGTATTTAGCGCCTGTCCCCTTTAGAGGGAAGTCAAATCAACCCGCTTATGTAAAACATGTTGCCGAACATGTTGCAGAACTAAGAAATATGCATACTGAAGAAATAGCAGAAGTTACCGGGGAAAATTTCTTTAGTTTGTTCAAGGCTGCCAAACCATAATATAAATCCAGACTGTTAAATGAGTAAATCATTTAACTTCTGGATGCCACCATCCAGAACATAGGCCTCATATCCATAAGCATTTAACAAATAAACAGCACAGGCGCTTCGTTGGCCAGTGTCGCAATATACGATACAAGGTTCCTTTTCATCAATCTCATGTAGGGATTCGCGAAGACGGTTAAGTGGTATATTGATGCTCTCAGGAATGAAGGTGGTGTTATATTCTTCGGCTTGACGGACATCAATCCATTGCGCGCCATGGGCGTGCATGGCCTCTGCCTGGGCAAAATCAAGAGTTTCAACAATTGGCTCAATAAATAAATCATCAAAATCTTCTTTTCCCAGACGTAACAACACTCCATCAGTCAACATTTTTACGGTTGCGTTTCTCGGTGAATTACTCAACAACGCTTCTTCCCCAAAACTGGCACCTGAAACTAGATTAATCTTTTTTTTCTTTTCATAACCTGTATCACGAATAACCTGGCAAGAACCGGATTTAATTAAATAAAAATAATCGCCATCTTCGCCCTGAGAGAAAACGATATCATCTTTGTTTTTTGCTATTGTTTGCAGTTTTTGAAACATGACTTGAATTTTTATCGGAGGTATCTTTTGAAAAATAGCAGATTTTAAAATAGTCAGCATCCAGTCATTTTGATCGTAGTAACCGGGCTGGTCATCAATCTCATTAACTTGATAACCGGCATATGGATCCCAGGTTAATAAAATATCCAATAAATTACGTTCAACATAGATTAGTGTTACCTCTGTATTTGCGGTTGCATTACAAGAACGAGGCTGATGAGGGTCAAGTGACATAAATGAGTTTTTGTCGCCAGCAGTAATGACAATTTTTTCATTAGCATTTCTAAGCGTTACCGAACCTTTGTAAAGATAAATAACATGACTGTCAGCGTCCCCGATATGAAAAATACGAGATTTTTTGGGTAGAGTTAACATTTTAGCATGCTGCGATAAGTCTAGCAGTCGTTCAGCGTCCAGTGTTTTTAAAGGAACAAAGTTGGCCAGTTGATCGGGTCGTGGCTTTGTTGTTGGAGCCGATTTTTTTTGAGCTAATCCCATGATGTTTTCTATATATGCTTAATCAGTATCGGTAGTTCTATTTCATTCTTAACTTAAATTTACCATAACAAAAACCAAATATACTCAGCGATTCTTACTAATCGGGCGCGGTTTACGGTCCTTATCAATGGCAACATAAGTTAATTTTGCCTGTGCGACGAGATGGCATTCTGCTTCACCTCGTTTTCTTTCAGAGTATGCGTTGATATCTATAGTCATCGATGTATTACCAACCTGCGTTAGTTCAGCAAAGATACTAACCAGATCGCCAACAAATACAGGTTTTATGAACACAAAATTATTGACAGCTACCGTGACTACTCTGCCAGCTGCGTAACGATAGGCTACGATGCTGCCGGCAATGTCAACTTGCGACATTAACCAGCCACCAAATATGTCTCCTGCTGCATTGGTATCCGCTGGCATAGCGAGCACACGTATTGAGGGTTGTTTTTCAACAGGTAATTTAGTGACGGGAGTGCTCATGTTTTACTAATGTCCTTCGTATAGACTGTCAATTACATCCTGGTAACAGTTCGTGATTTCATTACGTTTTAGTTTCAGGGTAGGCGTAATTAATCCATTTTCGACGGTCCACGGATCCAGGGTATTATGAAATTTATAGATTTTAGCATAACCTGGAAAATCATCCATCTGTGCATGTAAACGTTCTGTGACGACGTTTATAACATTTGCTTCGTTTATCTGAGAGCTATCCGGACTAACCTTGAGTTTAATCGCTAATTTCGCCCACTCATCAGTATTCAATACAATAATGGCAGTCAGATAAGGTTTTTGCTCACCTAAAACCATAATCTGATCAAATAATGGATCATTGGTAATCGCCATTTCAATGTCTGCCGGAGGGACTTTTTCGCCATTAGATAAAACAAGAATTTCTTTGATGCGACCTGTTATATAAATATGGTTGTTTTCGATCTTCACCTTATCGCCGGTATGTAACCAGCCATCTTCATTTACCGCATTTTTAGTTGCTTCATCGTTATTCCAGTAACCAAGCATAATGCCTGGAGAACGAATTAATAATTCATCGTTTTCTCCAAGTTTTACCTCAACGTCACGAAGTGGGCTACCAACACTATCAGGATAGTTATCGTCCAGTTTATTCGTGCTAATTATAGGGGCACTTTCTGTCAGCCCGTAACCTTGTGTTATGGTTAGCCCTAGTCCGATAAATGTTTTAGTAATATCAGAAGAGAGTGGAGCACCACCGCTAACAGCTACACGCATATTACCACCGAGTTTGGCCATAATTTTTCGTCCAACTAGAAAAAATAAGATTGGCCAAAAAATGAATGCTAGATGCCAGGATTCACGACCTTGCTGCCACAAGAAGCGTTTCCAGCCGGTAGAAACTGCAGAGTTAAATAAAAAACGAGCGATTGGTGATTTGGTTTTTAATTGTGCCTGAATCTTATTGTAAACGCGTTCAAAAATTCGCGGCACTGTGACGAGGACAGTGGGGCGAGTGAATAACAGGTCCTCAGCCAGATGCTCAATTGAGCGGGCATAATTAATCGAACTACCACTAAACATAGGTAAATAATGACCTACTGTTCGTTCAAACATGTGTGACAGTGGTAAAAAGGATAAAAAAGTATCATCAGTATAAGCATCAATATGATCGAGTGCGCTATCTGCATTCCATAAAATATTTTGGTGGCTTAACATCACGCCCTTAGGTTTACCAGTCGTACCGGATGTATAAACGACTGTGGCCAGACTACTTTTATGAACGCTTAACTCTGCTAATGGGTATCGCATTGTGTCATCTGGGAGCCAGTCTTTTGTATGTTTAAGCAGTTCTGTTGTATTTGTAGGACTATCCTTTATAACGACTCGTTGTAAGGTTTTACTATTGGAACAGGTTTCCTGTAATTGCTGCCATTGTTGATCAGTTTCAATAAATAACAGCTTTATTTGAGCATCATCGATTATGTAAGCAACATTTTCTGCTCGATCATTCGTGTACATTGGCACAACAATCAATCCCAGACCTAGTGCGGCTTGTTCAAACATTACCCACTGGGGGCAGTTGTTTACCATTAAGGCGACACGATCGCCTGGATTTAATTCTTCTGCCTTCAATGCGGCCTGCCATACTGCAACATGATTCGCCATCTCTGACCAGGTAAGTACAGAACGTTCCACACTCTCACCTTCGCAATATTGGTATGCTATTTTATTTGGGCTACGGCGAACACGAGTGCAAAATAAATGATATAAATTATCTATTTCAGAAAGGTTAATTCGATCGAATTCATGTGGCATAATAGTCTCTTTTAATTATCAGGTTTCAACCAACCCTCATTCGCAGTGAATCTTGGTCCATGGCGTGATTGTAATTTTTCGAGCATTTTAATTAATTGTTCCTGACCGCGATACTCAATATAATTAAAAGGACCTCCTCTAAAAGGAGCAAACCCGGTACCAAATATAATTCCAGCATCAGCCTGACGTTCTGTTTCAACTACCTTGTCGCGTAGACAGGCGACGGCTTCATTTAATAATCGTAAGACTAATCGGTCCTGAACATCATTTGGAGGGGTATAATCTTTAGTGGACGCGCCTTTAACGGGTTTACCTTTATTGAATAAATAAAAACCCTGGCCGGATTTTTTTCCCAGGAAACCTTTCTCAACCATGTCTTTTAGTTTTTCCGGAACTTCGATAGACATGTCCTTAGAAAGGTTCTCTGCAACATGCATGCAAATATCCAGGCCAACGGTATCCGCTAATTCAATCGGACCCATCGGCATACCATAATCTGTAGCGGCTTTATCAATAATGGGTAATGGTACACCTTCATTTGCGAGTATCATCGCTTCCATCAGATAGGGCATCAGCACTCGATTAACAAGAAAACCCGGCGTGCTGGTTACAGGTAAAGGTAATTTATTAATTTGTTTAGTAAAGGCCGCGGCTTTTTTCGAGACATCCTCATCCGTTGTTGGACTTTTCACGATTTCAACAAGCGGCATCATTGCCACAGGATTAAAAAAATGTAAACCCACTAACCTCGATGGATCTTTCAGTGCGATATTTATTTCGTCTAACGGAATGCTGGAGGTGTTTGTCGCCAGAATTGCATCAGGTTTAACGATGGGTTCAATCGATTTAAATAAATCCTGTTTTACTTTGGCGTCTTCAAAAATAGCCTCGATAATAATGTCGGCACGTTTGAGGCCATTTCCTTTTGGATCAGGGATGAGTCTGTCCATCGCAGAGGTGATTAAACGGTTTATTTTAAGTCGTTTTTTATACAGGCGATACGCACGTGTTGATACATTGGCCAGTGCTTCTTTCTTTTGATCCTGAATCGTAACGGTGAAACCACTAAATGCACACCAGGCTGCGATATCACCTCCCATAACACCTCCGCCAATGACATGGACGTGTTTTGGCGCGAAGTCTTCATATCGCCCGAGACTTTTCAGCTCATCTTGCAAGGTGAAAACACGTATTAGATTTTGCGCGGTACGACCAACTATAAGTTGTGCGACTGAACTGGCTTCTTTCTTAAGCATTTCGTCTGGGTCATCATGATGATGAACCCAAAGTTCAATTAACGCATAGGGAGCAGGGTAGTGAGCGCGCGGAGCACGTTTCGCGACTTTCTTTGTTATCATTTTCGCGACTAATGGTCTTAGTTGTTTATATGAGGCGAGTCGAATCCAAAAAGGCAGCGGTTTCGCTTTAGGAGGGTTATTAATGATGCTAATGGCGGCATTGACGAAATGACGTTTTGGCGTGGCAAAATGTATAAGCCTCTGGCGTTTAGCAACACGAGCACTCATATTGCGACCCGATAACATAAAATTCATGGCAGCAGGGGCGCCCATCACCCGAATTGATCGAACACTTCC
The DNA here is from genome assembly GCA_947260005.1 of uncultured Ectothiorhodospiraceae bacterium. Classification (GTDB taxonomy): domain Bacteria; phylum Pseudomonadota; class Gammaproteobacteria; order UBA6429; family Thiohalophilaceae; genus SZUA-24. Next base: position 17,587 of record CAMYOL010000039.1, read on the forward strand.
GCCAAATCCCGGATGAATTCCAAGTTTCACTTCCGGCAATCCCAGTTTGGTTTTCGGATCATCATCTGCCACGCGGTATTTACAGGCCAATGCCAGTTCCATACCACCACCAAGACAAAACCCGTGAATCAATGCTACGGTTGGGCAGGGTAGTTGTTCTAGCTTGTTAAAGATGGTGTGTGCGCGGTTAATGGCTGTTAAAGCCTCATTTTCAGTTTCGAAGCGGGTGAATTCTTTAACATCGGCACCGGCTACAAAACCAGATTCTTTATCCGATAGAATCGCAAGACCTTTAGGTGGCTTATCTGTTAATTCATTAATAATTTGCTCAAATTCATCGAAAAGCTCAGCAGATAATACGTTAGTTTTTGAATCTGCTTTATCAATATGCAACCAGGCGATATCATTATTGTCGCGATTTATTTTCCAATGTTTGTACTCGTTAGACATATCTTTCCCTTACACTCGCTCTATTAACATCGCACCGCCTTGACCGCCACCGATACAGAGACTGGCGATGCCGCGATGAGATTTGTTTCTTTTTAAAACATCAAGAAGGTGTAGTACTATACGAGCACCACTTGCCCCGACAGGGTGTCCAATGCTCACACCACCACCATCTACATTAAGTTTAGTCTGATCCAGTTCGCCAATTATTGAATTAATGCCGAGTTCATTTTTACAATAATCCTCATCCTGCCATGCGGCAATACATGCTAATACCTGTGCGGCAAAGGCTTCATTGATCTCCCAATAATCAATATCATCCAGCTCATATTTATGACGTTTTAATATTGGCGTTATCGCATGTACAGGTCCTAATCCCATTTGCGCAGGCTCTAATGCCGCCCATTGCACATCAATAATCTGTCCTAATACAGGAAGATCATAATCGACCACCGCTTTTTCACTGGCCAGTATTAATGTCGCGGCACCATCCGTTACCTGTGCGCTATTTCCAGCCGTCACCAATCCAAATGGACGATCAAAAACAGGACGCAATTTCGCTAATGCTTCGACGGATGAATCTCTACGTAACCCATCGTCATGCTCATACACATTGCCTTTGATGTCGTACATTGGTTCGATTTCATCAAGATGATTTTCATCTTGTGCGGCTGCGAGTCTATGATGACTTCGTGTCGCATACTCATCCATTTGTTGACGGGATATATTAAATCGATAGGCAAGATTTTCCGCTGTTTGTCCCATTGATAATCCGACAACAGGATCGGTTAATCCGCGCAATAAACTTATGATGGGTTTGAAATGGCCTGGGCGAATTTTGCTAATTACTTTTAAACGTTGAGATAGGGTTTTTGCACCATTAAGTGCCGCCAACCAATTAACCATGTTTTCATTATAAAGAACTGGGGCATGACTCATGCATTCAACGCCACCTGCCAGGATGATATCTGCTCGTTTGTTAGCAATCTCAAGCGCAGCACAATCCAGGGCCTGCAGACCAGAAGCGCATTGACGTTGAACCGTCCATGCAGGAACATCATTGCCTATGCCTAAACGTAATGCCAGCAGGCGGGCAATATTGGCCTCATCAGGACTAGGCATGACACAACCCATAATGACTTCATCAATAGCGCCCGCTTCGAATACTTGTCGGGAAAGTAGTGCACGACCTGATGCGACTGCATAGTCAGCCGCCGCAAAGGGACCTAGCTTGCCTTTTGCCTTCAAAAACGGGGTGCGACAGCCATCTACTATATAAACTGGGCGACTAAACTTACCACCTGTTCCAAAATTACGTTTTTTAATTGAACTCTTAGGTTTTGACTTTTTAGTTGTGCTAGCCGCTTTTTTCTTAGAGACTGTTTTTTTCTTGCTTGCCGCCACGTATTTCTCCTATTTTAAATCAGGCGAAAAATCATCAACCTGGATAACATCCCAGCGCGCTAATTCCGCGTCACGAATAACCGTTGCTTCATCTTCGGTAATGATGTTCTGGTTTAAAGCCTGGGTAAGCATGTCGTCCATCACCTGATAACCTGGTTGATAACCTTTTAATTCTTTTTTAAGCCTTTTTTCAATGTGTTCAGATTTAATAACCTTTATTAATGCATCTTCCAGGGCGGCAACAGTGTCAGCAGAATCTGTTGCTGGCATATACATGCCTTTTGTTAAGCGATCTCGCGCTTGAGACGGGGTCAAAAGTAATTGTGCAACCTGTTGACCAAGCTTGTCTGAAGGCGGCTTAAACCAGCGCCCAATCGGGTATATGACAATGCGCAACAACATAGCGGCAAAACGGTTTGGCAGGTTTTGCAATAGACCATCAATGGCCAGCTGGGTTTTATGCAATAACAGCTCACAATTCCATTTGAGAAGAGGGACATCTTCGCGAATACACCCTTGCATCTCAAAACGTTTTAATACAGCCGTTGCTAAATACATATAACTTAATATATCACCTAAACGAGCGGATATTTTTTCCTTGCGTTTCAGGCTTGCACCGAGCGTTAATAGTGACACATCCGATAAAAGGCCAAAAATTGCGCTGATACGGGTCAGTTTTTTATAATATTTATTGGCGGGTCGTTTTGCTCCAGTGTATACAAACATCGAACCTGTTAACCCATGAAACAAGCTCCTGCTGTAGTTGCTGATAAAAAAACGAACATGGCCAAAAAATGCCTTGTCAAACTGCTTAACTGAATCATCCCAGTCATCTTCATCCAGCGCTGACAATTCTCGAAAAATATAGGGGTGACTTCGAATCGCACCCTGACCAAATATAATCATGCTACGAGTCAATATGTTTGCACCTTCTACTGTGATACTAATCGGTACAGCCTGGTAGGCGCGTCCTAAAATATTTTTTGGCCCGAGACAAATTCCGGCGCCACCAACAACATCCATGGCATCGTTTACGAGTTGACGCATACCTTCAGTCAAATGATATTTAACAATGGCAGAAATAACAGAAGGTTTTTCACCGATATCCAGGGCGCCAGCGGTTAGCACTCTTGCCGCATCCATCATGTAGGTATAACCACCAATACGGGCAAGTGCCTCTTCGACACCTTCAAAACGGCCAATTGGCATGCGAAACTGTCGTCTCACTCTGGCATAGGCCCCAACTGAACGACTGACCATCTTGCCAGAGCCTACACTTAAGGCTGGCAAGGAGATAGAACGACCATCGGCAAGACACTCCATTAGCATGCGCCAACCTTGACCGATGCGTTGCTGGCCACCGATTAGGAATTCCATAGGTAAAAATACGTCTTTACCGCTATTGGGACCATTCATAAAAACTATATTCAATGGGAAATGGCGTCGACCAATATTTACACCGGGTGTTTCGGTTGGTACCAGTGCTAACGTTACGCCCAGCTCTTCATCTTCACCTAATAAATGATCCGGGTCATATAATTTAACAGCAAGCCCAAGTAATGTGGAGACAGGGCCTAAGGTGATGTATCGTTTATTCCAGGTTAGTTTTATGCCTAAGACATCTTTTTGATCCTGGTAGTTACCTCGGCAAACAATCCCATAATCAGGTATCGCGCCAGCATCACTTCCCGCTTCAGGGTTAGTCAGACCAAAACACGGAATCTCTTCACCGACAGCCAGGCGGGGGAGATAAAAATCTTTTTGTTCCTGGGTTCCATATTCAAGCAATAACTTACCGGGTCCCAGTGAATTGGGTACCATCACCGTCACCGCAGCAGTAACACTACGAGTAGATATTTTCATAACAACAGCGGAATGAGCCAGCGCTGAATATTCGAGACCACCGTAAGCCTTGGGAATGATCATGCTAAGAAATTTATTTTCTTTTATAAACTTCCAGACCTCTTCGGGTAAATCGTTTTGTTCATGGGTGATTTGCCAGTCGTCCAACATTGAACAAAGTTCATCGACGGGCCCATCCAGAAAAGCCTGTTCTTCTTCAGTTAGCCTCGGAAGTTGCAATTTACGCAACTTTTTCCATTTTGGTTTGCCGCTAAAAAGCTCACCATCCCACCAAACCGAACCGGCGTCGATCGCCTCGCGCTCGGTCTCCGACATTTTGGGACTTACTTTTTTAAATAATTTTAAGATTGGCGAGGTGATGTATCGTATACGCCAGCCATACTGTTGTTCAGTCGCGGTGGCGTACAATCGTAATGGAGAAAATAAATCGATTAAGAGTAAGGTTAAAATTAGTACAAAAATCTCAACAGCCAGTGAGCCATAAAGCATCATTACACAGGCTAATAAACTTAGGACAACATATGCTAAATACCGAACCATAGGGAGATGTTCCTTTTCTCATTAAATATAGCCGTTACATTTGATGAGGCATAGTAAAACGACTGTATTTATATCGATTATTTATAAGACAAAATAGAACCAAAAACATTCAACTAAGTGTAGGTGAATTCAATTGTGATTGTTGTGTACTATCTATTATATATAGCGGTAAATCGGGTAAATTACTTAAATAAAGCTGATTTATTGTTTATATATTAGTCAAATAGATTGGATAGTTGAACTGCTTTGTTAATTAGGTCTTTATCCGTATAAAAGTGAGGGGAAAAACGAACACCACCCCCCCTGTTTGCACAAATAATCTTCTTTTTCATTAAGGCGTTATACAGTTGTTCGCTTTCCACTTTGTGGGAGCGAAAGGTCACAATGCCGGATAAATGCTTTGGGCTGGATAAAGAAATTAGCTCCAGGTTGGCGGCTTTTTCGATACATTCAAGCGCATATTGAGTCCGTTCGAGTACTGCTTCTTCAATCACATTAATGCCGACGTCGAGAAGTAGCGATACACTTGCATTGGCGGCATGAATTCCTAACATATTCGGGCTACCACACTCAAAACGACGCGCACTTTTTGCGGCCAGCCATTTTTCTCGCGTAAAATCGTGCATATTTTCTACCATATGCCAACCGTATTCAGTTAGTTTTAATTGATTTCGAATTTCTTCACGGCAATAGAAGAGGGCAACCCCCTCGGGACCTAACATCCACTTATGAGTATCCGCCATGACAAAATCGGCCTGTATTGACTGCACATCGAATTTAAGTGCACCAATGCTTTGGATCGCATCAACGCAAAATAAAATTTGACGTTTTCGACATGCCTCCCCTAATTGATTAAGGTTTACCCGAAGTCCTGACGCATATTGAACGGAGCTAATCGAGAATAAACGTGTATTTTTATCAAATGCATCGATCAATGCCTGTTCCGGAGAAGAGTGAGCTGTCAAATCCACCTCTCTTACCTCAACGCCACGAGATTTTAGTTGCTGCCATACAATCCTGTTAGAAGGGAATTCCTGATTGCTGATAACAATATTGTCTCCTGGGCTCCAGTCTAACCCGCCGGCCACAAACGATAATGCCTCGGATGTATTTTTTAGTAGCGCAATGTCATCAACGCTCGGAGCATTGATTAACGTTTTTAATTTTAGCTTTAATTTTTGTTCGACTTTCAACCACTCCGGGTAATGAGTGGCACCTAACAAGGCATTTTCATTTGCAAATTCAATGACCGCCTGCTGGGTCCGGGTTGGCCAGGGTGCCACTGCGGCATGATTAAGATAAATCAATGATGGATCAAGTTGAAATTCGTTCTGGATTTGTTCTTTAGATAACATAGGTTGTATTAAATATTTATTTATTTAATAAGTAAAGCAAATACAAATTAATCAAAACCATTATAAAAGTGATCATTCGCCAGACAAAAGCAGGGCTTCTTTTCATTAGAGGAACAAACTCGTTTCTCATCACTTGCTTGTCCGGTTTAGATAGGGCCGCCACAAACTCAGAGAGTCTGCTATAGCGATATTCAGAATTGATTTGCACTGCTTTTTCAACGGCCTTATCAACCCATAACGGAATTTCAGGATTAAAGTTTTTAAGCGACCGATAGCTGACCCGTCGAATATTTTTAGCAGACAGCTCCTTTCCATAAGGCAGGTGGCCGGTTAGTAATTCATAGGCAATCACACCTAATGAAAATATATCGGATCGATTGCTGCCCGAACTCCCGGTATGATATTCGGGCGCTGTGTAGTTAATGGTGCCAAGTAAATTGTTTTCGACCACCGGCGTTGATATTTCATCAATACCAGAGATTTTGGTCGAACCAAAATCAATTATTTTAAGGGTGCCGTGTTCATCGATAATAATATTTTCTGGTTTTAAATCCTGATGAATCATTTCGAGGCGATGAAATGCGCGTAAACCACTGGCAATTTGTTTAATAAAATCACGCACGACAGTTATCGATGGCCTGGGTTCATCTTCCATCCATTGTCTTAAGGTGCGTCCTTCAATATGCTCGGCAATATAATAAAGGGCTGTTCGGGTACGTGTTATCTCAAGCACTTTCATGACATGCGATTCGTTGATGCGGCGTCCCGCCCATTCTTCATGTAAGAAACGATTAATGTATTCAATGTCATCATCGTAATTTACTGAGGGGGCTTTTAGCACGACATTCTGACCAGTTTCAGTATCTTGCGCTAAATAAACCTCCGTACGTTTATTCGAGAACATATGTCGCAGGATTTTATATCCGTCCAGAATCATGTTGGCCTCGAGTGGAGGCGGGAAGGGGAGCTCAGTTAACTTCTGATAAAACTCTTCTTCATTTTCGCCGGGAAGCTCTTCAATCTTTACGAGTTGGACGGTGATGTTGTCATTGGTATTGTTGTCAAGCGCGGCCTGGATAATATCATTGGTCGCTTTATCGAGGTCATCAATATTTTCGTTGATCGTCTTTTTTAGTGATTTATCGCTAACAAACTCATGTACACCATCAGTGATAAAAAGAAAAACATCATCAACCTCGAGGGGTATCGTGCGGTAGTCTATGTCCAGACGTACATCGATTCCCATTGCACGTGTTAAAAGCGAACGATTTTCATTTATTTCAACGCGATGATCATGAGTTAACTGCTTGAATTCTTTATCGCGTAATCGATAAATCCGAGTGTCACCAACATGAAAGATATAGCCGGTGTTTGATTTTAATACCATCGCGCTTAGCGTGGTTACCATGCCTTTGTGTGACTTGTACTGTCTTTGGCCATTTCCATGTAGCCAGTGATTCAGGGCAGACATAATTTTGTGAGCGGACGTTTTTACCGTCCAACTATCTGGAGTGCTAAAATAGTCATTTAGAAAACCATCGGTGCAAGCCTGGCTGGCTTCACGACCCGCATCACTACCGCTCATACCATCGGCGATGGCAATGGCAATACCTTTTGTTGTTAAGGTCTGGCCAACAGGTATTTGCACGCCACAGGAATCTTCATTTTGTGCTTTACCACCCGCCAAACATTCACTTGCATAATTTATTTTGAGTATTTTAGACATAACAATAAAAAGGCCGTAATAGTTAAACCATATTACGGCCTTGATATAAGTTGTGCAATTCTTCCTTATTCGACTTCAATCATTTGCACGGTTCCATCAGGAAGCACTTCGGCCATGTGTCCTTTAGGTTCATCCATAAAGAAGGCCACAATGGCAAGAATGGCAATGGCTGCAACAGCAATGACTATAAAGAATGTTTGTGGATTGCTCACGAATGAAAACACAGTTAAGAAGGTGACTGCGCCAACGTTTCCATAGGCGCCTGCCATACCGGCAATTTGGCCGGTTAAACGGCGTTTAACTAAAGGTACCATCGCGAATACAGCACCTTCGCCGGATTGCACGAAGAAGGAACAAGCCATGGTCGCAACGACGGCTAACCAGATTGGCCAGACGCTGGTGATTGAACCTAAAACAAAATAACCAATCGCTAAGCCAGTCAGTAATATCAATAGCGTTTTTTTCCGTCCTATTTTATCGCTGAACAAACCACCACTTGGTCGCGCGACCAGATTCATAAAGGCAAACCCCGAAGCGAGCAACCCTGCCGTGACCGGGCTCAATTCAAAAGTATCCATGAAAAACAATGGCAACATTGATACAACAGCCAGTTCAGAACCAAAGGTAACAAAATAGGCTAAGTCTAATACAGCTACTTGTTTGAATTTGTAACGATCGATTTCCGGGACTTCAGAAGTGAATACATGTTTGTTAATCTGATAGATTCGAATGGTTTGAAATATATAAAACCCTGCCAAAGTAAAATATATCAATACCGTTACACCAGAACTTAACATTTTTAAGTTTGATGGTCCTAGTTTCCAGTTGAGCACCGCCAAGGCAGCATACATAGGTATATTCATCACAAGATATAAGAAAAAATCACCCTTACTGGTGATTTCCATACCGCCCGATTTTTTAGGTTTAAAATAAGTAGAACCTTTTGGGGTATCCGAAACAGAGAAAAAATAGACGGCAGAATATATCAATGCCAGCACACCGGTCGTTGCTATCGCATAACGCCAGCCATCTTCGCCCCCATAAATTAATGCTAATGTGGGCAGTATCATCGCCGCAGCCGCAGAACCAAAATTCCCCCAGCCACCGTAGATACCCTCAGCAAGCCCAACCTCTTTAGCCGGGAACCATTCACTGACCATGCGAATGCCGATAACAAAACCCGCACCAACAAAACCCAGTAAGAAGCGCATTAAGGCAATACGCTCAAAACTATCAGCAAAGGCAAAGCCAAAACATAAAAAGCTGGAAATAAATAAGAGCAGGGAATACATTCGCCGAGGGCCAAAATGATCCACTAGCATACCGACAATGATTCGTGCGGGGATGGTCAGAGCAACATTTAGGATAAGGATGGCTTTAACTTGAGCGTCAGATAATTCTAAAGCTTCACGTAATGCGCCCATAAGAGGTGCGTGGTTAAACCAGACAAAAAAGCTTAAGAAAAAGGCAAACCACGAGAGATGTAAAATTCTCATCTTACCTTTGAATGACAGTAGGTTTAGTTTAGATTCTGCTTGCTCCACGTTGAGCACTCCTTCCATATCAGCGTTGATGTTCGAATAGTTATTTACCTGCTTATAGCAAGGGCTATGCCACCTTCATAAATCACTGATTTATCGGAAAAAATACAGAACAGGTGGTGTTTTGGGCACACTAATGGTGCAATAATGATTGAAAAGTATATTAATAAGTACTTATTTAGTGCGTCATAAGAAATAGGCCCGGATAATGACTCACATCAATGCATCGAAAATCCTTAAATGCACAATTATGGTGCGTCTTTTCTCAGTAATGCACCATTGGAACTCTCCATGAATGGGTATTTATCTAAGAAAAACAGTCAGTTATAGTTTATTTAAGCGTTTTCTAATGAATGGCATGGAGCTTGCTCTAAAGTGTAGTAAGCAGCAAGTCTAGCATTGCTAAATTAATTAAGTAGTCAGCTCTAACGTAGGAGTGGATATGAAAGAAAAGTTAGTGGTCATCGGTAATGGCATGGCCGGCATGCGTACGGTCGAAGAATTATTAAAAATAGCGCCCGATCTTTATGAGATCACTGTTTTTGGTGAAGAACCATACGGGAATTACAATCGAATTATGCTCTCGCCAGTACTCGCAGGCGAAAAAACCATTGATGAAATCATGTTAAATGATTTGCAATGGTACGATGACAATAATATCAAGTTAGAGAAAGGTAAAAAGATCGTTGATATTGATCGTAAAGCCAGAACCGTCACCGCTGATGATGGCACCACGGCTGAATATGATCGTTTATTGATTGCGACTGGCTCCAAACCCTTCATTATCCCACTCCCGGGACATGATCTTCCTGGCGTTATTGCCTTTAGAGACATCGCGGATGTCGATAAAATGCTCGATGCCGCACAGAATAAAAAGAATGCCATTGTCATTGGTGGCGGATTATTAGGACTGGAAGCGGCTAATGGTCTAATGCAACAAGGTATGAATGTAAAGGTCGTTCATATTATGGATACCTTGATGGAACGCCAACTTGATGAGCCCGCTGCGAAGATGTTGAGAAAGTCTCTAGAAGAGCGCGGTATGCAGTTCTTAATGGGTGCGCAAACCGAATCCATTCAAGGTGACGGTAAAGTCGAAAAAGTTTGTTTTAAAGATGGCAGCTCGGTTGATGCGGATATAGTGGTGATGGCGGTCGGTATACGCCCTAATATTGAGCTCGCTGAAAAAGTCGGCATTCATTGTGAACGAGGTATCGTTGTCAATGACACTATGCAGACATTTGACCCTCGCGTTTACTCAGTAGGTGAATGTGTACAACATCGTAATGAAACTTATGGTTTAGTCGCACCCTTGTTTGAAATGGGCAAGGTCTGTGCGAATCACCTTGCTCAATACGGCATAGGTCGGTATGAAGGTTCTGTCACGTCGACTAAATTAAAAGTGACTGGTATTGATTTATTCTCTGCCGGTAATTTTACCGGTGATGAAAACACCGAATCATTAGTCTTTCAGGATGCCGCACAAGGCGTTTATCGTAAGCTAATTGTTCAGGATAATAAGATCAAAGGCACGGTGATGTATGGAGATACCATTGATGGCACCTGGTATTTCGATCTAATGCGTGATGGAACGGATATCACTGATTTTCGTTCAACTATTTTATTTGGTCAGGCTCATTTGGGTGACTCAGGCCATGGTGATGATAACCGGGTGGTCGCCATGTCAGACAGCGCTGAAATATGTGGTTGTAATGGTGTTTGTAAAGGTGACATCGTTAACGCAATAACCGAGAAAAAATTATTCACTCTGGACGACGTTCGTGCCCACACAAAAGCGTCGAGCTCCTGTGGTTCCTGTACAGCATTAGTGGAAGCATTAATTGCTCACACGGTAGGTGGTGATTACTCAGTTGCTCCACATCTTAAACCAATGTGTCAATGCACGGAGCATACTCATGACGAAATTCGAAAAGCGATCCGTGATAATGAGCTGAAATCAATTCCTGCTGCACAGAAATTTCTTGAATGGAAAACACCTGATGGTTGTCCAAAGTGTCGAACTGCAATGAACTATTATATGGTCTGCCAGTGGCCAGACCTCCATTCTGCCGATGATTCACAATCACGTTTTATTAATGAGCGTGCGCATGCCAACATCCAAAAAGATGGGACCTATTCAGTCATTCCACGCATGTGGGGTGGTGGGACCACGCCAACCGAATTGAGAGCCATTGCAGATGTGGCCGATAAGTTTAAGGTTAAAACAGTGCACGTGACAGGTGGTCAACGTATTGGCTTATATGGTTTAAAGAAAGATGAACTACCCGTTATCTGGAAAGATTTGAATGATGCTGGCATGGTTTCTGGACACGCTTATGGTAAAGCATTGCGGACAGTAAAAACCTGTGTAGGTAAAGAGTGGTGCCGCTTTGGTACTCAGGATTCTACTCATATGGGAATTGAGCTGGAAAAATTATCCTGGGGTTCCTGGATGCCGCATAAATTTAAAATGGCCGCGTCAGGTTGTCCTCGTAATTGTGCTGAAGCCACGATTAAAGATTTTGGTGTGGTTTGTGTTGACTCTGGATATGAACTTCATGTCGGAGGTAACGGTGGAATAAAAGTGCGTGCTACTGATTTCCTGTGCGCGGTCACGACTGAAGAAGAGGTGCTGGAATATTCTGCGGCCTATATGCAATTATACCGTGAAGAGGCCCACTACCTGGAGCGGACCGCACCCTGGATTGAACGTGTCGGTTTAACCCATATTAAAGATAACATTGTTGATAATGCGGAGAACCGTAAGGCGTTAGCTGAACGTTTTATTTATTCGCAAAAATTCATGCAAGATGATCCCTGGGAAGCTCGAGCAAAAGGTGCTGAACAACATGAATTTACCGCTATCAAACAACTTAACGCATAATCTATATAGGTTTAAAAGTATGAGTGACTGGATTGAAATAGGAACACTAAACGATATCCCCAAATTAGGCGCACGTGTCGTTACGGCTAAAGAAAATGATATTGCCGTTTTCCGGACCGCCGAAGACAAGATATTTGCTGTTAAAGACGAATGTCCACACAAACAAGGTCCTTTATCTCAAGGCATCGTACATGGAAATAAAGTTGCATGTCCTTTGCATGACTGGAAAATACAGCTTGATTCTGGCGTTGCTGTCGCCCCTGATGAAGGCTGTACAGCAACCTATCCGATTAAAATGGAAGGCGATAAAATTATGTTATCGCTTGTTCCTAATGAAGGTTGTCCTAACAATTAAGTTTAATTAACGTATTCGAGTTTTATTTATGCTGTTTGGTCGAAAACAAAAAAATCCAATCAAAATTGCCGACAAAGGTGTTGTTGACTGGAAATACACCACATGTGGATATTGTTCTACAGGCTGTTCTATTGAAGTTGGGCTGGATGAAAAAGGTGAAGCGGTTGCTACTCGTGGAGTTAGTGGCGCAGATGTTAATCGCGGTAAACTTTGCTTAAAAGGGATTTATGAACACGAATTATTTAAACTTGAAGGGCGTGGTGAAACACCATTAATTCGTGACAAGTATTACGAGGCCTTCGAGAAAACCAATTGGGATACGGCCTTAGATAAAGTTTCCGATGAAATCAAACGCATTCAGGAAACCTATGGTCGCGATTCATTTGCCATTGTCTCCACCGGTCAAATTATGACAGAGGAATTTTACACCTTAGGCAAGCTTGCCCGAGGTGTCATTGGAACCAATAATTACGATGGCAATACCACACTTTGTATGTCATCGGCTGTATCGGGTTATAAACGATCATTTGGTTCTGATGGTCCGCCAGGATGTTACGAAGATTTTGAGCATACTGAATGCCTGTTAGCGGTTGGATCGAATTTACCAGAACAACACCCCATTATATTCTGGCGTTTGAAACAGGCGCTGGAAAAACGAAAATTCCCTCTCATTGTGGTTGATCCTCGTGTCACTATGCTGGCACAAATGGCCGATATCCATTTACCGGTGACTCCGGGTACGGATTTAGCCTTGTTAAATAGTCTGGCCTATGTGATCCTGGATGAAGGTCTTGAAGATAAAGCTTATATAGAAGCTCACACGAATGGTTTTGATGATTTTTATGAAACCGTTAAACAGTATGATCCTGTGAGTGCCTCGAAGATTTGTGGCATTGATGAGGATACCATTCGGAATGTGGCTCGCACCTATGCCAAAGCGGGTGCAGCAATGACAATCTGGACGATGGGTATAAACCAAAGCACACATGGCTCGGACGGTGTTTGTGCGATTAATAATTTGAATCTGGTCACAGGCAATATCGGTAAACCCGGTGGTACCAGTTTATCTATTACTGGTCAGTGTAATGCAATGGGTACGCGCGAGTGGTCTTCTTGTTCAGGATTGCCCGGCTACCGAACTTTAGAGAAGGAAGAGGATCGCGAGACCATCGCCAATTTCTGGGGAATCGATAAAGAATTTTTCCCTAAAAAGCGTGGTCTTTTTCAAACGGATATCTTCCCCGCAATTGAAACCGGGCAAATTAAAGGATTGTGGATTATTGCAACCAATCCGATGACGTCAATGAGTAATACCGATCGTATTCGTAAAACCCTTGAAAAGCTGGATTTCCTGGTTGTTCAGGATGCGTATCAGGATTGTGAATCGAATCAATATGCCAACGTCTATCTACCTGCGGGTGTTTGGGCAGAAAAAGAAGGCTGTTTTACCAATACCGAACGCCGGGTCAACCTTATACGTAGTGTGATTAAACCCTATGCTGATTCAAAACCGGATCTCTGGATTTTTAATCAAATTGCCAAGCGTTTTGAACAGGGTCAAAAAATTAAATTCCCGGAGACCTCTTCAGGTGTGTTTGACGAACTACGTACGCTTTCTAAAGGTCGCATGCTTGATTACTCAGGTATGTCACACGATAAGATTGAACAACAGCGAGGCATCCAATGGCCTTGTACGGAAGGCGATGAACAAGGTTCAGCTCGGCTCTATACGGATGGTAAGTTTCAATACCCCGATGGCAAAGCAAAGTTATTAGCATTGCCCTTTATTGATAACAATGAAGTCCCTGATGATGAATATCCATTCTGGATGAATAGTGGCAGGGTGGTTGAGCATTTTCATACTCGGACACGAACCGGAAAAGTTGGAAATATTAATAAATTTAGTCCAACACCTTACATGGAAATGAATCCCGATTCTGCCAAAGAACTCGGCATACGTCATGGGAGTTATGCGCGCTTAACATCTAGGCGCGGTGATGCTGTTGTGATGGTGCAGCTGACTCAGCGTGTTGCACCCAATATGGTATTTATTCCATTTCATTTTCATGATTGTGTAAACCGATTAACCTTAGGTCTGCTTGATCCACATTCGAGACAACCCGCATTTAAACAATGCGCGGTTAAAATAGAATTGGCGGTTGATCAGCACACTGCAGCAGAACGAAATAAAGAAGCACGTTCATTTTAGAGGCAAAGAATGTTTAAAGTACGTGATGATGAACCCGATTACGTTTTTCTATCCGACACGAAGTCGCCGAGAAAGAATCAATATGGTGATGACATTGAGTTGGCAAAAAAAGGTGATGGACTAACCGGTAAAAGTCTCAATATTAATGGTGACGAGGGGGTTAGTGATTACCCTGATCGGTATAAGCAACACGGTTTTTATTTTAATGCCGATAACTGCATTTCTTGTCATGCCTGCGAGTCAGCCTGTAGCGAAAAAAATGATCTTCCGCCTTATCTGGCTTATCGAGCGGTAGGTTATGTGGAGGGAGGGACTTATCCCAGTTATACTCGATTGAACATCTCGATGGCGTGTAACCACTGTGATGATCCGGTTTGTTTAAAAGGTTGCCCAACCCGCGCGTATACAAAGTTTGCCGAATATGGTGCTGTTTTACAGGATCCTGATATTTGTTTTGGCTGTGGCTATTGCACCTGGGTATGCCCGTATAACGCGCCTCAGCTGGATATGGAAAAAGGACATGTGCATAAATGTAATATGTGTGTCGACCGTTTGGAGGTCGGATTAAAACCCGCGTGCGCTTCTGCCTGTTTGGCTGGTGCCCTGGATTTTGGTGTTACCGAAACGACACCTGAAAATCGTGATCAATTAAAGACACAAATACCGGGTTTTCCAACGCCGGAGATTACCCACCCTAATATTCGTTTTCAGCAGACTAAAACTTTACCGAAAGAAATGACACGAGCTGATTCAACGGACATCAAATATCAGCTAAATGATAAAAAAGATGCCTTTGTTCCGGTGATTAATGAGTCCCGGGCGAATAAAACCAAACATTGGAATCTTAAAAAACTATTGTCATCACATGAAAATGCACACATTGCGTTCACATTAAGCACGCAAACGGTGATTGGTGCGTTTTTGATATTTTTGTATAGTCAATACATGGGAGGCTCAACTCTTGGTGCCATCGCTGAGCAGGCGCGCTATCCGATATTGATTAGCAGTTTTATACTGATGAGTTTTGGTATGCTCAAGTTAAATCTACATCTGGGCCGTCCACAACGATTCTATCGTGGCTTTTATAACCTTCGACATTCTCCGGTAAGCCGCGAAATTGCCGGAGTCTCATTATTCTTTGCTGGAATGAGTGGGTTTATCTTTTTTGGATTTTTCGATAATGCCTTTACGCATTTTATGGCAGGGTTATCTGCGATCACAGCAATCCTCGGTGCGGCTGTGGGGACTTATTATATGTATAAACTCTATCGCATACCGGCCAGACCATTTTGGGATCACTGGCAGACGGCCACTAGTTTCCTCGGCACGACTATGAGCCTTGGTGGACTGTTTGTGTTGGTTGCTTCAATGATCACGCTTCAGACATCACAAATCGCCCCGGTCGCTGACAAGCTACTGCTTATTATTCTGGCTGGAGTGCTATTAGAAGGTATTGGCTTGCTTGGTCACGCTCACTCGATGAAACATGCCCAACATGAAGGGGCATTGTCTCATTTCGAACAAAAAACAAAATACGGAAAAAGTTATCTGCTTCGAAATGCGTTATTACTGTTAAGTCTTACCTTGGCCTACCTTGCGTATCAATTTTCTATGAGCTACGAACTATTGTTAACCATGATTTCGATACTCACGGTTGTCACTATCGCATTTGCTATTATAGGGCGAGCCTTATTCTATGTTCTTGTTATCCCGACTACGATGCCCGGCGCTTTCTTTTGGCGCAATAAAGGGTTTGAAGAGCATGCAAGAGAAACAGGTTTAGCCGATATGCCACAAACAGGTGTTTTACCCGATGGTCATTAAATTTTATCTTGTTTAATGTGAAGTGCGTAAAACGGTGAATCGTTTTTAACGAATGATGGGATGCCGAGCGAGGCCCAGGCATATATTTACATCATAACTATTCGCCGTATTCAAATGCCGCATCACCATCGATATCCTCTAACGGGCTTGCCCAGGTTTCTGGATGAATAGGATCTTCAGTATCACCAAAATCATCAGGAACGAGATCGTCATAAGGACCTGACCAGTCTTCCGGAGCGGCAATCGTATTCAGGCTCAAGTCATACCAGTTATCAATATCCAACTCTTCAATTTCACCTTCAAAATACTGAATTTCGATCGTCCCATCATCTTCATCGAGCGCCACGATTTCGAAAACCCGTTCCGATTCTGTGTCTCGATACCAGGAGTTTACGGTTGGAATCAATTCTGTTGCCATAACTTGTCCCTCGTTTATGTTTTACATCTCTTTGTTTTAAAGAGTACTCTCTGTGGACAGCTACGCTAATTAATTTTTTTTATTTAACCGCAGGGCAGGGTAGTTATATAACCCTATAGCTTTTAGAATCAGCTGGATAATCAAAAACATAGCGTTGATTATTCAAGTTGAACGATAAAATTTGATTAGTATAGTTTATCGCTGATTGTGATTTTAGTGTGATCTTTGTCAATCAAATGCAGGTTCTTGATAATATTCTTTGACGGGATTAAATATATATGAAATGACCAAGCCCATCATAAAGGCGTCATCTTGTTTTACTAATGGACTATCCTCAAAAACAGCACTTGACAAGGTGTCGTAGCGCAAGAAACCACCCCACCAATAATGCTTACTCAATCTGTGACTATTTGTTAACGTAAAACGAAACCCACTATAACCCGATTGTGCGTTATAGGCAGGTCGATCGGCCGTCGCAAATTGAGGATCAACCTGATAAAAATAGTCATGATACTTTTCAGAGCCCCACATTGGACCGATAGAAAAAGCCGTTTCCATTGTCGAGAAATAACGAACCTGAAAATAGGGTGCGAAAAACCAGCCTTCTTCCTCTAGGCTGGATAAGTTAATAGCCAGTCGGACAGGGGCGCCAATCCGATACCGTAGCCGGTGATCATCACTTTCATATAAAAACCATTGAAACTTTGGTCCCACCTCTAATAAAGCATCGAGGTCAGGCATACCCTGTCGAGCATCATTGTCTTCACTATCAACAGGAAATGAAAAGGCGGCACTTAAATCAATTTTGAAGGCAGGATTATTATGAAAGTAATATCGCCCGCCTTCACGATCGACTTTCAAGTTATTGCCACGAAAACGCACATAGGGTAATGGAGCAAAATATTCATCACGTTGATCAGAACCGCGATAATGAGGAAGACTTAACCCACCCAGGCCCAAACCAAACTCCCACTTCGGTTTGGCCGGTGGAGTAGAAGTAGATGTCTCGTCTGTTGACTTCGGTTTGGCTGGTGGAGCAGTAGATGTCTCCTCTGCTGACACCGGCAGGGTTATGAAAATCACACTGCTTAACAACGCCAGAAGCGTCGAAATTTTACTCATCATCCCCTCGCTATATAAGAAATAAAACACTTAACACTTTGTTATTATTTGGTTTATTGGGCAATGCGACTATTTTAACAGTCAGAACAAAAGTAACAAGATATAACTCGATTTAATGACGTATTCGTTTGATTTTCTCGGATTTATTTGACAATTCAGTTGGTGGGTAAGGAAATAACAAAAGTCGTTCCATTAACAGGATCCGTTTTAAAATGAATATGGCCTTTATGAGCAAGAACAATATTTTTTACAATCGCCAGCCCAAGGCCGGTACCACTGACCGAGTGTACATTTCCTTCTCGTGATTGGGCAAATTTATCAAATACACGAGGTTGAAATTCTTCAGGTATACCAGGACCTTTATCATGCACTGATATGTGAACTGAATTGTTTTCCTTTTTAACCTTAATCGTAACCGTCTCATTTTCAGGTGAAAATTTTATCGCATTGGTGATTAAATTGGTTAAAGCCTGAGTGATGCGCTGTTCATCACATTCAACGATGACTGAATCCTCTTCGCAAACAAATTCGATATTAACACCGAATTTATCGGAGTAGGCGTGGTTAAGCTTGGTTGCGTTTTTCGATATGGCACGAATATCTTGAGGGCAAATATTATATTCGATCATGTTTGCCTCGAGTTTTTGGATGTCCAGTATATCGTTAACAATGCCGTGTAGTACTTTTGCATTTTCCTCAATCAGCAGAATTAATTTTTTGTCATTTTCTGAGAAAGACTCATGCTTAACCAGAACACCAAGGCCACCAAGAATCGATACGATCGGCGATCTGAGGTCATGACTAAACAAGGAAAACATTTCTTCTTTAAATCTTTCTGATTTATATCGCCTGATTTCCAGATAATATAAAACAAAAAAAACAGCGATTAAAAATAAATTAAATCCAGTAGCAACTAATCCCAGTCTAAAATAAACATCTTGATCATGCGATAAAAATAAATCAGGTTCATTCATGTCAAGTAAAGTCCATTGCGTATTCGGTATGGCATATTCGGCCAAGATTCGATTTTTATTTTTTATCGACATTCGATAATCTTCACGAATAATGACGTTACGTGGCCCCTGCTCAAAGATCTCTATATAATAGTCCCGGCTTTTATCGACAATCATCAATTCATGTCCTGTGGGGCTGGTGGCTTGCAAGATACTGGCAATCTTTTCTGCCTTAAAATTGACAAAAAATATTCCACTGTTTTGCTCCCATTGCCAGGGCGAAATGAGATCAAAGTGATATAAATTAATATTTGGATGAATTCGTATGCGTTTTTGATCCGATTTTAAAAATAGCTGCATATCTGAAATGCAAATTCTTCCGATATTGCCAGAAAAATCGTCTAACACCGGATGACCTTCGGCATTTGCCAGCGTAAACGCAAATGAATCGGGTAGCGCACGCTGTATTTTTTGGCCTAAACTGATTTTAAGATCGCCATTAGCTGGATCGCTGGCAAGTTTACTGATCTCAAATGCATGATCTTCTGCGAAAATATTAACTAAATACTGTTTATCTTCAACAAACTCATTAATCTTCTCGCTCACTATCTTAACGGTGGTGTTGGCTATGTTCATGTGAGCGGCATAAAAACGTAGATTTTGGTCGAAAATAAACCATATTATGAGTGCATTAAAACTCACTAGAATCAAAAACAAAGAAATAGACACCCACTTAAAGGGGGTAGATAAGTCACGAAAAGTCATGGTATAAATTTAGTACAAATCGATAAAAAAATTTGATTACATTGCCAGCTTATAATACCTTTATTATTATAAGCTTATATCAGGCGTTGGCTTGCCGTGGAATCCGGATAGCGTTTTTTCTCAACCTGAAAGTAGGCCGAAATTAAATCCGTTTCGATGCCTAACTCAGCCCTGGCGTCGCGTACAGGCATTGATAAATAAGGGCGGTAATCGATGGTATTCAAGGCTTCACAGTCTGATACATAGCCTAGATGGACGGCATCTTTGAATACCTGGATATCCTCATCACTAAATTTGTACGGTCCTGGATACAAATATTTTGCCGCCCAGGCGTAGAGTTTTTGCTCTAAGGTGTCCGTTCGATTCGTACTCCCCATGGTAAAGCCAATCACAAATGCCTCATCTTTTGGCAAAAAACCACGACCAAGTAGGGCGTGGATGCAATCGTGGTCGTGTAAATTCACTGCACCATTGAAAATATTAATCCAGGGAAGGTCAAATTTGGGGTTTTCAACTAATTGTACGATGAGGGGGACATCGTCCTGGCTAGCCTGGTCATCTTTGGCACTTAATAATATCTCCTGCAGGGTAAAATGGTCATGTGACAGTGGCACATGCCAGTCACGCCAGTTGGTTTCTTTAGAAGGAAGCATTATGGCCATAATCTGTAATATATCATTTTCTCAACGGCCAACAATATCTTTAAAATGTGATCCTATCTCGTAGACGAGTTCACAACCCTGGTAATCGATATTTAAAATATTGTTTTATTTGGCATAAAATCTGCTATTAATAAACAATCGTCAATAAACCAACGGATTACTGAAATGAGAATATATTTTGCTGTTATTTTGCTCGGTCTAACTTCAATAGCGAATGCAGATGCTTTAGGCTTCCGGATCTCAGGTGGCTTGTGGAGTTATGAAGCAACTGGGGATATTCGGGATTCAGCTGACCCAGGTGATATTTTTAACCTTCAGGATGATCTAGGAATTAAAGATACTGAGGAGTTTCAAGGCTTCATTTATTTTGAGCATCCTGTGCCGATTCTTCCAAACTTTCGTTTCGGTGTGACCAATTTAATGCTGACAGGCAATGGAACCACGACCGCCAGTGATGGAAGTCGCGAATGGAATGGCGTCACCATTCCTGACGGAACGAATATTCTTTCCGATGTAGATCTATCACACACGGAACTTGGACTCTATTATGAAATAATTGATACCGGCTTTGATCTGGATTTAGGTCTTAATTTTAAGTTTTTTGATGGGGCCATTACCCTAAGCGATGGTGCATTCATCACAGCAACCAGTAACTTCAAAGAAACCATTCCAATGTTGTATGGCAGTTTTGGCGTACCGCTTCCAGCAGGTTTCAGTATCGGTGGTGACTTAAGCTTCATCAACTATGATGGCGATAGTTTTACAGATTACTTCTTAGGTGCACGATGGGATTCCAGTTTTTTACTCGGTGTCGAAGTCGGTTATCGCAGTTTCGCCGTTGACTATTCTGACGGCAATGAATATGCCGATGTTGAAGTTAAAGGACCTTACGCTAATCTACGTTTAGTATTTTAAATTAACTATAAAACTCAAAGCAGTTACACAACTCCTGTGTAACTGCTCATTTTCCGAATGTTTCAATCAGAAAAATAATCATTAAATAACAGATAGAACTCTGGATAATGCTCAATTATATGCCGCTGTGCGATATAATAGGGCATGAATGTTATTTCACGACTTTCGATATATCTTCGTCGACTTGTGCTATGGATATTTATTTTAATTATATTCATTTCAATTTATATCTATTATCCCGTTATTTTAAGCCCGGAAAACGATTATTTAGATAGAAAAGGCACGATTAGAACGGTCATAAAAACCAAACAGTGGCAGAATAAGGCGTCACAGTATGAAGAATTATCACTTCGTTCTGACAGTGGATTGAAAGTTGAATTATTGGTTCGTCAGCCCATTAATAAATCAGGGAAACTTCCGGTTGCACTACTTCTCGGCGGTGTCAATACGGGACATAACGCATGTAAGCTGATACCCGATTTACACAATATAATATGTGCTTCACTTTCCTATCCAGGCTTCACGTCAGGGAAATATAAGGAAGTTGAATTTTTTTATCGAATACATGAAGTTCAACAGATCATAAAAGACACGCCGTCAGCCCTATTGTTGGCGCTCGATTATTTGGCAGCACAACCCTACATAGATCAAAAGCACGTTGAATTAGTCGGTGTGAGCCTAGGTGCATTTTTTGTCAGCGTACCGGCCTCATTGGATCAACGTATCTCACGTGTATGGCTTGTACAAGGCGCGGCTGAACCGGGTGAAGTGATTAAACATAATTTTTTAAAACGTATAAATTCCGATGTGTTGGCGATGGTCTTTTCCAAATTAACCGCTTATGCAATCGGTAGCCAGCATATACTACCGGAAGAATGGGTTCCCAGAATCGCACCACGACAGGTTATAATTATCAATGCAAAAAATGATGAGGCGTTACCCGCAGCTAGCGTGAAAATCTTACATGACGCCGCGAAACAGCCTAAGGAAATAATCTGGACCCATGGTGATCATGTGACGCCAGGGCGCAAGGAAATTATTCAACAACTGAGTGATATCGTAATAAAAAGGATTGCAACAACTAATAAACGATAATAAGTAAATAGATTTGGCGAATCTAATCAATGCTGGAGTCAAGTCAACATAGGCCGTGCAAAAGGATGATAAACCCAATCAAATAACGTCTAATGTTTCCGCTTGGCAGCCTCTTCGTTCGCGAAAATCAATTCTTCTTGTAAAATACAACAAGAGGCGGGGGCATCAAAAGCAATGCGAATAAGATCGCCTCGACGATTAGTGATATGGATGCTGGTGACTTCACCATGGTCGGTCTCGATATGCAGCTGCTCGCCGTTCTTTCTGGTTAATACAAGCATGGCCGAACCTCCTTATCGTTATTTATATAAAATCATAGACGAGAGTAGGGGGCTTGTCTGTCTATCAAATAGGATATAGCTTCAGGTGAATCCTGACAATTTCATTAGATTAAAAAGTAAGACAAATAAAAGTCTAACTTTTAACTATAATTAAATATACGGTCTATCTCATTGTAAAATCTTTATGGTATTAAAATAATGAATACCGATAAAAATCCAGTATATATATCCCCTGGCTACAAAATGTTCACGCGACTATTAATGATTTTTATATTATTTGGGATATCAACCATGGTCCCCGCGAGTGATTTCGTCAAACTCGTCCAATCATGTGAAAAATGCCATGGAAAAGATGGCAACAGCACAACACCCGATGTACCGATTATTGCGGGTTATTCTGAAGAAGGATTTCTCAATACCATGGACGTATTTCGTGAGGATGAGCGAATCGCAAAGGAATTTCATAAACCAGGTGAACCGGAAACGGTGATGAATGATATTGCTAAAGCGCTTAGTGATGAAGATGTAAATAATTTAGCCGATTATTTTTCAAAACGTAAATTCAAACCCGTTAAACAAAACGTTGATACTGATTTAGCCCAAAGAGGTGAAGTAATTCACAAACGTTCTTGCGAGAGATGTCATACCAATAACGGTGTCGATCCGGTTGAAGACGCATCCATCCTCGCGGGCCAATGGACACCTTATTTAAGACGTCAATTTGAAAACATTCTTACCGGCAAGCGTCTGGTGCCGCGTACTATGTTGAGAAAGATTAAGAAGCTGACCAAACAAGACGTGGAGGCTTTATTAAACTTTTATGCCAATGAAGGACTAAAAAAACATAAATAACAATTACCTGGATTAAGCCTTAGGAATTTCAAGTAGTGTCGTTCTAATGTAGGTATAAAGATTCAACGATGTGAGCCTCATCACATAGCCTAAGTAATATTTGTTATTTAATACATACTAATATTGCAATTACCCTGAGATGTGCCACGTGGATGCTTTATATATACAAGGGATGTTTGTAATGAATAAATTATTAATACATAGTTTTATTATAACATTGGTCGTTACCATGTTGAGTGCCTGTGGCAGTGGAGGTGATTCACCACCTGAATCTTTACCACCTGAATCTTTACCATCGGAACCCTTGCCATCTGATATTCCACAAAGCAGTTACTCGCTGTTCATGCAACAAGGATTAGTAACCATCACCAATAGTCCTGATACGAACTTTGGTGCAACAACGTTAAGTGTATGGGGATTTGCCAGCAGTGAAAACCCACTCGCCGGGACGAAGGTTATACCCGGAACAACAATCAATGCTGAGATAGGTAATTCATTCACAGTCAGTGTAAAAAATAATCTTAGCGCAACCCACAACTTTAATATAGCAAAACTGCCTGCAGATGAAATCCAACCCGCAATGGGAATGCCGATCGCGATGGGTGAAACCGTTACCTATACCATTACCCCAACTACGCCAGGTATCTATTTGTATGACGACTCGCTGAATAACGGCGTAAATCGATCGTTAGGTCTATTCGGCGTCATGATCGTTAGACCTGAACCCATTCACGGCAATGTAGTATGGGAAGGTGGTCCGGGTTATGACAAGGAAGTGACGTGGGTAATTACCGATATGGATTATCCCAACTGGAATCAGATTGCGCTCAGCAATGGAGCTGATCAGGTAGATACCACAAGGTACAAGGCAAACTATTTCTTAATGAATGGAATGAATGGTTTTCAGGCCATGCAGGACGATCAAACGACTATACACGGCCAAGTGGGCGAAACCATTCTTGTGCGCATAGCAAATGCAGGACAATATTCACAATCATTACACTTTCACGGTAATCATTTTCAAGTGATTAGTCGTAACGGAATCCAGCTTAGCGATTTTGAAAATCAAGATACTATTAATGTAAAACCCAACGAGACAGCGATGGTTTTATACACCATTGATCAAACAGGTCATTACCCAATGCATGTCCATACTGCGCAATTAGAAACGGGTGGTGGTGTTTATCTTAATGGCACTGCTGCCATGATTATTGGTGAATAGGTTCGAAAAATGAAAAATATGATTATTAATAATTCACTTCTACCTTCTTTAATCTTAACTGTATTAGTTATGACACTTAATGTCTCGATAAGCTATGCTGAAAAAATCGTGCCGGAGATTGATTTGACTGCAGGTGCGATAACATTATCGGTAACAAGCATAACAAAAAATATGAGCGATAATGGAGAGGCGTTAGAGTTTTGGGTTTTTTGCGCTAGTGGAACAGGCGGCGGGAGGATGTGTAATAGTACAACCCTCCCAAGCCCGACACTGACACTCACACCTAATTCAGCTTCAGATATAACCTTGAATATGATGATGGCTCCCCAGGAAGATGGTAGGATGATGATGGGTGGTAGTACATATTCAAACCCCTATATAGGTCACACTATTCATCTACATGGTTTGGATATGGAAACACAATATGATGGGGTCCCAGAGACATTTCAGGCAGAACCAATCAATAATGGTTCTTCGGTTGATCTACGCAATGGTTTTACTTATCGAATAAATAGTGACCCTGATAACATTCGCGTTGACGACCGTTATATCGGTAGTCACATGTATCATTGTCATGTGCATACGGTAAAACATCTGGAAATGGGTATGTACGGTGGGTTTGTCGTAAAAGGTGAAGGGGATAAGGCCAACTGGATTAACAACTCAGGCACTCGCTTCGATGAAGAATGGATTATGATGTTAAGTACCGTTGATCCAGCTTATCATACATCTGCGGCGCAAGGAGACAGTGATATATTCGCAGATTACAATCCTAAATATTTTTTAATAAACGGGGAGGAAGGAAATACAGAGACAATAAATCCCCAACTAAGCAAGATTGTTACATTGACTCAGGGTCAAACTAAAAATTTAGTGATCAGATTAATGGGAATTCATTCAACCAATGCCATTTTTAGTATTACATCTGGCGCTGATAGAATTCCATTTACATTATACAATATAGATGGTTTTGCACTGAGTACACCACGTACTGAAACAAGTGTGGAGTTATCACCAGGTCAAACAAAAGATATTATGGTTACGCTTGACAGGTCAATCACTTATAATCCACAAATTGCTTTTACAGATCTGCGTAATAATGAACCAATGAGTGTTCAATACAGTGACGGTACGGTTGTTAGCAGTATCGTTAAAACCGAGTTAATTGTACTGCAAAATTAGCATCGTTGAATCTTATCTGAGTATAAAATATTTAGATCCTACAAGCTTCCAAGCCCATTAATTATCGATAAGCCATTATATTACTGAATAGAACAGATACATATAAAGCCCCACATATATCAGCTTTGATGATCCTTTTTTCATCTCGAATTTTTCCCACCATTATAAATAAAACAACCACGCTATGACTTGACCTGTGTGTTACACGCATGTTGTAGACTTCAAGTTAGAAGCTACTAACAAGTTGTGAATTTATACACGGGGCAAAGAGATGGGCAAAAAGTCTATGACCGTTCGAGATGTTGCAACTCTGGCTAATATAAGCCCGGAAGTGGTTCGATATTATTCGCGGATTGGATTAATTAAGCCACAAAGAAATAGAAAAAATGGTTATAAACTTTACGATGCAAGCGATATTTCCAGACTCATTTTTATTCGTAGGGCAAAAACATTAGGGTATACATTAAAGGAAATAAAAAATATTCTATCGCATTCCAACACAGGAACATCACCATGTCCAATGGTACGGAGAATCATCGAAAACCGTATTGACGACAATCGTCAACGTTTAGATGACATGCTTTCGCTGCAGACACGGATGGAAAACGCGGTTGAACAATGGAAGCACATGCCTGATGGCACTCCTGATGGTGATTCTGTCTGCATACTCATCGAATCATTTACCCATGACAACAACATGGAAGTACGATGATGGACACAGAAATACCACTCGAATCTATATCGTTTAAGCAACGTCGGCGATTTCTTATAAATGCGACCGCCACGTTAGGTACGTTGGGGGTCAGTGGTTTAAGTGTTCCATTTATACTATCCATGAATCCGAGTATGGGTGCACGAACAACGGGCGCGCCGGTTCAAGTGGATACCAGCCGACTCCAAACTGGCGAACAAATTACCGTTTTATGGCGCGGTAAACCTGTATGGGTATTACGCCGCACACATGACAATATTCAAAGCTTAAAAGAACAAAATCTACGACAAAGTCTGCGTGATCCCGATTCTTCTGTA
>CAMYOL010000040.1:0-8251 GCA_947260005.1 uncultured Ectothiorhodospiraceae bacterium
TCCAAGATACGGTCTGCTCCACAAGGTTATGTTGAACTGATAGGGCATCTTAAGTATCTGGGTCAACAACCCATTGTTGCCCCCTTAACGGGAATAGCTTGTGGCTGGTATAGCTATTGTATTGAAGAGAAGCGGGTAACACACACCAAAAATGGTGCACGCACTAGCTGGCATACAGTTGAACAAGAATTTAGTAAACGAGTTTTTCAATGTGAAGATGAGACGGGGCGATGTATGATCGACCCGCGTGAGGCCGAGATACATCCACTATACAAAGATATATGGTATGGGCATTCTCGATGGCCCGCTTCCGGGCCAGCGAACAGTGGTGGGTTATTGCAAACAGGTGGTTACCGTTATACAGAACAACGCCTACTCGAAAATGATCCGCTTTATGTCTTAGGTTCGTTTCATACGGTTGACCCGAATAAAGCACATGGTTCAGTGGATGATGAGACGCGGGCAATCCTTAAAGTTTGGAAACAGGATCAAGATGCGTTACTTGAAAAATTTGATACCAACCGAAATGGAGAAATTGACTTAGCTGAGTGGGATGTTGCGCGTAATACGGCAGAACAGCAGGCTTATCAACAACGTCTTGAAAGGGCTGATCGCACAGCGATTAATATTATGACAAAAACAGATGACTTCAGACGGCCCTATATCATTTCAACAGCCCCCCAAACGAGAATGGTTCGTGATTTCAAGCTTAAGGCCTTTGCTTGTACGATAGGATTCGTCTTATCTACACCTTTTGCGGTCTGGATGCTAATTGTCCGCTTATCCGGCTAAAACGTTAAATCGTTTGAGCACAATTGGCCAACATGGGTTAAAATCCCATGCTAGTAAAGAGGTGGTATATGGCTCGGCGAGCAACGAAAAAAAGTAAAAAGAAACGATCACGACGAGTTCCTCGACGTACCAGCAAAAAAAAATCTTCTCGCAAATTACCTGTCCCCGGTTTTTTTAGAAAGATCCCCTGGCTCAAAGTATTCGCAGCCGTGACGGTTGTATTTCTTATATACGTGACCTATCTTGATTTTGTGGTGCGGGGTAGTTTTGAAGATAGCCGTTGGCAGTTGCCTGCTAAAGTTTATGCGCGACCACTAGAGTTATATCAAAACTTACGCTTGAATGCCGATGATTTCGAACGTGAACTCAATCTACTTAATTATCGTTATGCCTACCAGCCCAAAGAATCAGGGACATTTCAGCGCGATGGTAATGGTTTTGATATTGTTACCAGAGCGTTTACATTTTGGGACATAAACGAGCTTTCTCAGCATATCCATGTCTCATTTTCAGGCGATCATGTATCGCGGATTAAAAATGTGCGCGATGGAAAAGAGATTGCACTGTTACGACTAGACCCGGTTTTAGTTGGTGGTATTTATCCATTAAAAAAAGAAGATCGAAAGCTGATTACTCTAAAGGATGCACCTGAATTATTGCCTGAAATACTCGTGGCAGTGGAGGACAGGAAATTTTACAAGCATTTTGGAATCGATCCGATGGCGATTGCTCGGGCATTTATTGCAAATATTCGTGCTGGTAAGTCAGTGCAGGGTGGTAGTACCATCACGCAACAATTAGTTAAGAACTTTTTTCTGACTAATGAGCGTAGCTTGTGGAGAAAATTTAACGAAATCATTATGGCTGTACTGCTTGATTTTCATTATGAAAAGGATGAAATCATGCAGGCCTATATTAATGAAATTTATTTAGGGCAGGACCGTTCTCATGCGGTGCATGGGTTTGGACTAGCCAGTCAATTTTATTTTGCTAAACCGATTCATCAATTAAACTTGAATCAGTTAACAACATTGGTTGCGTTGATCAGAGGACCTTCTTATTATCACCCTGAAAACCATCCGAAGCGTTTATTATCCAGGCGCAACCGAATTCTCGAAATTCTACTCGAACAAAAAGTGATTAGTCCTGAATTGTATGCGGCAACTAAAAGTCTAAACATTAATATCATTAAGAAAAGACACGTGGCAGTAGGACAGCATCCGGCTTTTCTGGATTTAGTGAAGCGCCAATTACGCGAATATTATCCTGAAGAAAAACTTCAATCTGAGGGGTTGAAAATATTTACAACAATGAATCCGGTGCTGCAACTTGATGCTGAGCAATCCACCCGGAAAAGACTCGCATCACTCGATCGCCAAAAGAAACTAAATAATAAATTGCAGGCTGCAGCGGTGGTTGTCAATTCAACCAGTGCTGAAGTATTGGCCCTGGTTGGTGATCGTAACCCGCGATTTTCAGGATTTAATCGGGCGCTGGATGCAAGCCGACCTATTGGCTCACTAATAAAACCCGTCGTCTATTTATCTGCGTTGCAACAACATGAAAAACATTCATGGTCAAGTATTGTATTGGATAAATCAATTTCAATTAAAACGAAAGATGAAAATATATGGACACCCAGGAATTATGATAATACTTCCCATGGTGAAGTTACATTAATAACAGCCATGACAAAATCTTATAATCAGGCGACGGTTCGGCTTGGTCTGGAGATTGGCTTTCCAAAAATCAATCAGGTTTATAAAAAATTAGGTGGGCCGGAAGATTTACCACCTTACCCGTCGATACTGCTAGGGGCACAAAATTTAAGTCCTATTGAAGTGACGCAGTTATACCAAACGCTCGCCGCCAATGGTTTTCGTAGTCCAATTCGTGCTATTCGAGAGGTGCTTGATGTTGATGGTCAACCACTACGTCGATATCCTATTAAAGTTCAGCAATCAATTAATTCTGATGATATTAACCTAATTACAAGTGGACTGGTTCAGGTGACTAAGACCGGCACGGCAAGCGCCTTAAGCAAGCGATTGCCTAATATACATGTTGCCGGCAAGACCGGAACAACCAATGATACTCGTGATAGCTGGTTTGCTGGATTTAGCGGTTCACATGTTGGTGTGGTATGGCTAGGTACCGATGATAATCAACCAACACAGTTGACCGGTAGCACCGGTGCACTGCAATTATGGGCAGATATATTTCGGCACGCGAATACTGAAAGTCTGAAAATTGAAAAAAGCGATAATATCGAATCTCAATGGATAGATTCAAAAACAGGCTTATTATCAAAGTCATCTTGTAGTGGTAGTATGCAACTAACGTTTGTTAAAGGAACGGCCCCCACTGAAAGTGCGAACGACTGCCCACGTTCGGGGGTTCGCGAGCAAATAAACAATACAGTAGAATGGTTTAAACAAATATTCCGATGAAACAATTACTCTATATATTGGTTTTATTCATCTTTGCCGGTTGTGCGACAACACAACGGGCCGGTGTCGAGCTGCCAGGCGAAGACCCAAGTAAAACGGTATTACCGGAGAAAAATACGTCACCTGCCGTAATTTCACTAATAGAAAAGGCAAGGGTGGCGACACAACAAGGTGATTATCAACGAGCTGAAGTATTACTAGAAAGAACGGTGCATATTGAACCCAAAAATGCGACTCTGTGGCATTATTTAGCAAAACTGCGTTTGCATCAATCGCGCTATCAGGATGCAGTCGGCTTAGCACAGAAGTCCAGCTATCTGGCAGGGTCGAATAACAAGCTAATCGCAGATAATTGGCGTATTATTGCACACTCAAAGCAACAAATGGGTGATCAGGCGGGCGCGGTGCAAGCACAAGACAAGGCTCGACAATTTTCTGGACAACGGTGATTTGGGTTATAAAATAATTTAACAATATGTCTATCTATGATGTCAGTAAACTCATTGCCGAAACGAGACGCTTAGCCGCGGATTACAAACGGGCAACAGGAACGTCATTGGCGGTAAGCAGTGAAATTGCCAAACATGATGCCTGTGAGCTTTTGCAATTAAAACCTGTTGGGGCTGATTCCGAAGGTGGATTTGATGCAATCGGTGAATTCCCTGACTGGTTGAATTTAAAAATTTTAATTAAGGGCCGGGCGATTTTTGATGAAAGTAAATCGGGTCAACGAATAGGACAATTAAAACTGGACAAAGGCTGGGATGCGGTTGTATTGGTGTTAATGAATGAAGAATTTGAGACACAAGAAATTTATATGGCCAGGCGTGATGAGGTCGATCAAGAACTCGAACAACTCGATAGTAAACGACAGAATCGTGGCGCAATGACTATTGCTCGTTTTAAACATCTGGCGCGGCTGGTTTGGACACCGCAAGATGGTATTGTTCGCGATTAATCACATCAAAGACGTATTAAGCTAATGTTAGATAATTCAGCGCACATATTAGGCGAGAGTGGCCCGTTAGTCGATCAGATCGAACAATTCAGTGTTCGTAAACAACAACAACACATGGCTGATTCAATTCAGGCGGCTTTTGAACGAAAGAAAGATCTCATTGTTGAGGCGGGTACCGGAACCGGTAAAACCTTTGCCTACCTTGTTCCTGCACTATGCTCAGGTAAAAAAGTGATCATATCAACAGGCACTAAAAATCTGCAAGATCAATTATTTAAAAAAGATATTCCACTAGTTCGCAAGGCATTAAAAATTCCCGTTTCATGTGCATTATTAAAAGGTCGTAGCAATTATTTATGTCTGCACAGATTAAAGCAGCAACAGTCAAATCTCGATAATCTTCCACCTAAATCGATTACCCAAATACAAGGAATCAGTGGTTGGGCTCGACAAACAAAGACGGGTGACGTGAGTGAGCATGTAGCGATACCTGAAGGGGATATGCTGTGGTCCCGGGTGACTTCGACAAGTGAAAACTGTATTGGCAGCGATTGTGATGATTTTCAACAATGTCATGTAATGCTTGCCAGACGTGAAGCTCAAGCAGCCGATTTGGTCGTTATCAATCATCACTTGTTATTGTCTGATATGTCTCTGCTTGAAGATGGTTTTGGAGAATTGTTACCCACGGCTGATGCCTACATTATAGATGAGGCACATCAGCTTGCAGAGATTGCTTCAAACTTCTTTGGTATTGGTGTGAGTTCACAACAGTTTATTGAGTTGGGGTCAGATGTAAAAAAAGAATATTTGCAGAATATTAATGAATCGAAAGAGATTGAACACCTCTGCGATGCGGTACAAAAGGCGGCCCGTGATTTACATCTTGCCTTTGGTGCTCAGACGCGACGGTCTGCCTGGAATATGGTAAGTAAAGATCAAAATATTATGGCGCAAATTGCCGAATTGGATGACCGTTTAGTGGGACTTAAAAATGAATTGTTACCTTTATGTGAACGCTCAGCCGAAATGGAAAGTTGTTATTCCCGCTTAGTCAGCTTGCAGGATAGATTGCAACAGGTCAGTCAGGAATCAACCCCGGACCATGTTCATTGGTTTGAGGTACATCAACGCTCAGTCTCAATGCACTTGACCCCATTAAATATTGCTGATGCATTTCAGGTTAAAAAACAACAAAAATCAGGAACATGGGTGTTTACCTCGGCGACTTTATCCGTATCAGGGGGCTTTGATTATTTTGTTCAGGGCCTGGGCCTGACTGAATACGATTCTATTTTATTAGAAAGCCCGTTTGATTATTCGCAACAGGCTCTGTTGTATTTGCCTACGGGGCTTCCTGAACCGAATAATGAATTGTATACGGGAAAGGTTATTGATAAAGCGTTAGAGGTGCTAAAAAAAAGTGAAGGTCATGCTTTTTTTCTGTTCACCAGTTTCAAGGCGCTTAATGCTGCTCGCGATCGTTTAAAAAAGGAATTAGATTATCCGCTGTTTGTTCAGGGTGAAGGTCCCAGAGACGTTATCCTTGAACGATTCAGACAGACACCGAATGCGGTTTTGCTGGGGACTAACAGTTTTTGGGAAGGCGTTGATGTCCGTGGCGAGGCGTTAACCTGTGTGATTATTGATAAGTTACCCTTTGCATCACCTAACGATCCGGTTTTTCAAGCGCGATTGGATGCTTTGAAAGAGCAGGGGATGAATCCCTTCATGCATTATCAATTACCAAAAGCGGTCATTATGCTTAAACAAGGGGTAGGGCGTCTAATTCGAGATGCCAGCGATTATGGGGTATTAATGATTTGTGATCCGCGCTTAAAAACCAAGGCCTATGGAAAAATATTTTTGAAAAGTTTACCCGCTATGCCGCAAACAGATTCAATCATAGATGTGCATGCACTATATATGCGTCAGAGAGATGCGAAGGTGGTCGACGCATGAAAATATTAGCCATCGATACGGTCACTGAAATGTGCTCGGTTGCCTTACTGAACCATGAACAGACCACGACAATAGAACGTCATGTGCCACAACGACATACTCAGGTCATTCTAGAGATGATCCAGGAGCTGTTGACGGATGCTCAGTTAGAAATAGCAAATCTTGATGCCATTAGCTTTTCGCGAGGACCAGGATCTTTTACGGGTTTAAGGATATGCGCAAGTGTTACGCAGGGTCTGGCCCTGGCACACGATTTACCGGTAATACCGATTTCAAGTTTAGCCATATTGGCACAAGCTGCACTCCGCTTAGATAAAAAACATAACATTCTTGCTTGCATGGATGCTCGCAAAAACGAAGTGTATTGGGGATGTTATCAGGTTAAAGATGGCCTGGTGAGTCTGTTCGGTAATGAACAGGTGTCACCACCTGGCGAGGTGAAATTACAGGATGATCGAGATTGGCACGGTGTTGGAACCGGCTTTCGTCAGTTTGCCGATGAACTAAATCCTGATTCAATGGTCAGTCTAGTGACGGTAGAGGCTAATCGATATCCACTTGCGCAAGATATACTACTACTGGCAAAAAATGCCTGGGAAAATAAAATGAATGTTGATGCAAGTTTAGCATTACCAGTCTATTTAAGAGATAATATAGCCATACCCCAAAGCCAGCGCGGATAATCCATAGGAGCAATTTGTGAAATTAATGACAAAAAGTTTAGTTAGCTTGCTTTTTATTGCCATGAGTATGATGGCGACTGTGTCCTGGGCTGGGTCACCAATGATTTATGAAAAGAAGGTAAAAGGTCCGCTGGAAAAGACTTATAAGCAAGTATTTAATGCCCTGGAAAATAATGGGTATTATGTAATCTTTGAGCCTAATATCGGTAAAAATCTATCTCATTTTAAAAAACGTTGGGGCAAGGATTACAATAAAAATAATCTTGAAGCGATTCGTAGTATGGTATTTTGTAACGGATGGTATGCCAATCAAATGAGTAATGCCGATCCGCAAATGTTAGCCTTATGCCCGTTACATATCTCACTGGTACACAAAGATGGGCGTACACGTATCTTGTTTGTTCGACCAAGCTTAGTCGCGACGGGTAGTCCTGCCGAAAAATTAGCTTTGGAATTAGAACAAGATGTTATTCGTACGATTGAGGGTGGTTTAAAGTAATTAAGATAGTAGAAATTTAAACCATTAGCTGATTTAACATTTCTTCGTAGATTGAAGAAAGCAAATCTAATTCATGAATATTCACATTCTCATTGATCTTATGAATGCTGGCATTGACCGGACCTAATTCAACGACCTGTGCACCAGTAGGTGCGATAAAACGGCCATCTGAAGTGCCTCCTGCTGTTGATAACTCAGTTTCGTATTGACAAACTTTTTTAATTGCTTCTTTGGCCGCCGTAATCAATTCCCCTTGTTCGGTTATGAATGCCTGACCCGATAAAACCCAATCGATTTTATAGTTAAGATTATGCCGGTTAAGGATTTCTTCGACGGTAGCCTGTAATTGTTGATCGGTTACTTCGGTAGAAAAACGGAAATTCAAATCAACGACTATTTCGCCCGGGATGACATTGGTTGCACCTGTTCCGGCATTAATGTTACTGATTTGAAACGTGGTCGGTGGGAAATATTGATTGCCATTGTCCCATCTTGATGTAGACAGTTCTGTTAATGCCGGGCTAATGGTATGGATTGGATTTTCTGCAAGATGAGGATATGCAACGTGACCTTGTTGACCATATACGGTTAGACGTGCGCCTAATGATCCTCGTCGACCATTTTTAAGTACGTCTCCGACTTTATTGGTGCTGGACGGCTCACCAACTAAACACCAGGTAATCTCTTCATTACGTTTTTGTAAGGTTTCGATGACTTTTACGGTACCATCCTTAGCTGGACCTTCTTCATCGCTGGTAATTAAAAAGGCGATGCTACCGATTAATTTTGGATTACCTGCGAGAAAACGTTCGGTAGCCGTGACCATTGCTGCTATTGAGCTTTTCATGTCGGCTGCGCCACGCCCATACAATACTCCCTCTTTGATCGTAGGAGTAAAGGGTGGGGT
>CAMYOL010000040.1:8391-50946 GCA_947260005.1 uncultured Ectothiorhodospiraceae bacterium
TTCTAAGGTAGGTGATTCATTCATTTGATAAATAAAGACTCGTATTGTTTTCCATCAAAGCCAACTAAAATACGCTTGCGTGTTTTATTATTACCAAGCTCAAGTACAGGGCGCTTGATGATACTGGGTTGATCGAGCATGAGTTTGATAGCCTTAGTTTGCGTTATATTTGATTTAAGACTCTCATCAAGTTCACGCCAGGTACGACTGCGTTTATTAAGCAAGACATCCATATCGACTTCGGCTAACCAGTCTTTAAGTTGCCGAGTAGTTAGCCCGTCACGACGAAAATCATGAAACTCGTGTTTAATCAGGTGATCATCGAGCCAGTGACGAGCTTTTTTTACCGTATCGCAATTTGCTATACCAAAAATTACCGGTATGGCCATTAAATATCACGTAATAGTTCGTTTATCCCAACTTTACTACGTGTTTTCTCATCAACCTGCTTAACAATAACAGCACAATACAGGCTGTATTTCGCATTGCCATCTGATGCGGGTAGATTACCAGATACCACAACCGAGCCCGCCGGAATGCGTCCATAGGTCACTTCATCGGTCATGCGGTTATAAATACGTGTGCTTTGTCCAATATAAACGCCCATCGATATGACTGAGCCTTCTTCAACAATAACGCCTTCGACGACTTCAGAGCGAGCGCCGATAAAACAATTATCTTCAATGATGGTCGGGGCGGCTTGTAATGGTTCAAGTACCCCACCAATGCCAACGCCACCAGATAGATGCACGTTTTTACCAATTTGTGCACAAGAGCCGACAGTTGCCCAGGTATCGACCATGGTGCCGGAATCGACGTATGCCCCAATATTGACATAAGATGGCATCAGCACCACGCTCGGCGCAATGTATGCGCCACGACGAACCGTCGCGGGAGGGACGACCCGAACGCCATCGGCACGGAAATCACGAGAATTATATTCAGCGTATTTTGGGCTGACTTTATCAAAGTAATTGGTAAATCCGCCTTTCATAAATTCATTATCTTCTATGCGAAATGACAACAATACGGCTTTTTTTAACCATTCATTGACTACCCAATCATTGCCCTGTTTCTCAGCAACGCGTAATTCACCCTTGTCCAGTAGTGAAATAGCTTCATCTACGGCTTCTTTGACCATTGTATCCACACGCATCGGGGTGATTTCTGCACGACTTTCAAAGGCTTTTTCAATGACTTGTTTTAGATCGTCACTCATGGTTTTCTAGCTCCGGGGTTTAATTTAAATCTGATTTCAGTTAATGGGGTCTATTTTAACTTGGATTGACGAGGTGTGCTTAAGAATTTTCAATAAACTGACGGATTCTTTTGGCCGCTTCACGGCACTGCTCAAGCTCAGCAACAAGCGCCATACGAATCCGATTTGAGCCAGGATTGATGCCTGCTGTGTCACGAGAGAGGTATTTGCCTGGCAAAACCGTTACATTTTGTTGCGCATAAAGGCCTTTGGTAAATAACTCATCATCCATTTGTGTTTTTGGCCATAAGTAAAAACTGGCGTCAGGCTGTTCAATTTCGATTACATCACTAAGTATATCGATGACCACTTTAAATTTTTCGCGATATCGATCCCGGTTGGTTAATACATGTTGCTCGTCAGACCAGGCCGCAATGCTGGCAGCCTGATGATGATAGGGCATGGCACAGCCATGATAGGTTCGATAACGGAAAAATTGTTGAATAACATCCGCATCGCCTGCCACAAAACCAGAACGCAGACCGGGTAAATTTGAACGTTTTGATAAGCTATGGAAGACCAGGCAGTTTTTGTATTCAGTGTTACCCATTGCTTCGGCCGCTTCGAGTAATCCAACTGGTGGCTGGGATTCATCAAAATAAAGCTCGGAGTAACACTCGTCTGAAATAATTATAAAATTATATTTATCAGCGAGTTCGATTAGTTTCTCCAGGGACGCTTGTGGGATGACTCGCCCAGTCGGATTACCTGGGGAACATACATATATGAGTTGGCATCGTTGCCAATCCTTCTCGCTGACAGAGTCAAAATCCGGTAGAAATCCAGTGTCTGCTGTTGTATTCAAAAAGTACGGTTCGGCACCGGCCAAAATAGCGGCACCTTCATAAATTTGATAAAAAGGGTTTGGCATGAAGACCAGGGGTCGTTCAGTTGGATCTATGATGGTTTGAGCGATGGCAAATAAGGCCTCACGTGTGCCGTTAACGGGCAAGATATGTACATCCGGATCGATGTGATTTTTGTTTAGTTTAAAGCGTTGTATTAACCAATTCGCTATTGTGCGGCGAAGCTCAGGAGACCCTTTGGTTAATGGGTAACTTGCTAACCCGGCCAAGTTATCGACCATCGCCTGCAAAACAAAATCGGGAGCAGGGTGTTTGGGTTCACCTATACTTAGCGGGATGTGTTCTAATTTTTCTGGCGGCAAACAACCGGATTTAAGATGAGACAGTTTTTCAAACGGATAACTGTGGAGATGTGTTAAATTTGGGTTCATATTCTTAATGTATGCTAATGCGTTATTCGTTATAGTTTGCGATAGAGTATTTATGTATTTGTTATTAACAAGTTTCAGCTTAAGTCACGGATTATAATGCAAGCTAGTCAACAACACACCTCCATCATGCCGATAATCGGTTTATTAATTGCCGCAAGTTTTTGGGGTGTATTTTGGTACCCGTTACGTGTGCTTGAAAGCTACGGGTTGAATGGAATTTGGGCCACTTTGTTTATTTATACGGGTACCATGTTGATCGCTGTTCCGATTTTATTCAGGCGTATTAGCGAACTTAAAATTAGCCCCAGATTGTTAGCAGGTATATTTCTCAGTGGGGGTTGGTGTAATACCGCTTTTATCCTGGCATTAATGGAAGGCGAAATCGTCAGAGTTATATTACTTTTTTATTTATCACCGATTTGGGCCACTTTATTAGCCAAATTTATTTTAAAAGAACATTTATCAAAAACAGCTTATTTAACCATAGTGATTGCTTTTGTTGGTGCAATGACCATGCTGTGGTCGCCAGCCGTTGGCTATCCCTGGCCTGCTTCGGTTGCAGACTGGCTGGCATTATCTTCTGGACTTGCTTTTGCACTAGCAAATGTTTTTACGCATATGGCAAACAAGGTGAGTGTCGAAGTTAAAACTTCAATCACCTGGGTGGGCGTTATATTCGTTGCCGGGTTTATGATCGTTGTCGTTGGTGACAACAATATACAGTTTCATGCAGAAGGTGTTTTTAAGGCGATTTTATTAGGAGCACTGTTAATGAGTTTTGTAACTTATTGTGTGGTTTATGGGGTCACACATATGCCGGTACACCGTTCTGCGGTCATCCTAATATTTGAAGTGGTTGCGGCGGCAGTCTCGTCTTATTTGTTTACCAATGAGCGATTGAGTTTGTTTGAATGGGTTGGCGGTAGTACGGTTGTTTTAGCGGCTTATCTGGCGGCACTTGAACATAAAAAGTCACCAAGTTGAGTTAATGGTATCATTTTATCTGTTCATCCAGGGGCATATTATGAAATTTAAAATTCAATCTATTCTGCATGCCAGTTTTTTAATCGACGATCTGGATAGGTCATTAACATTTTATAACGAAATTTTAGGTTTGGAATCAGATACATCTCGTCCGCAAATGGATTACCCGGGGGCCTGGTTAAAACTCGGAGATCGACAGCAGTTACATTTGATATGCCTTCCAAATCCAGACTCAGCGATTCGTCCTAAACATGGCGGACATGATCGCCATGTGGCGCTTCAAATTGACAATATCGAAGAATTAAAAAAGCGATTGCTTGAAAATAAAATATATTTTTCGCAAAGCCAATCACGCAAACACGTTATTTTTTTCAGAGATCCGGATAACAATACGCTGGAATTAATCGGGGATTCAGACTCTTAGCATTATTGATCCACGAATTCAATAAGCGCATTGTTAACACAATCAAACTGTCCTTTGTTTTCCAATGGCTTGCCGGCGCGACTGGTGATGTAAAAGTAGTCCTCAGCTTTTGTGCCATAGGTCGCTATTTTTGCTTTGTGGATGAGTATGTCGCAATGTAAGAACGCTTTGGCGATACGTGAGATGAGTCCTGGACGGTCAGAGGTGATTATTTGTACGACAGTTAGTTTGGATTTTTCATCCTGCCAGAATTGAACATCAGTTTTAGATTTGAATGCTTTAGCCTGTCTGGAAATATGTTGTTGGGATTCGGGCAGACTGGTTTCAGGTTTTTTTAATTGCAGACGTATACGTTTTCGAATTTCACTTATACGCTGTTTGTCCGATAATATTTTGTCGGAGCCGTCTAAAATAATAAAAGAATTGTATAAGTGATTATCATTAGAAAGCAATACACGCGCATCGACAATATTTAGTCCAAGTTGTTCTAATACATTGGTGATGTGTGCAAAAGAATTTTCATGATCTTTTGTATAAACGAACAATTCAGTTCCACCTCGGCCTTCACGATTGCGTAATAAAACGATGGGTAATGTAGTCGATTTATCGAGTATGGAGTCCATCTGCCAGGCAATTTCATTTGCAGAGTGACGTAAAAAATACTCATTTTCCAGCTTGTCCCAAAAGGACAGGATATGTTCGTGTGGATGTTTTTGTTTTTCAGCCAATAATCCGAGCGCTTCTTGTTTAGTGCTTGAAACATGTTCTGAAGTTAAAATTGGATCATCAAGGCCTCGGCGCAAAACCTGAGTAGTAGCAACATATAAATCGCGTAGCAAGGTATCTTTCCAGGAGTTCCAGACATCCGGTCCGGTTGCGCGAATGTCGGCAACGGTTAACAAGTAAATGTAATTTAATCTGTTTAATTCTCCGACTTGAGTGGCAAATTCATGAATCACTTCTGGATCACTGATATCTTTCTTTTGCGCAGTTGAAGACATTATTAAATGATTAAGCACTAACCATTGGACCAGTTTACTATCATACTCACTCAGCTTGTGTTGTTTACAAAATTTGTAGGCATCAATCGCACCTAATTCAGCGTGTTTGCCGCCACGACCTTTGGCAATATCATGAAACATTCCTGAGAGTAATAATAATTCTTGTTTGGGTATGGTTTGAACGATTTTGCTGCATAGCGGAAATTCATGTTTGAATTCGTTGACAGTGAAACGACGCATATTTCGTATGACCATTAGCGTGTGTTCGTCAACTGTATAAACATGGAAAAGATCATGTTGCATTAAGCCGACAATATCACCAAATATTGGTAAGTATTTCGCGAGTACTCCGTAACGATTCATTCGGCGTAGTTCGTGAGTAATACCGTGAGGTTGTTTTAGTAATTCAATAAATAAAGATTGGCAGCCCAGGTCATTCCTGAAGTCATTATCGATTATATGCAGGTGGTTGCGTATTAAACGAATAGTATTAGCGCGGACGCCCTTTAATTTGGGATTTTGAGCGAGCAATAAAAAAACTTCGAGTATCGCGAATGGGTATTGTGAAAAAATTTTATCGTGAATGACTTCAAGAAAGCCTGCGCGGACTTGAAAACGATTATTAATCGGTTTTGGATTTCTAAATGAAGGTCGAATTAATAATTCTTCCTGGAACAGTGTTAATAGCATTTCATTTAAACGACTAAGCTCCATTACCGTGCGATAATACTGGCGCATGAATTTTTCCACGCCCAGATATTTTGCATCATCCTGATAACCAAATTGTTTTGCCAGTTCTCTTTGGTGTTCGATTAATAGTCTGTCTTCACGTCTCCCGGTGATGACATGAATACCAAAGCGTATTTGCCAGAGGAATGCCTGTCCTTCAGCAAGCGTTTTGTATTCGGTTTCAGTAAGAAAGTCATGGGTAACAAGATCATGTAATGTTTCGGCATTAAAGTGGCGTTTTGCAACCCAGCCGATCATCTGGATGTCACGCAGACCGCCTGGACCTTCTTTAATATTGGGCTCCAGGTTATAAGCGGTATCGTTGAATCGTTGGTGTCGTGTTTGTTGTTCTTGCCATTTGGCAGTAAAAAATTTTCGACTGGGCCATATTTTTTTAGGACTGGTTTTTATACGTTGTTCTTCAAATAGAGCTTCTGGGCCAGACAGTAAACGCGCCTCCTGTATATTTGTGGCAATGGTAATATCTTGTTTTGCTTCTTTTACGCATTCTTTGAGTGTGCGGACGCTGTGTCCGACTTCCAGACCAATATCCCACAGGAAGGTTGTAAAGTTTACGATTGCGTCATGATAGGGGCTGACATTTTTTTTTATAAGAATTTGTAAGTCGATATCAGAGTAGGGGTGTAGCTCTCCACGTCCATATCCTCCTACCGCAATTAAGGCAATATTCAGATCAGTGGCAGTAAAAAACCGATGCCATGAATGTCTTAATATCTCATCAACCACTTGCGCGCGCAGATAGACAAGTTCGGTAGCACTTCGTCCCTGTTGGAAACGTTGTTTTAAAATCTCGTTTGCATGCGTGAGAGCAGCCTTGAAAATTGGAATCGGCGTGTTTGGAGAGTCCGTAAGTTGAGTTTCAAAGTCGTCAGGATCAAATAGCTCAGTCTCGAGCGGTTTCGTCATATCTAGCATCTAAAATGTTTCTTCAGGTCGCTTGGTCAGGACTTCAAAGCCTTCGGGTGTCACCAGAATGGTATGCTCCCATTGCGCGGACAATGTCCTGTCTTTGGTTACCACGGTCCAGCCATCTTTCATCAATTTAACATGTCGCTTGCCGACATTAATCATGGGTTCTATGGTAAAGATCATTCCGGGTTCGAGAACCAGGCCGGTACCGGCCTGGCCATAGTGCAGGACCTGTGGTTCCTCGTGAAAATCTTTACCAATACCATGCCCGCAATACTCTCTGACAACTGAGTAATTGTTGGACTCAGCAAGTTGCTGGATAGCATGACCAATATCGCCCAGGTGGATACCCGGCCGAACCATATTAATACCGGTGCGCATGCAGTCATAGGCCACCTTGGCCAGGCGTGAGGCAAGTACAGTGGGTTCGCCAATAAAAAACATTTTACTGGTATCACCGTGGTACCCGTCTTTTATAACGGTGATATCGATATTGATGGCGTCACCATTTTTTAGTCGTTTTTCGTTGGGGATACCATGACAAACAACGTGATTAACAGAAGTGCATACGGACTTTGGAAAACCGTGATAATTCAAAGGCGCGGGGATAGCATCCTGTTGTTCAACGATATAATCATGACAGATTTGATCTAATTTAGCGGTGGTAATGCCCGCTTTGACATGGGGTTCAATCATGCCGAGCACATCGGCTGCCAGGCGGCCTGCGACACGCATTTTTTCTATTTCTTCTGCGGTTTTGATGGTTACTGCCATATAAATACATACTCTCTAAAATGAAGGCGGATTATCAGCCCCAATGGGTCCAATTTCCAGAAATTTCCTAAAGAATTGAGGGTTTTACTGTCCGATTCTGTGGGATTATGGTATAAAGCGCGCGCTACTTTAGCAAACTAAATCCTCCTTCTGGATTGGCCAGATGGAGAAAATTCGCACACGCACCGTCACAGTGTCCTGGGTGCCCACTGGAATTGATTTTCTTGAGGGGTTGGACAATGGGGTGTGTGGAGGCTTAACCCTGGAGATTAAAAATATGACTGACGTAAGTATGCGCCAGATGCTTGAGGCTGGCGTGCATTTTGGCCACCAGACTCGTTTCTGGAACCCTAAAATGGCACCATACATCTTTGGTGACCGTAGTAAAATCCATATCATCAATCTTGAGAAATCATTGCCGTTATTCAAAGACGCGGTGAATTTCATTGGCTCGATGGCATCGAATCGGGGCAAGATCCTGTTTGTCGGTACCAAACGCTCGGCCCAAGATGTTGTTAAAGAAGAGGCAATCCGTTGTGGTATGCCTTATGTAAATCATCGCTGGTTAGGTGGAATGCTGACTAACTGGAAAACCGTTAAACAGTCAATCAAACGACTTAAAGAACTCGAAACCATGAGTGAAGACGGTACCTTCAGCAGCTTAACCAAGAAAGAAGTCTTAACCCTGACTCGCGAGCTGGAAAAACTGGAACGCAGCCTGGGTGGTATTAAGGATATGGGCGGTGTACCTGATGCCGTATTTGTTATTGACGTAGGCCATGAAAAGATTGCCGTAGCCGAAGCCAAAAAACTGGGCATTCCGGTAATTGGTGTGGTTGATACCAACAATTCACCTGACAATATAGATTATATCGTCCCAGGCAATGACGACGCGATTCGAGCGATTCGTTTATACGCACAAGGTATTTCCGAAGCGGTTATTAGCGGGCGTGAGTCGGTATCCGTTGGTGCTGCGGGTGATGATTTTGTTGAGCTGGGTGAAGATGGTGGCCTTGCTGCAAAACCTGCTAGCAAGAAAAAAGCAGCAAAGAAAACCGCAGCAAAAAAGACCACCGTAAAGAAAAAAGCTTCCAAGAAAAAAGCGGCAGCGAAATCAGAAGCAACTGAAGAGAAAGCAGACGAAGGTGACGAGTCTTAATTTAATTCAGGTTTCTAATTTAGTATCACTTCAAGAGTGAACAAAAGGGAGTCCGTTTAATCGGGCTCCCTTTTTCTGACGATTTTTATAGAGGTAAGATAAAATGGCAATTACTGCAGGACTTGTAAAAGAACTTCGTGAACGCACTGGTGCGGGCATGATGGAATGTAAAAAAGCATTAGTTGAAACGGATGGTGATATCGATACCGCGATTGAGCAGATGCGTAAAGCGGGCATGGCAAAAGCTGATAAAAAAGCAGGTCGTGCAGCTGCGGAAGGGCTCATTTCAATTAAAGTTTCGGATGATGGTAAAACAGCGGCCATTGTTGAAGTAAATAGTGAAACTGATTTCGTCGCTAAAGAAGATAATTTTATTAGTTTTGTCGATAGCGTGGCTAATTATGTATTAGCAGAACGCCCGGCTGACCTCGATTCATTATTAGCAGCAAAACTGCCTGGCGGTGAAACAGTAGAAGATACGCGCAAGGCCTTGATCGCTAAATTAGGTGAGAACATGAGTGTTCGTCGCTTTGAAATTGTGAATGCTAAAGGCAAAGCGTCGGCCTATTCGCATGGTTCAAGAATCGGTGTGCTAATTGATGTAGAAGGCGGCGAAGAGTCACTTGGAAAAGATCTGGCCATGCACATAGCTGCGAGTCGCCCTATCTGTGTTGATGAATCAAACGTTCCACA
Source organism: uncultured Ectothiorhodospiraceae bacterium (assembly GCA_947260005.1). Lineage (GTDB taxonomy): Bacteria > Pseudomonadota > Gammaproteobacteria > UBA6429 > Thiohalophilaceae > SZUA-24. Next base: position 17,581 of record CAMYOL010000040.1, read on the forward strand.
AGATGAAATCGATAAAGAAAAAGAAATTTATACGGCGCAAGCCGCTGAGAGTGGTAAGCCTGCTGACATCATTGAAAAAATGGTTCAAGGCCGTATGAAAAAATTCTTAAAAGAAATTACCTTGCTGGGTCAGCCTTTTGTCAAAGACCCTGATCAAACAGTTGAGCAACTTTTAAAATCGACTGGCGCGAAAGTACACAGCTTTATTCGTCTTGAAGTTGGCGAAGGGATCGAGAAGAAGTCTGAGAATTTTGCTGACGAAGTAATGGCGCAAGTTAAGGGCTAATCGGAATGGCAAAGGCTGCAAGGAAATACCAACGCATTTTACTGAAATTCAGCGGCGAAGCGCTGATGGGTAAGCAAGATTTTGGTATCGACCCTGCAGTAATTAATCAGGTATCTTCTGAAGTTAAAGAACTGGTTGAATCTGGAACTCAGGTCGCCATCGTTATCGGTGGCGGCAATATTTTTCGTGGCGTGAGTTTATCTGCTTCCGGAATGGATCGGACTACCGCTGATCATATGGGAATGTTAGCCACCGTAATTAATTCGCTCGCATTACAAGATGGTATGGAAAACGCGGGGATGACTGTGCGTGTTATGTCAGCGTTGAAAATGCATGAAGTCTGTGAAGATTATATTCGCCGACGAGCAGTGCGACATCTGGAAAAAGGACGAGTTGTTATTTTTGCAGCTGGGACAGGTAATCCTTTCTTTACCACTGATTCCGCAGCGAGTCTTCGTGGTGTAGAAATTAATGCTGATGTCGTCATAAAGGCAACCAAGGTGGATGGTGTGTATTCTGCCGATCCAGTAAAAGATCCTGCTGCGACGAAATATGACAAGCTGTCATTTGATGAAGTTATTGAGAAAAAATTAGCGGTCATGGATACAACGGCAATTGTGCTATGTAGGGATAACAATTTGCCGATTAGAGTATTTGATATGAATAAAAAAGGTGCGTTGGCCAGGGTAGTTAATGGTCTTGATGAAGGTACATTAGTTAGTTAATGAGGCGGCTATGTTAGAAGAATTAAAACAAGATGCACAACAAAGAATGACTAAAAGCATTGAGTCACTAAGAACAGAGTTAAGTAAATTAAGAACGGGACGAGCACATACTAGTCTATTAGACCATGTTATGGTGGATTATTATGGTTCCAATGTACCTATCAATCAGGTTGCTAATGTTAGTGTGCAAGACTCAAGGACGCTCGCTGTATCCGCCTGGGAAAAACCCATGGTACCTACCATTGAAAAAGCAATTATGAATTCTAACATGGGCTTGAATCCAGTGACCGCTGGAGAAGTGATTCGGGTTCCGCTACCGCCTTTAACAGAAGAACGTCGTAAGGATATGACGCGTATTGTTCGCCAGGAAGGCGAGAATGCCAGAATCGCAATTCGAAATATCCGCAGAGATGTCCTTGGCGATGTAAAGCAGCTATTAAAAGAAAAAGAAATAACCGAAGACGATGATCGTCGTGTTCATGATGAGATACAAAAAATTACTGATAAAAATGTTGCTGAAGTGGATAAGGCGATTGAAGTAAAAGAAAAGGATTTAATGGAAATATAATTTGGCAATAAACGGAATGTCTGTTAAAGAAAATTATAAGCTGGATATTCCAGCAGAAAAATTACCCAAGCATGTTGCCATAATAATGGATGGCAATGGGCGCTGGGCAGAGCATCGTTCGTTACCACGTTTTTCAGGTCATCGTGCCGGAGTGGAAGCTCTGCGCAGCATCCTTCAGATGAGTGGCGAACTTGGCATACAATCTCTTACGCTATTCGCATTTTCCAGTGAAAATTGGCGTCGCCCGAAAAAAGAAGTCGGTTTATTGATGGACCTATTTATGAATGCACTGGGACGCGAAGTAAAAAAACTTCATGAAACTGGCGTAAGGTTACGAGTCATCGGTGATTTAAGTGCATTCCCCGCCAAACTTCAGCAACGTATCAAAGAGTCAATGCGATTAACCGAAGGTAATATTGGATTGCAGGTCAATATTGCGGCGAACTATGGTGGAAAATGGGATATTACCCAGGCGACTCAAAAAATTGCTGAACTTGTAAGCAATGGTGAAATTGATAGCGATGACATTACCGAAGATTTATTGAATGATCATCTTTCTATGAGTGATCAACCTGAGCCAGACTTATTTATCCGAACCGGTGGCGAGCAACGGATTAGTAATTTTTTAATTTGGCAACTGGCCTATAGCGAATTGTATTTTACCCGCGTATTGTGGCCGGATTTTGATCGTGACGAATACGCCAAAGCGATTACTTCATTTGCAATGCGACAGCGTCGATTTGGACGAACTGGCGCACAGGTTCTTGAGTCGGATCAACGAGAGCATGCTTAAACTACGAATTATAACGGCACTGGTTTTAGGTCCGTTAATTATATGGAGTGTGCTCACTTTTTCTCATCGTGCAATTGCGATCGAACTTGCGGGCATTTTATGCCTGGGTGCCTGGGAATGGGCACGTCTAGCCGGTATTAAAAAACAACCTGGACGAATTGGCTTTGCTATTTTTATGGGCGCGGTTTTTACTGCTGTTTCGTTATTGCTTCATGACGATAAATCGTATTTATTGCCTGCATTATATCTGGCTGGACTTTTTTGGTTGTTTGCCCTGTTTATGGTGATATATTTTAATCGAACTACTATCACTGGATTAAATAATCCTTCAAAAATGATAATAACAGGTACCTTAGTATTTGGTGTGGGTGTCCTGACTGGATCTTTTATTTCAATTACTGCTCTTCATCAGAATGCACAATATGGTGCAATCTATATATTAGCCTTGTTAATTATGATTTGGGTTGCCGACTCAGCCGCGTATTTTTCGGGTAAAGCTTTTGGTAAGTCTAAACTCGCGGTAAATGTGAGTCCTGGGAAATCATGGGAAGGTGTTATCGGTGGATTGATCGGGACGGTCGTTGTTGCCTACCTTTTTGCGTTGTACCTGAATATAGAGTCTACCTATATATTGAAATTCATTATGATCGCTTTAATAACAATTTGTTTTTCAATTGTTGGTGACCTTACTGAAAGTTTATTTAAACGCCGCGCTGGAATTAAAGATAGTAGTCAGATATTACCTGGACATGGTGGAATCATGGACCGCATTGACAGTTTAACCGCAGCGGCACCGATATTTATTCTTGGTTTAATTGTGTTTGGTGTCCAATGACGGGTGTAGCTGTTCTGGGGGCAACCGGTACAATCGGCGTTAATACGCTGGATGTCGTAAGGCGCCATGCGGAGCAGTATCATATTATTGCCCTGACTGCGCATTCACAATATGAAAGGCTGGCTGTGCAATGCGAAGAGTTTAATCCTGATTATGCAGTAATGGTAGATGAGGCCGCAGCGGATAAATTGCAGCTTATATTCACTCAAAAAGGAATTAGTACAAAAGTTTTACATGGTGCTGAGGCGCTGGAAAAAGTCGTGCGACTCGATGATGTTGACGTAGTTATGGCGGCGATTGTGGGCGCAGCAGGTTTGCAATCCAGTCTGGCGGCAGCGCAAGCTGGTAAAAAAATATTGCTGGCTAATAAAGAGTCGTTGGTAATGTCTGGTAAGCTGTTTATGGATCAAGTAAGAGATCATGGTGCCGTTTTACTTCCCATCGATAGTGAGCATAATGCGATTTTTCAATGTATGCCAAGTAACTATAACCAGGGTTTAGATGAAATCGGTGTTCATAAAATTCTGCTAACCGGTTCTGGCGGACCATTTAGAGAATTGCCGATGGCAGACTTTTCAAATGTAACGCCTGAGCAGGCCATTGCCCATCCTAATTGGTCGATGGGTAAAAAAATATCGGTTGATTCAGCAACCATGATGAACAAGGGGCTGGAATTAATAGAGGCCTGTTGGTTGTTTGCGACCGATTTGAATAAAATCGAGATTGTTCTGCATCCGCAAAGCATTGTGCATTCAATGGTAGAATACATCGATGGTTCAATTATTGCGCAATTGGGTCAGCCCGATATGCGAACGCCCATCGCGCATGCGTTAGCCTGGCCTGATAGAATTGAATCAGGTGTGTCAATGTTGGACCTGGTCTCAATGCCTGATTTGGAATTTGTCGAACCCGATATGGAACGGTACCCATGTTTACGTCTGGCGAAAGAGGCAATGCAACTGGGTGGGACGGCTACCACTATTTTGAATGCTGCAAACGAAATTGCTGTCCAGGCATTTTTGGATAAAAAATTGAACTTTATTGACATAGCAAAGACAGTTGAATATGTACTTGAACAGATTGCCTCAAGGACTGCCGATTCAATTGAGACCGTCGTCGATGAAGACAAGCGTGCTAGAATGGTGGCCAATGAATTTATTGAAACTACGACTATGAAGACCGGAGCAATGCATTAATGTTAAGTGTTATTTACACAGTTGTTTCATTCCTTATTGCAATTGGAATATTAGTGGCGATACATGAGTATGGACATTTTTGGGTTGCCAAAAAACTCGGGGTCAAGGTTTTGCGTTTTTCAATTGGTATGGGAAAACCTTTATGGAAAAAGAATTTTGGTAAAGACAATACCGAATTTGTATTAGCGGCATTTCCTATTGGTGGTTATGTTTCTATGCTAAATGAGCAAGAGGGTGAAGTAGATGAATCTGAAAAACACCGGGCATTTAATCGTCAGGCGATTTGGAAACGGTCTCTGATTGTACTTGCAGGCCCGGCATTTAATTTCTTATTTGCTATCATCGCTTATTGGTCGATTGCAGTATGGGGGGTGACGGCTCCCAAGTCAGTGATCAACCAACTTGAGCCCGGTTCGATTGCTGCCCAGGCCGGACTGGAACGGGGAATGGAAATTGTTAGTGTTGAAGGTTGGGATACCACAACCTGGAATGCTGTTTTTCAGGAAATGTTACCGCGCCTGGTTGAACGATCTACTGTAAGTATTAAAGCTAAAGACAGTTCGGGTATTGTTCGTGATTTTGATCTGGAACTTCATTCGTTAAATATTGACCGTGATATACGTCAACCTTTTGATGCAATGGGTATCTACTTTTTTGATGCTCCAGCCATAGTTGATGAGGTGGTAGAAGGGAAATCTGCTGAACAAGCGGGAATAATTGCCGGAGATCGAATTGTGTCGCTTGGCGGTAAGACGATCAACCACTGGAACCAGATTGGTCGTTATATTGAAAAAAGAGCAAACATGGAAATTCCTGCTGTCGTAGAAAGAGATGGACAGCTTCTTGATTTAACCATCAAGCCGTATGAAATCACCTATAAAGGTCGTACCTTTGGTAGAGTTGGCATTGTTTCAAAGCCGGATAGATCATCGCAAAAATTTGAATATGCTGAAAATCAACGTGGCCCATTTGAAGCCATAGGTTATTCACTCCATCGCACATGGAGCATTTCTTATGTCACACTACGTGTTTTAGGTTTAATAATCACTCGCGAGATGTCATTAACCAATATCAGTGGTCCTGTTAACATTGCGGTCGTTGCTGGTCAGTCAGCGAGCATAGGTATTGATCGATATATATTATTTCTGGCTTTAGTAAGTATTAGTCTTGGAATATTAAATTTGTTACCTATACCGGTACTCGATGGCGGGCACTTTTTCTATTATATAGTCGAAGCAATAAAAGGAAGTCCGGTATCGGAAACCGTTGAAGCGATTGGTCAAAGAATAGGAATTATGCTGCTTGTTATGTTGATGCTGTTAGCATTTTATAACGACATCATGCGATTGGCCTCATAATAATGAAAAAAACAGCATCTATTTTGGCATCGCTTTTATATGCTACACAAGCGAGTGCGTTTGAAACTTTTACCGTAAACGATATTCGTTTAGAGGGATTGCAACGTATTTCTATTGGTACGGTATTTAATTATCTTCCGATAAAAATCGGAGATCGTTTTAGCAATGAGGATTCAGCTAACGCAATTCGCACATTGTATAAGACAGGATTTTTTAAAGACGTACGATTTGAACGTGAAAACAATGTGCTGGTAATCTTCGTTTCTGAACGACCTTCCATTGATAAAATAAATTTAGATGGTAATGATGCTATCGAGTCTGAACAACTGTTGAAAGCACTCGGTGATCAAGGATTTAAGGTCAACGGTATTTACGATGAGTCAGTACTGGCACAAATGTCTCAGGAACTTAAACGTCAATATTATAGCCTCGGAAAATATGGTGTCAGTGTTGAAACGGTTGCCACACCTTTAGAGCGAAATCGTGTTGAAATTGATATTAATATCTCAGAAGGTGAAGAAGCTAAAGTTTATGCCTTCAATGTGATCGGAAATACCGTATACGATGATGATAAATTAAATAGCATCATGGAATTAGGGGCTCGGGGCATGTTTGGCGGTCGTGAAAATTATTCACGCCAGGTGTTGGCCGGCGATCTTGAGACGCTAAGATCATATTACATGGATCGAGGCTATATTAACTTCCAAATTGATTCTACTCAGGTTTCATTGACGCCTGATAAACAAGATGTGTACCTAACGGCTAACATTACGGAAGGTAAAGTTTTTACCATCCGTGATGTAAAAATGGTCGGCGAACTCATTTTGACACCTGAAGTACTCGAGGAAAATGTCACCTTTAGTAAAGGTGAGATCTTTTCTCGCCGCAAGGTGAGTGATACCCGTAAAAATATCACTGACCGGCTTGCAGAATTGGGCTACCCATTTTCGAATGTGAATATCTCTCCAAATGTGGATAATGACTCGCAAACGGTCGAATTAACATTGTTTGTTGACCCCGGACGTCGGGTTTATGTTCGACGGGTGAATATTTCGGGTAATACCAAAACAGATGATGAAGTGGTACGGCGTGAATTGCGTCAATTTGAAAATGACTGGTTATCCACCAAGCAAACAGCCAGATCTAAAACACGCTTAGATCGTACCGGGTTTTTCGATAATGTTACCATCAACACCCCTACAGTACCTGGCACGGTCGATCAAGTCGATCTTGATGTACAAGTGAATGAACGTTCAACCGGTAATTTGTCATTGGGTATTGGTTACTCCGAAACTCAAGGTGCATTATTAAACTTTGGTATTTCTCAAGATAACTTCATGGGTGGCGGGAAAAAATTAGCACTTAAAATCGATAATAGTAGTGCGACTCAACAATATAGTTTTAGCCTGACCGATCCTTATTTTACAAATGATGGCATTAGCCAAAGCATGTCATTTTTAATTCGTGAATTGGATGCTGAAGAGGCCAATATTTCAAATTATATCGTCAATACAAAATCGGCTCGGTTAGGTTATGGTTTACCGATAAGTGAAAATGCATCAACCAATGTGGGTTTTGCGTTTGAAAATACGGAGATGATAACGGGTACTACAACAGCTCAACATATCCAGGATTTTATTACAAATAATAACAATAGTTCGCCTGTTTACGACATGTTTAAATTAAACGGAGGTTGGCGCTACGATACCCGAAACCGGGCAGTATTCGCTGATGAGGGTTTTCGCACTCGTGTATATTACGAAGCCTCCACCCCGGGGAGTGACCTGGAATTTTATAAAATCGGTTTTAGTCAGTTACAATATTTTAAACTTTCCGAAAATTATAGCTTCCGTTATAAGATTGAAGCCGATTACGGTACGTCTTATGGTGACACGACAAGTTTACCGCCTTTTGAACGTTACTTTGCCGGTGGTTCTCGGTCTGTACGCGGTTATGATGGTAATAGCTTAGGTGCTAAAGACATTAATAATGATCCTATCGGTGGTGATAGACGCTTACTTGCGAGTGTAGAATTATTTGTACCCAACCCCTTTGCTGATCAGAGTAAAGAAATACGCTTGTCTACCTTTGTCGATTCAGGTTATGTCTGGGTTCCAGATAGTATTATTGATGCAGATGAAAATGATAGCATTGAGCCTGAAGATGGCCTGGGTGAGTTACGTTTTTCTGCCGGAATTGGTATGATTTGGATAACCCCGGTGGGTATAATGCGTTTTAGTTATGCTGTGCCGTTGAATGATAAGCCAGGCGATGAAATAACAAATTTTCAGTTTACGCTTGGAGGGGAATTTTAACCATTATTACAAGAACTTAGTGGAAGAGAAAATAATAAATATGCATCGAGTACCATTATTACTAGTATTGGCTATATTTTCCTCCATGTTGACGGGTGTCGCATTTGGGGAGGATTTAAAAGTGGGTTTTATGGATACCTCGCGTGTGCTGAAAGATGCGCCACAGTCCGAATTAGCTCGAAAAACACTCAAAGAAGAATTTAATCCACGTGATCAAAAAATCGTGGAAATGCAAAAAAACTTAAAGGAATTATCCGACAAACAGGAACGTGATGCTAAATTAATGTCGAAATCTGAAAACATTAAATTAGAACGTAAAATAGTTTCTTTAAAACGAGATATAAAACGTGCAAAAGAAGAGTTTAACGAAGACTTTAATTTACGTCGAAATGAAGAGCTGGCAAAACTGCATAAGTTAATTAATAAAACGACCGTCAGCGTCGCAAAAAAATTAAAATACGATATTATTTTGAGCGATAATGTTTTGTATAACAGTAAGCGGGTAGATATTACCGATATGATTATAAAAAAATTGCAAGACTTAAAGCCGGATTCAACCAATTCAATAAAAAAATCTAATTAAGCGTAAAGTACTGGAGTCTCTGTTTGGCATCGACACTGGAAAAATTAGCCGAACACGTTGGTGGTAAAGTTTTCGGCACCGCAAATGTTATGATCGACTCAGTCGCCACATTAACCAACGCAAAACAAGGCCAAATTAGTTTTTTAACCAATCCACTCTATCGTAGTCAATTGTCTACAACCAACGCATCAGCCGTTATTGTTGAAGAATTTGTTCAGGATGCAGAAAAAGTAAATCAGTTGGTTGTGAAAAATCCTCATGCTGCCTACGCAAAAATAACCCAGATATTATATCCACAACAAGCAATCCAGGCAGGAATCGATGCTAAGGCTTGCGTCGACAAACATAGCCAGGTCGATAAATCCGCTTCGATTGGACCAAATGTCATCATAGAAGAGGGGGCGGTTATCGGCCAGGGTGTTTGTATTAAGGCAAACAGTTTCATTGGACGTAATGCTCATATTGGTGACAATACGATTGTATATCCGAATGTTTCGATTATGCACGGGGTGCGGATTGGTCAACGATGTATTATTTACCCCTCAGCGGTGATTGGTGCTGATGGTTTTGGGCATGCTTATCAGGAAACGGGTTGGCTAAAAATACCACAAGTTGGTACTGTGATCGTTGGCGATGATGTTGAAGTTGGATCGGGCACGTGTATCGATCGCGGAGCCATTGAGGATACGATCATTGAAGATGGTGTTAAACTGGATAACCAAATTCAAATTGCGCATAATGTGCGAATTGGCAGGAACTCGCTGCTGGCAGGTGGTGCTGGCGTTTCCGGGAGTTCAACAGTTGGGGAGAATTGTTTACTTGGTGGACGGGCAGGGATCGCCGGTCACTTAAACATTGCAGATAATGTAGTTGTAACAGGTATGAGTCTGGTGACTAAATCGATTGAGCAAGCAGGAAGTTATTCATCGGGTATCCCTGCTGAGCCAACGCGAACCTGGCGACGATATGTAGGACGCTTTAAACGCCTTGAAGGTTTATTTAAGCGTGTTACTGAATGTGAAAAATTAATAAAAGAACAGAAGGACTAGATGTTGGCTACCTTAGATATACATGAAATTTTAAAACATTTACCACATCGGTATCCGTTCTTATTAATTGATAGGGTATTGGAATATGAGGTTGATTCTTATTTAATTGGAATTAAAAATGTGACGCATAATGAACCCTATTTCACGGGTCATTTTCCTCAACGTCCGGTTATGCCGGGTGTATTAATTTTAGAAGCACTTGCTCAAGCTACTGGTATTTTGGCGTTTAAAAGTACGGGTGTTATTCCAGATGAAAACTCACTTTATTACTTTGTTGGTATCGACAATGCTCGCTTTAAACGACCAGTCGAACCCGGCGATCAACTTAAACTGAAAGTCGATTATGTTAAACGTATGCGCGGAATCTGGAAATTCAAAGCTGAAGCATCGGTAGATGATGAATTAGTCTGTTCTGCTGACATTATGTGTGCAGAAAGGGAAGTTCAGTGAGAAACGTGTTATGAGCATCGACCCTCGTGCTGTCATCGATCCATCAGCACAAATTGGTCAAGATGTTACGATTAGCCCGTTTAGTATTATTGGTGCTAATGTTGAAATTGGTGATAATACCTGGATCGGACCCCACGTTGTTATTAATGGACCGACACGAATCGGTAAAGAAAATCGTATTTTTCAATTTGCCTCAATTGGTGAAATTCCTCAAGATAAAAAATATTATGGTGAAAGTTCGCGTCTGGAGATCGGCGATCGAAACACTATTAGAGAATTTGTTACCATTAATCGTGGTACCGACGACGGCGGTGGAGTGACATCGATAGGCTCGGATAACTGGTTAATGGCCTATATCCATATCGCTCACGATTGTATTGTTGGTAATTATGTCACGATGGCGAACGCGGCATCGTTAGCCGGGCATGTTCGAATTGATGATTATGCTATACTCGGTGGTTTCACCCTGGTACATCAATTTTGTGCGGTTGGTTCGCATGCTTTTTGTGGTATGGGTAGCGCTATCAGTAAAGATGTACCACCTTTCGTTATGGTAAGTGGTAATCCCGCCCACCCACATGGCCTTAATATTGAAGGCCTGAAAAGAATGAATAAAGACAAAAAAACCATGCAGGCATTGCGGGAGGCCTATAAGGTAATCTATCGTTCTGGCTACACGACTAAAGAAGCTGCAAATTATCTTAGAGGCAGTAGTGAAACTTTTGAAGAGGTGGCAAGAATGTTAAATTTTATCGAGACATCATCACGCGGTATTTTACGTTAAAATTAATCCAACATCTCTAAGGTGAGATTGGCGATATTGTCTATTCCACCTGCCCCTCCCAGCATAGATTCCACTTTCGATAATTCGTGTATCATTTCATTACGGGTGGTTTCGTCAGATAATATTTCAATGATCTTGGCACTGATTTTTTCAGGAGTGGCATCATATTGGATGAATTCTGGTGCGATTTCTTTATCAGCAATGATATTGCACAGTCCAATATAATTGATTTTTATCATCTTGTTTACCAGGACATAAGTTAACCAGGCTACTTTATTGATGATGACCATTGGTGTTTTTAATAATGCTATTTCAAGTGTAACCGTGCCTGAAACAGTCAGCACGACATCGCTGCTGGAGATTACATCATAAGGGCGATTTTTTATAACTTTAATTTTTAAATCAGAATATTCATTTAACAAAGGTTGTAAATTAATTTCATCTAATGTGTCTGCCAAAGGTAAGATAAATTGCGCATCAGGAATTTTCGCTTTGGTTTGCTTTGCTGATTCGAGGATAATACCGAGAAGACGTTTTACTTCGCTTTTGCGACTTCCTGGTAATAATCCAATGACCGATTTATTGGCGTCAAGTTTAAATTCATTGCGTAACGATATTTTATCAGCGCCAGGCTTAACTTCATTGACGAGTGGGTGGCCAACAAACCTGACTGGTACCTGGTGTTTTAAATAAAAGGTTTCCTCAAACGGAAATACCACGGCCATCATATCGACCAGGCGTCTGATTTTTTTTACTCGATATTGTCGCCAGGCCCACACTTGAGGGCTGATATAAAATAGAACTTTGACGCCATGTTGTTTTGCATGTTTTGCTAAACGTAAGTTGAATTCAGGATAATCAACCAGCAACAATAAATCTGGTGGGTCGTTGGTGATGGCGTCACGCATTTTGTCGAGTGCACCAAAAATAACTTTTCGATGTGACCATATCTCTACTAAGCCAACGACGGCCATCTCTTTTGAGTCCACTAATACCTCGGCGCCTGCGTTACGCATATTGTCTGCACCGATACCATAAAAATCGATATTGTTATTTTTTTCTTTGGCGGCGGCAATTAATTTTCCCGCGTGCAAATCTCCAGAAGCCTCGCCAGCAATAACCATCACACGTTTCAAAATAAATACCTTAAAATACGGAACGAATAGTCGAGGTTATCAAATCAATTTGTTCATCACTGATCTCAGGGAAGATCGGTAACGACATGCATTCGCTTGCAACCCGTTCTGATACTGGTAAAGATATATCATTATAATCGTTAGCGAATACGTTCTGCTGATGTAAGGGAATAGGGTAATAAATTGCACAGGCAATTTCTTTTTCCTGGAGTGCTTTCATGATTAAATCACGTTTCGGTGAAAGCAGGGTATATTGATGATAAACATGATTGCCCAGCTTGTCTTCGTAAGGTGGTGTAACGAAATCTTTGATAGCCGCAGAATATTTTTGTGCCGCATCGTATCGTTGTTGATTGAACTGTTTAATGTACTTTAATTTTACTCGCAAGATGCAGGCCTGCATTTCATCCAGGCGGCTGTTATATCCGATCACATCATGATGATAACGTTTACTGCTACCATGATTACGGTAGATTCGAATTTGTTCGGCAATATCATCATCGTTGGTGGTGACCATGCCGCCGTCACCGAAACAACCCAGATTTTTACTTGGGAAAAAGCTATGACAACCCGCCAAACCGATGCTGCCAGTAACCTTGCCATCGACTTTTGCAGCAAACGATTGTGCGCAATCTTCAATGACGATTAAGTTATGTTTTTGAGCTAATGCCATGATGTTTTTCATATCAGCTGGTTGGCCGAATATGTGCACAGGCAATAAAGCTTTAGTGTTTTTATTGATGGCATGTTCGATTAAATCAGGATCAAGATTGAATGTTTTTGGGTCAATATCGACAAAGACGGGGGTTGCACCAACATATCGTATGGCTTCTGCGGTAGCGATAAAGGTGAATGTCGAGGTAATAACCTCATCGCCCGGACCGATACCAGCAGCGAGCAGAGCCAGGTGCAGGGCGTCGGTACCGGATGCGCAGCTTAATGCATGCTTAGCATCCAGATGTTTCGCGGCTTCTGTTTCAAACTGCTGAACATTAGGTCCTAGAATGAATTGAGTGTTTTTCAATACATCAGCGATAGCGGTATCAAATTCAGATTTAAGATTTTGATACTGCAACTTTAAATCCACCATTGGGATCATAGTGTTTCCTTTTTCTTAGATTTCATTTAATAGACGAGTTATTTCAATAGCGGTATGTAATGCACGCGCCCCGGATAAACCATCGACTTTCGGCTTCTTATTGTTAGCGATGCAGTCAAGAAATGATTCTATTTCCGAGTTCAACGCATCGCCTTGCTCAAACTCGTGTTCTTTGCTTTCAATATTGGCAACCCCGGGAAATTGTTCGCCGTCACCTTTACGATGAATACCAACTTTCTTATTTTGAAAATCTACAGAGACATAAGTGTCATGTTGGAAGACGCGCATTTTTCGTTCGCTTTTCATTCCTGCGCGACTGGCTGTGACATTGGCGACACAGCCGTTTTCAAATTGAAGCCGAACGTTTGCGATGTCGATATCTTTTGATAATACCGCGACCCCTTTGGCATCAATATCAGTTACGTCAGAATTTACAATGTCGAGGATGATATCAATATCATGAATCATCAAATCGAGAATTACATTCACATCCGCTCCACGTGGATTAAATGGGGCGATGCGATGGGATTCAATGAACAAAGGTTTTTGTAAGGTATCTTCCAGGGCAAGTATTGCTGGGTTAAAACGTTCAAGGTGGCCGATCTGTAAAATACATTGATGTTCATTGGCAATCTCAATGAGTTCTTTCGCTTGTTCCAGAGTAGTGGTCATAGGTTTTTCAAGAAGAACATGTTTGCCTGCAGTCAGACATTGTTTGGCGATTTCATAGTGCAGTTGAGTCGGTACCACAATACTAACGGCATCAATTTCCGGCAGTAAGGTTTCTAATGAATCGATTGCCTTGATATCCAGTTCACTGGCGATGGTTTTTGCCGTGTCGATATTATTATCACAAACGGCTATTAGATTGGATGCAGGTAAAGCGGCGTATTTTTGTGCGTGAAATTTGCCTAGATAACCAACACCAATGACGGCAGTTTTAATAGAAGCCATTAATACCTCTTAAGTAGGGGTGAGTATGCTCCCATTTTAATGCTTATGTTCGGGCTTTGCGAGTCACGAATTTAGTTGTTAAGCTGATCGTATGATTAAATCTATGAAAAGAACAGCTGGAGTTGATGAAGTCGGGCGTGGACCCCTTGCCGGGGCGGTCGTGGCTGCAGCGGTTATTCTCGACGCGGAGAATCCCATTAGTGGCCTGACTGATTCAAAGGCTTTGACAGAAAAGGCTCGTCTTAGATTGAGCGAGGAGATTAAGAATTCAGCTCTGGCGTGGGCGATAGGTCGTGCTGAAGTGGAAGAGATTGATCAAATCAATATCCTGCAAGCCAGTTTACTGGCCATGCGACGTGCTGTGCTATCACTCAAAGCCCAGCCAGAATATGCCCTGGTCGATGGCAATCGCTGTCCTGATTTACCCTGTCCGTGTGAAGCCATCATTAAAGGTGATCAATCCGTAGCCGAGATCAGTGCGGCCTCCATCATCGCCAAAGTCGCTCGTGATCAGGAAATGGTTGAACTGGATCAGGTTTATCCTGGATATGGTTTCGCCAGACACAAAGGCTATCCGACTAAAATTCATATGCAGGCACTCCAGGATCTCGGTATAACTCCAATACATCGTCGCAGCTTTGGCCCGGTAAAAAAGAGGCTTGCGGAGATAAACAAGGCGCTATAAAGTGGTTATCTAGAAACTGAGTATTATTAAATTGAATGCTGGTTACTGTTAAGTAAAGAAGCGAAGAAGCGAAGAAGTGAATAGGGAAAAGTAAAAAGTAGCTACTATACAATCACCGTTAATGACTCATACTTAATAGTATGATTTAACCTTAATATTAAGGTAAAAGGATGTAATATGCCGTATCCGCTAATATTACGACTTGATGTCACTGGGCAACCGGTAAAATGGATCCCATGGCAGGAAGCGGTGTGTATATATGCTCGTGACCGAGTTGCCTGGACTGCGGGTGAACAAATCTTTTCGCTACAAGGTGGCACATCACGATTAACCGGTGAGCCAAGCTTCGTTAATATAAGTTCAATCATCGCCGTTCGTGGTGAAAATAAACGGGTTCACAAACATCATATTCCGCCGTTAACCAACCGGGAGCTGTTTCGTCGTGATGGTCATATTTGTTTGTATTGTGGTCGTAACTACGAACATAACCATCATAAAGGACAAGAACTCACTCGTGACCATGTTAAACCGACCTCACAAGGTGGGCGAGATCATTGGGCAAATGTGGTGACCGCCTGTCGACGCTGTAACACACACAAAGGGGGGCGGACACCAGAACAGGCGAATATGCCCTTGCTCGCCATCCCCTACATCCCCAACTTAGCTGAATACCTGTTTTTGCGTAATCGCCGAATCCTGGCGGATCAAATGGAATTTCTACGTGCACAATTTCGCGACATCGATCGACAGTGGAAGATCAAGCCAACTCATTGATTTTCGAATTTACCTGCTAAAATTGTTATCTCAACCGGCTGTCAAGTCTTGCGCGGATACAGCAATGCTTTGTACAGTTGCGCATGTCGTCGAGCTTTGTACATCTTCACCTGCATACTGAATATTCGTTAGTCGATGGGTTGACTCGTATCAAGCCTTTAGCCAGTGCTGTGGCTGAGGCTGGGATGCCTGCAGTGGCGTTAACCGACCAATCCAACCTGTTTGCAATGGTTAAATTCTATCGTGCCGCGATGGCGATGGGCGTAAAACCCATTATTGGGGTTGATCTTTGGGTTCAGGACCCGGATATGCCGCATCAGCTAAGCCGTCTGGTGCTGCTTAGCCAAAATATGACCGGCTACCATAACCTGACCGAACTTATTTCAAGAACCTACTTAGAAGGTCAGCAGCAAGGCCGGCCCATTCTGCAAACAGACTGGCTACACGGCCAAACCGAGGGCCTGATCGCACTCAGTGGTGGCCGAGAAGGGGTGTTAGGCCAGTTACTCATTAGCGATAAGCTGGATGAGGCTCGATCACAAGCAGAGATGTGGCAGCAACGGTTTCCAGGGCGTTTTTACCTGGAATTGCAGCGTACTGGCCGCGAAAATGAAGCCGTTTACATCCACCAGGCCGTTGAGTTGGCCATTAGCACCCAATTGCCAGTGGTGGCGACCAATGACGTACATTTTTTACAACCGAGTGACTTTGAGGCGCATGAGGCTCGGGTGTGCATCAATGAAGGTCGGACCCTGGATGATCCTCGCCGGCCCAAACGCCATAGCGAACAACAGTATTTACGCACACCAGAAGAGATGTGTGAGTTATTTGCCGATATTCCTGAGGCCATTGAGAACACCGTCGAGATAGCAAAACGTTGCAATCTGGGGCTGACACTCGGTGAGAACGTATTACCGGATTACCCGATACCCGAAGAGACCACGATCGAGACCTTTCTTGCCCAGGAAGCAAGGGCGGGACTGAAAGAACGCATAAGTGAGATGGAACCGCCACTCGAAGCTGAGCAGAATACGGTTTACCAGCAACGTCTGGAGTTGGAACTCGATGTTATTAATGAGATGGGATTTCCTGGTTACTTTTTAATCGTTGCTGATTTTATTCGTTGGGCGAAAGAAAACGCGATTCCGGTTGGCCCAGGACGGGGTTCAGGTGCGGGTTCCCTGGTTGCCTATGCGTTAACGATCACCGATCTTGACCCGATTGAATACGATTTACTGTTCGAACGGTTTTTGAATCCTGAGCGGGTCTCGATGCCGGATTTCGATATCGACTTCTGCATGGAGAATCGGGATCGCGTTATCGATTACGTTGCACAGCGTTATGGTCGAGAAAAAGTCTCCCAGATCATTACCTACGGCAGTATGGCCGCCAAGGCAGTGGTACGTGATGTCGGACGCGTGTTGGGGCATCCTTATGGATTCGTTGATCGAATTGCCAAGCTGATTCCATTTGAAATTGGGATTACCTTAGAGAAGGCGCTCGAGCAGGAAGAGGCATTGCGTGAACTGTATGAACAGGATGACGAGGTTCATGGTTTAATTGATTTAGCCCGGATGCTCGAAGGCCTGGCCAGAAACGCCGGTAAGCATGCGGGTGGTGTGGTGATTGCACCATCGAAACTGACTGACTTTACCCCGCTGTATTGTGAGCAGGGTGCGACCAGTATCGTCACCCAGTTTGATAAAGACGATGTTGAGGCGGTTGGTCTGGTGAAGTTCGACTTCCTCGGGTTACGGACCTTAACCATTATTGACTGGGCGGTACAAAATATAAAACGTCGGGCCGTCGAACCGGAAGAGAAAAATCTCGATATCAACCATATTCCGATGGACGATGAAGCGTCCTTTGATTTATTAAAAGCAGCGACCACCACGGCTGTATTCCAGCTTGAATCCCGTGGTATGAAAGATCTGATTAAACGTCTGCAACCGGATAATTTCGAAGACATCGTTGCGCTGGTCGCGTTGTTTCGTCCTGGCCCATTGCAGTCCGGTATGGTGGATGATTTTATCGATCGTAAGCATGGTCGTGCCAAAGTGGTGTATCCACACCCTGATCTCGAACCGATATTAAAACCAACCTACGGTGTCATTTTATACCAGGAACAGGTGATGCAGATCGCACAAGTGCTGGCGAATTACACGCTCGGGGGTGCCGATTTATTACGACGTGCGATGGGTAAAAAGAAACCCGAAGAAATGGCCAAACAACGAAGCATTTTTGTCGATGGCGCGACTGCACGTGATGTCGACAAGAAAACCGCAACGTATATATTCGACTTAATGGAAAAGTTTGCGGGTTATGGTTTTAATAAATCACACTCAGCCGCTTATGCATTGGTTTCTTATCAAACCGCCTGGTTAAAGGCACATTATCCTGCGGCGTTTATGGCTGCAGTATTATCTGCGGATATGGATAACACCGATAAAGTGGTCGGTTTGATCGATGAATGTCGTGACATGGAATTAGTCGTTGAACCCCCGAACATTAATGCCTGTGAACATCGTTTTACGGTTAAAAATGACAATGCGGTCGTATATGGCCTGGGGGCGATTAAAGGGGTTGGTGCCGCTGCGATTGATGGTTTGATCGAAGAACGCGAACAAAATGGCGCGTATTCTGATCTATTTAACTTCTGTCAACGGGTTGATGGGCGTAAAGTGAATCGACGAACCATGGAAGCCTTGATCATGGCGGGCGCGCTTGATGTCTTTGAGCAAAGCCGTGCCACCTTAATGGCGTCGTTACCCGCGGCAATACAAATCGCTGAACAACATTCGCGAAACCGTGATTTAGGTCAGTCCGACATGTTTGGCATGGTTGATAAAGTGGAGACCGGTCCGGGCAGTTATCATGAAATGCCGGAGTGGGATGATGAACAACGACTCTCGTGTGAAAAACAAACCCTGGGCTTGTATTTAACCGGTCACCCGATTGAACGGTACGAGCCAGAACTGCGCCAGTTTGTCAGTTCTCGAATTGTGGATCTAAAACCAACGCATGATCAGTCGGTGATTGTGGCCGGGTTAATTATTGGCATTCGAACTATGAACACGAAAAGGGGTGATCGAATTGCCTTTATTACTCTGGATGATCGCAGTGCTCGAATCGAAGTGGCTTTATTTTCCGAGGCCTATCAACGCTACCAGGATGTGTTGAGCAAGGATAAATTAGTGGTGATTGAGGGGGAGGTCAGCGTGGATGATTATTCGGGTGGTTATCGGATGAGTGCCCGAACGCTTTATGACATTGAACAGGCCCGCTCGCATTTTGCCAAGCGGCTCAAAGTAAGCGTGACCGAACAACGGGCCGCCAATGGTTTTATCCCTGCGCTGCAACATATCTTACAGCCTTTTCGCCAGGGTGGCTGTCCGGTCGTGATTGATTATTTATCCAACGAGGCTCGGGTTGACCTTCCGTTGGGGCAGGAATGGCGGGTCCAGCCAGCCGATGAGCTATTACACCGGTTGCGGGAATTGGCCGGAGAACAGGACGTCGAAATCATCTACTGATATACTAACATCACGTATGAATAGCCAATACAGGGCCCCCAGATGAACCTAAATTTTCTTGATTTTGAGCAACCGATCGCCGAGCTCGAAGCAAAGATCGAAGAGCTGCGTTATGTAGGCTCCGATAACGAAATCAATATCAGTGAAGAGATCAGCCGACTGCAAAATAAAAGCCGTGATCTCACCAAGAGTATTTTTACCAGCTTGAAGGCGGCGCAAGTGGCCCAGCTGGCTCGTCACCCGCAACGGCCTTATTTCAAAGACTACATCGATCTTATATTTGAGGATTTCGAAGAGCTGCATGGTGATCGTGCCTTTGCTGATGATAAGGCCATCGTGGGTGGCATGGCGCGAATTGAGGGCACTCCCGTTATGTTGATTGGCCAACAAAAGGGTCGAGATACAAAAGAAAAGGTGCAACGTAATTTTGGTATGCCACGACCTGAGGGTTATCGAAAAGCACTGCGATTAATGGAGATGGCTGAGAAGTTTAAATTACCATTGCTCACCTTTATCGATACGCCTGGTGCCTATCCTGGAGTCGGCGCAGAAGAGCGCAATCAAAGCGAAGCGATTGCGCGAAATTTATTTGTGATGTCAAAACTACAAACGCCGATCATTAGCACGGTTATCGGTGAAGGTGGTTCAGGTGGTGCGCTGGCAATTGGTGTGTGTGATCGATTGTTGATGTTGCAATACAGCACTTATTCCGTGATTTCACCGGAAGGTTGTGCATCAATCTTATGGAAGAGCGCTGATAAAGCAGCCGATGCCGCTGAAGCGATGGGATTGACGGCTGATCGTTTAAAAGAACTGGATCTGGTCGATGTTATCGTTGATGAACCGCTTGGTGGAGCGCATCGGGACATGAATGGGATGGCAAATAACTTAAAGGCGAGTTTACTTGAAACGCTTGAACATTTAAAAGCGATTCCGGTCGACAAGTTATTAGAGCAACGTTATACACGTCTTATGCAATTTGGGAATTACACCGAGTAATATGCATGCTGTTGTTACCTCAATATTATCATCTCTTTTATCATACCAGCGGCTATCCCCAACCCCAAAACGATATGTGATTGCCTATAGCGGAGGTTGTGATTCGCATGCGTTACTGTGTGCGCTAAATGAACTTCGTCATGAAAATCCACCGCAACTACCATGTTCACAGGTTGTGGCCATCCATATTAACCATGGCTTACACGAACAGTCTGATGATTGGGAGCAGCATTGCAAACTCGTTTGTACTGAACTTGCCACCGATTTTATTTCAACTCAGTTAAATTTGACGATTCCCAAAGGTGAAAGTCTTGAGGCCTATGCGCGTGCAGCACGTTACGATGCAATAAGAGCGCAGCTCAAGGATGGCGATATGCTATTGCTTGCACAACATCAGGATGATCAAGCCGAGACTTTATTGATTCAAACCTTGCGCGGTAGTGGCGTGAAAGGACTGGCGGCGATGCCGGGTTTGGTTTGTTATGGCTCTACCTGGCAGGCAAGACCCATGTTGTCGCTCACACAAATCGAAATCGAAGAGTATGCGAAGCAACAAAAAATTAATTGGATTAATGACCCGAGCAATGACGATGAAAAATTTGATCGGAATTATTTACGTCATCAAGTTATCCCTAAATTAAAACAGCGATGGCCAGCCATGTCGAAAACCCTGTCGCGTGTTGCGAGGCACCAGGCCGATACAGATCAGCTTATCACTGAGCTGGCATTATCCGATTGGCATCACTGTAAACAGGATGAATGCACTCAATTAAATATAATCGGCATGAGCGATCTCAGTCAGGTTCGGCAAAAGAATCTATTACGCTTTTGGATAGGCGAGCAAAATGGTCTTCCCATGCCGGATAGCAAAACTTGTCAGTTGCTGATTGATCAGGTTATCTCAGCCAGTGTTGATGCTGAGCCCGAGTTACGTTGGGCGGATGTGATGGTACGTCGTTATCGGAATGTTTTGTATGTTGCAAAACAATCGAATACGGATGTGCCGATTTGGCAACAGAGTTGGGATCTCTCCAGTCCATTAGCCTTACCCGATGGGAAAAGTTTGAATGTGAGGACAGCCAAGGGGCAGGGACTGATGCTTCCTGCAGAACAGGCGGCGGTCAATGTGCGTTTTCGCCGTGGTGGGGAAAAATGTCAATTACCTGGCCGTCAGCATCGGCATGAACTGAAGAAACTGATGCAAGAGTGGGGCGTCCCCCCCTGGCAACGCAATCAGATCCCATTGATCTGTGTTGGCGAACAGGTCGTGCAGATTGTCGGCTTTAGCGTGTGTGAGCCTTATATCGCCAAGCCAGGTCAGATGGGCGTTGAAATATATATTAATGAATAAGAATTACTTATGCCCATTGAAACCGAACGGAAAAACATGGACAATAGTTCGGGCTGCACGCTGAAATGTGTGTTCAACTATATGTAGTGTTGGCCCCTTAATAAAGAGCAATATAAGCCCTCGAGCTATGAATGTGTTGAAAATAGCTCTGAACAAGTAGCAACTAGACGGCAAGCAGCGAATTAATGACGAAATATGTATTTATCACTGGTGGTGTTGTGTCCTCATTGGGCAAAGGCATTGCCTCCGCCTCATTAGCGGCTTTACTCGAAGCCCGCGGTATCAAAGTCACTCTGTTAAAACTTGACCCCTATATCAACGTCGATCCGGGTACCATGAGCCCGTTTCAGCATGGTGAAGTATTTGTTACCGAAGATGGTGCTGAGACCGATCTGGATCTGGGGCATTATGAACGCTTTGTGCGTACCACGATGACGCAGAAAAACAATTTCACGACGGGGCGAATCTACGAAAACGTCATTGAGAAAGAACGTCGTGGCGACTATCTGGGGGCAACCGTACAGGTTATACCTCATATAACCGATGAGATTAAGCAGAGTGTCATCGCCGGTGCCGAGGGCGCTGATGTGGCAATGATCGAAATTGGCGGTACGGTCGGTGATATAGAGTCATTACCGTTTCTGGAATCGATTCGACAAATGGGTTTTGAAATGGGGCATGATAATGTTCTTTACATGCACCTGACTTTATTGCCGTATATCCCGACGGCCGGTGAAATTAAAACCAAACCAACCCAGCACTCGGTAAAAGAGTTACGCTCAATTGGTATTCAACCTGATATTTTGCTGTGCCGTTCTGATCGTCCTATTCCGGAAGATGAGCGTCGTAAGATAGCCTTGTTTACCAATGTTGAAAACCGAGCGGTTATTGAATGTCTGGATGCAGATAGTATTTATAAAATTCCAAGTCTGCTACACAAACAAGATCTCGACGATATTGTGGTAGACAAACTTAATATTAAAGCACCAAAGGCAGATTTATCGGAGTGGGATAATTTTACTACTGCCATGGCAACACCGACCGGGCAGGTAACCATCGCCATGGTTGGGAAATATATGGATTTGACGGAATCCTATAAGTCTTTATCAGAAGCACTCATCCATGCGGGTGTGCACACTCATACACAAGTAAAAATTCAATACGTTGATTCAGAAGAGATAGAAAAAAATGGTGCGGACTGTTTAACCGACGTCGATGCCGTATTAGTTCCTGGCGGATTTGGTGAACGCGGGATTGAAGGTAAGATTAAGGCTGCACAATATGCTCGTGAAAATAAAATTCCTTATCTGGGTATTTGTTTGGGTATGCAAGTGGCGGTGATCGAATATGCTCGACATATGGCGAATTTAACGGATGCCAATAGCACAGAGTTTAATACCAGCACACCTCATCCCGTCATCGCGCTAATTACTGAGTGGATAACAGAAGATGGGACGATAGAACAGCGCGGTGAAGATTCTGATCTGGGTGGTACAATGCGCCTGGGTGGCCAGCTATGCAATCTGGAACCGGATAGTTTAGCGAAAGCGGCCTATGCTAAAGAGCAGATCACCGAGCGACACCGCCATCGTTATGAGTTTAATAATCAATATCGCGAGCAACTCGAACAAGCTGGTCTGAAATTTTCTGGACGTTCCATCGATAATAAATTAATGGAAATTATTGAGATACCGAATCATCCCTGGTTTGTTGCCTGTCAATTCCATCCTGAATTTACATCAACCCCACGTGATGGTCATCCGCTATTTAGTAGTTTCCTGACGGCGGCAAGAGCGTCAACCATCAATAAACGCCAGGAGGCGGCAGCGGTTTAATGGATAACCTGTGCGGATTTCAAGTTGGGTTGGAGAAACCTTTCTTTTTGATTGCCGGTCCTTGTGTGATCGAGTCAGAGCAACTTGCGTTAGAAACGGCAAATGATTTAAAAACGGTTTGCGCTGAATTAAAAATACCTTTTATTTACAAATCATCCTACGACAAGGCTAATCGAACTTCTGCAAATAGTTTTCGTGGCCTCGGAATCGAAGAAGGGCTACGAATTTTACAAAAAGTAAAAGATCAGGTGGGTGTGCCGGTTTTAACTGACGTGCATGAAGATACGCCTTTGGACGAGGTGGCCAGTGTCGTGGACGTTATGCAGACGCCAGCTTTTTTGGTGCGGCAAACGAACTTTATTCAGGCCGTTGCGCGACAGGGTATCCCGGTTAACATCAAAAAAGGTCAGTTCCAGGCGCCCTGGGATATGCAAAACGTGGTTGAGAAAGCCCGGGCCGTTGGTAACGATCAAATCATGGTGTGTGAGCGGGGCGCGTCATTTGGATATAACACCTTAATTTCCGATATGCGCGGATTAGCCATCATGCGTCAAACCGGTTGTCCTGTTGTGTTTGATGCGACCCATTCGGTGCAGCAACCCGGTGGGCAAGGTAATGTGTCCGGCGGACAGCGAGAGTTTGTTCCCGTCTTGGCACGAGCGGCGATGGCGGCCGGCATCTCGGGATTATTTATGGAGACCCATCCCAATCCGGAAATAGCGAAAAGCGATGGCCCGAATGCCTGGCCACTCGGAATGATGAAAGATTTATTAGTCGTATTAAAAGAATTAGACGATACGGTTAAACGACATGAGTTACATGAACAGTCGCTCATGTCTGCTGATTGAAACTTTGACAACCTATCCATCTATCCATGGGTTGCGGGAAGCTCTGTATTGATCAGACTTTCCCTAAATGAATAACGGTAATTTAACTAAATAACGAACAGGAAGATAACGATACATCATGAGCAACAGCAAGATTAAAAATATTATAGGCCGTGAAATTATTGATTCACGTGGTAATCCAACCGTAGAAGCGGATGTGATTTTGGAGTCAGGTGTCATCGGGCGAGCAGCGGTTCCATCGGGTGCGTCGACGGGTACACGCGAAGCGCTTGAATTACGTGATGGCGACAAGTCTCGCTTTTTAGGAAAAGGTGTGCAAAAAGCCGTTGCGCATGTGAATAACGAATTGAAAGCAGTTTGTGTCGGGCTTGATACAACCGATCAACGTGCGATTGATAATGCAATGTTGGCTGCTGATGGCACTGAGAATAAAGATAATTTAGGGGCTAATGCTTTGTTGGCGGTTTCATTGGCGACCGCGCATGCTTCCGCTAACGCTCAAAACAAGGCCTTATATGAAGTGCTGGCGACCAGCAATGACTTCCTTATGCCGGTCCCCATGATGAACATCATCAACGGTGGTTCTCATGCAGATAACAGTGTTGACTTGCAAGAGTTTATGGTGATCCCGGTTGGTGCACCTACGATGGCTGAAGCGATTCGCTATGGTGCTGAAATATTTCATTCATTAAAAAATGTATTGAATGATAAAGGTTTAAATACGGCCGTAGGCGATGAAGGTGGGTTTGCTCCAGACCTGCCGTCGAATGAAGCGGCGATCAGTGTTATTTTGCAGGCAGTCGAAAAAGCGGGATTCAAACCAGGTGAAGATATTTATATAGGTATTGATGCTGCGAGTAGTGAGTTTTATAAAAATGGTCAGTATGTATTAGCCTCGGAAAACAAATCACTGGATTCAGAACAGTTTATTGATGTATTAGAAGACTGGGTAAGCAAATACCCTATCTTAAGTATCGAAGACGGTCTGGATGAAGGCGACTGGGATGGGTGGAAATCGTTGACCGAACGTTTGGGCAAAAAAATACAATTAGTTGGTGATGATCTATTTGTTACCAATACAAAAATTTTGCAGGAAGGCATCGACAAACAAATCTCAAATTCTATCTTGATCAAAGTGAATCAAATTGGCACCTTAAGTGAAACCCTCGATGCGATTGACATGGCTAAGAAGGCCAATTATACCGCGGTCATTTCTCACCGTTCAGGTGAAACGGAAGATACTACCATTGCGGATCTTGCCGTAGCCACCTCGGCCGGGCAGATCAAGACCGGGTCAATGTCACGTTCCGATCGCGTTGCTAAATATAACCAGCTACTCAGGATTGCTGAACATTTAGGTGATCAATGTCAATACGCGGGTAAAAAAGCCTTCTATAATATAGGTAACTTTTAACGTAGAAAATAATGAAGATACTAACTATCGCCTTAGTCGCCCTGCTTGCCGTACTCCAATACGATTTATGGATTGGAGAGGGCAGCATGACGGCTGCCTGGCGGTTAGATAATACGATTAGCGAACAAAAACAGCAAAATGCTCACTTACAGATCCGCAACGAGACATTGGCGGCGGAAGTCAATGACCTCAAATCCGGTTCAGCTGCGATTGAAGAGCGTGCGCGCAGTGAACTGGGTATGATCAAAAAAGATGAAACTTTTGTACAGATTATTGAAGATAGCTCTAACACCCAAAAGTAATTATTGTTTTAAAACAATTCAAAATATCTCATTATTAAATTATTACTATGTCTAATACTTCTGTTCGGTCTGATCAATTGAGTTATTGGGCAATTGTTCCTGCCGCAGGCATTGGCAAACGTATGGGTGCTGAATGTCCGAAACAATACTTATCATTGTCAGGCCGCCCAGTGATAGGTCATACCTTGGATCGTTTAGCCCGGCATCCGTTGATTTCTGAAATTATTGTTGTCTTGGCTGAAGCTGATTCTTATTGGGGTGAAGTTGATTTAAAAAGCATTTCTAAACCAATAACGACGACGATTGGTGGTAATGAACGATGTGATTCTGTCTTAAATGGATTGAAGGCAATCGAAGCGAAAGCCAATGAAGATGATTGGGTGCTTGTGCATGATGCCGCAAGGCCCTGTGTTCGTGTGGATGATATTGAACAGCTTATCGCGCAATGCAAAGATACTGAAGGTGGCTTGCTGGGTATGCCGGTAAAAGACACCATGAAGGAAGTTGACGATGGGGTTTTTATTAGACAAACATTAAATCGTGACCAGATATGGCATGCTTTAACGCCACAAATGTTTCACTACCGTGATTTACGTTTTGCTTTAGAACAGGCATTAAAGTCTGGCCAGACGGTGACTGATGAGGCGATGGCAATGGAATTAGCCGGTTTTCGACCTAAACTCATTTCCGCTCATGCAGATAATATCAAAATAACACAGCCCGAAGATCTGGCTTTAGCAGAATATTATTTAAAACAACAACTGGCACAAAGTACAAATAAACTGGGTAATGGGTTGCTGGATGGGGGTTGAATAACTATGAATATTCGTATCGGCAATGGATTCGATGCACATCGATTTAAAAAAGGTGGCAAGCTCATTCTGGGCGGTGTTGAGATAGCTCATCATTCAGGGCTGGAAGCTCACTCGGATGGTGATGTGGTATTGCATGCGGTGTGCGATTCTATTCTTGGTGCCCTGGCCAAAGGTGATATCGGTCAGCACTTTCCAGATAGTTCGGATAAGTTTGCAGGTATAGATAGCCGGTTATTATTACGAAAAGTCTATCAAATTATGTCTGACGACAATTATGTTATTGGTAATGTTGATATCACCATTATTGCTCAGGCCCCAAAACTGGCCGATCATGTTCAGAGCATGTGTGACAACATTGCGCAGGATTTACATGTCAGTCAATCTGCTATTAGTGTCAAAGCCACCACCACAGAAAAAATGGGATTCACCGGGCGTGAAGAAGGTATCGCCGTAATGAGTTCCGTGATGATTAATTCTGTTGATTAACGATTGATTCTTGTCGTTATCCTTACAACAAACTTTCCCAACGGCATACGCACCGGTTATCGGTCAAGCTAAACTAAAGCAATTTATTGAAGACTTCGTTGTCGTTGAAACGCTTTCATTTCCTTTTAGCGGTGAAGGTGAACATGGTTATCTGCGAATAAAAAAAACCAATCAAAATACCCAGTGGGTCAGCCAGCGACTTAGTAAACACTTTTCCGTTAAACAACGTGATATCGGCTATGCCGGTTTGAAAGATCGTCACGCAATAACGACGCAATGGTTCAGTTTACCCTATAAATATCTTGGCGAAGAAAAGTTAGCCGCATTTTCTGAAGAAGGCATGGAGATACTGGAGCAGCAACGTCATTCAGGTAAATTGCGTAAAGGTGCGATTAAGTATAATTATTTTGAAATCACGCTGCGTGATGTAAATGCCAATAAAAAAGATTTAACAGAACGATTAAGTTTAATTAAAGATTTTGGCGTACCCAATTATTTTGATGAACAACGGTTTGGTCGTCAGAGGCAAAATTTAAATGCGTTTGTTGATATGATAGGCGGGAGATTTAAACCGAAGCGCGATAAGCAGCGAATCTATACTTCTGCGGCGCGATCCTGGTTGTTTAATCAGGTATTGTCGGTAAGAGTTGCGCAAAACAATTGGGCGACGGGTTTACCGGGTGATGTTTACATGTTAGATGGCAGTAAAAAAGTGTTTTCGACTGAAGAGCAGGATGATGTGTTACGACAACGACTTGTGGAAAATGACATACATCCGACTGCGCCATTATGGGGAGCAGGGGAGTTGACAACAAACCTGGATGCGCGTCAGTTAGAGCAAACGGTCCTGGATGAGTGGATAGACTGGCGTAAATTCTTGCAAAAGGTTGGACTCAAACAACAACGCCGCGCCACTCGGGTAATCCCTGCTGATTTTGATTACGATTATAGCCAAGATCTCAAACAACTTCGATTAGCATTCAAACTTCCCAGTGGCTCTTATGCCACCAACCTGATTCGTGAAATTATAGAGCCTCTTGCTTAATCAAGTTTTTTAACGCTGCTTATTATTTTATCCGTATGGAAATGACCTGATTGTCATCCTGAGGAGTGAAACGACGAAGGATCTTGGGTTGGTTGCCAGGTAAGATCCTTCGCTCCGCTCCACGTGCTTTGAACCCCTTCGCGGTTCGTGCAGTATTCACTACGCTGCGCTCCGCTTAGGATGACAGGTTGGCAGGATGACAGGTTAACTAATTGTTGAAGGTGACTGGTTTAGCAAATCATTCAGGATAATAGGTTAGCTAAAATTTAGCGGAATAAGATCTCAACCTGAGATCTTAAACTGATTGATCAATGAATCTAGTTGCGTCGATAACTTGGATAGTTCCGTACTTGCCGCTGTCGTTTGATCGGCGGCGCCGGCGGTATCGTGAGAAAGCTGACTAATGTTAACAATATTTTTATTCATCTCTTCAGCGACTGAGGTTTGTTCTTCAGCGGCACTGGCGATCATTGCATTCATTTCATTAATCGTGGTGACGGCACCCGTAATGGCCTCCAGCGACGTAGCGGCTTCTTTAGCCTGTTCGACACCGGCCTGTGCAGAGGTCCGGCCCTGTTCCATCGCATCGACTGCATTGCGCGCACCGCCTTGTAAGCGCTCGATCATTTGCTGAATTTCCTGCGTTGAGGTTTGTGTGCGACTGGCTAAGGTTCTAACCTCATCAGCGACCACGGCGAAACCGCGACCTTGTTCACCGGCACGAGCCGCTTCAATCGCGGCATTCAAGGCGAGCAGATTGGTCTGTTCGGCAATACCTTTGATGACATCTAATACGGTACCAATGTTTTCACTATCATTATCAAGTTGGTGAATGACTTCTGCGGTGCGTTCAACATTATCTGCGAGTTGCTGGATGGCTTGTGATGTTTGCATCACAATGGTTTTACCACCTTTGGCTTCGTTGTCCGCATTGTTAGCGGCCTCGGCTGCTGACGAGGCATTGCTTGCCACTTCCTGTACCGTTGCTGCCATTTGATTCATTGCCGCGGCGACTTGTTCGGTTTCACTGGATTGGTTTGAAATATTATGACTGGCATTACGCGCGACGGTATCCATTTCTTCTGATGCTGCAGCAAGTTGGCCAGTCGCGCTGACGATTTGTTGGATCAAGGCTTCAAATTTTTCCACCATCAGGTTGAACGATTCTGCAACGTACTGCATTTCGTCTTTATTATTGTTTTCCATCCTCACCGTCATGTCGCCACTACTCATGGTATCAAGTGCCATTCGCAGGCTTGAAAAATTTATATTGATCGAAGCGTTATAGGCCAGAACGAAATAGCCAAACACGACTATGATTACGCCTGTTACTGCAAACAAGGTATTTTTTAATGCGGCATCCTCAATCCCCACAATTGCTATCCAGCCTAGGATAACCATCGGCGTAAGACTCATAATAAACAGGGCAATAATTTTAGCTGTGCTTGGAATACGATTTAAGATGGCGACAGCAGGGGCAAAAACAGGGTTCATAGTTATCTCCTAAACGTCAGCAACAGGCTAACTAATTTCATGTTCAGAGATATCGGAAAATGTTCGTGATTACTTTAATTTAGGTCATATAGGCCTGTGATGTGTAAGGGTATATTAGAGTCGTTTTAGCAGAATATAGAGGGCACCATTACCACCATCACAAACGCGTGCTGAACAAAATGCGAGTACATTATCCCATTGACGTAACCACTTGTTTACCTTGGATTTTAGAACCGGAATTTGGTTTTTTGAACTGAGTCCTTTGCCATGGATGACCCGAACACAGCGGATATGCTGGCGTTGACAGCGGACAATAAAATCCATCAGCGCGGCATGGGCCTGGTCTGAGGTGAGGCGATGCAGGTCCAATTCTGCTTCTATGCTGAATTGTCCGCGTTTGAGCTTCTTCATGACACTTTGTTGTACACCTGGACGGCTATAAACAAGATCGTCCCCTTGTTCGACATTTAGCTCATAGGGAGTGGGCTCAAGCGTCTCTTCAATGACGAGTTTTTCATCTTTCAGACTCTGTACGGGGATCGGTTTGATACGGTTGCGGTAGGGTTTAACGGTGTTTGTTCGCAGCCGGCGAGTCCCTTTCACGGCGTTCCTGAACAGGTCCGTATCGTCATCGTCCTTATTGTCTTCGTTGTGGTCTGACATGTTCTGCTTATACTCGAGTGTGCTGCGCTGATATTTCCAGTATATTACCCTATTGAAGTAATGGGCAGCCCATTCGATACTGGGCCCTTTAAGTTATAGATGGTGGTAGTTGGATTTATGCATATTTTACTCAGCAACGATGATGGTTTTGAAGCAGCAGGAATTCGTTGCATGGCAAAAGCCCTAACGGCGGTTGCCCAGGTCACGGTCGTGGCGCCGGATCGAAATCGCAGTGGGGCCAGTAATTCGCTCACCCTTGAGGATCCGATTCGAGCTCATGAGGTCTCAGAATCGGTTGTGAAAGTGGATGGTACGCCGACCGATTGCGTCCATTTAGCGATCACCGGTTTACTGGCAACCGAACCCGATATCGTGATTTCCGGGATTAATGCCGGGGCCAATCTTGGCGATGATGTATTGTATTCTGGAACCGTCGCTGCGGCGATGGAAGGGCGGTTTCTGGGACTCCCGGCGATTGCGGTGTCGTTGGTTGGCGATAAGCTGAAGCACTACGAAACCGCGGCTCAGGTTGTCGTCGGCTTACTCAATGATCTGACAAATCTGCCTTTACCGTCTGATACCATTCTCAATATTAATGTTCCGGATCTACCCATTGATGAGATTATCGGGCTTAAAACCACACGACTTGGGCATCGGCATAAATCTGAACCCGTGATACGGTCAAAAGATCCTCGCGGGCGTGATATATATTGGGTTGGCCCACCCGGTGAGGAAAAACAGGACGGTCCAGGGACCGATTTCGATGCGGTTCGTAATGGCTATGTGTCTGTTACCCCATTACATGTGGATTTAACCCGGCATGCTGCGATTCCTGATCTTACCAGGTGGTTAAAGGGGACCCTGTCGTGAACAGTTTAAACGGCATCGGCATGACCTCACAGCGCACGCGTGACCGATTAATTTCGCGCTTGGAAGAAGAAGGGATCCGTGATTCTCGCGTATTGGACGTCATTCGAAATACACCCCGGCACTTGTTTATGGATGAAGCCATGGCCAGTCGTGCTTATGAGGATACCGCGTTGCCGATCGGACATGGGCAGACGATTTCACAACCCTATATAGTGGCGAGAATGACAGAAGCCATCTTACAGTCCGCCATTCCTAGCAAGGTTCTGGAGATCGGAACCGGTTCAGGCTATCAAACGGCTATTTTATCGCAACTGGTTGATCAGGTTTACAGCGTTGAGCGTATTGAACACTTATTGAATCAATCTCGACAGAGGTTAATGAAATTAAATATGCGCAATGTTCATCTCAAGCTCGCTGACGGTTATGCAGGCTGGCGACAACATGCCCCTTATGATGCGATTATTGTTACAGCTGCCCCGAGTACCATCCCGAATGACCTGATACAACAACTGGCTTATGGTGGTCAAATGGTGGTTCCGGTCGGAGAAACGCATCATCAAAAACTTCTGTTGATTACGCGTGAAGAAGACGGTGTATCCGAACAGGAATTAGAGTTGGTCAGTTTTGTGCCGATGATAAAAGGGCAACATTCAGGTCGTACTATTTAATTGAGAGTTAAATGAAAATATTTCAACCGATATTTGAAAAGGCCATGCTTTGGTCACGTCACCGTAATGCCCCAGCCTATCTGGGTGGTTTGAGTTTTGTTGAATCGTGTGTGTTACCGTTTCCGCCGCCGGATGTCATGCTCGCACCGATGTCTTTAGCGAAACCGGAACGCGCCTGGTACTTTGCCGGCATTACTACAATTTTGTCTGTATTGGGTGGATTACTTGGATATTTGATCGGCGTTATGTTTTTTTCCGTATTAGAACCGATGTTGCATGAGTATGGTTACTGGGAAAAATATCAGTTGGCGGTGGAGGCGTTTAAACAATATGGCCCCTGGGCGGTTTTTATTGCCGGTTTCTCGCCCATACCCTATAAAATTTTTACCATATCTGCCGGCGCCTTGAGCATGGCATTAATTCCTTTTGTCATCGCCTCATTGGTTGGCCGAGGCGCACGATTTTTCCTGGTGGCGGGATTAATGCGCTGGGGAGGCGAAAAGATGGAACATAAGCTAAAACAATATGTCGACTGGTTAGGCTGGCTTGTAGTGGCAGCGGTCATTATCGGAATTATTGTCTACAAAACTGTCTATGCGCCGTAATGGAATATTATTTTTAAGTGTGATCGTTTGCCTTAGTCTGTTGGTGGGCTGTGCAAATACCGGTTCATCCAGCTATAGCTACTATACGGGAGTAAAAAACCCGCGCCCTACATCGTCAACGTCTGATCAAAAACAAGCCAATTCCAAAACAAAATCTAAAGCTTCGAGTTCATCTAACCGACATAAAACCTATCATTATGTTAAAAAAGGTGACACCTTATATTCAATCGCCTGGCAGTATGGTTATGATACACGCGAGATAGCACGCTGGAATCGAGTTCGCTGGCCTTATACGATCTATCCCAAACAAAAGTTACGCGTAAAGCCACCAGGCAAAACCAGTCAGTCTGCAAAAAGCTCGACGACCAGTAGTAAAAAAACAACGTCCAGGGCGACAAAAAAAACATCTTCCAGTGCGTCTAAAAAATCAACGACAAACGCGCAAAAATGGAGCAAAGTGAGTTGGCAATGGCCGACAAAAGGGAAAATAATCGGTACCTTTTCTGCCAGGGAGAGTGGTAAAAAAGGTTTGGACATTGCCGGAAAAAAAGGGCAACCTGTCTATTCTGCTTCGGGAGGGCAGGTCGTGTATAGCGGCAGTGGGCTGCGCGGTTACGGAAATCTAGTCATTATTAAACATAATGATACTTTCTTTAGTGCCTACGCTCACAACCATCGTTTATATGTGAAGGAAAAACAAAAAGTAAAAAAAGGCCAACACATTGCGGATATGGGAAGCAGTGAGGCGAAACGTGCCATGCTGCATTTTGAAGTTCGTCGTAACGGTAAACCAGTGGACCCTAAAAGGTATTTACCGAAACGACGCTAACCCGAGTAGGTGGATGGAG
>CAMYOL010000041.1 GCA_947260005.1 uncultured Ectothiorhodospiraceae bacterium
GATACCTTGTCAAGGCAGGATCTGGATACGCTTAAACAAAAAATACAATCACAATACGAAGAAAAAATAATTATTCGTAGTCGTGTGAGATATATTCTGTAGGAAATGATGACTAAATTAATTAAAATAAGTTTTTTAATGTCTTTTCTGTTTTTGTTAGTTAATTGTGATAAACCATCAGTAACGAAAAGCGGGATTAAAATAAAAATTGGTGTCATCGCACCGATTACAGGTAGCAACTCGGCAATTGGGAAAAACGGATTTAACGGGATTAAGCTTGGAAAAGAGTTATATTCAACACTCGATAATGGTGATGAAGTGGTTTTAGTCACCAGGGACGATAAAAGTGATCAAAATAAAACGTTGAAAGCGTTAGATTATTTAGTTAATCATGAAAAGGTCTCTGCAGTGTTACTTTTATCGGCAAGCGATTCGGCGATTGCCGTCTCAAAAGTTGCAAACAAGTATAAAACTCCAATCTTGGCTACGGTCGCCACCAATCCGCAAACAACTAAGCATAGTCAATATGTCAGTCAATTGGCGTTTAGTGATGCGACTCAGGCCCTGGTCGCTGCACTATATATTCGCGATGAACTGTTTATTAAAAAGGTAGCCGTGTTCAATAATCCTGAGAGTGCGTATTCAAGTTATCTGGCGAACACATTCATTAACAAATATCATTCGTTGGGTGGGGTAGTCACAAATTTTATTAATATCAACCCGGTAGGACCAATTGATTATGTGAAACTGGTTAAACAGGCTCAGGAAAATAAACCCTCATTAATATACATGCCAGTGAATGCTCACGCAGTGCTGGCCATTGCCAAAGAAGCTAAGAATCAGGATTGGGCACCGAAGGCATTCGTCACCGACGGACTATTGTCGACGGTCATTGAAGAGCATGAAGGCGATCTGGAGTTGATTGATGGCATGTTGGCAACCGAGATGTATGCAGATAATATGCTTTTATCGAATTTTGGCAAAAAGGTTTTTCGATTGATAGAGAAAAAAGGCCAGGATGTAACGACCCATTTGCTAAATGGAATCGAAGGATATGGTGTATTATTCACCGCCATTAACCAATGCGAAGCTCCGTATAGTCATCAATGTATAAACCGGAGTATTCGCTCGAATAAAAGCTTTTCAGGCATCAGTGGGAAAGTGACAATAGATGAAAATGGCAGGGCAGACCATACCCTGTTTATCAATACGATCAAAAATGGTGAAATGAAGATCGTTGTTAAAGTGAATTAAAGTAGATAGAATAAAAATATACGATAAAATACTGAACGACAATACGCTTACGCTGGAATTAAAGATAAGAATAAAAATTCATTTATACCGAATTTTAGACATCAGAAATCAAGCATTATTATGCATACCATATTTTATAATCTACCTGGAAATGAATCATGAGTAAATTGATACGAGAGCCGCTTGTCCATTTTCTTTTTGTGGGAGTAGTGATCTTTGCAGTTTATTATTATATGAATCCTGATGATGGTTCCTCTGACGGCATGCAAATTCGAATTACGTCTGGTGATATCGATCGGTTTAAACAAATCTTCAAAAAGCAGTGGCAGCGCATGCCCAATGAACAGGAGATGCAGGGCTTAGTCAGGGCGCACTTGAAAGAAGAAATTCTATATCGTGAAGCACTGGCATTAGGACTTGAAAAAGACGATACCATTGTACGAAGACGATTGGCACAAAAGATGGAGTTCTTTATTACGGATATTACTATTCCCAGTGACGTGGATGATAAAGTCCTCATGACGTATTACCAAAAATATCCGCAACGCTATAGCCGTGCCGTGAAACTCACTTTTAGGCATATTTATTTTAATCCTGACCAGCGTAAAGAGCGGTTAATGGATGAGGCCTCTGCATTGCTTAACACATTGAAATCAACCAATGCCGGAATGGACGTTCCTGAACAATATGGCGATCGATTTATGTTTGGTACGAAATATAAGCTAGCTTCCATAAACGAAATAAAACGCGAATATGGGCAAGACTTTAGTCAACAACTCGAAGGATTGGAAACAGGAAGTTGGCAGGGGCCGATCATGTCAGGCTATGGTGTACATCTTATCTATATAGCTGAACGTAAAACCGCTAGCGTGTATCCCCTAAAAGAAATTCGGGAACGAGTAAAAAATGATTACTTATTTGAACTCCGCCAGACCCGAAATGAAGCGGTATTGGATAAACTCAAGGCTCGCTATGATATAGTCATAGAAGAAACATAGGTTATAAGATCCTTCACTTCGTTCAGGATGACAGGATAAGGAGTCAGGACGACAATCACCGGGTTGTCATTCTGAGCGAACGGAGTGAGAGAAGAATCTGGGTTTTACCGGATAAGATCCTTCACTTCGTTCAGGATGACAGGATAATGGGTCAGGACGACAATCACCGGGTTGTCATTCTGACTGAACGGAGTGAGAGAAGAATCTTAAGGAATAAATCTGTAATTTAGTTCAAGGAGGAACAATGTCAGATAAAAGCTATTATGTATACATACTTACAAACTGGAATAATAAAATTATGTATGTTGGTATGACCAATGATCTGGAAAGAAGAGTATATGAACATAAAAATAAATTATTGGAAGGATTTACAAAAAAATATAATATCAACAAATTAGTCTATTTTGAAGAAACTAATGATGTACTTATAGCAATTGAACGAGAGAAACAATTAAAAGGTTGGAAAAGGAATAAAAAAGATAAACTAGTGTCATCAGAAAATCCGGAATGGAATGATTTGAGTGTAGAAATGATATTCTAATTGAATAAAAATTTCTATTATCCAGGATGATAGAATAAAGAGTTAAGGCTACAAACACTCGCTTGTCATTCAGAGGAACGAAGTGAGCGAAGAATCTGGATTTTATCCGATAAGATCCTTCACTTCGTTCAGGATGACAAGTACACAGATTGTCATTCTGAATGAACGGAGTGAGTGAAGAATCTGGGTTTTGCCGGATAAGATCCTTTACTTCGTTCAGAATGACAAGTCAACCGATTGTCATCCTGAGCGAACGTAGTGAGAGAAGGATCTTAGTAATCAAAGAATAAGGATCTTAGTGATCAAACTAAAAAGCGCTATCTAAATAAATGATAAAATATATGAAAATATTGTTTCTATTTCTGATTTATTTTATGCAGTCAGGTCTAACTTATGCTCATGAGTCTCGTCCTGCCTACCTGGAAATCAATGAAACAGATCAAAACATGTTTGATATAACCTGGCGACGACCTGCGCGAGGTGACATGGTCCTGTCACTGCACCCGATTTTTCCAAAACATTGTGAGTCGCCAGGTCAGGTTGCTAACTATTTTTCATCCGGTGCCCATATTTCTCGTTGGAGTCTGGATTGTAAAGAAAAAGGACTGGTCGGACATACTTTATATATAGAGGGATTGACGGAGACGATTACCGATGTGCTTGTGCGGATCGAGTTTCAGGATGGTATTAATACAACCAATATTATCAAACCCAATCATGCCCAATTGACGGTACAAGGCTCGCCCAGTACCTGGCAGGTTATCGTAGATTACTTTGTCTTAGGTGTTGAGCATATATTGGGTGGCATCGACCATTTATTGTTTGTGTTGTGTTTGCTACTGATTGTTAAAGGTAATTGGTTATTGGTGAAAACCATCACTGCTTTTACTGTTGCACACAGTATCACTCTTGGGTTAGCGACACTGGGTTTTGTCACTGTTCCGCAAGCGCCGGTAGAGGCTGTGATTGCGCTATCAATTTTATTTCTGGCTGTCGAACTGGTGAAGCAACAAGGCGGGAAAAGTGATCTGGCCATGCGCGCACCCTGGATTGTCGCCTTTATTTTTGGTTTGCTACACGGTTTTGGTTTTGCCGGTGCGTTATCCGAAGTCGGTTTACCCCAGGCGGACATACCACTGGCATTGTTGATGTTTAATGTTGGTGTTGAGGCCGGACAATTATTATTTATTTCGATTGTTATTATTGCGATGGTATTATGGAAACGTTTTTCAACAATACAGTTCACCTGGCTGCCTAAAACAGTTGCCTATGCTATTGGTGGATTGTCATCGTACTGGGTCTATTCCCGCATTGCGCTTTTTTAGTGAGCTAGTATGGATAAGAGAATCCTATATGGATTAATTGCAATCATCGCCATTTTAAGTTTCTATGTTATTACGTCTATAGATAAGACACCTGATATTACAAACGAAACTAAGTCGATTAATGATGTAAAACCAGTTAGTAAAACAGCAGAATACATTGGCAGCCAATCTTGTAACCAATGCCATCAATCACAATACCAGGCCTGGAAAGGTTCTCATCACGACCTGGCGATGCAACATGCGAATAAGCAGAGTATTCTTGCAGACTTCAATAACACCTCTTTTAAATATTACGATATAACTTCCCGGTTTTTTATCAAAGACAAAAAATATTATGTGACAACTGATGGACCGGATGGTGAGCTTACTGACTTTGAAATTAAATATACGTTTGGAGTTGAACCATTACAACAGTATTTAATCGAGCTCCCTGGCGGACACCTGCAAGCCTTGGGTATAGCCTGGGATAATCGCGCAAAAGAGCAGGGAGGCCAGCGCTGGTATCATTTGTACCCGGATGAAAAAATTACTCACACAGACCGGTTACATTGGACTAAGGCCGATCAGAATTGGAACTATATGTGTGCTGATTGCCATTCTACTAATCTGAAAAAAAATTATAATATAGATAACAATACATACAAGACCAGTTGGTCAGAAATAAATGTCGCCTGCGAGGCTTGTCATGGTCCAGCGTCTAATCATGTTGATTGGGTAAATACGAAACCGGCTCGACAGAATGAACAACTAAATAAAGGTTTGGTCGTTAATCTTGATGAACGTGCTGGGGTCAATTGGCAAATAGATCCAACTACGGGTAATGCGAAAAGAAGTAAAAATCGTACAACGGATAAAGAAATCGAGATCTGTGCGCGGTGTCATTCACGACGTAGTCAACTGGGCAATAATCATGAACCCGGCAAAATGTTCATGGATAATTACCAACCGGCATTACTGACTGATTTTTTATATCATCCGGACGGGCAAATCAAAGATGAGGTTTATGTTTACGGATCATTTATTCAGAGCAAGATGTATCATAAGGGGGTGACTTGCAGTGATTGTCATGAACCGCATAGTTTAAAACTGCGTGCAGAAGGTAATGGCGTTTGTTTACAATGCCATTCGGCGGATAAATTTAATAAGCCGTCTCATCATTTTCATAAAAATGATAACAAGGGAGCAAGTTGTGCGGAATGTCATATGCCGCAAACCATTTATATGGGGGTTGATGGACGACATGATCATAGTATCCGCATTCCACGCCCCGATCTCTCTATTACCCTGAGCACACCCAATGCCTGTACTCAATGTCATCAAGATAAAACGGCAAAATGGGCCAATCAACAAATGCAAAACTGGTACGGTAAGGACTGGTCACCGGGTTGGCATTTTGGCGAGACATTACACGATGCCAGAACAGGGAAGGGGACAGTAGGCCAGGATCTGATGGCAGTTGCCGCTTCGCCAAAGCTCCCGGCAATTGCACGGGCCAGTGCCACCGATTTGTTACAGAATTATCCCAGTCCAACGACTTTTGTGATAATAAAAAAATTACTCCAGGATAAAGACGCCATGATCAGGTTGGCGGCTTTACGTAATCTGGATAATATCGATGCTCAATATCGATTAAAGTTAGGTTTTGGCTTACTGAATGATCCGGTACGTATCGTTCGAATAGAAGCCGCAAGAATCATGTCGGTCATTCCAACCCAGATGATGACAGTACAACAACAAGCTATTTTAGATAAGGCGGTTAATGAATATCGAGCGGCACAGCAAGTAAATGCCGATCGACCCGAATCACATTTAAACCTGGGTTTACTGGCCATTCGTTTACAACAATTCGATCAGGCCGAGCGAGCCTACCGACAGGCGTTGAAACTCGACTCTGGTTTTGTTAACGCCTATGTTAATTTAGCCGACTTGTATCGAATGCAACAAAGAACTTCAGAGGCCGAGCAGGTATTACAACAAGGTTTGAAAATAGAAGACGATAATGCAGACCTGCATCACGCGCTTGGGCTGCTTTATGTGCGCCAGCAACAAATGGATAAAGCTATACATGAGTTAAAAACAGCCTGGCAATTACAAAAGGACAATGTTCGTTTTGGCTATGTCTATGCTGTGGCGTTACAGGGTAATGACCAGACAAAGCAGGCGATTAAAATACTCACGCAACTACACCAAATTCAGGCGAATAATCAGGATGTGTTGATCGCGCTGATTTCTTATTTACAAAACTTGGGTGATAAAAAAACGGCGAGGGAATATGCCGAAAAGCTGTTAATAATAAATCCTCAACTTGGCAGTGCAGATGAATTATTAAAAAGGTTGGCATCACCTTAGTATCATAAGCGACTACAGATTACTTCGGCTAATAGTCCTGTACCGCCGGTCGTTCTTCTTTCATTCTGAATGAGCGGTAGCGAGTGAAGAATCTTAACGCGAAGCAATCGTTCATCGAGCAAGATCCTTCGTCGTTTCACTCCTCAAGATGACCGGAGCGAAGCGTAGGGAATACTGCATGAAGCGCGTAGCGATTCAAAGTATGTAGACCGGAGCGAAGCGTAGGGAATGACTGTAGCGAAGCGGAAGGAATACTGCGTGATGCGCGAAGCGCTTAGCGCTTCAAGGGCAGTGACTGCATGAAGCGCGTAGCGATTCAAAGTATGTAGACCGGAGCGAAGTATAGGGAATGACTGTAGCGAAGCGGAAGGAATACTGCGCGATGCGCGAAGCGCTTCAAAGCATGTAGACAGTTATGGATGTGTTTAGGCCGACAGCGTTAACCGGATAAAGGTCCTTCGTCATTGCATTCCTCGATTGTCGCGATCTCATTAGAGATAACATTGGTTCGATATGGTACAAAATCAGGCTAGAAGTGGCTAAGTAATGGGCTTAATCACTGAGAGGGATCCCCTCAAATGTTGTACTAGAAACCCCTTCTCCCTCAGGGAGACGAGTGCAGGGATGCACGAGGTAGGGCGACGCAGGAAGCCAAAGCCGAGGGTTGGGATGAGGGGATAAATACCCGTTTTTGCTGTTAGTTTCCGCTTAACAAATAAAATATTTTATATACCCTCACCGTAACCCTCGACCTTGGCTTCCTGTATCGCCCTATCGATTATGTCCATGTTGTCGTCTCCCTGAGGGAGAGGGGATTCTTATTTGAAAGATACAAGTACGCACGAGTTAATTTTAATCGCTTTTTTTTGGAGATACCTCAGGCCTGGTCATTGATAACTCTATCGCAATTTTGAACACTTAAATTCAAAAAATCACTCATTTTTATCCCCCTCCGGCAAATGGATCCAACCAGTTCAGATTATCGGAAGGCAAATGGATCCAACCAGTTCAGATTATCGGAATGATCGATTCACACCAATATTACTCTATATATATGTATGCTAACCTGTATGAATGAGTTGGTTAGCTATATCCTGGTCAATTGTCGCCGGTCTTTGCTTCATGCTGGGACTGCTGCATGCACTGTTATGGTTCAAGCAACGCTCCAGTCACGCCTATTGGTTATCGGCATTGATGGCGTTTAGTGCTGGTACCATTGCGATAACCGAGTTAGCACTTTCGCAATCAATATCAATCCCTCGCTACGCTTTTCTTCTCCAGTTATCCAATCTTTTTGTCTATTTGTTACTGGTGCCGATGACCTGGCTAGTGTACGTACAACTCAAAACCGCACGACGTTGGCTGGCGGTCTGTATCACGATCATATGGAGTGTGGCATTAATTATTAATTTTAGCTCACCGCATAGTATTGTTTTCTCTAATATCGATGAAATAAGAATGCAAACTACTTTTTGGGGCGAATCATTTG
>CAMYOL010000042.1 GCA_947260005.1 uncultured Ectothiorhodospiraceae bacterium
TCCTAATGACACCGCACCGGCACCGCGAATCATAAGATAAGAGCCTGCACATATGGTGATGTAAGCAGTGGCGAGGATTAGGATATGTAATATATACATCAGTTTGTAATGTATTCCATAAAACTTTTAAGTAATGGGGTAAACTGTAGTTAGAGTTCTTGCAGAATTAGGTAATTGAATAAGTTCAAATGAATTCCTTAAATTTTCTTTTGCATTACTTAACATATCTTTTTTATTTGGACTGTCTTCGATATCTGAAATTAAATCTTTAACTTTATGCTTAAACAAATTAACCGTTTGCCTTGTTGAACGACGTTTTAAAAAATTTTCGACATTTGCTAATTCTTTCTCATATGTATCTTCATCAATATCTTTGTCTTCTTTTAGAAATTTCTTTTTTGCTAGCAACAAATAAACATAATAAATGAACGCATTTTGAGCGCAAACCTTTACCTTTTTAGCGAGGGTTGTCTGATACCATTTTCGTTCCCCAGGGTCTTTACTGTTAATTGAGTTATTAATTTCCTTTTCATTCAGCCAAGGTAGTATGCATAATTCATTGTGTTCATTAAATTCCGAAACATTTAAATATTCGGCATCTTCGTCGTCCTGAGGATCAAAAAAAGGTAAATAGATATTTGGAATATTTTTTGAGCTTGTATCTTTAAATCGTGTTAATAGAGTTAGAGCTATTTCGGAAGTGGCCGAAGCTAAAAGTTTTTCAACAATCTCCAAAGGAGGTAAAGGTTCAAGTTCTTCCAAGATTAGTGACGAGTTCATATCTATTGCTTTTATTCCCTGTTCATTTGTTTTACTTTTCAATCGTTCCTGAACATTAGAAATTATGGGGTATAAATCTTTAAAAATATCATAAAAAGCGCTGTCTGTATTTATTGACTTATTCTTATCGTTATAAGCAGATCCACTTCCTTTCTTATCATTTTCTCTATACTGGACTAAGTCTTTAATAGAAAACGGAATGGATATAATATGCAGGTGAACCATAGCCCATGTTTTAAATTTCTCTAAATCTTTTTCTTTGCTCTTTTCATCGCCATTAGTTTGAATTGAGCACAGTCTCTGTCGAAGTTTATTCAGATCATCTTCAATAAAGTAATATAAATCCCTACGAATAACTCTCACACACTCCATGTACTCCAACGGATTAAAAAAACTAAGATGGCGGTAGTAGTTTGCGTTTTTATTTTTTACATCAAAATCATTCATATTGTATGCTGTAGTAAATAAACTTTTTACCACCCATAAATACAGTTCCGGAGTATCATCGGTTTCCATATTTTTGACATAGTGATTCCAAAAGCCCTGAATCGCCTCATAATGATCTCTACAAAATGGTTGAAATCGTGCCCTATAAACATACTCAACCTTATCTGCAATGGTTGCCTCTTCTGAATCATCTATTCCTCTAATAGGGTCAGTATATACATCATTCAAATAGGAAATATTTACTGCATATCCATTATTATCCTCATTTCCATCTGTAATTACAGCAACAACTTCATTATCAACTAGAACTGGTGAGCCACTATAGCCTTCTTCTATTTGTTCAAGTGAATTAGATTTTCCGAGGTAAAAATCAAAATGGAGGATATCGTGATTGCCCTCAGCTTTAAGAAAGTTTTCACCTTTTAAACCACCTTTCAGTACTCGAGCTCTCCCATCATCGCCACCATCAAAACCAGCAGTAACAAAGTATTCTCCCTCTTTATTATTTTTATCAATTAGTATCTGTAATTTATTTTTTCGAAACTTTAAATCATTTACATTATTACCTAAGTCATCACAAGCGACCTTCAACACAGCGAGATCCGGTGCGGCACGTCCATTTATTTCGTAACTTGGTTTTTTT
The DNA here is from genome assembly GCA_947260005.1 of uncultured Ectothiorhodospiraceae bacterium. Lineage (GTDB taxonomy): Bacteria > Pseudomonadota > Gammaproteobacteria > UBA6429 > Thiohalophilaceae > SZUA-24. The sequence continues at coordinate 1,871 of CAMYOL010000042.1, forward strand.
GAAACCAATTTAGCTGGGCTTTTAAGAATCGATAAGTTTTCCGGGCCGATATCGGTTACCACATGCCAACACGTAGCCAACAAATAGCTATCGCCGTCTTTTCCTATTACAAATGCAGTTCCAACTGTTTTAGACGTAGGTTTATTACTTGTAACTTGATAAACAGATCGACTTAGGTCTCCTGTGAACATTTTTCCATCCTTATAATGTTAGTTATTTCCTGAATTTGGACTGATTTTTAATTTTATACTTAAGTTAGCTTTTGCTTTTCCCTGCACAATAAAAATATTTCCATTTGCCTCAAACCCCAACCCCATTTCGATTTCCGCACTCTCAACTTTTACTTTTCCAGCAAGCTCATCCCATGCCGGTATAATATTACTGACGGCCTTTACAATTATTTCTTTTGCTTCACTTAATCTGTTCTCTATCGCGCGCGTATCTTTACCGGAAGAAAACGGCCTTGGCTTGTTTGAAGGTTTTGACTCTTCAACCTCAATCAGGAATCCATTTTCAATTTGAACAAGCTCAGTAGCCATGATATCTATCTCCCTTTATTTTTAATTAGTTAGTTGATTGTTATTGTTTTAATATTCCAGGCTAACGAACTTCTTATCTTTGACTGTTTTCATGAACAACTTTTTCACGATGTCACCATGATCATCAAACGAGATATCGCCGGTAATGCCTTTGTAGCCTTCAAGCTTATATAAAAAGTCACGTACACAGGCGCCGTCCGCACCGCATTTGCGTAGACCTTCAGCCAGTATCTTTAAGCCATCATAGGCCAGGATTCCAAATGCTTCTGCAGGCTCACCATAGCGTTCCTGATATTTTTTCTTGAAAGTCTGATAGGCTTCCAACGGAGAATCCAGATCAACATGATAAGGATAGATGGTTCCGTTCGCAGCATCTTCTGCAATGGTTAATATATTTGGGTTTTCGAATGTACCGGAAGCAAAAAATGCGGAAGCGTAACTTAACTCTTTTGCCTGTTTCAGGATATGGCCGGCTTCTGCATACGAAAACAGGAAGGTCGCGTCATATTGTTTTCTTTTGGCGACGGTGAGTTGAGTTCGGAAGTTGGTTTCGCCCTGAGAAAAGGCCTGAAGTACAACATCTTTAACGCCTTGCTCGATTAATAATTTTTCGGCACTTTTCGCCAGTCCTAAACCAAAATCATTATTCACATACATGATTAATACGGATTTCGGATTTACCTTTTTCATAACGAAAGGAACCAGGCGTTGCATGTAAACCGACGTATCCGGCAGCATCCTGAATAAAAAGTCTCCGGCATCCCGGACCTTGGGTGATATACCCTGACTCATTACTACCACGTTTGACTTATTCGCAATGGGCGCCTGCGCCAGAACTGAAGAAGATGCCCAGCTGCCGAAGACTAATGGGACTTTATCCACCTCAACCAGTTTGATCATGGAAGACGCGGCAAGTTTGGGATTGGCCTGATCATCTTCATAAACGATCACCAGGTTTTTACCGTTGATTCCACCTTCAGCATTTATTTCATCTTTGGCCAGTTCCAGGGCCTGTTGAATCCATTTGCCATACTGACTGGCCTTACCTGAAAGCGGTAAGATTGAACCTATGCGAAGTTCGGATTTACTGGCTTCTTTTTTCTCATCAGATTTGGAGCAGGCATTCAGAAACAATCCCGTCCAAATAATACCGATGCTTAAAACTAAAAATTTTAAACCCGTTTTCGCTTTCATCTTATCCCTCTTATAATTTATTTAAGTATCCTGATTATTAAACTGAATGTTTGCAATCATTCGAGTGGACGGTGCACTATCGCCTGATACCCACAACCAGGAAATCCGTTCATCTTTCATTGTGCATTTACTGGCGCCACCGGCTCTTTCTATATAGTTATTCGTTAATTCAAATAGTTGCTCGATGGTTTTAGCCTCTCCCTGTAACGAAAAGATGGCCAACACGCCACTTGATTTCGGAGCCAATACCAACGAAAAGCCCATCGTTAATAATTGCGCCATTAATTCCGGGCTGGACTTTATCGGGCAAAGTCCAACGTGCATGTCGGCCGTTTTAGTTCGTCCACCCGGTTCTCTATAGGCTTTAATCCGAAACGGGATCGGAACCGATGCATCATATTCTTTTTCCTCACTAGCACGTCTATTTACAATGACCTCACCCTCGACAAACCCAACAAAACTCTGATCGGCTTTACAGGCATCGGTGATCTCTTTTAATTCTTCTTTATATTTTTTTGTGTTATTAAATTTAAGTGTCCTGATGAACTTCGGGCTTGATTGTTGTCCCTGGTGTGATAAAAAGTCCGAGGTTAAATAACCTCTCTTGTCCATAAGCGTTTCAAGTTCATCACTCATTTGATCAACGTCGATGTGAATATGAAACCTTGCAGATTGTGCTAACGCGGCGCTCGCTTTTTCATAATTCGCATCGTGCTTACAAGCTTTGATTCGCTGTTGCCACAAATCTCCTTGTGCCTTTTCATTTTCAGCACAATACGCACGCATATCATTAATGATAGACTCTCGTGATACTGAAAGTTCATCATATAATGTTAACGCATCGCTGTATTGATAATGTGATTCTGCTGTCATGGTTTTAATCAAGTTTGTCGTAATGCACCGGTCAGATTTCCGGACAACCCTTTCGGCATCATCACCAGTACAGCTAATAACATAATAAAGACCGAGGCATCCTGCCATTTGGTATCAAAAAACAATCCAGAAAAATGCCAAACCGCGGTGACCACCAATAATCCCCAAAAAGGCCCCATGATCGTTCCTAATCCACCCAAGACAATGGCAATTGTCACATGCAGCATGGGCCTTAATGCCATCTCTGGTACCAGATCTCGATCCAGTCCATACAAAATCCCGGATATCCCGGCTAAGATAACACAAACCACCTGCATTTCTGACACAATACGCCAGGGTCGGAGCCCCATTGCCAAGGCCAGGTTTCGGTTATCATCGGTGGCTCTAAAACGTATTCCCCAAGTACTTTTCAAGATATATGTCACTAAAAATATGATAATTAATAGACTAATGATACTCCCGATAAGCTGGTGCGAGTTTAAAACCGGTTCACCGGGCAGCCAGCTTAAGACATATATGTCAGCCGAATTATTTAATATCAACTTATTGTCAGGGCCGGCTAACAGGGAAAGCAGGTTTTCAATTACAACAAAAATGCCTAGTGAGGCAATCATCGTTTCCAAACGATGACCATTGAGTAACGGTTTTCGTAACAAGACAAAATCAATGACATAGGCTATAACCCCCAAAATAATTATCGTTGAAAAAATAGCCAGGGAGAGATTTAGCCCCACAATACTGGTAAAAGACCAGATCAAGTAAGCGCCAATGGCAAACATGGCAAAATAGCTAAAATCATAAAATTGAGCAGATCGTACCCGTAGGCCCATACCGATAGCCAAAAGCCCTAAGACAAGAGTGTCGGTTAAAATATTTACTATTATTTGCGACAAAACAGCTAGCATTTATCCACTCGTTTAAACATTCCGTTCATGAGTCATAATGATATTCAATTTTGTATTAATGTAGAATTAATGAAAACCTACATCGATTATCTACATAAAACTGTTTTCTATCAACAATTTATGCGATTTAGCCGGTTTGGGTAAAAAAACCTCGTTTATACGGTGATGCGAATTTTGATAAAACAGACTCGAGCGCGAAGATACTCTAAGCATGATCGGACATCATGCGGTTAGTGCAAAAGCATAAGAGTGCTTTGACTGCGACACAGACACGTGGAGCAGGAACAAAAGTTGGTTTTACTGATCCGGTGGCACTTCGCGGAAGGGCCATGGCCCAACGGATAAAAGGTACGCCGGGGATAACAGGCTGAGATTATCCCCATCTGATACCTGCTTTTTTAATTAGATTGGGTTTGGAGAAAATAGGTCTCTGACACTATTTTACTTCGGGGTTCCCCTTAAAACCCTGTCGGGTTTATTAAGCACTGGCATGAATCACTTCGTGTTTCGCCCAGTCCCTGCTTCGCACCACTACGGTTCCATGCAGTCACTGCCTTGAAGCGCTACGCGCATCACGCAGTATTCCTTCCGCTCCGCTACAGTCATTCCCTACGTTACACTCCGGTCATTTCTTACGCTTTGCTAAAGTCATCCCCTAAACTTGTTCCGCAAGTTCTAGTCATTATGAACAACCGAACCATGCTCGATGGTTCAGGCCGTGCCAGACTTTAATTCAAAAACCCAGCATGAGAAATCATGCTGGGTTTTTCTTGCCTGCAGGCTTTCACTTCAGAACCATTTTTTCCAATCCTAAACGAGTAATTCGTACCAAATTTTGACCGCCGTTAGTACAATAATGACAGATAAGATTCTACGTAATAAAATTTTGGGTATGCGTTGACTAATGATAACTCCAATCTGTGCTCCAATGATTACGCCAATAACCAGGACAATGGATTCTATATACGGAATCTGATTAGTGCCGATTCTACCGACTAATACGGCAAG
>CAMYOL010000043.1 GCA_947260005.1 uncultured Ectothiorhodospiraceae bacterium
GCCAAACCTGCAAACTCAAAGGCTTGGTCATCTTTGTAGCCAATAGATTGTTGCTGGACAGTGAATCCCGGGAGCTGAAATCTGCTTATCTCTTCTTTTACAAGACTGTAAACAGAATTCTTAATGCTTGACTGAAACTCTCGAAGGAAATACGTTTTTGATTGGTTGTCTTTTGCATCTGTAATCGCCATATCTGCAACCGTGACGGACTTTGCCGAACCACGGCCACCAAGAAGTACTATAAAACGTTTGTTTGAAGTGAGTACACGCTCTGCTTTGGCCGGAATATAGATGTCAATATCGTCTTGTGTCTCTGTCCATACCCCCTCTTTGGTTGACGTTATTGCGTGTGTTAGTCCTTTCTCGGGGTCAACGATACCATACACTGTGCGCCTTTCATTCTTCCGTCGTTGTAACTCCAATTTAGCCCTGACTTTTAATTCAAGGGCTTGTCTGGATGCACTCATATATCAAACCTCAATAAAAACATCTTTCCAAGTTTTATTATTCTTTATATCTCGGATTGTTACCTTACTCACTTTATATAATTTAGCCAATAACTTTACAGGATTGTCGTGCGTTTTTAGAATGTATCTGATTACTTTTACAGCCTCAGTGTTTAATTTTGTCGCCGTTGAGTTCCTTGCGTTCACTGTTCTTGTGACCCACCTGCAATTCTCTGGGGTATAGTTTCCGTTGTTATTTTCCCTATCAAGTTCATATTTATTTGTTGGTGGATCACCCATATCTTCATAGAAGCTCAGGAATCCTTTCAACCATCTATCACAAACTTTAATACCTCGACCACCGTATCTACGGTAAGCCTTATTTGTTTTTCTATAACATCTGTCTATCATATTTCGATATACACTATAAGCCTTTGACTTTGTCATATCATGAGTCTTACTCCTTGTTATAAGTTTTTCTATATTCAAACATCCGCATGATTTGGTCTTCCCACTCCTTACATTGTCAAATACTATTTCTTTTTCATTTCCACATTCACACAACCACATAGACCGCCTTTCCTTTCTACCGTTTGGCCGGACATATGGCTCAACATCATTCAATAACACTAATCTGTGATATTCAATCATCGTCAAGCATCGCCTTTAATTCTTCGTCTGATTTATCGGTTAAATCCTGTATACCAAGCACGCCAGATATCTGTTTTTTATCAGTAAACATAGCCATATGCTTACCCAATAACTCTAATGATCCCTTTTTATCCAATAACTTAACCTTACTGGTTTTTCCAATATCATCACCAATAGTTGTATAATCCATACCGCCTATAGCCCTTCTTACATCTTCTGGCATTTCGTGGATCGGTAGAAGCTCCCCATTTTCGTTGTAAGCGTCTTTAATATCTATAAAGGCTATTAGAGCTAGTTCTTTTAATACCCGATCCTGGGTTACCTCTGTTCGTTCCTGTCGTTTTAACTGCGCTTTTGTGATAGCTTCTTGAATATTAAGTTTTATTAAGTTCTGACAACCTATTTCTTTTGCTGAGTTTTCACTGTAGCCAGCCCTAATAGCCGCTTGAGTTGCGTTTAAATCAATAAGATACTCTTGTACAAATAATGCTTGCTTGGGTGTTAGGCCGTCGTCATCTAATGTATTATCACTTCCTGCTGGCATTACTGTTTCTCTCTATGGGTGACAATTGTGTTTATCTATTAATGCTATTATATCGTCAATATTTGTCCTGTTGTTGCATACGGCTATATAAGATAGCCCCGGCTCTACCTCTGTTAGTATTGATTTGTTTTCATTGCTATCGGCTATTTGCTGAACACCATTAGAGTTATATAAATCCCATTCTTCAGTTGTTAAAGGGATTATCTGGCCTGGTTTCTTTGGTCCGGCTAGTTTTTCGCACAGACTTTTTGATACTGGGTTATCTTGATTAACTAAAAATATATTCATAACGATTCCTCTTAGGTTGTTCGCTTTTTCCTGGACTTTTTTAATGCTATTGCAATTGCCTGTTTTTGAGACTTTCCTGCATTCATCTCTCTTTTAATATTAGCAGAGATTACTTTCTTTGATTTTCCTTTTTTTAAAGGCATTATGAGGTTCCATCGTACAAAGAAACATAATCGCCTGGATTTACCGCATAGTATCTAACTTCCCCTGCGGATTGTGGTAAGTATGTTGCGTCCGCTACGACAGTGTTATCCCCGAATGCTGGGTGCACAACCGCATCGGCTCTTATTCCTACGTATCTGGTTTCTGCATTAAATGCCGAGCTTAACGTTGCAGTTGTATATGTGCTACTTTGGTTAGCTATTGCAGGCTCCTTTGGGACTTGCACAGGATAACCATTCGCGCTTCCTAAATCTTGATATTCACTAATCCAATAAGTTGCCATTATTTACCCCTTATCCATAATGTTGCCATATTAAGCCCCTAATTGTCCAAAATTACTCATTCCGCCGAAAAAACCGCCACCACCTGCGCTTGGCGTTAAGCCACCCGCGCTAAAATCGTCTATGCCAGCACCGGCAACGGCTCTTGGTAGCACACCTATGTTTGTCTCAGTGTTGTTAAATGTCTCTGCAACAGGACCAACTCTCGTAGTCCCGTTTAGGTTAAAAGTTATATTGTCCTCATTTGCCTCTAAATATAGTACATCACTGCCGCTCGATGCGGTTGTGTATGATCCCAGAAGAGAAAAAGTGCCGGTATCCCGCTTGTAGACTTGATACGCTCCACCGAAATACCTCACTCCGATAAAATTGCTTGAATCAGTAGACCTTAAGACGATATCAAAGTAAGCCCTTGCTAACGTCTCTACTCGTGTGGCTTGCACAAACATATTAACATCGGCTTGATCTGGGCATGTATATAGAGATTCGCCAGCCGCAGTAAATGTTAGTATATTACTAACAATAGTCGCACAATTGGCCGCACCAACTTTAGTCCAGTTAGCCGATGCATCTAATAATTCATTTGCTCGATTGAAATTGTCTGAAAAGGCCATTAATTTAGCGTGTGGTTATTTGTTTGCACGGATTGACAATAAAACTGGTAACTTGGCGCTATACTCAAATCTACAGTTAAATCCCCTATATGGTCTACACAATTACCTGTCATAATTTGCCTAAGTGGGTAGATTCCATTACTAATATTAGCATTAAATTCAAAATTATGCACTCTGGCAACCTTATTAGGGTCTAATCCGCTAGGGTCAGACCAATTCCCCATGGGCTGCGGTAGAATATGTAATGCTGTGGCAATTGTGCCTAATGAGTTATTTTCGATGTAATTTCTTTCAACGACTGTATCCCTTGCACCTAAAATGTTTATCGCTGCACCCGCGTCTATCGAACCTTCCGGATAGATTAGGTCGTTATGATGTATGTATGTGTCTTGTGGCGCTGGCCAATTTGTTGTGCCTTTTATCTCGAATCCAATATAAATTAACGCTATACCTCTATGAAATAAGTTGGTTTTTGGTGATTTTATTCGTTTATGTGTGTTTCCACTTATCTCAACATTAGTTGAATTACTGGCATAAATACGTCCATCCACTGACTCGATGTAATTGTCTTTTACCGTTAAATTTGTGCATCGATGGCAAGCAATAGGGTCATCTCCCACACCTGTTATATGATTACCATAAAATACAGCATTATTAAACAATCCCAATCCAAAACCCTCGCTGCCCAACGCATTCGAATTGGCGCTTATGGTGTTATTCTCTATACGCAACCCGTCCCTGACATACTGGCCTGCACCGCTTAACCAGCCGTTGTGATTGCCTGATGTAGTCGCGCTGTACCGATATTCCCCCAAGTTAAATGTGCTTGTTGAGATAACTGCAAATTCTGTGCGCCAAAAATACAATAATCGACCTTCCTCCATAATGTTATCACCTGACACCGTGAATGCGGTATTTGTAATTGCGCCATGCCATGGTATCTCTGCTTTGTTGTTCGCTGGGTTGCCGCCGCTGGGACCGCTTATGCCAAAATTGATAACATACGGTTCTTTCACTTGATCTATATCAATTATTAATTCGCCACCTGTTAAGCTGGCTCCACCCCAGATGTAAACAGGCTTGGTTATTGTGATTTGACCAACTATTTCACATGTTAGGTTGTTGTCTGAGCAGTACGTTAGGGATTGTTGGATATTATTAGGGTCTATCTGAGTAGATGCATTGCAAGACGATGTGCACATTAACATTATCAATGCAAAATACTTTTTCATATAAAAACCTTATTCATTTCATAAGTTTAACATAGTTAAAAATCTAATCCTACCCGAATCTCATCGATCTTGTTAACCATATTTTGTCCAATCACCCTTACCTCATCTATCGTAACCCAACCGATTGAAATCAAGAATATTATTACGATTGTTATCCACACATGTCGAAATTTCAGCGTGTCGATGATCTTTATTATAATTTCTTTCATTGATTTACCAAAATCTTCTTGACTATGACTAGTCATAGTGCTATATTTAAATCATACAAACAAACATTACACAGGAGTAATAATCATGATCACAAACGGTAGCCAAAAACAGATAGATTATGCTAATAAAATAATTGCCACATGGACTATACAAGTTAATAACGTTGTAGATGACGCCAAAGATCGCGTTAGTCGTAATACTATGCCTCAACAATGGCTTGATACTGTACAAGCCAGTGCAGATGCCTTTTTTACCAAATTAAATGCCACAACTCAGGCATCACGTATAATAGATGCTCGTAATGTTAATTGCGGAGATGCAGTATTTAATGACGCATCAAAAAATTACACAAAATAGTATAAAATTATGTCATATAAAACAGTATATAAAAATAACTCTCAAAAATACAGGGATGGCCTACGCGCTAAGGGATTAGTGCCTGTTTTGTGCTGGGTATTGCCCGACAATAAAGCTAAACTTAAAAAAACCGAAGCGCAACTTCGCACTAAACTACCTCGATAACAACCGGGTATAAATCTTCGACCATTTTCTTTTTCATAATAAAATCTTTGGTTTGCATCCCCTTGACGTCAATGAAATGAATGGTCCCATCAGTATGAAATTCCTGGAAATCTACTCTATATTTAACCGTCCCTGGTAGATCGAATGGAACCTGCCGTAGATAAAAGATCACCTCCCCTGATTTAATTCTCAAGTCTAGCTCAGTACAATAATCCGCTTCTTTTTTTGAATCAAATTTAATTCCATTAACCTCTGTTTTTTTGGCGTTGTATTTATGCCTATGTATTCTCATATTCTTTAATAAGTAAGTTCTGATATTCTAATAGTTCTCTTAATGGTAAATATCGCATCTCAAATCTTGCTTTATACGGATGCACGCTTGTATATCTCAGCGTGTCCTTCTTACTATCGTGATGTTCGTAGCATAAACCAATCGTTAGCTTGTGTTTTTCTTGGTTCTTTTGTCCGTCCAAGTGGTGCCAAGTGCAGGGTACGCTCTCTTTACCTTCAATCTTGCATACAATACACCCGATATCCCGTATTATCTCAAATCGGCGTTGGTTTTCTTTATTGGGTTTAACTCCATTCATACATCACCCGCCAGCACACTTGCTTATCCAAACAACAACAAGACCCACTATGACGATCATGCTGACTACGTTTGCTGCTGTTTTTAGTTCTTTGTCTATCATTTGGCACCTATTTGAGTTCCATAACTATTCCTGCGGTAATACTATAATTTCCCGGCGGTATACAAACAATTTTTCTGTCAAATAACAGTAATTCGTTTTGTATCACATTCCCATCGTACAACACTTTATTACCATTAATTAATGCTTGCATTGCAAATGAGTCATCCGTTACACCATCGCCATGCAAAATCGGATAAGGATTATGTATTTTATTCTGGGTTAATAGCTCCTTTAATACACTACCTACCGCCGTACTGGGTAATGTCGCAGCAACGCCTATACCTAGCCCTAGTGATTTTAAAAAATTTCTTCTTGATATCATTTGGCACCTAATACATTCTTTTTCTTGAGCTTTTCCAAATGCTTATCCATTTCTGAAAACCACTCCATGGGGATGCGGCGCTTGTATTGACCGATCCCCAGTGATTTTTGTTTGTCTTCGTATTTTTTGTGCTTGTTTTGCACCTCTATCCCTCGTCACTGCTAAACCCAAGTTCTGCGGTAAGCTTCCAATCATTTTCAGCTATTACTAATTTCTCACTATCTGCCATACCAACATCTATATCTAGTGCATAGTAATTAGCAAAGAATAGATATGTCTCGTGGTAATCATCGTACACATATACTTTTTCGCATTGGTCATCAAATCTGAATCTATCCATTTCGTTCACCTTTTGTTTGTGTTTTCTTAACTGTTAAGGTAAGTATAGGTTAGTAGGTTCCTACTGTCAAGGATTATTTACAATTTATCGCCGTATATTGCGTATCTCATCAAATCAGGGTCTTTTAACACCAACCCCTGGTAATCGTCGTCTGATTCTATTGATAACTTTACTTTTTCTAAAAATTTCGCAAATTCCTTAATACCAATTTCGCTTGTTCCAACCAATTTTTCTACTGGTTTGCCGGCTGTTTCAATGACTTTGTAGCCCAAAAATAACCCTTGGTAATAATATTTAAAAAACTCTGGCGGTTTCTGCAATCCATAATGCTCTAAATACCAATCAACCAATTGTTGAAACCAAAGCCACATGATTCGATTTTGTGCCACCCTTCTAACACTTATGCATTTCTTTATTTCTATAATGTATTCTTTATCATCATCCAGGGTTTTGATATACCGATGGACATAATCTGCCCTGGTATCCTTTGTGCCTTTTTGGATGATTATTTGTTTCAATGTTCTGTGACTTCAAATTCTTTCAAGACTATGTCTAAATACGCTTTAGTCTCCGGGCATGTCGTGATTTCCCATGCGACTATTAGAGATTGTAGTAGGTCATGGTTTTCGATACATGCTTGAGTATATGCTTCGTCTGTTACCCTGATCTTCTCGTTTGCGCGACGTAAAGCTGTGTTTACTATAGTCATATACAATCCTCATTGTACGTTAACTCAATATACGCGCCGATTAAATCGGCATCCTGGCACATGAGTATCATGTCGTACTCGTCCATTTCTTCTATATCACAGCCTGGGTCACCGTCCCATCGATCACATGGTTGCCAGCCTTGATCCTTGATGTTTTTGCCATCAATCCCACAATAATCTAGTGGATCATCGCCGTGCTTGCAATTTTTACACGATCTCATAAAACCAGCCGTCATCGTAATAACTATCAATCAATCCCTTACTTATTAGTCTGTCAATTTCCGTTTTATTTTTCCGATAATCTGGATCAAAAGCCAAATCAAGAATTTTAATAACATTTGTCAGACTTATCTCTCCGCAAATTTTAATCGTGTAATAGATCATCGATTGTCTTTGGCCTAATGGTAAGTAGTTATATTTTAACATAATACCCGTTCTTTAATCGCTTGATTACCTTTTCTATACCTCCACTACCGTTTAATTTACTGATCATATTCCTGATTTTTTCTGGCTTTTCATCGCTGAGGATTCTTACCACCTCAATTGATTTTTTTGGCTCTCGCAATAAACTTAATACTCTATATCTCAAACCAAGTTTATCAATAGGTAGTAATTGATACCGGTTATCTAAGTATTCTATTTTTTTGATATAACCCCGCCCCCCCTGTAAATTTTGTAACATAGTGTTAATTACACCTTTTGAATTATCGATGTTTTTATGAATTTCTTTTAGAGTTTTAGGTCCATCCTCTAATAATTCTAAAATTTTTATCCGACACGTTTTTGGTTTTATTTTAGGCTTTGGCAATGGATGATGTTTCCAGATTATTTTAGTTAACTCAACATACATGCACATATATCACCTAATCATTTTTAATATAAGTATATTCATACATAGTGCTATTGGTGTACTCACATTTTCTTGGTTTTTTGACAACATTTGGTAAATTGACATATTTTTCCATTTCTTTTTTTGATACTAACGGGCAACCACTGTTCCATGACTTTCTTGTAACCAATTGCAGGCAAGCTCCATTGTCAAGAACTATATCGCCATTCCTTAATTCATAAGTTTTTCTACCAGATTTTATAGTATCCATAACGCACCTATTTGTTTTATTCATCGCAGCCCGTAAGCAGCTATATGCTTGCCTAAATGCTTTCTTCTTCTTTATCTGTTGGCCTGAATGTTGGATCATCTGATTTACCTTCTTAGCCATAGCCATTGCCATTGCCATCGCCATAGCCATTGCCATCGCCATTGCCATCGCCATAGCCATTGCCATCGCCATAGCCATTGCCATCGCCATAGCCATAGCCATAGCCATTGCCATCGCCATAGCCATAGCCATAGCCATAGCCATTGCCATCGCCATAGCCATCGCCATAGCCATAGCCATTGCCATAGCCATAGCCATAGCCATAGCCATAGCCATAGCCATTGCCATCGCCATCGCCATAGCCATCGCCATCGCCATAGCCATTGGTTACCATTTTGACACCTCAATATCAATCATGTGCTTTAATTCAGAGATAGGAGCCTTGATATTTGGCGTATTATCTAACCTTGTCTTCTCAAGTGGACCCTCCAACGCTAATTGACCAAGCCCCTTGCATGTACCCCATCGCCTGATATTTTGTGCGTTTGAAATATACAACCACTCACTATCTGTCGATAGATTTCCAACATAGACGAACCCTTTGTCTAAAACGACAATTTTCTTACCGTGTTCCTGGGCTAGTCCTGTATTTCTGTCACCTGTATCATTTAACACAGATAGTAATTTTATCAAATCATCTATATTCATTTTTTCACCCTCATTGTTTTATTCATCGCCGCCCGTAGGTCGCTGTATGCTTGCCTAAATGCTTTCTTCGGCTGTTTGGTGTGTCTTAGTAATTCGTAAGTTGTTTTCAGCATCCTTGGGGTTTTGGGCTCGTCTAGCCAGAAATGTTCTCGACAGTACTGGTCTTGCATTCCTATTAAGTTCATATCATTTCCTTGCAACATTCTTCGTAGTGTGTCGCGCAATGCTCGTGGATTAAAGCTATTTCTTCTATTGTTGAGCTATATGCTGGGTCTTCTGGATTAACAATTAATTCTATTATTATTTCTATTGGGTCTTTTGGGGATATTTGATTCTCTCGATATCCCTCTTTAGCTTGATATACGATATTTAGCGCAGGGTATTCGTATTCCTCTGTTACCTCGTTGTAGCGTTCTGTCTGGTATTTAGTCAGCATATTAAATCCTAAAATCCGTAATGATTACCATTAGGTAAATACTGTAGAATAGTGCTAACTCTATTAGAGCAAATGTTACGGTTTTCATGGCTTCACCTTTTTATTCACGTATTCAGATATTAAGTTTTCCATCAACCGATTAGCTGAATATCCTTCTTTTTCGGCCAACCTCTTGAACTTATTGAAGTCGGCCTGGGCCTTGTTGTTCATAGTCCGGTATGTGTATTTGATTATTGTGTGTTTTTTAGTTGGCATAAATCTTAACTCACCAATTTATAACCTAATTGTGATATCGCGTCAGTTATACCCTTGTAAGCCTCATCATAAGTAGAGCCAGCATAATAAGGATCAAACGAAACATCTTGCCTATGATCTTCTTTTCTATCAGAAAATGTTACAAAAAACCTATAAGAAGTAGCATAAGTAACATGTGAAATAGTTGCAGTTTTTGGTCTGGTTTGTAATATGTCGTTCATGATTTTCTCCGGTTTTCCTCATCTCTTGTAATAATTATAGCTGCCGTCTTGGTTGCCGTCAAGGTTTATTTGTGCTTGTTTTGCATGTTTTTTACCTTACTTGACTGGCTTCAAAGCCATTTTTTACAAACCATGCTACTTTTTTATTATGTTCTGCTACTTTTTTATTGTGTTCGCTAATTTCTTTTAATGTTTCTTCACTAAGGATATCTTCCATTTTATAACTTAAGCATTCGCCATTACCTGCTAATTTTGTTGCTTTTTTGATTCGATAAAACATTTGATCGGTTAAACCCTGGGCAAACTTTTCACTTACGTCAATTACTTCAACTTCGCCGTTAGTTCTTTTTATTGTAATGGTAGTTTTTCTCATCGTGTTCGCCTTTTTAGTTTGTTTTCCTTAGCTCTTGTAATAATTATAGCTGCCGTCTTGGTTGCCGTCAAGGTTTATTTGTGTTTATTTTTGATTTCTTTATCCATAGTTATTCCTTAATTTCTTCTATATCATCTAACCCTAACTCCATGTATCCTAATATATTAATGTCATCGTCAATATATTGACCCCCACCGTTGTTGAATAATTTTATTGCTTGCTCTTTATTGTCAGCATAAATTTCAAATGTTGTATAACCGTCCGCTCTATCTACCTTTGCATGTATATGATATTTCATTGTCTTTCCTCTAATCTGGTTTATTTTGGAGTGTTCAGCATACATCTGGATCTAGGTTCATCTCCTTGCACCTTTCCCTTGATCTGCCAGCACCAGCCGAAAACAATGTTGAGTACAATTTCCAATTTTCAGGCTGTTTAATCCTACCGTCTATAAATCGCCTTACATTTCTCATGACTAGTAATTTCTCGCCGTTGTTCATATTGTATTCACCTCTTTGTATGTTTATATTCACTTAGTGTCAGTACTGGCTTTACTTCCCTACCGGCTGGCATGTCTATGTATTCTCTGCATGGATCGGTTTTTAAGTAGCATGTAATTTCAAACTTGCCTTTGGGATTAACTTTAGGCCGTATAAACTGAACATATCGATTACCTTGCCAGTAAAAATCATGCTTGTATGGTACGTTTTTTAGTTTCATGGCCTTTGTATGTTTATATTTATACCTTAAACTCTTTTGCCGCCGTGCTTATAACCTCGATTCCTGTTTTTTTCTAATTTATTTTTTATTCTGTTATCAATATCAATGCCTAACCCGCCAGTCAGGTCTAAAATCCTTATTATTTGGTCGGCGCATTCGTCAGCGAAATTTTCTTTATCATTCGCTCTGAAACCCTCTAGAGCTTCGCTTGTTTCGGACGTTATCAGCGCTAGGATTGCCGGTATTTTATAATCATCTTCCCATTCTTCTGGCGCAACTACCTCCCACCCATTAGCTCTATTTATTTGATTTATTTCTAACGCTAACGAGTTTAAATATAATGATTCTTTTGTTTCCCAGTTTTTAGCTACCTCATATGCGTTTTGCCATTCGAATTTTACTTCCGAGTAATCATCATCAACTACCGGCGTCATTATTAATCTACGAGTTTGCTCTTTAAGTTCAATTAATGCTTCATGTTCGTTTTTGATCATTTTATTTCACCTTTGTATGTTTTGGTTATATTGATTCCACTGTTTTGGATATAGCTTCGCCAAGGGTGAAGGTAACAAACCTTCCTTAAACCCATACCCATATATAATTAATATTATATACTGATATCCACAAAATGCCTTTAACTTATCCTCTCCCTGGCCAGTATCACCCAATAAACCAGTTCAATTTTTGTACTCAGTAAAGGTCTGGTACAGTCAACCTAACCCGTGGTAACGGCGCTAGACTGTTTTTCACCCTCTAGAGATTTCTCGATAATTCCTTAACTAACCTATAAACCTTTCTAGCTTCGTCAATGGACCGAATATTTGCTGTATGATACTCCCAACCTAGCTTTTTAGTTAAAATCGCGTATATCTTACCTCGTGGCATTTTGTGAGATTGCCAAATAGGGTCCAATATCTTATGTATATGCATACGTGCGTTTTTAACGTCTTTTGTTACCATGACACCCAACGGCAAAGTAGGGTTGCTTTTGTCTTTATGATGGCAACCTACATATAACCCGCAGGCGTCACACTTCCAAAATGGCAAATTAGCTAAGTCTTTTCTATGCGGATATATTTCAGTACCGTTTGTTAGCCTGGCATCTACTTTGTAGCCACATTTACAGCAATGTATTTTCACTTATCTTTCTTCTCTTGTGGTGTACCAAGTGGATATAAATCGATTTGTTCACCATCAATAATTGGCCTAATCAGTAAAATATTAAGCAGTTCAGACACTTCTGATTTAGTCATGCGAATACAAGCGCACTCAGGCTCATGGCACATACCATCTTCTAGCCCGTAACACGCATCACAGATTTTGATATTGAACTCTCTCATAATTCCACCTAATTTAATAAGGATTTAACTAAATGAATCTTTCTTGACATCTGCCGATTCGGGGCCGGTTAATCTTGGTTGGCGCTTTTGGCAATTCGGATAACATGAGTAATAATTCGGAATTACCCCATGAGGACATTCTTTTCTAGTGCCGCCCCATAGATCACTTAATTTTAATGAATAAAATTTACATTTTCCGCAAATAGCGTCCATAATTAACCATCTCTCGTTAGTCTGACGATTGCAATGGGTGAGTAGTGGCCAGACTTGCCACTGGCAGTTAATATTTAACCATTCAGCCAACTAATTTGGTCAGGTCATAAATTAAGCACTACTCAAAACTTTAACCATAAGTAAAAACTTAGGATTACCGGCTTTGACAAAGATTTGTGAGTTGTTATAATGTGGGTAGTTGCTGAAGTGATTAAGCAGTTTCCCATTATTCCTGTAACAATCACAAGGTCTCGTAAACCGTTGCAATATTCTGATTATAGCCCAGCGCAACCAAAATGCAAAGGCTTAATTCTGCCTCCACCTGGTAGAGCAATCTGGCCCTAGTCCTCACCTGCTAGGGCTTTTTTGTGCTATAATTAAATTTCAAATAGTACTTCTGTTACGAGCAAGGTTTAATCAACAGATAACTTAGACGAGATATGGCACATTTAATCAATACTTGCATTGAATTTCCCTGACCATATCAAGGATTAGCCCCTACCTTAGGGGCTTTTCTTTAGATCACCCAGTTTATTTCTAAGACTTCCTTCGCCTAAATGTATATACAACCCGTTTTCCTCAACGACTTCATACGCTGTTTCGCGGCCTGGTGCTCTTACCCAACAAACACCATTCTTTGTTTTATGTACTAATATACCGGCAATGAAATTACCATTTGTGTGCAAAAACGTAATATTCATATCCTCACCTGCTAGGGCCTCGTTGTTTACAGCTTCAAATTTCTTACAATATTTTGCCGCAGCATTCCAGTAGTCATCAAATTTCTCAACAACAAATTCTCCATCTTCCCAAATATCAGGATTATCCTTAAGTGCCATTCTGTAATCATCAATACTACAATTGAATGCGCTATTTAAACAATTCTTACATGATCTTTCCATTTTTGTCATCACCTTCTCCCAAGTCGGGGCTAGTCTTTCCTAACCACATAAATTCTAATTCGCTACCGCAGTTATTTAATATTTCTTCGTCGGTATCTATGCCATAATCCCATGCTCGCAAAATATCAGCATTTATTAACTGCCATTTCCACCCATCACAAGTCATAACTCGCATTGCTTTACGTTCTACGATAATGTCATTGTCAAAAATTACACCCATATTTGACCCTAAACTATTTCTTAATGACATAAACGCAATATTTATTGGCCTATATAATTTTGGTAGCTTCATATTTATTTCTCACTATTAAATATATGCTAAAATAATATTAATCTAAACCCTAGCAAAACTAGGTAGTAGGATTAACCCGGACTAGCCCAGTTCAGTTTAGATCACCCAGTTTATTCCTAAGACTTCCTTCGCCTAAATGTATATAAAACCCGTTTTCCTTAACGACTTCATACGCTGTTTCGCGGCCTCGTACCCTTACCCAATAAACACCATTCTTTGTTTTATGTACCAATTTCCCGCCAATCAAATTGCCATTTGTGTGCAAAAACGTAATATTTATATCATTCCTCATTATTAATCAACTACAGCCACAAGAAAAAAACCTTTCTGTCTTGTTTTCTTTACTGACGATACAATAAAATCTGTGGCATTAAAATCTTTCGAGTTTAAATACAGTTGAATTGCTTGCTTAACATCTTCATCGGATAACTTTATTTCGAATGGTTCTTTATTTTTCAACACGTTTCACCTCACCAATATAAATAATGTGTGTAAATAGAATAAAACAAATAGCGTGCCAATCTGTTTTGATATCAGTTGGCATACCTCGATTATCAATATATACATCTTTCCATCCAAACCACATATTTATTCCTCACTATTAGGTTATAGCCATATTAATCCTAGTTTCCCTGTCTTTATCGCTCAATTTTTCCCATTCATCATAAAACCAATTATGCACGTCTAATGCTTTTTGGTTAGCCTCACAGCAATCTACACAGACACCCTCGGAGAAATCATCCTTTGGTGTTTCAAAACCGCATTGGTTGCATGGTATTAATCTATCCATCACTAATCCCCTTGTTTAATAAGCTCCAGAATTTCCCTTGCTAGATATATCTCGCCATCGTCTTTACCTAATTGGTAAGCATCATCAACATTACCGCCAACATAATCATCAACAATATAATCCTCATCATTGTCTTGCAAAGTAGCGTCTTTGGCTATTTTTGTTAATTTATTTATGATTTTTTTATTCATTTTAGTCCCCTTGTTTATTTGGTTGTTGGTATAAATCGATACCCGCCTTAATTCTGCGTTGATCCATAGTTAGCCCTATATCGTCATATAACGCGTCGTCACACTCTCTAGAGCATACACATGGGTTTGTTGGATAACCTCTGCAGCCGCACTCATGGCCATTACAGCAATATTCTGGTTCATAGTTATCGACTGGTTTCATGCATATCAAACACGTATTAATATAATGTTCTTCCATTTTTAGTCACCTTGTTTATCTTGAACTATTTCTTTTTTATCCATTACTAATCCCCTTGTTTATCTTGTTGTTTCTTAACCTGTTTCAGTGTTTCAAATATTTCCATGTACATAATAAATACCTCATCGGATGATGGATAACACCTTAAATACTTTAGATGTTTTTCCACAAACTCTATCTGCTCATCAATATTCATTTGCTGACCCTCTTAAATTCCGAACATCCCCACTCATCGGGGATTAAATTATTACCGTTATTTAGCAAAATTGATTGCGTCTGGCATTCGCCGTTTCTATCGCAATCTTTACAAAATCCCTGCGCTGATAATAGTGCTTTGATTCCCTGGAAAGTGTTTTCTCGTATCTCATGCATAACTGGACTTCCATAATGATGTAGATATGTTCCAGCGTAGCTATTGAGTAGTAGCTTTAGTTCGTAGTCTATGCTCATATATCACCCAATTCATTTAGTCTATTAGCCGCCTCGCTTAGTACTAAATCAGCATCGCGATCTAATTCAGCAGGTATCCGCATTGTGAATTCTCTATTTACCGCATCGCTCCCTTTCGTTACCGCTTCCGCTAATTCGTCCAATCGTGCCGCCAATACGGAATTTGGGACTTTGTCGCCATGTTTGTATTTTGTGCTCATATATCACCCTTATTCGTATGTTTTTCGATAGCACTCAACAGGGAATTCGCCATCATATTCTTTGCATCGGCAAGTATCACAACATGGCTCATTAATGATCTTAATCTCAAGTAATTCGTACTTAATGCCTAAATCTTGCATGTCAAATCCGTCTAAGTCACCCTCAAATCGGTTTGAGATTATATCGTCTGCAAATCCTTTAAAGTCTGGTTTCATCATTCAACCTCTGTTATTGGTTTATAACTTCATAATCATAGTCATCGTTCAAAATCTTTACTTTGATTTCCTTTACGTTATCTACTTTGTAGAAAGTCGGTTGGACGTCATAATTTGTAGCCCAAAGATCAGCCAAAAGTTTTACGACTTCCTCAAGTACATCTATGTTTTTTTGGTCTGTATCAGGCCAGTGCTCAGCATATTCCCCGTACTCGTCATACGCTTTTTCTTGCATGCTATCCATTAAACCATAAACAAAACTTGATGCTTTCGCTTTAACGGCGTCGGCCTCAAACACTGTTACGACGTCACCCGCTTTAACGGAGTCATTAAAATAATAACTCTCCACACACTCACTTAACTCTGTGTAAGAGTAGTCTTCATTGTTGTTGCTATAAACTTTTTCTGTTGACATTTTATCCACCTGTTTTATTGGTTGCCCTCAAAATAAATACCGTAAGAATTGCCCCCAAGACCTTGCAGCGCTTTCATACCTTCTTGCACTGCTTTAGCGATAGCTATTTTAGTCTCGTCTGGTATAGACATATCAATTCTTGTATCCGATATGGTATGACCTGTAGGTCGTTCTTTTTCGGCTTCTAGCTGTTTTTTCAATTCTTTTATTTCATTCTCTAGTTCTAATATTGTTGACATATTATGTCACCTCGCTCTATAATATTGATATGGTTAATGATTATGGACAAGCACACCGCCAAGATAATCCCTTTTAAGCAGGCATGTCCTGAATTGCCCGCTCGGGTCCAGAAAGTTGTCGATGAGTTGCCCGTGTCTGCGCATATTAAAATCCTGGTGGAGCTTAAGTTACTGGCTGCTTAACGCCCAAAATGTCCGTTTTCATTTGCACATTTATATATCTTGTTTTTATAAAAATTTTCTATAACTTCCAGTATTTCTATTGGTTTTTCCATAACGTAAACATCATAAGAATGAGAGAATCTAATAGTCGATCCATTTCTATGTTTTGATATTGCTGTAATCTTTGATATTTGTATCGCCTCATCATTTTGATCCGAATCATGGTTTGTTAAGATAATAAAACCGCCTAGAATTTTTATCATTTCATTCACCTTTATAATTAGTTTATACCGTTTCCCAGTTTGACCACTTAGCCGGCTCGTCCCGGTTAATGTACTGGATCATGTTAATTACTTCACGTTGTTGCAGTACTCGTTTGCCGTCTTTGGTTATAATTCATTGCTCAATCAAAACATTGTCTCCTGTGCTGCTTCTCGTTTAAATCTCTCACAAGCTAAATCGTAGTATTCCTTGTCTAGCTCAATCCCTACGAAATCTACACCGTAATAATGGGCAGCAATTGCGCTTGAGCCGCTCCCTAAGTGAGTGTCGATTATCCTTTGCCCTGGTTTTGCGTAGTTGTGTAATAGCCAGTTGTAGAGTTGTACTGGCTTTTGTGTGGGGTGTATTCGTACCTCTTTGTTTTTCATGTCTCCTTGTAGCATTCCAGCCCACCTATATTTAAACAATCTAACTGCAGTTTTAAATGACGTATAAGCTAACTCGCAATCAGCAAAATGTGAATCTCCGTTATCTTTATCCCAAACTATCCAGCAACTTGATGGTACCGGTACCGCATCTATAAAATGATTAGCTCCAAATATTATTTGGTTTTTACTTATTCGCTGCAGCTGAATAAAATATTCTTTTTTAGGGGGCGACTTATCCCACTCCTTTTTCATATATTCTACTGATTTAAATCTGTTTCTTGATACTCTGCCTGAATGTTTACTTAAACCATACGGCGGATCGACTATTGCAAGATCAAACTCATTATCTTTGCACTTAGCAATATAATCCATGCAATCACCGTGTATTAAGTCAATCATTTAATAGTTTCCCGATATTATCCGCATGTTTTTTAATTTCTTCGTGAGTTAGTAATAAATCCCACTCCTGGAACATTGCGTCTATATAGCGTTCTAATTGTGTGTATTCTTCTATTTCAGTCCTATCCATTCTTAATCACCTTGTGCCCGAATACCTGTTTGTTTTTTAAAAATGCTCTACATTTTTTATTTAATTCTTCTTGGCTCTCTCCTGGTACATATATCCCCATATTTTTTAATACGTCGGCTACTTCCTGTCTTTTTTCTACTCTAACTTTAGTTCCCATACACGTGAGACATAATCTCTCATACGCATAAGCAATAGGTTCGCCACAACCGCATTTGTCCTGTGAAGGCCTGTTATCGTTTTCTGTGTACGAACCAATGGTAAAGCCTTCCCATCGCTCCTGATTTAAATAAACAAGGATTCCAGGCATTAGCCACTCACTCTGATGCGCCCCATCTTCTTTGCGCTTCAGTTTGTACCGCACTTGCTCTAATAACGTTGCGAATATCTCATCAGCTTTTTTTTGCGACTTAATTCGAGATTTATATTTCTTCTTCGCCACTTCATAGCTCGCGCCTTTTTGCCGACAAAGTTTTGTAGAATAAACGTTCCAAAACCGTTGGAACCAATCATCAAACCAGTTCTCGGTCATTTGATTTCCCTATATGTGATTGTCACTACACGCTCATATCCAAGCAATCTAAGTATGTATGGCGTAAAGCAAGCCTTATTATTAAGCATGTTATACAGTTTTGACTCCGATACGCACAAATGTTTAGCAGCTTGATATTTAAACTCAAATTGATCAACAAATATTTTTAACTTCTCTATTACTTGCTCTTTTCCCATAATTCACCCGTTTTTTTCTAGCGCCGCTAACTTACTACGTAATCTTACGTTTTCCTTCTCTTTTTCCACCAACGCCTTTATAGCCGCAGCGTACTTGTCTTCCATTTCTTGCTCGTAACTAATCTCATCCTCGCGCCTTGGGCCTTTACGCCGGTCTGGGGCTCGGATTTTCATTGTAAATTCGTCCCTAAATTCACCGTTGGAGTCTTTCGGCCATTCTGGGTATTTTACGCTGTTCATTTCTTCGCCTTTTTTGGTTTAGAGATTGGTCTTGCTGGATAAATTGGGCAGTCATAGCTTGTGCATGCCTCTACTTGCTGTTTCCACGTTCCTATACCACCAACTGGATCGTAGATGCATTCTTTGCACTTGGCATTAATAATTGATCTTAGGCTATATTTGGCGGGAATATGACCACTCTCTCGACGTTCACGCGCCACCCGTCTAGCCTTTTCTAGTGCAATACTCATTTCGTCACCTTATTCGCTAATCGTTTAATGTAATCCCTAATCAATTGACTGAGGGTTGTTTTTTTATTATCTGCATATATAGCGGCATGTTCGACATCTTCTTTAATCGCGTTTATATGTAAATTGTGGTCAAACTGTTTTTTTCGTGGCATTGAAAATATTCCTTGATTAATTTTAAACGTGTACATATAATATAACACATACAGATTACAAAACAAGGTGAATTATGAGTGAGATAGAAAACCAATGGTATGTCGATGCACTAGTCCGGTGGTGGGATTTGAATAGTCATGATACCGTAATGGTATTACATGGTATGTTCCTGGGCACACCTATCAATTCCATAGCTCATGGTGAAATAATGTTTCTGCTGGAAGTGATCATGACAAAAAGAGGTTTAGCATGACAGACATACTCAACAACATCCCAATACAGCACCAACTAGCATTCTGGACAGGGTTTTGCATCCTGCTCATACTGACTGTGTTTTTCCTCGGGTTTTGGCTGGTTGCATTGCACTTAAAGGCACGTCAGTACGATAACCAGACCAGCCTGGATATTCAGCAAGCAGACCGTGAATTGAAACAGAACAAGAAACGGAGAGCCGCACAGCATTTTGTACCGGCTAGAAAGTTTAAAACTAACTATAACAAGAGGTCTTTATAATGACTGATAATTTAGAATTATGGAAATTAGTGGGTAAAACAGACCCTCGGTTTGTTAAGAGCGGTACAGGCAAAGGGTACAGCTACAGCGCCATTGCCCCTTATTATCAAATGATGCTAGCCACCGAGCAATTCGGACCATACGGCAAAGCATGGGGATTATTTAATACTAGATTCACATTCATACCTGACACAGATATGGTTTTGTTTGAGTGCGTGTTTAAATTCCCTGAAGGTGAATTTCCGATCTCTAACGTCATAAAATACAAAGGCATAGGTCAAAATAATAAAGAAGATGACGACTTTGCAAAAAAAGTTGAGACTGACACAATTACTAAATCATTGTCTCGATTAGGATTTAATAATGATGTATTCCTTGGTAAATTTGATGATTCCAGGTACGTAGACGATTTAAACAGAGAGATAAACCAATCTGAATTCTTTAACCAACACCAAGAATTAATTGAATTAGTTAAGAATGGTGTTAATGCAGGGCCAACCGATCCACTGTGGATTGAATCAAGTTTAAAATGGTATTTAGCCGGCGAAGAAGTCCAAAAAGGTTTATGGGTAGCGCCCACAAAAGGCGGTCCATTCTCGACAGAAGAACGCAAAATAATCAAATCTGTGGAATGGTATAATGCAATGTATGATTCATTGGACGAACAACTAATCAACGAAGTTATAACTCAAAGTGAAAAATACATAGAAAATCAAGACTACTCCGAGCTATATACAATATGGAGTGAATTGTCAGCGCTTGAGAAGCAAATAATAAAATACCATATGCCTGAAACTTTAAAACAATTGGTACATAACGCATTAACCGAACAAGCAAGGCTAATGATTCAGCATAAGAAAGGAAAATCATGAAAACATTTAAAAATTATCCGATTATACTATTAAGTAGCACTCTATTTATCTGTTTTTGTGTTTTGTTTATATTGGAGTTGAGTAAGTAAGTTTATGGGTATGCGGCGTGGAAAGTAGACATGCTGAGACGACATAAGAGCAGATTGGGTTAGTGGCAGCATGGCGAAATCCATGCCAGCGGCGCTGGTTAAAGTCTCAATAGACGCCAAGCCGGAATGCTTTCTATTGCAATATAGGACTAGACAAGATTCGGACCCATGTCGTTAACTTGCTCATTAGCCGGAGTAACGCCCGGCCATACCCGCCATTAATAGGTGATATATATGCAAATGTACTTAATAATGTTTATTATTTGTATCCTACTATCAATTGTAATTCATGTATGGTGATTTATGAATAAACAGGAACTAGAAGAGAAACAACTATTTGACGCAATTATGAACCGTAAGCCTGCGACCCTGGATGAAGCACTATCTATTATGTTTCAAGAGCACCAAGACCAAGCCCGGTTATGGGATGATATGAAAACCAAACTAGTGGAGCACTACTACAAATGAAAGTGACGAAATTATGGAACGGCAACATTGTATTAAGTGATGTTTCTAACGATGATCTAAAGCAGCTCTATATTCGCACAAGCCTAACAAATTCGGCTGTCAATGAGGCTACAATGATTGACTATAGAGGCGAGCGCGTAAGTGGGTTCGATGGCAAGAAAGTCCCTGATACAGCATTTGGCTGTGAATTCTCGTGTCTGTTTGACGGAATTTGGGATTAATGCCCTACCTCCCAAACGGTGACTATTACAGCAGTACGACGGACTGTCCGGATGTGGAGACTAAAGCCGTAACCTGCCTTTTATGCGGGAAAAAGTACGAGATTCCGCCAAGGTTTAAGGATCGGGGTTGTCCTAATTGCGCGAATGTTGCTCTCAAACTGCGGGGTATGGTTCTGTCCAGGTGAATGTCGAGTTCTTGACGTTGTCGACGCCCTGTTTTATTTCTGCATAAGCCCACATGGTGAAGGTCCATGTTGCGGTTGCGCCCACTATATAACCTAATAAAACGGCATTCATTCCGGGTACTCTGAGTTGTAATATTTTACGGCATTATACATCACCCAGATTTTCCAGGGTTTTACACCGTCATATTGCATGATTCGTTTAAAAATCAAATCGGATTCATCAATAGAGTACTCGTAATCTAAACCGTATGTCGCGTAAAGATAATCATGAGCGACGCTGGCAGAACCGTATTTCCCGTTAGGTGGTAGTATATTGTGAAAAAATCGTGGAACACTGGCAAGATTTGTGATAAATCCTTCGGGAATTACAATTTCACCGGCGTCCCACTTAACAGGGGAGGATTCTGTTACCCTATACTTTGTCGCAGATATAACCTGCAACCCGAGGTCTTGGATATTATTCACTTAAGAATTCCGATGCTTTGTCACGGTTTTTAACCCGAATCGAGTCAAGTTCCTCCTGGGTCACGTCGCGTCCCTCAGATTGAGCTTTACTCAACAAAGCTTGTAATTCAGAACTTAATTCAAGCAATCCTGCTAAAATATCCAACACTAATATTGCGTTAGTCATTATTTATCCTCCTGAGCGGCAAGTGTAGAGCGCAGCAGATCAAGCGTTGATGTAGCCAATTCTAATTGTGTTTCTGCGCTGGTAATGTCTCCGATCTTCATTGATGCATTGATGGCATTCATGGTGACTTCTATGTTTTTAACAATCTCATCCAGTTTCAATTTGGTCTCAGCAGATAACCTGCCCTCGCGTTTATGCAATAGGGCTTTATCCAGCAACACGCCATAGGAAATCTCAAAAGCGGCAACCTGTTTATTGAACGTATCAATTGGCGGCGTGGTAAAAAGACTACAGCCAGTAAGGAAAATAGCCAAAAGCAGGTATCGATAATCTAGTTTCATTTTAATTGCTCCTTGATTGACGTGTCACCGTTCATAAACCCGGTTAGGAACGCCATTAAGACACCTAACCATGCGATTAACGGGATTAACCCGAGTTGGCCAAGGGTAAGGGCCATGCCCCCCTCCATCGAGCTTAGAGAGCTAATTAGAGCGCCTAACGCACCAATCAGGCCAACGAATAGTCGTTTTAGTTTCGGGTTCATGTAACCTCCGGGTATCGTGGTTGATATTCTAAGTGTATATGATCTTTCTCTAATACGACATCATAATGCCGGTTAAGACGTGATAACGAACTCAACACCATGTTTTCTGTACACTTCACTAGCAACAAGCAAGCCAAATAGTAGCTCTGGTGTCATGGATGGGTTAACGCTATCGTTTTTTAGATTCATAATTTACATTAATTTTACAGTGTTCAATAAAAGATCATGGCTTGTTCTGTGTCGTTTTTGGCCAATGGTAATTCGCTCTATAATTCAGTTTGTCCACTTTATTATTAAGTAAATCATAACTATCATATAATTTGTTGTAACTTTGGATTCGTTCTAAACGATTTTCTTTTATTTCAATCTCGATATTGTCCAGCTTTTTGTCCACATTTTTGTCATGCTGCAGACTTGCTCCGCTATCGAATGATTGTTTTATCTGCAATCCCACTAATGACACAATTCCAATGACCACGACAGGCGCTATAATACTTCCGAATATTCTTTGTAATAGTTCGTTTTGCATATCATACGGCCTTCTGTTCATTGGTGCTGTAATCATATTTTAGCATAGTCCTTTATAACTTGTTTAAAGTTTGATCAGTTACGTTAATTGCACTATTACCGATGCTTTAGGGCAATCATATACCGCACCGGTCGAATGCGAAAATGTTTGCATATTAAAAGACCCTGTACCCTGGCCGTATATATCGATGATTGGCCCAATAGTAACCCCAAAGCCCTGTCCTGTTGCTGCTACCGCGTATGTCGCTGCCGGCAATGCATTGGTAAATGTTATAGTGTAATTTCCTGTACTGTTTCTTGTAACCGTTGTCACATTAAAACCATCTGTAGGCGCATTTGCTCCAGTCAATGTCCCGTCGAATTGACACCAAGCGCTAGTTGTTTGCAACCCGTGTACAATGTTTTGTATTCCTGCGCTCGTGGTGGAATTATCAACTATTGCAATAAAGGCATTGTTTAAACTGGTAAAATCTGTGATATGCGATGGTACAGTTAATGTTATTCCAAGACCTTGATTGCTCTCAAAAATCAGGTTTGTAAATGTCCCGGTTCCAGTAAAAGTAATAACATCTGAGCCTATTTTGGTATTTTGAACTGTTAATAAACGACCTGACCCTGCAGTTGTATCTAACTCAAGAAATCCTCCACCGGTTGGGTTATTTTCCGACCATCCATCTTTGAAGACAATATTATCAATCGCACCAGCGACACTTGGCGCTATTTTCAAGCCCATATTAGTATTATTCTGCAATAAGCAGCCATCGAAAAATACATTAGAACATGCGGTTAATAAGATACCATCAACGCACGTTTGAAACTCTGATCGATAAAAATGCAAATCACTGGACAGTGATGGGATTGATAATCCTGTTGTGCAACCGCGAACTTTGGCATTCAGTGCATCCAACTCAAATACGTTTTCAATTTCAAGTCCTGTCGCGAAGTTCGCAATCATCACGTCTCGTAAAGTACAAGGTGCCACAGCAAGCGCCGCCGTGCCTATCTCCACACCTTTAGATGTTCCCGAACCAGGACCAATTAACGCTAAATTTTGTAATCCATATTGCCATACTGTGGAGCTACCTGTCAGACTTAACGCCGTACCACTTGTGGTTGTTGATCTTAATATTGTTCCTAAGTTGATTGATTTACTATCCCATGCGGCATTACCAAATGGATTATTGGCGCGAACATTCTCACCCTTACCTCTAATAATTATAGATTTATCAGTGGTTAAAGTTGTGAAAGTGATATCACCGTATGGCAGCTCAATAATGGTCCCTGTGCTTGCTTTGGCAATTGCTGCCTGTAACTTACTGGTTTCATCCGATCCATCAGCCAGTACATTAAAATCAATACCCGCGTCAATTATCCTATTTTTGTCATAATCAAATGCGTTAAATGGAGAACTGTCTGTCAACGCCCGTTCTCTTGGGCTTTTAATGTCAACATAAGCCGTATCCATAGAAGTATGAAGCGTGCTTACTACCGGAGGGCTTGAGTCGTCTATTATGTTTTTAACTGTGACTGTGGTTAATGTTGTGAAGGCACTGGTATCGATTGTCCAAAACCGATCAGCACCGCCAGTCGAATAACCTCTTCGCCCTGGTTTGTAAATTGCTGTCTGATTGCCCACAAGCGTGAAAGTCGTTGCGTTTACATAGGTTGCAACTTCCTGGCTTATCCACTCAACCTCTGTATTAAATGAAATGTTATCGGCAATTTGAGTGGCGTTTGTCGTATCGTTGGCGTCGGCTTCTGCTTCGGTCGGGAACAGCCATGCATCATAATCAGAATTTACATAAGGGATGAACCTCGGACCTAACAGCCCTGTTATAAAAAACCCTGAAGTATCCAACGGGCATTTGACTAACAATGTCCCTGCTGCCGCATCGGTTGCCATGCTCAACGGCGTTGTTGTGCCGGCTAAATAGAATTTCAGATAATAATTAGCAAATTCAGCACTATCATACTGGGTTAATAAATTACTTACTGGTAAATACGCCATTATTGCGTTGCCTCAATCTGGACTAATGCGGGTAAAACATTCCTGATCTCTGCTGGTTTCAGCCCTTTATCTTTTAGTACTTGAACCGCGTCAAATCGGCCCTGGCCCGTTGCTGTGAATCGAGTTAATTTTAATGCCTCAGAATCGGATAGACCCGTTAATCTGCCAAATGCACGTGCTAGCAGATTAGCTTTTGTCGTATCGCCTAACTCTACTTTTCTATTTACTGATTGCTCTGCCGCTCGCCTTAATTGCGTCTCTGACCCCCTAACCAATTTAGACATAGTATCCCTAAAAGTAACCTCTGTTTGAACGAAGTCCCTCAACTCATCAAATCCTTTTTTCCCGATTATTGATGCGATTTTTTCCTTATTATTTGACGAGCTTATAAAATTCATAGCGGCTGCTGTATCCTCTTTAACCTTACCTATTTGGTTTTTAATAGCTCCGGCCAACCCACTAAGTGCCGCCTCTTTTTCTGAAGGATTCATTGCGTTAAATTCTATTCGCGCTTGGCTTGGCGACACTTTGGTACTAAAAATATCACCGCCAAATTTTAATGAATTTAGCATTTCCGAATCCCCCGAAAACATATCCCTTGCTGTTTTATAATCTTTGTTGGTATCCAGTATTTTTAGCAATTGATTTTTAACCTTTACAACTGAAGCACCTACCTTACTTAATTTTCCAAACTCGGTTGTATTTGCTTGAATAACGTCATCTAATCCTTGCTTTATATCATCCCATGTCTGCACATTTGCATTAGCTAAATTTTCTGGAAGCTCTCTCCCTTCGTTACTGGCGATACGTCTCGCTCTCGGTATCGCTCTTTGTACTGCATCAGTTTGTAACAGTCTTGTTAATTTTCTTGCGACCTTTTGATTCCCTTTTATTGTTCTTGAAATAGGCTGTGAATACGCTTTCTTATATAATGGCCTTGCTTTGGCAGCTCTATCAGCCAATAATGAGACGGTGTCCTGAAAAATATCACCATCCTTACCTAAAATCTCACTTACTTTGACTTGTAGTCGTTTAGACAATCCTCGCGTTCTAGGAACCAAACCAGACTCAGCCAAATCTCTTGTTGCTGGCGACCTTCCTACAACACTTTGGGCTAAACCCTTAAACCCTGGGGATACATCAGCAAGTGTGCCTCTCTCCCCAAGCCCGGCTAATTGGTTAATCAATCTATCTTCATTGCCTATTTGTTTTGCTGTTTCCTTTAACTTTTCTGCTGCTGTCGGAGCAAACAACCGCCTTGCTCCACCACCAACAGCGCCAACTACGCTTGGAGTAACACCACCGGCTATGCCTGCAACTGTTTGACCAACCGGACCAGCTCCCGATTCTCTAGCGACTTCCGCCGCTGTGCCACCGCTTACCGCTGATAATGCTTGGGTTCCTGGTGCCGCGGTCAATGCCGTAGCCACCTCCGGCACGGCCTTTGATACGGTTTGAGCGCCAGCGATACTACCCCCAACGCCAGACAAGGCCTTTGCCGCCCCGCCAACTATTCTTTCTTGCATGGTCTCCGGTACAGGTACGCCAACATCAGTTAATACTTTTGATATTGATTGCGTTGTAGAGGGGATATCTACTCCTGGTATCATACTCAAAGCCTGCCCAAGTGCATCTGCCGCTACTGCCGGCAAAGCCAATGCACCTTCAACCCCTGCGCGAACAGTTAAACCCATCTGTCTATTTAATTGACTCCCAAAAGTATCAGTATCCACCACTTTTGTTGGCTCCTGACTTACTTCTTGTGATGCAAAAAATTCATCGATGGCTAAGCCCATCTGTTCAGGTGTAGTCCCTTCAGGAAAATTAAATGTCTTACCTTGCGCGGTTGCTGTAGGCATTATTCCACCGTAAATTGTACGCCGCCTGATGACGTAAAGGTGCTAGGCTGCTGTGGCTCCGCTTGCTGCACATCTGGCACAGTTAATTTTGCTCTAACAATTGCATCAATATTACTTATCTTCGATACACGTGCCTCTTGTAAATCTGTTCGTGTAGGGACCATTCTTAATAACAACTCTTGGTCTTTATCGGTGAAAATACCTTCACCCGCTGATCGAAATAATTGCTTAAGCACAGGAGCCATGGCTGCAACCGCTCCATCAGCTATCTGTTGGTTTGCGGTAATAGCCGGTATTAAACCAATGACTGGCCCTGTTTCTGTCTCAGAGAATGCCGTTGTCAAGCCTTTCATCGCGGTATCGTATACATTCAATGCGGTTTCATTTGACCGAATCGTACCGGCTCTATCCGCTATCGCCTTAGCTTGATCGAGCGCGGTTGCTACCGCTGCCTTAACTTCAGGCAACAACCCCTTTTGTGCTTTCAGCTTTTCTCGTTCTTCGGCACCCGTAATTTTTGGTTTCGTCTCAAGTTGTTCGCCAAGTTTCACGGCTTCCACTTGTTGGGCCGTCTGTACTGTCGTTGCTTGCCTTTCCTGCGCTGTCTGACCCAATCCGGACACTAATTCTACCTGGCCTTGAGGTTGTGCATTTCCTGTAATCGGAGTTAATGCGCTTTCTACCTGTCCAGAATTTGGATTTCGTCTGGTTGTGCCAAAAAATAAGTTGCCTTGTTCGTCTTTAAAGGTCTGTTGTGCGCCAAACTGAATATTGGCTTGCCTTTGCGGGTTTAATCTATTATCCAACTCAATAGCCAACATAGAGTTTTTTAATAGTTCTTGTGGATTGCTTTGTGCTAAAGCAATGGCTCTTTGTGTATTTTCATCAGAAATTCCGGACGCTTTTAATTGTTCGGCTCTAGATTGCAGCTTTTTTATGGCGCTATCAATATTTCCTGACTGCAAATCAGGTACAATCTGTCGTGAGATATCAGCTACTGAGGCAGTAAATGCCTTTTGCTCTTTATTGAACTGACTGATATCACCTGGGACTTGAGATTGCGTAATATCAGCTTGGGCTTGTAATAACTGGTTTCTAGCCGGCGCTTGGGCTTGTTGTTGTTTTATCGACTCTATATTTTGAATGTTGGTCAAAACATTAGAGAATCTGGTTGTAGGCGTTTGGCCTTGTAAGATTAATAAGGGGTTTGTTGCCATTATGTCGCGCTCGGGGTTGTTCTGCCTGAGAATTTATTAACCAATAAGGGAGTAACACTGGCCACCCCTTCTGTTATTGCGTTTGTCTGTTGAGCCTGTGCATTGCCTAATGCGATCTCTCGCGCCGCATCAACATCACCAGCACTTGTTAGTAAATTAGAAATATTTGAGCCTTTTCCTATCGCGACATTCGCTTGAGTTTGCGCTATTCCCGTACCGATATTTAATAAGTTCTCTATGCTTCGTTTTTGTTCGGAGACAAGGGGCTGTGCAGATAATAGAACATTTTCACTTAATCTTTGTAATGTATCACCGGCGCTTACCCTGCCGCGTGCTGCCGCTAGGTTTTGCGTGTCTTCTTGTGATTTCTGTAATGATAGTTGGAACAATGGATTGTTTTGCAAAAAATCAAACTGCTGTTTGGTATCGGTCAAAAATCCTGATTGCTCTATCCCTTGCTGCCCAAGTTCAGCAAACGGTTCCAGAAAGGTTTGCCCTTCTTCACGAGCCAATTCTTCTACAAGTTGAGCTTCTGTTATTCCACGCCTTTGAGCCTCCGCCGCTCTTTCTGCTGATTTCTTTTGTTGATTTGATGCGATTGCACCACCTATAACGGTGATAGCTGCCGCAGCCACAAAGCCCCAAGATATTAGCTTTCCACGATATCAAACATACTATCGCCCCCCTCTATTTTATCCCAAGGGTAAGAGCATTGAGCGTAATCATCTGCCGTGACCTGTTTCTCTACTTCCTCGGTGGTTGTACCGGTTGCCCCCGTTATGGCATACCAAATAGTATCGGTATGAGTAAATAAAGCGACTTTTGAGCCTGGGGGAACGATCTTGGTATAATGGGCCTTTACTCTTTGGGTGCCCATTTCGGTTTTAAACGTCACCTCGCCCTCTGAGATGATCCAGAAACGCTCTTTCGTCCATATCTTACTGACTATCGCTATGTTTGCAGGAATGATGATTCGACGAATATAAGCGCCGCCGACAAAGAATTCACTTAATCCGTTATCATTAACTTGGTCCATTATGCCGGTTTCACTACCGACATGGTTTTGCAGTGAGGATTGAAAGGATTCTATCTGTTTTCTGGCAATAAGACGGCCCTGTTTATCATCAACAGCAACCTCATTGGCAACTTCATTGTTTGAGACCCACTCTGGGGTAGGGATAACGAACTGTTCTTTTTCCGCTAAATACATAACTGACCTTATTTCGGATGTATTTTAACGTTATTGGCCTACCGATTTCAGCCATTCGCTTTCATAATTATAGCATTAGTTGCTTATATTTCACTAGTGCCTGATATGTCTACATTTATTACGTTTGCTGTATCTGCTTTTGCTTTGACAACTTGATTATTGCCAAGTATATGACCTATTACTGGGTAACACGTCCATTCTTTTCCTGGGGCTATTATCTTCTTTGTTAGCCAATTACCGCCAGACCCCTCTGTTGCGGTAGAGCTTGTGGACAACAGCCTCCAAACTATAACCTCAACATTGCTTGTCGATGTATTTGTAAACGTAACTTGGCCTAAAAATAAATTCTCACTTGTACCGGATACAGCAATATCAGATACTGTTACACTTAATTGAGTCTCTATTGTTACGCTTTTTAATGTCGTTGGCATTATAATAGCTCTACAAAATAAAAGGACACAGTGCCTTCTGAATTTACACCACTTGTTGGAGCAATAGTGGCCGTTAAGGTGCCCCCTGGAACAATCGGGCCATCTAAGAAATTCTTTGTTAAATCAACTATTTGATTCCCTGTCCTGCCAAGCTCAATAGTAAACACAAACAACCCTCCACTAAACGCGGTCGCAGAGGTATCCTGTTCTATCGTCGACTCACTCCCGATTGAAGAAAATGACGCATCGGTCAGAGTTGCATTGAAGTAAAACTTTATACCCACCGGCTTATTGTGTTCCGCAGACACACTAGTTAGCAGTATTTTTGTCGCTGTTCTGTTGATCCCTCCTTGGAAGACTTCAGCGCTTCTAATGGTTAAGATAGGTATTTCGTTTGCCGTCGCATTAACGATACTGGCATCCACGCCACGTCTTGGCCCGGTTAGTTCGAATTTACCTTCAATAAATACCGCCATTGATGCTGACTTGACCGTTAAGTCGGATGTATTGGCAGCATTTATCGCAGACATACAAATCGGTAAACTGGGGTTATCAAGGCTTGGAGCAGTATTTGTATTGGAATAAGTTATCGAATGGATTAAATGAAATTCGCCGTCGTTAGGGTCTTCAACATAAAAAGTAATGAGCCCAAACCCTAGATATTGAAAACGAATCTGATAAACATTGCCTTTTGTCGGATCAAGTGTCACACCGGACAGCCCATTCCCGTCAAAAATATCTGCGCCATTCCAATTCGCTTGAGCCACCCAGGTATCCGTTGCAACCACACCCGCCAAAGTCTGGGCAAACGTCCCAACCGCGGTAGTGGCCCCCGATAGAGAATATGTACCTGTTTGTACCTCAGATACCCATGACGTAAATATAACAGTTGACCCTGCCGCCGTGGCTTTCCAGCCCTTACCTGTATCGGAATAGTCTGCTGCGGCTATTTCATTGGCTGTTGTTGTCGTATTTCCGCTGGCTGTTACGGCTACTGTGGCCAATGCGTCGCCATCGAGCGTTATTGTGATATTCTCCGCAGTACTGGACGCCGTTGTTATTGTCAATGTCCTTACTTCGGGATTACCGCCTTTGCGTGACATAACGCCAAAATTTACACCATTGTAGCCAAAGAAAAACCCTTCACCACTATCACCAACCCCATGAATTTGGGTTGAATTTACCACACCTGCTGTATAAATTGTGGTGAATTTTGTAACAAATCCTTGGCCAGCACGATAACTGACCGGCTCAACCGTTAAAGTGGTGCCGGATGAATTGGCCGCTGCTCCGGTGGAGACCGCCAACATTGAATTGGCTGCTGATACTGTACCACTTTGGTTGGGTCTGGATTCTATTAAATTGCTGTGAACAAAATCATGGGGAAACTTCAGTTGTATTAATGGCGTTACCTCAGCAACCGCTGATTCACCAAAAGCGGTTTTACCTTCTGGTGGTGGCGTGACTTGAAGCGATTGTGTATTGGTTACTTTTGCCGTTGTATTGCCTATGCCAGAGATCACGGATTTGGTTACAATAGCATCATCTGTGGTCTCAATGCCATGACCAACCGGGATAATGTCTTGATTAAACCAACCATAATATACCGACAATTGAAAGGTGGTTTGTGCCGCTATGCCGTTTATATATCTGGCCCTGAAATATCTAGGACCTTTCCTTCCAACATGGAAATCATTAACACCCGCCGTAATAGCAAACCCCTCAGTTGGATGAGTGCGCCAATCTGTACCGTTGACCGAGTAATCAAAATAAAGCGTGCCGGCTACATCTGAAAAACATGAGGCCATTACATCGGGGACATTATTTTGCTCTGCTGCGCCGGTAAATGTTGCGGTCCCAGCTAGCGGGGAAACCGTTGTATTCCCTGTACTTATTGCGCCATGTAATGGGGTCCAGCTCATGTTATGAACCACTCACTTTGTTCTGATGAATATCGGCAATGTATCGATTCATAATTGGCCAGCATTTGATATGTTGAGTTGCCCACTATATTAAGCCCGTTCCCAGAAACAATAACGGTTCCTGCCGTTGTTTGCCGTATGATATGCACTTCTTCTGAATCTGCCGGACCGCTGTTTAATGATACAGTGATATTTGACGCTGCAATAACTATCTCGCTTCCTGAAGTCGTGTAATCACTCGATATCACAGAGATTGATAATAAATCCGTAATATCTTGTATGATTTGTCTCGGGTATAACTCTCGTATTTGTTGTCGAAAAACGTCATCATTCGCACCGCCTGTTCTATTCCATAACTGAAAAAGAATCGTTCGTTGTTGCTCGAAATACGCTCTGATCTCTGGCTCTTTAAAAAAGACATCGGGTATCCGTAGTTGTGGTGGTGGATCGACATCAGTATGACTCATCTGCCTGCTAACCGTAGGTCAATAGCGGCTGAATAAATATTTAAAGCCACTGGATCAGATGTCGTCAATCTAACCACCATGTTATAGAATTTCTGTAAATTCCACCATTCGGCGCGAATAAACTGCCCTTGTCGCCCAATTCTTACCCATGACTTAGGGCCCCATGTGTGTCCGCCGTCATAAGATGCCTCAACCATTATTCTCGGGTTGTCGCCCTGGCCTGAAACCAAACCTGTGCCCGATTCCAGTATGAATTCCATGCGTTTCATCTGAACTCGCTTGCCTTTGAATCGGCTGTTTAAGGTTTCGCCGTTAATCGTTCCCAATATCCGCCTACGTCGCCATGCCTGACCATCCAAATCGTATCGATCAAAATCCAATTTCAGCCATTTCCCATTACTTTTATGACCGACATACAATCTCTTGTAAACATTAAGGATCGAGCCTGCATTGTATACGCTATCTTTAATTCCTCCGGATAATTCAAACCAGCCTTTATCGTCCAAATCTTCTACTAAGCACCATGTCTTGCCCTCAGATGGAAAGCTCAATAAATACATTTCTTTCGAGTCTAGAGTAAACGTATACCCAAACGCATCATCAACACGATCATAGCTCTGTATCTGGGCAGCCATAGCCGTATCGCTGATCGGTATTTCTTGGCCACTTCTAGCCCGGTAAACTTGTAAGTCATGGCCTAACCAATAAATAAACTGCCGGTTATGCGCGATTGAATGTTTTGCGGCCAACCCTACATTAATGGTCTGCCCTTCTATTCTGGCAACGGGTGGATTGCCTATACCAGAATTCCACCAATTGGGGCAACTTCTTGTACCGAATCGATAGATAGTTTGATCAAACACATAATCTCTTACCGTATCGTCGGGGTTTAGCTCCGATCCTACTGCATTTAGCCCGTTTGCGGCTGACCCATCACCAACATTACTAAAAACTGTGAGCGTTGGTTTTGTGTAAATGAATATATTGTTAATATAATCAACCGATTGAGCGCCAGATATATTTGAATCGGTAACCGTACTCACTGTCGTTGTAGATGAATCGTATTGCGTTACTATGCCATTGGCCACGATAAACAAATTAATGCCATCGTCTGCAAATATACAGCGCTCCGTACCAGGAATTGTGCCTCTATTGGTATGAACGCCTAGATTGGATACTTCATATAATGTATTCCCAACCACCCTATACGCGATTTCCAACATTTGGTATGACCCGCGATCATCACCAGCGGTAACCGTACTTATAAGCGCCTGTCCTGGAAATGACTTTAGAACGAATTGATCTTTACCTTGCTCCACAATCTCAGGATATAGGTCTAAGGTTCGTTGGTAACTAAGCGGCTTAGACCTATCCTGGTACGAAGGCCCAGTTATGTTGATCGGTACAGTTTCATAAGGCATTAAGGGATGGCTCCCTCTGTCCTCATTACTGGTGCAGGTCCGTACCGACCAAGATTATCTTTATTGTTCGCGCCTTGAATTGCTTTCATGAAACGCGCGTACATTATTTCGGCCTCAACATCTTCGTTTGTGTGGATATACAGCGCCCACATAGCACCCCATAGATAAATAGTAGGGTGATTGGTTAATACAATATTGGTGGTATTTGACGAAGACAATGCGGTAAACTCTTGATAATATTGTATTTCACCAGAGTAGACTTGATCTGACACGCGATCCATTTCAATTTGGTCAGTAATAGTAAAGAACCTTGGCAACCCTTCGTCGCCATCGGGATAGACCTCCAACTGTGATGGTGTCCTATAGAATATCTCAACACTTGGACCGCTTGTAATGGCTATTCGTAATTTACGTGATGACTGATACCCAGTTGGTAATGCAACAAACCGGTCTGTTGTGCTTGTCGAAAAGGCTGCGAGTGTTTCCATACCGCGCAATTGAAGAGGATCGCCATCTGAAGGTGCGTACATTTCCGATTCAGCTAAATCGATGAAATCATCAATCTTTAAATCCAAATCGTCTCTATGAGACCAATCAATGATTTCATCTTTCAAATTAGCGTAGGCATCTAAAGCCATTATTCAACCTTCTGATAACTTCTCGGCTTAGGTCCAGGCTTTTTCTTTTCCTCTTCAACCTTAATCATATTGTTGACACTAAACTGCATTTCTGTGGTGATTATTTCCCCGGTCAGTGAGTGCTTTACTGGTTTCAGATCAAATTCACCGTCATTTTCTGTATGAATTTTGTTGTAAATAAAATACCGACAACCGGGTTTGATTTTAACTCTCATGGAGCCTCCTAAAAAAGAGGGGGCGAACCCCCTCAACACAGGTTAAGTGATATCGTACCCATCGGCGTAGGTATTGTATTGGTCAGCCATTGATTTTGGCATCAAATAAGCCGAACACGTGATCGTCGGAGTAGTACCGGCGACTACGTATCGTATACCAATGTATTGCTCACTCTCCGCCAATGTCGTTGCAGGCACATCAACAGCGAATGTGAACCCAGCCACCAATAAATCGGCATCCTGAGCGGGTGCCGTCGGGGTGCCAGATTCAAAGATACGCTCTCCTACGAGCTGTCGACCTGTTGATTGCGCAGCATTTGAGGCATACTCAACTTGGAACGTGTAATCCTCATCCCCGGTTGTCTGGTCTGCAGCTACTTCAACAATGAATAAAACTGACATCGCCTCACCGTTACCAATAGAGCGGTCAACACCTAAATCTACCACATTAGTGCCAACAGCCGTTGCAGTAACCGCTTGCGAATCAGAGAATTGCTTTTGTGCATCTAAATACATTATTTCTCTCCTTATGACACAAGTGATTCAGCATTGGTAAGACGATCAACTATTCGGACAGGAACACCCAAGAATCGTAACTCATGGATTGTCTTACCAAATTGGTTAATAGCCGGCTCAATCGTTACCGCACTTGACGATTTATCTAACCCGATAATTCTTAAGTGTGAAGCAACCGTTCTATTTACATAGAATGACAAATTCCCTGACATATCTTCAATACGGTCAATAGCGCGAGCCATCAACTTGATGATAGATGTTGCCGCGGTAATCGCTTGTGTACCCGTTAATCCTACCAAATCAGATACATCGATATTGGGAATACGAACAGCATTGCGCCAGTCTTTAACGACTAAACCATTATCCCAGCTCCAATCATCCAAATACGCTCGGAATCGATCATTGTTGGAATCAAATGCATCACCAATTCCTAAGTCTTGATGATCCAATCCGGCTTTCGAGCCTTTAGGGAATACACCGTGTATCGTGTTTTCGCCCCATCCTACCAACCAGATCGAGGCATTATCAGCACCAGAACCACCACCCACAATAATGTTTTGGGCGTTAGCGGCTGATAATGAGCTGTATCGATTAGACAATCCGACATACTCTTCAGGATTGGCCGCCGAGCCGTAAAACATAGTGTCAGCTTGTTTTTGGTTCATGGCTTCAATAAATGCCATAGCCACCGACATACGATAGGCGTTGACATTACCATTCAGTTCGGCAAGTTTAACGTCTACCTCGCTTCTGGCTGATAACATAGCGGCATTTTCAACGACTTGTGCTGAGGTCATTTTAGATTTTGGTGTACCTTGATTCATTAACCTAAAATAAACCGTTGGTAATCCAGTCATGATGGTTGTTTGTTCGCCGGTAGGTAAATTACCTTCTTTGAACAACATGTCCTCAAGAATCTGATTTTTTTGAGATAGCAGATTAACTATCTTTGCAGTATTGCCGTCTGGATCGAGCACCTTTGCCCAATCTGCTAACGTCGCTACTGTTGACGATAACGTAGCCATTTAATTTCTCCGTTGCGATTAATTATCGGCCTACTGTAGTGGGATATAGGCTATCCGCAGTACTAACAGGCTGCTCCGATTTCATTTTGGCTTTAGGTTTGGACACGACTGGTATTTTCTCACGCTTTTCTTTGATTTTCTTACTTTTTTCTTGTAGCTGGTCATATTTCGCCGCCTTAAGAATAGTAATCATCTCTACAGAATTGGTGAGTTTTGAATATTTATCAAGATTGTAGCCGGATCGGACTGCATATTCATTCATCAGCTTTGTATCGTCTTCAAACACT
Source organism: uncultured Ectothiorhodospiraceae bacterium (assembly GCA_947260005.1). Classification (GTDB taxonomy): domain Bacteria; phylum Pseudomonadota; class Gammaproteobacteria; order UBA6429; family Thiohalophilaceae; genus SZUA-24. The sequence continues at coordinate 36,270 of CAMYOL010000043.1, forward strand.
TCAGTCGCTTTGCCGTCTTTATCCAACCACTCAGGGTTGGCAGAGAATAACTTTTCACGCTCATTCTCAATGATCGCCGGATCGTCTACTGGTGTTTCTCGTGCTTGTTTCGCTTTCTCAACAAATGATTTCCGCTTGTCGGCCTTTTCTTTTAACTCAATATACCTTTCCGGGTCTTCGTCCTTAAGCTCTGCCCAATTAATTTGCTCATCTTCGCTTACTAACGCGCTTAACTGATCTCGCAAGTTAGCTATTTCAGATTGTTCTTGGGCTAATTTCTCACGATCAACCTTGATTTCAGCTAGGTCTTTCTCTCGCTGCCTAGCGTGCTGCGTGGTCTTTTTCGTATAATCAGATTGTCTTAAATGGCCGTTTCGCCATTCTTCAACCTCATCAAGGGTATATTCTTTGCCTTTAATTTCAACAACTTGAATGACCTTGTCTTCGTCTTCTACAGTCTGATCTTCTGTTTCATCTGGTTTTTCTTCAGGTTCAACAGGTTCTTCAATGTTTTCCTTTCCCTCGGACGGCGCTTGAATCTCCGGTTTCGCTTCGGGCTTATCGGTTGGCTTTTGCTCCGGCTCACTCGATGTATAAAATTGATCAGGGTCCAGGATAGGGTTATCTGACATATTAATCCTCTGTTTCTGTTATAGATTTTAGCTGTTCATCAGCCATTTTTCCAGTCTCTAGCAATGTGTTCAAATAATCTTCTAATGCGTTTATGTTTTTCATGGTGCGCCATGCTTCCTCGCGTACATCTGTTTGATCTTGTGTGGTATCACAGAACACCTCAAATATCTGTGCCTTTCGCAGTGTCATTGCTTGCTTATACGCTGGGTTTTCAAGTACTTGCCTACCATATTCGGCAAATTGCACTTCTTCTTGTAATTGTTCTTTCATTGCACCCCACCGGGTAATTGTTCGTCGAATTTAAGTTCTAACTCTGTGATCTGGGCCGCCAATTTCTTGTTGAATTGATCCTGCTTTTGCGCGGCCTCAATATTGAATTGCCGCTGATCCTCTAAGTGCTTGGCTGTCTCGATTCGTGCATCAGATTCCGCCTTTATCAAATTGCCTTGTTGTTTGATTGTTTCAGCCTCCGCCAATGGGTTCTGAAGTGCCGCAACCTGCTGTTGAAGTTGTTCGATAATACCCGACATAATCTCGTTTTGAGCAGTGATAAGCTCTTTCGGACGTTCTGGGTTATTAAAATAAAGGCTTTCTTCGGCCAATCCTGCGGCATGCGTCATTGATTTGAGGATGTTAAATCGTTTAACCTCATCGGTCATCGGTGAATTAGCTTCACGTAATTGCTGATGGATAGCCCATAAGCCACCCATTGTCTTTAATACCTGTGCGTCATCGCCTGCACCAAGCCCTACTTTATTGCTTAATGAATGCTTGTATTTCCAATCCCTTGGGTCGACAGCAAGTTCCTCGCCCAACACTTCAATTTCTACCTTAGTGTTTTGGAAGTTTGAATCAAGCCATGCCACGCCCTCGAATAACTGTCTAAAACCTGTTTCTGACATGACTCTGGCCACTAGCTCAATCTTGCCCTTGGATTCCTCCCGTACCCCTTCGAACCGTGTGGCCGTCTCTTTTCCAAGATCATCGGCTTCAAGACCTTGGCTGGTCATTAAAGAACCCGTTTTCTGGGCTCTGGCTTGGTCCCAGTATTGAATGACCTGCAATGCCTTATCACCAATATAGGGCACCTCAATGGCGAACATGTTCTGACCTGGGTTTGACTGGTCCTTAGTCCTGATAACCCCGTTTGGCCGCATTACAAGTAAATCATCCATGTGGACATTCTTATTGGCGGCGATTCTTGGGTTATTAACTGCCATGATATTGTTATTAATACCGCGAAGTATTGAAGTCTTAATTCTACCAGTAGGGCATGTGATCTCTGCGCGGCTTTTACCAATGGCCTTGTGTGGCATAAGGATACTTGACATCATAGCATATGGAACATGGTTGAAGACTTCGTTTTCTATAATGACATCCTTTGATCGCAATATGTGCCGTCGCTCTGCTATTCCATCGCCATCGTAATCAATCTTTGGGTACAAGTCTTGAATCTCGACTTTCTCATTAGCCCAATGCAGTAAGGCTTGGTCCGTTTCCTCACCTCCTTCGTCTTGATCTCGGATATCCTTTAACCTAGCGTTTTCTTGTACTGTTCCGGCAAGCTGTAAACTATCGACGATATCGCGATTAATCCCCCTTGCGAGTAGTTCACCTCTCGTTACTAACTCCACGTCACCAACCAGTTGCGCATCATTCTTATTGGTCGCGTTCTTTGACATGCGAAAGTTTTCTAACGGAACATTAGTGATTTTGACGCATTTCTTCTTACGTTCAACCTTAATAACTACTGTGTTTTCTTCGTCTTCACCATTCTGTTCTTCGCGTACAATCTCGATATTCTTTACATCCTCTCCCTTAAGACTGTCTTGGAATACCGCTAATTCCTCATCGCTTAAGCCGGTTTTCTTATGTTCCTCAACGGTTTCTTCTTCTTCGATAAAATATTTTACGACAGATAATTTATGAATCTCGGCGTTTTTTATAAAACCTGACAGCACCTCGAAGGACCAATCTTGCTCTCTGATCTGCCAATTCACATATTTCGTCTTACTATCGGCTTCCTTAACGTCTTCGGGGTCACTGGATTTAACCGGTTTAAATCGTAATATCTCACTTGGACCAAGAAAGACACGAGTAAGCGAGACCATGTCACTTTCAACAACGTCGAACTCATCATTAGATACGACTTTGGATTCCTCTGGCTTCTCATCCCCATAAGGATCACCATTATAACGCTCTAATAACCTTTCATTTTCAGAGATGAACGCGGAATTATTGCCCGTTGCATCGACCGACATTAAATCTAACTCAGTAACCAATTGTGATTCCGACATTTTTGGCATTAGATTATGCTCTGTGGTGGGTAGTTAAGCGGAGGAAGCGCCTGATTGTTATCAATGTATCGCATAGACATCATTACCGGGTCAGCCAAGTTTGGGCTTTTTATTTTGAATTTATTCAGCATTTCTTCTTTAGTATACAACTGCAAGTATCCATTTGAATTCGGTTTTATAGGGAGCCTGCATAATTCCGACCGCAACTTTTGTATTGCTTTGATATTTGAGCTAAAACTAATCATCCTGTTTGGATCATAGTATTCATTATACATTATAGCCCGATAAGTTGTGTATATTCTGTCCCTTAGCTCAAAATAGTATTGGTTTCGTTTATTCCTAAACACATCCTTAATCAATCTTTGGCCAGTCACGTTGTCCAATACCGGTTTATATATCTCTTCTGGATTGTCCGGGCTCTCACTGCCTTTAAACATCTCAATATCAATAGGCTTTCCGGCTAACGAGTTGACGGTCTTTTCATTCAATCCAACGCCCATCCCGTCACAATCCCATGTATAATAATCAATTACTTGGTTAATAGCGAGATTTAACGCCCAGTCGCCACCCTCAGCTATGTCTCCAGCTGTCTTTTCTTGCACATCTAATACTACACTGCCATGCCGCATAGTATACCCTTTTGCATCACGACCAGTATCGCTTGGATCGTGCGCCGCAATCTTTACCCCTTCAGGTTTAAATCCTAGACGCAGGTGGGCGTCAACACAGGCGTCAAACCATTCCGCCATAATCAGGCCATCATCAACATCATCGTTAAATTCGGCCAACCACTTGTGGTCATAGAATGCTCTGGACCTGTTGTCGTAATCCCATTGGCGTTCGCCATCCAAACCACTTTCGTCAAACCAAGGGTTATCTGTGTAGTTCATTTTAACGATAGTGTGTAAGTCATCCTCGTAAAACCCATGTTCGTCAAGGTGTACTTTAAAGGGTAGGATAAACCGCTGGCTAAATGGGTCTTCGCTGCTACCTGTGTTGGCTACAAAAACAACTGAGATATGCTCCAAATCTGGGTGATCTTCTAAATCTTCAAGTAATGTCATAAATTTATCTGGTAAGCCATTCTTTGGTTTATGTCGTAGCGTAGCTGTCAAGGCATCGAGTGATTGTTCTGATATGAATTGGGCTTCCTCAACAGAGAACCGCTTAAATCCGTGCGTGCTCTTAACACTATCAATGTTCCGAGCCAAACCTGCAAACTCAAAGGCTTGGTCATCTTTGTAGCCAATAGATTGTTGCTGGACAGTGAATCCCGGGAGCTGAAATCTGCTTATCTCTTCTTTT
>CAMYOL010000044.1 GCA_947260005.1 uncultured Ectothiorhodospiraceae bacterium
TTTGCCTAGAGAACTTTATTGCCAACAAATCGCAGTCATATTGCTGAAGAATCAAAAACACTAAAAAAACTGGATGAAGTATTAAAGAATCCAGATTTCAGTGGATTCCATGACCTCGATATGTTGATAGAACTAGAAATCGTCTACGACCTTATCATCGTCCAGCCCCATGTTCGTACTGTGTTATATAGCACTGTCAAAGAATGCAAATGTGTCAGGATTAAGGATGCAGAGGAACTTATGCACCAACAAAGCAAGCTGCTATTTAAAAAAAGTTGCAATACTTATACGCGATAATAAACAACTTAGTGAGTAACAAAGAGGCTGAGGTTATTTTTAATGCGAAATCAAATAACACGGTGTTTGGTTTTATACAGTCATGGTCATAAAATCGTCATCCAGGTAATTAAGGTGTTTTGTCCACTTACCTGGTCAGTCTCGTAATATACCCATAGCCTATATATCAGCTTCTATCAGACATAATTTAATCGAAGGAATCCTTAGGCATACGGCTTCAACGAATTCCGTAGACAAAGAATGATGCACTCAATACTGCTAAAGTCTTAATAGCACAATTTAAGCACGCCCAGGAAAATAATACCAATAAATCATATGCTTAACCCGCCCTTTCACGGCGGTAACAGGGGTTCGACTCCCCTTGGGGACGCCAATTCTAAAGGCTCGCTTTCGCGGGCCTTTTATTTACCTTACTCTACTATCGTTTTTAACTTCTGCAATAGCTCTGGGAGTCTGGATTGACTCGCGGTGTCGCCAGGTAATTGACCTGGAAGTGAGTTAATGAATTCTTTTGTATTAAGGAGAGAGCTTATCTCGTTTACAATTGATTTTCTCAAATCGATATTTCCTGTTTTTATTTCATCAATAAGCTCGTCACGTCCATCGAACACAGTAATCAAGTCTTCAAGATCATGGCTGGCTAGAAAATCTTTTTTGCCGCGACCATGAAACGCTTCGAGTTTGGTTGCAATAAAGGCGGGTGCAGAAATTAGATTGATGATGGACTTATTCGGTAAACAAACTTTCTCAGCGGTTTTAACAGCAAGCGGGTACCATCGGTTATGAAAGCTCAATATGCCAGGCTCTGATGGCATGAGATCAAGCATGATGTCGTCTTTTAGCCAGCGACAGATAGGCGCATCATCAGAAATATCATGTTTAAAGCCTTTTTTAGCAACCTGTTTTTCTATCGCATGATAATCACCTAATGTGCTTACCTGTACGATAACATCCACATCACGTGTTGGACGGATCAATTCAGAACGTTCTGTGGTAAGTAATAAGCCAGTAGCACAACCACCAACGAATACCAGTGATTCACATAAGTCATCAAGAGAACGGATGATGGGGTAGAGAATATCTAAATTAGGATCGTCTCTGAATCCAACAGTTTTCATTTCAATCGTTCCTCTAAAAACTGTTTTGCCATTTGACGTTCACGTGCCTGCCCCATTCGCAACACATCAAACAACGCGAGTAATTCATAAAATAAATTATCTTCCAGCGCAGCCAATGGTAACTTCTCATAAAGTGGAAGCAAGCCAGGTCCACGTTTCTTTCCTTTCGGATGTGGCCATACAGGAATAGATTCTTTACTTGAATGCATCTTCTCTTTCATAGGGGAAACACCATGAGCGGTCGGCAAGCCAATAGTCATTTCAACGCGCACGGGTGGGTAGGCAAAGCATGCACCATTGATTACAAATTGGCGCAAGTTTTCGAGCATAGGTTGTGGTTTACCTTCCAGCACTATCAGTAATTTTGCTTGTAGCAGTCTTTGCACCGCGGCATGAGCCTCAAATCGAGAGAGATATAATGCATTAGCAAGCTCGGCGTAGGGCAGCCACCGGTCATTTAAGGCAACAAGTTTTAGAGCAACAGCAAGATCCTGAGGTTTTAAGACCCATTGTTTATGGCTGGCACGTTGTATGGCGACTGAGGGCATGGATTTCTCCTATGTATGCAATATGCATATAGCATATATCGACGGATAATGCCAGTTTTCTATTGGTTATACGCAGTTATTCAGAAAACTGCGTATAACCCGGTTAGCACATTTTAAGCACACAGCAGGGTAAAATCTTCAATAAATCAATTGCTTGCCCAGCCCTTTCACGGCGGTAACAGGGGTTCGACTCCCCTTGGGGACGCCATATAACCAAAAAACCCGGATACGCGATTTTTGTGTATCCGGGTTTTTTGGTTATTGGGGTTTTAAATTTGGTTGAGTCGAACCCCAGTAGATTGGCTCGACTGATGTATAGGAAATACGAATGCCGCGGAGGCCAGGGAAGGCCGAGAGCGGCACCCTTGGGGGCGCCATCTTAAAGAGGGATGCATTTTCAACCCTTTTTTATTTTCTAAATATTAAAAATCTAATAGAACAATTTGTCACCCCCCTTTCCAAAAAAGATCAGCAATATCTTTACATAAATACTTAGAAGTGCAAGCGCGCGTCAGCGTTCACGTTTAGGAGTGAGATTTGGTTAACGGATATGAGTGTTCGTAATTTACACCTTATCAGTATAATTTTTCAGTATTATATTAATAGTATTTCGTTGCCGCATCTTCATTGTATAAGGGAAAGCGTTCGTCAGAAGTGGACACCGCTGGTTAATTGTCGTTCAAAGCGCGCTGGACTTAATGGTCAGTTTCATTCAAAATTCGAAACAATTAGATGCAAGTTAAGCACACATAATAATATAAACTATTAAAAATACTTCTGGGGTTAGGGATACCATGTCGAGCATACAGACAGGAGTCAAAGTATTAATTGGGTTATGAAACGCTTAAGAAAATGTATTAGAAATATTTTTATTTACATACTAAGCAATCAAATTCTACCTATCTTTTAACGTTACTGGTTTTATTGTAATTACAGGTAAAGCCATGAGTTTTTTCAAGTCTGATATTTTTTGGTAGCCTCTAAAAAGAGTTATGGTGTTTCTAATTTACAAGCTTATTTGACAGAACATTTTTGGGAGTGAGCGTGAAATCAAGGATAGAAACGGCTAGATATGCTTGAAGCCTATTTAACAGGGATCGCATCTAGTCTCGCGTATGATGGGATAAAAGGGATAGGTAAAGTTGCATTTTCTCGCGTCTGGCGATCTGTTCCCGCTACATTTAATAACGAAACTCGTATAACTCTGCAACGCGGTATTTATCGTGCCATGTTGCGTTCTACTTTGTGTCACTTGGCGGAACTTAACGAAATAAAGCTAGCAGATATCGATTTAGAGGAAACTGATGTTCATATCCCTAGACCTGAAATACATTATAAGGCGCTGAACAGGCTTATATGCAAATTGCAACGTGGTATCGATCAATTAAATATTATTATCGATGCCCCCCAATCTACTAAATACCTCGAGCAACTTACTAAATATCAGCATGTTATTACTGAGTTTAACATTGACTTACCTGATCAAAAGGTAGCCAATATCGCGAATGCATTTTTAGTTTCTAGTCAAGACTCAGAACCGACTGATCATTATATAGATTGGCAATCGGCAATCGATACATCGCTTGGCGAATTTTCACATGCGATGGTGAAAATGATGGTTGTCATTGGAAAGTGGAAGCCCGATCGTATTAACGCAATTGAACAGTTCATGCTTGAAAACATGTTTTCTGCAAATGGGAATTGGTTTAAAACCTATGCATTGTGCTTTTTGGATGAGGTCAGCCAGGATAAAGTACTTTTTAGGCAAAATTCCACACTGAACTTTCTTAACTCTAACACCAACTCGCAGAAATTGCAGGGCTTGATTCGTGGACTAGAAGTTGGCGTTGATGCCAAATTGAAAGACATCGAATTGGTAATCAATCGTACTCACCAGGATGTTAAATCTGCTATAGACTTGCTTCGCAAAGAATTTAAACTCAATGACAGAATTGTTTTCGCCACTTTGGTGCCAAGTAATCAAACTGCGTATTCTGAAATGTACTTTGCCACTGAAAAAGACAAGTTCATTGGTCGAGAAGATACAATAGAGATAATTCAAGATGGCTTTTTATCTTATTCCGAGGATTCTCCTGATTTTAAATGGCTATCACTGGCAGGTGAAGCCGGCACTGGCAAGAGCCGTCTGGCATTGGAATTGATATCACGGTTTCGACAGCAATGGCGTGTTGCAGGTTTTGTGACAGCGAAATTTTTGAGGGAAGCTAAGCTAGAATCGATTCACCCCTCGCATATTTCTTCTCCCACCTTATTTGTGATCGATTATGCCACGCGTTTTATTAACCAGACCGTAAATTTTCTTGCGCGCTGTGCGGAGCTCACCGGTAGCGTGGCATATCCTATTAGAGTGATTTTGATTATGCGACGACCCGATGAGCAACTGATTAATACACTCCAATTTGAAACCGATTATACCTGTGTTTATAACTATCGCTTCCCACAAAGTGACGATAATCCTGATCAACAAGACGGTATAATCACACTGGGTGAGTTAGGTGATGATCAAATATACCGATTGATGCGAGCCAGATTAGGTCAGGAGAGAAAATCTATTGGCAAACAACAATTGATCAAATACCTGGAGCAATACGATCGGCGTAAACGCCCTTTGATTGCGGCCTTAGTTGCAGATGCGTTAAGAAACGATGCACTCCAAACCGAAGATGGTGATGATAATGAAACTAATCGATTAAGACTGTTTTATGAATACCTGAGTCGAAATTATATAAATCGCTGGAAGTACGTTGGTGAACAAAAATCTCCGGGTGAGCTAAGTACTGAGGGCGCTAAACAAATAGACAAACACATTGCGCTGATGTTGCTTTCAACCATGGTAAGGGGAGTAACAGATAGCAGCCTGGATTTACTCTATGATTGCATGCCCGACGCCTGTATGCGCTTGCTTCCAAATAGACCTTGTTCGCCTATTCTACATAATGAGTGCATTGACCTGGATGAGGAAGGAATACTTGCAACATTGCTAGGTACTATTAGAGCGGAGGATGATCCCTACCCGCCACTAGAGCCTGATCTCGTTGGCGAAAGCATGGTGGTTCATTTTTTATTGGGTAAAACTAGTGGACTGCTTCCACCCAACAGTAAACTGAAGGGCAAAAACCGGCAAATAATAACTGAGATGGCATGGCGTTGCAGTGCAGAAGCTACCGCATATTTTGCGTCAATGGTGGCACAGGATTTCCCTGATCATGCCGAGCGTTTGAATTGGTTACTTCCAGACAACAACGCTCTAGTAACACCATTTAGTCGCTCACTGCTGATACGAAATGTATTGGCAGGAATTATCGTTGAATGGCGTAGTAACCAGGTCAAGTTATCCACAATGATGCGACTGGAGAAACTGCTTAAATTGGTGCGTTTTGCTAAAACACATTCAAATTCAGCCAGGGAGAATACAGCGCAATCATTAGAGCAAATTTCGTTGCATTTAGCCAAGTTAGTTAATCAAAATGTCGTTTTACCTGAAAAAAGCCTGTCACAACTGGAGAACAGTGGTTCAGACAATTCAATCACTACTTTGAATAAACGTGAAGAAGAAATATTTAATCATGCTAGTAAAAGAAAAAACCTAACTATAAAGAAAGTTTCCTCTGTTACTGATTTCGCTGAGGTTAGCCCCAGTAAAGAACTAATTGGTAGAGAAGGTGACATCGAAGAAAAGTTTGAAAGCTCTAATAAAGAAATAGTGCAATTGGCAATAAATCTCTTGGTTAAGTTATTTAAGATTGCTTCTAGACATTTATGGTCCGAACCTAATTTTCGCATTCGACGAAACTTAATTGATGCACTAGTTTACGTTTTGGTCAGTGCACTATGGAGCAAGCGACATTTACCCGAATATGGGGGTAATGCACAATTTGAGCTAAGCAAGGTGGATAAAAAATTAAGACACGATATTCTTATCCAATGCAATAAAATAATTAAATCGGATTGTAAAATAGAAGATCTGGCAACAGGGACAACTATAATAGCTAGACTTTTGTATGCGGATGAAAGCATTGAATTGAGTATGCTTGATGAAATTTATGAAGTTATAAAAAAGAAAATAGCCGAAAATATGTCGAGTTATGATGGACTTGTTCTTCAAGGTATTCTTGATTTCTTTAGCAACTATTTAGTTGTACAACGGAAGGCACTCGAAAATATTGAAAATAAAGAATCTTCACAATTTATATATCTGCTGAAAAATATAAAAGAAAGTATGTCTGTAGCACATAAATTATTTTGTCAGCTACATGATAAGGATTTGGATGTGAGGTCCTATCGATCTAGCGTCGCAGCCATAAGTAATTGCTATATAAAAGTGGTTGGTTCGAATGAGATATATATGGATAAACAAAAATTAGACTTTACAGAAGAATGCTGGAACTTTATGTTCCCCTATCTATTAAATCAAGATAAAGTAATTCTTTCCCAATCAGAAGTCCAATTAATTTTGGTGATAAATCAGCCTAGTAAGTTAGTCAGGAAAAAGAATTTTCATGCACAGCTATTAAAAATATTTGAAACTATCAATTTTGATCAGTCTAGTCTATGTGTAGGCACAAATACAATCCGTGCTGAATTCATGGGCTGGTTAGTATTCGATTTTCAGGAAGAGTTCAATACGGCACTGAGAAAGTTTATTTTACAAGTGGGACTGCGTGCCGGGTCAGATCTATTAAAATTGATAGTCAAACGTGTTCCCAGCCACACAGTAAATGAAAAGCACGTTGATGGTCTGCTTTCTGTTCTATACGACCATGAAATCCAAAAGTCGATTGATCAGGAAAAATTGCATATATCTCTGCTTCATCTTTGGAGTCAATATCTGTTACTCGACAAAATGGATAAATTGGCAGGTGAAATCATGGCATTCTGGCCAGATGGGGAAGAAGTCAGTCATTATAAAGCTAGAGAGTTGGCCTTCGAAGGCGTTAGAATGCTTGCACGATGGACATCACCAGTTGATCAACTCATTCTTAGCTTTATACCGAAAATTGTTATAATACTAAAACAAGAAAATTTCGTTAAAACATTAGACTCGTCCATAACTGAACCTCACGTTCATGCCCATCATCTTTCACTAATTGAACTGATTTCTGACCTGGTTCGAATGGGCTTGAGCCGCAATGAAAATGTCGATCAATTTTTATATTTGAAGGAACAACTAAATGGAAAATAGTTATCTAAGTCACCTTGATGCAATGCTTGCTGATGCAACCTGGGAAATGATACGAGCGAACCAAAGCGACAAGTATCTTGTTATTGACTACATTCAGAAGTTTGAGAAATTGGCTAAAACAAACTCTAGGCTGGAAGGAAAACTGCGTGGTGCAATTCAATGGACACTGGAGAACGTTGAGTTCAACACAGACCAGACTACTAAACTAACCGAGCAGCTTGATGGTTTAGGTGGCCCTATCGCAAATCAGTTGCCTGCGGTTGAAAACACAGCACAAACAGAACAAGTGACAAGTAAGTTTGAAATTGTACCAACGACGGATATTGTATCAAATGAAGTGTCGATTGGCTGGCGCAGGGTCTATGGCAGCGAGTTAGAAGAATTTCTAATGAAAATTACACCAATCGATGGAAAATATCGCGTATCATCATTGACAACCGTTGTTGATTGGAGGCCACTGCCGTTTTATCAAAATACTGCTTTAATTCGAGTACATGACCCCATGTGGATTAACAACAAAATGGTAATTTACTATCTTACAGATGAGGGTAATTTATTCAGATTAAATGGTACGTCACCGCCTATTCACGAAGTTAACAACAAAGCGCCTATTCACATAAATGAGGAAAATGTACTCGATTATCTCCGATTTTTCTGTTTCTTTGTCCGTGGTGAACAAGGGCCATTCTATATATTGGAAAGTATGGATGATCCTTTGATTCCTGACACCGACTCACATACATCCCGGTCTGTGATCGAAGGAGCGGTGCATCCTGCTAAACTGAACGGCTTGGATGAAAATGGAAATTTTTTATGCCAGGCATTGGTTTTTTACTCAAATGCGTTGTTTGAAGGTTCATTCCTGGTTCGACCTTCTGGAATGATTGATATGCTTAATGATGAACCCATCGCAGGCGATTTGGACTGTAAAATAGATGCCCCTATTAGTTAATTAAAGAACGCATGTGAATAATCTTCAATGATTAAGCACATTATTAGCACATAAACCTAATTATCATTTTAAAATCAAGATGATAACTCGCCCTTTCACGGCGGTAACAGGGGTTCGACTCCCCTTGGGGACGCCATATAAATAAAAAGGCGGGTTACGGTTTTCGTAGCCCGCCTTTTTTATTTGCTTCACGTCATTCCCGCGAAGGCGGGAATCCAGTTTATTAAAGATATTGAACCCCGATAGATTAGTTTCGACTGATGTATTGGATATACAAATACCGCGAAGGCCATGGAGGAGGTGAGACTGGAAGTCGAGATGCTGGCCTGGGCCACGGCCGTGAGCGGCACCCTTGGGGAGACGTGCATGGATGCACTAATGTCGCGAGCAGTCATGGACGACTGCTTGCGAGCGACCGCCAATTAAATAAAGGCTTAGAAGAAATTCTAAGCCTTTTTTATTTTTCCTACGAAAAATATACGGAAATTTCAAATAGGGATTGAGTAGTACAAACACTAGTTTATGTAATCAAATAACTTGGTTCTTACATCCTTAGAGAGATTGTTTATACCCGATTGCATTTGTTGAACAAACTTATCTGGCATCTCCTGTGCTGCTTCGTAGGCGATTTGTATATCGCCGGGTCTATCTTCTAATAAGACAGTAAGTAACAATTCTGCCTGGTCATTATCTTTTAATGTCTTGGTCTGCATTGCGGGAGGGCGTCGAATTGATGAAACCAGTTTGTGCAGTGCATAACGTGCAGGTGAAGGGACATTAACGAGTATACCTGCTTTGTTCACTATAACCGCTGGTTGTGTGTCCTGTAATAAATAGTCTAAAAAGCGCAGTGGTTCAGCGTAGGTATTTAGTGATTCAATTAATATTGGTTTAGAAGTAGGTTTTCCAATAAGTGGTGTCAGCACATCAACACTGAGTTGCTTACCTTGAATACGAAAGCTAGTTGAAGGCGATTTACGATCTAAAGCGGGGACTTCGATGAAACCCATATCGGCATCAAGCAAGGTTTGTTTTAAATTGATGGGCTTATTACGAAGCGCGAGTGCGATATGCGTTTCACTCGCAATATCAACATCGTGCGTTTGAATCACTTTAGTGGGCCAGTTTATACCAAGCATATTTCCATAAAGACTAAATGCATGCGACCCTACGAGTACTCCACCAACTAAAAATGCCCCAGCACGTTCAATGATCTCAAAGATTCGAGCTTCGGCACTACTGACAGCATGAGCGCCGCCGCTGACGAGCATAGTCACTAGTTGCTCACGGTTTTGACGATCGGGTTTCGCTTTTTCCCACAGTTGTTTTTCATTTTTTATTAAATTTTGTACAGCTTCTGAGTCCGGGCCAATATAATGTTGTGTTTTATTACTGCCGACAGTAAGTTGGAGATACCATTGAGTCGTGCCTTTGATGTCTTTTTTTACAAATGATAAGCCTCGCCCATTTGGAGCAGCTGCATGCAGACATTGGCTGAGAAGCTGGGAGTAAAGAAGTCGTGTACTTTCAGATAAATAGTCCATATTTCAATTAGATAGCGGCAGTTATACGCAGTTTAGAATAAAACTGCGTATAACGCTAGTTTTGGACATTGGCGCAATTGTAGTTAGTGCATTCAAAGCACATCAAAACAAATAACCTTTAAATACAGGATCTTGAGCTAATATCTAACTTACTGATATCAAAGAAAAATTATTACTTAAAACCGGTCGTTAAAGTGGCCAGAAACAAGCATTAGGCCCATGGAATTGGAACAGAGCCACTTCTTGAGTTATTCTGTCTTTATGGTATTCTTTATTCGCGAATCGCAAATAACAAATGGATATCATGTTAAAACCACAAGACATAGTTGTGCTACTGAAAGTCCTGGCCAGGCAGAAAAAAAACTGGTCGTACAATGAATTGGCTTTCGAACTAGACATGAGTGCGTCAGAAGTTCACGCGGCCATCAAGCGTGCTTTGGAGGCAGGTTTGGCGGTGAAACAGGGCGATGATATCTGGCCACAAAGTCGAAATCTGGAGGAATTTATTCTTCATGGATTGCAATATGTGTTTGTTCCACGACGAGGTGAACTGACTCGTGGAGTAGCAACCTCATATGCCGCCGAACCATTAAATGAATATATTGTTGGCGATGATGAGCCACCGCCGATCTGGCCGGACGCCGAGGGTGATGTACGCGGGATGTCTTTTTCCCCTCTGTATCGCTCGGTGCCTAATGCCGCAAAAAACGATCCTGAGTTATACGAGTGGTTAGCGTTGGTGGATGCGATACGTGGAGGACGTGTTAGGGAGAAACAAAAGGCAATACAGTTAATTAAAAGGAAGTTTAAGCACTATGATGCGATTAAAAAATCCAAATCTTGAGATTCTAATTCGTACTGTCGAACGTCTTGGAGAGTTAACAGATGAGATGGTATTTCTGGGTGGTTGTGCAACGGGGCTATTAATTACCGATAAGGCGGCGCCGCCTATTCGAATGACCAAAGATGTAGATGCGATTGTGCATGTAACTTCACTTATTGAGTACTATAAATTGTCAGATAAACTTCGTGCTGTCGGTTTTATAGCGTTCACGTCATCAAAATATCATCCATATGTAACGTAGTTGCCATATCCAGATCCAAAACTACCTGTTAAGAAACGCTTAATCGATGAGAACAGGATATATGTATCAGGACAAATCGACATTATTACTGCAGCGAGCGATTGAAAAAGAACTGAACTTTTGCCTACTGGTGAATCAGTCTCTCAGCGCTCCGGTCATTCAGCGCTTTTTTGCCATCATTAGCCGGCTAGGCGATGGTGTGTTCTGGTATAGCCTGATCGCCTGTTTACCATTTTATTTTGGTTCAGACGCACTAAAAGTATCGGGTTTAATGGTCGTGGTTGGTGTTGCGAACCTGATCATTTACAAGTTGTTAAAAAATATTACCTGCCGCGAGCGTCCGTGTAATACCAACCAACAGATTATTCCGGGAGCCCGCCTGCTGGATCACTACAGTTTCCCATCTGGTCATACCCTGCATGCCGTCGCTTTTACGATCATCGTTTTGAGCTTTTACCCGGTGCTGGGCTGGTTGTTGATTCCATTTGCATCCCTGGTTGCGATGTCAAGAGTTATTCTTGGTTTACATTATCCGACTGACGTTGTGGCGGGTGCCTTAATTGCGACGCTGACAACTACACTGGCACTGACGGTTATCTGAATTAACAGACTATATCATCGGCTGCAGTAGTCTCCACTATAGATGCATTATTTCGGGAAGGATTCTTTTCCAGGTGGCCATAAAACTGTTCTGAAGCGGCCATCCATGAGCGAGTTTCAGCAAAGGCCCTGGCGTCTTTCGGATCCAGTTCCAGTGCCTGCATGGTAGCAGTTTTAAGATCGTTATCCAGAACACCGGTAATTCCATTTTGTACGACATCCACGGGACCAGTAACGGGGTAGGCTGCCACGGGCAGGCCACAGGCCATCGCTTCGAGCATGACCAGACCAAATGTATCGGTCTTGCTAGGGAAAACAAAGACATCAGATGACTGAATAAGCTTTACAAGTTCTTCACCATATTTAAATCCAGTGAACATGACGTCGGGATATTTTTGCTTGAGCATTTCAAGATCCGGACCACCACCCACAACATATTTTGTTCCGGGGATGTCCATATCCAGAAAATCGTTAATATTTTTTTCAACTGCGACCCGTCCAAAATAAATACTGATCGGTCGAGCATCGTTCAAGTGGTTTTTATTACCAACGTGGAATAGTTCCGTGTCGACACCACGGGTCCAGATCACGACGTTTTTAAAGCCCCACTTAAGCAATTCCTGGCGTTGTGATTCCGTGGGTACCATGATGCGTTCTGAGCTACGGTGTAAGCGTCTTAAAAATGCATAAGAAACGGATATAGGTATCGGAACACGCATACGAACATAATATGGAAATTGCGTGTGATAAGCTGTGGTATGTTTAATTTTTCGTTTTTTACAATACTTTTTGGCCGCCATACCCAGCGTACCTTCCGTTGCAATGTGAATGCAGTTAGGTTCGAACTCATCCAGCAGTTTAAATACCTTATTGCTAGGGAATAAGGACAGGCGGATATCTGGATAGGTTGGCAATGGAATGGTTTTGAACATCTGTGGAGTGATGAACAGGACCTCGTGGCTCATTTTTTCGAGACACTCTTTGGTGCGGGTTAAGGTGGTGACGACGCCATTGGTTTGTGGGTACCAGGCGTCTGTAATAACGGCTATCTTCATGCGACCTGTGGAAATTCCGGTAAGGCCTCTGAATCGGATTTCACAGCATGTTGCTTGTCAGACCAGTGAATGAGTTCAATCGTGCCATCCAGTTGCTCAACCAGGGCAGTGCAATGTTCTATCCAGTCACCATCATTGCAATAGACGACACCATCTATTAAACGAATATCGGCATGATGGATATGCCCACATACCACCATGTCATAGCCTCGTTTCTTTGCATCAGCCGCGACGATATTCTCAAACTTACGAATATGTGCCATCGCATTTTTGATATTGTTCTTCACATATTTGGCTAATGACCAGAAGGGAAAACCCAGGCGACGACGTGCCTTATCCAGTAAGCGGTTAGCGTACAGGATGAAGTCATAGCTTAGATTACCAATGAACTCGATAAATCGACTGCATTGCATCATGGAATCGTATTTATCCCCATGTAGCATGTGGATACGCCGGCCATCAAGTGATTCATATGTATATTCACTATGGATTTCGACGTTGCCAAAGACTATGCCGCTATAGGCTCTGAACTCTTCATCATGGTTACCCGGTATGTAAATGACCTTGGTGTTATGTTTGGCTTTGCCAAGGATCATACGAATGACATTATTATGCGCCTGTGGCCAGAACATGGTTCGTTTCATTGACCAGATATCGATGATGTCACCTACCAGAAACAGATACTCTGTTTCGGTTGAGCGTAAGAAATCGAGTAGATACTCAGCTTTGCAGCCTTTATAACCTAGATGGACATCAGATATCCATATGGCTCGGTATTTCAAAGGTTTTGAGGACTTTTTGGGTGACATGATAAACCTTTCCAGTCGGCTGTTTTAATGTCAACACAGGTAACGTTGTGACCTGCATCTGCAAAAATTGCGGCCTGAACTAAGCCGACATAACCTGTTCCGAATACTGTTACTTTCATAACTCAACATTAAGTCATTAAATATTTATGACAGTATGGTTGGGCCTTATTACAGATCTTGGTCAAACCAATGACAATTTAGTGACAACATCAGGTAGCTATTTGATGCTTTGAATTAAGTTTTATAGATAATATGACAGTAAATAACACGAACAGACAAGTTGCCCAAAGGCATCCGGTTAAACCGTAATTCTGATAAAGCAAACCGGATAGTATGGTACCCGTTAGTCGACCGCCTGCATTGGCCATGTAATAAAATCCGACATTAGTGGCAACCTTTTCCTGGTCTGACCAGGCAACGATCAGGAAGGAGTGCACGGCAGAATTAATGGCAAATACCGCAGCAAAAATAATCAGGCCGACGATCAAGCTTACCCTGGGTTCAATGTTCAATTGCATAGCGATGGCCAGGCCGAAACAAACGAGTAATAAAATACCGGCCCATAACAAAGCCGTCATAGCCGTTGGTCCGCGACCAGCGTGGCTACGTTTGAGTAATCCGGGTGCGCTGGCCTGCACTATGCCGTAACCAATGATCCAGATCGCAAAAAAACTTCCTACTTCAGAAAAACTCCAGCCAAAAACAGAATACAGAAATACGGGCAGGCCAACCACGAACCAGATATCGCGCGCACTGAACAGGAAAAACCGTGCAGCTGACAGCCAGTTGATTTGCGGGGTTTGGGAGAATAACTGTTTGAATTTAGTTTTCGATTTTGACTGGCCGAGTTTTCCCGGTAATAGAATAAACGATAATATCAGGAACACGCTGAGAAACGCTGCAAGAAAAACCAGTGCGCCACGAAATTCAAGATATTGCAGTAAGGCGGCACCGATGAAAAATCCCGCACCTTTTAATGCGTTCTTGGAACCGGTTAACACGGCAATCCATTTGAATAACCGGGAGTCAGAATGTTCAGGTAAAAAGGTTTTAACACTTGCTTTGGCTGACATTTTGTTCAGGTCTTTGGCGATTCCAGACAGGGCCTGAGCAAACATAACGTATGCGACGGATAGCCAGGGATCCGGAACGGTGAGCATAACTAAGGCACCTATCTGCAAGCCCATACCAAGATGCATGGTCACATTTAATCCGACGCGAGAAGCAAGCCAGCCGCCAAAAAGGTTGGTGACAATGCCGAAAAATTCATAAAACAGGAAGAGTAATGCAACTTCAAATGGTGTATAGCCGAGAAGATGGAAATACAGCACAACCAGCATTCTGATCGCGCCATCAGTAATAGTGAAACCCCAGTAGCTGGCAGTCACAATCAGATAATTTCTGAGTGAAGAATTCATTACATAATATTATCAAACTGGCGCCTCAAGAGTTAATAGGCGGCTTGAGAATAAATTGATTTTTGAGGAATAAAAAAGGCCAGCTTTATTCAGCTGGCCAAGGTTTCTCAGGAGGATATGGTTATTGTTGTTAATTACTTTAGTTTCATACAGTTGGCATAATAAGTAACCGTTGCTGGCCAGTCAGAAAATATACCTAAGATGCCCACATCCTGTGCTAATACGTCCAGAACCTGCATGGTGTCACCATCATTATTGATCGCGGCGGTTACGGTTTGGTGATACCAGCCTCCACCGGATGTTAATAGACCAGAACGCTCAAGTGTCCAGGTAATGATGTCCAGTCCGGCTGCTTTAGCTGCGACTGCATAGTCTGATGGCACGATTTTGTCGCCATCGAGTTTTAACAGCATCCACATAGGTGGTGCGATGATCTTTACTCCTGATGCAGTCAAATCTTCCATGCTTGGTGACCATGTAGCAGGATTAGTATGATCGAAAGTTGCATCATCATAACGACCATCCAGATATACAGCTTGTTGGCCAAAAGCAGGGTTATTCTGAATCCAGTACAGCACATCATTTACGTTGAATGACTGGGCAAACACATCGCCGGCCGGGACGCCTGCTTGTTTATACTCGTCAATCATTTGCTGCGCATAATCCTGTTGCGTGTACCCACCCTCAAATGGCATGGTCACGCTTGGTGACTTTAACTCAGGCGTCATTTTTACACCAAGCTTCTTAAATAACTCGATACTTTCTGCATGCGTCAACAAGCTGCCTTTCGCAGAATACAGATCAGTGCGGAATGATGATGTTGAATTTAGATATTCCTCAAGGGTTGCAGCATTAGCATTTCCCGCATCCATTTTTCCTTGAAGAGTTTTGAATTCAGCAAGAGTAATATCACTGGTGCAACAGCGAACATTTGCAAAGGGGGTGGCACTACTGTAATCGGGAGGTACAGTACATTTGTTTGCTAGAGGCGTTGCAAGAATATTCGTCGTGGTATGCAGATCACATTGTGAGTGGCGACAGACAAGTTCTCGGTCTTTAGTGAAAGTGACATCACACTCAAGTATGCCAGCGCCCATTTTAGCTGCTGCCAGGTAGGATTCTTTGGTATGTTCAGGAAACTGAAGTGGCGCGCCGCGGTGACCAATTGAAAAGTCACTTCGCTTGAATGGTCCTTTTTTACAGGACTTAAGCTTTTTCTTTAATTTACCTTCATCCATATCCTGTACAAGAAAAAATGGGCGTGGCCCGAGCTGAACTACCTGGTTATTTCTGTTTTTCCATGAATGATCAGAATATTCGCGTTCATCGGCTAGAACAACCTGACTAAGCAGAACCATGATTAATGAGAGTAACAGAAAAAGTTTAACTAAATTCATTTTTACTGTGGACATTGTTTTCTCCCTGTAATGTATCCTTGAAATTAGAAGAAAGAAAATTAATTATCCTGTGTTTCCCTGTTATGCCAGTTTGGTTACATTTTGGTTAAGATTGATTGCGAATAAATTTTACCTGGACAGGTTCATATATCCTTAACCTGAAAGTCATTGTTCTTGAACATTTATACCATAGAATTTTAAGAAATCTATTATGGCAGGATTAATTATGGAGTTAACAAGTAAACAATATAACTGGATGAGTGCAATAGCTGTTTCCGTGTTACTTGTTATATCGATTGCTACAAGTTTCATCTAGATTCAATTTCCGCGCTTTCCCTGTCCTGCAGTGGAAACATCCTCCTGGGGCAGCATTAGATGCTCTTCGACTACTCTCGTGCTCATATTCAGAGCCGGCCTGATTGCGACTGATCTGGCCGGCCCTGAATCACCTGCATGCCGCTAAATATTCAGCTATGTAACACAAATTAAACATGAATATGGTTTAAGTAGTCGTTGATTATTCATTGAAATTTTAATGTCATCTTTCTGTCATAAAAAGATGAGAGGAAACATAATGGAAACGACTCTTGGGCTATATTTTCTTTATCTTACAGGTGGATTGCTAGCCGTCAGGAAAATACAGACCCGCTTACGACTTTCAAAGGCGAAACACCCTTCTGTTCACGGCCATTCAAAAATGTCGCGCCGTCTGGCCACGCTTATGCCGTATTATGCATTTGATGAAAAGCAGTTTTTTAACAGCGATGGGGCACCTGATGAGATCGCCCAGCAACGCAGTCAGGGTTTTGAACGGCTTGAACAACATTTTCTGGCCAGGTCACCTAAATCGTTGCAACTTAGCGAAGAACTCGAAGACAGTATTTCCGACGTTCTGTTTACCAATGCCTACCGTGTACCGTTTCAATATCGTGACTATGTCAAAAAGCATTTGAGAATGGCTACCCTGGTCGATGCCACTGAAGCTAATAAAGTCAGAGACCTGGATGGAAACTGGTCCTATGACCTGACGGGTTCATATGGAGTAAATGTCTTTGGTTATGATTTTTATAAACAATGTCTGGATGCTGGTATTGAAAAGGTCAAAGAACTTGGCCCTGTACTTGGTCCATATCATCCGTTGATCGCAGACAATGTCACAAAGCTGAAAAAAATCACCGGGCTTGATGAAGTCTCCTTTCATATGTCGGGTACCGAGGCCGTCATGCAGGCCGTACGTCTGGCTCGCTATCACACAGGTAAAACTCACCTGGTTCGTTTTTGTGGTTCCTATCATGGCTGGTGGGATGGGGTGCAACCAGGCATTGGCAATGACCGTAAGGTCAACGATGTTTACACTCTGAAAGATATGGATAAGGATACCTTAAGGGTATTGCGTACACGTAAGGATATTGCCTGTATCCTGATCAACCCTCTGCAGGCATTACATCCCAATGCTAATGCACCTTCCGATGCAACCCTGGTCAACAGTGGTCGCTCGGCACGTTATGACAAGCAGGCGTATGCAGACTGGTTACAGGAACTGCGTGATGTTTGCGATGAACGTGGCATCGTGATGATCATTGATGATGTATTCATGGGCTTTCGGCTTGCCTATGGCGGGACACAGGAATATTTTAATGTGAAGGCGGATATGGTTACTCTGGGCAAGACGTTGGGCGGTGGCTTGCCGGTAGGTGTGGTGTGCGGTACACACAGGTTAATGAAGCGGTTCAGAGATGATCGCCCCAGCCGAATCTGCTTTGCACGTGGTACCTTTAATTCTCACCCCTATGTAATAGGGGCGATGAATGAGTTTTTAAGGCGCATAGAAACACCAGAAATCCAGCAATCCTATAAAAACATAGATGGATTGTGGAATCATCGAGTCGAACAGCTGAACCGTCGCCTTACTGAGGAAGATCTTCCCGTCAAGATATTTAATATGACCTCGGTATGGATGATTACCTATACAAGGCCCAGTCGTTACAACTGGATGTTCCAGTATTACCTGCGTGAGCAGGGGCTGGCCATCAGCTGGGTCGGTAGTGGTCGTGTGATTATGAGTCACGATTTCTCAGACGAGGCATATGAAGAGGTTATGCAGAAATTTGTTGACGCAGCAAAAGCTATGCAACTAGATGGCTGGTGGTGGCAAGCAGAAGGCTTGACGAATAAATCGATAAAGAAGCAAATCCTGAGGGAAATGCTTAGCGTCGTATTATCTAAAAAGAAATAATTCTTTTCTAAATCATATAAAAAAACCGCCCAAATAACGGGCGGTAACTACAACTACATGTTTAACTGTTAAGACTTCACATGATGCATAGGATCCTGCAGCTCACCTTTTAATAGATAAAATGGTGATTTGTGGTAAATCTTGATGTCATGAAATGGGTCAGTCAGAATCTTCGTTAGCCAGACCAGACCCGCCAGGACATCGTAAATGAAAAAAAGATGGATGGTACGGAATAAAAGTGCTCCACCGCCCAGGAACAACCAGAGCAGACTCAGGTTATAAAGATATTGCTCAGTACCAATGTAGGGTTCAAACACGCCGAAGAAAGTGGGTGAGATCCATAAGGCAACGGGTAATAATATCCAGATGCTCAATAACACAACTTTTCGCTTCAGGTTATAACCTACTTTAATATCCTCTTTATGTTCAAAGGAAGCATCATTAATATGATCATAACCTTTAGGCTCAAAGAAGAAATGTCCCGTCTGACGAGTCACCATGGCAACGACCCAGCCCAGGAAAGCGGACATAACAGGGTTTACGAACAACAGGGCATAGGCGCCTACAAAACTCATTGCACTTATTAAATGTAATGACTGGTTGATACGACTCTGATGATAATATCGATGATCATCCCAGCGCTGTTCTCTTAATTCGTCTAAAAATTTCATAATGATAGAATTCCTTAAATATTTGTTTCAGACACCTTCTATTTTTATGTCATCAGTGTTTCAAAATGGTTAAAAAGTGGAATTATTTTCAATTTTTAAATTAAATATGATCAAAAAGTCACGTATCGGGATTTATTTTCCTGAATAAAGGCTGACCCATCGTGATATGTTCTCCAGTGGAAATACTTTCTAAAAGTTTGAATTGGTTATTCGCAAAAATGATAATGGTAGAACCATGCTGGAAATAACCCATTTCATCGCCTTTTGTGAACGTTTCATTACAATGCAGTTGATTTGGACCTTTATAACGCAAGTCCAGAACTTCTGGTAAACCATGTAGTTTTATTCCTGCGACTAAAATGGCGGCCACTGGCACAAGCGTTATATGAGATTCAGGTTCGTTTAGTTTTAGATCAATAACCGCGCGCTCATTTTTGCAATACAGTTTTTCAACGACTTTCAATGCGACCGGATTGACATTCCAGCTATCGCCGGAAATATAAGTCACTTTTCCAACGTGACAATTGCAGGGCGCATGAAAACGGTGGTACATCGTTGCCTTTAAGCGCAAGGTGATATATATCCCATTCCGATATCGCTCAACCAACTCCTCATCAGGTAACAGCTCTTCGAGTTGGTAAGGAAAGCCTTTGGTCTGGAAAACTTCAGTATTATTTATTTTCCCATGCGCACCCATGATCGCATCGCAAGGGCTTGTGATGACGTTTATGTCAGGATTTACCCGCCGGGCACCGGGTTTAATTTGCCGTATAAAGCAATCATGCAGGCTATCAAATTTCGATTTCCTGGCTTCAGACAAATCGAGTTCTTTAGAGAAGGTTTTCCAGATAAATATAGAAAGAGAGCTAATCAAAGGGTTGCTAATCTTGCTAAACCAGCCCATCAATATCGTGGCATAACGCCTTGGTATCCGGTTAGTGATGAGAAAATTCAGCCGTTCAGAAAATGACAGCCTGTCGGTTGATACCGGATTTGCAAACTTGTCTTTAATCACAAAATTTCTTTTCAGTAGAGTAGAGAATGACTGACTGAGAAATTATGCGAATTATATGACAGATGTGTTACGTGATGATTATAGTAATATGACATCCCGGTAAGTTATACCGGGATGGTGTAAGATGGTCAGGCCTGAAAATTTATCATCACCATTCCAATGCTCAACCAGACACCGAAAGTAAAGTAAGAAGTAATCCAGACTGCTTCTCTTTTCCAGATATTCCAGTCACTGGTTTGAACGCGGCGAGTCATGGTATCCTTAATCCCTTTACCAATGCTCAGATAGCGCATTCCAGAAACTGAACCTTGTTTTTTTCTTGAAAAGTACATGGGGATATCGACAAAAAGCATGATATAGGCGCTTCCGATGCAACCGAGCAAACCGATTGCCATGAGTACCTGATAAATGCCATCTAATGCCATATAGCCTGCCACAAAACAACCAGCGGCAAGTGCGATCATCAACACCCAGGCTACCTCTTCCATGCCGTGCCAGAAATGATCGAGTGTGATTGTTGCACGCCAGCAAAAAATCTGCGCAATGACAATAATTGGAACGATAAAATAGGCGATCGTAACAATTGCTGTTGAACTCAACAGAATACCCAGGTCATAGATCAACAGCGCAATCTGAATACTAAAACAAACCTCAGCAATCGTCGCTGTAGTGCGGCCAAGAGCTACGGAGGAAATTGGCCTGTCGAACAGGCAGTAACGTTCAAGATCAATGCGTGGATAAAACGATCGAAAAGCGCAGGCCATGACATAAATCCCTGATAGAACAGGGTGCCAGTATGAAAAATCCTGCATGTCTGAACGCATCCAGATGGCAATCAGCCAGATGCCAATATTAATAACTGCGATTACACAAAGGAATTTCCACCAGAGATAAGTCTTATTAATCATATCGCTTCATTAACCCAGGACTAAAATAATTAACAAATCTTTCATGTCTATGTCATGCATATGTAATATTAGTCGAATATGCAGAATTTAAAAGTAGACATATTTAATTTAATGATGAGGATCAATATTTTGCTTGACTTGATCTGTCAGAAAAGTATGCAAATTAACAAATTTTCAGACAGCGCCTTATTTGTTGTTGAGGGGGGGTATGCGGCAACTTATCCGCAGGGCCTGGATGACTTCCTGGAGCAGTAGTTTAAACCGATTGATTAATAGTAAGGGCAGGGTATTCTATATATAGTGTCTTTCCGTTAATTAAGGGTTTAGTAAACAGCAAATCCGTTTTCGTTGTTTCATTGGCAACACTCCTTAGTTTCATGCTAAGTTTAATGTGTTGCAGCGACTGGTTGAATCCACAGCCATTAACAGACAGTTATCGAAGTATTATTAGCATATTTTAAGCACATGACGAGTGAAATTCTCATATAAATCGATTATTTGTCTAGCCCTTTTACGGCGGTAACAGGGGTTGACTCGCTGCTATCGCAGCTTACCCTTCGGGCAAACTGAAGTTCGTGACCCAGGCCAGCCTCTCGACTTCCAGTCTCACCTTCTCCCGCTTCGCGGTCGACTGATGTATAGGATATACGAATGCCGCGAAGCACAGGGAAGTGCGAGAGCGGCCCCCTTGGGGACGACATATAAATAAAAAAAGCGGGTTACGGTTTTTGTAACCCGCTTTTTTATGCCCGTCATTCCCGCGCAGGCGGGAATCCAGTTTATTCAAGATGTCGATCCCCGTAAAATCTGCTCGACTGATGTACATGACAAGGTGAAACCGGAGGTTGAGAAGGTGGCCTGAGCCAAGTACAAAGACCCAAAGCACTCGCTTCGATCATGGGGTGGGCTCTGCCGTTAAGGCCAAGCTGAAGGTGAGACTGGAAGTCGAGAGGCTGGCCTGGGCCACGGCCGAGAGCGGCACCCTTGGGGACGCTGAGAATACAATTAGTCGATCAAATCCTGGGTTTGCTTTGCAGGAGCAATACCTAATTGTTCATTGAAGACAGTACAGCATTGTTGATAGGCTCTTACGGCCTCTGAATGTTGATCTAGCTTTTTATAACATCGAATTAAACCCTGATAAAAGGCTTCGACGAGATGATCCGTACTCAGTCCATTGTGGTAACACTCAACGGCAGCTGACCAGTTCTTTGCTTGCTCGTATTGCATCCCTAAATTAGCGGCGCCTGTAACAAATTTACGTCGCAGACGTTCGCGAGGAGCCAGTATCCAGTGTGCATCCTGTTCACTAGATAGAAAGTTATCGCTATAGTAGTCAAGGGCATTTTTCAGATGTTCTATTGAACTATCGGAAGTTTCAAGCGCATGTTCATAGGCCCAAATATCGAGCCAGCAATACTGCGGATTTATACTAATCTTACCTTCATTGAGCAGTATGGACTCTTTAACTTTTAACAATTTCCTTAGGCGTCCGATATTGGTTTTTAAACTGTCAAGCGCAGCATCACCATCGGCATCAGGCCAAAGAGTTTCAGCCAGCCGAGTATCTCGAACTTCGCGGCCACCATAAGCAATTAAGGCTTTTAATAACTCCAGTGGTTTTTTTTGTGATTTTCCAGAAAATGTGACTTCCTCATCATTTAAAAGTAATTGAAATCTCCCTAATGCGTATATCTTGATTGGGTAGGGCCAATTCGCTAAATCAGGAGGAATTAGTTCTTGAGTTATATTGTTTCTGGTGATTGCAGTTTTTACGTAGTCTGATTGAATCTTATTTCGTAATGCAAAAACATACAACTCTGTCATTTGTAATGGAATATAAAATGGATGTCCAAAATAACCATTGCTTTTTGCTAGTTTAAATGCTTGATCAATATATCGTTTTGCGTCTTTGGTATTTGATGATTTAATGGAAATCCAGGCTGAAAGCAAGTCACACATATAATAATAAATATTCGATGGGGAGCTCTTTATGGAGTCTCGAATATTGTTTAACTCAATAAGGGCTTTACTTTTCTCTCCGTTAATAAACAAGGAAAGCGAATAACCATAACGTACTTTGTTAATTTGATAAACTGCACCATGAGATTCCATTAATGTTAATGACATTTTTATTTGTTCTTTTGCGTACATGGTGTCACCTTCTAATAACGAGTGCCAACCTATAAGTAAATGGTATTGAGCAATATCCAGTTTACTTTGAGTAAGAGTAGTGTGTTCACGCAGTTTTTTTAAATAACCACTAGCTATATCATAAGAACCAGTGCTGAGCAAATTATAAATTAAAATAGCAAGCAGCCAAGGCGTTAATGAAGAAATACCATTTTCATTAGAAAAGTAGAGTCCAGCTTGAATGCTATTGATGCTTTTTGAGTAATCGCCAATAAAGAAGTATATAAACCCATCGTTAATGTTAACTAGCAATAATGATAATGGCTCTAACTTATATTCTGCTATAAGGCTATGTGTTATCTCTTGTATAGAAGAGAGTTTTGGCATAAATCCATAAGCAAAAAGATAGAAGATCAATCCAGAAGCGAGCTGACATTGTAAGTGGTGGTCATTAATATTTTTAAGAAGATGTTCAGCGCGCTGAACGATCTTGTTAGCGTAATTAGGTTCGGTTTTTTCATAAAAATAGCAACGCAACACCGAAGCTAGGACAGTTGCTTCAATTTTATTTGGCAGATTATTTTTGGATTTGCTATATAAACATTCAAAATAGGTAATCCATTTATTTATAGAGCGTAAATTTTCTTGTTGAAACCAAATTGCATCAAGTGCACCAGAAATGCTTAGATACATTCCGCGTAAATTGTTGTCTTTTTTAAAAATATTGTAGGAATTTGAGAAATGTAATTCAGATGATGCTGGATTTATGTATAAATAACATGAGGCTAACCAATATTGTAACCAAGGATCCTTGTCAAAAAACGGCTTCGGTAATGATAGCACCCAATTTATGATTAAATTGTATCTGCCTTGTTTTATAAGGGATTCTGCATTTTTTATTATAAGGTTGGGTAGTTTGTCCCAGCTATTAGCATTTATAAGCAAGTCAATGCCAGCCACTAGTTGTTTATCACTAATTAAAATGTCAGCAGTTTTTTTCATCAAATGAAGTCTAGCTTTTTTGCTTAACTCACTATGCGCAAGATTAGATAAGAAATCACGAAGAAGTGGATGGTATTCGAAGGCAGTGACACTACTATTCAATTGATAAGTGAAGAAATTATTATTAACCAGTGTATTTAGAATGCTGTGAGCATTACTGTTGCACGTTATTTGTTTAGCCGTTTCAATATTTATATTAGGTAAAAACGCCGTTTGTAATAAAAATTTCCTTATTTCATCGTCAGATTGTTCGAATAACTCGCTAGCAAAGTATTTGAATATCTCAGTTTGCGATTGTGACTGATTGAATGGTTTAAAAGTGTCGTTTGTAATATGTTGTGTCAGATATAAGGTTAATCCGGCAGCCCAGCCTTGTGTCTGGGAGTGCAAACGAACGATATCATTATCAGACAAATTGGAACCATCAAACTTATTCTTAATTAGTTCACAGACTTCATCTTCAGAAAACTGTAAGGCTTGCCAATTTAAAGCCTGCACGTGCCCAGATGTGATTAAACGAGTCAGATTATCGGGAGTAGTGGTACGGCTTAAGGCTAAAACGTGGATGGTTGATGGTATTTCTTGTGCTGCAATCGGCAGTAATGCATCAATAGGGTTATCTTCACCGGCATCTTGATAGTTATCCAGTACAAAAACACTGTTGTTGGGCAATAGACTAAAAAACTGCCGAAAAAAGTTTCTAGCAAACGTTTGCAGACCTTGTAGATATTCAGGTGTAAGTAAGGGTAATTGTTCTGCATCGGGGTTGATCTGCTGCCCTAGTAAACCAAGGTGATAAAAAAATGAGGCCAGGTCGTGATCGCCTTCATCGATTTGATACCAATAGGGGGTAAGTTTTTTAGATTGTAAATAGCTTATGGCAAGCGTTGTTTTTCCTGCGCCGGCTGGACCCGAGATCCAGGTTACCGGGAAAGCCGCCATTGAATCCAATTGTTTAAATAATCGTGTACGTGATAAAACCTCACCGACTCTCGGCGCTGTGAGTTTGGCTAGTGGTAGTGGAGTGGTCTGATCCATGCAATTCCCTGGCAAAATAACTTCAAAATAAATAGGTTTTAACTTAACTTAACTTAACTTAACATAATTTGTGGTCGATAATGTTGTGAAGTCGAAGTTATACTAGTGGGGAGAAATTATATTCTGAATTAGGCACAGGTTAATGTCAAATTGCACACAATTTTCTTAATACTATTTATACAATAAAGATCTGCATATTCTTATACTAGGTTTAAATGTCCGGCTAACGCACTACGGTTGCTACGAGCTACATAAACTAAGACGTTTGTAAGATTAATTCCCATTTAAGTCTCAACAAAGTCGGTTTTGTTCCCAATCTGTTACCTCTAAGTTGCTATTTTCTCACCATATTCGGTTAGGGAAGGTGAGAACAATGCAATACAGGGGACTCCGACACGTTTTTTATTCAAGTTTTCTATTTATCAGTGCTTGCGGTGGTGGCGGGGATGGCGACACACCAACCACCAACCCAGGTGAATTAGAATTCACGAGCAGCCGTTATCAGGAATCAGAATCCGCAGGTGGAATTTCGTTCGTCGTGACGCGAACAGGGGGGGCGGACGGATTCGTCAGCGTGGATATTATTCCTAGTAATGGAACCGCGACCGCGGTAGACGATTTTAATGACGCAACCCTGACCGTATTTTTTGACGATGGTGACAGTGCACCAAAAAATGGCATGGTTAACGTTGTAAATGATTCGGATCCAGAATCGGATGAAACGATAAATCTTACGCTAAGCAATCCAACGGGTGGTGCAACACTCGGTGCAACAAACACTTCTGTAATCACCATTCTTGATAACGATACGGCACTATTACCAGGTGAACTCCAATTCAGTGCGGCGACCTATCAAGTTGGCGAAGCAGCGGGCAATGTATCGATTACTGTTACTCGAACGAACGGAACACTAGGTGCCGTCAGTGTGGATGTTGCTACAAGTGGCAACACGGCCACGGCAGATGTGGATTATACGACGACTTCCGCCACCGTGAATTTCGCCGATGGTGATAGCACAGCACAAACCATCAATATACCTATTACGAATGACCCGGATCCGGAGTCCAGTGAAACATTTACCGTCACACTGTCGAATGTCACTGGCGGTGCCAGCATCGGAACACAATCAACATCAATTGTGACTATATTGGATGATGATAATCCAACAGCAACGGGCTCGGTGTTAAACGATACGGGTGTGACGACCTGTTCTGATGCAACGGCGAACGGTCTTGCTTGTAATGATGCAACAGCTGGAACCGATCAATTTCCAGGACAAGATGCCGAACACGGTCGTGATGTCATAGATAATGATGACGGTGATGGTCGTGCTGGATTTTCATTTACCAAATTAGACAGTAACGGAGTGCCGCTTGCGGATCAAACTGCTGACTACGCAACTACGCCTTGGGATTGCGTGCGCGATAATGTGACGGGTTTGATCTGGGAAGTGAAAACCAATGACGACGGTCTGCGTGATAAAGACTGGAATTACAGCTGGTATCGCTCTGGTGGCATAACAGCGTTTTCTGGGCCAGGTGCGATAAATGGTGGCACTTGTGTCGATGACAGTAATTGCGATACCGAAAAATATGTTACCGAAGTGAATGTTTCAGGTATGTGCGGTGCCAATGACTGGCGTTTACCATCACGACATGAACTGTTTTCGCTGGTAGATTTTGGTGCGACGGCCACACCACTGATTGACACACAGTTTTTTCCAAACTCAATTAGTTCTATGTACTGGACTAGTTCAGAGTCAACGGAAAGTGGTGGTTCTGCATTTATTGATTTTACAGGTAACCCGTCTGGAAGTGCCATACGCAACATCGAGATGTCGGTTCGTTTAGTGAGAGGGGGGGAATTAAGATGAGTTTAATCAATAAATTCAGTTATACCATGATAATGGTGAGCTGCCTGACTATTTCGAAATGGACAAATGCAGATGGGCAAACAAGATCGTTCTCTGCTTCTAATTTGTTTACGGGGACATTTTCACGAATAATTGGTGTTGAAGACATATTTCAGCATGAACAAAACTTAGGTGGATTTAGAGATGATTTCGGTTTTCCACCTTATCCAATCGATGTGCAATCGACAATTCCATGGGATCACCCCGGCTTCAGTATAACTACGAGAGAACAAGAACAACAAAATTCTTATGTTTATTCTGATGAAACTGGGCGAGTTCGTACGCGCGCTCGTACGGGTCTTGATCCTGAGAGTAATTCGAATGCAGCAAATCAATCACTATTTTGGAATGGGGTATTCGTTCGTGATTCATCAGATTTACCCAGCTTTATATTAAACCGAAGTTGGATTGAACTTCAGGCGACTGCTGGTGGTGAACGTCGGCAACTTAAAAAGGTATCGAATATAGGAAATAATCTTTTAAATAATAATAATGTTGAAGCGTTTTCTCCACCTTATGCAGGTATGGAGATTACCGTGGATGTATACAAACTTAACCCTGATGGTTCTCCATACCGAAGCTTAATACATACCATTCCATATGTCTTTAAACATCGATCTGAAGTAAGTGGTATGATTGGGCACCCATTAAAATCTCATAGATTAAAATTACCAGAAACTGAAACAGATGGGTTTGCTTCAGAACTCTTACTCTTGGATCTTTTTGGTAACGTCATGTCAACTTCCGTACATCCTGCAGTTATAGATGTTCGGCCGCAATACTTGTATACGCGAGGCACCTGTTCTCGCGCTAAAGATAGAAACTGTATAGAATGGCGCGATGGTCGTTTTTATGGCCTTCGTTATGAGATCCCTTCGTATACTGAAAAATTACCGCTCAATTTCTTAGGAATAAGACAAGGAAATATCTATTCGGTATGGTATGACCTCATGTCGACTGTAGGTGAGGATTCGGCTGAGCAATTTGCCGAATCCGTACTTGGTGATCCATTGGATAACTCCATAGGTGGTTTTGAGCTGGCAACGCTTGACACACCTGCTGATAGCACAACACAGGTTTGTAACAAGTTACCCGATGTTTCTCGATTTGTGGTGAATTCGGATGGGACGGCAACAGACATGCATACCGGTTTAATGTGGCAACGTTGTCCGGTTGGGTTTCTATTAGATGAGAATGGGACGCCATCAACATTAGAGGATGATAGATGTAATCCTGACTCAACAACGGATTATATTTGGCAAACATCGCTGCAAACGGCAAATACGGATTCTTTTGCCGGGTTTAACGACTGGTATTTGCCAAACATTAAAGAATTGGAATCCATATCACTGGTTTCTTGTCAAACACCATCGATTAACCGTTATGCATTTCCTGATACCGGTTTTGTCCCTTATTGGTCTTCTACATCAGTTTTAAATGGTCAAGATGCATGGCAAGTTAATTTTACAAATGGCGTAGTATTCAACTCAGACAAGTCAAGTCAGGCTAAAGTAAGATTAGCACGGCAAAGTGGGATTTCTCCCGTTCGACCTACACCAGGATTGATTGTACAGGCGGCACAAATTACAGAGCCAGAGAGTGGTACAGAGGATATGAAGTTTGTGCTTACAATAAGCCGACCTGCATTAACTGATGTCGTCGTTAATTATGATGTTCGAGGTTTAACTGGGACAGAAAATATTGACTTCACTCCTGACTCGAGCTCGATCACCATACCTTCTGGTCAAGTTACGGGTGTAATTAATGTCCCGGTCAATGCCGACAACGATGTTGAACCAGCAGAGAGTATTGAGCTAGAAATAAGCAATCTATCCGGTGATGCGTATCTTGCCATGCCTTCTGTGTTAGGTGTGATATTGGATAATGAACCACATGTTTACTTCAGACAGTATCGGGAAGAAGTACAGGAGCGACTAAGTGGTTCGCAATTAACAAATATCCTGGTGCAGCTGGATAGACCTGCTACTAATACTGTAACTGTGGACTATAGTACGGCGAACGGTAGTGCCAATAGCGGTTCGGATTACTCAGCCAGCACAGGTACGGTTACCTTTAATACCGGGCAACAAGAGGCAGTGATTTCGATTCCGATTAACGGCGATATTGATCCTGAGAATGATGAAACCTTTACCGTCACGCTTTCAAATCCGGTCGGGGTGCATTTACTTGATTCACTAACGACAGCAACAGTTACGATCATGGATGACGATAGTCCATTTACCTTGTTTGCATTGAATGATACCGGTGCGACACGTTGTGCAGATTCTGTTACGGCAGGGTTAACTTGCCCACAAACTGATCACCCAGGTCAAGATGCTGAGTTTGGTCGTGATGTCACTGACAATGATCCCAATGATGGTGAGGTAGGCTTTGTCTTTACCAAACTGGATAATTCAGGTAACCCGTTACCACGCAGTGCCAACAGTTGGGATTGTGTGCGTGATGAAGTCACGGGTCTAATCTGGGAAACCAAGAAACGTGATGTGAATGATTTGCGTCATTATCTCTGGACATACTCCTGGTATAACAGTACAGGTATCAATGATGGTGGAGCAGTTGGTACAGAAAATGGTGGTACCTGTCTCGATACCGCTAATTGCGATACTGAAAAATATGTTGCCGCAATTAATACCATGAACCTTTGCGGTTTCAATGATTGGCGCCTACCAACGGTGGATGAAGCTTTATCGCTTGGTTACATTGATTGGACATCAAATATAAATCTGCATGGGATTGATGCAATTTACTTTCCTAACGTTACCTCTGATCCAGATGGACCACGTACGTGGACGAATACTCCTGATGCGTCAGATACCACCCGTGCCTGGAATGTGGAACTGGCATTACCTAATCCAAGTACGGTGCTTGGCGATAAAGCGGCTGATATGACTGTCCGACTTGTACGCGGTGTGCCTGCTCCATAGAGAATTCATGAGGATAAAACAATGATGAAACGAGTAATAACTTATTTGGTTTTTATGTTGGCCGTAGGTGTTTGTCAGGCGGAACAAGTTTGTAATACACAAATTATTGCAACAAACCCTACCTATCAATATACCGCATCAGCAGACGGAACGGTGTTTGATAGCCGAACGGGATTAACATGGCAGCGTTGTCCTTTAGGTTATGTGATAAACGACAGCGGTACAGCAGATATTTTTGACGATGACGTCTGCATTGAGATCGGAGTAGTTAAATTCGAATGGCAGGGAGCATTGCAGGCTGCTGAGTCTCAGAATAATGCCGGCGGTTTTGCAGGGTTTACAGATTGGCGTATTCCTAATATTAAAGAACTAGCTTCGACTATTGAACATAAGTGCTTTTCGCCGGCGATCAACCTAAAGGCCTTTCCTTTTGTTGATGGTGACAAGTTTTGGTCCTCGACGATTTATGCGATTACTGATGTTGCAGGAATAGTTAACTTTCGGTTTGGTCGCATCGACCTGAGTAGGAAGGTTACCACCATACCAGAGCAATTAGTGAGATTGGTGAGATAAAATTAGCAATAACTTAAAGTCGTTTCCTTACTGTTATTTTAGTAAATATATAATGACTTTCAGTTAGTTTAGGTACATTAGGCCCGGTACAAGAAATCACGACTGGTGCTTCGCATACATGTGCATTATTAAGTAATGGCACTGTTAAGTGTTGGGGTAATAATCTTACAGGACAGCTTGGGTTAGGTGATATAAATGATCGAGGAGATGAGCCAGGTGAGATGGGTTTCTTTTTACCTGCTGTTGACTTAGGAACAAGAAGGACAGCCTTGTCGATAAGTGCGGGTTTTAATCATACTTGTGCGTTGCTGGATGACGGAGCTGTGAAATGCTGGGGACATAATTCTTCAGGTCAATTTGGCCAGGAGCATACGCTTACTGTCGGTAACAATGTTATTCAAATGGGTGATGCATTACCGGTTATAGATCTTGGTAGTCCATAGAGGTTGCTTGCAGGTTTTCTCCGTAGTTTAAACTTGTAGCATATGTCTTGAGTAAAACTTTACTCCAGGCAATCTAAAGTAAATTACGCATTGTAAATAAATAGAAGATTATAGAGTTAAGTAGGTAGAGATTATGAATGTCACTAAAATTTTATCGATTCTAAGTTTGTTAATATTAGTAACTGCCTGTGGTGGCGGAGGCGGTGGTGGTGACACACCGGCCGTGACTTTGGATTCAATTAGTATATCTCCTGCAACACCGGTTACTGAAGAAGGCACTAGTCAGCCTTAGAGATGAGGTTTAGGTGTTTAAGCTTACAGACGTTCTCCGTACATACTCGTCACTCGTCTGTTTTTTAGCAGGAGATAGCTGTCTATCTCCTGCTAATTTTTAAAGGAAAATAACAATGGGTGACTTACGTTTAAGAATGACTTCGATTGAGGATCTTAGGCAGACTCTGGATCTTATTGAGATGTTTCATCAGGAAGAAGACCTTACGTATGTAGAAGAGACGACCCGGATAGGAGTATGCGCCTTATTAGGTACCAGTTCCTTTGGACGTATCTGGTTGGTTACGCTTGATAATAAAACAATTGGCTATGTCGCTATCTGTTTTAGTTATTCAATCGAGTATATCGGGCGGGACGCGATTCTAGGCGAGTTTTATATTCAGCCGGAGTATCGGGGTAATGGGATTGGTTTAAAGATATTATCTATCGTTAAAGCAGAGTTGGAAATCCTGGGGTTTAAAGCATTGCATGCTGAAGTTAACAAATTTAATGATTCAGCTCGTTCAGTTTATGAGTTATCAGGTTTTAACCTGCGAGAACATTACCATCATATGTCTGCTCAGTTGGGAAAATAATGATGTAATAATAGTTATGTGTCAAAAGTAAGAGGGTAATATTTCTTAAGTCAAAATATTATTTTGTTCCCAATCTGTTACCGCTAATAGCATAAAGTACAAGAAACTTGTCAATGTAGGTAGTGAGTATGAAAAATTGGGGCTTTTTTATTACATATAGTATTGCTTTTGTGCTGACTGCATGCGGAGGAGGTGGCGGTACAGGAAATACTCCAGGGACTAGCTGTACAACTCCTTCCCAAGAGATGTGGATAACTAATGATGAAGTGCAAGCCATGGTTGTGTCGGAGGATGGCTGCACGGTTTATCTTGGTGGTGGTTTCACTCAAATAGGTCCACGTACAGGATTTGGCGTACCCATCAATTCATCAACCGGAGATCTGGAGCCAAACTATCCAATAATCAATGGTGAAGTACGAACCGTACTATCCGATGGAAACGATGGTTGGTATGTCGGCGGTGACTTCACTAAGGTAGGTCAGCTATCCCGAAACAACCTTGTGCATCTATTTTCGGACGGCAGTGTTGACACAAATTTTGTATTCGACGTGGATAATGCCGTTAATACCATGGCACTCTCTGGAAATATACTATACATAGGCGGTGCATTTAGAAATATAGATAGTAATGAACAAAATCACATAGCGGCTATCGATCTAAATACCGACTCATTGACAGGATGGAATCCTGGTGCTAATTCAACCGTTAGTACGATTCAAGTTGGCGTGTCGACGGTTTATGTTGGTGGTAGTTTTACCAACATTGGTGAACAGAATCGTAATTATATTGCTGAGTTAGATATATCCACCGGGTTAGCGACCAGTTGGGATCCAAGTGCAAGTCGATCAGTTAAAACTTTAGCCCTGGATGGTTTAATTATTTTTGCCGGAGGAGGGTTTGCAAACATTGGTGGACAAACACGCAGATTTCTTGCTGCACTGGATGTGAACACGGGGTTGGCAACTTCTTGGGATCCTAATCCAAACTCAACAATAAATAAACTTATTGTGGCAGGTACAAGTTTATATATTGGTGGTGATTTTAGACTGATTGGTGGTCAAGGACGAAATTATATTGCAGAGGTAGATACTACAACAGGTGGGTTAACTTCTTGGGATCCTTCGGCAGATAATTCTGTTACTGAACTGTCTGGTGATAATAACTTAATCTATGCAGGTGGACGTTTTAATGTAATTGGTGTTGAAGATCGTAATCACCTTGCGGCTATTGATAGAGTAACTGGGTTGGTTTCTGACTGGAACCCGAATCCTAATAATAGAGTTTTTGCTCTTGCAGTTTCAAATTCCACCGTTTTCGCAGGGGGGCGGTTTTCTTCGATAGATGGTGTTTCTCGTAATTATCTTGCTGCCGTTGATATCACTACAGGCCAGCCGACGACATGGAATCCAAATGCGAATGACTGGGTGTATTCAATCGTTATCGATGGTCAATCAATTTATGTGGCCGGTGATTTTACACAGGTAAATAGTGTTGATCGTAACTATATTGCTGCAGTCGATAGTGTAGATGGACAAATTACATCTTGGGATCCAAATGCAAATAACACCGTTAATGTGTTGGCTAAGTCAGATTCAAATATCTATGCGGGTGGTTTTTTTACTTCGATTGGAAGCGATACTCGTAATCGACTGGCTGCACTCGACAAGACAACAGCTATAGCTACAGCCTGGGACCCAAATGCAAATGGGCTTGTTAATTCATTGTTTGTAACAGACGTCAGTGTATATACCGTTGGTAATTTTACCAATATAGGTGGAATGGATCGCAACTATATCGCTGAAATTGATCGTGTGACGGGCATAGCAACAACTTGGGATCCAAGTGCCGACTCCATGATTAGTGATATCGATGTTTTAGAATCAACCATTTATGTGGGTGGTTTGTTTACCACTATTGGTGGTTTAAATCGAAGTTTTATAGCTGAGCTGGATAGGGCAACCGGTATTGCCACGGCATGGGATCCTTCTGTCGATGATGGCGTTTTCGTACTTAAAGTGACCGATAGTGTTGTTTATGCGGGTGGCGACTTTCAGAACATTGGAGCAGAGAGCAGGAGCTATCTTGCTGCTATTGATAGAACAACTGGTTTAGCCACGGCATGGAATCCAAATCCAAATAACACGATTGAAACGCTGGTTACTTTTGATGGAAATATATTATTCGGAGGAGACTTCACAACTGTAAATGATGAAGTCCGAGAGGGGTATGCGGTTATTTCGGAATAAACGTAAATTATTGCTAAACATCGTGTCGATGTTTTTAATCTGTTACCAGTAGATATATATGATTAATAAAAATTGTTAGGGTAGGTGTTTATTATGAAAAATATGAGAATTATCTTTATAATAGGTTTTATTGTTTCTATAGTGTCTTGTGGTGGAAGTGGGGGCTCTGCGCAACCTTCTAGCGAGGAAGATGCATATCAGATCGGAGGTTCTGTTTCTGGGTTAAGTGGTAGTGGCTTAACAATTCAGAATAATTTGGGGGACTCACTGGTTATTAGTAACAACGGTCCGTTTACCTTTTCAGCAGAGCTGGTTGAAGGGGATGGCTATGATGTTTCAATACTAACTAATCCAACTCTCCGATCGCAAACGTGCACAGTCAGTAATGCAACAGGAACAGTATCAGATTTTAATATTTCGGATGTTGATATTGTATGTGTCACGAATCAATATGACGTTAGCTTAACTGTTTCTGGGTTAAGTGGTGAAGGTTTGGTTTTGCAGAACAATGGTTTTGATGATTTACCGATCGCAAATGACGGTGGTTACACATTTTCTCGTTCTGTATTAAGTGGAGAAGAATTTTCCGTCTCAATCTTGTCTGACCCGACAGGACCGATCCAGGACTGCTCAGTTAATAATGCCAATGGAACAATTACCGATGACGATGCTCAAGTGGCTGTAACCTGTGTTTCTCGGTTAGGCAGATTTGCCTATGTATTGAATAATAGAAATGGCAGAAATAGTAATATCTCAATGTACACCTTTGCTAATAATACGGAGCAATTACGCCATAACGGGTATGTCCTAACAGGAGGAAATAATTCAATTAAAATATCAGCAGACGGTAGAGGATTATTTGTCTATACACTAAACCGAGATGGTAGTGTTGGTGAAAGCTCAATTTCAGCTTTTGCCATTGACCAAACAAATGGCAAGCTAAATTCATTAGTCGATGTCCCCTATGATACGAGAGGTCTTGATTCCAGTGATTTTGCCATAAGTCCATTAGGTCGGCATCTATACACGGTTAATCAAGCATCAGATGATATTTCTATATTCTTACTTGAAGAAAGTCGTGGTGATTTGACGTATGTTGGAAGCATTCAATCTGGTGGGGACGACCCGATAAATATTGAAATAGATCCAAGCGGTCGATATGTTTATGTCGCCAATACAAATTCCAGTGATATTTCTGCTTTTTTAGTCGAAGCTGACGGTACATTATCTCCAATCGATGCGGATGCAAATACTCAAGGTATGCAAAATACTATTGCGATCGAGGGGGGAGGAGTAAGCTCTTTGACAATCGATAAATCGGGTAGAAACTTATACGCCGTTGACATAGACACGAGAACGATTACTACATTTTTAGTCAATAACAGTACAGGCTCATTGGTTCAGGTAGATTCGTTTGCGACAAGGCTGTCGGCTCCATTTGAGTTAACTATAGACAATAGTAGTGAATATGCATATATAAGTTTTTCTAGCTCGGATATGGTTAATGCATATAGCATAGATCAATTTTCAGGTGTGTTGTCACCGATTGGTAGGCCTTTAGATACGAATGATGAACCTATATCAGTCAATATCGATCCTAGTGGGCAGTATCTCTATGTAACCAATGCCCTAGCGAATGACATTTCAATATTTGACGTGAATAATCAGAATGGAAGATTGTCTTCGCTTGGTTTAGTCAATACAAGAGAAACTCCAATAGATATGGTCATTACTCAAGGAAATGATGTTGTACAATATTCATCTGATTATGCATATATTACTAGTGAAGGAACAAATTCAATTGAAAAATTGACTATAGATTCCGATACGGGAGAATTATCGGTATCAACTAATCAGTTCCGAACCGATGCTGGACCGGTGGCAATGGCTATCGATTCATTAAAACGATTTGCCTATGTTGCGCACCGTGGCAATAACACTATTTCACAGTTCGCTATTGATACAGCCGGAGATTTAACGCGACTTTCCGTTCCATCCATTAGCACTAATTATAATGCTATTGATATTAAGATCGAAGCGTCTGCGCGATTTGTCTATGCCTTAACTGGCAACGCTATAACGGGAGATAGTTTTGTAGTACCGTATAGAATTAACCAGAATAGCGGTGAACTTGCGATAATAAGCCCACCTATAAATGCGGGTTCATTTTCACTTGGTTTAACAATCGATCCGACCGGTCGTTTTATATATGTATCAAACTTAAATGGCGGAATCTCTCAGTTCAGGATTGATTTAGCTGGCGGTCTAATTCAACCAATTGGAAATCTAGTTGGTGCAGGTTACTTATTTGTTTCATCAGAAATTGACCCTAATGGTCAATTTTTATATGCGATAGACAGAGGTAGTGACAGCATTGTTAGTTATTCAATCGATAATATTACTGGAGAATTAACGGAAATTGGAACGCCAGTCAGTGGATCTGGTAGTAACATGATCGATCTTACGATCGAACCCTCTGGTCGATATCTGTATGCCGCAAATGAAGGTTCAGATGATGTTTTGACTTTTTCTATTGATCAGGTGACGGGTATGCTTAATGAAGAGGGTGCGCCGACAGCAGCAAATGTCAACCCCGTATCAATAACTACTGATCTATCAGGCCGCTATGGCTACGTTGTAAATAAAAATTCCAACGATCTTACTACCTTTGGCATTAATTTAAACACGGGCGAGCTTTCAGAAATAGGAACGGAGGTTCTGCTTAACTCAACACCTTCAGCAATAGCGATAACTGGCTCATTAAACTGATGTTAAATATGATAAAACTAAAAGTTGTATGGTTCGGTAAATTATATAGTTATAAGGAATGCTAGTGTGAAAATAAAAATTCAATTATTAATTCTTTCAGTTCTATTTGGGGTTTGTGTAGTCATGTTGTTTGTTCCTTCAGTATTCGCAATGAGCTACCAGGAAAAGAAAGATAGAGATGGGTTAGCTACGATGAAGAGGGCATTAACGCGTGTGCCATTGGATAAAAATATCTTTGAGGGGAAACGTATTGTAGCAGGGACAAATCCCGTTCAGGTTCGACTATATTTTGATGCTTTGAATGTACAGCTTAAATCTGCACAATCGGCGTGGCGAAATATCTCGACCAAAGGACGCGCAACCCAAAAAGGGAGAGAATTGGTTGGGCAGTATAATGCGTATCAAGCATACGTCAAAGAATTATCAAATTCATATCCAAATTACAATCCACAACAGCAAGTCTTAAAGCCAAAAGAGGCATGCAGAAGGGAGGCTATAAAGTCCAATATCGATACTATTAAGAAAAACACTCTAGAACAGATATGTGAAAAGTTTCGTGGTCAGATTTCATCATTGGATAAAAAACGAATGCGTTGGCTTGTTGATC
The DNA here is from genome assembly GCA_947260005.1 of uncultured Ectothiorhodospiraceae bacterium. Taxonomy (GTDB): domain Bacteria; phylum Pseudomonadota; class Gammaproteobacteria; order UBA6429; family Thiohalophilaceae; genus SZUA-24. The sequence goes on from CAMYOL010000044.1 coordinate 37,391, forward strand.
TGAGTAATGGTCAGGACCTGTTTGTACAGGAAACAAATGAGATTAAACAATATCGGGAAAGCATGCAAAAAGTAAACGCAGTTTGTTCTAATCCGGAATTTAATAATATACAAGAATCCTGTCAGGCCATGACTTCAGTCAGCACGGATCGCGAGGGTGCGTATTGTGATGCTGTAAAAAAAGGTAATGAGCTTCTTACAAAGGCTGTAACTAATTATGCAGCTTTCTTGTCGCAGCAGAAGGGCTCAAATGCAACCGTTTCAACGCAATCTCTAAAACAGCAAAAAGGCTGGGTTAAATTAGAAGGTGCTGTGAATAGGTCGAGTCTTTCTAAAGGAGGAAGACTATCAGATGTTATCTTAAAACGCTTGCAGCCAATGTTTGCAGAAGTTGGCTTAAAAGCTGCGAATAGTTCAGCCGTGTTTAAGAAGTTAAACAGTCGATCTAATCAGCTTCGTAAAGCCATTAAGGAATTAGCACTTGGTTGGGATGTGCCAGGTTCAACTTGTGAAGGTGCTCCATGTTCGATTGCTAACGATACATTCGAACGATGGTACCCCAAGAGTAAAATTCTTAAAGTTACCCAAAAAGATGGAAGTTGGAAAATTCGCCATAACAAGGTAAGGAACCTCCCCATTGAACGGTACCTTGCAGGTTGGACTTTACTACAAGTTCCTGACGAACCGTTCTGATAACTTCGCTTGTGGACAGTTTATGAAAAATATAAAGGTGGTGGTGATTACCAGAAAAGTAGTAAGGCCCAAATAGGATATGTCCGTTGGCAGGAATGCGGCTGATTAAAACTTAAAGTGAAAGGGCATGTGAGTCTTATGTGCCCTGTAAAAAAGAAAAAATCCGAGGTTACAAATGAGCATGCAAAGCTATGTTATTCGAATATATCGATACAAGGAAAATAGACCAGATAAGCTTGTGGGTACAATAGAAGGAGAAGGGTATGATGTACCAGCCTCATTTACTAATATTGAAGAGCTATGGTCTGCCCTAAATAATAATCATACAATTTTAACGGATTCAGAAAGTGTCTCAGAATGATGTAAAGATTTATCAGTTTAAGCAAAAAGCGATGGTGGTCGATGATGATGCCGTTTCGAGACAACTTGTATCCTGTTTACTAAAGAAGCATGGATACACAACACTCGAAACAAGCCGGTACGAAGAGGCTATACGGAGCTATATTGCTTTAAAACCTAGGCTAATCATTTTAGATCAGAATCTGGAATCATTAAGTGGTCTGGAGGTTGCCTTTTTTATCCGAAGAGTTACGGGTGGTAATCATTGCAGTATTTATCTACATACTACTCAAAATGAAACCGAATTAATTGATAATATAAATTATAAATACATAGATGGGTATGTACAAAAAGGAGATATTGAGAAATTGTGTCACATACTAAAGAATTATAGAGGAATTCGAGAAGTTACCACGATGCGTGACTAAGTCATTTTATGATCAAATTAAAAGTATATGATTTCACTTATATAGATAAAAAAGGTAGCTATTTGAACGAAGTGATAGTTATAAGTTTTATTAAACCTTAGCAAATTGTGAGCACAACATTGGTAAAAAACATGTGATATCAATCGGTTAACGCGCCCTTTCACGGCGGTAACAGGGGTTGATGAAGACCGTCCATGGCCTTCACCCTACAGGTGCGCTGACGCGCATCCAAAATTGCTCCAGGCAATTTTGTGATTCGTTGCGCGTAGGCGCAACTCACCCTATGGGCGGACTTCGTCCGTCTCATTCTGCGATAGCAGAATGTCCTACTCCCCTTGGTGACGCCAATTTAAAAGGCTCGCATTCGCGAGCCTTTTTCATTTCCGTCATTCCCGCATCACCCTCTATTAACAGTCCCTGTGTTTGTCACCGAAATTAAATTTACAAGATTAAAAGTTGTGATGAACCAAATTGCTAAGCATTTTCTTCGGAAGTGTTTTAGAAAAATGTGTGCTTCAGGATAGTTCTGATTCCAGGTGTCTGTGTATCACCAGGCAATCCTGTAAATCTCGCACCGAGATGATAAGATATTCATAAACAACTATGTTTCTATAGTAATTTTATTGCTGGATTTGTATTGCCTGGGATTTATCTGATATTTTTTTATTTTCGATGATAATGTTGTTGGTTTTAACCCTAATATTTCTGCGGCGCCATTATATCCAAACACTTTTCCATGGCATTTTACTAATGCTGTAATGATGTTGTTTTTTTCATGCTGTTTCATATCATGACTGGTCATGATGGGTGCTTTGCTAAAATGAATTTGACTATTTTGTTGCTCTTTTTTTATGGCGAGCGCATCAAAACGAACCATGTCACCTCGTGTGAGAATGACCTGGCGTTCAATAACATTTTCTAATTCGCGTATATTTCCCGGCCAGTGATAGGCTTTAAGTTTCTCAATTTCACTCATAGAAACTTTCAAATTTGGTTTGTTTGCGCGAATAGATGCTTTTTTGAGAAAGTGTTGAGTTAATAGTGCGATATCATCAAGTCGATAACGTAACGGTACAGACTCAATGGGAAAAACATTGAGTCTAAAATATAGATCCTCCCTGAAGTTGCCTGACTCGACCTGTTGTTTTAAATCACAATTCGTTGCGGCAATAATACGTACATCAACATGACGAGTTTTTGATTCTCCGACACGTTCAAACTGTTGTTCCTGTAGTACTCTTAATAATTTACCCTGCAAGTGTAATGGGATTTCAGCTACTTCGTCCAGGAACAGGGTCCCGCCATCCGCAACTTCGAATCGCCCTGGGCGATTATCCGTTGCGCCTGTGAAAGAACCTTTCGCGTGACCGAAAAACTCACTTTCAAACAAATCTTCC
>CAMYOL010000045.1 GCA_947260005.1 uncultured Ectothiorhodospiraceae bacterium
GGGATTAATTACATGTAGTCTTCCTACCCCTATGATGGTGTCGCTATAAGTTGTAACCATCAGGTGATAAGCAGAATCTTCGAGTTCATCACGTTCACTACCAAGGGGCTGTCCCCAGGGTTTACGTAGTATTTCCCAGCGTAAATAATAATACTGCTCCCAGTCGGCCTGGCTTTGCGGGGTTGATAAGTGAACATTAATATTGATAGTTTCCTGGGTGTCAGTCGACATAATGCTTTGTTCGCAATTAGGCAAACACTATCCAAGTGGTTGCAATGTATTTTACGCCTTGCTCCAGAGTGACCCCGCGATGTTCGTGTGTCCAGAACGGAGGAAATAAGATTAACTTACCTTGTTCAGGTTTAATTTTTACATCCTGAAATAAGAATTCAGTCTCACCACCAGGGCCGGGTACATCATTTAAATACCATAAAGCAACTAATTGTCGTTGACTAAACTCATGTGAGCCACCATCGATGTGCCAGTGGTAATGTTCGCCAGGTTCAGTACGTTGAATCGCATAGCCCATGTCCTTGAAGGGCCCCTTAAAATAAGGGTAGGTTTCACGAAACTCCTTGATGGCGACACCAAGTGATGAAAATAAACCTCGATCGACGTCCTGCCAATGTTCTTTACCGCTAACCACCAGATCCGTCGATTTTTTAATGCTTTGGTCTTCCTTGGCCATTTGTCCGATTCGACCTTGATATTGATCTTCTTTATGGTGTTCGAATCGATTGATCATTTCCTGACACGCCTGTGCCGGGATGGAGTTATGTTTTTCAAAAATAAAACTATGCGGTTTTACTTCCTTGATTGTAGAAAGTGAAGGGGTGGTTTTTTCCATGGATTACAACTTATTTGATTAGAATGTATTATTTTCGATGAATTCGACTTGTTTGTCAGCCAGAATTTCCTGATTAGATTGCCACCTTTCCAATACTGAGCTGCATAGGGTTTGCCAATGAGTCACACCTTTATTCACATAAGCATGTAACTCGGATAGATCATTATTTGCAATCCAGGATTCATAAGCAGGCATAAGGCTGGGTGAAAGCGCTTTACGCATATGAGTAAGATTAGAAAAATAAAAATGTAATGAGGCTGGGTTATTTTGTTCAAGCAACGCAGGGAGTGTAGAAAGACAATCAGCAAGATGGTCACGCGCTGCACGTAACATCATTTCAAGTTTAGAATGGGGCATTGAAAACAACATTTTTTCCCATCCCTCACCAAGTAATTCAAATACTTTTGCTTCGCCAATTTCGTGTAATACGGCCGTGTTTAATTCGGAATCCGTCATTTGGGTTAATGCACCATCCAGATCGCCTTCAAAATCATAGAATTTTAAGGCGCGTGCCATTGCATTATTGGGTCTATCCCATAACCATTGTTCATACTTTTCCCAGATCATTCGACGCATTGCTTCACGCCTGATATATATAGTGGTTCCCTGACTCATCGCAGGAGGTGCAGTCAGGTCACGGGCGTATTCATCAGCAACGACGATGATCTCAAAATTATTATAACGTTCGTTACGTTCTAATACGCCTAAAAAGAAGTGTGCATTGGTATTGCGACCATAGCCGGCACTGTAAACCAGGTGCTGGGGTTTTAAGGTTTTATTGATCGAATCGGAATCAAACGGATCGTAGTCATTACCATCGATAGAGAGCATTGAGAAATCATTGTTAACAATATCATCCCACAGAACTTCACGTTCACGCAGCCATTTACCGACTTCATCATTTGGTAAGTTGTCGCCAAAGTCATAACCGCTTTCCCAGCGATAGAATTCACGCATTTTCAGCAAGTAAATACAAAGCGTGTAATTGCCTGCGGCATTCGAGTCCGCAATATGGCAGTTATTTTGCACTGTTTGCTTTAAGCTGGAGAGGTCAAGATTCATCGGCATACATTTACACAATTCAGGCCCAATTTATAACTTGGAGTCGTATTAATAACAAAGTAAAATAGTAATGATTTAATCCTAGCATGCTCGTTGTAGCCCTGCCACTTGGTTGATGTTAGATTCTGATGGTATAACCCCCTGTTTTACAAGTGAATTTTGAGGTGATTTTGTGAGAGTTAAAAGTAAATGGCATAACAAAGATAAGACCCACTCAGTAGAGGAGTTAGGTGGCGCGTTTGCCTTTATCGCCGTTCGAATTGCCCAAAATGGGACCCTCAATCTTGAAAATAATGACTTTCAAACAGACACTGCGGCTCAGCGAATTGAAATCATGACCGAGTTCCTTTGTTTTACGGTACACATCATCGATCGCATGACCATAGAGAAATTCGATGACAATGAACGACAACGGTTCATGACTGAATTATCGATTAAGTGTGCAAAGCACATCGAAGATAATAAACGAGACCTGGTGGGGCCTGGCGACTACCGACAGGATTTTGTCGACCGTCTTAACCAGCGTATGAGTGATTATGCTGAATTTCAATACAATGAAGACGAGGGCGGTCCTAGTTTTCCGATGCGTCGATTTTTTGGTGACCTCGTTACCGAACAGATGGGCGAGAAAAATAAAAAATGGGTTGCTCAACAAGTTATGGATGTGGAAGTACCTGAGTTGTTAGAGTCACTCGATAAAGCCCTCCCTAATTTATTTAAATAAACGGTATTTTCTAAGAATTAGTTTTCTTAACCGTTATTTACGATGAATATTTTTCGAAATCTATTCATTTCATTTTTAGTCAGTTGTTGTTTTATCTTGCCTGCGAACTCAATCGCAGCTGAAATTCTTGTCGCGGTTGCCAGTAACTTTAAGACAGCAATGACCTCAGTTGCTAGACGTTTTGAATTAAACTCCGATCATAAAGTCACGCTTATTTTTGGTTCGACGGGAAAACACTACGCACAGATAAAAAATGGTGCGCCCTATGATTTATTTTTTGCGGCTGATGTTTATAGGCCAAAGTTATTAGAAGAACAGAGCGCCGCTATTACCGATAGCCGTTTTACCTATGCGCTTGGAAAAATTGTACTCTGGAGCCCCCGCAAAAACGTTATCGAGCAGGATGCTAAATTATTAGAACGCGAAGCGTTTCGTTATTTATCAATAGCCAATCCCAAGCTTGCGCCTTATGGTCGAGCGGCAAAAGAAGTTTTATTAAATCTCAAGCTGTGGAATGGCTTAGCGAAAAAAATCGTTCGTGGTGAAAACATTGGTCAAACCTTTCAGTTTGTCAAAAGCGGAAATGCTGAGTTAGGCTTTGTGGCATATTCTCAAATTAAAAACCCTAAGCAAGAAATAGAAGGTTCTTATTGGCTGATTCCTGAGTCACTTTACACACCAATCGAGCAACAAGCGGTGATGATTAAAGACACGACTGCTGCAGGTGAATTTATAAAGTTTGTTAAAAGTAAAGCGGCGTTGAAGATCATCCGTGATTACGGTTACGATACGCCTTAATGTTTAGTCAACCCGATCTAATTGCACTTGCAATCACTTTAAAACTGGCATTTATTACCACGGTCATTCTGTTGTTGCTGGGAACGCCTTTTGCGTGGTGGCTGTCGCGTACTCGTTGGCGATATAAGTTTATCCTCGAAGCGATTGTCGCATTACCCTTAGTTTTACCGCCTACGGTTTTAGGATTTTATTTACTGATTATGCTCGGGCCAAATGGGCCAGTAGGTGGGTTGATGGACGCCATTGGTGGGCGACCTTTGGCCTTTACCTTTACGGGTCTGGTCATTGGCTCAGTTATTTACTCAATGCCGTTTGTCGTGCAACCACTCCAAAATGCCTTTACTTCAATTGGACAACGTCCATTAGAGGTCGCTGCGACCTTACGTGCCTCACCGCTTGATCGGTTTTTTACCGTGACCATCCCTCTGGCTCGTCAGGGTTTTTTAACGGCGGCGGTGCTTGGTTTTGCCCATACACTCGGCGAGTTTGGTGTCGTGCTGATGATCGGTGGCAACATTCCCGGTGAGACTCAAGTCGTGTCGATTGCTATCTATGATCATGTTGAAAGTTTGGAATACGTACAGGCGCATTGGTTATCAGGCGGTTTGTTACTCCTGTCTTTTTTGATGTTGATTGCGGTGTACGCCCTTAATCGTCGTTTTAGGCCAATTCAGCTATGATTGAGGCCAAATTTAAAATCAAACGGGATGATTTTTCTTTACACGCGGATCTCTGTATTCCGGCGCATGATGTGACCGCCATATTTGGTCCGTCTGGTTGTGGGAAAACGACTTTATTACGTTCCATAGCCGGGCTCGATCAGCATCGGCAGGGTTATCTAAAGTTTCGTGATTCAAACTGGCAGGATTCAGATAATTTTGTTCCACCACACCATCGTCCATTGGGTTATGTGTTTCAAGAGGCGAGTCTGTTTGCGCATTTGAATGTGCGAGATAACCTTAACTATGGATTTAAACGAACCCCTCAATCAGCACAAACGATTAAACTCGAGCAGGCAGTCGAATTGTTAGGGCTTGAGCACTTACTCACACGTAAACCAACTAATCTGTCAGGCGGCGAACGGCAACGTGTCGCCATCGCGCGTGCATTGGCGGTGAGTCCGCAGTTATTGTTAATGGATGAACCGCTTACAGCATTAGATCAAACAAGCAAACAAGAGATCCTTGCTTATCTTGAGTCGTTACATAATCAGCTTGATATCCCAATCATCTACGTCAGTCACTCAGCCGATGAAGTCGCACGCCTGGCGGATCATTTGGTTTTGCTAGAAGAGGGGCGCGTTAAAGCATCGGGTTCGATTGGTGAGATGTTGACCCGTCTTGATCTGCCGCTCGCGCAGGGTAACGATGCTGAAGCCCTCATTGAGGCGACAGTCGTCGAGCACGACGAAGAATACAAACTGACCTATATGGAATTTTCCGGCGGTCGTTTTACCGTAGCACACAAGAACTTGAGCATCGGTAAAACAGCCAGGTTGAGGGTGTTAGCTCGTGATGTCAGTATTACTTTAGAACACCAAAACGACACCAGTATTTTAAATATATTTCCTGCTATCGTCGAAGAGATAAATGAAGACGGGATATCGCAGGTGACGGTGAAATTATTAGTTGGCGGTGTGCCGATGTTATCACGTGTTACCCGTAAATCGGCGTCAGTGTTGGGGTTGAAACCTGGAAAGCAAGTGTATGCGCAGGCTAAGAGTGTTGCGTTGCTCGCTTAAATATATTAGGAATAAAAAAAGGTGGGAGCGACCCACCTTTTTATATAACACCGTATAGCTAATGAGCGAAATATTTTTTCGTCATACCCGCGCAGGCGGGTATCCAGATTTTCTTTACCTCAAAGCTGGATTCTCGCCTGCGCGGGAAATGAGCCGTGGGGTAGGTCGTCTGGAATAGCGACGTTATAAAAACTTATTTAGCAAAGTTTTTATAGTTATCCATGTTACGCTCAGTGCCATCATCAAAACCACTGCTATAAGCGTCGTTGAGGCGTTGCTCTTCGCGAATAGGGTTAATCAAAAAACCACCTTGCCAACCTTGTACGTATTCAGGGTCAACATTGGCTTTTTCCATTGCTTCTACATGGTCATGATAGAGTTTTAAGTCCTGTGGGTTCATCGTTATCTCCTCTTAAGTATCGATACTTTAAGTATTTAGAAAAAAATTAACTAAATTCGTTTAGGCAAATCAGCCTGCATTAAAATGTGCAAGCGCTTTACCCGAAGTCAACGCATCACGAGCCTGTTTGGCTGCGGATGCAAAATCATCAGACCGACCTAAATGCTTTAAACAAATGGCGGCTGAGTATACCAATGCGTCAAAGGCTGGACCTTGTTTGCCATTTAAGGCCTCAAGACCAAGCTCAGCGGCGCGGTTAGCGGCGGCATCAACGTCAAGCTCGTTGGCTATGTCGTCGGTATTCGCTGTAACTTTTGGTAAATCTTTTGGAATCGGCACCGCACGTGTTTCCTGCGTAATGCCCATATCCTTTGGATTGATTTCAATATCGGATTCTTCACCCTTATTTGTGTAGCTAAACAGTTTAGCCGGTTGTTGCAATGAAGCAATGACACCGCCTTCAACGCCACGCACGATCATCGCGTTATCAAAGCCGGCAAATCGTGCTAACTCTGCATAAATGGGTGGATAGGCCTTGTGTACATAGCCTGTCAGTAAATGGGTTTGCTGTTGGCC
>CAMYOL010000046.1 GCA_947260005.1 uncultured Ectothiorhodospiraceae bacterium
GTTTGGCAGATCCTCAGGAGGGCGCGTAGTGTAACGATTTGTGTGCTATGTTGCATGCTTTATTTGTTAAAAAGTGAGCAAGATCATGCAAATCTGGGTCGATGCCGACGCCTGCCCCAAAGTCATCAAGGACATCCTGTTTCGGGCTGCAGAACGGGTCAAAATCCAACTTATTTTAGTCGCCAATCAACCCTTGAGCACGCCCCGCTCTGCTTTTATAAAGTCCATTCGGGTTGAATCAGGCTTCGATGTCGCCGACAACTACATCGTGCAAAACGTCAAACCCGGTGATCTGGTGATTACCGGAGACATTCCTCTCGCCGCGGAGGTGTTGGAAGCAGAAGGTGAAGCACTGAATCCACGTGGCGAGGCCTATAGTCGTGAAACCATAAAACAAAAACTCACCATGCGTGACTTTATGGATGAAATGAGAGGCACCGGTATTATGTCAGGCGGACCGCCACCACTCAATCAAACGGATCGACGTGAGTTCGCCAATGCACTGGATCGCTATTTAGCAAACTTTAATTCGCAATAAATTTTCTTAAATAAAAATTCTTAGATAAGCATTCCTAACAAAAAACTAAGGCTGGTATTTTTAAATACCAGCCTTATTATTTTATAAAACGCTTGGTGTTAAGTAAGTATTAGTCATCACCAAGGTTATAAACTTTAAGATCTTTGGCCGCTTTAATTTTTCCTTTGTAATTCGCACGAACGAGTTCTTTAACTTCTTTTAATCTTGGTTCAGTCACCGGAGTGATGTGGGACAAAATTAATTTCTTAACATTGGCTGCCGATGCCACCTCGCCCATACGAGTAGGTGATGTATGTAAGGCATGGAAAACCGGATTAGGTGGCAAGACATCGGTGATCGCAGTGTCATAAATTAACAAGTCCGCATCCTCTGCGATGGTGATCATGTTAGGTCCCGTTGACTTGGTATCACCACTGTAAGCAATACGATAACCTTTATAACTCACCCGAAAGGCCACCGCTGGTACCGGACCATGATCAACCGCAATAGCTTCGATCACCACACCATCGTCAGTGGTGAGCACTTCTTCAATAGTAGCACCTGCGACGATTGAATTCAGATCATGCGGCTCATAAGCAAACGCGCTCTGGCCGCCACTAATTGCACCGGCAAAGATATTTAAATAACGCTCCACCCCATCGGGCATGGCATAGTGATCATGAGCATAAGTACTGGTGGCCGGATATTGAGTCACCTCAGTGCCTGGAAAAGTAGCCCCATTCGCCGCCGGTCCATATACATGTATCGGATTTTGTCGAGACGTACCGGCCAGGTTGTTATGAAAATAAACCGTTTTGATCACCGCTGATAAATCACCAGTGTGATCAATGTGTAAGTGACTTAACAACACCGTGTCAAGCGCATGCAAATTAACACCACTTTTAGCCACGCGCTGATAAGTACCCCCGCCGACATCCATCAAAATACGCGGCTCACCTTCAACAAAGATTAAATAACCTGCACTGGCACGACCACTCGGGGTTGCAACCGGACCACCTGAGCCCAGCACCATCACCGATAACGGTCCTTCTACCTTATCAATGGCTAACTTTTTATCTGCCCAACTACTAGCGGCAAACAACACACTAAACAAGGCGATGAATAAAACTTGAATCCCTTTTTTGTATTTCATTGTTCCTCCAATTATATTATGGTTACTTGCTTATCGTATCGCGACGAAAGCGAAAGAATAAGCCAAGCGTGTTACTGGATCATTATAATAGTATTTCGAGTCATGAACTATAATAGGAATGTCGAAAAGGCTATGTGCCTATACTCACATACGTGCTGTGTGATTTTTATTCAGTTCACCGTCATACCCGTGGGGGCACATTTCCCGCGAAGGCGGGAATCCATTAAAATAAATTATAATTTCAAATTAGATAAAATAAACACGTGAGCAAAATAACAAAAAACAAACTCTACCTGTCACTTTTAATCGTCACTGTTATTCTGTTAACCGGATTCATCTTACCGGAAAATCTAACAATCCCGGTCGAACAAGCCACAAAACAAGACTGGAATCACCAAACCTTCTGGCATGAACCCTGGGGATCATCGAAAGTACATAAGGGCATAGACATCTTCGCACCAACTGGTCGCAAGGTCATTGCTGCCACCTATGGTATTGTGATCTACAAAGCCAACTTAAAATTAGGCGGTAATGTCATTGCCGTGTTGGGACCAAAATGGCACATCCATTATTACGCGCACCTTGATCAAGTAAACGTTGGTATTGGCTCACTTTTAAATAGAGGAGAAACCATTGGCACCGTCGGCATTACTGGAAACGCAAAAGGCAAACCGCCGCATTTGCATTACTCACTGATCACAATGATACCATATCTATTTCGTTGGGACAGCTCAACACAGGGTTGGTTAAAGATGTTTTTTCTAAATCCCAGTGAGCGTTTACTGGCAGAATAAGCACGCTGCTTAGTACGGATGGTTATGAAGCCTATCCATATAAATCGCATTATTTTTAACTTTGACAAAGTTAACCCAGAATTAAGCAATCTAATCACGCCACGTAATACTACTCACCCTGGGGAAATTTGTATAAGATATGAACAGCGTCCGTCATTGTTGGCTATATCCGGTGTTATAGCGCATGCCGTATATGTAGGCTTAAAGGGTACAATTACCGCTAGCGTGCTATATAACTGTTAGAGCCATTAAAAGAAAAATTATTATTCATCGAAAACTAAAAATAACAAAGATGAAACAAAATTAAAATCATGTGGGTTTCAAGAAAACCCTCATGTGCTGACAATCCATCGGCTTCGTAAAAAAGTGACAAAAAATATTGGTGGGGGTGTCGTGACCACACGGCCTGTTATTTTTAACACACCTTCGGCCAAGGGCGGTAGCGTGCCAACAGTGCGTTGCCTTTTGCGGGTCCCAGTGTAAGCTTGGGCTCTAACAAGCCGTTCGTTTTGACCGCTTACCCTCACTTCGTTTCGGGCAAAGCGGCAAACAACTATAACGTTATAAGGCTTTGTGAAAAATGAAGTATAACTCCAGGACAGAGAGAGATAATGAGAAACATTCTGAGTTTAAAAACTGGCTTATCAAAGAGACTGTATCTGGGTTAAAAAACTCTAGAGGTAAGCCAGAAGAAATAAAGTCATGCATATTTTTATTCCTTAATAGAGCTTATGAAGCACATTTAGACCCAGATGAAATAGTTAATATGCTGGGTACAGAAAAACCAAACATTATGGATTTAGCTGAATATAAGGGGGCGGATGAAGAAGCAGTTTTATCATCGTACGAGCTTCTGGATCCTACTATTAGTCAAACATATGGATACTAAACCTTATAACAAGACAGTCAACAACGCCGGGCAAGCCCGGCTCGGACCCTCAAAAGCGTTGCTTTTTCGGGCCGGTTACTTTTAACGTTAGCGCACAAAGGTTAATACTATGGAAGCAAATATACTGAAAGAGCTTGAAGCCATATATAGAATATTGTTTGTTATAATGTGCGCAGTTTTATTTTGGGCAATTATTAAGGGTTTGACTTGGATACAGAATTTAGTAGAAGGATTTAAAAAGGCATGGGATGCATGGTTCGATAATTCGATGTGTAAATATCTTGACTTGGGCGAATACAACAAAATTATTGATGAATGCAAAGAGAAATTAAAAAAATATCCAAACCATTCAAGTGCAATATGGTTTTTGGCAAAAGCGTATTACTACAAAGAGGAAAACGAACTATCGAAAAAATATTTTGAAAAGGCGATCTATTTAGCGCCTAGCTGGGAAGAGGACGCAAAAGAATATTTGGGGAAATTGAATGAGCGCTAACAAGGCATTCAACCACGCCGGGCTTGCCCGGCTCGGACCCTCAACCGCTTCGCGGTTTCGGGCCCGGTTAATTTAATCGTTATAAGTATTAGATGAAAGGAATTAAAATGAAATGCTATAAACACAATGAAATTGATTCTGTAGGCATATGCAAAGCATGTAATAAAGCAGTATGTCCTACTTGCGCCACTGATACAGGACGAGGATTGGTTTGTTCAGATGAATGCGCAAATGAAGTTAATGATCTATATGAAATAGCAGGCAGATTTAAAAGCATGTACGGTGTAGGGAGTAATTCAAGCCCATTATCAAACACAGTTATAATATTTTCTTTATTTGGAATACTGTTTACTGTTTGGGGTGTATACAATTCCACCAAGAGAATTGACATAGATGTATTTCCACTCCTTATGGGTGTAGGTTTCTTTGGTATAGCCTTATTAAGTTACATCAGAAATCGAAAGTAGAAAATAAATGTTAAATTCTTATAACAAGACATTTAAAATCGCCATGCAAGGCATGGCTCGGACAATTAACCGCTCGCTTTGCTCACGGCTAATTGCCGTTTAATTCTAACGTTATACGTAAATGAAAAATGATCCAAACAAAGAATGGGCTGATTTAGGCCACCTAGTTGTTAAAGCTAAAACAGAGCAGCTAAAAAAACAAAACTGTCCGTATTGTGGAAATGGGCTTCATTTTACATACGTGCCTGGGGATAAAGCAGCTATTAAAATTGAATGTAAAAAATGTATAAATAGAATGTGGCTAGATGGAGTATCTAATTTACCGCCTTGGGCAAATGAAGCGGGGAATACCATACAATCATGAAGTTTACGTATAACAAGCGGGTCAAATTCGCTCCCTACGGTCGCTGGGACCGCCCAACCGCTTCGCGGTTTGGGGCGGCCATTTACCCAAATCGTTAGGCTTGAAAAGAGAGATAAAATGGATATAGAGGATTTTGTATGGCTTGCATCATATCCACGCAGTGGAAATACCTACTTGCGAACTATTTTAAGGCATGCATTTGGACTCCGTTCAGCGAGTATTTATCCGAATGATCTTGGAGGCAATAAGGAACTTGAAGAATATATCGGCCACATCGAACACAACCCAAGGCTGCAAGAACAACTACAAGAAACAGGCATCCCATTGATAAAAACTCATGAACTTGCAAATGATACTAGACCAGCCATTTACGTTATTAGAGACGGAAGAGCTGCATGTGTTAGTTTATGGGAATTCTACAATCGAACAATACCGATGGAAGCGGTAATTGAAGGCCGACATCGATTTGGTACATGGGCAGATCATGTTAAGTCATGGGATCCATGGGCGCGTCCAAATACATTGCTATTGAAATACGAGCAACTGAGAGATGATTTACCAATCGCATTGAATGCCATCGGTGAGTTTTTAAAAATGGAAATTAGAGCCACAGATATCCCAGACAGAAATACCATAGCTAGTGCAGATGGTAAATGGGTGAGAAAAAAAACAAACTGGAGGGCAGAACTTAAAGGGGCTAATTTGAAACGGTTTGTCAAAATAAATAAGGATATTCTCAAACAAACTGGGTATCTATAGATATCCAAGCTGGTTAGCCTAACAAACGCATCAACTCGGAAACTTTACTACGCTTCGTAAAGTTCCGGTTATGCGAGGCGTTAGCGCCCCAAAAAATGGATGCGAAATTGAAGAAATAAAATGAAGCTAGGAATCTCAGTACGAATAATTCTGATTATATTAATTCTTATTGCTGGCGGATTTATATATGGCTTTGCAGGGAAAGAGAATGATTGGGGTACTTTTCAAGTTATGGGAGTAATTTTAGTAGCTCTTTTCTTTCCTTGGAAATGGTTTCTTATTGGTTCTAAAAAGCGAAATAAGGAAGAATGAAGATGGGCTCATTTTTTTTAAAGTTAATGTGAATGTATAAATAATGAAAACTAACAAAGAAAAATTCTGTTTCAATATTATTGCCAGTGCTAACAAGACGCTCCAAACTGATGGCATACCGAGGATTTCGCCGTGCTAGAGCCGCCCATGAGCATAGTCGTTAACACCCTAAAATAGGTAATCAACTAAATTATGACTACAAAAAATGAAAAAACCGTCTCCCTGGTATTAGGCAGTGGTGGTGCCCGTGGTTTAGCACACATCGGGGTCATTCATTGGCTTGAGGAAAATGGCTATAAAATAGAATCCATCTCGGGTTGTTCGATGGGTGCCCTGATCGGTGGTATTTACGCAGCTGGAAAATTAGATGATTTTGAAAGCTGGGTAAGTGCGATAACAAAAGTGGATATTGTCACCTTGCTAGATTTGTCCTGGAAAAAAAGCGGGCTGGTTAAAGGCGATAAAATTATCAATACCCTGACTGAGCTTGTCGGTGATGTCGTTATTGAGGATTTGCCAATTGTTTTTACCGCGGTGGCCGCTGATATCTTAAACGAAAAAGAAGTCTGGATGAATTCCGGACGGCTGTTTGATGCCATCCGGGCATCTATTTCGTTACCGCTCTTTTTTACCCCGTTTCGATATAATGATGTCGAATTAATTGATGGCGGTGTATTAAATCCGGTACCGATTGCACCGACCTTTAGTGATGTAACAGATTTGACCATCGCCGTTAATCTTGGCGGAAAGGTGGATGCGAATGACGATGTCACGGTCGATACAGCTCCAACAACTGAAAACAACTCTACTTTTAGCAATAAGATTGCCGGTTTCGTTGACAGTTTTAAAGACGCGACCGTAGGCCAGATCAGTCATGACTGGGGCGCTTACGACATTGCTAACCAGGCCTTTGATGCGATGCAGAGCACGATCGCAAGACAGAAACTCGCGGCTTACCCTGCTGATCATTTTATAGAAATTGCCCGCAACGCATGTGGGACATTAGAGTTTGATCGTGCTTCTGAAATGATAGAACTTGGCTACAATAAGGCCGAACAAAGTCTTGGTCAGGCATCTCTTTAAAATAAAACGAGGGACTGCTTTCAAATATGACCTTTCCCTCAGTGAGAAGGCGTTTCAGTTTTGTGGGTAAACATCTTACTCGGTCACAAATTCTAATACCGTTGAAATAACTTGCGTATCACGCATGATACGTCGATGCCCAAGCCCTTCCGTCGTTATGAAATTTGACCAGGGCCATTGATCGGCTAGTCGCTTGCCATGGTTCCAGTCTACTTCTTTATCATCCTTATCATGCATGATTAGCGTGGGGACGTTAAAGTCTGATTCAAATATTTCTGACCAATTTTGGCCAAACACCTCAATACGTGATTTGTATTTTTTTGCGAAGTAATCAAGCATTTTACGATTGGTCTTGCGCGGTAAGGCAACGTAATCGGCAAAGGCTTCGGTGGGTTTAACGATATCACTCAGTGGGGCCATCAACACAAGTTTGTTAGTGTTTAACCCTAACGAGGACGCCACCACTATTGCTCCACCGCCCAATGAATGTCCAACAATACAATGTACTGGTGGTAGTTGTTTCATCGCAGCGATCAAATTTTCAGTCCACTGGATCAAATTAGCCGTTTTTCCCGGTGATGCACCATGGGCCAGTGCATCAAAAGCGACAACCTGAAAACCTTGTTCGAGTAACGGTTCGATAAAATGAGCAAAACTCGCTGACGTGCCGGTCCATCCGTGCACCAGCAAAATAACGGGGGCGGTCTTATCGCCCCAACGATATGCGGCCAACTCAATGCCATCACGATAGGGGATGGTAAATCGTGATGCCTTGTTTAAGATATCAAGCTGCAGCTGATTGTGGACCTTCCTTCGCACGGGGGTGGCAAACATACGAGCGGCCACAGTAACTGCCAGGGCTGGAATTAAGCGGCTGCTAAACGTAAAAAAAAGTCTGATGAGATATAATTGCAGTGTCTTCACTTAAACCTCCATATGTAAGTGTCTGATTACTTTATAAATATATATAGTCTCTTTAAGAGACTTGATAATCATATACCATCTCTTAAAGAAACTCTATAATTAGATCGATGCAACGAACCACTTTTTCAGATCAACACTGCTCCGTCGCCCGTACCCTGGATATCATTGGTGAATGGTGGACGCTGTTGATCCTACGTGATCTCTTTTACGGGGTACGCCGCTTCGAGGCCTTGCTGGAACAACTCGGCATCTCCCGTAAAGTCCTGACCAATCGACTACAACGCCTCATCGAGGAAGACATCCTGCGCAAAGAACCTTACCAGCAGAATCCTGTACGTTATGAATACAGGTTAACTGAGAAAGGACTCGATTTGATTCCGGTCCTGTTAACCATGATGCGCTGGGGAGATCGCTGGTTAGTGGAAGAAGATGAAGTTGCAGTCGAATTTATTCATAAAGATTGCGGGGAAGTCATCGTGCCTGAGGTGAGATGCCAGCATTGTAATGAAACCTTAACCGCCCGCAACCTGCGCCCTCGACCTGGCCCCGGTGCAGAAAAAAATGCTGAGGTCAAAGAAGAGATTGAAAGCATGCGTGCGGCGAGTATTAACCCAAAACTATTTTTGGAAGAATAAGTTTTAGTCTCTGCTTAGAATTAACACGTATGATCCGAGTCTGACTGCAGCCTTAAATTAGAAATATCACCCTTTCCATAAGCAAACAAACCCAAAGGAATACCATGGACGTACTAGATATACCTTTTGTAAAAAAGGTGGGCATTCAAAAAAATTTTGATGGTCAACTAGAACTAGCCGACAACACGGATGTGCAAAATCATTTACAGACAATACATGCCGGCGCTCAATTTTTACTTGCCGAAACTGCGAGTGGTGATTTCTTACAATCCGTATTCCCGGATCTAGCTGATAAAATCATCCCCGTACTTCGTGATTCACAAATTAAGTTTAAAAGGCCTGCAACCAACATTATTCAGGCCTACCCTAAACTATCCGACGAATCCCAATCGAAATTTCTCGAGCAATTCGCAAACAAAGGAAGAGCGACTATTTCTGTTGACGTTGAAATAAAAGACATGCAAGGCACCGTAACCTGCACGGGTACATTTGGCTGGTTTATACAGAGAATTAATAATCCACCTGATGATTGATGTTTTGAGTGATTGTTTTCAAATTGAAATGTTTATGCAATTTGATCGTCGGCCACATGGTAATGTGGATCTTCCATTACGTTGACTTCAACCAAGTCTCCTGCCTTTTTCAACAGCTCACGACACTCTTCGCTTAAATGACGCAGATGCAAAGATTTACCGGCTTTAATATAACGTTCGGCCAGGTTGTCTATCGCTTCAATGGCCGAGTGATCGGCGACGCGTGAATTCTGGAATTCGATAATGACGTCATCGGGATCATTTTCGGGATCAAACAACTCAAGAAAACTTTTGACCGAACCAAAAAACAACGGGCCGTTTAATTCATAAACCCGTGATCCCTTTTCATCATCGTAGCCTTTCACATTAATGCGTTTGGCATGTTCCCATGCAAAGGCTAACGCCGAGACAATCACACCGACCACCACTGCTACGGCTAAGTCAGTAAACACCGTAACGGCGGAAACCAATACTAATACAAATGCATCCGTCAAAGGAATCTTGCGAATAATACGCAGGCTCGACCATTCGAAAGTGGCTAACACGACGATGAACATCACGCCCACCAATGCAGCCATCGGTATTTTCTCAATCAGTGGCGATGCAAATAAAATAAATGCTAATAAAAATAGCGCCGCTGCGACACCGGACAAGCGTTGTCGACCACCCGAGTTAATGTTAATCATGCTTTGGCCGATCATCGCACAACCGCCCATGCCACCAAAAAGACCTGTTGTGGTATTGGCAATACCCTGACCAATGCATTCACGATTACCACGACCGCGTGTGTTGGTGACATCATCAATCAAACTTAATGTTAATAACGACTCGATCAAACCCACTGCCGCTAAAATGATCGAATAAGGTAATATGATCCAGAGAGTTTGCAGGTTAAAAGGTACATCGGGAAGATTAAAGCTGGGAAATTCACCCTTGATGCTGGCTAAATCACCGACGCTCGAGGTTGGTAAACCAAAACCAATCACCAGGCCACTGACCACTAGAATGGCTGCGAGCGAGGCCGGAAAGGCGCCGGTCAGTTTTGGTAAATAATGGGTAATAAACATGGTTAAGATTACCAGTCCCCCGAATAACATCAGGCTGGTGCCACTCATCCATTCGGTGCTGCCATCGGGTAATTTAATTTCAAAGTGCTGCAGCTGTGCCAGAAAGATCACAATGGCCAGTCCATTTACAAATCCCAACATTACCGGGTACGGAACAATGCGAATAAATTTACCAAGGCGTAAAACACCGGCACCCATCTGGATTAAACCTGTTAACACCACCGCGGCAAACAAATATTGCACACCATGTTCTGCCACTAACGCGACCATCACCACGGCCATTGCACCGGTTGCACCGGATATCATACCGGGACGCCCACCAAAGATAGCGGCCAGCAAACCAACCATAAAGGCGGCATATAAACCAACCAAAGGCTCCACTCCCGCGACGAAGGCAAACGCCACCGCTTCTGGCACCAGGGCTAAGGCCACGGTCAGACCCGACAAGATCTCATTTCGAAAACATGCGCTACTGGCACATCCTAGCTTAAACATGGGCTACCTCAGGGAGTTGGCTCAGGGTAAAAAGGCCGCAGAGTATATCAGGTATAGCTAATACGGGATAGCGACCGCTAAAGTACTGCTGCTACTGACTTAGCGGCAGGCTGGTGTATTGATTTATGTTTTTGTGAAATACCCATGGAAAAGAGAAAATGCCTCACCCGTCATTCCCCCTGGAGAGGGGGAATCCAGATAGATTGGATTCCAGACTTCGCGGGTAAATGCCCTGTGGGTATGACAACTTGAAGAGAGACTGCATCATCCTGAATAGTACGAAAGATCCTTCCACTACGCTTCGCTTCGGTCAGGATGACAACGACGAAAAGAGAGAATGCCTCATCCGTCATTCCCCCTGGAGAGGGGGAATCCAGATATATTGGATTCCAGCTTTCGCGGGTAAAGTGCCCCGCGGGTATGACGAGCGCTCATTATTTTGCGGATAAGTGCTTACGCATAAAGGTTGCCGCACGTTGTACCGCGTCTTTTGCCGCCAGGTCGTCGGCAAAGCTGCGCACATTTGGTGGCCTAAAATCAAAGCCACGACCGACGCCGGGATAGATAATTAAACGCGCATCGCGGTTTTTCGACTGCAACACACCAATACTGGTTTCTATCACGCGCCGACGCTGGTATTGCTCTTGCTCACCAATAAAGATCAATGCTGGTAATTTAAAGTCATCGATCTCTTTGGCATAACCATAAACCTGCATTGCTTCTGGCGCATTGGGATCTTGCCAATGAGGATAATAAGAAACATAACACGCCAGATCTTTGTCCTGTCGTTTAAACGTCGTCGCGACTTTTAACGAGTAATACCCTCCACGCGTATGGGAGTAGATACACGCCTTTTTACTACTGATGTCTTTTCGTTTTAGCAACACATCGACGGCAGCGTTGATGTCTTTTTCTAGTTCGTAATCGTGCTCGATCGGGTGCGTACCGATAAAATGCGCCTTATAGACATCCGGAGCCAAAACCACAAACCCACGTGCGGCAACACGTTTAGCATGACGCTGAACTAAATCCCCAAGGCCGCGGCGCCCATGTTGAAATAGCACCGCAGGATACTTGCCTTTCTTTTTTGGGCGAAAAATCATAACCGGAATTTCTACATCATTCCGCTCATAACTACTCTTGCTGACCACGACTTCATAGTTAGTCGGTGCTTCAATCTGGCCTTCGTTCCACCAGCTATCACGCCACCACCAGCTTTTGTCTTCTTTCTTTTTCAGCTCGTGCGCAAACGAACGTTCTGGGCTGGAAACCATCCCGACAATTAGCACAAATGTAAATGCAACCAGGCTTACTACTACAGACTTCTTCATGTTATTAACTCGACTAAATTTATTCCGCTTCATAACCCAGGTTTGGCGATAACCAACGTTCGGTCTCCGCTAAACTGAGTCCTTTACGTTTGGCGTAATCTTCCACCTGGTCTTTATTGACTTTACCGACACCAAAGTAGCTACTATCCGGATGACTAAAGTACCAACCACTGACACTCGCCGCCGGCCACATTGCCATGCTCTCGGTTAATTGCGTACCACAATTATTCTCGGCATCGAGTAATTCCCACAAGGCCGGTTTTTCGGTGTGATCCGGACAGGCCGGATAACCCGGTGCCGGGCGAATACCTTGATAGTTTTCTTTGATCAGGTCTTCACTATTAAAGGATTTATTATCAATACCGTGTTGAGGTGACCAGTCTCCATCAACAAATCCCCAGTTCACGTGGCGCACACGATCGTGCATGTGTTCGGCAAAGGCCTCGGCAAATCGATCAGCCAGGGCCTTGATCATGATCGAATCATCAATGTGATGTATATCATCAAACTCTTTGGCCTTTTCGTCTGCCCCATGAATGGTAACCACAAAACCACCAACATAATCTTGTTTGCCGCTGTCTTTAGGCGCGACAAAATCACTCACACATCGGTTCGGTTTACCGGGTGGGCGTTCGGTTTGTTGGCGAAGATGATGTAACACGACTTTTTCGCCGTCGACGTCTACTTCAAGATCGTCATCATTAATTTGATTCGCCGGGAATAAACCAACCACTGCACGCGCTTTAAACCAACGACCATTAATGATGTTCGCTAACATCTGCTGCGCTTCGTCAAACAAGGTCTTTGCATGCGGACCTTTATCGGGATCATTAAAGATCTTTGGATAGCTGCCTTTCATCTCATAGGTATGGAAAAACGGTGTCCAGTCAATGTAGGGCACTAAAAATTCCAGAGGCATATCGTCAAAGATTTGCAGGCCTAATTGATTGGGCACAGGTGGCGTGTAGTTATCCCATTCGATTTTGGTTTTATTTTTGCGGGCCTCTTCCAGCGTTAACCATTTTAATTGCGCACGACGATCGGCGTGGGCAAGGCGTACCTTTTCGTAATCGACATCCAGATCGGAAACAAAGGATGCTTTAAGATCATCACTAATCAGATTTTGGGCAACACCCACCGCACGTGAGGCATCCTTCACCCACACGACCGGGCTATGATAATTTTGTTCGATTTTAACCGCCGTATGCGCTTTTGAAGTCGTTGCCCCACCAATTAATAGCGGCACATCAAACTTCAATCGCTCCATCTCTTTGGCGACATGCACCATTTCATCAAGCGATGGGGTAATTAAACCGGACAAACCAATAATGTCGACATTCTCTTCTTTGGCTTTATTCAGAATGTCATTGGCCGGCACCATCACACCCATGTCGATCACTTCAAAGTTATTACATTGCAAGACCACGCCCACGATATTTTTACCAATATCATGTACATCGCCTTTGACGGTCGCCATCAGGATCTTGCCGTTACTCTGTACACCATCGCCTTTTTCCGCTTCAATAAACGGAATCAAATAGGCCACGGCCTTTTTCATCACGCGCGCACTCTTGACCACTTGTGGTAAAAACATCTTACCATCACCAAACAGGTCACCGACTACATTCATGCCATCCATTAACGGCCCTTCAATCACCTGGATTGGACGATCAAATGATAAACGCGCTTCTTCGGTATCTTCTTCAACAAAACTATCGACACCTTTAACCAACGCATGCTCTAAACGCTTGGCAACCGGCCAGCTGCGCCACTCCAGATCTTCTTTTTTCTCTGCGCCTTTACCATCACCGCGATATTTTTCAGCCAGATCCAGCAATCGCTCAGTCGCATCGTCACGACGATTTAACACAACATCTTCGACCGCATCGCGTAACTCAGGGGCTAAATCGTCATACACCGCCAGTTGACCGGCATTCACGATACCCATGTCCATGCCGTTTTTAATCGCGTGATATAAAAACACCGCATGAATCGCTTCACGCACCGGGTTATTGCCGCGAAATGAAAACGACACATTACTCACGCCGCCACTGATCAGGGCGTATTTTAAATTTTTCTTAATCCAGCCGGTTGCTTCGATAAAATCGACCCCGTAATTGTTATGCTCTTCAATGCCGGTTGCGACAGCAAAGATATTCGGGTCGAAAATAATGTCTTCCGGCGGGAAGTTAACCTGCTCGGTTAATATCTGATAAGCACGATCACAAATCTCGATTTTACGTTGCTGAGTATCCGCCTGGCCGGTTTCATCAAATGCCATCACGATCACAGCCGCACCATAACGACGGCATAATTTCGCCTGCTCAATAAATTTAGCCTCGCCTTCTTTCATTGAGATTGAGTTGACGATGCCTTTACCTTGAATACATTTGAGACCCGCTTCCAGGATTTCCCATTTACTAGAGTCGATCATGACCGGCACATCGGCAATACCCGGCTCCTGTGCAATCAGGTTTAAGAATTTAACCATTGCCGCTTCACCATCAAGCATGCCTTCATCCATGTTGATGTCGATGATCTGTGCACCATTTTCGACTTGCTCACGCGCAACGCTCAAAGCTTCGTCGAATTGTTCTTCAAGGATCAAACGTTTGAATTTAGCGGAACCGGTTACATTAGTACGCTCACCGACATTCACAAAAAGCGAGTCATCGGTAATGTTACAGGCTTCCCAGCCACTCAATCGTGTTGTGTGATCAGCTGGTTTCGGTATACGCGGCTGATACTGACTCACCGCCTGGGCAACGGCCTTAATATGTGAAGGAGAGGTACCACAACACCCTCCTACGATGTTTACAAACCCATTTTTCGCCCAATCGCCAATCTCAGCTGCCAGCATCTCTGGGGTTTCATCAAAACCACCAAACGCATTCGGTAATCCGGCATTCGGATGCACATTGATATAACAACTGGCAATACCAGACAGTTCCTCGACATATTGGCGTAAGTCATTCGCACCTAATGCACAGTTAAACCCAAAACTAATCGGGTTAACATGGCGCAGAGAATTATAAAAAGCCTCTGGCGTTTGCCCTGTCAGGATGCGTCCACTTTTATCAGTAATCGTACCGGAGATCATTACTGGTAATGTATTACCGGATTTCTCAAAATACTCTTCCACCGCAAATAATGCCGCCTTGGCATTTAAGGTATCAAAGATCGTTTCAACCAAAATAATATCGATACCGCCTTCGATCAAACCATCCAAAGCAATTCGATACGCTTCACGCAGATCATCGAAGGTAACATCACGTGCGGCTGGATCATTGACATCTTTTGACATCGATGCGGTAACTGGCATCGGTCCCAAGACACCCGCGACAAAGCGTGGTTTATCTTCTGTTGATTTTTCGTCACAGGCTTCGCGCGCAATGCTTGCCGCAACGACATTGATCTCATGTACCAGTTCCTGCATACCATAATCACCCATGCCGTATTCGTTGGCATTGAAGGTGTTGGTTTCGATAATGTCTGAACCTGCGTCCAGGTAGGCAAGATGGATATCTTTAATGATCTTGGCTTGGGTTAAACACAAGAGATCATTATTGCCTTTAACATCCGATGGCCAGTCTACAAATCGATCACCACGGTAATCTTCTTCTTCCAGCTTATATTCCTGGATCATCGTGCCCATCGCACCATCGAGAATAAGGATACGTTCCTGTAATAACTGCTCTAGTGTTTTCATGTTGATTAAATTCTTTAGTTATGGAAGTCGATAAAAATTTAGCGCGCAAGCTTAACATGTCTATAAGCTCGATACTTATTATAAGTGGTACAAACCACCTATCCCCTTCCCTCAATATTGATTAAATAATTACCAATTTTGTGGTCATTTTTAAGGTTAGCTTAAGGTTCATCGCCTTAAATAGCCGATAGACAGTAAATAAAATTTACGCTAAGTGATTGTTAATGTTAACTAAATTAATCACAGACTTTGCTGCTTTTGAGGATATTGAATATAGAAACGGATTTTTCTTAGAAATTATTGGGGAAGTAAGCCGTGCATTTAAAAGATCGACGAATTTTATTAACAGGGGCAACTGGTGGGCTTGGCTCAGCGCTTGCCATTGAACTGGCAAAAGCCGGTGCTAAATTAGGGTTAGTCGACACTGAGTATGACCAGCTCGGTCAACTCTACGATAAAATACATCCCCTCACCGACGTTACCACCTGTCTTGCCGATATCACTGAGCTTCGAGCCCAGCAAAATATTATTCACGATATGTACTCGGCCTTTGGCGGCACCGACATATTAATTAATAATGCAGGCATCAAGGAGTTTATCGAATATACAGAGCAAAAGCCGGCCATGATGGAGCGGCTGCTCAAGGTTAATGTAATCGCACCGATGCAATTAACGCGACTGTTATTGCCAGAAATGTTGTCGCGTGAATCAGGGCATATCGTCAATATAGGATCACCATTTGGCTCAACCGCCTCGGCATTTTTTACCGCGTATTCCGCAAGTAAATTTGCCTTACGCGGCTTTACAGAAGCACTTCGACGTGAACTCGACTCAACAATGATCAAGGTTTCTTATATCTCGCCCCGCGGCATCGATACCCCAATTAACGGGCAGGCATTATTTAATATGGCCAAGGCTGCCAATCTGCAAATGGATGCACCCGACGATGTGGCCAGGATCATTGTAAAGGCAATTGAAAAAGAAAAGAAAGAAGTTTATATCGGGCTTGGTCAGTCGATCACTAACCGCGTTAACGGAATCATTCCTCGTCTGACTGATTTTTTTGTTTCACGAAAAAATCGGATTATGCGTCAATATACACACCACCCGTAACAAGGTTTTAAGCCGCACCCGCTGCCACGATAAATACCATAATAAACGCAAGAATCGCCAACACGGAAAGAGCAATGAAAACATATCCCAGGACCATGCCGATCACCGACATACTTTTTGCTGAGCTATCATATTTACCCGGGTTTCGGTTGAAATCACTTAGTGCCATGTGACCACAGATAACGGCTGGAATCGCAGTAAACAACCCAAAAAAGAAACTTAATCCGCCACAAATCACACTGGCAATGGCTAACGTACATTCCTCTTTTTTAGTTTGAACCGGTTGTGCGGTTTCTACGGTTGAGTCTTCCATTTATTATCTTCCTTATTTAAAAAGATTAATAACTTTTTTAAACTTCACACTCAACTTTAAAAATAGTCCCATCGATGCCGGTTACTTTTATCTTCGTACCCGCAGTGCAATCATTGCCACTGATCTTCCAGATAGAATCATCAACCTTAATCTTTCCCATACCATTAACTATTGGTTCTTCCAAAGTAAAGGTGCGACCAATGTATTGTTCACCACGTCGATTCAAAGTGGGGTGATCGGACTCAACTGGATTTTTTGTCTGATAACGTTTCCACAATGCGATGGATACAATTGAAAAGATAGCGAATAACATCACCTGATACTCCCAACCCAGATCGGGCACGATCGCCAGGATCGTGCCAACCACCGCCGCAGATATCCCCATCCACAAAAAGAACGCGCCGGGGGCAAACACTTCCAGTCCTATCAGGGCGACGCCGAGGATCCACCAGTGCCAGAATGTAATTGTTTCCATAATCAATTTCTCTCTATTTAGCCCGCGTGTTCATCGCCGTTTTAGCCAACTCGGCAATCCCACCGATCGATCCGATAACGCTCGACGCTTCGAGTGGCATGAAGATCATTTTTGAATTTGGCGCAGAGGCAATCTCTTTGAGTGCATCGGTATACCGAGTCGCCACGAAATAATTAATCGCATTGATGTCACCTTTTTCTATCGCGGTTGAGACCATGTGGGTTGCTCTGGCCTC
The DNA here is from genome assembly GCA_947260005.1 of uncultured Ectothiorhodospiraceae bacterium. Taxonomy (GTDB): domain Bacteria; phylum Pseudomonadota; class Gammaproteobacteria; order UBA6429; family Thiohalophilaceae; genus SZUA-24. The sequence continues at coordinate 17,665 of CAMYOL010000046.1, forward strand.
GGCCTCTGCTTCCCGTTCACGTGCTTCAGCATCCCGAAACGCCGCTTCTTTACGACCGTCCGCTTCTAGAATGGCCGCCTGTTTTTGCCCTTCTGCCGATAAAATAGCGGCTTGCTTTTCGCCTTCAGCACGTAATACCTCGGCCTGGCGTGAACCTTCGGCTTCTAATACCTCGGCACGTTTATCACGCTCAGCCTTCATTTGACGCGCCATTGAATCGACTAAGTCACGCGGAGGAGTAATGTCCTTGATTTCGATCCGGGTCGCTTTCACACCCCAGGGTTGAGTCGCATCATCGACCACTCCTAATAACTGTGCATTGATCTTGTCACGTAATGACAACAACTCATCCAAATCCATCGAGCCCATCACGGTCCGGATGTTGGTCATGGTTAAGTTTAAGATCGCGAGTTCAAGTTGGTTTACTTCATAGGAGGCACGTGCCGCATCCAGGACTTGATAAAAGATAACACCATTGACCTGCACCATTGCGTTATCTTTGGTGATCACCTCTTGTGACGGAACATCCAACACACGCTCCATCATATTCACCCGCGCGCCAATCTTATCAATTATAGGGATGATAAGATGAAAACCAGGTGCCAAGGTGCGTGTATAGCGACCGAAACGTTCAACGGTAAACTCATGTCCTTGATCAACGGTCTTAACACCCAATAAAATAAACGTGATCGTAAAGACTAAAAAGACAATAACAAAAACAGCAAAAGTACCAATCTCTTCCATTATGCTTCCCTCTCTATATTTATTAGTAAACGCAATACTGGCGTAATCCAGTCATTAACGCTCGACGGCCTTTTGGGGGTTAACAAATAGCCTTGTTTAGCTGCTACTATATGTCAATGCTGGCTGAAAACCTATCTCGAAACACCAAACCGCCAAAAAGTCTGATGCGCCAGATCGGCCGTGCTATTGCCGATTTTGATATGATTCACGACGGAGACCGCATCATGCTCGGTCTGTCCGGCGGCAAGGACTCTTTATCCCTGCTGCACATATTGAAGCATTTACAAAGTTATGCCCCGGTGAAATTTGAGCTGGCGGCAATGACCGTCGACCCGATGATCGAGGGTTTCCACCCTGAAAAACTCAAACCGTATCTGGCCGAACTCGGTATACCCTATTTCTTTGAATCTCACCCCATCGAAAAACTCGCCAAAGAACACATGGGCAAGGATTCTTTTTGTTCATTCTGCTCGCGACTCAAACGCGGCATCATGTACACCACTTTAAGGCGCGAGGGTTATGGTGTCCTGGCACTCGCTCAACACCTGGACGACCTGGCCGAGAGTTTTTTGATGTCCGCTTTTCATGGTGGCCAGCTGCGCACCATGAAAGCCAACTACACCAACCAGGATGGCGACATTCGTATCATCCGCCCCATGGTCTTTGTGCGCGAACGCCAAAGTCGTGACTTTGCTCACGAATCTAACCTGCCTGTCGTGCCCGATTCCTGCCCTGCCTGCTTCGGAATGCCCACCCAAAGAGAGCATATGAAGCAGCTATTAGCTGAAGAAGAATCCCATAATAAGACGCTTTTCAAGAGTCTTTTGACCGCTATTACACCTCTTATTGCTAAAAATAAGGCATAACTTGTCTATATTACCCACTAGTTAAATATCAATAACTATTATCTAATATACGCAAATATCAAAAAATAATTCTTATCTAGTGGGGTTTTGACTCTCAACAATTGGCTGATTTAGGTTTATTGTGGTTTTTATTTCCATATTTACCTTGATAGTACCTTTTCTGTGGATTTCAAGTCTTATTTACACGAGTTACCCCTTTACCCACCGCTCAAGCTGCCGACAAATCCTTTAAGTCAAACGATGAAGTACCACCCAGACAAAAGAGAACCATCAATAATTAGGAGACTGCCATGAATGATGTGCCGCAAATCGTTCGGACAGGCCAGGGCTGGTTTGTTGAGACACCGAATGGACGGGTTGGACCTATGGACAGTCAGGCCGAGGCAAATACGTATTTGTCGCTGATGCGAACGGCCTATGCTGCGGGCAGCGAGACCGCCTGTACCGATCAAGAATGTTTGAGTTAGTCCGTTTCCTGTCCTAAGGGCAGGAATCTTGTTGTAGAGGGAATAAGGCCGGTATTGGAGACAATATCGGCCTTAACTTTTTCAGAAATTGGACGTTTATATAATAGTGACCAACAAAACTTAGTATAAGGATTCGATATGTTAGGAATAGCCGCCGCAAAAATGGCCCTGGTACTTTTCTTATTTGTCGTGTTACCGATTGCGATGATGCGTTTAATGGTTCGTAAGACCATCGAGATTAAATCTAAGGTACAGCTACCACCGCGCTGATAAACAAATATCTATGTAATTTCGGCTATCAACTGGTTCGCCATTGAGCTGGCCTGTGAGCCATAACCACCGCCAAACAGGTTGAAGTGATTCAATATGTGATAAAGATTATATAAGGTTTTTCGCACCGTATAGCCCGCATCGATAGGCCAGGCTGAATCATAAGCCGCATAAAACTCACGACCAAAACCTCCAAATAATTCACTCATAGCCAGATCGGCCTCACGATCGCCATAGTAAGTAGCAGGGTCAAAAATCACTGGCTCACCACTAGTTAGAACACCATAATTTCCAGACCACAGATCACCGTGTAAGAGTGAAGCCTGTGGTTGGTATCCAACAAAAAAATCACTCAGTTGATCAATAATTCGATTCGTCGCATCAATGGTTGCCCGTCCTATCCCACGATCGGCGGCCATTTCAATTTGATACGTGAGTCGCAAGCGGGCATAAAAATCGATCCATTCAGCCGTCCAGTTGTTTTGCTGCGGTGTCGCGCCGATGGTGTTTTCGCGTGACCAGCCAAATCGATCATTCGTATACTGGTGCATTTGCGCAAGTTGTTCACCAAACTCACTCATGACACCCCGGGCTGAACCGCCCATCTCCAGATACTCCAGAACAATATAGGCCTGAGACCCGGATACCCCCGAACAAATGGGCATTGGAACCCGTACCGCTTTCGCTTTTGCCAATTCAGCTAAACCTGCCGCTTCGGCCTCAAACATATCCAGGCGATTCGCATTGTTTAACTTTATAAAATAACTTCGCCCTGAACCCTTCAGCTGCATTGCGGTATTAATGCAACCCCCACCTATTGAGTTCTGGTTATCAACCACAAAGGGTTGATCAGTCGACTCACTAATATTTTGTTCAATATCGTTTATGTTCATATATCATTACTATGAATTATGTGGACATACGAGTAAAGCCTATTTTAACACCCTAAAATTTTATTCAAGTTAAAAAAAACAGGCTTCCTATACTGAAAAGCTACTAAGATAAAAATATTCTGTTATTATTTTATCGATAAAATAAAACATCATAAAAACGAATACAATTTAAATGGAATTAAGGCTAATAAAATAATGAGTAGTAATATTGAAGCTAACAAGCAGCATGCTATTGAATTTTATGACATGATGTTTAACCAATGTAAACCGCGACAAGCGATAGAAAGATATGTTGGTGATCATTATACACAACATAACCCTCATGTCGCCGATGGTAAGCAAGCCTTTATCGATTACTTCGAGCGAATGGCAAAGGAATATCCTGGTAAGAAAGTAAGTTTTAAACGTGCTCTTTCTGAAGATCAACTCGTTGTTCTACATTGCCTTCAAGAATGGCCGGGCGATCAGAACTATGCCGGTATAGATATTTTCCGCTTTGATGATAGTGGAAAAATTGTTGAACACTGGGATGTCCTACAGGTAATTCCCAATCATTCAGAAAATAACAACTCTATGTTTTAGATCCTGGCTATGGCCTTTTAATCTTAACCAACCTGGCACCGTGAAAATGTGTCTCCTGTCGTGAGATTATTGCACTACCATAGATTAACTGTTTATTAAAGTTAATATGTAAGGTGACATAGTCACCATAACCTTGTTCAAACCAGGAAACAATAAAAATATTTTTAGATATCTCGAAAGCTTTATAGGGAAATGGTCCCCACCATTTTTTTGGTTTAGAGCCAGTCAGATAGCGATAACTAACACCAGTTTCATTAAATTTAACATTGTAAGAACGACCACTGGTATATTCGTAACTAATGTCCGTACCATTTAGACTGCGCGTCGGCTCAACAGGTTCGGCACTATGGATTGTTGAGACTAATAAACCGCCTAATAAACATAACAGCCATTTCATAATTTATTCCTTAATTAATTAATTTAATCTTATTTCTCTACAAACTCGCGAATTCTTTGCGCAGCATTGCGCGTTTCTTCTATTGTGGATACTAATGCAATACGTATAAAATTTCTTCCTGGATTCAAACCATGTGCATCTCGTGCTAAAAGACTCCCAGGTAGTACGGAAATATTTTTTTCTCGACGCAAACGTACTGCGAATGTCTGATCATCTATTGGTGTTTTAACCCAGTAATAAAAAGATGCATCGGGTTCATTTAATGGTAACACTGGATTTACAATTTTTTTGAACAAACTAAACTTTTTACGATAGCTCTCCCTGTTACTATATACATGTTCCTCATCTCTCCAAAGAGCACTTGATGCATGCTGGATCAAGCCGCCCATAGCTGAACCGTGATAGGTTCGATAGCGAGTAAACTGTTCAATAATTTTAACATCACCGACAGCAAAACCGGAGCGCATACCAGGTACGTTTGAACGCTTGGATAATGAACCCAGTACGACCAGACGGGGAAAACTATCCCGACCAAGTTGGTGGGCTGCCTGTAATGCACCGAGTGGTGGTTCTTGTTCGTTAAAATAGATTTCGCTATAACATTCATCAGCGGCAATGATGAATCCATATTTATCTGATAGTCTAAATAATTCACGCCATTCATCTAACGACATCACTGCACCGCTAGGATTATTAGGCGAACAAACAAAGACCAGTTGTACTCTTGGCCAAATCTGAACTGGAACTGATGACCAATCCAGACGAAAGTCTTCTTCAGGGACCGTATTAATAAAATAGGGCTTCGCACCCGCCAACAAAGCTGAACCTTCATAGATTTGATAAAATGGATTAGGACACAATACCAATCCATTTCCATTTGTATCATCCAGTACTGCCTGAGCAAGTGAAAATAACGCTTCGCGACTACCCAGCGTTGGCAGAACCTGGGTTTCTGGATCGAGCGATTTAAGTTGATAGCGACGAGAGAGCCAGTTGGTGATATTTTCACGCAAACTAAAACAACCCGTAGTAGTTGGATAGCTTGAAAAGCCTTCCATTCCAGTACTCAATATTTTATTAATGAAGTCTGGTGCCGGGTGTTTCGGTTCACCGATCGATAAATCAATCGGTGTCATGAAGGGATTAGCAGTTACGCCTGAAAATAAACTCGACAATTTTTCTACCGGGTAAGGTTCGAGTAACTGAAGTCGCGAATTTAAGTTAACAGGCAATTCGACGTTTTTGCAAAGCATCTTTTAAATTCCGGTATGCAGCCTCCAGGCTGGTTTCAGTTAAATTCCATCCGATACATTTATCGGTAATTGAAACACCATATAATAAGTCTGTATTGTCGTCTCCCAATACCTGACTACCTGGGTGAAGATTGCTTTCGATCATCAACGCCTTTATCGACTCATTTCCATTTATTATTTGATTAATAACATCAGATATGATTTTTTCCTGCTGATTATGATCGCGCATTGAATTGACATGGCTACAATCAATCATAATTCTGGGTTTAATACCTTGCTGAATAAACGCTGACTCGCATAAAGTAACATGTTCAGCGCTGTAGTTTGGCTTTCCTCCGCCCCCTCTTAAAACAATATGAGAATCACTATTACCTGTTGTTTTTATTACCGAGACCTTACCGTCACCATTTACTCCTAAAAAACGATGCGCGTGAGCGCTTGATTTAATTGCATTAACTGCAACTTCCAGACTTCCATCGGTTCCATTTTTAAATCCGACTGCAGATGATAACCCACTGGCCATTTCTCTATGTGTTTGCGATTCAGTCGTACGGGCACCAATGGCAGTCCAACTAATTAAGTCATGTAAATATTGTGGGGTAATAGGATCCAGTGATTCCGTTGCAACTGGTAAACCAATATCAGCAATATCTATTAACAGCTTACGTGCCGTATCCAGACCTCTGTTTACTTTAAAACTACCATTCAGATCAGGATCATTGATGAGCCCCTTCCAGCCAATTGAGGTACGTGGCTTTTCAAAATACACACGCATTACCAGAAATAATGTATCGCCTAGTCGATCTGATAAACGTTTAAGCTTATGGGCATATTCAATTGCCGCAACCGGGTCATGAATTGAACAGGGACCTACGACAACAAATAGCCGGTGATCCTTGCCATCCAAAATATTTTTAATGCTTTGACGAGACTCTGCGATGAATTTTTTAACTTGTATAGACAAGGGTCGCTTCAATTTTAGTTCATCCGGTGTTGCTATGCTCAACTCCGATAAAACTCTCCGATCATTCACTCCATGTGCTTTGGTCATATCCATGACAGTCCCCATATTTAAAAGTCCCTTAATAAAATTTTCTCAATATTTCTTTCAGCAAGCGCTGCGATAGTTAAGGCAGGATTTGCACAGCCAGTATGGCCCGGCACCAGAGCACCATCCATTACATATAAACCCTGATAGTTTTGTACCATCCCAATATTATCCGTCGCCCGATCCAGAACAACACCACCTAATGGGTGCGCAGTGATTCCTGCAAAAATTGGGTTTTGTGTTGCCCCAGAATGCATATGTGGTTGATTCATCTCACAGTGTCCCGATCTGACTTTATGGATATGCTCTCTACCAAGCCCCCACGCTGCTGCTATTTTTGCATAAGTTTCCGTACCGGCATCGGAGATCTGAGTAATTTCAGGATCGCTAGCTGGCCAGTTTAAGGAAACTTGATCAGTACTGGAATCATAAATGAAACGACCGTTCGCTGGCGGTGTAGACATTCCCACGGAAGGAATCAACCCATCTACTCCCTCGAAACGCCAGTCGGCATAACATTCAACCGTCGTCGGGACAATAGGATTGTTATGATCTTCAATGGCTACCGGAACGGTGCCTCCCAAATGCGGTTTTATATTTTGTGGCAATCCCGTAATCTGGCTAAAGAAATCTCCATTATTACCCCAATTATTACCGACTTCATAATTTAAAGCCGGAAGTTCATTTCGTCCTTTAGCCCGAACCAATAATTTAGATGTCGCCATTGAACCGGCCGCAAGGAATAATTTGTTAACAACATATTTTCTTTGCACGATTGGATTTCCATTTTCATCTATCTCATCTGCCGTGACGACATAGCGCCCATCCGGTCCTTCTTCAATCGCAGTGACATTTTGCTGGGTCTGAATATCAAGATAACCCGAATCTTCTGCATAACGCAGATAGTTTTTATCCAACGACTTTTTGGCACCACTGTTATTTCCATACCAGAATTCTCCGGCAATTGCAGAAGCGACGCGTTCACCTTTTAATTCCTTCTTAACCACACGCCACGAGAGTCCCAACTCAACTAACTTACTTTCTAATCCGGCAAGTTCTCCAAGTCGTAACCAGTTTCTGGCCCCGGCGTATTCAGGTTGTGCGAGGATACGTTTAGGTATTGAACGTGGATTAATAATGGATCGTACCCGTGGGTAATAGATATCATCCATTTCTTCATAATTTAGACTATCAGTAAATGCTTGTTCAAATAATCGTTGTGTGGGTTGATATAACGCGGCGGCATATACTAATGATCCCCCTCCAACACCAGCACCGGCCAATGCTGCGATTCCATTACCAACAATCAATTCTAGTACACCTATATAACGATCTATAGCATTTGGCTCTCCAAGCAATGCAAAGTCACTTAACCAGGCAGATCGTCCATCGGGATTTTGCAGGCTCGAAAATGTATTTTGTTCATGCGTAACAGGCCAACGTCGGCCTCGTTCTAACATGACGGTATCTATTCCCTGGTTGGCCAGCCGCAATGCCGTGACTGATCCTCCAAATCCGGAACCAATAATCATGTTATCAATTGGTTCGCTACTTGCGGCTAAAGCACTTAGAACCATAGGACTTCGCCCTAAAGCCAGTCCGCCTACCCCCAGCCCCATGGCTTTCATAAAAGAACGACGTGATATCTTTTTTTTCATAATTTTATTTCCTTATAAATTAATTGCCTTCCTATAAGACAACACGATTATATTTTTCTATTAAATAACGTATCTGCTCGTCAATATCAGGAAACTCATCTTCTTTATTAAGTAACAGATGTGAGAGAATCTCACCAAGATGCTTACATTGCTCTTTCTTAAAACCCAGACGGGTAATCTCACTGGTACCGATTCGAACAAACCCGTCAGTATTAATTCGGTAGTTCTGTAACTTGTTACGCATCTTGATACTTTGTTTAACTGGAAATTTTGTAATTACCTGATGGCAATAGGTCAGTTCAGAAAAGTTTGATGCATCTAAACCATGTACAGGCACACCTTGATCTCGAAACGTTTCGGCAATCGTACGGGCATTACTAACAACCTGGCTGGCATACTCTTGCCAATGCGTTTCCTCTAAAACTATACCGGTAGAAGCAATGCGAGCTAAATGCGGATTACAGATTAAAGTCGGCCCATTTAAAGGGGCGAGATTGGAAAGCTGTTCAATTTGTTTATGTAGTGCTTCATTATTTGTTAGGATAATTCCGCCTTGTGGCCCAGGAAAAGTTTTGTGAGTTGAACCTAATAATATATCGGCACCCTCCGCTAAAGGATCCTGATACTGACCACCTGCAATTAGTCCAAGCGAGTGAGAACCATCATAGGCAACAATTCCACCATAACTATGCACAATATCAGCCACTTCCTTAACCGGCATCGGATATGTAACAATGGATGAACCTAGCACAACCAAAGGCGGCTTGAATTTTTTAAGTAAATCCAATGTTTTTGGGAGATCGATTTGCCAACTCGATTCAGAAAAAGGTAACGGTAATGGTTTACGTTCAAACATTTCATAATTTAGCGGATAACCACCGCCAGGAAAAAAAGGTGGTACACGGCCAACATAATCATTACTTTTTGTTAATGCAAAAATGACCGCTAAGAGTGACATATTGCCAGAGATTGGCGATATGTTGGCATGCTTCGCATGGAAAACAGATTTTGCTAACTCATTAACAGTAAAAATAATTTCTTGAGCCGAATCTGTCCCAGCATAAAATGACGCCGCATATCTCGAATGAATATCAGAATTAAGTGGTGCTAACGCACGTTCCGACATACGATTTTCACTCACAATAAGATTCAAAGATTGTTGACGGCTGATTCGATGACGTTCAAGTAAATTTTCAATTGAACCAAACTGTTCACCACTTTGATATATTTCATGAAGATTTTCTGAAATCCCTAACATTTACTGCTCCTTGAATTTATACAGGTTTACTAACTATTCATATTTCCTTATTAATGCTGTTGTAGTTTGATTTTTTGAGAACTGTCTCACATTTCTACAGCGCATCTAAATTTTCAGCTTACAATTTTCTTACAAGTTAAATTAACAATAATCATTTATTTTCGTTCTGGTAATTTGACACATAAGTCGTCACAACGATGAGGTAAAATTCTGATTATTAGTGATACAAAATGGACATATGAAAATGAATGGATGCAAACCTATAACAGAATCTGTACGGCCAGTCAGATATCAACCTGCAACTGGATATTTGCTGGATCTTGAGATTATGCCGATGTCTACACTGCGAGCTCGCAAAGGAGATGATTTTTTAAATACGCGAGAAAGGATTGAGTTCCATATGATCGTTTTTATTACCGAAAACAAATGTACACATATGGTCGATCTAGAACAACTCGAATGCAAACCTGGATCAATATTAGTATTACATCCCGGTCAAATTCATAGCTTTGATGTAAGTGTGAAATGGCAAGGCTGGTTAATATTATTCCGACCTGAATTTTTATTTCCTCAAGGTAAAGAATCTTTACTATCTAAGTTAAATATCGTCCATCAACTCGAAGAACTACCTACCCAACTACAACTTGAAAACATACAACAAAATTTACTTACTGACTGCATAACCAGGATGTGGCACGACACCATGCTGGATGCTAATTCCTCTGTACTTAATACTCTATTACAAAACCAACTACATGCATTGCTAAATCGTTTATATCTAATAAGTTCAGGATGCGATCGCAAACCTTCGATAATTCCAACGAATTTACATCGTTACAAACGTTTTCGCTACGCGGTAGAACATAATTTCCATCAATGGCATAAAGTTTCTGATTACACAAACCTTTTAGGTTATTCTGAGAAAAGTCTTAGCCGCCTAACAAATGAGGTTTCTGGAGTTAGTGCTAAAACATTTTTATCCAAAAGAATTGCATTAGAGGCTAAACGCTATTTATCTAATACCGAATTATCAGTCACTAATATTGCAGATAAACTTGGGTTTGATGAGGTTACCAACTTTACAAAATTCTTTAAACGTGAGGCTGGTTGTTCACCCAGGAGCTTTCGTCGTTTCTATTTGTGCGAACGAAATGAGAATTTGTCTGGTACTTAACCACTCAAACGAACAATACTAATCAAGTAAACCTTTTCTTCGTATCGATCTAAGATTTCAACTTCCAAATTCCAGTTAAAATACATTAGCAAGTTACTTTTTTATAGCTAATAATCTTAGAAACCTGCTTATAATGTTACATTAATAATGTATATCTGGCTCACGGTACAGGTTTACGACTACGAATATTATATGGAGAGTTAATAATGGCCAAAGTGCATCCCAACATCACGACTGAGTTAGCGAATTGGATTGGCGACCAGCCCATGTTCTTTATGGCCTCAGCTCCGCTCGCGGAGGACAGCCACATCAACCTGTCACCGCGTGGGCTGGACAGCTTTCGTATCCTGAACGAACATGAAACTATCATTCTTGACCTCACCGGCAGTGGCAATGAAACAGCCGCACATCTCGCTCAAAATGGCCGACTGACCATCATGTTTTGTGCCTTCTCGGGTGCGCCCCAAATATTACGTTTGTACGGGCAAGGACGAGTCATTCGTCCTGGAGATGAAAACTGGTCAGAATTCCGTTCACATTTTGCGAATGAGCGACCAGGCGTCCGACAAATCTTTCATCAGCAAGTTAATCGGGTGCAAACCTCGTGTGGATTCGGCGTGCCGTTAATGGAATTAGAATCGCAACGGGACCTTCTTACTAACTGGGCAAGCCGACGAGGTGAAGATGGCATCCAGGAATACCAACAAGACAAAAATGCCACCAGTATTGACGGGCTACCGGCGCCAGGCTTGTCAGCAAAATAATCTCGATCATGCATCAGCCCTTATGGCATAAGACTTACCATCGTTTTAGCCATACAAATAAAAAGATTGACATTTTAAAAAAATTTTAGAACTAAATATCAGGATCTCCTGATTTATACACAAGTAAAATTGATGGTATGGAAATACTTCGATTTTATTAAAAACAGACACGTTCACACATCAAAAATAGTGTAAACCATTGTTTTATATTAGTTTTAACGGGAGTTTAAAATTTAGACATTTTAACAAAAACGTAATATTGACGCGCCAGACACGCCGATTACAACAATTGATCCACAAACTTATCCACAGCTTTTGTGGATAACCACATTCTTATTTGAGGTCAATCACTTAGCCCAAATCAAAGAGAAAGGCCTTCACATAACTCTGATCGATTTGTTTAAAACGACATTTGCTGACCCGGACTTGCTTTCAGTTTGATAACCTAGGACCCATGTCGAAACAGCCAGATCAACCCACTCAGTACCTGCAAATTGCCGTTCCCACACCACTACGACGCCTCTTTACTTACCAGGCAAACACACCAATAAGCCAGCAACATATCGGATGTCGGGTTTGGGTGCCTTTTGGACGACGAAAATTACTTGCCGTCATTGCAACGGATCCAAGTAGTCACAAACCTAATGGGGTTAAGCTAAAAACCATTGAAAACCTGGTTGATGAACAGCCCCTCTGGCCTGATGAGTTGTGGGCCATGCTCAACTGGGCCGCTCAGTATTATCAGCATGCACTGGGAGATGTCTTAAGCACCGCCATGCCCGCCTTGCTACGACAGGGAAAGGCGGCTGAATATCCCAGTCAGCTCGTTTGGTCGCTTAGCTCAGAAGGTCAAAGCGTAAATCTTGACGACCTTAACCGTGCGCCCCGTCAGCGCGCCATCATGCAAGCCCTACAGGAAACAGAATTAAATGATTCAGCACTTCGAGAACAATTTCCTGGCAGCAGCGAAGTCATTAAAAAACTGCTAGAGAAAAACTGGCTTAGCCGTCACGAGCAAAAAGGCCAGGCGGCGATACAACAAGGTGAAGGCGAAGCTGGGCCTGCCCTCAACGCAGAGCAAGCAGTGGCAGTAACGGCAGTGACCAAATCACCAGGCCACTACGCCACTTATTTATTAGAAGGAGTAACGGGCTCCGGAAAGACCGAAGTCTACCTGCATTGTATTGAAGCCTGTGTCAGACGAGGCCAACAAGCCCTCATCCTAATACCTGAGATCGGCCTCACCCCGCAAATGATTCAGCGCTTCTCTAAACGACTCGATTGTCGGATGGGGGTATTACATTCCGGTCTGGGCGATAGCGAACGCTTACATACCTGGCTCGCTGCTCGTGCTGGCGAACTGGATGTTGTGCTCGGCACCCGCTCAGCCATTTTCACCGCCATGAAAAATATCGGCCTGATCATTGTCGATGAAGAACACGATGCCTCCTATAAACAACAGGACAGTTTTCGCTATTCAGCGAGAGATCTGGCCATCTGGCGAGCGTCACATAACCGGTGCCCAATCGTACTCGGATCGGCGACCCCTTCTCTTGAAAGCCTGAGTAATGCCGAGCAAGGTCGTTACCAGTTACTGACACTTAAACAACGTGCCGGAAATGCCAAACCCCCGCAGTTAAAACTGCTTGATATGCGCAGCCAGCCAATCGATGAAGGCCTGTCTCATCGCCTGCTGCAAGTCATGAAAACGCACCTGGATAAGAACCAGCAAGTCTTATTGTTTTTAAACCGCCGCGGGTTTTCACCAACCTTGATGTGCCATGATTGTGGCTGGATCGCTCACTGCCCAAGATGTGAAACCAATATGACTTACCATCACCGTGACAAACGATTGCGTTGTCACCATTGTGGCAGCGAGCGCCGCGCCGAACTAACCTGTGGCGAATGCCAGAGTGAAAACCTGCTCAATATTGGTGCCGGAACAGAGCGTATCGAATCGGCCTTACAGCAACGCTTTAACGATGTCGAAGTAATTCGCATCGATCGTGATACTACCCGACGTAAAGGCAGCCTGGAAAATCTGCTGAAAAAAGTCCAGCACGGTCAACGGCAAATCCTGATCGGTACGCAAATGCTGGCCAAGGGTCATCACTTTCCGAATGTCACTATGGTGGGAATCATCGACGCCGATCAGGGTCTGCACAGCCCGGAGTTTCGTGCCCCGGAACGCATGGCCCAGTTAATCTTGCAGGTCGCGGGCCGAGCCGGTCGTGCCGAGCAACCGGGCGAGGTGTATATTCAAACTCACCACCCTGATCATCCCCAGGTGTTAACTTTGATTCAGTCCGGTTACCCGGAATTTGCCCGCCAACTACTTGCCGAGCGCAAAGAGGTCGGCCTGCCACCTTATACCGCCATGGCAATATTCCGCGCCGAAGCCGTTGATCGACAATCACCACAGGATTTTTTACAGCAGATCCGCCAATGCCTTGCCCCACTAGCCAATAATCAGATCCAGCTGTATGGGGCGATGCCGGCGCCAATGGAAAAACGGGCCGGGCGATTTCGCGCGCAACTCATTGTGCAGGCCTCCAACCGAGCCACATTGCAGGCATTTTTAGCCAGCGGGCTAAGCCAAATCGAAAATCTCAAAGCCAACAAGGTACGCTGGTCATTAGATGTCGACCCAATTGATACCTACTAATAAAAGAAATAAAACGTCGTACAGTCACTACCGTCATCCCTGTCATCCCCCATCTTCCAATTAGCGAAGGGGATCCAGATCTTAATGAAAAATATGGATACCCGTTAAGAACATGCGGAAAAAGTACCCCGCGGCTAAGACGTGTTATTCTTATGCACAAAATAAGCAATATACGCAATCGCAGAAAGTAACCGGAATAGAAACAAATGAAAGCAAACGAAATCAAAAAAGGCATGGTGTTCCAGTACGATGGAAAAAGTATCCTCGTTAAACATCTACAAGTTCAGTCACCCTCTTCTCGAAGTGGCAGTACCCTTTATAAAGTACGTGGTCAGGATCTCGTGTCCCAACAAAAATTCGAGCGCCGCTTCAAAGGCGACGAATCGATCGAAGCCGTCGACATGGTACGACGATCCGTACAAATGTTGTTTCGCGACGGTGATGGCTGTACGTTCATGGACACCGAATCGTATGAACAATACACCCTTGCTGATGAAGCGTTGGAAGATGAACTGGATTTCCTGTTTGACGGCATGGAAGGCATCAATGCACTGATAGCCGATGAAGTTGTGCTGGCGATTGAGCTGCCAATCACGGTTGCACTGGAAATCACTGAATGTGCCCCGGGCATGAAATCCGCCTCGTCTTCAGCCCGCACCAAGCCAGCCACCCTCAGTACCGGGCTGGTCGTACAAGTACCTGAATACCTGACACCGGGTGAAGTGATCAAAGTAAACAGCGAAACACGTGAGTTTATATCCCGCGCTTAAAAACAGCATCGATTTAAGACGGAAGTACTCGAATAACTATCGCTTAGCACAATATATCCCTTTTGATTCGGGCTTTTTATTTTTGCCCGACCAGCCTTTACGCTACACTAGCCCGTTATGAAAGAAGCCATCGCCGAAGCCTTACAACACGCCCTGTCCCGCTGTCAGGAGAATGGATCTCTGCCAGATGATCTAACAGCCAGGATTCAGGTTGATCACGCACGCGATAAACAACATGGTGACTTTGCCACAAACCTGGCCTTGACCATCGCCAAAGCGGCCAAACAAAAACCGCGCGATCTGGCTGAGCTCATTGTCGCCAACCTACCTGACAGTGATGTCATCGAGAAGGTTGAGATCGCCGGACCTGGCTTTATTAACTTTTATATAAAGTCTGATGCTCAGTCATCTGTCATCTCCAATATCCTCAATCGCCAGGAAAAATTCGGTCTCGCTGAAATCGGCAAAGGTAAAAAGATCCAGATCGAGTTTGTCTCCGCGAATCCAACCGGCCCATTACACGTCGGTCATGGTCGGGGTGCCGCCTATGGCGCGGCCGTCGCCAACCTGCTCAAAGCCATCGGCTATGATGTCCATTGCGAATACTATGTAAACGATGCCGGACGACAAATGAATATCCTCGCCGCCAGTGTCTGGCTACGCTATTTAGAATTGTGCGGTGAAGAGTACCCATTTCCAGTCAATGGCTATAAAGGTGATTATGTTTTAGATATCGCCGCGGCCTTGCATCGTGAGAACGGCGATAAAATGTATCATTCGTGGACGGAGATCAGTAAAGATCTCCCCAAAGATGAGCCCGAAGGGGATAAAGAACTCTACATTGATGCCATCATCGATAAGATGAAAACCCTGTTGCACCCGGATCAATACAATTTAGTATTCGATGTCGGTTTAAATTATATTCTCGATGATATCCGTGATGACCTCGAACACTTCGGAGTGGTTTATGACGAATGGTTTTCTGAGCGCTCATTAACCAACAGTGGTGACGTGACCCTCGCCCTCGAACGTTTACAGAAAAGTGGTCACTGTTATGAAAAAGAAGGCGCGATCTGGTTTAAATCTTCTGACTTTGGCGATGAAAAAGATCGGGTATTAGTCCGAGACAATGGCCAGACTACTTATTTTGCCTCTGACATCGCCTATCACATGAATAAGTTAGAACGAGGTTATGATCGTGTTATCGATATCTGGGGTGCCGATCATCATGGCTATGTGCCCAGGGTTAAGGCCGCACTGCAGGCCTTAGGTGATGATCCAGATAAACTGGATGTATTACTCGTCCAA
Organism: uncultured Ectothiorhodospiraceae bacterium; assembly: GCA_947260005.1. GTDB lineage: Bacteria > Pseudomonadota > Gammaproteobacteria > UBA6429 > Thiohalophilaceae > SZUA-24. The sequence goes on from CAMYOL010000046.1 coordinate 33,782, forward strand.
TTCGCCGTGTTATATCGTGGCGGCGAGAAAATACAGATGTCGACCCGCTCGGGTCAGTTTGTCACTTTACGACATTTGCGCAAAGAAGTCGGTTCGGATGCCGCCCGATTCTTTTATGTCATGCGTAAATGTGAACAACACCTGGACTTTGATCTGGATCTGGCGATGTCACAGTCCAATGATAATCCCATGTATTATATACAATACGCTCATGCGCGAGTCTGCAGTGTATTTAGTCAGTTATCAGACAAAGGCTTTGAGTTTGATCAAGCCAACGGACTTGCACATCTGGATCTATTAATTGAGTCACATGAAAATGCTCTCGTCACTCGCCTTAGCCGTTATCCAGAGATCATCGCACGAGCTGGCCAACAACATGAGCCTCATCAACTTGTGCACTACTTACGTGACCTGGCAAATGAATTTCACACTTACTATAACGCTCACCAGTTTATCGTTGACGATAAAAATGTCCGCGATGCACGACTGTGTTTGATTACTGCAACACGCCATGTCATTTCTAATGGATTAAGTTTGCTTGGTGTTTCTGCGCCTGAAAAAATGTGATCATTAACTCGAGTCTAAGATTTTAAAAGCAACTATACGCTTCATATTTTTTTAACAAAATTATAATAGCTGCATATTAGCCTTTCACATATCACCATAAATATTTGATAAATACTTTACTAACCCATATGAGTGGTTTATATAAGGAATTTAAGGTAATCTATCGCCATGCCAAGAGATTACGCAAAGACCTCAAGTCGCAAGAAAAAATCCGGCCAATTACCCGGCTGGGTATGGATGTTAGGCGGCCTGGCCATTGGCCTGTTCGTTGCCTTTGTTGTTTACCTTAATAACACCGCTAAACCCGGACAAAAAGATACCATCGCCAGTGTTATTAAAAATACTTTTTCTGATCTACAGGAAAATGCCAAACAACGTGAAACAACTCGCCCCAAACAGCAAGACAAACCTAAAACTAAACCACCTGAATCAACTAAAAATCACACCAAGTTTGATTTTTATTATATTTTACCAGAAATAGATGTTCCGGTACCGGACCAGGAATTAGAGCGCCGTCGTAACAATCCAACTGAGACGGATAAAGGTGAATACATCTTACAAGTTGGATCGTTTCGTGAACTCAAACAGGCCGATCAGCTTAAGGCTCAATTGGCACTTAAAGGGCTTACCGCAAATATTCAGTCGGTTAAAATCAATAGCAGCACCTGGCACCGGGTACGTATCGGTCCGATCAATAATCTCACCCGCCTGGGCGAGACTCGCCGACGCTTAAAAGAAAGTGGCATTCACTCAATTGTCGTTAAAAACAAGACCTAACTACTTTTTATATGTAAGCTCCGCGTATGCATATTGTTTTAATTATCGTTGTCGTCATTGCCATTTTATATGGACCACAATGGTGGGCCAAAAGCACTTTTCGCCGCTATAGTCACAAGCGCGATGACATTCCCGGTTCGGGTTCGGAACTCGCCATACACTTATTAAAAAAACTCAACATGGAACATGTCAAGGTTGAGAAAACCGATAAAGCGGGCGACCATTATGATCCTGGAGACAAGGCGGTACGACTTAGCCCAAATAACTTTAACGACAATTCCTTAACCGCTATTACTGTCGCCGCGCATGAAGTGGGTCATGCCATACAGGATCATCGCAATGAGCGCGCACTTAATGCCAGTATCCGTCTGGGATCAATTGGTCATACCATCCAGAAAATTGGTGGGTTTGTTTTATATTTATTACCAATCCTGGCGATAGTTTCACGTAATCCGATAATTGGGTTATTAACTTTCGTCGTAGGTATCTGCGTGATGGGTATCGCAGTGGTGGTCCGGATGCTGAGCTTACCCGTCGAATACGATGCCAGCTTTAATAAAGCATTGCCTCTCTTATTCGAAGGCAACTATATAGATAAAAAAGATCGACCTGCGGCCAGGAGAATATTAAAAGCCGCCGCACTCACCTATGTTGCGTCTTCTTTGGCGAGTTTACTTGATATATGGCAATGGTTTAATCTTTTTCGCCGTTAAACTCTTAAACTAATGACAGTTATGAAAATCGGTAATGCTTTCGTACTTCATGCTTAATATCCCATCGGCACGACAATCCCGCTGGGAAGGTGACCAAGTCACCTTTACCTATTTTTACAGGCTCTCCACCTTCGGGCGTAACGATGATTTCTCCCTCTAAAATAAAACAGGTTTCAGATTCATCATAAGTCCAGGGGAAAGTTGAGACTTCTTTACTCCAGATTGGCCAGCTGTATACGCCTAAGGCAGACAACTGTTCTTCATTAGGGTCACTCGCTACTATGATGTCAGCCATTATAATTCTCCGCTTAATATAATTTACACGACCTCAACACATTCAAGGCGGATACCACTCGGATCCAGCCATTCACACCATTTATAATTAACATGTTTAAAACAACTTACTTTACCCGTTGTATAGTTTATATCGCCTAACTTGTTAAGACTATCGATAACCTGCTCTAATGAATCAACCTTAAAGGAGATATGTTGTTTTGCTAAGAATTCATTTTCCTCTTTATTTTCGTTAAGAAAAAAATGTACATCATTTGACTCTACGATTAATGTCTTCTGATCCATTTCTCGATAGTGACATTCAAAATTAAATACTTTTTCATAATAGTCCTTGGATTCTGATAAAGATCGGACCCATAAACAGACATGATCGATTTCTGTTACTGCTATCATCACCCTTGACCAGGCTTATCTACCAGTTTGATAACAAAACTTTGCATTAATCAACATCAGACCAAACGGCATATTCATTACCATTCGGATCACAAAAGTGGAATCGCCGACCACCCGGAAACGAAAAGATAGCCTTGATGATGCTGCCACCTGACATTTCGATCTTTTCCTGAGTAGCCTCAAGTGTTTTACTGTAGAAAACGATAAGCGTACTCCCTTTCTCAGTCGTTGACACTAAATCAGATTTATAAAAACCACCATTGAGCCCGGCGTTATTAAAAGCACAATACTCAGGCCCGAAGTCGACGAACTTCCAGCCAAAGACCTCGGTAAAAAATTTCTTAACGACTGCTATATCTTTGGCTGGGAACTCCACATAATCTATTTTTTCGTGGGTACTCATGATTACCTCCTGTCAAATTGACGTAGTCTCTCACTGTCATTCTAATCGGAGCGGAGCGTAGAGAATGACTGTAGCGCAGCGAAAGGAACACTGCGTGATACGCAAAGCGCATCAAGGCAGCGACTGCATGAAACACGTGGCGGTTCAAAGCATGTGGAGCAAAGCGAAGAATCTTTGTGTCTCATTTTATTTGATCCATCACAGCTAAAGATCCTTCGCTTCGCTCAGGATGACAAATATAATTACGCCACAATTCTAAATACAAAGCTAACTCAAACTGACTTACCAATACTGCCTCTGATTGTCATCCTGAGCGAAGCGAAGGATCTTGCGAAGCGAAGAATCTGAGTATCTCATTTTGATCGAAACTATTAATTAATTACACAACTCATAAGTTAAATCTTTTTGATGTTTCATACGGATTTCTAGATCAGACCTTTTTATATATTCATTGCTTTTAGTCCGCTCACTACGTGACATTTTTTTTAATTTTTTATCATACTCTTTTATTTCGTTTTTCATTAAGGCCAGTTTTGTTTTTTCTTCCTGGCATTGTATTAATTCAAGTTGTTCTTCTTCTTTTTCTTTTTTCCGTTTCGCTTCGCGTATTTCGCGTGCTTTAATGAGTTCTTCCGTTAATTCTTCTCGGCTTTTCGTTTTAGTTTTAGTTTCGCCTGCCGATTCATTCTTTGAGTTTGTTGGATATACTTCATCTATTTTGACTCTCGCATCAGGTGTACTGCTTTGTTCTACCTCTTTATTAGAAGTCGAACTCTCTTTATCATGCATGGGCGTTAAATTAAGATCGAGTTTTTTAGTTTTTCCATCAATGGGTTTATCACTAAAATGTGTTGTGCCTTCTTCGTCCGTCCATTGGTACACCTCGGCATAACTCACAGCGCAACCAAGAGAGAATATCAGCAGCAACAATATTTTGTTAAAACCCATTCAATTTAACCTTTAGGAACCGATAATCGCTCTAGTCTAAGCCGTTGGCGATCATCAAACAATCTTTTTGCGCCAAACCAGCTACTCAAAACCGCCGCAAAACCGGTACCGGCTGAGATCATAAACATAATCAATATCTGATATTTCGCCGCTTCAAACGGGCTGCTACCTGCCAGGACCTGTCCCGTCATCATACCGGGAATACTAATCAATCCGGCTGCGGCCATGGCGTTCAAGATCGGGATCATGCCGGTGCGTAAACTCTGACGACTTATATCCCGTATCGCGGTTCGCCAGTCTTCACCAAGCATCAACCGTTGTTCGATCACGGCTCGTTGTTGCCAGGCGCTGGTGGTCAGATTATCCATCGTCAACGCCACCCCGGTCATGGTGTTACCCAGCATCATACCCAACAAGGGGATCGAATATTGTGGTAGGTACCACGGTTCCGGTGAAACAATAAACCCTAAACTGAAAATAGTAATCGTAAACGATGAGATGAACATCGATAAAGTACCAAGCCCATAGCCCCAGCCACCTTTAAACGGACGATGCTGTCGAACCATCACCTCACGACCGGCGACGGCCACCATGGCAAACGTTATCAGCATGATTAATGCCGGGTGACTGGACTCAAAAAGATATTTTAACACCAGACCCAGTAACAATAATTGCACGACGGTTCTTGTGCCGGCCACAAACAATCGCTTACTGACTCCCAGGCGCAGCCACCAGGTCAGCAAGGCAAGCAACACCACCAGGCTAGCCGCAATACTAAGGTCAAATGCACTTAATGGTATGACACTATTCATACGTCACCAGTTTTCCATCGAGCATCACATAATGTCGATCGGCGATACGTTTGATTTGTTCTAATGAATGACTTACCCACAGCACCGGGATCTGTTGTTGACTCGCGAGCGTTGAGAGCACTTGCTCGACCCTTAATGTATTCTCGGGATCCAGACTGCCGGTTGGCTCATCCAATAAGAGGCAGTTTGGATTGTTGGCCAGAACTCTTAACAGCGCCAAACGCTGTTTTTCTCCTGTTGAACAACGAGCGACTTGCCAATCCAGACAATCCTTTTCAAATCCCAGCTGATGAAAAGAATCAAGATCAGGCGAAGTAAAATGCTCACCCACCTTGTCATGCCACCATTGGCTCTCTGCCGGTAATAGCGCGACTTGTCGACGCCAGACTGGCGCTAACATACTGACTGAATCATGGCCGCCTAAGCATATACTTCCATTGGCCGGAATAATATCGGCTATCGCTCTTAACATCAGCGACTTACCTGAACCCGATGCACCCGAGACACTTACAATCTCACCGGGATTGACTTCAAGGTTCAACGGCCCGACATGGGCAATCGTTAGATCTTTTAAAGTTAATATAGACACAATATATTTACAGACAGATTTCCAAACTCAATCTACACTCAAGTGTATCATTGATAGCGAAAGTGAGTCCGAAAACTGGAAAACTGGGGTCAGAGACGTATTAATTTGTATTTGTTTCAATAGGCAATTAATACGTCTCTGACCCCGGTTTTCGCGGTTTTTTAAATATATGGATTCCCCCTCTCCAGGGGGAAATGTGCCCCGCGGGTAAAGTGCCCAACGGGTATGACAGGAAGTAAAACCGGTTTTGCCTGACCCCGGTTTTTCTATTTTTTAAATTTATAAGGAGTTTAGTCATGTCAGAACCTGCCTGCCCGCAAAAAGGGCCCTATGCCGTTGAACTGGAACCAGGAGACTATTACTGGTGTTCATGTGGCCAGTCTAAAAATCAACCTTTTTGTGATGGCTCGCACAAAGGGACAGATTTTAACCCCGAGAAATTAACCGTCACCGAAAAGGGGACTTTCCATTTATGTGGCTGTAAACGTTCCAGCGACAAACCTATGTGTGACGGCACACATAATAAGCTTTAACTTAAAAAAACCGGGGTCAGAGACGTATTTTTAGTCAAAATCCCAAATAAAAAAATACGTCTCTGACCCTGAGCGATCCCCACGAATTTAGTCCCATCCATGATGTGTTTGTACCGCCGTAAGCTGTTGCCATGCCGATTCGATATCGGGTTTAGATAAT
>CAMYOL010000047.1 GCA_947260005.1 uncultured Ectothiorhodospiraceae bacterium
TTTAGCGATTATGGAGCGTATTTTTTCCGGATTCTCATCGCTGCATAACCAGCGAAGAGCGCCACGCCATTCGATTAACTGTTCACCTTTGATATCTAAAGGTGGAGCCGAGGCTTGCATGGATAAACGCCAAAGCCTTTTTTCTGTATTAAAAAATTCATGTTTTTGGTTTTTGACCTTATTCCAAAAATCAGTCGCTTGATTTACGGGGTCGCCACCAAGATTTTTTATTGCGGCAGATAATCCTGTTTTAGAGCCGGATAATCTGATAAATAACTGTTTGTCGGTAAAGCATGTTGCACTAATAGGAAGTGACTTAGTGCAAAGTTTATTTACACGCGATATTGCTGCACGTTGAGTCAATTCATATCTTAGCGTGATCTCAGCTTCCGGTTTAGGTAAAACTTTTACTGAGGCGTCTAATATCAGACCCAGGGTTCCCAAAGAACCAACCATTAAACGGGAAACATCATAACCGGCAACATTTTTCATTACCTCGCCACCGAACTTTAGTATCTCGGCTTTACCGTTGATTATTTTTAATCCGAGGGTGAAATCCCGTGCTGCCCCAACAAAGGGACGTCGTGGTCCGGATAAACCCGCTGCCAGACACCCACCAAAGGTACTGTGTTCTGTGAAGTGAGGAGGTTCAAAGGCTAACATTTGATTATGTTCGTTCAAAATATTTTCGATGTCGACGAGTGGCGTACCGCAACGTGCAGTTAATACCAGTTCAGTGGGTTCATAATGAATGATGCCATGATGCACTTTAGCATCAAGTGGTTTGCCAACTTTTTGTTGTGCATAGAATGCTTTGCTATCACCTGCACAAACCTGGATATGCTGTTCATTTTCTATGAAGCTGGCAATTTGTGTTTGTAGTAAATCAGATTGATCAGACATTAAGATTAAAATCGGTCAAGTTCGGGGTGGGGGAGTTTACCGTTATGGACATGCATGGCACCTAGCTCCGCACAACGGTGTAATGTTGGTACAGCCTTACCGGGGTTGAGTAAACGGTTTGGATCAAACGCATCTTTTATTTTATGAAATTGATGCAGTTCAAACTGGGAAAACTGAATACACATCTGGTTTATTTTTTCAACACCCACACCATGTTCACCGGTTATGCTGCCGCCAACTTCAACGCAGAGCTCGAGTATTTTTGCTCCGAACTCTTCAGTACGTTTGAGCTCCCCCTTAATATTCGCATCATATAAAATTAACGGATGTAAGTTACCGTCACCGGCATGAAACACATTTGCGACCGGTAAGTTATATTGTTCTGAAAGTTCCTTAATTCTGGAAAGCACATAGGATAATTGTGAACGAGGGATAGTACCATCCATACAATAATAATCCGGCGCCATACGGCCGACGGCAGGAAAGGCCGATTTACGACCCAGCCAAAATTCAAGTCGTTGTTGTTCGGACTCAGATACCCGGATATTCGTCGCCTGATGTGACTTCATTAAGGTACTGACCTTTTGAATTTGCTGATTGACCTCCGCCTGATTGCCATCCAGCTCACATAATAAGATCGCGGCCGCTTCGGTTGGATAACCTACATGGGCATAGTCTTCGGCGGCTCTAATAGCCAGATTGTCCATCATTTCCAATCCAGCGGGGATAATTCCTTCCGAAATAATCGCCGCAACGGCGTCACCGGCGTGTTCAACGTTATCAAATACGGCCAATAATACCTGAGCGTATTCTGGTATCGGTAATAGCTTAACGGTAACTTCTACCACAATGCCTAACATGCCTTCGGAGCCATTCATTAAGGCAAGCAGGTCATATCCAGGGTTATCGTAACCATCCGTTCCGAGCGTCACCAGTTCGCCATCGATCGTTAAGATGGTAATTTTTTGAATATTGTTAACCGTTAAACCATATTTTAAGCAATGTACACCACCGGAATTTTCAGCGACATTACCGCCGATACTGCAGGCAATTTGAGAGGAGGGGTCAGGAGCATAATATAACCCATATTGTTTTGCTGCATCGCTAATGGCCAGGTTTCGTACTCCCGGTTGCACCCTGGCGATATTATTATTGACATCGATCTCTAAAATTTTGTTTAACTTGGTAAGGCTTAAAAGCAGACAACCTTTTTCGGGCAAGGCGCCTCCAGATAATCCAGTACCGGCGCCACGTGCGATAATCGGGACCTGATGTGCCGCGCAAATACGAACTATGGCTTGCATTTGTTCGACGGTGTCGGGCAAGGCAACGACCCAGGGCAATTTTCGATAAGCAGATAGTCCATCACATTCAAAAGCCCGGGTGTCCTCAGCCTCATGTAATACGGAATCCTTAGGGAGAATCAAGTTCAGGCTGTGGATAAAATTCTCTTTGGAAATAGAAGAGTTGCTGGTTGTGACATTGTTCGAGTCCATGACAGCATCATACCCAGACTGAGCCAACAACTCCATATTCGACTTATTTACTGGTACGTTCGACGTGGATATCCATCACGCTGCTATGCCCTTCGTTATGTTAAGATGGGTACCGAGGAAAATGAGCATGATTCGGATCACCATAATTTTAGCCCTGGCCATTGTAACCACCCTTGTTGGGCTCTATTTGCCAACTTTTCAGGCCCTGGACTTCTTTGCTATTTTGTTAACGTTGATAGCCGGGTTATATGTGGGTTTTGCATTTGCTGACGGTCGCGTTGATAAAATAGCGATCGAGATTGCGTTTGCGCTAGTAGTTTGTGCCTGTGCCTTATTTGGTATGTGGAAATGGTTATGGCTGATACCAACCGGTTATTTATTGTTGTCAGGCTGGAGCGCATGGCATCATTATTTTTATCTGGGCGCCCGTGTCAAGGCCTGGTTTGCTCCCATGTGTGCTGTGTATTGTGGATTGATTGCCATCTTCGTTTACATACAATTCTTTTTTCTTAACTGATTTCATCCTTTGATTAAATAGATTGCCAAAGTGACAACCGTCAGAATTGACAAATGGCTGTGGGCCGCTCGTTTTTATAAAACTCGATCGTTAGCCTGTGATGCAGTTAATGGTGGACATATACGGATTAACGACTCTCGTTGTAAGTGTTCGCGTAGCGTGCAGGCAGGAGATAAAGTCAGAATTAACAAAGACAGTATGCAGTTTACTGTTGTAGTAAAACTTCTCTCGGATAAACGTGGTTCTGCCCCTCAAGCTCAAAAAATGTATGAAGAGACACCGCAAAGTTTGGAGCAAAGAGAATTACAACGCACACAACGGAAATTAAATGTGATGGCCAACCCACACCCACAAGGTCGACCGGATAAACGGCAACGTCGACAACTTAAAAAATGGAGACAAGTCGAATGAGTCAACCTGTTACGCCTTTATTGGCAGCCGACGCGATTATAGAACTCGTCAATCTGCCCGGTAAGCCCATCGTCCTGATTGAACGATTGAATGAACCCTATGGTTGGGCGATACCCGGTGGCTTTGTCGATGTCGGTGAGTCAGTGGAAGCAGCAGCGATACGCGAGGCCAGAGAGGAGACCTGTCTGGATGTTGAACTAACTGGTTTGTTGGGGATTTATTCCAATCCCAAGCGTGATCCAAGGGGACATACCGTGACGGCCATCTATGTAGCTCAATCAACTGGCACCCCGGAGGCGGCAGATGATGCGAAAAGTCTGGATTTATTTACCTTAGATCGTTTACCTTCGCCGCTGGCATTTGATCACCAGTTGGTGTTAGCCGATTATCAGCGGTATCGCGAGCAGTCTGAAGTCGCACCGTTACGAATAAACTAGAATTTTACACGAGGTAAGCATGAGCACCGTTGATCTGGATAGTACGAATTTTGTAGAGACCGTTAATAACAATGACATTGTCATAATAGATTTTTGGGCACCCTGGTGTGGTCCCTGTCAGTCTTTTTTACCTATCTATGAAGAGTTGTCCGAGCAGCATAGTGACATCGTCTTTAGCAAAGTTAACACCGAGCAGCATCAGGATTTAGCCGCTCAGTTTCAAATTCGCTCAATCCCGACATTAATGGTATTTCGTGAACAGATTATTCTCTATCAGGAAGCCGGTGCATTACCTAAAGAGAGTCTGGTCAAAATGATAGAGCAGATTAAGGCCCTTGATATGGATGAGGTACGAAATTCTGTCGAATCAGATAGTGAATCTGCAGAGTAATTAGTAGAACAACGATTAAAACCCATTGCGAGTCGCGATGGATTTAATTGGGGTCAGAGACGTATTTAACTTTCTCATTCCCGCCTTCGCGGGAATGACTGTTAAGAAAAACCAGGGTCAGAAAAAAATAGGGGTCAGAGACGTATTAATTATTTCCTGTTACAGGAAGTAATTAATACGTCTCTGACCCCTATTTTTTTCTGACCCCTATTAATTCCTCACGTCAAACCATCAAATAAAATAACATCCACTTCTTGCCCTGCTGGTATCGAGCCTGAGTCTTTGGGGATGACGGCATAGCAATTAGCCTGACTCATGCCACTTAAAATGTGCGAGGCTTGCATACCGGCTGCGTCTATCACAAGTTTACCATTTTCATTTTTAGCAATAGCGCGTTGATAATCGGTACGTCCGGGACGTTTTTTTATTTCAGATATGGTGATGGCCTTTGTACTGATCGGCTGTTGATAGACCTGTCCCATCATATGTTTAAGCGCAGGGAGTGCGAATAAATAGAAGGTCGACATGACGGATACGGGATTTCCGGGCAAACCAAAAAACAGGGCATTATTAATTTTACCTAAGGCTAAGGGTTTGCCGGGTTTCATGGCCACGCGCCAAAAGTCGACCTTGCCAATTTTGTCTAATGTGAGTTTGACAAAATCCGCTTCGCCAACAGAAACGCCCCCTGAGGTAATCACGGCGTCTGCGATTTCTGCCGCGTCTAAAAAGGCTTCTTCGATCGCCTGTTCATTATCACGAATGACACCCATATCGATTAACTCAACCCCCATTTTTTTGAGCATGCCAAAAATCGTATAGCGATTACTGTCATAGATTTGACCTTCGCCTAATGGCTCACCAACAGAGCGTAGTTCATCGCCGGTGGAGAAGAAGGCCACACGTAGTTTACGTCTGACGCTGACTTCGGGGTAACCCAATGAAGCTAGCAGACCTAACTCAGCCGCACCGATTTCTTTACCGGTGGTTAATACTACGCTGCCTTTTTTCATGTCCTCACCAGGGTGGCGCACGTTTTGTCCTGCACAATGACCCTGGCCAATGTTAATGACATCATTGTTTCGAGTTACTTGCTCTTGCATGATGACGGTATTGGCACCATCGGGGATCTGCGCACCGGTCATGATGCGGACACACTGTCCCGCTTGTACATTTCCTGCAAACGGTTCGCCAGCAAATGAAGAACCGATTACTGTTAAGTTGATAGCGGTATTACTCTTTAAATCCGTACTGCTAAGCGCATAACCATCCATTGCTGAATTAGCATACGGTGGGACATCGATCGGCGAGACGATGTCTTCAGCCAGGACCCGACCGAGCGCCGAGCGGATGGCGACACGTTCAATAGCGGCAACGGGTTGAGTAAGTTGCTCAAGCTGCTGATGAACTTGTTCAACGGTTAATAGCGATGGGTCATGTTCGTCACATCCTGCTTGCACGTTGCCCTGTACATTGCCTTGTACGTTGCCTTGTACGTTGCCTTGTACGTTGCCTTGTACGTTGATGGTTGAGTTCTTAATCGGAATATCTTTCATGGGCTTACCTTGGTCTTTGATACGGGCTGGGGGAGATAGAATAACGCTATTATGCCGAAGTGTTTGGGGCCTGATCCAGTATCTCTGACTGGATAAAATGCGTTATCAACTCGGGACTATTTAGATCAAGTTGCGTGATTTGAATATGATCAGGCAGTGGGTCTTTGCTGATAGCCGCATCACTGGCCACTGCAATGATGGATGGATCGGTCAGGCACATCAGGTCATGGCCCAGGCAGGGACGGATACATTCAATTTTCGGGTAAGCGACCTGTTTAAAACCTTCAACTAAAATTAAATCAAGGTTCGTGTAATCCAGTTGGTGTAGTAGTTGTTCGAGTTGGGCTTCTTTCTGGTCGTGTGTCTCCACCATTAATGCCCAACGTTGCGAAGAGGATACCAACATCTGATCCGCACCGGCTTTGCGTAACTCATAACTGTCTTTGCCTGGCACGTCGATATCAAAATCATGATGGGCATGTTTGATCATACCGATACGAATACCCTGGGCTTTTAATAACGGAATGAGTTTGATCAGCAAAGTGGTTTTGCCGGTACCACTATAGGCGACAAAGCCCAGCACGGGAATGGGAATGTTAAACATCTTGTTTGGCCTGTTTTAGCTGTGTTTGTTTTAAATCGGCTTGTTGTAATTGGTGCAGGGTATTGATATTCATAAACGCATCGGCTTGATCAGAAAAGTCGATGGCTTGCGCATTAACCTGTTGTAAAAAGCCATGCATAGCGAGTTTTTGGTGTTGCAAATGCCAAAGTAACTCGGATTGCAATGATGCATGCAGTAGGCAGCAGCCATTATGCAGGCGTTTTCCATCACTGGCTACAGACGCTTTGCTATTGCTTGTCTCACAGGCCATACGGTCAAGATAGTCTACAGGGATGTTTGGTATGTCGCAGGGAACAGTGAGCAACCACTCTGACTGAGCGGCAACCAGGGCGCTGTATATCCCATTCATGGGTCCCAGTTGACCCTCCAGGCTATCCTGTACCACGGGATAACCAAATTGCTCATAACGCTCAATATCGGCATTGGCACTGATAAGTATATTGGTCTTATTGGGCAGGCGTTGGATGACATGTTGGAGCAGCGGTTGGCCTGCCAACTGGACTAATCCCTTATTCTGGCCGCCCATCCGGCTGGCCAGTCCTCCGGCAAGAATCACGATACTAATTTTTTTTACATCGATTGTCATAATTACAATAATATCAACAAGTTAGTATGAATCAAATAATAACCCCAAAAGCTTGGGCTAAATTAAGCCCTATTCAGGCCGCTATTAACTACAGATAGAGTCAGTCAGATTAACCAGTTTAAGAGGTGTTAGATGGGTTCTCCAGGTGCAAGTCTTGATGCAGCGATAAACGGTATTAACAAGAATCTAGCTAAAGCAGCGGCCACCGCCAGCCAACTGTCGCGTGATGGTGAAGATTTGATCGCAGAGAACACGGAAGCAGCCGATTCGTCATCGAGTGGTGGCAGCTCAGAAGGTGGTCTTGGCAGCATTATTGATGTCACGGCTTAGCCATAGATTTACTTGGGAGATTAACTTGGGCTATGCTGCGCTAACGCCCACAGCACATGTTCTTTAATTAACTCAGATTTGTGATTTGAATGTGTTTGCAGGGCCTCGACAATCTGGGGGGACGTTTCAGCATTACCGAGTGCAACGGCAATATTTCTCATCCACTTTTCATAACCGATTCGGCGAATCGCTGATCCCTGCATACGTTGTTCAAACTCGTGGGCTTCCCAGTTGAATAGTTCAATTAAAGAAATATCATCAAGATGATGGCGGGCGCTAAAATCCATTTCTTGACTGGCTTGTGAAAACCGATTCCATGGACAAACCAACTGGCAGTCATCACAACCATAGATGCGATTACCCATTTTGGAGCGTAGTTCGATGGGGATCGAGCCTTTGTGTTCGATAGTCAGGTAGGAAATACACAGTCGGGCATCCAGTTTATAAGGTGCGATGATTGCCTGGGTAGGGCAGGCTTCGATACAAGACTGGCAGGTACCGCAATGGTTGTGACTGGTGTGTGTCTGAGTAGGCAGTGGCAAATCGGTATAAATCTCACCCAGAAAGAACCATGAGCCGCTTTCTTTTTGAATCAAATTGGTGTGTTTGCCAATCCAACCAAGTCCGGCTTTTTCTGCGAGTGGTTTTTCCAATACCGGGGCACTGTCCACAAATACGCGATACCCGAATTCACCGATGACGGTTTTCATCTTATCGGCTAATTTTTGCAGTCGGTGTCGCATCAATTTGTGATAATCACGTCCCAGCGCATAGCGGGATACATAACCCTTACTCGTATCAGCCAGGGTCTGCCAGGCTGATTGACTATGTTCTGGCCAATAATCCATTCTTACGCTGAGTATGCGTATTGTCTCCGGATGTAATTCATCCGGTCGGGAACGTTTAGTACCATGACGCTGCATCCAATCCATATCACCGTGATAACCCTGTTCCAGCCAGTTAATTAATTTTTGCTCAGCCTGGGATAAGTCTGTATTGCTGATACCAAATTGTTGGAAACCCAATTCAAGCGCCCAGGATTGAATTTGATTTGCAAGCTGTTGCATGTCATCTGGGTTGTTTTTTAAATACTGCATCTTTTTTATTGCCTGCTTAGCTCCCTCTACCCCAGGGAGAGGGTTGGGGTGAGGGGATCTTAAATGGATTATCCATGCTTGTCCTAGCCTCCAGCGTTCATACGTCGTCCCAGTGGGCGAAGGGACTAAATTCCCGTTTATTGAGTGACTGGGTTATGATTCAGATATGAATACGCTAGCACACAACTTATACCGGGCTGAACAAGTCCGCGCAATGGATCAATATGCGATAGATCACCTGGCACTTTCTGGCACTGTGTTGATGGAGCGCGCGGGGGCCGCGGCGTTTGAGATTCTACAAATGCGTTGGCCAGAGGCTAAATCTATCGTCGTGGTGTGTGGAACGGGCAACAATGGTGGTGATGGTTATGTCGTTGCCCGTTTGGCTAAAGAACAGGGGCTTGAGGTAATTTGCATGCTGGTCGGTGATAAGGCCAATTTAAAGGGCGATGCCCTGGCGGCGGCTCAGAGGCTGGATATGGAAGCTATTCAATTCAACGCGGAACAATGCAAGTCGGCCGATTTACTTGTCGATGCATTACTCGGGACGGGTTTGGAAGGCAATGTTACCGGTGAGCGCTTCGACGCGATTATGGCGATGAATGATAGTGGTAAATCCATCCTGTCTCTGGACGTACCATCGGGTTTAAATGCCGATAGTGGGCAGGTGCAAGGCATAGCCATCAAGGCAGCCGCCACGATTACCTTCATTGGAAATAAACAAGGTTTGTTTGTCGGTGATGGTTGGGATTACAGTGGTGAACGGATCTTCAATCCGTTGAGTGTGCCGCTATCGTTATATGATGAAACCCAATGCGATGTTGAACTGATCAACTATCGTAAATTGAAATCAATCCTGAAACCTCGTGCCGCTAATTCGCACAAAGGCGATTATGGTCATGTCCTGGTGGTTGGCGGTGAATCGGGCTACACCGGTGCGGTACGCATGGCCGGCGAGGGTGCCGCACGGGTAGGTGCCGGATTAGTGAGTATTGCGACCCGTCCTGAGCATGCCCATTACATAAATAGTGCTCGACCGGAATTAATGGTGCATGGTGTCGAGGACGAAAAGACCTTTCAGATTCTTGCTGAAAGGGCCAACGTCATCGCCATTGGTCCCGGACTGGGACAATCTGAGTGGGCAAAAAATTTATTGAAATACGCCATTGAGTCGGGCCTGCCATTAGTGGTTGATGCCGATGCGTTAAATCTACTTTCAGCCGAGCCACATAAAAATGACAACTGGGTTTTAACCCCGCATGCCGGAGAAGCGGCGCGATTATTAGGCCAGGCTATTCATGAGGTGCAAGATGATCGATTTGCTGCGGTGAAGGCCTTGCAGGAAGAGTTTGCGGGTACGGTTATTTTAAAAGGGACCGGCACATTGATTAGTGCAGGTGAACTACCGACATTCCTGTGTATCGATGGCAACCCCGGTATGTCGAGCGGTGGTATGGGCGATGTCTTGACCGGTGTTATTGCAGGTTTGATTGCACAGGGCCTGGACAAACTTGACGCGGCATCCCTTGGGGTGTGTCTGCATGCGGCGGCAGGTGACCTGGCGGCTAAAACGGGCCAGCGTGGTTTGTTGGCAAGTGATTTGATGGCTGCGGTGAGGCGCCTGGCGAATCCATAAACCAATGGTTTATCCTGCGTTAACATTTGAGCTGGCCGATGAGTCACAGACCCTGTCGATGGCAAAATGCTTTGCCGAACATTGGCCACAACATGCGTCAAAGGACCGCGCACTAGTGGTTAACTTAAGCGGTGACCTGGGGGCAGGTAAAACAACGTTCTCGCGCGGGTTTATTCAATCTCTGGGGCATACTGGTAAGGTGAAAAGCCCAACTTACACGCTTATCGAGCCCTATGAGCTGGACGATCTCGTTATCGTGCATATGGATCTCTATCGATTAACCGATCCCGAAGAACTGGAATACCTGGGTATCGATGATTTGGTCCGACAGTCGGATATTTGTCTGATCGAATGGCCAGAACGTGGAGCGGATGCCTTACCCGCGCCAACATTAACCTTATCCCTCGATCACCAAACGACAGGGCGACAATTACAGGCCCAGGCCCACACTGAGATCGGTGAGGTCTGGCTACAGGCCGTGAATTCCCACTTTCCCGATTAAGCCCTTACATTCCCCCAGATCTATTAAGATCAAAGATTAAGATCAATCTCTATCTAATTAAAAAATATAGAGATTTTAACTTGAAAAATCTCAAAAATCAGGCACAATAAATATGGAGTAAACAAAAAGGGGTGTGGTCATGCGTTTGTCTTTACGCACGAGCATAGTGTTGGTTCTGTTTTGTGTGGCAAGTCTGGTTCAGGCGGTCACCGTCAATGGTGTTCGCATGTGGCCGGCACCGGATCACACGCGTCTTGTTTTCGACCTGAATTCTCCAGTTCAACACAGTCTGTTTGTCCTCAAATCCCCCAATCGCCTGGTTATTGATCTTAAGTACAGCCAATTTAACGGTAAGTTGCCCAAACTTGAGAATGATGCGTTTATTAAGCACATTCGTTATGCCCGACGCGGTAAAGATGATTTGCGTGTGGTGCTGGATCTAAAACGGCAAATTAAACCCAAGAGCTTTGTACTCAAGCCGCATCGCGAATACGGTCACCGTCTGGTTGTTGACCTGATTGATTCGGCTCAAAGCAAGAAACGTAAACCCATCCGTCGGGATACCGATATCAAGGGTAAGCCACGTGATGTGATTATTGCCATCGATGCCGGTCATGGTGGTGATGATCCCGGTGCGGTCGGCCGTCGTGGTACCAAAGAAAAAGATGTAGTGCTGGCCATTGCCAAAAAACTTAAAAAATTGATTAACAAGCAACCTGGTATGAAGGCGAAAATGATTCGTACGGGTGATTATTATGTATCGTTGAAAAAACGGGTTATTAAAGCTCGAAACGCCCAGGCTGATTTATTTATTTCTATTCATGCGGATGCCTTTAAAGACCGCCGAGCACATGGTTCGTCCGTATTTGTTTTATCCGAGAATGGCGCAAGTTCAGAGGTGGCCAGTTTTCTGGCCAAGTCAGAAAACAGTTCCGATAAGATTGGTGGTGTTACCCTAAGTAATAAGGATGACTTACTCAAACATGTGTTGGTGGATATGTTAAAAGACTCGACCATGGAAGAGAGTCATGATGTGGCGCGACATATGATTAAGGGACTCAAAGGTGTTAATCGTCTACACAAACGACATGTTGAACAAGCGGGATTCCGGGTGTTGAAAGCGCCAGACATTCCATCTGTGCTTATTGAAACCGCTTTTATCTCTAATTCTAAAGAAGAACGTAATTTACGCAGTAGCCGGCATCAACAAAAATTGGCGAGGGCAATATTTAAAGGTACGCTCAATTACTTTAAAAACAATCCACCACCGGGAACATTGCTAGCCTTAAAAGATCGCAAACATCGGATTGCCTCAGGCGATACCATGAGCGGCATTGCTGAACGTTATCAGGTGAGTATGGCCGATATCCGTCGCGCCAATGGCTTGAAAAACAATCGATTAAAAGTTGGCAGGACGTTACGTATACCGACATACATGACCAACGATTCTTAAAAAAATAGGGGTCAGAGACGTATTAATTCTTTCCTGTTACAGGAAAGAATTAATACGTCTCTGACCCCTATTTTTCTATTTTTTCGTTTTTTCCTTTACACTAACGCCTATGTCTGCAGTACAACATCGTCCAATTATTAAGCCGTTACCCAGCCAGTTGGCCAACCAGATCGCGGCGGGTGAGGTGATTGAACGTCCGGCATCTGTGGTCAAAGAGTTAGTGGAAAATGCCCTGGATGCCGGTGCCACCCGAATTGATATTGAGCTCAACAACGGCGGCATGACCGGGATTATGATCAGTGATAATGGTAGCGGCATTAGTGCAGACGAGTTATCA
Source organism: uncultured Ectothiorhodospiraceae bacterium (assembly GCA_947260005.1). Classification (GTDB taxonomy): domain Bacteria; phylum Pseudomonadota; class Gammaproteobacteria; order UBA6429; family Thiohalophilaceae; genus SZUA-24. The sequence goes on from CAMYOL010000047.1 coordinate 12,278, forward strand.
CTTGCGATTGCTCGACATGCCACTAGCAAGATTGAGTCAGTCGATGATTTGCTTTCATTACAGAGCCTGGGCTTTCGCGGTGAAGCGTTGGCCAGTATGTGTTCAGTAAGTCAATGGGAGATCATCTCGCGTAATGCGACCGCCCAACAGGCAGCTAAATTATCTTATCAACTTCCTGAGCGTATACTTGATGTTAACCATGCGTACGGTACAAGCGTTACCATCAACCACTTGTTTCATAATACTCCGGCAAGACGTAAATTTTTACGTGCGGAACGAACTGAGTTTCGTCATTGCGATGAGGTCATCAAACGGATGGCCCTGGCACGTTTTGATGTCGGTTTTTATGTAAAACATAATGGTAAGCAAACATTGCGTTTGCCTGCGGTGAAAGATGACATTGGACGCGCTCGTCGTGTGGCCCAGGTTTGCAGTCAACAATTCATAAACCAGTCATTAACGATCGATTATCCGCATAATGATATGCGTTTGTGGGGTTGGATTAGTCAGCCTGATTTCTCACGTCAATCTACTGATTTACAGTATTTTTATATTAATGGACGCATTATTCGTGATCGCGTTATAAATCATGCAATCCGTTTTGCATATCAAAGTATTTTACCGCCCGGTCGTCATGCAGTTTATGTTTTACATCTTGAAATAGATCCTGCCAATGTAGATGTGAATGTGCATCCAACCAAACACGAAGTTAGATTCGCGGAATCACGTCTGATCCATGATTTTATCTCACGCAGTTTACGTAATGCGTTAGGTGCTAATGATGAAGATGCTGTTCACGACATAAGTGCGACTTATGTTAGTCAGGATAATCATGCTACATTTGATTCTTTTCAAATTGCTCAAACGCCAAACCAATATTATGTGAGTGAATCCCGGTTTGGCAATGTACTTTCAATTGCTCATAACCGTTTTGCGATAACACAACAACAGGATAAATTTTTCATAATTGATTTGGTTAAGGCTTCGGCCAGGTGGGTAGCATCGCATTGGATAAGATCATTTAAAGAACAAAAAGTAAAATCACAGCCGTTATTGATTCCGTTACGGTTAACTTTAACAGATGAACAAAAATTAAGTTTCAGTAAATCAGAATCATTGTTACAGGAACTGGGAATTCAGTTAACGGTGGATGTTAATGGGGATTCTCTGCTTCGTTATATTCCTAATCTGGCAGATGTCTATAGCAGAGACGAACTGTGTATTAATTTGTTAGACGCTAGCCTGAATAAAAATAATTTAGAGAGTCAAATTGTCAATGTGTTAACACAAACGGGACTTGAACTATCGAAGCTCAATTTATCGGACATTCTTCTATTGCTATCTGAAAAAAATGATTTAAGTGCCGCAAATGATTTTACTGAATGTTGGCGTGAGCTTGATGAGTTGGCGTTACAGGAATGGTTTAAGTCATGAGTGCTTACTCGCTTAATAACCTCAATGAACAAAGCCACTAAACCACCAATTGTTTGCATTATGGGGCCAACCGCCTCGGGGAAAACCGATCTCGCTATTTCATTATCAAAAAAATTTCCGATGGATATTATTAGTGTTGATTCGGCCATGGTGTACAAAGAGATGGACATTGGTACGGCAAAACCCGATGCACAAACACTGGCTCGAGCACCACACAGACTTGTGGATTTTCTGGATCCGGCTGAACCTTATTCGGCGGCACAATTTTGCGCGGACGCGTTACGTGAGATGCAGCAAATTGCCGAACAAGGTCGTATTCCTTTATTGGTGGGTGGCACGATGTTGTACTTTAAAGCCTTATTGTATGGTTTGTCGGATATGCCATCTGCCGATGAAGCAACACGACAAAAACTGGAGGCCGAAACCGAGACCCTGGGGCTGGCTGCGATGCATGCCAGGTTGGCTAAAGTCGATCCAGAATCGGCAGCCCGTATCCATCCCAATGATCCGCAACGTATTCAGCGGGCTCTGGAAGTCTATGAATTAACGGGGATTTCACTAACCTCGTGGCAGGCGAAACCTGCTGATCCGCTTCCTTATGAACCTATTCAAATTGCTCTGGTCCCAACTGACAGGCGTTGGTTACATCAGCGAATCGAACTGCGTTTTCAGCAGATGCTCGACCAAGGTTTGATTGAAGAGGTAAAAAGACTCTATCGACGTAATGATTTGAACGAAAATAAACCTTCGATCAGAGCAGTTGGTTACCGGCAGGTTTGGCAATATCTTCAAGGCCAACTCAGCTATGACGAGATGCAGGAGCGTGGCATTATTGCGACGCGACAATTAGCTAAACGGCAACTGACCTGGTTAAGGTCGATGCCAGATTTGAATAATTTTGACTGTTTAAACAATACCTTAGAGGATGAGGTGTTGAATTTTCTAAAGCAAGACCACATAACGGATTATTAGGTTATATGCTAGACTATTTTCAGGCATGATTATTAGAATCAACACTGGTTCGGTTAATTGGGCCGAATTATTTGAAAGACATTATTGATATTATTGGGTTTATCATTAGTACGGCAAAGAACCGGTCGTACAGATAATTATTATAAATAAAAACGGAGAAAAACAATGAGTAAAGGGCAAGCTTTACAAGATCCATTTTTGAACGCCTTACGCAAGGAACGCATCCCTGTTGCAATTTATTTGGTTAACGGAATCAAACTCCAGGGTCAGGTCGATTCTTTTGACCAGTTTGTTGTTTTATTGCGCAATAGCGTGAGTCAGATGGTATATAAACATGCCATTTCAACCATTGTACCGGCACGTAATATTAAATTACCGATGTTTGATGAAACTCAGGCCACTCCTAACAGCTAATTCTATTCTTTCCCTCAGTCCTGGTTGGAGGCGTATCCTTGTTTGAGCGTCCCACCGGGGGTGAACGAGCGGTCATCGTCCATCTGGATATAAACCAATCGTCGGATGCTGTGATCCTGGAAGAATTTCAGGAGTTGGTTTCGGCTGCGGGTGCTGAAATTGTCACTGTGATTACGGGGACTCGACGTGCACCCGATGCAAAATATTTTGCCGGTTCAGGTAAAGTCGATGAGATTCTGGGTTGTGTCAGGCGAGAAGAGGCCGAGCTGGTCATCTTTAATCATACTCTATCCCCGATTCAGGAACGTAACCTCGAAAAGGCACTATCGTGTCGGGTATTGGATCGAACCGGATTAATCCTGGATATTTTTGCGCAACGAGCGCGAAGCCATGAAGGTAAGTTGCAGGTCGAGCTGGCCCAGCTACGTCACTTGTCTACCCGTCTGGTGCGGGGTTGGACCCACCTGGAAAGACAAAAGGGTGGTATCGGTTTACGTGGACCGGGTGAAACTCAGTTAGAAACCGATCGACGCCTGTTAAACGATCGTATCAAGCAATTGAAAAGTAAGTTAAGCAAGGTAGAAAGGCAACGCGAACAAGGCCGCCGAGGTCGCAAGCGAGCCTCTTTACCTACAGTATCGCTGGTGGGCTACACCAATGCGGGTAAATCAACTTTGTTTAACACCATTACCCAGGCCGATGTTTTTGTCGCCGATCAATTATTCGCTACTTTGGATCCGACTTTGCGTCGGATTGAGCTCGAAGAAAAACAGTCGGCGGTACTGGCCGATACGGTTGGTTTTATCCGTGATTTGCCTCATGACCTGGTGGCGGCTTTTCGCTCGACCTTACAGGAGACCCGGGAAGCGGATCTGTTACTGCATGTGATTGATGCCCATGATCCCCAACGCAAAGAGCATATTGCCGAAGTGAATGCGGTCCTCGAGGAAATTGAAGCCTCCGATCGACCCCAGTTAATCATCCACAATAAGATTGACCTGCTGGATAAGATTGACCTGCTGGATAAGATTGAGCCGCATATAGATAGAAACGAACAGGGCAAACCAGTACGGGTCTGGTTATCGGCCATGACGGGGCAGGGGCTGGATGAGTTGCGTCTGGCGATGACGGAATTGCTGCAAGAAGCGAGCATTCAGGAGTCACTGGAGTTGGCGCCCGCTCAGGGTAAACTGCACGCTAAATTACACGAACTTGGCACCGTATTATTCGAGGAAACCGATAATAAAGGACATTGGTTAATGAATGTCCGCATGCCGGTGCGTACCTGGCGTGGCTTAGAGAAACATTATCAACTAAAGCAGTATATTTCTGATGAATCAAACTCGGATGAGCTTGCTCTCAGCGGCAAGGCTCCCTAGAATTCTCACTTTACTATTAATAGATAACACCATAACGGCTATTGGCCTTTAGGAGCATCAAATGGCGTGGAATGAACCCGGAAACTCTGGGGATAAAGATAAAGACCCATGGGGTAAACAGCGTGGCGATGACGGCCCACCTGACCTCGAGGATATTGTAAAAAACCTGCAAAACAAGGTGACCAGTATTTTCGGTGGCGGACGCCGAGGTGGCGGTGGTCGAAGCAACTCCGGTGGAGGGATGAGTCCAGCCACCTTTGCCTTAATCTTTGTTGTGCTGCTCGCTGTCTGGTTTATTTCCGGAATTTATATTGTCACAGATGGTACCAAAGGTGTGGTTCTGCAATTTGGTGAATTTGCGAAAACGACCGATCCGGGGCCGCAGTGGTATCCACGTTTTATTCAAAGTGTCGATATTGTCGAAACTGATAAAAGTCGGAGTGTCCGTGTTGGGGTCAATAAAGACGAGGCCTTGATGCTGACCAGTGATGAAAACATTGTTGATGTTAAATTTGAAGTGCAATACAAAGTCAAAAACGCTGAAGACTTCTTATTCCAGGTTGCCACCCCCGAGGTAACAATTAAAACGGCGACCGAAAGTGCCTTGCGTGAAATTGTGGGTAAAAAGAGAATGACAAGCGTTTTAGAGCGTGATGATGTTGCGCAAAAGACCGGTGAACTCTTACAGGAAATTCTTGACCGCTATAAAACCGGATTGTTAGTTGAAAACGTCAACCTGGATTACTCGGATGCGCCGGAAGAAGTTAAACCTGCTTTTAACGATGTGAACAGTGCCGAGCAGGATCGGGATCGTTTCATTGAAGAGGCACGAAAATATCAAAACCAGATTGTGCCTATTGCCCGTGGTCAGGCCGCACGTATTACTCAGGAAGCTGAGGCCTATCAGGCTGAGAAGATTGCCAAAGCGAGTGGTGATGCCGAACGATTTAATCAATTATTGGTTGAATACAAAAAAGCACCCAAAGTAACCCGGGAACGTTTATACCTGGAAGCGATGGAAGAAGTTTTAGGAAATAACAACAAAGTGATGATAGACGTTAAAAAAGGCAACAACTTGTTATATTTGCCAATTGATCAGCTGAATAAGAGCAGGCGTATTGAGCTTGATGGAAGTAATTCTGGGTCTGAAATCCTGAACTCAAATCCAGCCTCGACTACGAGTACCAGTTCCAGGGATCGTTCACGTAATAAATCACGTTCAAGGGAGGTGCGCTAATGAGCCCTCGTCAAATTTTTATCATTGTTGCTCTGTTTGTAATAGGGCTATTGGTTTATGCATCATTTTTTACCGTAACTGAACGCGAGCTGGCTATTAAGTTTCGTCTCGGTGAAATTGTCAAAGCCGACTACAAACCTGGTTTATATTTCCAGATGCCGTTGGTCAATAACGTCATTAAATATGAACGTCGTATCTTAATGTTAGATGCAAGACCGACTGAATATCTCACCAACGAAAAGAAAAAATTGGTCGTCGATTTCTATGCGAAGTGGCGCATTAATGATGTCAGTGAATTCTATCGTACGATGTCACGCGGCAATATAAATACCGCGAGACAACGTATCTTTAATATCATTAATAACGGCCTGAAGAGTCAGTTTAGTCAATACAGCCTGACCGAACTTGTGTCGGGTGAAAAATCTCAACGTAGCCAGACTTTTACGACTAGTGAAGCTAACACGGTCAGTACGGATAAAAGGATTGACAGTGATGCCGTTGCCACGTTTAGAACAGAGTGTATGCAACGCCAGATTGATGAGGCAAAAGCGGCAGGCGAACCTTCTACCGATATCGATATTCGTGCAATGGTGATGTGTATCATCACGGCGCAAGCGAATGCCGAGGTGGAAAAATATGGTATTTCGATTGTTGATATTCGTATCAAACGCATTGATTTGACCAAGAAGATCGAAAACGATGTGTTTGCCCGCATGCGCTCTGAGCGTGAGCAATATGCCGCAGAAATTCGTTCTAGCGGTAAAGAAGAGGCGGAAAAAATGCGTGCCAATGCAGACAAGCAACGGACTATCGTTTTGGCGAATGCCTATAAAACGGCACAGAAGACTCGTGGTGCGGGCGATGCCAAAGCAGCTGAGACCTATGCCAATGCTTACAATAAAGACAAGGAATTTTATTCCTTCTATAGAAGTTTGGATGCCTATAAGAATTCTTTCGATGGCGACGGCGATATTCTGGTATTAGAGCCAAATTCAGATTTCTTTAACTATTTTAAACAAACCCGACCAAAACCCTAAACAATAGATACTTCAAGAGACCGGGCCGCTTTGTATTCACTATGAATATCCAGTGGCCCGGGTTTTTTTTGAGTGAGAGATGATGGATATTGTATTTATCGCACTTGGATTGTTCATGGTTTTTGAAGGAATTATGCCGACCATTGCTCCTGAGACCTATCAGCGAATGATGGCATTAGTGAGTCAGCTACCAGCAAGTTCGCTTCGAAAAGTGGGATTGGTTATGATTGGCATTGGAACCTTAATTATTTTTATAGCAAAGTCTTAAATCATGAGTAACGAAACCTGGTTATTACCGGAAGGAATAGAAGAGGTCTTGCCTCCGCGTGCTGCTTTTTTGGAAGCGAAACGTCGTGCAATATTGGATCATTATCAGTGCTGGGGCTATGAACTGGTTATGCCGCCACTGATCGAATATCTTGAGTCATTATTAACGGGGACCGGAGATGATCTGGATCTTCAGACCTTTAAGTTAACCGATCAGCTCAATGGGCGGATGATGGGCGTACGTGCCGATATGACTCCGCAAGTTGCACGCATTGATGCACACCAGTTACGCCGCCAAACCCCAACCCGGCTTTGTTATATGGGAACGGTTTTGCTTACGCGGCCAGATGGATTTGATGCTTCGCGAGCGCCATTGCAAATCGGTCTTGAGCTTTATGGACACTCCGGTGTTGAGAGTGATGTTGAGGTCTTTCAATTGATGGTTGAGACTCTGCAAATTTGTGGAGTGAAGGATGTCTATTTTGACTTAGGTCATGTTGGTATCTATCGAGGTCTGGTTAAGCAGGCCGGGCTTGATACTCAACAAGAGGCAACCTTATTTGATGCTTTGCAACGTAAAGCGAAGCCTGAAATTAACGACATGCTGTCCGAAATCAATATTGATGAAACGGTCCGGGATATGCTTCTGGCCCTGGCCGATTTAAATGGTGGTCAGGATGTTCTTACCAGGATGGAAAAAGTGTTGGCCAAGGCCAATGTTGAAGTAAAGCAGGCAATGTCAGAATTAAAAAATATTGCGGTAGCGATTGCCAGACGCATCCCTAATGTCAGTCTGCATTTCGATTTGGCTGAATTACGTGGCTACCACTATCATACGGGGGTCGTGTTTGCGGCGTTTACCAGCGGTAAAGGTTCGGCTATCGCGCAAGGTGGACGCTATGATGGTATTGGTGAGGTTTTTGGAAATACTCGTCCAGCCACAGGCTTTAGCACCGATTTAAAAACTCTATTGGCATTTAACCATGAAGAAGTGGTACAAAAGCCAGGAATTTTTGCGCCCTGTGGCGATGGAACTGATAGTGACGATGATGAGTTATTGCAGCAGGCAATAGCAAAATCAAGGGCGACTGGTGAGCGGGTTATCGTTGAATTACCAGGACAAACCGGTGATGCCAAAGCGTTAGGTTGCGATCGTCAGTTTGTGAAACAAAAAAATCAGTGGCAAATTAAACCAATTTAAAATCTTATTTACGATATATATTTAAAAACTAGGGTAGGAATTATGGGCAAGAATGTAATTGTGATCGGGACGCAATGGGGCGACGAGGGCAAAGGTAAAGTCGTTGACCTGTTAACAGAGCGTGCTGATGCCGTGGTACGTTTTCAGGGCGGTCACAATGCCGGTCATACTTTGGTAATCGATGGCAAAAAAACGGTGTTACATTTAATTCCTTCAGGCATATTGCGCGAAAATGTGACCTGCATGATTGGTAATGGGGTTGTTTTAGCGCCCGATGCGCTGATGGCGGAGCTAGACATGCTTGCTGAGAATGAAGTCAGCGTGGATGGTCGTTTGTTTATTTCAGAAGCTTGTACCTTAATTCTGCCATATCACATCGCATTGGATCAGGCACGTGAACTTGCGCGTGGTAATAAAGCCATTGGCACAACTGGACGCGGTATTGGCCCAGCCTACGAAGATAAGATCTCTCGTCGAGGCTTAAAAGTAGGGGACATGTTACACCGGGAACGTTTTGCCTCACGATTAGGTGAAGTACTGGATTATCACAATTTCGCGTTAAAGAATTATTTCAAAACGGACACCGTGGATTTCCAAAAAGTACTCGATGAAGGGTTGGAAATGGCCGAGAAGATTCGTCCTATGGTCGCGGATGTGACGGGTATGCTGCATGGTATGCGTGCTGACGGTAAACAGATCATGTTTGAAGGGGCGCAGGGAACTTTACTTGATATCGATCACGGTACTTATCCTTATGTAACCTCATCAAATCCGACTGCGGGTGGTGCCTGCACCGGTACGGGTGTTGGCCCACGTGATATTGATTATATATTGGGAATCACCAAGGCCTACACGACTCGTGTTGGCGCGGGACCGTTTCCAACTGAGCTGTATGATGGTGAAGAACTGGATGATCCTGTTGGTGCTCATCTGGCCAAAGAAGGCCATGAATTTGGTGCAACAACCGGGCGTGCTCGTCGTTGTGGCTGGTTAGATGCGGTCTGTTTACGTCGTTCTGCTTTAATAAACTCATTATCCGGAATTTGTCTGACCAAAATGGATGTCTTAGATGGTATTGAGACCCTGCGTATCGCTGTTGGATACGAAGTCGACGGTCAGGCAGTGGATACACCCCCGATTGGCGCCGATGCCTATGAGCAATGTATGCCTAAATACATTGATATGCCGGGTTGGACTGAAAGTACCGTTGGTATTCAAAACTACGATGATTTGCCCGATAATGCCAAGGCTTACATCAAAAAAATCGAAGAAGTGGTTGGTGTACCAGTTGATATAATTTCAACCGGGCCTGATCGAATTGAAACCATCGTATTACAAGACCCATTCAAATAACGACCAATGCCAGGAATTCCTCCTGGCGTTTTTATAATTCTTATTTATTTCTAACTAAAAAATTCTCAAGCCCGTTTAGCTCAGGCCGCTATATAAAAGTGTCTGTAGCAGGCTATTGTCTGTAATAATAATTGTTTAAATTTTAACTGGGGCATCTATGCCAAATGTTTTCGTCGGTCGTCAGCCAATCTTTGATTGTGATCTGAAGGTTTTTGCATATGAGCTATTGTATCGTGCTGCCGAACAAGCGACTTCATCAAGCGGCATGGTGAGTGGCGATGATGCAACGACCACTACAATCATAAATACCTTTGTCGAAATTGGCTTAGATAAATTGGTGCGGGGAAAATTGGCAGCCATCAATTTAACAGAAAAATTTTTATTAGAAGATAATCAGTTACCGTTTACACCTAAGCAGGTTATTTTAGAGATACTGGAAGATGTTCCGGTGACTCCGGCGTTGATCGAGGCGGTAGAAAAACTGGTTCAACAAGGATATGTCATTGCACTGGATGATTATTTATATAATCCATCGCATAAGCCGCTTTTGGAACTGGCGTCGATCGTTAAGATTGATCTAATGGCATTGGATGATCAGCAGTTGTTAGAACACGTGAAGGTGTTAAAACAATATGATGTCAAACTTATCGCCGAGAAAATAGAAACGCCCGAGGAATTTATTCATTGCCGAGATTTAGGTTTTGATTATTTTCAGGGGTATTTTTTAAGCCGGCCGCAAATTGTTTCGGCAAAAAGCCTGCCGACCAACCGACTGACGGTTTTGAATCTTTTATCCGTATTGCATAATCCTAATTCGGACACCGATGACCTAACCGAGGCTATCAATACGGATGTGACCACCAGTTATAAGTTATTAAAGTTAATTAATTCTGCTGCCTTTAATTTAAACCGAAATATAGAATCGATCCAGCAGGGTGTATTGTTACTTGGTCGTCGACAATTGATGAGTTGGGCTTCAATGTTATCGATGAGCAGTTTAAGTGATCGACCCTCAGAAATTTTACGTACCGCGATGACCCGTGCCAAAATGTGTGAGTTACTCGCCGAGAGAATCACGGTAACAGAACCTGAAGGTTATTTTACGGTGGGCCTGTTTTCTGCACTGGATTTATTGTTACAACAACCGTTACCCAAATTACTCGAACCCTTACCATTAAGCGATGAGGTTCAGGAAGGTTTGTTATATCAAAAGGGTTTGATGGGTAAAGTACTGTCCTGTGTTCTGGCCTATGAAATCTCAGACTGGAAAAATGTCACCCTGGAACCATTGAGTACCGATGAAATTCTGGTTGCTAATATCGAAGCGGTTACCTGGGCCAACGCGATCATGGATACGCTTTAGTAATAAAATTTATCATGTCATCCTAACCGTAGCGTAGCGTAGCGTAGGGAGTACTGCATGAAACGCGTAGTGATTGACCGTAGCGCAGCGAAGGAAATACTGTTCGAAACGCGCAGCGGTTCAAGGCAGTGCAAAGCATGTGGAGCGGAGCGAAGGATTTTAATATTTGTACTTAATCTTTAAATTTCTGTCGGTGACATTAACACCCGATCCTGTCCCCGAGCTTTGATCATTTCAAAGCCGATACACTCTCCACTTTCAGATTGCGCACCTACATCGGAAAACATCTGTATTTTTTCAATAGAAGACCAATCCATACTTGGGTTTTGTTTAAGTTGTTTTTCCAGCTCGTCAAGTTCGGAAATAAAAGTAAGAGATACCCGATTATTATCCAGTTGTCTGACGATCAGTAAACCGGATCGGACCTCTCTGATTTTCGCGAGTAATGTAGCCGGTTCTTCCAGCGTCGCTTTTTCAAAATCGATCGCTTCAGATGCCGTCGAGGTGATGACCCACCAACTTTTTCCACCGATTAGCACCATATTATCGTGAACAGGGTGATTCCGTCTTATGACCTCCAGACAAAGCGTTAAAAGATCCATCGCCGCCTGGGTATTAATCGCCATTAATTCATGTTCATTAAATAAAATCTTTCTGTTAGCCATAAAAAATGCCTCTTCCTGAGTTCCAGGGTTATTCAGGAAAATAATAGTGGCAGGGCCATGTTGGGACTTGTCTTAAAACGACAATCGTTTGGCAGCGATTTTGTTAAGGAATAAGCCTCAGAATCCGTTGCTGAGACGAATGTCGCGTTGAGACAAGAATTAGGATAAGAAATGGTGCCGAGGAGAGGACTTGAACCTCCACGGGGTTGCCCCCACTAGCACCTGAAGCTAGCGTGTCTACCAATTTCACCACCTCGGCTAAGATGGCATTTCTTCATGCTTGTCAATTTAAAACGCTAACTTTCTTATTATATAAGTGCTATAGTCTCAGAACATATGAGTAAAAGAAAAAAAGACCCTCACGCGGAGCGTGAATCCCTCAAGTACGAAAATCCTATTGCCAGTCGTGAATTTATCCTCGAGTTTCTGGAGTCTGCCGGAGTCCCGTTAAGGCTGGATGCGATTGCGAGTCATTTTAGCCTAACCGATGACATGGGGCGTACTGCTCTACATAGGCGTTTACGTGCGATGGAACGGGATGGTCAAATTCTGTTTAATCGCCGTAAGCAATATTGTATTGCTAGCAAGATGGATTTAGTGCCTGGACGAGTCATTGGTCATCCCAGTGGGTTTGGTTTTCTTGTACCCGATAAGGGGGGCGATGACCTTTTTTTATCCGCACGTGAAATGCATGCCGTGATGCATAGCGATCGTGTTGTCGCCCGTGAAGTCGGTGTCGATCGACGCGGTCGACGTGAAGGTATGGTGGTCGAGGTACTTGAACGCGGTATGTTGCATATCGTTGGACGATTATTTATTGAAAATAACATGGGTTTTGTTATTGCGGATAATAAACGTATTCCACACGATATCTTAATCGCCAACGACAACTTTAACGGGGCCAAACATGGCCAGATTGTATCTCTCGAGATAATCGAGTATCCGACTCGACATCGCCAGGCTATGGGTAAAGTGATTGAGGTGATTGGTGATCACATGGCACCCGGTATGGAAATTGATATTGCCATCCGAAATTATGATTTACCTCAACAATGGCCTGCAGAGGTTGAGTCTGAGATTAAAAGCTTAACCGAACACGTCTCGGAAAAGGATAAAAAAGGTCGAGAGGATATTCGCGACTTACCATTGGTCACCATCGACGGTGAAGATGCACGTGATTTTGATGATGCGGTCTATTGTGAACCTCAGGGCAAAGGTTGGCGTTTGCTGGTAGCCATTGCCGATGTCTCTCATTATGTCAAACCCAATAGCGCACTAGATAGTGAAGCCAATAATCGCGGCACCTCTGTCTATTTCCCTGAACGAGTCATTCCGATGTTGCCAGAAATCCTGTCGAACGGATTATGTTCACTCAAACCGAAGATTGATCGTCTGTGCATGGTTTGTGACATGGATATCAGTGCCACCGGGCAGCTTAAGGGTTATCGTTTCTACCCGTCCGTCATGCACTCGCATGCTCGATTGACCTATAATAAGGTTGCGGCCATGTTGGTCGATGCTGATAAAGCATTATGTAATGAATACAAAGATGTTTTACCGCATTTAGAAAATTTATATGGTTTATTTAAAACCTTGTTAAAGTCGCGTGAGCGTCGTGGTGCGATTGAGTTTGAATCCACCGAAACCCGTATTGTCTTTGGTGAAAATAAAAAGATTGAACAGATCGTTCCGGTTACACGCAACGATGCACACCGGTTAATCGAAGAATGCATGCTAATGGCGAATGTGGCGACTGCAGAATATTTATCTGAGCACGAGATGAATGCCTTGTATCGGAATCATGAACCGCCGGGTGAAGAAAAATTATCAGAGTTACGAGAATTCCTCTCAGAAATAGGTCTGAACCTGGGCGGAGGCAATGAGCCTGAGCCAGGTCATTATAAAAAATTATTAGAATCGATCCGGGAACGGCATGATTCTCATCTGATTCAGACGGTTTTATTACGCAGTTTAAAACAGGCCGTCTATGCCCCTGAGAATCTGGGTCATTTTGGTCTGGCATATGATGCCTATGCACATTTTACCTCTCCTATTCGCCGTTACCCAGATCTGTTAGTGCATCGTGCGATCCGGCATATCCTGGCTGGAAAATCGGTTGAACAATACCGGTATAGTGCAGATGACATGGCCATGTTAGGTGATCATTGCAGCATGACTGAGCGACGTGCGGATGAGGCTACGCGTGATGCAACCGATTGGCTCAAGTGTGAATACATGCTGGATAAGCTTGGTCAGGAATATCAGGGAGTGATTACCACGGTCACCGGTTTTGGTATTTTTGTCGAGCTAAAAGATATCTATGTAGAAGGGCTGATTCACATTACAGCTTTGAAACAGGATTATTACCATCATGATCCGATTCATCACCGTTTGATCGGTGAACGTACCGGTAAAATGTATCGTTTAGGTGATCCTATCAATGTATTGGTCGCCCGAGTTGATCTGGATGAGAAAAAGATCGATTTTGACCTCGCCGATGGTCAGCCGGATGTGAAACAGGATAAAAGGTCAGCTAACCGTAGAACAGGTTCCTCAACAAGAAAGACCAGGTCAGATAAGAAAAACAGAGATAAAAAGAAATCTAATAAGGAAAAGCCGGGGCAAAAGAAAACCAATAAGAAGTCGACTGATAAGAAAAAAGTTGGCAAGAAAAAGACTAATAAGAAAAAAGTAACTAAAAAGAAGATCTTAAAGAAAAAAATAGTCAAGAAAAAGACCAGTAAGAAGAAAGCCAGTAAGAAAAAAATAACTAAAAAGAAATTTTCAAAGAAAAAGACGAATAAAAAGGTCAGCAAGAAAAAAACGACTAAAAAGAAATCGGGCAAAAAGAAAAGCGCCAAAAAGACGGCCGGAAAAAAAACGGCGAGCAAGAAAAAACGTACTGCAAATCGAAAAAAGAAGCAGGCTAAGCGTAGGCGTTAACCTATGTCTAGAACGAGTTCGAAGTCCGGTAAACGATCAGGTTCAAGATCAGACAAAATCTATCTCTATGGTTTGAACACGATTCAAACATTATTGGCAACGACACCAGAACGTGTTCTGGTCATCTACTTTGAACAGAATCGAAAAGATAAACGTACCCAAGCCATCTTAGATCTGGCCCAGCAACATGAAATTCCCCATCAATTTTGTCAACGTAGTTTATTTGAAAAAAATCTTGGTGAGGTTAACCATCAGGGAGTGATGGCTGAGACAAAACCTATTGCAGCGCAATCCGAGAATGATCTTTATCAACAGTTAGATTCAATGGATGCTACGCCATTTTTACTGTGCCTCGATGGTGTGACCGATCCACATAATCTCGGCGCCTGTTTGCGTACTGCTGATGCAGCGGGCGTTCAGGCGGTGATTGTGCCCAAAGATAATGCCTGCAGTTTGAATGCAACCGTTAGTAAAGTGGCCAGTGGTGCCGCTGAGATGATGCCCTTTTATTCAGTCACCAATCTGTCCCGCTGTTTACGTGAGCTCAAGGACAGGGGGATCTGGTGCGTGGGGCTCGCCGGAGAAGCATCTCAAGATCTCTATCAGACCGATTTATCTGGGCCATTAGCTCTGGTGATGGGGGCCGAAGGCAAGGGCTTACGACGATTAACCGCTGAGACCTGCGATAGTCTTGCGTCACTACCGATGCATGGACATGTGAGTAGTTTAAACGTCTCAGTAACCACCGGGATCGCTTTGTATGAGGCCGTTCGTCAGCGGGCATAATCCGTTATCCACTTGCTTGATCCGTCTTTCCCGCGGAGGCGGGAATCCATAACTATGACCAAAATCAGGATTCCCGCCTCCGCGGGAATGACGGTATTCAACTTCATGCTGAAATACATGTCTAGTCAGATGTTAAGTGTATGAATCATAAGCATTAATTAACCCCGACTTTACTTGCTTACCACCCTGTCGATTCTGTACAATGCGCCGCTCACTTCAGTTCCTCTTATCGGGCACTGGCCGTGAAATACAAATTGATTTAATCCTTGCTCCACCAGTAGACCAAAAATGTCTAGCTTGGGGGGCTGTTAACCAAAGGGAAACACTATGCGACATTATGAGATCATTTTTTTGGTCCATCCTGACCAAAGCGAGCAAGTTCCTGCGATGATTGACCGTTATAAGGCGACCATCGAAGGCAAAGAAGGCAAGATACACCGTTTAGAAGACTGGGGTCGCCGCCAACTTGCTTATACCATTCTAAAAATTCACAAAGCACATTACGTATTGATGAACATTGAGTGTAATCAGGAAACGCTTGATGAGCTCGAGAGTGCATTTAAATTCAATGACGCGGTATTACGTCATATGGTGATTAAATGTAAGAGTGCCGTTACCGAAGCTTCTCCGCTGATCAAAAAAGACGATGATCGTCCTGCGCGTGATAGCTATGAAGCCCCTGCTGCCGATGATACGACTGATACATTGGCTGATTCAGACAGCTCAGACACTGACGCGGATAGCGACAGTGATACTGAAGCGGCATAACGAGAAGGAGACTATAAGATGGCACGTTATTTTCGTCGTAAGAAATTTTGTCGATTTAAGGCTGAAGGCATTACCTTTATCGATTACAAAGATATTAATCTGTTAAAAAACTACGTAATGGAAAACGGTAAAATTGTACCAAGCCGCATTACCGGCACCAGTGCGAAATATCAACGTATGTTGGCAACGGCAATAAAACGAGCTCGTTTTTTGGCGTTGTTACCTTACAGTGACGCACATAAGTAGTTAGGCGGAGACTAAAACAATGCAAATTATTTTATTAGAAAAAGTTGGGAACCTCGGTGATCTGGGTGAGCAAGTTAATGTGAAATCGGGCTATGGTCGTAATTTCCTGATTCCGCAAAAGAAAGCCGTTCCAGCCACGAAGGCCAATATTGAAAAATTCGAAGCACGTCGTGCCGAATTAGAAGCAGCAGCGGCCGAAGCGCTTAGTGCGGCACAAGCACGTGCGGATCAGGTTGCCGGGCTGAATAGCATCACATTGGCGCGAAATGCTGGTGAGGAAGGTAAACTCTTTGGTTCTGTTGGTCCTGCGGATATTTCCGATGCGATTACTGAAGCAGGTGTAACCGTTGAAAAACGGGAAGTCATAATGGAAGATGCGATTCATGCCATTGGTGAGTATGAAGTTAACATTCGTACCCATACCGATGTGATGCAATCTATTAAGGTTATCGTAGAAGCGGTCGCAACTTAACGCGAAACACTGACCATTGTTTTTGAATAAAAGCCGTGCCCGTCACGGCTTTTTTCATTTATACAAAAATCTCTGAGTCGTTCATAAACCGGCGCTGACTGCGTTCACTCTCTAAATACGACTGGTTGTTGAGTACGGTGGAAAAGAAACTCATACCCCCTAGGCTCTTTAGTTGTGGGGCACACTGAAATGCTCATTTACTACGTGTAAACTCCGCTTTTTCGCTTCATTTTAGTATGCCTCTTGGGTGCGCCTTGTCATCATCCACTTTATGAACGACTCAGAGATTTTAAGAATACACAATAAAGTCACAACTTATACACAGCTTTGTCCACTGTTCCCTGTGGTCACTTCTTGATATGCTCTATTGCTCAAATTTGTTAGAAATTGAAGCCAAATTTAAAATAGCGACGACAAATAGAACAAAAAATATTGCTATTTATTATAAAAATTAGTCAAAATCAGTCTATATCCTGATCCAATCAGAATAAAACGGAATATTAAATGAGCGATCAACAGACTTATCCAAAACCGACCACTCAAGACACGATCACCGAATCCATTAAGCTCCCCCCATTCTCCATCGAGGCCGAACAAGCGGTGCTCGGAGGCCTGATGCTGGATAATATGGCCTGGGACAAGGTCGCTGATGTGCTTACCGAAGACGATTTTTATCGCCGTGACCATCGCTTAATCTTCACGGCCATCGCTAACCTGGCGAATACCAGTCAACCCTGTGATGCGGTGACCTTGTCGGAGTCACTGGCTCAGCACAATGAGCTGGATAATGTCGGTGGCTTAAGCTATCTGGGTTCACTGGCGAACAACACACCAACCGCGGCCAATATCAAGGCCTATGCGGATATTGTGCGCGAGCGCTCCATTCTCAGAAGTTTGATTACTGTTTCAAATGACATCTCAAGTAATGCCTATAATCCGGAAGGACGGGCAAGTCAGGAAATACTGGAGTTAGCCGAGCAGCAAGTATTTGAGATCGCCGACAAAGGCGCGCGAGGACGCTCAGGATATACTGGTATCAAGACACTATTGACCAAGGCCGTCGATACTATTGATAAGTTATTTCAACTTGATAGCCCGATTACCGGTGTTCCGACTGGCTTTAAAGATTTTGATGAACAGACTGCCGGTTTGCAGGGCTCCGATTTGGTTATTGTCGCCGGGCGACCCTCGATGGGTAAGACGACCTTTGCGATGAACATCGTTGAAAATGCAGCGATTAAACACAAATTACCCACCGCGGTATTCAGTATGGAAATGCCTGGTGAATCACTTGCCATGCGGATGATGTCTTCGCTCGGACACATTAACCAACATAAGATTCGTACCGGTAAACTCAATGATGAGGATTGGCCTCGATTGACATCAGCCGTTGGAATTTTATCTGAGGCCCCAATATTCATTGATGATACCCCGGCGATGTCGCCCAGTGAGATACGCGCACGATCTCGACGCATAGCCCGTGAGCATGGTCTGGGGCTGATCGTGATCGATTACCTGCAGCTGATGCAATCTACCTCAGCTTCATCTCGTGAAAACCGGGCCACTGAGATCTCCGAGATATCTCGAAGTCTTAAGGCTTTAGCGAAAGAATTAAACGTACCGGTGGTCGCACTTTCACAGTTAAACCGTTCTTTAGAGCAACGCCCAAACAAGCGACCGGTCATGTCAGACTTACGTGAATCCGGTGCGATTGAGCAGGATGCGGATGTGATTGTATTTATATATCGTGATGAAGTGTATAACGAAGATTCCCCAGATAAAGGTACTGCGGAAATAATCGTTGGTAAACAACGGAATGGTCCAATCGGAACGACTCGCTTAACCTTCCTGGGGCAATACACGCGATTTGAAAACCATTCGTATGATAATGAGAATTTTTCATGAGTCGCGCAACCCGCGCCGATATCAATCTTTCTGCACTAAAACATAATCTGCACGTCGCGCGTGCAAACACCCAGGCGAACATCATGGCCGTGGTTAAGGCAAATGCCTATGGACATGGCATGGTCGAGATTGCTCGAGCATTGTCGACTACGGATGGCTTTGCGGTGGCAACGATCGATGAGGCGATGGATCTTCGAGAGTCGGGTGTATATCAACCGATCTTAATCCTGGAAGGATTTAATCGCGTTGACGATTTACGACTGGTTTATGCCTATGATTTGCAATGTGTGATTCATAACGAACAGCAAATAGAAATTCTTGAAAAATACAAACCCACCGTCAGCGAGAAAGGACTAAAGGTTTGGCTAAAAATAGATACCGGCATGCATCGTCTTGGTTTTTCGCCACAACAGGTGAGTACGATGTATCAACGCTTGTTGAGTTGTAACATTGTGCAACAACCTGTTCATATCATGACGCATCTGGCCTGTGCAGATGATAAAGATTCAAATTTTACTAATCTACAAATTAAATGTTTTACAGAAAGCATGGAAGCATTATCGCTTGGTGAAGATAGCCACATCAGTGTCGCTAATTCTGCTGGTCTAATGGCCTGGCCAGATGCCCATGCGAACAGTCACTGGGTTCGTCCCGGTATTATGTTGTATGGCAGCTCTCCAGTGATGCAGAGTAATGCAGACCAATTTGACCTTAAACCTGTGATGACCTTGAAATCAGAAGTGATTGCATTACACGATATCAAAAAAGGTGATGGGATTGGTTACGGTCAAAGTTATGTTTGTGAAGACAATATAAAGGTGGCCACGATTGCCATTGGTTATGGGGATGGTTATCCACGTCATGCCCAGACCGGAACCCCGGTACTTATAAATGGAAAACAATACCCACTTATTGGTCGTGTATCAATGGATATGATCACGGTTGATGTCAGCCCGGCTAAAAAGCTGAAAATAGGTGATGAAGTTATATTATGGGGGGAAGGACTATCCGCCGATGTTATTGCCGAACATGCTAATACCATTAGTTATGATCTGTTTTGCGGAGTAACGCAACGCGTTCCTTTTTATTATTCGCATGCTGGTTAAGCTACGACGTTTTCTATTTCTGCTGCTCATAACGCTGTTCTTGTTTTTATCAATTATTTGGTATTTATTAATGCAACCCATCCTGGGTACGATTGATAAAGCCAGTGACATTGAGACTTTCTTCCCCTCAAAACTTAAAAATACGGTTAACACACTTGTATACGATTTCTACCCTCGTGATGGAACTCATCCTGCCAACATGAAGCGTTGTGCTCGTTATATCAAATCAGAATTATTAAAGAGCAGTACACGGGTAAGATATCAAACCTACGTCATTAATCAGCAAACTTATTACAATGTGATTGCCTCGTTCGGTCCTGATGCGGGTCAACGTATTATTGTTGGCGCACATTATGATTCAGCAGGTTCAACACCCGGTGCTGATGATAACGCCAGTGGAGTGGCAGGTTTAATTGCTTTAGCCGACAAATTAAAAAGTAAGGATTTAACCACGCGCATCGATTTGGTTGCCTATGCCCTGGAGGAACCCCCGTACTTTAAAACCGATCAAATGGGCAGTGCCTGGCACGCATTTAAGATGCGTGAAGAAAAGATAGATATCAAGCTAATGATCAGTCTTGAGATGCTTGGATATTTTTCCAGCCTGGAATCTTCACAGCAGTACCCACTGCCATTGCTTAATTTGTTTTATCCGAACAAGGGTAATTACATAGCTATTATTGGTTTGCTTAATCAGGGCGGAATAACTAAAAAAGCGAAATCACTCATGCAAGCCGCAACAAAGATGGAGGTTTATTCAATTAATGCACCAAGAATAATACCGGGTATTGATTTTTCAGATCATTTAAACTACTGGAATGAAGGTTATCCGGCAATAATGATTACAGATACTGCCTTTTTTCGCAATCATGCTTACCATACTGCGGATGATGTACCGGATCGACTGGATTATGAAAAAATGGCGGATGTGTTAAGTGGTGTATTAAATTTAATTACGAAATACTAATTTGGTTTAGATTGAGTGGATTTATATTCTGGACAAATACCATCAAAAAAAACTGATTTAACCTCTTCCGTGACCGTTTGTTCTGGAACGCCATAGACATGAAACTCTATTTTATTGATGGTTGCTTCCATGGGGATATCCAGCGGGTGTTGGATAACATTCCATCCTTCAGCGGATACGTCATAATATGTTTTTGGCTTATTGGTATTGTAAATTCCAGCCATTGATTTATCTATTTGATAATGGATCTCAGGCGATATTTTAATCGGCATCGCAGAGCTGGCGACCCGAAAGCTGATTGATTTTATGTTTTGCCAGTCTTTGTTTGCAGTCAGGTCAGGAGACTGTATCGAAAATGTCCAGTAAGTTTGTTTACTTAACTGGTTACTGCTCTTAGGAAAGCACTCGCTTGAGATGGGAACAAACAGGCTGCCACCGATGGTGGTTTGTTTTAAACTTGCCGGCCAGTCATTATGTACAAAAAATAAGCCAGGGCAGGTTGCTTTGCTAAAGGCTTCTTCCTTGTTTTCAATGTATACAAGCGAACTCTGCCAATTTTTAAGTTCATCCTGAGAATTGAAATCAAAACAGACATACGGCAGATTTTTGTGAATGAGAAAATCGTAGGATATCAACTTGGTTGCCTCACTTAAGGTAATTCCCAAAAAACTTATCTCATACGGAACTTCAACAATCAGCCTGTATTCGCCTGCACCAAGGTTATTCGCATTTATATGAAATTGATTCTCCTGATCGGGTTTAGCTTTAACTTCAACTGGGTAGGTATTTTCTAAATTAAATTTATCAAATAATCGTGCTGAAATTTGTTTGTCGGTGTACGGTTGGTCAGACATTAAACTCAAGTCGATACTAAATGGGTGATATGCCTTAATTTCATCATGCAGAATAATTTCCGAGACAGGTTCGCAGCCGGATAATAAAAGCAGGCAGATTAGTGTCAGTGATTTAAATTTACTTATCGTTTTTTTCATTACGTTTAAAATATTCTTTTGTTTCTTTACCGTAGTGTATTAATTTATTTTTAACTTTTATGAGCAATAATCTGGCCCAAAGAAACTCGGTTGCTAATATAGCAAGTCCTGCCGGGATCACAATAATAGCAGGGCCAGGTGTTACAATCATTATTATACCGACGATTATTACACTTACACCAACTAATGTTACAACCAGTCGACGGATAGTGGTGTAAGTGATTTCATATAAGCGACCAATATTTTCAATAAAAGGTAAGTCAAGCTGTTCGTTACGATCATGATGCATTAATGATAATACGGTCCCAAGTATTATAATAATACTCATTACCAGCAGTAGTATATTCGGAGGAATCGGATAAATATCAAACAATGCTGAACGAACGGCTAATATTATTAAAATAGTAACTAATGCAAATTTTATATATCGTAATTTAGCCAGTACGCTTGCAAAAACAAAATAGAGTGCACGTAGCCCAACTAAAGAAAGTATGCTGGCGCTAATAATGATAAATAGATTATTTGATATGCTTAGGGCTGCGGGTATTGAGTCAAATGAAAAAACTAAATCAGTATATTCAACACACAATAATGCAATAAGTAACGGAGAGACAAACCTTTTTCCGTTTTGTCTCAAGAAAAACCGCTTAGATTTGGAATCAGACTGCGGTGAATTTAAATTGTCAGAGTATTGGTTAACGGGTAGTTTAGCCATTAAAAAGCTGGCCAGGCCAGTGTGCTTGTTTTTTAATGGTAATGTCGTATGAGCAATCAGTTTAACCGCGCTCATTAAAATCAAAACAGCAATGAAGTAGTTTAGCCAACTAAAATGTGCAAGCAAGTTTACTCCAATTGAAATAAACACAACACGCGCAATGATAGCGATGATAATACCGTAGAAAAGAATGCGGTATTGATATTGAGCGGGTATTTTCAGCGCCTGGAAAATAATCAGAATGATAAATACGTTATCGAAATTAAGGCTACGCTCTAAAAAATAGATGGTAAAATATTGACTAACCGCTTCTTTACCATTTAGCGACCCCCCGTCTTGTCCTGCAAATTTAAAAATTGATAAGTGTCCGTACTCAAAAGTGAAGTAAATGTAAAATCCCAAAGCCAGTGCGATACTGATCCAGAAGGCGGACTGGATAGCTGCATCACTAATCGTGAATTGATGTTTATTTCGTCGAGTCATGGCCACATCAATTAATAGCAGTGAACCGATACTCAGACTGATAGCAAGCCAAACAAGCATGGTAATTGTATTCGATAAATTAAAATACAAATTGTAAACGAGTTACCGGTTAGAACGAAGGATTAAACTTTTGTTCGAGTTCAATCTCAGGGTAAACTAGGGGGATGGCAAAGACTAAAACGGTGTATTTTTGTTCGAGTTGTGGCGCACAGGCCCCTAAATGGTCTGGGCAATGTGCCGACTGTGGTGAATGGAATACATTGAGCGAAACCGCTGCGGTAATGCCTTCGAAGCATCGGGCGGGAAATACCAATTATGCGGGTGAAGCAGCTAATCAGGTACAACAGTTAAATACCGTTTCGGCAGATGATGTTAGACGAGTCGCAACCGGGATAGCTGAGTTTGATCGTGTGCTTGGCGGAGGCCTGGTTCCTGGTTCAGTGACGCTCATTGGTGGCGATCCTGGTATAGGTAAATCAACCCTGTTATTACAGGCGATGGTCAAATTATCTGACGACTTTGCGACTTTGTACGTGACGGGGGAGGAATCGCTACAACAGGTAAGCCTGCGGGCTAATCGCATGGGTTACTCAAATGCACAGGTTCCATTGCTTGCCTCGACGCAAATCGAGACCATATTGCAGCAGGCGCAACATTCGAAACCACGTGTGATTGTCATTGATTCCATTCAAACCATGTTTACAGATGATATTAGTGCAGCACCTGGCGCCGTTTCTCAGGTACGTGAATGTGCCGCGCAATTGGTGCGTTTTGCCAAACAAACTCAGACTTCGATATTCCTGGTTGGGCATGTCACTAAAGAGGGAACCCTCGCCGGCCCCCGCGTGTTGGAACACATGGTGGACACGGTACTTTATTTTGAAGGCGACAGTGGACAACGTTTTCGTCTGATACGTGCATTTAAAAATCGTTTTGGTGCGGTAAATGAATTAGGTGTTTTTGCCATGACCGATAAAGGTTTGCGCGAAGTCAGTAATCCCTCGGCGATATTTTTGTCACGTCATGAACAGGCTATTCCCGGCAGTGTGGTCATGGTGACACTGGAAGGCAGTCGTCCTTTGCTGGTCGAAGTACAGGCATTGGTTGATGATTCGCAACTGGCCAATCCCCGTCGAGTGACCGTGGGTTTTGAACACAATCGTCTGGCGATGTTGCTCGCGGTCCTGCATCGACATGGCGATATTGTTACGGGTGATCAGGATGTGTTTGCCAATGTCGTTGGTGGCGTTCGGGTTACCGAGACAGGCGCTGATTTAGCCGTATTGCTCGCAGTGATGTCGAGTCTGCGTAATAAAACATTAGCACGAGATATGATTGTATTTGGTGAAGTGGGATTAGCGGGTGAGATTCGTCCCGTTCCAAATGGTCAGGAACGTTTATTAGAAGCCTACAAACATGGCTACAAACGGGCATTGATTCCGGCCGCCAATGCACCTAAGAAAATACCTGAAGGAATGGAAGTGATTGCGGTACAAAGAATCTCAGAGGCATTGGACAACTGCTAGGTTTCATGCTGAGACAGCCTATTGTTTTTAATTCCGCGAATGTCTAATGTTCTTTCATATGAATCATTTCATTCAGTTCGCGCTCGAGCAGATTGGGATCGCCTAAATTAAGCTCAAGGACGCGTCGTAAATGCGTCATACTGTCCAGATCGATGTGTTCACACTCGAAACCAATAAAATCATCATGACTGTGCGCGACATGGACTTGCATCTGAATGTTGACGTCATTGGTGTTTAAGATCAGATCAAGAATGAATTCATCGCCGCGTGAGGTTTGAATATCTTCAGGGCGATTGACCAGTACACCATGTAAGCTCAGATCAATGACAGTCCCATCCCAGTGCTTGTTGGCATCCGGAGTGTGAAGTCTGTATTCAGCATCAAAGGGAATACGGGTGAAATGTCGGCGTTGAGTTTCAGGACTGTTCATAAACTCCCTCTTGTCTACTCTAAAGATCCATCTGCTATCCTGGCTGATGGTGCTTATTTTATATTAGTCGGCTATTCAAGATAAAACTGCATGTTAATGTTACCGATGGTAATCGTGTCGCCATCATTCAACTTGATGCTGTTGTCGTTAATGGGTTTATTGGCGACCATCGGAGGGCGTTTGCCTTCTAAATGTGAAATAAAATAGCCATCATGTCGACGGGTGATAACAGCCGTGGCGACGCCAGGTTTACCGATATTAGTCATCGACTTATTGAGTGACAGGGTTTTCCCGAGATTTTGACCGTTTAGAATCTGTAACCACCCCTGAGTGTGAGTTTCTGCCTTAATGTCTTCAACAGGTTCGACAGACTCATTTTTTTCATCATTCTCCACCGGGTGGATATCAATACTGGTCGAAGACTCATTGGAATCCAGGTGGGATACTTCTTCATATTTAAATGATAGTGTGTGTTTACCCACCCGAATTAAATCACCATCATGGAGTTGGTGTTCACGGATGCGCTTTTGATTGACAAAGGTACCTTCTTCAGATTCCAGATCGAACAGGGTTGAGTTAGTGCCAGAGGTTTCTATGCGTGCGTGTTTATCTGCCACTGCGAGGCTATCGATAAAAATCGGGCAATTGGTATCGCTGCCGATTTCCATCAATCCCTGTTGCAGTGGGAATATTTTTAAAACTTTGCTCTTAAAAGACAGCGTCAACTTAGACACTGTAATGTCTCCAATTCTGAAAAACTTGTTATTTATCTTGCAATTATAGACCTTATTTGACGATCTTGTACAACTTCGATGATTAAACAAAACGGTTAATTAGCTGAATCCTTGAGTTTTTGTTTCCAATTAGAGTCAATACGCACAGTTTTAACGGTGTTGTTGGTTGTTTGTACAATTTCGATTGGGTAATCCGCAATCAACAGGCTGGTACCGGGATCAGGGATGTGCTCCAGATATTCTATGATCATCCCATTAATGGTCTTGGGCCCCTCAATGGGTAATTCCCAGCTGAGTATGCGATTAACCTCGCGCACACTGGCACTACCGTCGATTAAATAGCTGCCGTCTTCCTGCAGGTGTATATCCCTGTTCTTGGCAGCAGGGTCGGTTGTGAATTCACCAACGACTTCTTCCAGCAAATCTTCGAGTGTGATCAGCCCTAAAATATCTCCATACTCATCAACGATCAGGCCTATGCGACGTTTTTCTCTTTGGAAATTGAGTAATTGAGTGTTGAGTGGTGTGCCCTTGGGAACAAAATAGGCTTCACGAACAATCTCACGCAAAGTCTCCTGATTGGCTTTTTCTTTATCATTAAAAAGCTGGATTACTTTACGCAAATGCAGAAAACCGATGACCTTATCAATGTCCCCTTCATAAATCGGTAGTTTGGTGTGCTGGCTTTCACGAATGTTTTTACTGATTTTGTCCCAGTCATCTTCAATATCGATACCAATGATCTCATTACGTGGCACCATGATGTCTTCTACGGTGACTTTTTCTAAATCCAGCAGGTTTAACAACATCTCCTGGTGACGCTGTGGAATGAGCGCACCGGCCTCATTGACAACCAGACGCAGTTCTTCGGTGGACAGGTCATATTGTGAAACTTGTTCGGCACTCAAACCCAGGATTCGAAAGATACCGCGAGCCGCTTTATTGGTTATCCAAACGAGCGGGTAGAGTACCTTTAATAAGGGTTCCAGTAGAAACGATGCGGGTAATGCAAAACGCTCCGGATTTAAGGCAGCCAGTGTTTTGGGTGTCACTTCAGAGAAAATTAATATCACAATGGTGAGCACGATGGTTGCGATGAGTACCCCTTTTTCACCATAGAAATAGAGGCCAATCATGCTCGCGATGGCGCCTGCGAGGATATTTACAAAGTTATTACCCAGTAAAATGACGCCGATCAATCGTTCCGGGTGCTCAAGCAGACGTAAAGCTCGTTTAGCACCGCGTTTGTTTTTTTCCGCGAGGTGACGCAGGCGGTAACGATTAATACTCATCAAACTGGTTTCCGAACCAGAGAAAAATCCGGAGGAAATGATTAAAAACAACAGGGTGCCAAGTAGCAGGCTAAGGGGCAGATCGTCCAAAAATATTGATTCCTGATTTAAGAGAGTAAGTTATTAGTATCGAGCTTCGCAGGTTGCGTCAAGCGCTATATCTAGCCTGGATTAACATACATATGTATGAAAACAGGTTGGTCATCAGCATCGGCTTGGCATTA
Source organism: uncultured Ectothiorhodospiraceae bacterium (assembly GCA_947260005.1). Classification (GTDB taxonomy): domain Bacteria; phylum Pseudomonadota; class Gammaproteobacteria; order UBA6429; family Thiohalophilaceae; genus SZUA-24. Next base: position 39,189 of record CAMYOL010000047.1, read on the forward strand.
AGGTCGTTGCAGAATTATTTCCAACACGAATTTACTGCCAAAGTAGGCCAGTAATAAGAACGCAAACCCGGTGAGTGTCCAGCGTATAGCGATGCGCCCACGCCAGCCAAAGCGCCAACGTCCTACCAGTAAGACGGCAAACAGTATCCAGGCCCCGATGGAAAGTACGGTTTTATGTTGAGAGATCAAATCATCAATAAAAAAGAAGCCAGAAAACAATGATACGCATAATATGACGAAACCGGTGCCAATCATCCTGAACAATAGTTTTTCCATCGTCTCGAGCGGCGGTAAACTGCGCACAAAACCAGCGGCATGTTTATTGTGTAATTGTACATCCTGTACATAAAGCAGAATTGCTTGTAAAGCCGCAATACTGAGTAAGCTGTATGCAATAAGGGAGGTGATAATATGGATTTCCAGAACAAAAGAAAGGTCATTGCTTAATGGGTAGGTTTGATCATTAATTAACCGCAACAGGACAGCGAGTGCGGCGATGGGCAAGACGCCAAGGGCCAGATTTTCAATCGGATCGTGCCAGGCAAAACTAATGAGCATCATTGCGATGACCCAGGCGATCAGCGAAAAGACGGTGAAAAAGCTAATGTCGAGGGCCTCACCGGAAAATAGCCGCATATATAGGGTATAGGCGTGTAGGATGATGGCAAGGTAGGCCAGTATCAATAGACGCGGCTTGCTCATTCCTTGTCCACGCGTTACCAGGCGGAAGGCGAATAAGACCGTAAGCAGGAGATAAACAGCGATAGCGGCACTGGCGAAAACAGGTTCAGACATAGTGGCTATTGTGTCTTATGTCGAAAATTTTAAAAAGTGTCGATTGCTGGATCTATTGCCACTTTTCGAAAAATATTTTAAGAATCAAGCAACAATGGCCGATGACAGCCATAATAAGCACGACTAACCGATAACACGATAAATCGTTTGGCTTGCAACACAGATTCAGACCCGATGAACGGGCGGTTGTGAAAGCTTGGCTTGAGACTCTGGGCGCATTCTGGTTTACTCCCAGTATGGCGCGCACTAAGCCCGAAATTTACATAAGAATCAGGGATATTAGCTAGATGGAAATTCGCATACTAGGATGCAGTGGTGGAGTGGGGACCGATCTTCGTACGACCACATTATTAATTGATCAGGATATTTTGATCGATGCCGGCACGGGTGTTGGTGATCTTAGTATGGATGAAATGTTGAATATTCGGCATATTTTCGTTACTCACTCACATCTGGATCATATCGCCTGCATCCCTTTACTCGTCGATACCTTATTCGATCGACTCGAGACTCCTATTACTATTCATGCCCAGGCGGCTACCCTGGAAGCTTTGAAAAAGCATATATTTAATAATGTAATATGGCCCGATTTTTCCAAATTGCCCAATGCTGAGAATGCGGTGATGCGCTATTCATCCATGTTACCGGGTGAAGTGATGAGCATTGGTGATCGACATTTAGAGATGATCAACGTGAACCATATCGTTCCAGGTGTCGGATATCGGGTTGAAAACGAATCGGGGGTATTTGCCTTCAGTGGCGATACGACCACTAATGACACGTTTTGGGAATCACTGAATAACCGCGATAAACTGGATGTGTTGGTGGTTGAGGCGGCCTTTGCGAATGCGGATGTCGATCTTTGTCGTCGTGCTGGACATTATTGTGCTGATTTGCTCGCCGATGATCTGGTCAAACTTAAGCACCAACCCAAGGTGTATATTAGCCATAATAAACCAGGCGCTGAGAAGCAGATCATGGCTGAATGTGCAGAAGCGATTAAAACCCACAAAATTCATCCGATGCATGGTGGAATCCGCATAAAACTCTAATTTGATGTATTGATTCACGTGCGTTACATCAGGGCACCGCTTTCCCCGTAAATTGATACTATATGATATTGTCATCCTGAGCGAAGCGAAGGATCTTAAGTGTGTAACCGTTCTGTTCAAGATCCTGCGCTCCGCTCCACACGCTTTGCACTGTCTTGAACCGCTGCGCTACGGTCAATCACTTCGTGTTTCGTGCAGTCACTGCCTTGAAGCGCTTCGCGCTTCGCGCAGTATTCCTTACGCTTCGCTACAGTCATTTCCTACGCTACGCTCCGGTTAGGATGACAGGCTACTTTTTTAGGAATTCAGGCTCTGTCCCAGTTATACTATCCCTCCCAATATTTTAAACTCAACGAATTAGATGATTAGCTATGTTTGATGGACTTTCCGAACGCCTGGGTCAAACCGTCCGCAATTTGCGTGGGGTTGGCCGACTTACTGAAGACAATATAAAAGATACGTTACGTGATGTGCGTATGGCCTTACTGGAGGCGGATGTCGCCTTGCCAGTGGTAAAGCAATTCATCGATCAGGTGCGTGAGCAGGCGGTCGGTGAAACCGTATTAAAAAGTCTGGCACCCGGCCAGGCCTTTATTAAAGTGGTCAATGATGAATTGACCGCGCTGATGGGCGAACACAACGATGCCCTTAATCTGTCCTCGACGCCACCGGTTGTGATTATGATGGCTGGGCTCCAGGGTGCGGGTAAAACCACGACAGTTGGTAAACTAGCCACCTGGCTGCAGCAGAAAGAGAAAAAATCGGTGATGGTGGTCAGTTGCGACGTTTACCGTCCTGCGGCCATCGATCAGCTAGAAACGGTAGCGGAACAGGTTGGCGCCCGTTTTTTCGCCAGTGATACCAAGCAAAAACCCGAAAAAATAGCCAAAGCGGCCTACAAAGAAGCCAAGATCCAACACCAGGATGTCTTGATTATTGATACGGCTGGTCGTTTGCACGTCGACGCTGAAATGATGGACGAGATTAAGGCCCTGCATGCCAGCGTTAACCCGGTTGAGACCTTATTTGTGGTCGACAGTATGACCGGCCAGGATGCGGCCAATACGGCCAAGGCCTTTGATGAGGCGCTACCGTTGACCGGGGTCATTTTAACCAAAACGGATGGTGATGCCCGTGGTGGTGCGGCCTTGTCGGTACGTCAGATCACCGGTAAACCGATCAAATTCCTGGGTGTGGGCGAAAAAATGGATGCCCTGGAGGCCTTTCACCCGGATCGAGTAGCCTCTCGAATTCTGGGTATGGGCGATGTGGTCAGCCTGGTCGAGGAAGTTCAGGAAAAAATCGATGTGGATAAGGCCGAAAAGCTGGCCAAAAAATTCAAAAAGGGCCAGGGTTTTGATCTGGAGGACTTCCGTGACCAGTTCCAGCAACTAAAGAGCATGGGCGGTATGGCCGGCATCATGGATAAATTGCCCGGCATGAGTGGTATGCCACAACAGGCGATGAACCAGATTGACGACAAACAGATTAGCCGTCAGGAGGCCATAATCAACTCAATGACACCGGCAGAACGACGCAAACCGGATATTTTGAATGGCTCGCGCAAACGGCGAATCGCGGCGGGTTCCGGGACCCAGATACAGGACCTCAATCGACTGCTAAAACAATTCAAACAAATGCAGAAAATGATGAAAAAAATGAAAAAAGGCGGGATGAAGAAGATGATGAGCCAGTTTAAAGGCGGGATGCCGCCCGGTTTCTGAAAATAGCTCTGAGCTCGCCTGAAAGCGGCGTTGACTTCGTTAAAAAAAATTCAAAATGCTCATTTACTGCATGTAAACTCCGCTTTTTCATTTTTTTTGCCTTGTCACCATCCGCTTTCAGGCGAGCTCAAAGCTATTTTACATAATTGGGGAATAATTGGGGTCAGAGACGTATTTTTCCGGCTAATTTCCTTTTATAGGTAACAGACAAGTAAAAATACGTCTCTGACCCCGATTATTCCTGATCTATTGCTTCACTTTTGCCACAAATTCAGTACAATGCGCGGTTTCCGGGTATGCCGGAGGTCAGTGGCTGTAAGCCCGACCCTTAACTTAACTAACAGAGAAATCAGAGAATTTATATGGTAACTATTCGTTTATCACGTGGTGGCGCTAAGAAGAAACCCTTCTATCATATTGTGGTCACCGACAGCCGTAACCGTCGCGATGGTCGTTACATCGAGCGTGTTGGCTTTTTTAATCCGATGGCCAAAGGCCAGGAAGTCCGCCTGAATATGGACAACGAGCGTATTAACTACTGGATAAGCAAAGGCGCCCAGACTTCGGAGCGTGTTGGTAAACTGATGAAAGCGGCGGCTTAATCTACCGTCCCAGCTAGAAATTTAAATGGATTCCAGCCCCAGCCACCCCGTTATTGTCGGACAAGTGGCTGGGGTTTTTGGCATTAAGGGCTGGCTAAAAATACGCTCTGAAACCGAGCCTATGACCAATATCCTGCAATATTCCCCCTGGTACCTTAAAATAAAGCATCAATGGCATCGATTTGAAGTGCAAACGGGTCAGGCCCATGGCAAAGGCTTAATTGCACAATTGAAGGGATGCGAGGATCGCAATCAGGCAGTAGAACTGGTTCGTGCCGAGATTGCGATCGAATCGGATCAACTGCCAGACTTAGGTGAAAACGAATATTACTGGTCAGACTTGATTGGTCTGTCAGTTCAGAATCAACAAGGTCAACTGCTTGGCACGATCAAGGACATGTTGCCCACTGGTGCCAATGATGTGTTAGTGATTGAAGGGCAGGATAAACAAGTGCTAATACCCTATGTGCTGGATTATTATGTGCTGGAGATTGACTTAGAATCTAATACCATGCTGGTTGATTGGCCCTGGCAGGAAGATGATTCTGAGCAGGATGAAAAAGACCAGGAATGAGTAAAATAAGTAACGAATAATATGCGTATTGATATTGTCAGTTTGTTTCCTGAAATGTTCAAAGTCTTATCGGACTATGGCGTGACTGGCCGTGCCATCGATCGCGGAATCGTGGAAACCGTGTTCTGGAATCCCAGAGATTATAGTGAAGACAATCATAATACGGTGGATGACCGTCCTTATGGCGGCGGTCCCGGTATGGTCCTAATGATGAAACCGCTGCGAGAGGCGATAAAACGTGCTCGCAATGATTCGGAGACGCCAGCGCGAGTCATCTATTTATCTCCACAAGGGCGCAAATTGGATCAAAAAGCCCTGAAGACCCTATCTAACCACGAGCGGGTCGTCCTGGTTTGTGGGCGCTACGAGGGGATTGATGAACGCCTGATCAGTGAAGAAGTCGATGAAGAATGGTCTATTGGTGACTATGTATTAAGTGGTGGCGAACTGGCGGCGATGGTGTGTATTGATGGCATGACGCGCCTGCTACCTGATGCCCTCGGGCATGAAGATTCTGCCGTGCAGGATTCATTCGTTTCCGGACTTTTGGATCACCCTCATTACACACGTCCTGAAGAGATCGATGGTCTGCCGGTGCCTCCTGTGTTGTTGAGTGGTGACCACCAGGCTATTGATCGCTGGCGGCAAAAACAGTCATTGGGGCGTACCTGGTTGCGACGCCCAGATTTGCTCGAAAAACTGGAATTGAATGTCGAGCAGCAACAACTACTGGATGAGTTTATTCGCGAATATGAGGTCGCAGGCCTCTAAATTCATCCTTTTACCCGCATTTTTGCCCACGATCCCGCTATTACCTATGGCTTGAATGGGATTTGCCATGTATAATTTCGCGCCTTCGAACCGGTCTAATTGGGCCGTCATAACGATTTAATGGATAATCGCCGGAAAACGCGGTTATTAACTGAGGATAGAGACGTGAGCAATATAATCGAACAATTAAATGCTGAACAAATGGGCCGTGATGTACCTGATTTTGGTGCCGGTGATACCGTGGTTGTTCAGGTTAAGGTAAAAGAGGGTACTCGTGAGCGTTTACAGGCCTTTGAAGGCGTGGTTATTGCCAAGAAGAATCGTGGCATAAATTCAGCGTTCACCGTTCGTAAAGTATCTCATGGTGAAGGTGTGGAGCGTGTTTTTCAGACCTACAGCCCCAGCATCGACTCAATCTCAATCAAACGTCACGGTGATGTCCGTCGTGCCAAGCTGTACTACTTGCGTGAGCGTCAGGGCAAGTCTGCACGTATTAAAGAGAAATTGTCTGTTAAGGGCTAATTTCCTGATTAGGCAAATTGCTGTCATCAGCAGAGAATATGAAAACGGGCTACGGCCCGTTTTTTTATGCAAAAAAATTAGATCACCAGATCAGCAGCGAGATGAGGGCCGATTGGTGTACACTCGCGGTTAACCTAAAACAGCATCACTATATAAATGTTTTTCTCGATTAAAGCTTTTAACAATCTCATATCCTTCGCGTGCCTTGGCGTGGGTTTGCTGATGTTATCTAATGTTGCCTCGGCCGTGTCGTTAACTGAAATCGAGCAAGTGGCAGAGACCGGCGCGACCAGCTTAGCCATTCGAATGTTGGAGCAAGGACAAGATGCGCTGTTAGAAAAACCAAAACAGTGGATGACCTGGGAACGCAAGCGAATCCAGCTTTATGAACAGACGAATCAGTGGCAAAAATCCGCAGACCGTTTAAAAACCTTACCCAAACTGGTTGATGTGTCCTTTATGTTGTGGGCAAAGGGACAACGAGCAAAGGCCTTGATTCAGTTAAATCAAAGCGCCGTGGCACGCCATGAATTGCGAAGTTTAATCTGGCAGATCGAGCCCGAAAAAATTAGTGAACAACAAATGACGTCCTGGCGCGAGCTGATAATTGAATCATATTTAACGGATGGTTATGCCAATGACGCACAAATTGCCAGTTTAAGACTGCAACAGATTAGTAAAGAAACAAATATCGAAGCTGTCATGCAACGGGCTCGAATAGCTATTTTAAATAAAGAAACCAAAGATGCGATTGAGCTGTTAAAACCACACGCCAAAAATGTTGAAGTAGCCGCGCTCATGTTATTAGCACAACTACGTGGTCAACATCGTTCGCCAAAACACATCTTGCAGGCCGCACATCGTTATTTGAATGATAAAAACATAAAATCCAGTTTAAAAATAAATATATGGGCAGTGGCTGCCGAGGCTGGAAAGCAAAGAGGTAGTCGAAAAGTAGTGGCCAATGCCAGCGAACATGTTCTGGCTGACAAGCAAAATCTGACTCTGGCCAAATCGATCTATACCATTAATAGCGACTCTTTGTGGAATGCCTATATTGACTATGCCGTGCAGTTAGGAAACCAGCAACATTTATTGATCGGTGAAGATAAAAAATGGATCAAGACGGCTGAAAAGGTGGCAAAAAAACGTCCCGTTGGCGGTCGTGGGATGTATGTGTTTGTTATGTTACGTGGACAGAGTGCGGCAAGCCGTCAACTGGCATCGGAAAAATTTGTCGAACTGCTCATGAAACGCAAACATGGCAAGCGGTTGTTAGTTGAATTGTTTGAAAATTCAAAGCATTTCAAAACGACTAAAGCGATACCGGAAGCGGTACGCCATGCGCTTGTGGATATAGCGTTAAGTAATTCAGATATCGATCGGGCTTCTGAGTTAATGGCCACTATCGAGGCGCCGCCGGAAGGGGCCAATCAATTTATGTGGAAATTACGCCGTGCACGTATCCTGGTCTTAGGTACACAGGCCGAAGTAGGGGCAAAAGCGGTATTAACTATTCTCGAAGCAAATAAATCTCTAACTCAGGATCAAATTGATAAACTATTGCAAGTGGTATTTGATTTACAATCCGCAGGACAACATGAATCGGCATATGCCTGTTTCGAAAAATCATTGCAGCACATTAAAGATGATCAGATAAAACGTGAGGTCTATTACTGGATGGCTGACTCTCGTAAGGCGCAGGAACGTTATGCCGATGCGGCTGAACTCTATTTAAAATCTGCTTTATATCCTGACCCAAAGAACATGGATCCCTGGGCGCAAACGGCTCATTATCAAGCGGCTGAATCATTGGCACGTGCAGGCCTGTATAATGATGCCGAGGTTTTGTTTTCGCATTTACTCAAAGTGACTGAAGATCCTGCTCGTCGTGCTGCCTTAAAACGAGAGCTTCACCGCCTTTGGGCCATGCAATAATTCTGAATCGATTTATCGTTAATTTCCCCATATACTTGGCAAATGAAGCGTCTATTTCTAATCATTCTAACCATATTTATACTACACAGTCAGTGGAGTAGTATTGAGCATGCTTTTCATGACCATGCTGCAGGTGACGTATGTGTAACCTGTTTAAGTACGCAATCATTAGATGATGCGCTTTTCACGTCTTTTCAACCTGTCTCTCTTGGCAAGAAAACCTGTCGTCAGGAACGGCTTAATCTGGAATTAATTTCGACTAAGCGTATCCGTAATTATACTGTTCGTGCCCCACCTGGTTTTATCTGAATCCTACATATTAAGACTCCACTGTAAAATTCAGTGAACTTCAGTGGTTTGAGATAATTGATTTGGAAAGGTGTTCATATGAACAAGATAGTTGTTCTATTTTTGACGATGGTATTCGTCTATTTTTCTTCACCAGGTTATGCAACAGAATCAGGCAGATTTAATCCCGATATTAGCCTGACCCTGGATGGTCGTTATGGAAGTTACTCAAATGAAAGTGACTATGAGCTACCAGGCTTTATGCTTGGCGGTGAAGCGTCGCGTGGCGAGCAAGGATTTCACCTGGGACATAACGAACTCAGTCTTAGCGGAAATGTTGATGATATGTTTTATGGCAAGTTCACCATTGCGATCGCCGATCATGAGGGTGAAACCGAGATTGAACTTGAAGAAGCATTTATAGAAACCTTAGCACTCGGTCATGGTGTTACGATTAAGGCAGGACGCTTTTATTCTGATATTGGTTATTTAAATAATCAACACAGTCATGTCTGGGATTTTATGGATGCCCCCCTGGTATATCGCGGTATGTTTGGTAACCAACTTATTGATGATGGTCTACAGATCGGCTGGCTGGTTCCTTTAGATTTTTATTTAAAGCTGGGTGTGGAAGCAGGGCGTGGTGAACGTTTTCCGGCAGGCGGGGCGGGCAATGATGGTAAGGGTACCCATGCTCTGTTTGCCAAGTTTGGTGGTGATGTCGGTGCCAGTCATGCCTGGCAATTAGGTTTTTCACATTGGCAGGCAGACGTTGATGGTCGAACGGCCGGATCACATGCTCATAGTGCTAGTACATCTGAAACGCCAACGTTTTATGGTGATAGCGAGGTCAATGGAATCGATTTTGTTTGGAAATGGGCACCTAATGGTAACAGTCGTGATCGAAACCTGAAAATACAAGCAGAATATTTTGTGCGAGATGAAGATGGTGTCATCGAAATGGCGGGGAGTAGCCCGCTTGAAACCTCAACTTATCAGGGAGAACAATCGGGTTGGTATCTGCAAACCATTTATCAGTTTATTCAACGCTGGCGGATCGGTTACCGTTATGATCGACTCATGGCAGAGAATACGGGTTCAGATTTAACGGTGTTAGCGGAAGCTGGCCTGGATAGCAGGGGACATACTCCTGAACGTTCAACCATCATGATTGATTACTCCCATAGTGAATATAGTCGTATTCGCTTGCAATACGCAAAGGATGATTCCTATGAAGAAAGCGATGAGCTTTTTTTCATTCAATATGTGGTGACCCTGGGCGCGCATGGTGCGCATCGTTTTTAAGGAAATACGCAAATGAAAGTCGTTGGTCTATTTTTATTAAACATGACATTATTGGCGGCAACAACTCCGGTTTTAGCCACTTTAAATGTTTTTGCCTGTGAGCCGGAATGGGCATCATTAGCGGAAAACATTGCTGGCGATCGGGCTAAAATTGATTCGGCGACCACCGCTTACCAGGATCCCCATCATATCGAAGCCCGTCCAAGTTTAATTTCCAAAGTCAGGCGTGCGAATTTATTAATCTGCAGTGGCGCGGACCTGGAAATTGGCTGGTTGCCTCTATTACTACGTCAGGCAGCAAATACAGCGGTTCTACCTGGAAAACCAGGTTATTTTGAGGCGGCCGCCATGGTGGAACGGCTTGATATTCCCGTTAAAACTGATCGTTCTATGACTGATCGTGCTATGACTGATCGTTCTATGGGGGATGTACATGCAAGTGGAAATCCCCATGTGCATTTGGATCCAAACCGTATCCAAATCATTGCCGCAGCGTTGTCGAAGCGCCTGATCGAAATTGATCCGGAAGGTAAACCGTATTATCAACAACGCTATGTTGATTTTAAACAACGCTGGCAAACTGCGATACAAAAATGGCAACAACAGGCTGCATCATTAAAGGGAACTCGCATGGTTGTCCATCATCGGGATTGGGTATATTTATTCGACTGGTTAGGTATTGAAATAGCAGGCGCATTAGAACCCAAGCCTGGTTTACCGGCATCCGCCGGTCACCTGGTTGCTTTGAAGCAGACCTTAGCAGAAAAATCCGCCGCAATGATTGTCCATACTCCCTATCAAAATACCCGCGCTGCAAAACGACTTTCACAAATGACGAATATGCCTGTGCTTGAGTTACCTTATACCGTGGGTGGACATGAACGGGTGACTGATCTCTTTAGCCTGTTTGACGTGACAATCCAGTTATTAACCGGTGTAAAAAAATGAATTGGGCGGGATTAGATGCCAGCATTATCGTTCCTGCATTGGTGGCGGGATTACTTGTTACCTCTACCCATGTGCCGTTAGGACAACAGGTATTAAAACGTGGCATCATTTTTCTTGATCTGGCTGTCGCGCAAATTGCCGGACTGGGCATTATTGTCGCTTATAGTTTTGGTTGGCAGGCGGGTGGCTGGCAAGTACAGTTGATTGCAATGGGCACCGCATTACTCGGTGTGCTATTTCTTTATTATGCGGAAAAACACTGGCCAGACATACTTGAAGCCATCATTGGTTCTTTATTTGTTTTAGCCTCCAGCGGCAGTATATTATTATTGGCAGTAAATCCGCATGGAGGTGAGCAATTAAAAGAATTATTGGTCGGACAAATCCTGTGGGTTGGTTATAATCAGATCATTCCAGTCTTGATCTTATACGTGATCATTTTAGCGTTATGGTTCCGGATTTCATCGCAAGCGTCTTCATTACATTTCTATATACTATTTGCCTTAACCATCACTGCCTCAGTACAATTAGTTGGTATTTACCTGGTGTTTGCGACCTTAATTCTTCCTGCATTAGCCATACGAAATGTTAAAAAATATGCATTGGGTTATGGCTACCTGATCGGAGGGCTCGGTTACCTGCTCGGGCTGGTGTTAGCGGCATTACTTGATATGCCTGCCGGGGCCATGATTGTATACACATTGGCGATCATTGCCATGCTAGTGGGCAGGTTACTTCGCAAAGGTTTAATTGCCCATTGATTAGGATTACTGATTCTGATTAAAAATTTTAATTAATAAAGGTATCGTCGATGGAACTTAGTATACGTGCGGTATTACTCGGGATTGGTTTATCTTTATTGCTCGGTGCCGCGAATGCCTATCTCGGTTTGAAGGTTGGTATGACGGTTTCTGCTTCGATTCCTGCAGCGGTGATTTCTTTTGCCGTTTTGCGCTGGTTTCGCCAGTCGAATATTCTTGAAAATAATTTGATTCAAACGGCAGCGTCTGCTGGCGAGTCACTCGCCGCCGGCATGATCTTTACGTTACCGGCGTTAATCATGTTGGGGGCCTGGCAAGAGTTTAATTATTTACAAGGTACGCTATTAATTATACTCGGTGGGATTTTAGGCGTTCTAATCGCCGTGCCCTTGCGCCGAGCTTTGCTCGATCATCCTGAGCTGACGTTTCCAGAAGGAGTGGCGACGGCTGAAGTATTAAAAGCGGGTTATTCTCGACGGGGTGCAGTGAAGTTTTTGATCAGTGGAGCTCTGATCGCAGCGGGGTTTAAATTGTTACAAAGTGGTTTAGGCATTGCCGCTAACTCAATCAGTGGCGCTTATTATAATAGTAAAATTTTGTTTGGTTTTGGTGCTGATTTATCGGCGGCTCTGGTTGCCGTCGGTTTTATTGTTCGCATGCGCATTGCCAGTTTAATGATGATTGGCGGGGTATTGGTCTGGATTATCATCATGCCTATTTATTCATACTGGCAACTCAACCCTGCAACGCTAATCGAAAACCAAACGGCGATGGGGTTGGCGTTTAATATATGGTCGACGGATTTACGCTTTATCGGCGTTGGTGCGATGTTAGTGGCCGGCTTTTGGGTATTGCTGCTGGCAATCAAACCCGTCTGGCATTCGCTGGCAACCTCATCGAAAACACCCGCTGTAAAAAACGCTAAGGATTTTTCAACTAAAACGATCTTAATCGCGATAGGTTTAATGGTTGTCCCGATTATGTATGTACAATCGAGCATGATTGACTATTGGTCGATTCTTATCTTTGCTTTGTTGTATGCCTTGGTCGCCAGTTTTTTATTTTCAACTGTGGCCGCTTATATGGCGGGTTTAGTGGGTTCGTCAAACAATCCTATTTCGGGAGTCACTATCGCCACGATTTTTATTGCGGCGCTAGTTATATATTTTTTATTACACCTTGCTGGTGATGGTGAATTAAGTGAAAGCAACCAATTACATGCTGGCGGGTTAACGATTTTGATTGCGACGATTGTGTGTTGCGCGGCTGCGATCTCGGGCGACACCATGCAGGACCTGAAAGCCGGCCAGATTGTTGGGGCAACACCAAAGCTGCAAACATGGATGCAGATTATCGGTGTGCTAGCCGCTGGTTTGATATTACTACCGATACTTACCTTATTATTTGAGGCCTATGGTTTTGTTGGATTTTACCCGCGTGAGGGTATGGATGCGAGTCAGGCTCTGGCTGCACCACAGGCGAGTTTAATGAAGTCAGTCGCTCTTGGTGTTTTTAGTGGCGATTTAAAATGGGGGCTAATCTATCTAGGTGCGGCGATCGCGGTGGTGATCATTTTATTTGATCTCGCATTACGTTGGACTAACAAGACCCTGAGACTCCCCGTTATGGCGGTCGCAGTTGGTATGTATCTACCGGTTACTTTATCCGTGCCCATTTTTATTGGTGGTCTTATTGCACAGCTGGTTAATAAGTCTTCTAAAGAAAAACAACAGGATGCCACCTTATTTGCATCGGGGCTCATTGCAGGTGAAGCTTTAATTGGAATTCTGTTAGCGATACCGTTTGCATTATTACAAGACACCTCATATTTCTATTTAACCACAAACCGGGATGTGCTCTGGATTAGTATCGTCGGCATTGTTATGCTTGGCTATATTGTTTATAAATTGTGGCGTAGCGGCCAGAAGGTGTAACATTAATCCGCCTTGTTACCCTAACCGGAGCTTACCCCCAATCTGTCATCCTGACCGAAGCTTAGACCCAATCTGTCATCCTGACCGAAGCGAAGCGTAGTGGAAGGATCTTGCTTTTAATGATAGCTGTTAATGTTGATACAAAGAACCATTAAGGAATCCGAGATGACTGAAAGTTTCGTAATGAACAGCCCCGTTGGTTACCTTTTCATTGAAACATGTGACGATACCGTTACCGGTCTTGAATACAATACCCGTAAACGGCCTGGTAATAAACCATTAACGAAACAACAAAGCAACATTAAAAAACACATTCAGACTTATTTTTCTAATAATACTAAATTTAATTTGAACCTGGAACTAAACGGAACCGAATTTCAAAAAAAAGTATGGGCGGTGTTACAAAAAATACCGGCTGGGAAAGTGAAAACCTATGGTGATGTTGCCAGGCAATTAAATAGTAGTGCACGTGCAGTCGGGAATGCCTGTCGGGCTAATCCAATACCCTTGATCGTTCCCTGTCATCGTGTCGTGGCAAAGACAGGTATAGGTGGTTTTTCTGGAAAAACAAATGGTAGCAGCATCGACCGGAAACGTTGGTTATTAGCACATGAAGGTGTTAGTTTATAAACATTCAATGTCATGTCGAGCTGAGGGTGTATTGGATACCTTAATCGATCAATTTATTGATACGATCTGGATGGAGCAGGGCTTAAGTCAAAATACGCTTAATGCCTATCGAACCGATCTCAATAAGTTAAATGATTGGCTGGTTAAAACAAATCGCACTGCCATTGCCAAAGTAGATCGAAGCGATTTAGTTGATTACCTCGCTAAACAGAGTAAATTGAAAAAGAGTCCCCGTAGCAGTGCTCGGCTACTCTCTACCTTGCGTCGATTCTATGCATACTGTCTGCGCCAGGGAATCATTCAGGATGATCCCACTCGATTGCTGGCCTCGCCCAAACTGGGGCAACCATTACCTAATTCATTGAGCGAAGATGAAGTTGAGCGTTTGCTGTCAGCACCGGATCTCAATACCTCTCTAGGACTTAGAGATCGAGCCATGCTGGAACTTCTGTATGCAACCGGTTTACGTGTCTCAGAACTCGTTAACTTAAGCGATGGTCAGGTCAGTCTTCGCCAGGGTGTGTTGCGCGTAACCGGGAAGGGTGACAAAGAGCGCCTGGTACCAATTGGAGATGAGGCGATAAACTGGCTGGAGAAGTATCTTCGCTTAGCTCGTCCTGAACTGGCCCAGGACACCCAATCCGGGGCGCTGTTTTTGACCAAGCGGAAATCGGGCATGACTCGGCAGGCATTCTGGTATTTGATTAAACGCTATGCCCAGCAGGAGGACATTCGCTCTCATTTATCCCCCCATACTTTACGTCATGCCTTTGCGACCCATTTGCTAAACCACGGGGCCGATCTGCGTGCGGTACAAATGCTATTAGGCCACAGTAGTGTGTCAACGACACAGATTTACACCCATGTTGCCAAGGCCAGATTGAAGGCCATGCACGCAAAACACCATCCACGGGGCTAATTTTCGATAATATTTGCCAATCAGTGAACTATCCGGGTGCTTTGTCAGTCAAACGCCTTATAATACGCACGTTTTTCTGAATTTATGGATGGGAAGTATTAATGAAGTTGTTAAAAGTAGTCATATTAGGTGTTGTTTTCGCGCTCCCTATGGCGGTCAGCGCCGATAGTAAAAAAGACGAAATTGAGCTGGTGAAAGCTCGTGTTATGAAAGAGCTGAAAAAAGAGCCCAGTTCCATCACCGAGTCTCCCATTCCAGGGCTTTATCAGGTCACCGTCGGCTCACAGATTTTTTATTTTTACAAAGATGGACGCCATGTTATTTCCGGTGACATGTTTGATATGGAAAAAGGCCTTAATCTGACTCAAACCGCTCGCAGTAAGGCCCAAATGGCGGCACTAAGAACCCGTAATCCGGACAATATCGCAGAGCTAAAGAAAATGGGCGAAAAGAATATGATTGTCTTCGCGCCTAAAGGGGAAGTGAAACACACCATCTCAGTGTTTACCGATATCGATTGCGGTTACTGCCGAAAATTACATAAAGAAATGGCCGCTTATAATAAACTCGGTATCAAGGTTCGTTACTTAGCTTATCCTCGTGCCGGTGTTGGCTCAGGTTCTTACGATAAAATAGTTTCAGTCTGGTGTGCGGACGATCAAAGAGCGGCAATGAGTCTTGCCAAAGGTGGTGGTGCGGTTAAGAGTAAAACTTGTGACAATCCGGTTCAAGCTCAGATGGCGTTAGGTGAGAAAATGGGTGTGAATGGGACTCCCGCATTGGTATTAGACAATGGTCAACTCTACCCAGGTTACGCGCCGGCCGATAAATTGATTGCCTTACTGGATAGTATCAAGCTGGCTGCAAAAAATTAATCGGGCAGAATTTCTATTTTAATTTAACAGGCTTGCCATTTTTTGTCGGTAGCGTGAGACGAGTTCTCCGCTACCGCCAAGCATTTCAAATACTTTTATCATTCCCTTGCGACCGGCATCATCATTAAAGCTTCGATCGCGGCGCATAATTTCTAAGAATTGTTCCAGTGCTTGTTCGAAATTAGATTGAGTGATGTATAATGAGCTCAACTGATAACGAAGTTCATTGTTATCTTCATCATCCTGTAATTGTTTTAATAACGTATCGATGTCGCCACTGCTTTCGCTCGCCGTGCTTAAAAACTCTAGTTGACCAAGTAAGGCGACAACTTCCGGGCTGGTACGTACCTCAGCGGGCAGGCTTTCTAATATTGCTTTAGCATCCGAATATTGTTTTTCATTCATTAATACATTGACGTATAAAATACGGTTCTGGCTGTTATCGGGATCGCTGTTCACAATGGATATCATATCCTGGATACAATCTCGGTCGCCTTGTTTGTATTTTTCTATTGCGGCTTGCATTAACTGGTCTGATTCACGACTAATGTGTTTATCGAGTAAGGCGCGGATTTCAGTCTCAGACTGTACGCCAAGGAATTCATCGACCACCTCGCCATTTTTAATCAGTTTAACCGTCGGCACACTGCGTACCGAATACTCCTGCGCCAGGGCTTGCTGTTCATCAATGTTCACCTTGGCGAGCTTGAAACCACCCTGATAACTTTCCGCAAGGGATTCAAGTACCGGCATTAATGACTTGCAGGGGCCACACCAAGGTGCCCAAAAGTCGACCATAACAAGTTGTTGGCTAGATGCGTGGATAACATCTCGCACAAAGGTGTCGGCGCTTACATCAAATGAAAACATAATGATTCCTGTTGGTTAATCTTATTCTAAGGGTATTGAATAGCCAATCTATGGGGACGAATTTAATCGATTTCAAGATACGTTGGCAGACTGGTAAGTATCAAACGAGTACGGACCGCCAATGCCGGATAGAGTTGTTGTACGCCTTCGCGGTACAGGTCCATTTGGGATCGATATTGCGCTGCCAGGCTCTTGAGTTGTTGTCGGACTGGCTCTGAGCTCAAATCAGCACCGGTTGGAATATCAAATTGATGGGTCTTATAGTCAATGATGATCGCCTCATGCTGGGTGATAACAAGGCGATCAATAATACCATGAACTTGTTTATCCTGGCGTTTAAAATAGATTGGGATCTCACTAAAGGCCTGTTGATATTTTTCCTCATTAAAATATTCGGGAAAATGTTGAATCGTTTGCTCGGCTTGTCGCCAGTGATCCTGTTGGTCTAAATCAGTATTGTCGTTCCGGCCATTAGGCGAATGAGCATGAAGGTAGTCATCAAACGTAAGACCAGGACGATTCGCCAGGCACAACAACATGTCATGAATCTGGTTACCGCGCTCAATGGCCTCTGTTTTCGACATTGTCGTGAGTGATGAGTCACGGCCTAATTGAGCGAGCGGCTCATATTCATTGATATCAGTATGACTGGGCGCTATTTCTATAAAGTCACTTTCTAGTTTAACCGGTTGTTGTAGTCGTATATCAATTTCTTTTGACGTGGTGGCTATACTCTCAGTCGTTGTGGGTGAGGTCGTGTCGCCAGAACACTGTGTGATCTCTCTGCTGATCTGCGGTGCTTTAAGAAGTTCATTGGCATCGATATCAAATTGCTTACATATCTGTTGATACCAACCGGCGGGTTTTTTGTTACCCGAAATATAAAGATGCTGTTTAGCACGTGTGACGGCGACATAGAGTAAATTGATGTCTTCCTGAGCGTCTTTCGCCTGTTGTTGCTCGATGGCCTGTTGGCATAAGGGCGTCGGGTAGCGACTGGAGGGCGAGAGCAACATTAAACTCGGCTGTGGGGCCTCGCTGGGCCAGTCGACGATGACATTTTCTCCGCCGCTATTATGTTTGGTCGTGGTGCTATCCACCAAAAAAACAATCGGAGCTTCTAATCCTTTCGATTCATGGATGGTTAAAATCCTGACTCGATTCTGTTCTGCATCGTTGGCTGGTTGATCGGGGGCTTCCTTGTCTTGTTGCTTGAGCAGTTTTAACCAGGCAAGAAAACGAGTCAGGCTGGGGTAGCGTCCGCTGTCGTTTTCCAATGCTAATTCAATAAAGCGAGTGAGATTGGATAAGGCGCGAGCCTGTAAATGTTTTGGATAGTTCGCCTGATAACGTGCCAGCACGTTGGCTTCACTATAGATACGATCTAATAAGTCATGTACGGGCAAGGTATCGGTTAACATTATCCAGCGACTTAATAATGTCACTGCGCGATGCAGGGGATGATCGCTTGAGTAGTCATCAAGGTGATCGGTCATATATTCAAACCAATGCGTTTGTCCTGCTAATGGATACAGGTCTTCATTGCTGGCTGAAAACAACGGTGAACGTAATACACCTGCCAGGGCATGATTATCGAATGGGGTGATTAACCATTGCAGTAGATTCACCATGTCTTTAATTTCAAGGCTATCGAGCAGCGTGCCGCGTTCGGTGCCCAGGTAGGGAATGTGCGCCTCGCGCAGGGCGCGTTCATAATCGATGGCGTGAGTACGATTACGTAATAAGATTAAAATGTCGGCGTGAGTCAGGTAGTGACTTTGTTCTCCAGAAGCGATGATGGTTTTATTCTTGATCAAATCTTTAATAGTGTTTGCCACCGCTTGTGCTTCGTAATAATGAAAGGTCAAGACATCAGGTCGGGGTGTGTGTAATGGGTTGCGCAACTCGGCAGCGGTTGCTTGATCGAGTTTCGGTTCTGATTTTGATTCGGGTTCTGATTCCAATTCAGGGGGTGTGATGATCGGTAATATCGTCACCGAACCGGCTAATGTCTTCTTATGAGTTAAGTGCGCCTGAAAGTCAGGTAAGAGTGCATCCGGGTTATCGATGAAAAACTGATTTACAAAATCGATGATCGCCGGTGACGAGCGATAAGATTGATTCAAATACTGTTTCTGTGCATTGAGATTATTCTCCAGCCAGTCACTGGCTGTGCCGAACAGTTTAGGCTCGGCACGTCGGAACCGATAGATCGATTGCTTGGCATCACCGACAAACAATACACTGCGAAACCGTTCCTGTTCGCTGGCGGCGATCTCGGATAACAACGGTAACACCAGTTGCCACTGGGTTGGGTTGGTGTCCTGGAATTCATCGATCAATAAATGTTCGATGCGCTGGTCGAGTTTATATTGTACCCAGTCGGCATGGTCCGAGCTGTTTAATAAACAATAACATTGCCACTCAAGATCAGAAAAATCCAGGCTCCGATGAAAACGTTTGATCGCCTGATATTCATCAATATACGCCTGACCTGCACCAATCCAGGCGGCGGTTAAGGTGAGTGTTTCACTCGCATGCATGGCCTGACGAAGTTGTATTAATCGATCGCATTGCGTCTGATGGATATTTAGATAGTCGTCACAACCTTGTTCGCCCAATTTGGCTGTTATAGTTTTGTTAATGGTGCGTGCACGAGGTTGATCGGTCGTCGTAAAAAAGACACTCCAGATCAGTTTTAACGCGGGCAGTGCTTCCGATGTTTGTTCGCTCAGTCTCAAAGCCTGTTCAATGGCCTGCACGGCTTGTTGATTCGATTTTATCGGGTGTTTATTTAAAAGTTCGATAAACTCGGCCAGTTGCTGTCGTGACGTGGCGTCCTGAAAATACGCTTGAATCAAAGACTCCACAGACTGTCCGAGGTCGGTGTTGAGTTGTTGAGCCAGTTCAGCGAGATAATCGCTTAACTCAAAACCTGGCTGATTGCTTAACGCCCACCACTCACTGCGCGCGGCAATAAACTTCGACAATACAGATTTGGTTTTATCGGTGCCAAAATGACGTAACAGGACTTCCATGTGACTCTTTGTGACCTCGATGACGTCATTTGGATATCGTGGGTCATCCGGGCGAGTCAATTTGTTGGTCAGGCTATTCCAGGCATCGTCGATTAAATAACCAGTTCGTTCAATCAGCTCAAAACCGGGGGGTAGATTGGCCTCCATTGGAAAACGACGCAGCAGATCCTGGCAAAAAGCATGAAAGGTGGTGGTACGAACATGCTGCGGGCTGTGCAATAAGTCTTCATACAACGAGCGTGCACTATCACAGTGCGTTGCACTGGCTTCGAGGCCGAGTTGTTCGGTTAAAGTGTGAACCAGTTCCGGTTTTGAACAAGTTGCCAACATCGATACCCGTTCAAACAGACGTTGTTGCATCTCAGCGGCCGCTTTGCGGGTAAAGGTAATGGCTAAAATAGAGCCGGGAGTCGCACCATGAATGAGCAAGCGAATAATATGACTGACCAGATGAAAGGTTTTACCGCTACCCGCCGAGGCATGCACGCTGCTAAAGTCAGGCATGGCAGTCGGTTTGGCTGAAACGTTCGTAGTGGCAGGCATAGAGCGTAGCTTAAACAGCCTGAAGGGCAGGGTAAAGGTTGGAATAGGTCTAAACGAGCGTTTTAAATTGTTTATTAATTGTCAGATATTGAAACATTCTGTAACCCAACTGTAAGTAAAGTCTTGGTATGATGTCTGCGTTCGACGAAAGGGTTAACCGTATTTATGTTTGATCTTTTTAGACAAACAACGAGATGTACTCACAAGGATTTGTGACCTAGGCAGGATTGCCTTTTAAGGAAGAACTAAGGACTTTAAGCAGCGGCAGGACGCCGATATGGAAAACTCAGAAATGAGTATCACTGCGGGATAATGATGGCGGGCAGGATGGCCTGAAAGGTGTTTCAAATGGCGACCGATAGGTCGCCTTTTTTTTGGGCTCAAAAAACTTTTTAAAGTTCATATAAAACCATCGATGTAGCATGCAAAGGAAATTACCTCAATACGGTTAATTTACTATTGCCATGCATGGCCAAACTGCTGATAAAATACCGTATCTTCAGGGCCTTTGACGATGTCAAAGCCGATATGCGCACCAAAACGACGTGCTATAAAATAGCGTAACCCAGCACCTTTAGTGTAAACAGTCGTATTTGAATCACTTGGTCCAATATCTTTAGTTCGTCCTGCGCCACCAAAACCTATCAGTGTCCAGCGAGGAGTGAACTTCCAACCTAACTCTACTTCACCAACAAAGGTCGAATCACCCTGGTAACATATCATAGGTATCCCGCGAAGATCGATAAAAGGATAAGCATAAAATGGTATTTCACTCGGACTCCCATCAATGGTTGCAATATCACCACGTAAACCTAACGGAAATTGTTTAGTTAACGATGTGAAGTAAAGCAGTTTGGCTTCATACTTTTCGTAATCCGTATCACCGCCAACCGCCTTGCGAAATAGTGATACTTCAATCGAAGTATTAATTCCAGTGTTTGGTGTGAAAGTGGTATCGCGAGTATCATAATTGAGCGAAAAGCCAATGGCGGCTTCCCGACTGTTATTTTTAATTATAAAGCCCGGGTCAATGACTGAAAAATTAAGTTCAGTATCGGTATCCACTAAAAAATAACTGGCACCGGCAAAAAAGTCTGAATCATTAATACGGAACTTTATTTCCTGTAGTAGGGCGTTAGGTTCAAGATTAACTTCAGATGAAACATCTTGACCAAGAACATTTCTATAAAATTTCATATTAATCGAACCAGTAAATATCGCACCTGTATATCGGATATTGTCATCTTTCCAGACGCCCATATGAGCGGCACCAGCCAACCAGGTATCGTTTTCAGTGTAAGCGCCAAAAACTGCGGATACGCTAGGCGGTATCATATTTCCTTCACCATCTACAGACTGAGGATTAAAGGATTCGCCCTCCGGCACACGACCGGATAGTGGGTCATGTAAGAAAACAAGTGCAGCACCTATGCCATAGCCAACGGCAGGTTCAGTGACGATGATGGGGATTGGAAGAAAACCTTTTTGCTCTGCAAGATAGTGACTGAGATCAAGCATACCATCTTCAGGATCGATAAAGCCGTCCAGCATTGATGCACTGAATACTGTGCTAGAAACGACAAGTAAAGAAGATATAGCGAGCTTTCTGTAAAGGCGTAACATCTATTATATACTTGTTGTTTTTTAACGATTTTTCTGTATCAACGTGAAACGCTCTTATTAGAGCGTCGCATCAGGATAATAACGAAATTTTTAGTACAGGCCATTTACTGTTTGCTTTTTCTTGAGAGTAATAGTTGCTCAGCAAGGTCAGTTATCACCCATTCTTCAGCGATTAATCCATCGCGAAACTGACTCGTAACCATATCACGCCAAACAATTTGAAGACCGTTGGCAGGGAAATTCTTGAATTTACCTTTGTGTGTTGCCCGGAGTGTACGTTGCCATGCAACCCGATCATTTCCTTCCAACAGTATATCCACATCAACTTGAATGTCAGGAAAGCTTTGCCGAAGTGCTCCGAGAACATCTTGGACGATTTTATATCCTCCTTTCATATCGCGGCTTGTCAAGTGCACTGCATAGTCTTGCGTGAAGAAATCACCTACACGATCCAGATTCCCATCAACTATAAGCGTTTTATTAGCGCTCTTAATCTTTGATGCAAGTGATATTCCCATATATAAACTCCATTCCCTGAGATAATCTTGTTTTGTAATGCTCTAACATCTGAATATATGGAATTTATTCCACATATCAGTCTGTCTCCTGTTTATATACGTGTACTATATCAGACGGTTATATTATTATTTAGTTATGATTGAGATTATGAGAAGTAGAATATTATTCTATATAATAGTCAGCTGAAAATACAAATCAATAAATCATTTAATTTTCAGTTGATTATGAACTGCTTATATATCTATGGCAGTTTAAAAAGTGTTTTTATATAATGTTAGCAATTACGAGCCGACTCTTTACGGGGTGAGACGATTACGGTCGATTAATTGGGGGGAGGTTCACGAACGGCTGGGTTACCTTGTTATGTGTTTTATTGTTTTTCATTCAATTTTTATATGTTTGTTTTCGTCCAGAAGCGGCATAGCTTTTTAGTTGAAGTGTGCTTGATAAGTACTTTTTAGTATTTATCATCAATAGAGTTATTAGAGATTTTGTATAGTTGATTGATAGAAGTATAAAACTTGTCCGGGTCATCTAGTTTTTTTTCAGGAAAAATAAACGCACAGGACTCGCTGACGTGTATATAAATCATACCTTTATGACGAACAATTTTGGTCACAATATCCCATGACTGAAATACTTCGAAACCTTTGTCATAGTTCTTAAATCCAATTTGATCAAAGATATAACGATGCTTTCCAATAAACTGCGATGAGAAAGAAGGATCATTAATGCTTTTTAAAAAATAATATATAAATATTGATACAATGATTACAAAAAAAGTACTTACAATAATTTCAGTTGGCCAATGAAAAAAATCAAGCCAGCTAACTATATTATCATCTCGAAATAAGTAGACAAATATAAATGCAAGAGTGAACCAAATAATAACATTTAGCCATAACCTGTTTTTCTTTTCAGGCTTATTCTGTAGTTTAGGTGTTTTTTTAGTGTCTCCTTAAAACAATATTTCTGAAATGTTTTGTAATCAGACGCATCATATTCTATAAAGACTTCCATAACACTCTCCGCATAAGAACTTAAATAACGGATCATCCATGGTTATTTCCATATAAATGTCCTCTTTGGTTCGGAGCCTGTCATTACTAAAACGCATAACTAGGATGTAGAATAACTAGAAATTTCATTTTTCAGTACTCATAACTTTTTGTTTTTGATCAAATTTATTTGCTTGTAATTTACGATTTTTGGATTTTTCTACAGCCTCAACGACTAAATGACCTACTAAAATTTTTGCGGGCGGGTTTTGCCCACTGAAATATTTGTCAGGTTAATCTTCTTGTTATATGTTTTATTATACATTATTCAAAAAACTAGAATAATAAAATAGCTATACCGATAGCAAATACTGGGACAGGAAAAAAATACTTTAAAGTTTTCTCATCAAATCCTGGTTTTCCTGTTATGGCTTTTCCTCTATGATTTTGTATTCTTACTAAAATACTGAACAAATAGAATGCTATACAGCAGATTACAACAATAGTTAATTTATTTCCATCTGGAAATCTCTGGTAATAAATAAACAAATATGAAAGTATAAGACCTGAAGCAACAGATATAATTATCCAAGCAGATTCATCCTTCCAATCCATCTGGTCATTCTTTTCATTAAAGCTCATTTAATTAGACCTTAGTTACTCATATTTATAATAGACGTGCATCTAAACGTATAACGTTTGAAACAAATGGCCGACAAACCGCAGCGCGGGTTGGCGGTCCAGCGCGTAAGCGCGAATTTGGTTGATTTGTTATATTTTTTTTCCTTCATAATATTTTTCTTCTGATACCACTTTACCGCTAATGTAATGGCGCTTAATACCATGTATTAGACCTGATTTGTATGGTATCTCCCACCCTATGGAACCTGATGAGGTATAGATGAAATGCGTACCAGTACCATACTCGAATTCATATTTTACGAGCACATTACCGTCATTATTTCTTAATGTAATCGTGCCGTGATCAAGGCCGTCTACTTTTTGTCCTTCACGCAACACTACTCCAGACTTTAACTTATGACGATATATACCGTTTTCCACTCCTGAAATATATTCTGTTTCATAGATCATTCCGGTTGGGCATTCATATACCCATAAGCCAGTAAAATCTTGTGGAGGATTTTTATTACTCATCTAACTCCTATTTTTTAAACCACTCTTAAAAATATAAC
>CAMYOL010000048.1 GCA_947260005.1 uncultured Ectothiorhodospiraceae bacterium
ATGTGTCTAATCTCATTCTGTTTAACCTTTTGGAGCCGATAATCGCTCTAGTCTAAGCCGTTGACGATCATCAAACAATCGTTTTGCACCAAACCAGCTACTTAATACCGCCGCAAAACCGGTTCCGGCTGTAATCATGAACATAATCAATATTTGATATTTTGCCGCTTCAAACGGGCTACTACCCGCCAATATCTGGCCCGTCATCATACCTGGGATACTAATGACTCCGGCCGCCGCCATCGCATTCAGAATTGGAATCATACCGGTGCGTAAACTTTGCCGGCTAATATCACGAATAGCCAGCCGCCATTCCTCACCCAGCATAAGCCGCTGTTCGATCACCGCCCGCTGCTGCCAGGCGCTGGTGGTAAGGTTGTCCATCGTTAACGCCACTCCGGTCATCGTATTGCCCAACATCATCCCAAGTAATGGAATCGAATACTGCGGCAGGTACCACGGTTCCGGCGATACAATAAATCCTAAACTAAAAATCGTAATCGCAAATGAAGAGATGAACATCGATAAGGTACCAAGTCCATAGCCCCATCCACCTTTAAAGGGTCGATATTGCCGAGCCATGACCTCACGTCCGGCGATCGCCACCATCACGAAAGCGATCAGCATTATTAATGCAGGATGTCTTGAATCAAATAAATACTTTAGCACCAGGCCTAACAATAATAATTGCACAACAGTGCGGATCCCGGCAATAAAAAGACGCTGGCTGATTCCCAGGCGCAACCACCAGGTCAACACGGCAAGCAATACAACCAAGCCTGCGGCAAGGCCAAGATCAATCCTGCTTAACGGAATCACACTATCCATAGGTCGCCAACTTACCATCTTCCATCACATAATGCCGATCGGCCACACGTTTAATTTGTTCATAAGAATGGCTAACCCATAAGATTGGAACCTGTTGTTGCTTAGCCAATGTCTGCAGTAAATCTTCAACCTTTAACGTATTCGCCGGATCCAAACTTCCAGTCGGCTCATCGAGCAACAGGCATTTGGGTTGATTCGACAAGACACGGAGTAAGGCAAGACGTTGTTTTTCTCCGGTCGAACATCGTGAGACCTGCCAGTTCAGGCAATCTTTTTCAAAGCCAAGTTTGTGAAATAAGTCCAGATCAGGCTTAATAAAATGGTCACCCACCTTGTCGTGCCACCATTGACTTTCAGCAGGTAACAGCGCAACCTGGCGACGCCAGACAGGGGCTAATACCTTTGTTGATTTTTGATCATCCAGACTAATCGTACCCGTCGCCGGAATGATGTCAGCAATCGCCCGTAACATTAGCGATTTACCGGCACCCGAAGCCCCCGAAATGCATACTATCTCGGCCGGACTCAACTCAAGATTAACAGGCCCGACATGCTTAATGTTTAAATCATGAATGGTTAATTTTGACACAGTCGTTTAACAGGCATTTTTACAAAGATGTTTGTTCAGTAGTGTACCATTAACCAGAAAGCGTTGATTTGTAAATGAGTAAATCCTATTCAGGTTATTAATTTTTATGAATATCATTAACTTAGCATAAATTCAGTCTTTAAGTGGACGAGGTGATTTCTTCTGGCCATCAGACCTGCTCCTAGCCTAAACCTTATTTTTTTAATGTCGACTTATAGCATACCACTCCTTTATCAATATTTTTTCGTCCTATAATTATTAATGATGGCACACCGAGGTTAACCAAGATGAAATTCCTAATATTGTTCATAGTTGCTTTATTAAACATCACTGCAATTGAGCATAGCAAAGCTGAAGAGCAAGCCTCACTCAAGCTCGGTTTACTCCCCCACTTAAGTACCACGCTATTATTTAAAAAATATAAACCGCTTATCAGCTACCTCGAAAATCATTTACAAGTAAAAATAGATGCTAAAACGGCACCCGATTTCAAAACCTATATTCAGCGTGTATCATCGGGTAGCTATGATTTATACATTACCGCACCCCACCTTGCACTTTATCATAAGCAAACAGATAACCATCACGTTCTATCTCGATTTGCCGCTGAATTAAATGCAGTCTACACGGTTTCCACTAATTCCAATTTTAAAACGCTTGGCGAACTCAAAGGAAAAACACTTGCAACTCCAGATTCGCTGGCAGTCATTGCTATGTTAGGTGAGGTCCATCTGGCTGAGCAAGATTTTGATATTATTAATAACCTAACCATTAAGCGAGCCAAGTCACATAATAATGCGATGGTATTAGTATCATTAGAACATGCTGATTTCGCTGTTGTGGGTATTAGTGCATTCAAAATTGCCAATAAGAAATTAAAGCCGCCACTTAGGATTATTGGAAAGACAGAATTCATACCGCATATGATGTTCCTTGCAAATGATAAAATAGCAGACGATCAAATCGAAAAAATAAGATCGGCATTACTGAATTTTACCGCAGCTGGTGCCGGTAAGTCTTTTTTCAACAGTACGCCGTTTAAAGATATGATCCCTGTCAGCGATAAAGACTATCAACGGTTGGAACCCTTTATACCGCTACTGAAACAACGATTGAACTAATTGAACTTATATTGCATATAGGAGAAAAAAAATGTCTGAACCCGCTTGCCCCAAAAAGGGGCCTTATTCTGTTGATCTTGAGCCAGGCGACTATTTCTGGTGTTCCTGTGGCCAATCAAACAACCAACCCTTTTGTGATGGCTCACACAAGGGAACTGAATTCACTCCTGAAAAATTAACCGTGACTGAGAAAGGGACCTTTTATTTGTGTGGCTGCAAACGCTCCAGCGATAAACCGATGTGTGATGGCACACATAATCAGCTTTAAAAAAAAGGGGTGTCTGATAAGACACCCCTAAGTTATACCACCTAATTATTTTTAGAAGAGGATTTCTGTTAGATACCAGAACCTTTGGAACCGGTAAATTCTGGATAGGCTTCCATACCACACTCGGCGATATCCAAACCTTCGTACTCTTCTTCTTCGCTAACACGAATACCCATGACCATCTTAATCACAAACCATACTGCGAAGCTTACCGCGAAGACCCAGACAAATATGGTAATTAATCCGACTAGCTGGCCACCAAACGTCGCACCCCCATTGGTTAATGGCACCGCTAATAAGCCCCACATACCGACCGTACCGTGCACAGATATCGCACCAACAGGATCGTCGATCTTGAGCTTATCAAGTCCAACAATAGAGAACACAACAATCACACCACCAGCAGCACCGATTAATGTCGCGCCTAATGCAGTCGGAGTTGAAGGTTCAGCGGTAATCGCAACCAGACCCGCCAAGGCACCGTTTAATGCCATGGTCAGGTCAGCTTTTCCGAACACGATACGAGCAACAATAATCGCCGCAATCACACCACCCGCAGCAGCGGCATTCGTGTTCAAGAAGACCATCGCAACTGAGTTAGCGGTTTCGATGTTACTGAGTTTTAATACAGAACCACCGTTAAAACCAAACCAGCCCATCCATAAAATGAAGGTACCTAAAGTAGCTAAGGGCAAATTAGCACCCGGTATTGCATTCACTCTGCCATCAGAGGTGTATTTTCCTTTACGTGCACCTAACAGAAGAACACCCGCAAGCGCAGCAGCTGCACCAGCCATATGCACGATTCCAGAACCAGCAAAATCAGAAAAACCAAAGCCACCGATGGTTTCAATCACTTTACCTGCATCATCTGTAATTTCGATGCTGTCACCTAAGGCGAACATACCAAACACACCGGTTTCACCCATACTACCTGCAACACCACTTCCCCAGGTCCATGCACCTTCCATTGGATAGATAAACGCCGTCATCACAACCGCAAACGCCATAAAGGCCCACAGTTTCATACGTTCAGCTACGGCACCCGACACAATCGACATCGCCGTGGCAACAAAAACAACCTGGAAGAAAAAGTCAGACGCATCGGCATAAGAAGCAGAGTCAGAACCAAAACCATTTTCTGCAGATACTTTAAGTTTGTCAGCGACTAATGAATCTCCACCGACTATACCTTCTAAAAATACACCACCGCCATACATGAAGTGATAACCAATCACCATGTACGCCGTACATGAGATAGCAAAAAGTGTAACGTTCTTGGTTAAGATTTCGGTAGTGTTCTTAGAACGAACCAGACCTGCTTCAAGCATGGAGAATCCAGCGGCCATCCACATAACCAACGCGCCACACACCAAGAAATAAAAGGTGTCAATGGCGAATTGTAATTGAAAGATATTATTTTCCATTATGTCCTCCCATTACAGTGCTTCAGTGCCGGATTCACCGGTACGAATACGCACTGCCTGTTCAACAGCTGATATAAATATTTTGCCGTCACCGATCTTGCCGGTGTTTGCTGCCTTGCTTATTGCTTCGATGACCTGGTCCGATAGACTGTCATCGACAACGGCTTCCACCTTAACTTTTGGTAAAAAGTCGACCACATACTCTGCACCACGATACAACTCAGTATGTCCTTTTTGTCGACCAAACCCTTTCACTTCTGTCACTGTGATACCTTGTACTCCGATTTCGGATAAAGCCTCACGCACATCGTCGAGCTTGAAAGGTTTGATGATTGCCATAACCATTTTCATGGCTAACCCTCCTATTTTTAGTTTTAAAAGTCCCCACCACCGGGTGAGCTAAATGTTTAAAAGCCTGCTTGTAGTAGCTAAATTCCCAAGAGGGTGTATTTGAGATGCTACAAGTCTGCCTTGTGCCTCGTTAGAATGCACTTGACGTGCCAGTATTTTTTTACCTAGATATCAATCACTTGGATGAATAAGCAATGTCGACTGCACACCTTTGGTGCGCATGAATTAGAGTGTACACCCGTGTACGCACTAATATTGTGCGTTTTAGCTATTAAAAAATATGAGAAATTTAAGATGTCGCGTAAGAGGACGGATCAAACGGTCAGATACTTTTCCACCAGGTCATCATTGAGTCCGCTCATTTCACCTTCTGCGACCTTACGTCCACGATCGAGGATTATGAACTGTTCACCGACACGCCGCGCAAACGGCAATTTTTGTTCAACCAGTAGTATCGTAATGTTTTCTTCTTTATTAAGTTTAATAATAATGTCGCCAATCTCATGCACGATATTGGGCTGAATGCCCTCGGTCGGTTCGTCAAGTAACAAGATGGTCGGATCCAGGGCCAGGGCGCGGCCGATGGCTAACTGTTGTTGTTGGCCACCCGACAGATCACCTCCCCGTCGTTTCATCATCTGCTTTAAGACCGGAAATAACTCAAAGATGCGTTCTGGGATCACCTTGAGTTTGTCTTTACGGGCGGTTAAACCAATGCGCAGATTCTCTTCTACCGTCAGCTGCGCAAAAATCTCACGTCCCTGCGGTACGTAACCGATCCCCAACCGCGATCGCAACTCGGCCGCTTTGCCACTGATAACATGATCTTTATAGCTTATCTTGCCGCCTTTAATTGGTAATAGACCCATGACTGATTTAAGCATGGTCGTCTTACCCATACCATTACGTCCCATCAAACAGACACAGCTACCCGGCTCAATACTAACGGAGAGATCCCAAAGAATATGGCTGCCACCATAAAACTGATTGACCTTATCAAGTGTCAGCACGTTGGTTATTCTCCGCTCTCTTATTGATCGATTTTTTCTTCATCGATTTTTATTCGCCAAGTCTTTATTCACCCAGATACACTTCTTTTACTCGTGGGTTTGATTGCACCTCATTCATGGTGCCTTCTGCTAAAACTGAACCTTCATGTAAGACCGTTACTGTCTCTGCGATGGAACGAACAAAATCCATGTCATGTTCAACCACGACCACCGAATGATCACCCGCCAAGCAGCAAACGTGGGTTTTGCATTAATAACATACCAATTTCAAGCCACTGCTTTTGGCCGTGCGACAATGAAGTGGCTTCCTGATCGCGCATGTCTTTTAAACCAATTATTTCCATCACATCCGCAATACGATCGCGTTGCTCACCATTCAATGATGCCAACAGAGTCGGCCACACCCGTTTGTCAGCGGCCATCGCAAGTTCCAGGTTTTCGAAAATGGTATGAAACGGAAAAATCGTCGGCTTTTGAAATTTTCGACCAATACCTGCATGCGCGATTTCATATTCGCTCATACGGGTTAAGTCCATGGTTTGGCCAAAATAAGCAACACCACTATCGGGGCGGGTTTTACCGGTAATCACATCCATCATTGTCGTCTTGCCCGCACCATTCGGACCGATAATACAACGCAATTCGCCATCATTAATATATAAGGTTAAGTCATTCAGCGCCTTAAACCCATCGAAGCTCACGGAGATATTCTCCACGTATAATATCGTACCGTGGGATATATCCAGTTCGCCGGGTACGACTGTGTGCCTGCCCGCTGAAAATGGCAGACGCTTCTCCTGAACAAATTCAAAGACTTTGTCACGCCGCATGACTTCGCGAAGACGATCTAATTCATGCATTTACTCGTCTCCTTCCTGTATTGGTTTCGGCAAATCCTGAGCAGGCTGGTTAGCTTGTTTTTCTTTAATCTGTTTCCGCCTGATCTGTTTCCATAGGCCCACCAAACCTTTGGGCATAAAGACCGTGACAACAATAAATAACGCACCCAGGGCGAATAACCATAACTCCGGTAATACCGCAGTGAAATAAGTTTTACCGTAGTTCACCGCAACGGCACCTAATGCCGCACCATAAAGCGTTGCTCGACCGCCCACTGCAACCCAAACCACGAGTTCTATGGAATTTAACGGTGAGAACTCACCTGGATTAATTATGCCAACTTGGGGAACATATAAAGCGCCAGCTATTCCTGCCAGTATCGCAGAAACCACAAATACCCAGAGCTTAAAACTCTCTACCTTGTAACCAATAAAGCGAGCTCGATCTTCAGAATCGCGTATTGCAATCACCACCCGACCTAACTTTGAGGTTACAATATAGCGACAAACTAAATAGCCAATCGCCAGTGCAAGCGCCGAGGTTATAAAGATTACCGCGCGAGTTGAATCCGCCTGTAAATTAAAACCAAGAATATCTTTAAAATCGGTTAAGCCGTTATTGCCGCCGAAGCCCATTTCATTCCTGAAAAAGGCCAGTTACCATACACACCCCGATCGCCAATTTGACGCATTAAATACATGCCCATCGCATAACCACCCAGCGCAAAAAACGCGCCATGCCCCAGGCTTAAGATCCCGCAATAACCCCAGACCAGATCAAGGGCAACCGCCAATAACGCAAAACAAAGATACTTGCCTAATAAGGTTAACGTGTAAGTCGAGACATGAAAAACAGAATCACTGGCGACAAATAGATTCAATCCAGGGATGAAAATAATTAACGCAAGTAAAATTGATAACAGGGTTTTACCCCCTTTATCATTTTTCATCATCGTCTGCACTAAGGATTGATGAGCCATGTTAGCTCTCCGCCGCACGGCCTTTTTGCGGGAACAATCCCCGTGGCCGTTTTTGAATAAATAAAATGATAAAGATCAAAGCCAGTATCTTGGCCATCACTGCCCCCGCCCATGGCTCCAGGAATTTATTAATGACCCCCAATGACATTGCGGCGACTAAGGTACCCCATAGATTTCCAACCCCGCCAAACACCACCACCATGAAAGAATCAATAATATACGCCTGACCCAGGTTTGGACCGACATTGGTTAACTGACTTAATGCCACACCGGCAAGACCAGCGATGCCCGCACCTAAACCAAAGGTAAGCGCATCAACCCATTCAGAACGAACCCCCATTGCTTTTGCGATACTACGGTTTTGTGATACCGCTCGAACCTGCAAACCCAAACGGGTTTTTTTCAGTATCAATATTAATGCGATCAATACCATGATACTAAATACAAAAATGTATAAACGATTATAGGTAATCGCAAAAACAGGATTAAACTCTAATGACCCGCTCATAAAGG
This sequence comes from uncultured Ectothiorhodospiraceae bacterium, assembly GCA_947260005.1. Classification (GTDB taxonomy): domain Bacteria; phylum Pseudomonadota; class Gammaproteobacteria; order UBA6429; family Thiohalophilaceae; genus SZUA-24. The sequence goes on from CAMYOL010000048.1 coordinate 7,927, forward strand.
GCGGCGTTTCGACGGCTTGATTGGTCGGCCCAAATATCACCCGAACCATCTGTTGCAGGATCAAACTTATACCAAACGTTGCCAATAGTGTTTCTAAAGGTCGGCCATACATAAAACGAATAACCAGGCGTTCGATCGCAACGCCAAAGGCACCAGCGACCAGGAAGGCAAGCGGCATAGCAACAAAAATTGATGCACCAATATAATTCGGCATGATTTGTTGTACAACGTAGGCCGTATAAGCACCTATCATCATCAGCTCACCATGCGCCATATTAATCACCCCCATCACCCCGAAGGTAATGGCCAGGCCAATGGCGATTAACAACAACACCGAACCCAAACTCAAACCAAAGACTACATTTTCTAAAACACCATAATAAGCAACACGATCATTTATTTTAACTAACGCTGATTTGGCTTTAGCACGCACAAATTCATCGCTCTCTAAAAAATTTCCGTCTGCGTCAGGCAAGGCTATACTTTCAAGTTTTGTTTTAACTTCGGGTAACAGACTGTCAGTTAAGTGTGCAATAGCAGTTAATTTCTTTTGTTTATCTGCTGAATTCAGCTCCCATAATGAAATACCGACCTGTGCATCCTTAAAGATTGTTTCATTTTGTTCTGTTTCAACAAGCTTTACTAATAGAGCATACGAATTCTCGTTTATATTTTTCATGATTTGCCGCACTGCAGCAGCACGCACATCGTCATCAGTGCTTTTAATACTTAATGTTGCTATATAACCTCGAAGTAAACGACGAAGTTTATTATTTACCGATATTTTTTTTAGTTTGCTTTTGCTGGTGATGTCTAATATTTCATTTGAAATCACGTCACTAACTTTGATGCTCTCATCATTTTTTTCGAGAAAAACAACCTGTTTATCCTCTTTTACAAAGTAAAGTTTATTGGTCATCATCGCCTTGAACACACCGAGCACACGACTATCATCTACCGTGGCCAACGTTTCAACGGCGATTATTTTTTTCTTAAAACCTTTTTCAGTGAACAGAGAAATGGAATTTTCGAAATTTGCAGTTGCTACAGTCTCGGACAATATCTCGCCCGAATCAACAGGATTAGATTCTACCGCCACAGTAAAACTACTGAAAAGGATCAGGCTAAAAAGTAGAATATTTTGAATGGAAAATAAGCGTTGCATATTCATTTCTTATTTTATTAAGCATTGTTATACATTGTCGGACTGACTATTTTTAAGCTTATCAAGTAATCATACTCTTTAAAGCCTAAAATTGGTAGAAATTGTATTCAACTTAGGCTGATTAACTAAATATGAAACCAATGCTGTTACAGCTTCGCAAACGGCTACAACACGCACGGAACTATGGCGATGTCACACATAAAAAAACCCCAGCTAGTTAAACTAACTGGGGCTTTGCATTGACTACATTATTTATAGTTCTGACCAGAGCATTTCTTAGTCTTGGTATTGTAGTTACCACATTTGAGTTTTACCCAATCAGAAACCACGTCTTTACTCCCTGGAAGGAAGTCAGACCAGGCATCACCTGGTACCGTACCATCGGTCTGCCAAACCGTTTCAAACTGACCATTTTCCTGGATCTCACCAATAAGAACCGGTTTCGTCAAATGATGGTTAGGCAACATTTCTGCGGTACCGCCGGTCATGTTTGGAACCTTAATCCCGATCATAGCCTGCTCAACTTTATCGGTATCCGTGGTTTTCGCTTTGGCAACCGCTTTAGCCCACATGTTAAAGCCGATAACCGTTGCTTCCATTGGATCGTTGGTTACGCGTTTTTTATCTTTGATAAACTCCTGCCATGATTTAATAAATGCCTCATTCTCTTTGTTATCAACACTCATGAAATAATTCCATGCCGCTAAATGGCCAACCAAGGGTTTGGTGTCGATACCTGAAAGCTCTTCTTCACCCACTGAGAATGCCACGACGGGAATATTTTCAGCTGAAATACCCTGGTTACCTAACTCTTTATAGAAGGGTACGTTGGCATCACCATTGATAGTTGATACCACACCGGTTTTCTTACCGGCTGAACCAAATTTCTTGATATCCGATACGATACTTTGCCAGTCTGAATGACCAAAAGGCGTGTAGTTGATCATGATGTCTTTTTGTTTAACACCTTTTGCTTTCAAATAAGCCTCTAAAATTTTATTAGTAGTACGAGGATAAACATAATCGGTCCCCGCCAGAACCCAACGTTTAACACCGACTTCATTCATTAAGTAATCGACCGCAGGAATCGCCTGTTGGTTAGGCGCTGCACCGGTATAAAATACATTTTTAGATGACTCTTCACCTTCATACTGCACCGGGTAGAACAACAAACCATTTAATTCTTCAATAACCGGTAAGACAGATTTACGTGAAACCGAGGTCCAGCAACCAAAAATCACGTCAACTTTTTCTTTTTCGATTAACTCACGTGTTTTTTCTGCAAATAAAGGCCAGTTAGATGCTGGGTCAACCACCACGGCTTCCAGTTTCTTACCTAACAAACCACCTTTTTTATTCTGTTCTTCAACCATCATTAAAACGGTATCTTTCAAAGTAGTTTCACTAATCGCCATGGTGCCAGATAATGAATGTAAAACACCTACTTTAATCGTATCAGCTGCTTGTGCCGATGCGGTAAAACCCAATACGGCTGCACTGACGACCGTATATTGCGCTACTTTCTTAAGCCAGTTACGCATGACTAACCTCCGAGAAATTTTTATTGATATTAGATTAGGAAAAGGTGCTAAAGCGAATTCCTAACCTGTCGCTTTAGCACCAAATAGTTCTTACGATTTATTACTATTTTTTTAGTTTAGAAGCCGTATGTAACACCCGCTACCATTGAGTCGTTGTACTCAGTACCAGTACGATCTTCACCAGCAAAGGTATATTGAATATAAGCTTCGGCACCGGTTTTACCAATTGGCTTAGAGGCTGTTACATTAAAATGACGAAAGCCTGAGGTCGAAGT
>CAMYOL010000049.1 GCA_947260005.1 uncultured Ectothiorhodospiraceae bacterium
TCCAGCATATGTAAATGTAACTGATGACACAGGTAAGAAACTAGACGGTTCAGTAACCATCGAAGGACGTGAAGGATCTTCAGAAGTTGTGGAGTTCTGTCACGAAGTGCGGATGCCAATTGATGCCGATGATGGCACCATCACTGGTACTCGTAAGCACGAGCCTTTCATTTTTACTAAATCATATGACGCAATGTCACCGTATCTTTATAAAGCGGTTACAAATGGTCAGACTCTGAAAGAGTTAACAATGATTTGGTACAAAATCGATGATACTGGCGCTGAAAAGGAGTATTTCCGTCATACATTGGAGGACGTGAAAATTACCTCAATCAAACCTAAGATGCATAACGTTAAGGATTTAGATAAAGAACGTTATCCTCACCTGGAAGAAGTGAGCTGTAAGTATGCAAAAGTCACCTGGACTTATGCAGACGGCAACATCTCATTCTCTGACTCGTGGGTCGAAGGTAGATAAGCAGTACCGGGGTATGTGCTTTGCACATACCCCATTTTATTTTCTTAACTAAAAATTGAGCAATTAAACAGACAAATGCAGCACGCTTTATTCGAAGTATTAACCGGTGAGTTCTCTAATGGACAACCCATTGAGGATGTCCCGCGTAGTGGCGATGTTCAGATGAGTGTCATGGATCATCTCACGCGTCTGCTTAATGCTCGTAAGGGGTCGATGATCCATGATCCGGATTATGGTTTGACCGACATTGGTCAGATCTATCAAAGCTTGCCTTACTCTGTAAATGAGTTGATCGATGTTATAAGAAAGGCCATTTTAAAATACGAACCGCGTTTGGCTCGTGTCGATGTGTCGTTTAAGCCCATTGTAACTACCGACTGTGTATTACATCTGGAAATTTATGGGCGACTGCGAAATGGTGAATTCGTTTCTTATGACACCTTTTTCTTAAGTGGTGGTAACGCCCAGATTAAACCAGGCCATCGAAAATCAGACCAAAGAAAATCTAACGGGCGTCGAGGCTAATAAGCAATGCGTGATTATTACGAAGCCGAATTAAGATTGTTGCACGACTCTGCACTGGATTTTGCCAAGGCCTATCCAGAGCAGGCGGGCATGCTTAATCTTAATGAAGTTAAGGATCGTGATCCATATATCGAGCGATTGCTCGAAGGTATGGCGTATTTGACTGCTCAAATCCGTCAGCATATCGACGATGACATTCCCGAGATCAGCGAAACATTATTGAATCAACTCTGGCCGCATTTTTTGCGCCCGTATCCATCAGCATCAGTCGCTAATTTCACGCCGCGCATTGGCCAACTGCAAACGACTCAAGAGATAGAGAAAGGAACGATCCTGTTAACTTCATCGGTGGGCGATGAGCGTGTGATTTGTCGTTTTCGTTCGACCACCGATGTAAAGCTGAATCCAATGCGTATTATTAAGCTGGAACTTAACGAGCCTGCAGGTGGGGGAACCACCATCAAGTTAAGTTTTCAGATGGACAGTGGCCTGTCCGGACACGATCTTAATCTTGCGGATTTAAAATTTTATCTCCACGCCGATCCGGCGATTGCTAACTGGCTGCATTATCAATTATGCATGCGGTTAGAAACAGTGAGAGTATTGTTGCCCGAGCAGCCGACTAAAAAACCCGTGGTGATGCAGGGGCGTGAAGCTGTAAAACCAGCTCATTTAAGCCCGGAAGATGCGTTGATTAACATGTCCGGACGTAGCTTTCATGGATTCCACTTGCTACAGGATTTATTTTGTTTCCGCGAAAAATACATGTTTTTTACCTTGAAGGGGCTGGAAAATGTGGATTGGCCCTATACTTCATCGACATTTGACATTGAGTTTAAGATAAAAGGCTTATGTCCTTCTGATCATAACCTCAAAAAAGAAACCTTCTTATTGCACTGTTCTCCAATTGTTAATCTGTTTGAGCATACCAGTGAACCGATTCATTTATCGCATCGCCGTAGTGAATACCCGGTGATTGCCGATACGCATGCACGTGAAGGTATGCAGGTTTACAGTCTGGATAAAGTAGTCGGCATTGATTCTGAAACAGGTGATCGTCATGACTACACGCCGATGTATACCTTCCAACATCGTGCCAAGAATGGACGTTTTTTCCATGCGCATCGAAAATCGATCGGCCCGGAACAAACTAGCACCTACCTGAGTGTGGGTGGCAAGACGAATTTCAAGACCGAGATGCTGTCGTGCACATTAACAGGGTGTAACGGCAGTTACCCACGCCGTTATTTGAAAGAAAATGATATCCGTACTCCATCGGTTGATTTCCCTTCATACGCGGCGTTTACAAACATTACTCGCCCAACGGCGATGTTGGAGCCACCGGAAAAATCACGTTTTCAATGGAATTTAATTTCACATTTATCGCTGAACTACGATTCGATTGTTAATAAAGACACCTTGCAACGTTTATTGGGTTTGTATGACTGGAGTCACAATGAACAAAACAAACGTCGTATTGAAGGTATAAAGGACATTGAAGTGAAAGCGGTTGATCGCATCCGCCGTGGCGCGTTGATGCGTGGTCTCGATATCCGGTTGACCTTGCATGAAGAGCATTATCGTTCGATCCCGGATATTTATCTGTTCGGCCAGGTGTTACATCACTTTTTTAGTATGTATGCGGCGATGAACTGTTTTATCCAGACTCGTATTTTATGTCATCCATCCAATGAGGAGCTCGTGTGGGAACCACTAGTCGGCGAAAACTCCCCGATTTAATCGAGGACGTTTTTGCGAATGCACCCAAGTATGAATTTTATCAAGTCATGCGTTTGCTTGAGTCGGGCTGGTATGGCCACGGTTCAATAGGTCAAGGACTTGATAAATGGTTGCATATGCGGCCGGCTCCGGAGATCAGTTTTCCGGGTGCGGACGTACGTCGTTGTGAGTTTGATGACAATGGACAGGTCGATCTCGAGCTTAATTTCATGGGTTTATACGGGGTCGATGCCCCGGTCCCCCACTATATAATAGAGCACGTCGCCCGCGATGATGAAAGCAGTGATGCGATGCGCGGCTTTTTGGATATTTTTTCCCATCGTTTATACGCTTTATTTTATATGGCCTGGAAAAAATATCGCCCGTATGTCGACTTGGAACGACCGGATTCTGCCTATCTGGATTATGTGATTGCCCTGTCCGGTCAAACCTTAAGCGAACAAGACAATGTCGAGCTAGGGTTCAGTGGTGCGATGGGCTCGCGGGTTCGTAATGCAACTTCCCTGGCGGGTATGTTGACAGAGTATATGGGTGACACGCCATCGACAGTGCGTGAATTTGTTCCACGTTGGGTCAAGATCGACAGTGAGGCCTTTGTCGGTGGTGAATTCCATCAGGCGATGCAGCTTGGTGATAACACCATTCTCGGTGATGAAGTATTGGACATCAGTGGCAAGATCGATATTTGCATTGGCCCAATGGAAGTCACCGACGTTAAAAAATTATTACCGGGTCGTCCTGATGCAACGGCTTTAGGAAATTTAATCCGTCGTTACCTGGATCCAACCATCGATTTTGATCTTATTCTTTTAATCCAGCCATCGTCTATTTTAGGGATGCAACTTGGTGATGATGATGTGATGTTGGGCTGGTCAACCTGGGTCGGTTATCAGGTGTCGGACCTGGACGAAATTCGTATACCGGGTGAATCATTATTAATGGAAAACGAAGTGAATCAATCAGAACAAACGAAAAAGGCCAAGGCCGAACTGGCGATGGTCGCATAAAAAATATAGTAAAAAACACGAGCAGAGGGGAAGAAGCTTGAATAACAAACACGTTAAAACACTACTGGAAAAACTAAATGACTACTGTGCCCGTGCCCTGGAAAATTCGGCCGCCTTTGCCAGTACGCGTACTCACTATGAAGTCACGCTGGATCATTTTGTTATCAAACTCATGGAAGAAGGCGGTAGCGATTTTGATCGAGCGCTGGAGCATTTTGGTATCGATCAGGACCAACTCTGGCAGGATATCCTCGAGCACATGAGTCGCTTTAACTCAAATAATCAGGGCAAACCTGGTTTTTCGCCGGTGTTATTTCAATGGTTGGAAAAGGCTTATATAGCGTCGTCATTGCACTATGGTATGGAACAGATTCGTTCGGTCTCATTACTCGACGCCTTAATCGAAATGTCACCAACCTTGCCGGGTTCGGCGTATCAAGTACTCGATAATATTTCGCTTGATGTATTACGAAAAAACTATGAAGCGATCATTGATGGTTCGGTCGAAGCGGATTCCTATGTACCACTTGACTTAACTCTGACCGGTTCCAATCAGGCCAATCCAGATCAGGCAACCACAAATATTAATAAAACCAGTAACAAAGATTCTGGTAAAAAACCGGCTGCCGGTAAAGATGCACCCGCGGCGGATTCTGCGCTGGCTCGATTTACCGAAGATGTCACGGCCAAAGCCGCCTCTGGTAATATCGATCCCGTACTGGGGCGTGATGATGAAATCCGTTTAATGATTGACATCTTAAGTCGGCGTCGTAAAAACAATCCTATTTTAGTCGGTGAGCCTGGTGTCGGTAAAACGGCATTGGTAGAAGGTCTGGCCTTACGCATTGCGGAAGACAGCGTACCTGATAGCCTGAAAAAGATTCGTTTGCATACCCTCGACTTGGGTTTATTACAGGCGGGCGCAGGGGTAAAAGGCGAATTTGAAAAACGTTTAAAAGCAGTCATCGATGAAGTCAAAAACTCAACGACACCGATCATCATGTTTATCGACGAGGCACACACTTTAATTGGTGCCGGTGGTCAGGCGGGAATGAGTGATGCCGCCAATTTGTTAAAACCAGCCCTGGCACGTGGTGAGTTACGTACCATCGCGGCGACCACCTGGTCCGAGTACAAACAATACTTTGAACGCGATGCGGCCCTAGAGCGTCGTTTCCAATTAGTAAAAGTAGAAGAGCCATCAATTGATAAAGCGATTTTGATGCTTAATGGTTTAAAAGATCAATATCAGGCGCACCATAATATTTTAATCACCGATGAAGCGATTGATGCGGCGGTAAAATTATCAAGCCGTTACATCAATGGCAGGTTTTTACCGGATAAAGCAATCGATTTACTTGATACCGCTGCCGCGAGAATTCGCATGGGACAGGCTGCAAAACCGGCCTCGATTGAATCGGCTGATAGTCATATCGTGTATATCGATAAACGTCTGAAACAACTCGAAGACGAAGAAAAAGATGGCTTGTTTATCGATCAACGTTTGATCGCAAAATTAAACGAAGACCGAATTGAAACCATAACCAAACGTGATGAAGAAATTAAACGTTGGGAACAGGAAGTTGATCTGGTCAGCCAAATCCATGAAAAGCGGGAAGAATTACAGGGACATTATAAATCCGACACGCCTGATCAAAAAGCCATAGATAAATCGCTAAAAGCCAGCAAAAAAGCCCGCGTGACCCTGGTGGATGTACAGGGACAGGAACCCCTGGTGCAGGCTGAAGTGAACGGTGCGGCGATTGCCAAAATTATTTCAGACTGGACGGGTATTCCCGTTGGTAACATGCAAAAAGATGATGCCAATGCCTTGATTGCTTTTGAAGATCGTATTGGTTGTCGGGTCGTCGGTCAGGACATGGCAGTGGCCAGCATTGGTCGTGCTATCCGCAGTGCTCGTGCAGGTCTGAGTAATCCCGAAGCACCATTGGGTGTATTTTTATTAACGGGCCCAAGCGGCGTCGGTAAAACCGAAACCGCACGCGCCATTGCCGAAGAATTATACGGTGGTGAACGTTTTCTAATAACGATCAACATGAGTGAATATCAGGAGGCGCATACCGTTTCGCAACTAAAAGGCTCACCACCAGGCTATGTTGGTTACGGTGAAGGTGGTGTATTAACTGAAGCAGTTCGTCAACGCCCTTATTCAGTGGTGTTATTAGATGAGGTTGAGAAGGCTCATCCCGATGTAATGAACCTGTTCTACCAGGTATTTGATCGTGGTTTTATGCGCGACGGCGAGGGTCGGGAGATCGACTTCAAAAATACAATTATTTTGATGACCTCGAATCTGGCCAGTGCAGAAATTACCGATATGACTCAGCCCCCGGCAGAAGAGGCCGGGCCTGTTGTGCAGGGTATCGAAGTGGGTGAGAGTACAACGACGGTTGCGATGCATGCAGAGCAAAACGATGACAGTGAGCAAGCCGCAACAGATGAAGGGCAACAAAGCGAAGAGTGGAGTATGCCCAGCATCGGTAGCATTCGTGAAAGTATTCAGCCGATCTTATTACGTCATTTCCAACCCGCCTTATTAGGACGTATGCAGGTTGTTCCCTTTATTTCATTGGATCAAGATGCATTGCAAAACATCGTCGCCTTAAAACTTGATGGGGTCGCGCAACGTCTTAAAAACAGTCATGACATGGAGTTCCGTTGTCATCCGGATGTGCTGGACTATCTGGCCTTACGTTGTAATCAAACTGAGACGGGTGCACGTTATATTAATTCGATTATTGAGCAACAATTACTGCCCGAAGTGGCCAGAAGCATTCTGGCCTACATGATGGAAGATGACATGCCCGATATCTTATCACTCGAGCTTGATGATAACGGTGAGATGTCACTGGTGTTTGCGGATAAACAACCTGCCGCACCAAGCGAAGAAAGCGAAGAAAGCGAAGAAGCGGAAGCGATCGCGTAAAGGATTAAATTAAAGGAATACGGTTTTACATGGATGCGACAACATTAGGAAAATTAGGTCAGGATGTAGCAGCTGCGAACGAGGGGCAATTACGTCTGTTCATCGCCGGTGTGAATACGGATGATGTGACCTTCGTGAGTTTTGACAGTGATGGTCATGCTTTATCAAATGACTATCGGTTTAACTTCATGCTCGAGCTCACCACTGTTCTTGATCTAACCCAGGTTATCGGCAGCGCGGCTTATTTTGAAGTACTGGATAACGACGAACCCGTCTATATTCATGGCATCATCACCGAAGCGACCTATTTAGGTTCGCGCACGGACGGTGAAAACTATTACATCAGTATGAACTCGATGATGTATCCGTTAAAACATAATCGTCAAAACCGGGTTTATCTAAACAAACATGTAAAACAAATTGTGCAGGAAGTCCTGGAAGATGCACAGTTCAATAATGCCGAGTTTGAGTTTAAGACTCAGGCAGACTATCCGGTTCGTGAGTTTACCGTACAGTACGATGAAAGTGATTACGACTTCATTCAACGATTACTGGCATACGAAGGTATATTTTTTACCTTTGAACAGACTGCCGACGGTGCAAAGCTTGTTTTCTACGACAACATAACCGACATTCCTGCCTTTGAACTCGGTGAGCTGACCTATGAAACGCAAAGCGGTCAGGTTCGTTCACTACAGACCATTTATACCTTAAATCGTCATTCACAGATGATCACGGATAACGTCAAATTTAAAGACTATAACTACCGTACCCCGGAGGCGAGTCTTGAGGCGGTCGCGTCTCGTTCGACCAATGTCAGTGGTCAGGGGACCGATTACCGTTATGGTGAAAATTATAAAACCCTGGATGATGGTGATCGCATTGCCCATCTCCGCCAGCAGGCATTGGACTGGCCACGCGAAGTTTATGTCGCCGACACCAATTGTCGAGCTTTAGTTCCAGGCCAGAAATTTACCTTGACCAATCACCCGAACGAATCCTTGAACGGTGACTATTATATAGTGCGTATCGATCATCAAGGCGATCAGTCCGGGGCGCTTGCTTATGGCAGTCTGGTCAGTGGAATGTTGTATAAAAGCCAATTGACTCTGGTCAAAGCCGGTATCCCTTATCGAACCGCCTTACCCGCGCGCCGCTATAAACACGGGGTCTTCACCGCCAAGGTCGAAACCACCGGCGGTGATTATGCCTATCTGGATGAGCAAGGCCGCTACCACGTGCGCTTACCCTTTGATTTATCCATGCAGCCCGATGGTGAAGCGAGCCATCCGGTGCGCCAGGCTCAAACCTATTCCGGAATGGAATATGGTATGCACTTTCCCTTGCATGCCGGTACCGAAGTGATATTGACCTGTGTCAACGGTGATGTTGATCGACCCATTATGTTAGGCGCATTACATAACCCAGAGCTGCCCAATTTAATTACCTCGGCTAACAACAGCAATAACCTGTTACGTTCCTGGGGGGATAACGAATTATTGATGGAAGACCGTAAGGGCGAAGAACGAATCGATTTATTCACACGAGAGCGAAAGAACTCATTAAAGCTCGATGCGAAAGCCAGTGGACATAAAGTTTATCTCGGAACCGAACAAGGCGAGATGGAACAATATGCCGCCAAGACCATGTTGATTGAATCGGGTGACTCGCAGACGGTTCAAAGTGGTAACGATCATATCTTAACCGTAGAAAATTCCCATTCGTTACACACCGAGAAAAAACAGATCGAGCACAAGGCGAAAACGGATATACGTTATAAAGCAGGCAAAAACGTCAAACTGAGCAGTGAAACCGAAAACGTTGAGATGAAAGCCGGTAAAGACATGGTTATTGATGTCAACAACAACATGTCATTAGAAGTTCGTAATAAAAACTTAAACATCATTTGTAAAAACGGTAACTTTGAGATCAAAGCCGCCAAGGCGATCACAGTAAAAGGCCAGGGTGGGGGTAATATTACGGTTAGCCAGGCCGGTGGCTCAGTGGTGATCGACACCGGTGGTGCGATTGCCATCAAAGGCAGTACGGTGAACATTGATGGCAATGCGGTTTACCTCAAAGGCGCAACCGCCAAAGAAGGCGGCGGTGGTAGTGGTGGAGGTGCCAGTGGCTCCGATGGTGGAAAAGATATTTCGAAATTAAACCTGGGGGCACTGGATGTATTTAATCACGTGGTTCGTAAAGCACAGGATATCGCGGCAACGATTAACTCACCCACTGCCAAAGAACAGATTAACAGCGAAGATCTAACCATCGATCAAGAAATAGCCCAGCGTAGTTCAAACTCCCAAATTACAAACGTCAATCCCGCAGCGATGACATCGGCCAACGACAAAGAAAAACACTTTGTGGAATTTGAATATACCGATCAAAATGGCGACAAGGTCAACGATATAAAATTTGAAGTCAACTTCGATGGTGGCAGTAAAGTTGAAGGTACAATGTACGGTGGGTTCCACCGTCTTGATGGTGTTCCTAATGAAGGCTTTAATTTGGAGTTTGTTCCCAGTGAACCGTTAGAGCGGGAACTGAAAGTGTTACGAAAAGAATTAGGCGCTGCATTAGATCAGTCTCTAGCTCAGGCCAGATCTGAATCAGAAATGATGAGTAAAACCTGGGAAGAGACTGCATTATGGAGAAAACCCATAATATACGCCGGTGGTGCGATGACCGGGGCCGGTCAATGGATAGCCGATACCGTAGAAGGCGTAGCCGACATGGCAGTTGGTATTGTTAAAGCCAAGGCAGCAACCGACCAATGGTTACGTGATTATGCCACTCATAGACATAAAGCCTTTGGTAATTTTGTCAGTGGCAATGACGAAGGCTTTAAACAGGAAATGAATAGTATTGAAGCTATGCATACGGAACTAGGTGAAGACATCAGTGATGCGTCAGAATCGGTACGTATACTAAGCTTGATTGCACTGGATACAGAAACACGAACCATGCTCCAGGAATTTCCAGCCAATTATTTCTCCGAACTTCACTCGACAGAAAAGGTAAGAGTCGGTGCACGTTACGGAATTGATTTTGCGTTAGTCTTTGCTGCGGGGATTGGTGCAGGACTATTAGCGATTAAGAATGCTGGTAAAATATCTGGCATATTAAGTCGAATAGCTAAGTTAATTGAGAAATTACAGCTCAATCTAAAAGCTCGTAAGGGTAAGGTAGATGAGAACTACAAGTTTAAAGCGAAAAAGACAACAGCTAAACCATCTAAGCAAGAAATAGAAATCGCAGGAGCCAAAGGTAATTCGCAAAAACAAGTTGCGGCCAGGAAGAAAGTATCTAGACATTACATGGAAAATAATGGATTTACTAAAAGTCAGATGGATGAGGCATTAGGTAGTCAAGATGGAACAAGAGCTGGTGGTGTTGATTTAAGTAAACCAGTCGAAGTTGTGACATACCCGCCACCTGCCTCTATGACGCAATATGTAAAATCACATGGATACCCTGGTAATTGGTTTGATCCGAAAAGTAATCAAACTCCTGACGAATTAGGTATAAGTGGTGAAGGAAGGAAACTAGCTACATTTAAAGTGCCAAAGGGGGATGGATTGCAGTCATCTTCAGCTCCGATTCGTGATGATTGGACAAATTCCAAAAAGCCGATTCAAACCAATGGTGGCGGAACTCAGATATTGGTTAATGATTCTGTAAAAAAAGAAATTATAAGAATTAATAATATAGGTGGATAACAGTGGATTTTAAAAAATTAAATGACCGGGCTAATGTTGCGATTAATGAACTAGATAAGTTTATTGACTATTATGGGCCATCTGATCAAATAGATTCAATAAAACAGCAGATGATTTTTATTCGAGATAATGCAGCCAGCGGAAAGGATCCATCCATAGAGTTAGGAAACGAAGTAAAATTTACGTATGCAATTATTGCGTCACGGGAATTCGCAAGTCCTGAAGAGTTAGAGTTAAAAGAGTATCTCGATGAAGTTTCATTGTTATTGGATGAAAAATAAGATGAATAGGGTCAGACACCATAGATGAAGCTTAAAAGATATATTTAGGCAGTGAACTATTAAATTTTATTATGATAAATATGAGTGAACAACGAAATACTTCAACCCTAATTGGTGATGCCTTACCAATGATATTGTTCGCCCATTCGAAAATGAAAACTAACATAGTCTGCGTTATGAACTTGCCCTTTCATGCCGGTAACGAAGTGATCTTGACCTGTGTGAACGGCGATGTCGATCGACCTATTATGCTGGGAGCATTGCATAATCCAGAGTTACCAAACTTAATAACTTCAGCGAATAACAGCAACAACCTGTTACGTTCATGGGTAGATAACGAATTATTGATGGAAGATCGCAAAGGAGAAGAGCGTATTGATCTGTTTACCCGTGAACGCAAAAATTCCTTAAAACTTGATGCAAAGGCCAGTGGCCATAAAGTTTATCTCGGTACCGAACAAGGCGAGATGGAACAATACGCCGCCAAGACCATGTTAATCGAATCGGGTGACTCGCAGACGGTTCAAAGTGGTAACGATCATATCTTAACCGTTGAAAAATTAAGCCACGCCCCAAAAGTCCACCTCGTGGTAGTGGTACTCCAAGCCCAGCTCCGATATAGGTATAGTTGATAATGCTGTCGATTAATAAAGTGAAAGAAATAGAAAAAAAGATCGTGGTGAATAACGACGCTGGGCAACCGCACTTAGTCGTGGCGGTTATTGCGACTCTATATTATTGGAAAGGATACGAAAAGGAAAAGCGAGAGGCAATAGTACGCTGTTTTGAGGAATATAAAAATTATTTCGGGGATAAGCTGAGGTGGGAAAAACATCCGAAGACTTTTACCTACCATAAAATTGAGAAGGGCGAAGTTCCCGATATGCCTGCCTGGTTACATAATTTAACCAGTAACGACAGCTATGAGTTTCACTTGCACGGTAGCGAACATAATGTTGATGCAAACCAGTTCAATATAAAAGTTTATGGGTCAAGGGAATGGGAGAATGAACTATCCTACATGAGTTTAAGTGTACCAATGTCGTGGGTAGAGGAAAATACAGAAGCCTATGCGAGTATGTTTACCAATATGTGCGATATCCTGGAACCTTTTCATGGCTACAGTGGACTGGGTCTGGTTACCTCGGTCAGTAACGATGCCAAAAGAAAAGTCGATAAATACATGTATGAGATGGCGCAGGCCTATAAATGTCTTGAAATAGATAGACCAATCGGTCACGTTTCTCACCTTGAAGAGGGGATAAAAGGCGTGAGCTGGATGACCGTTTTATCTGATGAGTTTTTATCTAAGTTAGGGGGGCTTGATAACCTAGTTAAAAAATTAGGAACAGATAATTATATCTATAGGAAGTTTAAGAAGGGCTGTATTATCCAGACTGGCGAAAGGATTTGTGATATGGGAGAAGACTTAAAAGTTCCTGAACCGATAATTAAGCTAAATACTGCACTGAAAAGTATTCGGGCCGAAAAGATTGGTTCATTTTCTACGGGGAGTGGTGGAGCGGACACCATAAAATTTGATACGCAGTCAACTACGCAATGGTTGACAAGATTTGATTAGAAGTTAAAACAAGCAGAAGATGAATAGGGTCAGACACCATTGATGAAGCTTAAAAGATATATTTAGGCAGTGAACCATTAAATTTTATATGATAAATATGAGTGAACAACGAAATACTTCAACCCGAATTGGTGATACCTTACCAATGATATTGTTTGCCCATTCGAAAATGAAAACTGATATAGGCTATGGCATGCACTTTCCGTTGCATGCCGGTACCGAAGTGATATTGACCTGCGTGAAAGATGATGTCGATCGACCCATCATGTTAGGCGCATTACATAACCCAGAGCTGCCCAATTTAATTACCTCAAGTAACAACAGCAACAACATGTTACGTTCCTGGTGGGATAACTATGAGGAAAGATGCCAACATCAAATATGACATTTAGATACAGGTAAATTACTAGTTAAATAAGTGTGTAAATAAAATGAAAGATATTAAAGGAAGAGTTAATCAATATGGAAACATCGGTGCTATTAAATAAAGCGGTATCCATCGCCAAACTGGCTCACCATGGGCAGGTGGATAAGGCGGGTGTGGACTATATCCAGCACCCATTACGTGTGATGAACGCGGTTGATGATGTAAAAGAAAAAATAGTCGCGGTATTGCATGATGTTGTCGAAGACAGTGAAATAACGTTAGAAGATTTACGCAAACAAGGCTTTGATGATGAGGTGGTTATCGCAGTCGGTTGTCTGACCAAATTGCCGGGTGAATCTTACCAGCAATTTATTGGCCGGGTTAAATGCAACCCACTCGCCAGCAAAGTTAAGTTGCAGGATTTAAAAGACAATATGGATTTGAGCCGACTTAAAAAAATAAGTGAAACGGATTTAAGTCGGGTCGAGAAATACAAGCATGCGATGGCCATACTATTAAATAGTAGTGATTAGGAATGAGTTGTTGAAATGGATAACACAGTCGAGCAAATAAGGATAAAGGATTAACATGGCCGCTGATTTTACAAATATGCCAAACCTGGACATGGTCAATGCGAACCAGGATCACTTCAACCTGAAATTAAAGGGTATGGAAGGGCAGACGGTCCAGGTGCTCGGTTTTGATGGCATGGATCATGGCTTTTCTCAGGACTATCACTTTACGGTGAATGTGGCGATTGAGCATGCCCCTGTGATGAAAGACTTCATTGGTACACCGGCTCAGCTGAGCATGGCCTGGGATGCAGACGAAGTGTACATCAATGGCATTATCTCTGCGGTATCCCATTTAGGAAAAAAAGTCGATCGGGAAGAGATAAATTTCACCATCTCGTCACCCTTGCATCCATTGCGTTTTAATACCCAAAGTCGGGTGTTTTTAAATAAAGATGTGGTTGAGATCGTCCAGGAAGTGTTGTTGGGCGCAGGTTTGGCCAGTGCGGACTTTAAATTTAATGCGCAGGGCAGTTATCCCAAGCGTGAATTCGTTGTGCAATATAACGAAAGCGATTTTGATTTTATTCAGCGCATGTTTTCCCATCACGGTCTGTTTTACAGTTTCGAACAAACCAACACCCAGGCCATCATGCAGATCTACGATACAGTGGCGGATATGCCGATGTTGCCGGGTGGCGGCGAATTGCTTTATCAACCCATTACCGGAAATGCGCGTCCAATTGAAGCGGTGCATGCCTTACGTGAACACAGTGTATTGAAAACCGATTACATTCGTGTCAAAGATTATAACTACCGCACACCTGAGGCGGGGCTTAAAACCGAATCTAAGTCCGCATCAGATATCAAAGGCTTTGGCGTGGATTATCTTCATGGCGAGAATTTTAAAACACTCGATGAAGGCGATCGCATTGCCACACTGCGCCAACAGGCGATTGACTGTCAGCGTATTACTTATATCGCTGAAACCGATTGCCGTGGTCTGGTGCCCGGACAAAAATTCACTTTAGTGGGGCATCCTGTCTCTGAGCTAAATGGTGAATACCTGGTGCTCGAAGTCGAACATCATGGAGATCAGCGTGCCGGACAGGGTTATGGTGAAACGAATAAAGGTAAGACCTACAACAATAAGGCGCGCTTATTGCGAGCGGGGATTCCATATCGCTCGGAACCACTCACTGCGCCGATGGCACAAGGAATTTTTACCGCAAAGATTGAAACCACCGGTGGTGATTATGCCTATGTAGATGAACAAGGGCGCTATCACTTACGTATGCCATTTGATCTTGCTGAAACTCAACCCGGTCAGGCCAGTCATCCAGTGAGAATGGCGCAGCCTTACACCGGTAACAAATATGGCATGCATTTTCCGTTACATGCCGGTACCGAAGTCGCGGTGGTGTGTACCAATGGCGATCTGGATCGGCCCATCATTTTAGGGGCCGTTTCGAATCCGGACACGCCCAATACCGTTACCGCCCCGAATCACAGCCAGAATGTAGTACGCACCTGGGGTGGAAACGAACTGGCGATGGAAGACCGCCGTGGTTTCGAAAAAACAGAAATGTTTACACGTGATCGAAAAAATATCTTAACACTCGATGCGAATCAGGAAGGTCATAGCATTCGCCTGGCTACCGAAGAAGGTGAGATGGAGCAGTACGCCAAAAAGACCATGCACTTTGAATCGGGTGATAGTCAAACCGTTGAATGCGGTAATGACCGTGAAGAGTTAATTAAAAACTCGCAACAATTAATGACCAAGAACGAATTTATAAAAAGCCATGCGGCCACCGATACGCAACTCGAAGCAGGTCAGAACATATTAATGCAGGCTGAAGTAGAGGATTTTAATATCACCAGTGCCAAAGATGCCTTGATCGATGTGGACGGAAACACCTCGATCGAAGTGCATGAAAATAATTTAGAGATGCAAGTCACAAACGGAAACACCAGCATTGAAGCGGCAAAGGCGATTACCATAAAAGGCGACGGGGGAGGAATGATTCACGTCGGCCAAAGTGGCGGTGTGATTGAGGTATCGACCGGTGGTGATTTAACCGTTGACGGTAAAACTATCACCGTGAGCGCACCAACCATCAATGTAAGAGGTAACAGCGTAGGTAACAATTAGTGTCAAAAAATATTTAATCATTTTTAACATTATATTCAAGTGAATTTAGATAAAATAGAACAAATATAAAAATAATAATTCGGTGTGAAATAGGCAATCGATAAATAAAAGTATTCGTGGTTACAGCACGAGTTATAGAGTAACGATGATCCAGGGGAATGTGATGGATAACAAAATATATAGAATAGATCGGCGTGCACCAACAACAGAAAATCGTGTTTCGCTTGCTGAGGTGATCGAAGTTGAAAACGCCGAAGCGACAAATATATACCTTCCAAATCTAAACAAAGAAGTGAATGTCTACGCACATTCGGCTAGTGTACCTGCACTTACCGTCGGCGACATGGTGTTAGTGGAATGTTTAGAATCACTTTACATTGTGACCCACCGACTTCGGAGTAATGACGAGGCACCACAACAAGGTTTTAGTTTAAACCAGGATGGTTCACTACAAGTAAAAAATGCAGAGGGCATCTTAATCCAATCCAATGCGTCGAAAATAGAAATCCAGAAAGACGGGCGTATCATGGTGGATGGTAAGGAAATCTACTCGATTGCAGATGGTTTATTGTTACTCCAGGGTGCGCTGATAAAAGCGAATTAAAAATTGCCATGAATATTAGAGCAAAAATATCAGGAGTATTTCTACGTACCAGCATTTCTGATGACGTTAATATTGTTTATTCGTCTGTTAGGGCGGGACTTCGTAGTCTTCAACGTGTTCCATATGAAATAGCCGTTGGCGGGGAGCACTCGTCACATGATGTGTTTTGTTACCCAATCGAGTCTTTACGAGGTTATAGTTATAAGCAAAAAATTATCGATCTGCTTATTTTTTCAATTGGCCAGAAATTGAAATTCATGAATAGCCACAAAAAGGCCGAACGGATTAATGTCCATATCGTATTGCCGGAAAATGGCGAAGAGCAAACGGATGAGAATGACGAATATGTGATGTCGAGTTTAATGGAGTTTTTAGGAGAGACATTACGTATTAGATTGTCGACCAGTTCAGTCAGTGATGGAACATTAAGGGCGTTAGATAAATGTATAACGTTACTAGAAGAGGATGAATGCGATCATATCTTTTTTGGTGGTGTAGACAGCTTAATTAATCCAAAAATGATCCATAACTACGCTGAAAACAACCGCTTGCTAACCGATAAACTGAGTGATGGAACCGGTCTTGGTGAAGGACTAGCCTTTGCTCACCTATCTAAACCTGAACAGCTAGATAATAAAAGTCCTCGAGCTTATATCAGCTCAATATCATACGCGGAAGAACCCAATAATGGCGAAGCAGAAAAGAATCATTTAGTAGGTCTAAGTAACTCTGTAAAAGCGTTATTGAATGAAGATAATTTAACAGCCAGAGAGATTCATAGCATTATTCACAATTATGGCGGCGATATATCATCTGTTTATGAACGGCATCAATTTATTAAGGATATCTGGCCAAACGAATTACCAGAGGATTTACGAGTAGCATTACAACTAGGTGAGATTGATCACGCGAGTAATCCTAATGAGTATAGCCCGGAGGAAATCTGTCCTACTCAAACACTTGGCGAATTAGGGGCAGCCAGTCTTCCGATTCAATTGGCACTAGCTGCTGGATTTTATAAATCGGAAAATTTATTTGTACGATATGGTATCCCGGCAGCTAAGAACATATTACTGTGTGAAAGTAATAACACAAACTGGCGCGGCGCTATGTGTGTCGTTAACCCAAAACATGAAGACAGGGACGTATTATGGGCAACGTAGTAATCAATGGAAGAACCTCAGTGCATGCGGGTTCTGGTGGAACGGTTCAAACCAAAGACGTCTGCAAAACACCCAGAAAATGCAAACCAAGAACTTATACGAATATTGCTGTCTCTGCTGATTCGGCTAAAACGGCCAGCACCGTTATCGTTAATGGAAATCCAGCCTGTCATATTCAGTCTATTTTTTCTAAAAGCACCGGTGATGAAGCCGGTTCTTGTGGTGGTGTCGCTTCTGGAACGATAAAACAAAAGGCTCAATTTGTTAGTGCATCCAGTAATGTCTATTTAGAGGGAAAGCCAGCGACTCGACAAAATGACAAAATGATATCGAATAATGCGAATACACCACCATCATCGTTAATGCAGCCCGGTGCAGCGCAACCACCCTCGTTGAGTCCTAAAGGTGCGGCAGAAATAGAGCTTCGAAAAACTGATTATTTATTAGATATCACCATTGGCGCTAGCGCCATGCCCGAAAATGCGGTGGGTCGATTAACCTCGCTTGATCCGGAATCAGAACAAACCGTTCACACCATCCTCAATTCGGATGAAGAAGTTCTTCATCTTAGGCAAGTCCCTCGATGGCGTTTACGGATAGATAACGTTGAGGAGAGGGAACATCACGTTTATCTGTCGTATAAAGATGAGTCCGATCCATGCGAAACGATCTTATCAAAACTGGATACTAAAAATATTCCGGCGGATGAAGATCTTTACCATATTCCGCTGGGAAAAGTGACGCCGTCAGAAAGGTCACGTCTTAAAGAATCAGAAATATATCAAGACATACAATTAATGCCGGTCTATCCGCTGCGATTGTTACGACATAACAGTCGAACTTGTGGGCCAATGCGCAATGGCTACCTGTACATATTCTTAAACGATTCCCTGTGGCGCGAAATCGAGATTGACGCCGATTTTTCCACCTTTCGAGATGTGAATCTGACTAAATACCAGGGGCAAGATACGCGCCCCGCAATGACCCAACGCCAGGGTCGATTTGTGTTAATGCCGTTTGATATAAGTCGTCAAATGTCAGGCTATAAAAATGTTGAGGACTTCAAATTTGCCTTTTCGGAGAAACAATGGAGCTGGAGTTACATTGAGCGCTTAGGCGGAATGCACAAAGAAGATCCTCGCTATATTGCCGACCTGGAGATATATCAACAGCGTAAAAAAGAAAATCGCGCAGGCACGTTAGATGCTAAATTCAGAGATCAGCGTCTGCAAAAAACAACCCTTAAAGATTACGATTTAGGCGGTCGAAACACGGGTTATCGAACACACTTTAAATATACGTTAAGTGATGCATTAAAGGAAAATAAGCGTTATGTAGAGAAATATAATGTGAACGGCAGTTTGATTGAGGATTTGTTAGACAGTGATAAAAATTCAAATCTGCCTGCGTTAGTGTGTTATGACGCGGTAGGTGAGGCTAGAGATCGAGCCTTAGGATATAAGTTGATTCTTTCGACCATGCAAATGTTATTGCGCGTCATTTCGGGTCAACAGCATGGTGATGTTAAGCCGGGTGAACAACCGACCCAAACACAACAAGAGGAAATGAAGAAACAGGCGCTACACTATCGCATGGCGGTGGTACTCACTCAATACCTTTATCATGGTACAGAAGCTAAAGCTCCCGATTATTTTAGCCAGGAAGAAAAAGATCAGTTTCGTCGAGCTATGGGGGATCGCAAAGGTCTACGCCAGGAACTGGATAGGGCAAAATTTGATAAATTTACCGAGGAAAGAGCGCGCGCGCATTTACGCTGGGAAGCGAAGAGAACAAAAATGGAACTGGTCTATTTTTTACGCGATGAGAGCAGCCAGTTTAATTTCACCCTCGCCATGGAAGATCAATTTGCCATGGAAGGAAAGGATTATTATTTTGTCGCTACCAAAACAGTCGGTGAAATCATTGCCAACTTACTCGACAGCGTTGAAGTGCTCGATGCACCGCTTTACATGCTTTCGTTTAACGAGCTGGATTACCTAAAAAAAGACAAAGGCGTGCAGTACCTGATTGATCTATTTGGTGCTGGAAAAATCACGCTCGACCTACATAAAAAACTCTTTGCCAAACAAAAGGGCGATGGTTTATCGCTGTATGACTATATCGAGGAAGACGTTGAACCCGGTCATGGTGAATTCAGTGTATCGCGTTTTGACGCTGCAATTAAGGCCATCGAGGGTGAGAGTGAGGGGGAACCCGCCTGGATGCAGACCGGGCGTCGGGTTTCGGAATTTCTGGCCGGATTCTCTGAGATTCACGCCAATGTCGGTCATGTGTTGTATAAGGCCATGGACATGGTCGAGAAAGTGCAAAAAATGGTGGATGATGAAACCGGAAAGATAAAAACCGACATGGCCAAGAAAAAGAAACTGGCCGCGAAATACAGCGACCTGATTGCGGCGACAAAAAAATGGAAGCAGTTATTAAACCATGGTCTAAGAGTGTTTCGCATGACCAGTGTGCTAAACATCGAAGAGTTGAATATCCCGCCGCAGTATGCGACCCGCGGGCCCTTCCCAAAAGGTTATACACCGATGGATGTGGCTTATCGTCAGGCCAACGCAGAAAAACGTTTGACTGAATTACTTGATCAAAATAAAACCAACCTCGGCACCACAGTCAGTGTGGCCGATCAATTTGGCAATGACTTAGGCCATCACCCGGTGGCCCGAGCCTTGAGCCTGCATGCAGAAATCGTCGATGACGTCAATCGAGTAATGCTTCGCCATGAAGATCCAGGTGCGTTGTTGCCTGGTGAACGGGTCGGCGCGATCTTTATTCGGGAGAGCGGTGGCCCACGATTATTGGCGCCCTTGAGTGATGGTGAAGTGGATAAATTACTAGAGGATGGTGTGAAAGATATAGAGGCACGCAAGGCTAACGTTAGTGAAGAACTAAAAAATCATACCGATGAGATTGCCCATAACGAATATCTAAGGGATAAAGTTAAGGTACCGGTTCGAGTCAGATTAGAAAGTTTAGGACGGCATACCTATAACGTTGGAGTCATGCCAGCGATGTTGATGGCGAATGGGTATAATTTGTATTATTCGTTTGAACGACTTTCTAAAAAACGAACAATTGAAAATCAGGTATATTTTATTTCTGCGATGACTGATTTTACCGCGGTCTCCGTAGACGCTGCCCAGATCATCGGCCGCTATGTCCTTGGTGCGCCGACCGCGGAACAAATGCGCGCCGCCGCCCGATTAGGCATGCATGTTTATATCAAAGCCAGTGTACCGATCGTCGCACGGCTGGCCACCATCGCAATGCACGCTAACCTGGTGGCCTCGGTGATCACCGCCGGCGTCAGTCTTTATGATATGAGCAAGGCGATGAGCATCGATAATACGGGGGCTGCCATCGGCAACGCGGCCATTGCTGCCGGCGCAAGCCTTTTGGCCTATTCCTCGATCATGGCGATGACCACGGCCTACACCGGAGTGACGGCGTTACTGGTGGGCCTTGGCTCGACCGGAGTCGGTGTGATCGCGGTCGCGATTATTCTCATCGGTGCTGCAATCATCTGGTGGTTAAGTGACACTCCAATGCAGACCTGGCTTAAAAACTGTCCCTGGGGCGACGCGGCTTACGGCGCACGTTTTGATAAATGGAAGACTCGGCCGGATTACGCCTATTACGAATTAATGGGCCTGCTCAACAAACCGGTAGTCCAGTTTAACGAACGAGACGAGGATAGCCATGAGATTATCCTCACCGTCAATACTCAGGGTTTCAATCTCAAACAGGCGGACCTGGATCTTAAATTAGAATACGATAATGGCCACGGTAGCAAGGGTGTGTTAACCCTGACCGCCGGAGTAAACAAACCCGGTGTGGCCAAGGCGGGGGTCACGATTTCGGGCAAGGGCATTAACCCGGCACTATTCTGGTATCATGCCAAACTGGTGGTGTTGCGTGAGCCTTTATCCAAAGGCGTGGTCAACGGCCTGAAGATCTACATGACCCGGCCTATGTTTGCCGAGGCGAAACGAACCAAACGCACCAGTCGCAGCAGTGCCGGAAATCGAACCGTAATCAATTTAAAGGCAAGCTGCCGGGTCTGGCCACTCGGTAAAAACCAGACCATCTCCAGTCACTCGGGCCAGCTCTACAGTCTGCCTGCCCCGGAGTTTGATGACGACGGCGACCCGGAATTAAAAAAAGTAAAAGATGAAAACACCGGTCAATTGATCAGCCAACAACCTGTCGAGGTAGCCGAAACAAAAATCCGTTTATCAGTTGGAGATACGCCCCTAAGCCTGCCCATCCGCATTGATACGCTCGACGTCTCACCTAATCTGGCCTAATAGGAACGAAAAATCCATGCCAGTCAAAATAAAATATCCGTCGGCTTTATTATCGAAAACCCCGACCCCGGATTTAGAAGTGATTCCGCCCGCACTGGGTGAGGGTAACCCAGTGGGTGCGCACCGCATCGACTATGATCCAGACTGCCCGATGCCCGAATTTGTCCACAGTTTTAGCGATGGCCATCGTCTTTTTATTAGCAGTCCGGGTGATCAACGTTATTTTGAAAATAGTTATCTTATTTATTTTTATTTATTTGGTTTTGTTGGATTGATGGTATTACTAGTAACTATATTTGGTGAGGGCGAAGCAGAATCTGGAGTATTTATTTTTCCCTTTGTAATGTCTCTATTATTTCCCTATGCCATCATAGCCACAATTATTAGAAACAAACGCCCACTCACCCAATTCACGGTTTTTGATCGAGACAGCGGCAACGTGTTATTCACCGGCCGCAAGAAATGGCCAGATTTATCCGTACCGTTTGAACACGTCGGCATGTTCACCGATCACCGTGTCGGTCGCGGTGGTATGCATTTCTCCGTCAAACTTGATTGCCGCATGCGCCCTAAATCGATGAAAAAAGGCCGACGCATGGAAATGTTTATGCCAAACATCGTCAACGATTGGGAAGAGACCATGAAGCAATGGGCCTACCTCAATCGCTTTATGGATAAGACAAAACCTTTCCCACGCGAACCCGTCAATCCCTGGGCCTGTGCGCAGTGGTTTGCTGAGCGCAACATCACCATGGACGATGTAATGAAAAAAAATGGTTACGTCATCGCGGATCCGGAGACCAATTGGTTTAAGTGGGACGGCACCATCCCCGTCCATCAACATAATCAAACTGAAGCAGGTGTCAAGGTATGATAGAACTGGAGAGTTTGCTAAATCATGCCAAGGCATTGTACCGTCAACGCGAGGGTTGCTTACAAAAAAACCGGGTTGATATGTCACAGTTATTAGACGTTGAGGCTCGATTACGCGAGCACATCTATGCGTTGAGTCGAGTTAGACCCTTTGATGACGCGGAACCCGATGACGCGGCAGATGCATTTATATATATAGCAAAACGCCTGATCCAATCAGACAAAGCGTTACAGGCGGAAGCTGCTGAGTATGCCTGTGAGTTATTATTAGAACCCGATGCTAAATCCGGTGCGGCCCGTAATGCATTATTATTGTTCCCGTCAAAGGTTTCCTATCAATCGATGTATCGCCTGTATAAATCGAATGAGTATTTGCGTGCGGTAATAATTTATATCCTCACTCAGCAGTCGGCTAGTTTACCTGATGAATTAATTAAACAAGCAGAGCTTACACAACAGGATCCACTATTACAGGCTCAGATCTTAAATTATGCAGCCAATGATATTGATACGGAGCTTTCTTTATTTTCAGATCGCTATACACATCTTATAGACCAAATTGATCCGAAAAATGAAGTCGATCATGCTGTATTACTGGCTTCTATATGGGGCGGTATGGTGCGTCAGGATCCAGAATCGTATATTGCGTTAAGACGTGCGATTGAAAATGAGTCTGATGATTTACAGCGTCTGGATTTTTTACGCCTGGCCGCGTTGTCTGGTGATGAAGATTATTATCCCATTTTGAGTGGTTTAATAGAATATACCCCGGCCATCGGTTATTACTTTCTTGCGCTGCACGGTAGCAGGGAATCTGTAGAAATTATTTTAACTGGTTTGCAACATCCTCGTACCTCAGAATATGCGGAAGAAGCGTGGTGGTTATCGACGGGACAAGTCTTAGCTAAAATTCCTCGCATCTCTGTTATTGGTGAAGAAGAGACATCAGTAGAACAGGAGGAGGAGATTGGTTTTATTCCCGATGCCGGTGAAGCTGAACAATGGTGGGATAAAAACGCCAGTAAACCAGTATCGCGCTGGTTAGCCGGTGAATCTCATTCACTGACAACAATTCAAAACATATTAAACGATTATGGTGGTCAGATTAGTACAGATTTATTTGATCTCTATTCGTTAGCGATGCAGTCACCGGTTCAGATCGGACAATATAATTGGCATGCTGCTCGGTTGCAGAAATTAAAATCTGTGCCGGATAATGCTACGCTAGAATTGGCGGTACAGCATGCTTGAGTTATCCAACCAGTCGGGTTGGGCAGCCGGTCTTTACGAAGATTGGAACAGTAATCTCGAGCCGCAATTGACCGTTGTGTTTAAATCTACTTTTCAATTTGATCAAAACGGCAAATTAGAGCCGTTACCTGATGAAGTGCTTATCGAAGCCGATCAACATACTGGTGATCCTGAAAAAACTGGTTTGTTGGAAGCATCCGAGATTGCTCCTTTCAAACAAGGTAGCGAGTTTTATTTGTATGGTACCGCAAGACCGGAACGTGACAAAATGACTGCGATGGAAGTGGGTGTAGGGATTTACTTCAATGAAAAATCACAATGGAAAAAAGTGTTACGAGTATTTGGTGAACGTAAATGGGCCAAAACGATGGTGAACTATATCCATGATGAGCCTGGGCATGTTGAGGAAATACCGCTTAGTTATGAGTATGCATTTGGTGGCGCAAATCCAAATGACGACGATGACGTGTATGAAGCAAATCCTATTGGCATTGGTTATAACAGTGATCAACGTCATTTATTAAGCGATCAATTACCTCGAATCGAGCTTGGGCCCAATTTTATGATGACGCCGATGCAAAAGTTGACTCCTGCTGGCTTTGCGCCGTTGCCCGTCTTTTGGGAGCCGAGGGCAAGTGATACGGGTGCACCAAGTGAGGACCCGATGGAAAATGGCGGCTGTCCCTACACAAAAGATGCGAAGGCGTGTTTACATAATGTAGCATCAATTGATCAACGATTTTCTAAACCGTTTACTGGCGGTGAGGTTTTACATCTGCGCGGACTTTTAGCAGAGGTAAGCCATAAAAAAACAGTACAAGTCGTATTACCAGAGTTGCACCCTCAGCTCTATACGATCATTCACGATGAGGCAAATACCTTATCGCCCATATGTGACACGGTGGTTGTGGACACGGACAAGAAAACCTTATCGATGATTTATCGGATTGGGATTCCTTGGGCGTTAGATGATCCCCGAACGGGATGGGTCGTACTCAAAGACTTGGACTCAGTAGAGCTCCCCTACGACAAGGAAGGCAGGGACGCGCCAAGGATGGCATCTTAATATTGTTTGGCGTTGTATCAAAACGTCTAATTGTGTGATCACAGTCTTTGCTGTATGTCAAAGACTGTGGTTAATTTTATTATTCTAATTGGGAATTAGATATCATTCATGACATCAACTCGCTGCCAAGTCTGTTGAACCTGTATTTAAAATTATCAAAAAAATTATTACTATAGGATTTAGAAAATCTAAGGAGAGGATTGTGGCTAATTTAAAGTTTTTAATAGCTATTTTAGTGGTATGCATGACATTGCCAGGTTGTGAATCCGATGTCGATGCGGAATTTCGTATTAGAAGTGAAATTATACAAGCAGTAAATAAAAATGAAATTAGATTGGGTGAAGAGAAAATTGAAGAATATCGCTCTCGATTTTATGGCTGGGAGTATCGAGATTTAACTGCCAGGTTGTTAATAGCAAAGGGGGATATAGAATCCGCAAAAAAAGAGCTAGACATATGTCAATCGTCGGAATGTGGTTCTATTCAAAAAAAGTTAAAAGAAAAAGAATATAGTGGAATATTAACGGATGGTTTAGATGAAAAAGAATATGAACGTTTTATTGAGCATTTTATTCTTGATTGGGGTGATAAGAAGGTAAATAAATGTGCAATGCTTGAGTTGATTGAAAACGAACCTGCTTTAAATAACGTCACAAATAAACAAGTATTTAGCAATATTATTAGAGAGAAAATTATTATAGCAGGTCATGATGTCTATAATAAATCAGGGTATACGTTACCAGCCTACATTAAGCGAACAACTTTTAATGTCGAGAAAAACAATGTTGCTCAAAATGAAGGCCACATGACGATGGATGAACAAGCCATGATTTTTCAGGTTGCTCAGATACGAGGTTATTCACTTGGTCATAAAATGTCCTTGCCAGAATTTAAACCTAAAAATTTAGCTCAATTGGGTGCAATGAGCTCAAGAGTGTTTCGTGAAGATAACGAATCACCCTGTAATTACATTAATCGTAGCTTGAGAGAAAAAAAACTTGGTTCTACCGAGGTTGTTAGTTTGCCCAATGGGGAACGTATATTTTTAAATACATCTGGAATTGATTTTGATAAAGATGTTGTTCAATATCATGCGCTCATTTCTCGTTATAACGACCTATTCAATAAGTATGAAAAAATTGAAGAGAAGATCTATTTATCTGAAAATGAGGTTTCGGATAATCCTATCCCAGTTGTTGAAGTCGTTCGTTAATTAAAAAAAAGGAGGGCCGAGGTGCCGGCCCTCCGACAAGACCTGTTGTATTAGTCGACAACAGGAGAGACATGAACTCTGACTTTAATCCGTTTTCCTGGGTGTTCGTCCATTACCGTTGTGAAGCGTTCGCCTTTGTATTTGTAGCTCACTTCATACCCTTCAATGCGTTGTTCTTCGTGGTAACTGGTGCGGGTCTCGCACACATCTTCATAACTCACCTTTTGATGTGACGGTCCGGCATTTCGGCCCAGATTGTTGCCAATTGCTGCGCCAATGATCGCTCCAGCGATGGTGGCCCCTTTGCGGTGTTTGCCGACGTTGTGGCCAACGGCTCCGCCGATCACGCCACCCAATACGGCGCTGGCGGCTTTGTTGCCGTGGTCATGTACGTCGGTGCGTACTTCCTGGGTGTAACATTCCTCGCGTGGAGTCGAAACGCGGATAGTGCGATAAATTGGCTCAACATTCGTGACCTTGGCGCGGTCGAAGTAGGCGTTTGGGTTGTTATGCTTGCGCCATTTGTTGCCGTGGCCTGCATTGGCGGTGCCAGCGGCGATGACGAATGAAATAATTAAGGCGGTGCTGATTGTTGTTTTCATGTCAGTGTCTCCTTTTTCGAGTATGGGGTTAGATTACAGGGGCATGGCTTAACCGAAACTGAATGGATAAATATAATAAAAACAGCAGGTTAGGTGTTTAATGGATGTGGATTCCCCTCTGCAGGGGAATGACGCCAAGGCTGGATTCCCCTCTGCAGGGGAATGATGCCAAGGCTGGATTCCCCTCTCCTGGGGAATGACGCCAAGGATGGATTCCCCTCTCCAGGGGAATGACGCCAAGGATGGATTCCCCTCTCCTGGGGAATGACGCCGAGGATGGATTCCCCTCTCCAGGGGAATGACGCCGAGGATGGATTCCCCTCTGCAGGGGAATGACGTTAAGGATGGATTCCCCTCTGCAGGGGAATGATGCCAAGGCTGGATTCCCCTCTCCTGGGGAATGACGCCGAGGATGGATTCCCCTCTCCAGGGAAATGACGCCGAGGATGGATTCCCCTCTGCAGGGGAATGACGTTAAGGGTGGATTTCCCTCTCCAGGGGAAATATGCCCCGTGGGTATGACCTAATGACTCGTGATACTATATATATAGTTAACCAAGAGAACATGACATGCGTGGCTTTGTCCCCCTTGACCCAGAATCCGACGTCTCACAGGAACATTTCGCGGTGATTTATTCCAATCGCCCATCACGTAAGCGTTTTCCGGCCGGTTGTGTTGAGATCATGGAGAGTGCGGAAGTCGCCATCGCGCAGGCTGGAAGTAATGACAAACAACATGCTGCTCGTGTGATCGGCCCATCCAAGTCTTCAGAAGGCCAGTATATTTATTATCTAATGGAATGGTTATCGGCATGAAACAATTGCATCACTTGGAAAAAATCACCACGCAAGAGGGCATTAGTATCATTGATCTCAATCATGATATTAATAGCGCGATTATTCATAGTGGGATCAGTGATGGTTTTGTTATTGTCAGTTCACGCCACACCACGACGGCGATTCGAAGTATTTACATAATGATATTGCTTTACGTGATTGCCCGCCGGATGAACCTGAAAACGCACATTCGCATCTGATGGCCATGTTACTGGGTAGTAGCGAGACCATTCCGGTGTTGAGTCGTAAAATGCAGTTGGGTGAGTATCAATCGGTGATGTTGTTTGATCTCGACGGTCCACGTGAGCGCACGGTTAACATTCATGTGATCGGTGATGAAAAAAAATCGTGGCGGTAATCTGGCAAAAGACGCTACAGGGTAAACTGTACGAAGTCCGCGCCGCCGGACGAACCCGTCGGTTATATACCGATGGGGTTTTTCACAGTCAATACAACCCCAGTCGACACTTAACCAGTAACGTTTGGGATCTGTTAAGTCTGCCAAGTTTTTTTCTTGAAGTGCATCAGGTTCGACGCGTATTAGTGTTGGGTGTGGGTGGTGGGGCGGCCATACAGCAGCTACTAAAATGGTATCCCGATGCCGAGATCATCGGCGTTGAGCTGGATAAGACCCATATCGATATCAGTAAACGATTTTTTGGTCTAAATCATAAACGTGTGACCTTAATCGAGGCCAATGCAATCACCTGGCTTAAGGCCTATCGAGGTATGGCGTTTGATATTGTGATCGACGATTTATTCGGCGAAGTAAATGGTGAACCTGAGCGTGTGATAGAAGCGAATGCCAGCTGGATAAAACATCTATCAAAAAATTTATCGGCCCATGGCATGTTGGTGATGAATTTTACCGAGAGCAAAGACTATCGATCTAATGCCGTCTTTCACGACAAGACCTTGCAGAAAAAATTTAAAATGGTTTATAAGTTTTCGACCCCACTTTATGAAAATAATATTGCCGTGTTTTTGCAGGTGCCCTGTAAAACTAACCAATGGCGGAAACGAATCTTAGCCACGCCTGGCCTGGTTAATGAATATCAGCTGAGCCAGGATAAAGTTAAGTTAAGAAAAATGATGGGCTAGGTTTTGGGCGTTATTTTGATTCAAGTAGTTTATTGATAAAACCCTGGTAGAGGGGTTCATCCCAGGCACGACCACCCAGCGCAAGATATCGTTTACGTCCCTGCGGATCAATGAAGAAGGTCGTGGGCAGACCACGTGGCGCCCATAATTCGGTTAGTTCGCCATCTTTATCCATATAACTATGCAAATCCGGCGCGACGGTCCCCAGAAAACTGAAGATCGTGTCTTCATCTTCGGCAGTGTTAATTAGGATGATATCAACCGGTTTACCTGCGAGTTGTTTTTGCAGTTTATAAATAATGGGCATCTCTTTTCGACAAGGCCCACACCAACTGGCCCAAAAATGCAGGAAAACCCACTTACCCTTGCTGGATTTCAGTTGATACTTCTCACCATCATAATCCGTAATTGTAAAATCTTTGGCCAGGCTATTATCAAGACTAATCAGCCCACGTGGTAATTCATTGGCAACAATATTGCTGCTAAGAAAAATAAATAGTAATACGAACAAACTTTGTTTTCGTTTCATTTTTCCCTCGCGCAGTGAACATTGTTAATCTCAATAGGGTAGCTTTTCGATTTATCTTTACCGACATAGAGGGTAGCCGTTATGGTGATGGGCTTTTCGGTACGAATGAGTGTTACGTTGCCGCCTTCGCCTTCATGCGCATACAGCCCCATTGCCTCTGGCATCAGCGTCCAACGGAAGGTAGATTGAAATCGTTTCTCTAATCTCAGCTCTGTCCACCGTTGTTTCCATTCCGGGCGCAAACGTCTTTGTACCACTCCATCTGCGGTTTTAAATTTCCAGTTATTGAGATCAAACCAGACGCGCTTTTTTCCCTTATTTCGAACCCCAATCGTAATAAAACACATCGCTTTAAGCTCGTCGAGCGCAACTTGGGGAAATCCCCGACCGCTATAAAAGGCAATGGTCTGGTTAACCGTGCGCGGAAAAAGCGATATTTTGAATTCTTTATTCTCATAACCAGGACGCTTGTTTTGCTTCGCGTTGACCACAAGCGGAGACAATAAGAGGCCCGAGGCCAGGAGAATAGTCAGGTATTGGCGAAAAGCGTGATACATATATATAGTGTATAGCAATCCGGGTAGCTGGAGCTAACCATTTAATGGCAAAATCAGATTTGCAGTGAAGCTTGTAAGTGTTGCACTATAAATGAACTATTTTTTATAAGGGGGATGAGTATGGCAAATCAATTCAGTTGGGCAGGTTTTGGGTTGCGTTTTTTCTTTGCCGCGATAATTGTCTTTGCCACTTATAACCCTGAAGGTTATTCATTCTATCATTGGGGCATTAAAGATTTTCTACCGATTGCCCCGACCAAGGTGGTCGCTGGGCTGGTCTTACTAATAGGTTGGGTGGTGTATATCCGCGCGACCATGCGTTCACTTGGTGGTGTGGGTTTAATCCTGACGGCTGGTTTGTGTGCTGCCGTGTTGTGGATGTTAGTCGACTGGGGCTGGATTCCAAAAGACAGTGTTCGTGTGATCTCTTATGCCGCTTTGATGGTCATCACCATTATCTTATCGGTCGGCATGTCCTGGTCTCATGTACGTCGGCGGATGTCAGGGCAATATGATATGGATGATGTCGAAGAAGAAAGCTAATAGAGTATTACAAAGATTTTCAAAATCATTTCGTGAAAATGAAACACGGTAACTTGAAAAGGGAATGTCATGCAGGGAATTATCATCGCGGTATGTTTATTTGTTGCAATAGAACATATTGGATTTTTATATCTGGAAATGTTTCTCTGGACTAAAAAATCCGGTCGCAGAATCTTTGCAAATTCAGTAGAAGACGCCGAGAAGACCCGAGTGCTGGCGGCCAACCAGGGCTTGTATAATGGTTTTATCGCCGTCGGAATTATCTGGGGTCTATGGTATCCCGTTAGTGAAGTTTCTACACATATTCTTTTATTTTTCACGCTTTGCGCGAGTGTGGCCGGGATATATGGTGGTCTAACCGCAAAGCGGAGTATTTTATATATTCAGGCACTGCCAGCATTGGTAGCTGTGGGGCTGATAAGTCTAAAAGCTTTTCTAGCGTAATCAGATACTCAACCAGAACGGCACCATCCGTGTGGATCAATTTCTAACTGCTGTCTGAGCTGTTACCATGCTATACAGCCGCTAATAAAAGAAAAACTGGGGTATAGAGAAATCTACCTGATTTTTAATTCTCATGATTTTGCGGTATATTCATAGTTAGTTTTTAGGGATTGGTTCTCGTTATGAACGGATATGGGTTCGCTAAATTTCTTATAATTTTTGTTTCATGCTTTACTGCAAATATACTGATTGCAGACGAACGGTCTACAAATGAACCGTCAAAAAATGAACCGTCTACAAATGAACCATCTACCAATGAATTGGCGAAATGGGATTTACGCGAAAATAATTCAAATCATTCTGATTATCTGAATTACAAGCTTAAGTATCGAGGATTTATTACCTTATTTATCTGGAAGGAACTGGCCGATATTGCCTTTATCAGTGATGCTAAGATTGAGGATTTTGAAGGTAATCAAAGCTGTCAATTAGCGATGAAGCTAACAACAGAAAATCATTCTTTTTCAGAATCACTTCATCCATACCGATACCAGTGGCGTAGTAAGGTTAGCCCTGATTTGAGCAAAGTCTATCTGGTCGAAGAGATTGGTAAAGGAACCAATGAAGAATTTAACGTCCATTGGTTAAACTGGAAAGATAATGTCATCGATTTATTTCATCAACGACAGTTAATCGTTCCTGAGGAAGATGTTTATGCTGAAGAAGAAGAATATAATAATTCCTTTACCGATGTGAAAGATCAAACCCCTGAACCGTTTTGGGAAAAGGATGGCAAAATACCTATGCCGGGCTATTTTAATCATCTACCAAATTTAGGCAATTCCCTTGATTTTCTGGTTCATGAAAAATCAATTGAGTTTGATCAGGTATCAGGATTGATCGATCCGTTAGCGTTGATATTTTCGGCGCGATGGCATAATGCTATTAATCAAAATAAGAGCGTATTCCAGGTTATACATAAAGATGAAATAAGAGAATATCAGATAGAGTTGTTGGGCGAAGAAATCTTAACGGTTGGCGAGCAGGAAATTTCGACTACCAAAATTTATATATCACGTAAAAATAAACAAGAATCCGAAGATGAAGGTTTTATCGCCTTATGGGTTTCAAATGACGCAAAGAGGATTCCTCTAAAATATGAAGTGGAAGTTCGTATCGGTACCATTCATGTCGACCTGACCGAAAAAAGTCTGCAACAATACAATCAGCCTAAATCCTGTCTGGCTAGTGGAGCCGCCCCCTATCAGCAAGCTTTTGATTGAGATGAGAGCCGCTAAATATAAGCACGGTAATTCAATTGTGCGCAGTGTACGGTTAATTACGATCTGAATTACAAAAAAAGCGAGCCAGTTAAAACTGACTAAACCCTGGTGATGATATGGCGCGCGACCGTAGCGCAGCGTAGGGAATGCTAGGCGGAACGCGCCAGCGGTCCAAGCTAGTGCCGAGGTTCATATCTATAGTCACGTTTGGTTTAGGAGAAAATGACTTCTATTTAAGTAAAATGGCGCGCCCGAGACGATGAGAACTTCCGACCTTTGCCTTCGGAGGGCAGTTTAGCAGAATGGGCTAAATAGGTGCAGTTTGGTATAATAGTATATAAAACAACATGTTAAATTGGTTTTCGCACCTGAAAATGCCCTTTTCACCTCGATTTTACCCCATTAACCCCGACTCATTGGGCACATGATTCTTCAAATTTCGACAGTTTTTATTGACCCTCGCCCTACCGTTTTGTGCAAAAAAGACTTTATAAAAAGTTCAAAAATCAATAATCAGTTTCGTAGCGATATTACGTTTTGTAAGCAATTATGTAGATAAGTAATGGTTTTCGTAGAGAACAAGGCTATAATGACTTTTATAGAATATTACCTATTTGTATGTATTTTCGCAGAGGCGTCATTATTTTCGCAGTGTTATGTTTTACCTTGATTCCAGTTATAAACCTTTAGGCTACCAGGCGCTCATTGAGCGGTTGGAGCTAAAAGTGATGCCACATTATCGGCTTTCTTACCTGGCACCGAAAGGCCAGGCCCGCACTGAAATTGTAGAAGGGAAAGAATGCCACATCTATCCCAAAGGCTACGCGACCAAGGACTCTGTCATCGCGGACCTGGAATTTGCCCTGAAGTACGATGGAGTCAATCTGGAAATACTCAAAGCTATCTTTCTGCGTTGTGGTCCGGAGGTGATTTTTGACTATATAAAGCAACACCCGACGGGAAAATATGCCCGTAAGTTATGGTTCCTGTATGAATACCTTCTGGATACACAACTGGAGATTCCGGATGTTGGGCGAGGTAATTATTTTGATTTGCTCGAAGCGGATCAGTATTACACTGCGACTTCGGCAAAAAGTCCCCGTCACCGTATCAATAACAATCTGCTGGGTAACCAGGCATATTGTCCGATGGTACGGCGAACTGCGGTTCTGGATAACTATATAAATAAGCATCTGCAAAATAGGGTCAGGGAGGTACTGGACCGGTATCCGGAGGAAGTCATCAGTCGTGCCAGTCAGTTTCTCTATTTGAAGGAAACCAAGTCGTCGTTTGAAATTGAGCGCGAACGCCCTGACCTGGCCAGGTCAAACCGCTTTGTCGAAGCATTACGAATGGCAGGTCAGGAAACGACAATCAATAAAGAGACACTGATTGCACTTCAAAACATGATTGTTGATTCGCGCTTTGCTGATAAGGATTACCGTACTTCACAGAATTATGTCGGCGAAGTGTTGAATCATTACCGTGAAAAACTGCATTACATCTCACCAAAACCGCAAGATTTGCTAACAATGATGGCGGGCTGGATGGATATGATTTTACGTCTGGAACAAAGTGAACTGGATGCGGTGATACAGGCCAGTGTGATAGCCTTTGGTTTTGTCTTTATTCACCCATTTGAGGATGGTAATGGTCGCATTCATCGCTATTTGGTGCATCAGGTGCTAACAAAAAATGGTTTTACGCCTGGATCGATTATTTTTCCGGTGTCTGCGGTTATGCTAGCAAACTCCAGAAATTATGATGCTTGCCTTGAGAGCTTTTCCAGACCATTACTTGGCTTGACAGAATACAGGCTGAAAAGGAATGGTGAGCTGCAGGTATTAAATGAAACAGCCGATTTTTATCGGTACTTTGATGCGACGATAATGGCGGAATATTTATTTAGTATAGTTGAATCGACCATAGATAATGATCTGGTCAATGAACTGGAATTTATTGTCGGATATGCCCATGCTAAAGAACGTATGCAGGAAGTTATAGATATGCCGGTTAAAAAAATTGATCTGTTTATCAAGCTATGTATGAGTAATCGCGGCCAGTTATCAGGCAAAAAACGCGAAAACTTTTTTAATTTTTTAACGGATTCCGAAGTCGAACAACTTGAGGAAATCGTAAAAAGTGCAGTGATTCACGATAGAAATCAGCGATAACCTGTATTTCAAGGATGGAATAGACTATTTAACAACGCAAGAATAAGTTTCCGGTTATTACTCTGCAATTAGCAGGGAGGTAAAAGCCGTTGAAAACTATGTGAAAGACTCGTCACTGACCGATGATCTCGTCGAACGCATCAATGAATTGGATAAGGCCTTTAAATAAAATAGCTATAACACTGCAGGTGAACAAAAGGTACATTCCCGGGTATTGGCTTTAGCAAATAGAAAAGGTGAACTTAACATTGTTTAGGGTGAAGCTTGGTCAGATATCGCAGTCAACGAACTTGGCATACGTGTAAGTGCTGAAGAGAAACGGAAGGTTTGGATCATTCGATGCATGATGAGACTGGGTATAATTTATCATAAGTTAAAAATAGTAAATATAAGAGGGAATAAGCTGGTTTTGAAATCTACATGGACAAAGGGGGAAAACCGCGAGAAATACCTATCCGCACAAATGAACAAAGAGCACTTTTAGACCAGGTAAGGAGTTTATCGGGTAAAGGTTCTCTAATACCCAGCAACAGGAATTATATACAGCAATTACGAATTTATGAGCGAAATACCGCTGCTGCTGGTTTGTCGAGAATGCACGGCTTGCGTCATGCTTATGCTCAACGACGATATCAGGAATTAGTAGGTTGGAAGTGTCCTTCTGCTGGTGGTCCATCGCGACAAAGCTTAGGTGCAAAACAAAGGAAAATCGACCGAAATGCCAGACTTTGTGTAAGTAGAGAGTTAGGTCATGAGAGGGAGCAAATAACTAGTATTTATCTTGGTACTTAACGTTCAAACCTATAGTAACTAATTGTCTTCTACATCAACTACTACACGTGTTACTTTATGTGATGTAACTTCACCTACAGTTGCTGAATCTGGTTCAAAAAGGGCGATATTAATACCATCGCCAACTGAACTACGATACATGACACCATGATAACCATATGTTTTTATAAATTCACATAGATATTGGCTAGGTATATAATCAATTGCGGCTACCTCTGGAAGAATTGGTCGCGTTAGTTCCTCGCCTAAGTTTTCTAAAAATTCTATATCGCCTCTCAGTTGTGCAATTGTATTTTCATCAGCAAGTAAGAATGGAGAAATAGTCTTACGTGGGTGGCGAAGGTCAATTAATTTTAAAACTGGTGGTATTGTGAACGTGGCAACATTTGTCAATTCTCCAGTGTGAGGGCGAATTTCTGATATAGCTGTCGTGATATTTGATGCAAGATACAGGTATGGGATTCCCGCAGGGTTTGCTC
This sequence comes from uncultured Ectothiorhodospiraceae bacterium, assembly GCA_947260005.1. Classification (GTDB taxonomy): domain Bacteria; phylum Pseudomonadota; class Gammaproteobacteria; order UBA6429; family Thiohalophilaceae; genus SZUA-24. The sequence goes on from CAMYOL010000049.1 coordinate 35,162, forward strand.
TACCATGTGATGATAACTTCTCAGGAGGAGCCCCCATATTATCAGGTGTCAACACTGTATCGCCTCTTTGTATACGAGCACGATACCAAGTATCAGCAAGAGCTTCTGTGTGAACGAGGAGATTTAATAGATCATTAATTCTTTCGGAGTCAAGGTTGGTTTTTGGAAAGAATCGGTTTTCATGCTTTAGTTCCTGCCGGAATTCTTCCCAAGTTGCAAGTGTACTTGAGTTGCACAGTTCAGATGGAAAAAACCTTTGCCTTATAATATTTCCGTCATCAAAAATATCTGCTAAAAGTTGATTGGCATTAGGAATCGCCATGGTTGAATGATCAAACATTAACCAATCTTCTTTAAACCATTCAACGAGGGTTTTACCTTCGTCAGTAGGGGTGTATATACCAGAGAGAATTTCGAAATGTTCTTTTAAATCTTCTGGATCAACAAGTTCTACATCTTCAGAACCACAGTAAGTGCATGTACCAATCTCTGATGAAAAAAGTGGTATTACTTCTTGGCGAAGATAACTATCTCCTATGCATTCGGCGCAGCACGGCACAATAGTTACCCAATACCATGCTTTTCGAAATAGTCCGCTATAGTTTCGATATGGTGAATCATAGAAAGTTTTTTTACATAACCTAATCCAGGATAATGTCCCCGCTTATGGAGATCAATAAATTCACTTATAGCACTAGTTTTTAATATTTGATTATTTGGTGATTCTACTTCTGCTACAAGTTTACTTATGGCTTCAGCGAATTTACCGGCTGGGTCTGTTGGCGTATCTTGTCTGTCAGATATAAAGTGATGTATATACATAGCGTCGTCATTATCTGAATCAATGAAAGTTATATGTATAGCAATTGTGTAAGCAGGTCCGCCAGTTTCTGAATAATCATTTCCGACAATTAAAAAATCACCATAACCATCCATACCTTCATCGTCAAAAGTCGCATGTAACTCTGAAAAAAACTCTACAGGTGGATGTTTTCTATTTGTTCGTCTCTCAAAGCCGTCTGTTAATAGTATTCTCTGAGCTCCTTTAAAATGCTTTCTGTAAAGCTTACCGCAATCATCCTCAAGAAAGATGTGAGTAACTTTCGTTAAGTGATTACCGAGGTTTTCTGCCAATGCGCGAGCTTCTTTAAAGCCAGCATGAATGAGTGCAACTGGTTTTACAGTATGTTGTTCACACATTTCTCGAGCAAATTCAACAGATGTTTCATCAGTCAGAAGAACACCTATGGCGATATTGTGTTGGTCTTTAAATTCAGTTGAAAAAAATTCTTCAATAGCATTTGTATCAAATGTATGGTCACCGTAACTTGGATTTATAACTAAAATTGCATTTCCATTAAATTCAAGTATGGCATCTAAAGCTCTTTTTAATCCACTTAAAGACTCTTTGACGGGTTCAATGATAGGAACAAAGCCAGAAGTAGCTAACAATTCTGCACTTTCACGAACTGTGATTAATTCGTATTGTTTACCTCGAAAATATGGGTAGTACATATTGTTTTATTGGTTCCAATTTAAGGCATCAGAAATTGATGTATCCATCGTGTTTATTAATTTAGCGTGGTCTCTTTGCCTCAGATTCATGGTAAAGGCAGCTGTTTGCAATGACATAGGAAGTGCATCTATAAGCTTTATTTGTGATAACAGACTACGAGTTTCTTTTAATATGTTAACCATACCATTGTGGGCCTGTACTGGATCAAGTTTTATAAACTTTTCTCGAACGGCTTTATACAGTTTGGTATTTGGTAGTGATGGAATTTCAATTCCATATGATTCTAACAAACGAATAGATTCAGTTAGTTGTAGTGACCCGAAAATGATATCAGGATCTACTTTACTAGGATCATCAACAGACTCTCGTATAGTAGATATCTGAAAGCGGTCATTCAACAATAAAATACCAACATCTTGAGGAACAATATCTAAAACAGAATTAATATGATTTTCACCGGTAATAATATTTACTCTCGCAAACGCTTTGCGATAAGCATCGACTTGAGTTTGCAATCTATCAAGTGTGTCACGTTCTGATTTAATTTCGTAAACAGTTGAAGTTCCATTCAGGATTACAACATCAGCCTTACTGTTATTAACTCGAAACTCGGTAAGCATAGCAGCGGTTCGAAGAGAATGGACACCTAGTAAAATTTTATGAGTTAAAGCTGCCTTATAAATATACTCATGCCTATAATTTTTATTTTTTAGGAGTTCAAAGGCGGTATCAAACAATTTGCTTATCGGAGCTGTTGGCTTAAGAATCGAAGCAATAGATGATTCCTTGATCAAACGAGAAAATAACGGTGATTTCCCCTTACTTGCTAATTCCCTAAGAAGGCTTGAAGAGAATAGTCTAGCAGTAGCGGATAATTGTGATGTATCTAGAATCGTATTTTTTGGAGTCATGACAGTCACCACCGGTAACTATTTTATATAGTTTAACGTATTTTCTATAAATAACAATGATATATAACAGAATATAGGCATTTACTAGGTAAATTAGTTCATGACAATATCATGAAATCATAGTATTTAACCAAGTTTTTTTGCTAGTTCTTCCGCTCTAAAATGAGTATATCTTTTGAGCATAGAAAGATCTTTGTGACCGGTAATAGATGAGACCTCCATTGGATTAAGCCCTAGCTCAAATAGTCTAGAGGTTGCCTCATGACGAAGATCATGAAATCTTAAGTTGTTAATTTTTGCTCTTTTACAGATTCTACTAAAGGCTTTAGTAATTGAATCTGCATTAATATCAAATATCTTGTTATTAATATTTCTTGGTATGCGATCCAAAATATTTATGGCATGACTTGATAATGGTACCTTTCTGCTGTCACCATTTTTCGTTTCGTGAAGAGTTATTACCCTCTTATTTAGATCAACTTGGTTCCAATTTAAGGAACATAGTTCACCTCTCCTCATCGCCGTTTCTATTGCCAAGACTATCAGCCATGGCAGTGGGTAACCATAATCATTTGCAGCATTGATTAATTTTATTTCTTCATCAGATTCTAACCACCTAGTTCTACCTTTTGATCTAGGAGGTTTTTTTATAAATTGTATAGGATTACCGTTAGGAAGACTGATCCCCCAATCAGTTGATGATGTTCTGAATATGCAGCTGATTAAGTTGAGTTCTTTAATTACTGTTTCGTTGCTTACTTGTTTTAATCTTGTATCTCGGAAATCAGCAATAATTTGGCTGCTAAGTACGGACAGAGAATATTGGCCCAAGTGATTATCAAGTTTTTTAGCTTGCTTAACTCAGCAGACCAACCTTTTTTATTGGGTGTCACTTCAGTCTTGTAACGCTTAATAGCCATTGCGAAAGTTGTTTGCTGTGCAGATGTGTAATCAAGGAATATGCCTTTATCTAATTTAGATTCAATATCTCTAGCCCATGATTCAGCATCTGCTTTCGTATTAAATGTCTTAGTTAAATTTGGGTGGCCTTTACGTCTGACTTGAGCTTGCCATTGAAGATCACCTCTTTTTCGAATTGTTGCCATGCCATCCTCCTAAATTTCAATGTGCCAAAAAATAGAAATTAAAGTGGAAAGGGGCCGAAATAAAGGACGTGCCTTTGTCGAATGGCGCGCCCGACAGGAGTTGAACCTGTGACCCCCGCCTTCGGAGGGCGGTACTCTATCCAGCTGAGCTACGGGCGCGTGATAGACGTATTCTACCTTACTTTTGCTTAGTCCGAGAATGCTAATAACGACGAAGGCAAGAAATGGTGTTTTAGGCTAAAATTTTCAAACACGATTAAGCCATCTTCGACCTTCTTTTATTTACATTCCCGTTTGAATTCTCATTCAATAGCCGTCTTTTTAGGCCTACGAATAAAACCAACCAGAATGACGGAAATCAGTGCTTAATATACCTATATATAGTATGTGGCGTTTCAACCGCATGGTGAAACGGGTATACTACGCAAAAATTTCGGGTGGCTACTGAATTGTGGCTATTAAATCAATAAGTTATATATTTGAGGTGGAATGTGAGCGCTGATTCTGATTTTTACCGCACCCTGACAATGGTGATTGTTGGCCTGGGTGTGTTTTTTGTGATTATTATTATAGCTGCAAACATGGTATCGACGGATGGTGGTGCTGAACCAAAGATTGATGCGCGTGTTAAAGCCAAGATTGATGATTCAATCAAGCCCGTTGGCGTTGTTAATGTTGACCCAGGTATGGCGGGTGCAGCGGCTCCTGCCGCGGCGGGTGCCTTTGATGCCGGTGCAGAGTATCAGGCCAAGTGTTTCGCCTGTCATGGTACCGGTGCGGCTGGTGCGCCGAAGCTGGGTGATAAAGCGGCCTGGACAGCTCGAATTGCCCAGGGCGATGGTATTTATACCAATGCAATCAACGGTAAAGGTGCAATGCCACCAAAAGGCGGACATGCCGGTTTAAGTGATGATAATGTCAAATCCATTGTTGACTATATGATTAACAAAAGTAAGTAATTCGATTTATCGGTTACGATTCTAAAAGGCTGCCATTGATTGGCGGCCTTTTTTTATTCTGGATTCAATAATAAACGCAACTGGGTAAGTTGTTGTGTGCCATGTTCAATTCGCTCCTCTCCCGAAAGGTCACTGACAACGCCGCGTTTTTGTAACATCTCTTCTGGCAACTCTTCAATAAATCGGCTTGGTTCAGTTTTATCCGTATTACCAAAACGCGTGCGTTGCATGGCATAAGTTAAGGTCAGTTTCCGTTGTGCCCGTGTCAAGCCGACATAAGCCAGGCGTCTTTCTTCTTCGATTGTTTCTTCTTCAATGCTGGTTCGATGAGGCAAGATGTTTTCTTCCAAGCCGACTAAATAGACATAAGGAAATTCAAGTCCTTTAGCGGCGTGTAAGGTCATCAGGTTGACACAATTGTTTGAACTATTGTCGTCATCACGATCAAGCATGTCAATCAAGGTTAATTTTGTGACGATTTCAGATAAGGTGTTATCCAGATTATTATTGGCAATGCGTTTGATCATCTCATGCAAATCATGCACATTGCCGATCTTACGCATGGCCTGTTGTTCATCAGGCATGGTGTCCTGTAACCAGGCTTCATAATCCAGATCACTGATTATTTTTAAAAATAAGGTATCAGGTGAATCGGTTTCAACCAGGCGATTCATGTGTGCCAGCCAGTCGCGCAATTCACAAACTCTTTTATAGGCACGTGGCGGTAAGGCTTGCGCCAGGTTTTCATGGTTCATACTTTCTATCAGGCGAAGATGGTTTTCAGAAGCAAACTGAACTAATTTCTGGACACTATTGGTTCCCAGTTCACGCCTGGGTGTATTGATGATTCGTAGTAGAGCGTTGTCATCGTCTGGATTGGTGACGATCCGCAAATAAGCCATAACGTCCTTGATTTCGCTATAGGCAAAAAATGACAGGCCGCCACTCAGGTAATACGGAATGTTTTTTTCACGTAATTGCTGTTCGAATAAACGGGATTGATGATTGCCTCTATATAAAATGGCGTAGTCACCATGCTGGGTACGATGCTGAAATTGGTGGTGGTGCAGATCGGCAATCACCTGTTCAGCCTCTCGTTCATCGTCCTTGCAACTAAACAGGGTAATCGGGTCACCGGGTCCGAACTTGCTCCATAAACTCTTCTCAAAAGCATGCGGGTTATTTGCAATTAGTTTGTTGGCAGCGTTTAGAATATTACCGGTAGAACGATAGTTTTGTTCTAACATAATGACTTCTAAATCAGGGAAATCCTGCTGTAATTGAGTTAAATTTTCTGGACGCGCCCCGCGCCATGAGTAAATTGATTGATCGTCATCACCAACGACAGTAAAGGTACTATGGGCACCGTTCAATAGTTTAATAAATTCAAACTGGCACAGGTTAGTATCCTGATATTCATCAACCAGCAGGTGTCGTATTGCTAACTGTTTTTCATGCCGATAGTCAGGATCGTTTTTTAATTTAATAACCGGTTTAAAAATTAAGTCATCAAAATCAAATGCATTAAAGGTGGTTAATGCCGCTTCGTATTTAACATAGACCTGACTGGCCGTGAGCGATACCGGATCACTGAACTGGGCACGTGTGACGTCATCAGCCGTGAGCATTTGTTGTTTCCAGTCGCTGATTTGCCATTGGACACGTTCTGCCAGATTTCCCGGGTCACCATAGTCACGACGCATAATATCTTTGATAAGAGATAAACTGTCACCTGCATCGTAGATACTGAAATTGGATTTGCGATCATAGACAGCGGGTTTATTACGTATTAATTTTAAACCCAGCGTATGAAAAGTAGAGACATGAATCGATTTAGCGGTCACTTCATCAAGCAGTTTGGCTGCTCTTGATTGCATTTCACGTGCGGCTTTATTGGTAAAGGTTACCGCGACGATGGTTTTAGGGTCGTAATTTTTCTGGTTAATCAAATAGGCAATCTTTTGGGTTAACACCCGGGTCTTACCACTGCCTGCACCCGCGAGGACTAATAATGGGGAGGATATGTGTTGAACAGCTCTGTTTTGTTCTGGATTAAGCTGGCTGGACTGCGGATTAGACATATTTGACTGCATATAAAAAAGTCTATTCTAATCGAACTGGGCTTAATGTCGATATTTACTTTATTCTTTTAATTTGAACTCGTTAACACGTTGGTAATGTTCCGGGATCATTTTCGCTAAATCCCCATCGCCTATCTCTGTGGACAAGATCAAACGGTTACACAAGTAATGCTGCTGTTTGCGGTTTTTGCTGGCAAACTCGGTCTTGAATTTCAGGGCACTATCATGGACTTGCAAATCGATTTTTAAGTAAAATTTTTCCGCCTCGAAACTGGAACCATGCGTTTCGATGCTGTTGGCAACATAGCGATTGATGTCATTTGCTTTTGAAATGATGGCGGCATGTTTTTCTTGCCACTTTTGCGACGCCGAATGTGCGCTGTGATACAAATGTTTAAATTTAGTGGCACAATAATCCAGAAGCATACTTGAGGTATTTTGTTTAAGCAGGACCTGGGCAGCAGAACCGACGATGATTTGTGTATCCTGATAGCCCAACATGGGTTCTTTGGGGGTGTTAGCAGTATCGCTATGGACTTGTTGGATAGGTAAAAATAATCCCATAACGAGACTTAAGATAACGGTAAAGTCCAGGTGACCAAAAATTAGCCTATTTTTCATGTGGTTAGATGTCACTCAGTTTTCTGCTTTTTAGGCAGATTTTCGGTTCCCTGGAAAACACAGACAATACCCTGAATTTTGGTATATGATGTGAGAAATCATAAACATAAAACGAAATAGACCATGATAAAATGGCTTATTACCACTATATTATTGTGGTCAATTGCATTTATAACTCACGCCAATGTTTTCCATGATAGCAATCTTGATTGGGAGACGATAGAAACCGAGCATTTTTACCTCCATTTTCACGATGGTGAGGAAAAGTTGGTGCGTGATTTTTTACCAACGGCGAACCAGGTTCACCGCGAGGTGACCCAATTTCTGAGTTGGACACCGAGAGAAAAGACTCATGTTGTGTTTAGCGATGAGTTCGATCTATCAAATGGTTTTGCGACTGTTTTTCCGAGAAACAATACTCAAATTTATCTGGCCGCTCCGGATGATGTTTTTTCATTAGAAGATCATAACGGCTGGCTTGAGCTGGTTTTTCGCCATGAGTACCTGCATATCGTTCATCTGGACAAAGCCCATGGAGCACCGCAGGGCGTCCGGAAAGTTCTCGGTCGTCATCCCTTCTTTTTCCCGGTTGCTTTTCCAAATGCCTTTCAACCCAACTGGTATATCGAGGGACTGGCTACCTATTACGAAACGGATCCGGTATTGGGAATTGGGCGTGGGCAAAGCTCGTATTTTAATATGTTAATGCGTATGGAAATGCTCGGAGGGTTAAAAGAAATAAGAAGGATTAATCAGCCGATTGGTTCATGGCCGAGTGGCTTTATACCGTATTTATATGGTGTACATCATTTTCAATTTATTCAAGAGAAATATAACGAGGAAAAAATAAAAGCATTAGTCGAAGGACTCTCGGATAATTTTGTTCCGTATCGGATAGGTTCGAATACTAAAAATGTATTTCGAAAAAATCTGGATCAATTATGGTTTGAGTTCAACAAATATTTACACGAAAAATATGATCCTTTAATCAATGATGTCAAAGCAGAAGGCTTGCGTGAAGGGAAAGCGTTAAGTGATCATGGATACAGCGCCGAGTCATTACGAGCAATTGACGATCAAGCTTATTATGTTGGCTTTGATGGACGTAGTCATCATGCCCTTATGCGTTCACAAGCCGGAAAACCGCCCGAGAAACTCCGTGATATTACATTTGGTGCACGCCTGAATCTTCATAAGGACAAAGGGATTCTTGTTGCACAACCTGAACGTTGTCGTAATGCCCGACTTTATTATGATATTTATCGAATGGATCTCGATGGCGGAGATTTCACACGCCTGACTCGTTGTGCCCGTTTTCGATTTGCTATCTGGAACAATCAGGGCGATAAAATTGTAGCAATACACAATGAACTGGGCATAAATCGTTTGCAACTGCTGGATGAAGATGCGAAATTAATTGAAACATTATGGACCGGTGATGAGGGTGAGCAAATCAGCCATCCAGATTATTCACCTGACGGTGATTTTATAATAGCGAGTGTGTGGCGCAAAGACCTGGGCTGGAATATCGAGTTATTTGATATGTCGACAAACCAGTGGACGCCGGTGACGCGAGATAATTATTTACAAGCTCAACCCAGTTATCTGGCAGACGGTAAATCAATCATCTATATATCAGATGATAACGGTGTTTATAATGTTTATAAGTTAAATCTTGAAACAAAACAAAGGTCAAAACTGACCAACCTTATTGGTGGCGCGTTTACACCGTCACTAACAACTAATGGACTGTATTATCTGGGTTACCGATCAAAAGGTTTTGATCTTTTTCACCTAAAAGATGTTGAAGAGGTTGTTATTGAAACCGGGCAAGATAACACTCTTGTTTCTGATTCGGATCAGTTAGTTAACGATCAATCTGATTCGGTGCCATTTCTTCTCTCCGCTATAGATGATCCGGCCCCAGTGACAGCTGAAGTGATAGAAGAAAAGCAAGTCGATGTTGTTGAACCTGAACTGAAAGCCAAGCCTTATTCGCCTTTGAATAGCATGGCACCCACCTGGTGGTTACCAACAATTGCCATTGACAACCAACGTACTGAGCTGGGTTTTCAAACTCTGAACTATGACACTTTATTTCGACATTCTTATTCATTTACCTTGAGCTTCGATTTTGAAAACGAACTGGTCAATGGTGGATTTGATTATGTTTATGACGGTTTATGGCCATTAATCCATTTAGGAGTCTATCGACAATCGGATATTTTTGTTGACAATAACGGTGAAACATCTCGATTACGATCTGATGCCAATGCCATCGCCGAAATTATTATTCCGTTCAGCTCCGTTGATAGCTTTTTTACAACGCATATTGCTGCCCTGACATCGCGTGAGAAAGATCGTTACCTTGCCAGTGGTGTTTCACCGCTGCCAGAAACGCGTGATGATATCGCAGGAATTGGTTTTCGATATAATTCTGCGCACCGATACCCATTGTCGGTAAGCCGTAATGGTGGTCGTACATTGAGTCTGGTTTATGAAGACACCGATGCGATTGGAGAAAGCGATCGAAAGGGTCAGGTAACCACCGGCGAATGGCGAGAATTCTTTCGTGTAGCCGGTGAACATACTTTGGCATTCAGGGTCGCTCAGGGACGAGGGGAAAATACGGTTAAGCCATATCGTTTAGGTGGAATTCAGGATTTTCATTCAGATCACGGTAACTTTCTTGTCAACAATCAACCGTTGTTTAATCGTCGAGACTATACCTTGCGTGGCTATGATGAAGGTCACTCAGAATTAACCGGTAAAAATATGAGTTTGTTTTCATTGGAATATCGTTTTCCTATTTCAAGAATTGAGCACGGCTGGATGTCCCCCCCATTTGGTTTTAATCAGATCCACGCTACCGTATTTTATGACACAGGTGGTGTCTGGGGTGATGATCGTTCCAGTCCCGATAAATATTATGATGGTGTCGGTGCAGAACTAAATATGGATTTGGATCTGCTTTATAGCGTACGTGTCCAGGTAACGATTGGGGTTGCCAGCGGTCTGGATTCGGTTATTGGAGAAGATCAGGTCTATCTCAGAACGGGCCATCAATTCTAAAGAATTTTCTAGCAGGTGATTAGCTGTTAATTCGTCGAATAGATTGAAATCGTTTCTTTTCATCAAAACAAATCTCGAAATAACCTTGTATCCCGTTGTGACTGACAAATTCCCGTAAATGCATGGCCGGGAACTCTATGCGTCGACCATCATCCGCCTGTACCGAGATCGATTGCGCATGACCTGAGTAGTAACTCAAATAATCCTCATTTGGAATATCAAGGTAGAAGCGTATGCAGTTCATACCTGAATGGTGTCCCATGTTCATTCATTTTTAGTGAGTATCAACAAACAGTTTAGTATTGCGGGCGTCGATGATTTGCTGGCGGGTATGTTGTGCCAGTTGAATTCGATCGCCAAAATCCGGTTCTATGGCCTGACAAAAAGAGACATGCACATTGGTGTGGGGTCGAGACATGATCTGTAGCAGGGTGATAAGTAAATTATCGCCTTCAATATACGCTGCAGTACGATCATGGCCGCCATCACGAATATAGGCCAGGGCGATGGCTTGTACGGGTGTTTGGCTGTCGATTGCAGCCTGATATAAACCAGAGTGAAATTTTTTAGGTTCGTTACTAAAGTGCGTAGTGCCTTCTGGAAATACGGTCAGTGAGCCGCCGCTCTTTAATGCCGCGGCCGCTGTTTCGATAATGCGGGCGATCAGACTGCGTTTGCCTCGTTTAATAAAGACCACGCCGGCCAGTGAAGACAACTGTCCTATTAAGGGCCAGTAACGCACGGCATCTTTGGAGATAAACGTCGTTGGTGTAATGGCTGAGATAACAATAATATCAAAAAAAGATATATGATTAGCCACGTATAATGCATGTGGTACCGGCGTCTCACCATATTTAACAATACGTATGCCAATAATGCGGTTTATATTCTTGGTCCACCACAGAGCCACGACTCGCCCGAAGTCCGAGGCATACCAAAATCGCCCATTAATGAGACGCAGAATACTGGTTACGAAAATACCCAGGAGCAGGTGTGCGAGAACATAGACTCCACGCCAGATGGCGCGGAGAGTTCCGATGAAGATATTCGATTGATTAGATTCGGTTAATAAAATGGTTTAAATATTTGTCAGTGATTTGTTTACAGTTTAGCAAAACAAAGACATCGGCGACACCAAAAGCGGCATCCCAATAAGGTTCACCACAAATAACGGCACCCTGGCGCAAATAGGCCTTGAGTAAGGTAGGTAAAATCGCGTCGTCGGCATGAGGCGTCATTTCTTCAAGACGAACCGGAATATGTGGATGGACGCGAAATTCGGGACTGGAAAAATGCCTGGCACGCAGGTGATGCATAACACTACGTAAATATTTATCACCATTTGAAAAAGGAATGCTGGCGCAACCAAATAAATAATCGATCTTGTTTTCAACAATATAGCGGGCGATACCTTGCCATAACATCGGCAAGGCCGAACTGCATCGGTAATCTGGGTGGATACAGGTGCGGCCGACTTCGGTGAATTGAAATGGTTTCGTTATGATATTGCTTAGATCAAATTCTGTCTCAGAATAAAACCCGTTGGTATGCTGGCTGTCAGCCGTACTTAGCAAACGAGTAGTGGCGACAATTTCGTTAGTATTGTTATCAAAAACGGCCAGATGTTGTGAATGAGCATCAAATCGATCTTGATCTAATCCACCCTGATTTAATCCATCTTGATTTAAGCTATCTAGGTCGAAAGGTAAATTTGCGCCCATTTCGTTAGCGAAAATATCATAGCGCAATTTAAAGCAATTACGTTTTGTAGGTTCGTCGTTGACCAGAAAAACGCTAAATTTTTTCTCTTTGGGTTGCTTTGCTGATTGGTCCAAAGCCTGGTTTGTTAGGGTCATGTCTAATCTCCTGTTTCGTCTTGAGTGAAACATAGATTGTTCCAATGACCGGGGGATGAAGCCGATATGACACTTTTATGAATTAAGGATTAAATTTAGGTATCTTGTCATCCTGACCGAAGCGGAGCGTAGTGGAAGGATCTTGGTTGATATTCTATGGGATCCAGGATCTTTCTATACTGCAGTGTAATCGGAATAATATTCAATGGGTAAAAAGCGTGGTTTGCCGATCCAGACGCCGATAACCGATGGCCTCGGCAATGATGGTCGGTGTGATGCTTTGTTGTTGATCTATATCAGCAATAGTACGGGCCAGGCGCAAAATACGATGATAGGCACGGGCCGATAAGCCAAGTTGTTCACTGGCTTTTTCTAATAAACCTATACATTCAGCGTCAAGATGACAAACATGCTTTAGTTCGTGGTTGCTTAACATCGCATTTGGTTTTTCACTACGCTGTTGTTGGTTTGCTCGTGCAGCACAGACACGCTTACGAATTTCTGAACTGCCTTCTTCATTGTTGTGAGTCTTCTGCAGTTGTGAAAAATTAATACTGGGGACATCGACGTGCATGTCGATCCTGTCTAACAGTGGACCGGATATACGGGTTCGATAGCGATGGACTTGCTCGGCCGTACACTGGCATTGTCCATTCGGGTGTCCGTGATAACCACAGGGACACGGATTCATCGCGGCAATGAGTTGAAAGCGTGCGGGAAATTCTGCCTGACGTGCTGCACGCGAAATGGTAATGTTTCCAGATTCAATGGGTTCGCGTAACACTTCCAGTACACGTCGATCAAATTCAGGTAACTCATCCAGAAACAATACCCCATGGTGAGCCAGACTGATTTCGCCAGGACGTGGGTACGATCCGCCGCCTACCAGGGCGACACCGGATGCCGTATGGTGCGGTGCACGATACGGCCGCTGCATCCATTGGGTATGATCAAAGCCTTGATTGCCAATGGAATAGACGGCGGCGCTTTCTAATGCCTCCTGTTCAGTCATCTCCGGCAAAATGCTGGTTAAACGAGAGGCCAGCATCGTTTTTCCTGTCCCCGGCGGGCCAATGAATAACAGGCTGTGTCCACCGGCGGCGGCGATCTCCAGCGCGCGTTTTGCGTAGTGTTGCTCTTGTACATCTTTTAGATCATTGCGATATGTTCTTTGCTCAGAATCGGTATGCATATAGGTTTCAAAATCAAGTTTTTGTACGCCACTGAGATGGCCACAAATGTGGGTTAAGTGCTCAATGGCTAAAATACGGATGCCACTTACCAGCCTGGCTTCTTTTAAGTTGGATTTGGGAATAACCAGGATACGATTTTTATCACGCAATTTCATCGCGGCCGGAATGACTCCTTTGACAGGACGCAATTGACCGCTTAACGCTAGCTCACCTAAAAATTCATATTGATCCAATGAGTCTGTTGGTAACTGGCCGGAGGCGGCAAGGATGCCAATCGCAATGGCAAGATCAAAACGTCCTCCACCTTTCGGTAAGTCAGCCGGGGCGAGATTGATTGTGATGCGCCGGGCTGGAAAATCGAGATGTGAATTTAATATCGCCGCGCGCACGCGTTCTTTACTTTCTTTTACCTCGGTTTCGGCGAGGCCAACGATATTAACTTTCGGTAAGCCACCGGAGAGATGGATTTCGACGTTTACGGGAAGCGCATGGATGCCCGATTGCGCACGGCTGTAAGTATTGGCCAATGACATAGATCGCCTCCTTGCGATAAAACATCAAAGTATTAATAAATAGATCGATAAAAGGAATATTACGGGAGGTAATTAATAACAGCTGTAGGACAAAACTGAAAACAGACTAAGATTAATCCTACAACGGCTATCCCAAGCAAAGCGAAATGCATATTTATTATTTCATCCTGACCGGAGCATCGCGTAGGGAATACTGCATGATACGCGAAGCGGTTCAAAGCACGTGGACCGGAGCATCGCGTAGGGAATGACTGTAGTGAAACGAAAGGAATACTGCGTGATGCACGTAGTGCTTCGAGGCAGTGCAATGCATGTGGAGCAGCGCGAAGGATCTTAATGATCGTGCCAAGTTAATGAGACGAAGCAATGCTGCACATTATGATCGTTCGAGCGCTTGCACCTGCTTTTCGAGCTGGTTCAATTTTTCGCGAGTCTTTTCCAGTACGGCTTTTTGCACATCGAACTCATCTCGTGTGACCAGATCCATTTTCTTTAAAGCGATGGTGAGCCCGGCCTTTAAATTTTGATTAACATCATCACGTAAGGCGTCAGCGCCTTGTGGTAGTTTATCCAGCACCTGATTAACCAGATCTTCAATAGGGTTTATTGCCATAGTGGTTGCCTTTTTATATGCCCCAAAATCGTGCATTGATTCGTTTTATTCAGCTAAAGAGCTGTTATAATTGCCGAAATTTTATCTAACCTAATGTTAGTTCGGTTGCCAGTCAAATGTAATCGACAAAGTGATTATAAACGCATGAACCTAAGGAGTGTTATACATGCAATCAAAAATTAAACAATCAATATTGTGTGGTGTGGGTTTGTTGGGTCTGGCTGGCGTTGCTCAGGCGGAATTAACCGCTAATGTAGGCGTCACCACCAATTACGTATTCCGTGGTGAGACTCAGACGGATGACAATATCGCGATCCAGGGCGGGGTCGATTTCACTAATGAATTTGAGCACGACGGTAGTTTGTATGTTGGCGCGTGGGCCTCAAATGTCGATTTTCCTGCTTATCAAGCCGATGGTTTTGAGATTGATTTATATGTAGGTTATAACTTTAAACTGAATGAGAGTGTCAAGTTTGATGTTGGCTATATTGCCTATGAGTATACCGATAGCAACCTGCCTGATTTGAGTGAGATCTTCTTTGGTGCCGGCTTTAAGGATCTCTATTTGTACTACTATATTGGTGATCGAGATAGCGGCCCTGATTATACGTATGTTGATTTAAAATATTCTTATGAATTTCCTCAGGAATGGGTTCTGCATTTGCATTATGGTAATCTGAATGACGATGCAACAAATGGTGATGCGGAAGACGTTTCTGTTGGGGTCAGCAAGATACTCGCCGGAATCGATTTCAGTCTGACGGCGACCTCGATTGATCGAGACAGTCCTACTAATCCAGATGATACGTATGTGTTTCTTACCGGTGTTAAAACATTTGATTTTAAATAAACGCGTAAGTTTATAAATACTAAAAGCCCGCAGAAGCGGGCTTTTTTTAGAAATAATAGGGGTCAGCGAAATTTAAATGGGGTCAGAGACGTATTTTTAGTCAAAAATCAAAAAAAAAAATACGTCTCTGACCCCATTTAAATTTCGCTGACCCCTATATTTTTTCAGACCCCTATTTTTCTTTGCAAGTCCAATGGACATCTCATTATAATCAAGGCCTCTCGCTCATTAAATTAATA
The DNA here is from genome assembly GCA_947260005.1 of uncultured Ectothiorhodospiraceae bacterium. Taxonomy (GTDB): domain Bacteria; phylum Pseudomonadota; class Gammaproteobacteria; order UBA6429; family Thiohalophilaceae; genus SZUA-24. Next base: position 50,712 of record CAMYOL010000049.1, read on the forward strand.
ATAAGGGGCTCAGGTGGATTACAGCCAGATTTCGGTGTTACTGACTTTAGCCTTTGGTTTAGGCCTGCTGCATTCACTGGATGCAGATCATATTATGGCCGTGAGCAATCTGGCTTCCGGTAAGTTAGGCATAAAATCCAATATCCGGTTTTGTTTGCGCTGGGCCTTTGGCCATGGTTTGACACTGTTTATAGTCGGTCTGGTTGTTTTTTTTCTCGGTGTGAATTTACCTGAAGAGCTAAGTTTATATGCCGAGATGGCAGTAGCCACGATACTGATTCTGATTGGATTGTTTGTTTTATATGATGTTTGGCGTCGACAGATTCACATTCATTTTCATCAACACGATGATCTCCCTCAACATGCGCACTGGCATTCACACCAAAAACTTAAATCACACACGCACTCGCATACTGCCCTGTTTGTTGGGATGTTACATGGTCTGGCCGGTTCGGCACCGTTACTGGCTGTTATACCGATCACCATGACCCAGCGCCCGCTATACGGTTTTTTATATTTAGTTATTTTCAGTTTCGGAGTCATTCTAGCCATGCTGTTGTTTGGTGGAATACTAGGTTACTTCTCTAAATTGATTGTACTGTATAACGAAAAAGTGTTTCGATTGATAAGAAGTTTTTTGGGTTTAGGTGCCATTGGTATTGGCAGTGCTATTTTGATCGGGACACACTAATGAGTGTAGTCAACGCAAATAAGCTAGACCATCGTTGCTGGCGAGCCGAGTTATCATTGGCATATAAAAAATCACGTGGCCGATCGGTGTTGGCTGGACGTCAGCATATTGGTCCTTTAGTTGTACAAAAACCATTTTATCCCGAGGGCGATGAGGTGTGCCACACTTATCTCCTGCATCCTCCTGGTGGGGTGGTTGGCGGGGATAAATTAACGGTGAATGTTGATGTCGAACCGGATGCGCATGCCTTGATTACCACGCCCGCATCGACCAAATTTTATCGTTGTGATGATCGCCAGGCGCGGCAAAATCAAAATCTATCGGTTGCCAACGGTGCAACACTCGAATGGTTACCACAAGATACAATTTTATTTGATAAATCCAAAGTTAATACAATGACCCGGGTCGAACTTGCCCCCAGGGCGGCTTTTACAGGGTGGGAAATATTATGCCTTGGGCGGCCGGCGAGCGGAGAACTCTATAATGACGGTTTTTGTCGTCAGGCCTTCGAAATCTGGCGTGATGGAAACCCTGTTTTAATTGAGCGCACGGCCCTTATCGGCGGTAGTGATTTGTTAAAGGCAAAATGGGGAATGGCAGATTATGCTGTTATGGGTTTAATGGTGGTTGTTGGGGCGAATAATGATGCTTTGGATCTGGCACGATCCGTTGAATCGGTTAATAATGGACTAGGATCGGCGACGTTAATGGGTGATTTACTCGTTTGTCGATGTTTAACCAATGAGGGAATTTTGGCGCGAGAATATTTTACCCGGGTTTGGCAGGCATTACGGATGGCATGGATTGGTCGTCCCGCCGAGCTACCACGAATTTGGAATACCTAATATATAGAGTGTGGAACAACAACTATGGAACTGACACCAAGAGAAAAAGATAAACTGCTGATTTTCACGGCCGGCATGTTAGCCGAGCGTCGAAAAGCAAAAGGTTTGAAACTGAATTATCCCGAGGCAGTGGCCTATATTTCAGCGGCGATCCTTGAAGGTGCGCGAGAAGGTAAGACGGTGGCTGAGTTAATGAGTTATGGCACCACCTTGTTAAATGCGGATGATGTCATGGATGGCATTGCCGATATGATCCACGATGTACAAGTCGAAGCGACGTTCCCGGATGGCACTAAGCTGGTAACCGTACATAATCCTATTGTATGAAAGAACTTTTATCTCATTATCCAAGTTGCGTCATTCCCCTCCTGTTGTCATTCCCCTGGAGAGGGGAATCCATTATATAAGTGGATTCCCGCCTGCGCGGGAATGACGAATAGGATTTACGAAAACAACAAAGAAAACATAAAAACAACAAGAGGAATTCATAATGAAACCGGGCGAGTATTTTATAGAAGACGGTGATATCGAATTAAACTCAGGACGAGAGACTAAAACCATCAGTGTAGCCAATACGGGCGATCGACCTATTCAGGTGGGCTCGCATTATCATTTTTACGAAACCAATTCGGCTTTGCAATTTGAGCGAGAAGCGACAAAAGGTTTTCGTTTAAACATTGCCGCCGGCACCGCGGTGCGCTTTGAGCCCGGGCAAACACGGGACGTTGAAGTGGTCGCCTATGCCGGAAATCGAAATGTATATGGATTTACCGGCAAGATAATGGGATCGCTGTAATCGTACCACTCAGGAATTTAGAACGAACAAGGATTAATAATAATGAGCAAGATTAGCAAACAAGCTTATGCCGAGATGTACGGTCCAACCAAAGGCGACCGGGTACGTTTAGGCGACACCGAGATCATTATTGAAGTTGAAGACGACAAAACCATTTACGGTGATGAAGTTAAATTCGGTGGTGGTAAGGTTATTCGTGATGGCATGGGCCAGGGACAGGCTACCAGTAACGACGTGGTGGATACGGTCATTACTAATGCCTTGATCCTGGATTACTGGGGTATCATTAAAGCAGACATTGGTATAAAGGATGGGCGGATCAGCGCGATCGGTAAGGCCGGTAATCCAGATGTGCAACCCGGTGTTGATATTGTTATTGGCCCGGGTACCGAGGCGATTGCTGGCGAAGGACAGATTTTAACGGCCGGTGGAATTGATGCGCATATTCATTTTATTTGTCCACAACAAATAGAAGAAGCTTTAATGTCAGGAGTCACCACTATGTTAGGCGGTGGAACCGGGCCGGCAACGGGGACGAATGCGACCACTTGTACTCCAGGTCCGTGGAACATTCATCGCATGTTACAGGCCGCGGATGATCTACCGATGAATTTAGGATTCCTTGGTAAAGGTAATGCCAGCACGCCAGACGCGTTGCTAGAACAGGTCGCGGCTGGTGCGATGGGTCTAAAATTACACGAAGACTGGGGCACGACCCCTGCCGCGATCGACAATTGCTTAACCGTTGCCGAGCTAACGGATGTACAAGTTGCGATCCATACTGATACGTTAAATGAATCGGGTTTTGTCGAAGATACGCTGGCCGCTTTTAAAGATCGGGTGATACATACGTATCATACAGAAGGGGCAGGGGGTGGCCACGCGCCGGATATTATCAAGGCCTGTGGTGAAGCGAATGTGTTGCCTTCGAGCACCAATCCTACCCGTCCGTATACGGTTAACACCATTGATGAACACCTGGACATGTTAATGGTTTGCCATCATTTAGATCCGAATATCGCAGAAGACGTTGCCTTTGCCGAGTCGCGCATACGCCGTGAAACCATTGCAGCTGAAGATATCTTGCACGACCTTGGAGCCTTCTCAATGATTGCATCGGACTCACAAGCGATGGGGAGGGTTGGTGAAGTTGTGACTCGTACCTGGCAAACCGCACATAAAATGAAAGTTCAGCGCGGGGCGTTAGCAGAAGATAGTGATCGGAATGATAATCACCGTGCCAAACGCTATATCGCTAAATACACCATTAATCCGGCGATCACCCATGGCATCTCTGATCAAGTCGGTTCGGTTGAAGTTGGAAAACTAGCGGATCTGGTGTTATGGAAACCTGCTTTTTTCGGCGCAAAACCGGCACTGATCATTAAAGGTGGTTTCATTGCGGCGGCACCGATGGGTGATCCGAATGCGTCGATACCGACCCCCCAACCCGTGCATTATCGATATATGTTTGGTGCAATGGGCGGAGCTCGTTCACATACCTGTTTAACGTTTTTATCAACAGTAGGTTTGGAGGCTGGAATTGCAGAACAACTCAACTTATCAAAACAAGTGGCTGCTGTGAGTAATACACGAACGATTCGTAAAAGCGATATGCGTCTAAACGATTATCAACCTAAGATCGAGGTAGATTCACAAACTTATGAAGTCCGTTGCGATGGCCAGTTACTTTCCTGTGAACCGGCTGATGTCTTACCGCTAGCCCAGAAATATTTTCTGTTCTAAGGTCGTTTCATCATGATAAAAGCAAACGAAGTGTTAGCACATCAACATGAGTATGATGAGACGCTCACCTTGCCGTATGAATTACGACAAAAGAGTCGCCTGAAGGCTACTCTGGATAATGGTAGTGATATTGGTTTAATGTTACCGCGCGGCACTATCTTACGTGGCGGTGATGCGATCAAGGCAGAAGATGGTACGGTGATCATGATCAAGGCAGCAGAAGAAACCGTTTCGATTGCTGAGATAAACGATGCGACCTTATTCGCTCGCGCCTGCTACCACTTGGGAAATCGCCACGTACCATTACAGATAAATGCGAACAGCATTCGATATTTACATGATCATGTCCTCGATGACATGCTGGCCGGTCTGGGAGTGACCACTGTTTGTGAACAAGCCACCTTTGAGCCTGAAGCCGGGGCCTATGGTGGTGGTCACCACCATCACAGCCATTGAAAATGATGCCTTTAAGTTGGATATGAATATCGAACAAAACCAATCGTTGCCAATGCTGCGCCTGTGGCAGCTCATTAGTCCGGCCCTACCGGTAGGCGCCTATGCGTATTCGCAGGGTCTGGAATACGCACTGCATGCCGAATGGCTGGGTGATGAAGACGATGTAAAACAATGGATACAGGGACAAGTCAGACACAGTTTATCTTATTTGGATATACCGGTTTTAAAACGCCTATATCAGGCATGGACCAATCATGATGAAAGCTCGGTAAACCAATGGAGCCAGTTTCTCATTGCCTCGCGTGAATCCAGTGAGTTGCTGGCAGAAGATTTACATTTAGGTCGAGCGCTGGCGGTGTTATTAACCGATCTAGGGATTCAACGTGCAGAAAAATATAAACAATCTGATACCGCTTGTTTTGCCAGCTTATTGTCCTTAGCCGCTGTCGAGTGGAATATTTCTCTTAATGAAATTTCTAACGGTTACCTGTGGGCATGGCTCGAAAACCAGGTGGCGGCGGCGATAAAATTAGTCCCATTAGGTCAGACTGCGGGACAAAGGATCTTAATGTCCGTTTCAGAATCAATTCCTGAGGCGGTTGAAAAAGGGCTTGCAATCAATGATGAAGATATTGGTATGCTGGCACCGGCTGTCAGTATCGCCAGCGCATTACATGAGACACAGTATTCAAGATTATTTCGATCATAATGACGCGGTAAGAAAACTAAAGCGGAGACATAATTAATGTCACAAGATCAAGCATTAAGAGTTGGAGTGGGTGGCCCGGTCGGATCGGGTAAAACGGCATTGGTAGAGGCCTTGTGCCATTCAATGCGTGAGCGTTTTAACATCGCCGTAGTTACAAATGACATCTATACCAAAGAAGATGCACAATTTTTAATTAAGCGCTCGGCTTTAAGTGAGGATCGAATCATTGGTGTTGAAACCGGTGGTTGTCCGCATACGGCAATTCGTGAAGACGCCTCAATGAATTTGGCAGCGGTCGCCGATCTGAACGCACGTTTTGATAACCTTGATCTGGTATTAGTCGAAAGTGGTGGCGATAATTTAAGTGCGACGTTTAGCCCGGAGTTGTCGGACTTTACTATCTATGTGATTGACGTCTCCGCCGGAGACAAGATCCCGCGCAAAGGCGGTCCGGGTATCACAAAATCCGATTTATTAATCATTAATAAAATTGATCTTGCCCCACACGTCGGCGCATCTCTCGAAGTGATGGATCGCGATGCGAAAATGATGCGAGCAGAACGTCCCTATATCTTTACTAATATAAAAACGGGTGAGGGACTGGATAAAGTTGAGCAAGTTTTGATCGAGCAAGGTATGTTGACCGAGTCGCTGACGGCTTAGCGCTCATGGGTATTTTATAACCTTATTATCAGTCATATTAGCACCATGTTAGAGCATCTTTATGGTGCAAGCGCACTTTAATAGCTCATTTGAGCAAGCCGTATTAGCCTCAATATGCCATAACTATCTAATTATTATAGAGTTTTTGGATTGGCATGACCCTTGCTCATATGCCTTACATAGGTTGTGTTCATTTGTTCAAATACTGAATAAAGGGAGGAAATGCACTGTTGTGACGCATTTTCAATAAATACAAGCTGATAAAAAATTTTATAAAACATTAACTACTCAGGAGTAGAAAAATGAAATCTCTAAAACTTAACCTCGCAGCAGCGACAATGGCGGCTACGGTAGCGACCGCTGGCAGCTTTGCTGCTCCAGAGACCGCCCAGGCCGAAGTTTCTTACAATGTCGGTATTCACTCTAAATATTTGTTACGTGGTATTTTTGAAGAAAATGATGGTGCTGCTATCCAAGGCGGTGTGGATTGGGCTGCTAAAGATTCCGGTTGGTATGCTGGCTGGTGGTTTTCTAGCTTAGGTTATTCTTATGAAGTAGGCACGCCAGATCCCGATCCAGATGGTACTGGTGGAGACAATAAATTTGATACAAAAGGGTTTGAAAATGATTTCTATGCTGGTTATGCCGGTACCTTTGGTAAAGGTTTTGGCTGGGATTTGGGTTTAATTCAATACATCTATGTAAATGTAGACGATTCTGATTTGTTAGAAGCAACCGGTACACTAACCTTCCCAGGTAATTTCTATGTTGGCGCACAATATTTGCTGCAAGATGGCTGGTGGGGTAACTCAGGTGATATCTACTGGAAAGCAGGTTGGGCGACGACCTTTGGTAGCGATATCGGTTTTGCATTAGATTATGGTTATTACACTTATGATGATAGTGATAGCAGTAAATTAGGTTCTACGACAACATCTACTTCTGGTTTCCGTCATTTTAACGTAACGGCTTCTAAACCTCTTGGCAAAAGTGGCGCCGAAGCATATGTTCAGTACACCTTTGCTGGTGAAGATCGTACTGGACTTGAATACAACGACTCAATGGTCGTGGGTGTTACTTATAGTTTCTAAGAACAATAAATACTGATCTATAAAAACATAGGTGCTAAAGCGAGAGGTTAGGTATTCGCTTTAGCACCTTTTTCTAATCAAATATCAATAATAAATTTCTCGGAGGTTAGTCATGCGTAACTGGCTTAAGAAAGTAGCGCAATATACCGTTGTCAGTGCAGCTGTTTTAGGTTTCACCGCTTCGGCTCAAGCAGCGGATACGATTAAAGTAGGTGTTTTACATTCCTTGTCAGGCACTATGGCCATTAGTGAAACCACGTTGAAAGACACGGTTTTGATGATGGTTGAAGAACAAAATAAAAAAGGTGGTCTATTAGGTAAGAAGTTAGAAGCGGTGGTGGTTGATCCAGCCTCTAACTGGCCATTATTTGCAGAAAAAACGCGTGAGTTAATCGAAAAAGAAAAAGTAGATGTTATCTTTGGTTGCTGGACATCGGTATCACGTAAATCGGTTTTACCCGTTATTGAAGAATTAAATGGTTTGTTGTTTTACCCGGTTCAATATGAAGGTGAAGAATCTTCTAAAAATGTTTTCTACACGGGTGCGGCGCCAAACCAACAAGCTATTCCAGCAGTAGACTACTTAATGAATGAAGTCGGTGTTAAGCGTTGGGTACTTGCCGGTACCGATTATGTCTATCCTCGTACCACCAATAAAATTTTAGAAGCTTATTTGAAAGCCAAAGGTGTTGCTCAAAAAGATATCATGATCAACTACACCCCTTTTGGCCACTCTGATTGGCAAAGTATTGTCTCTGACATCAAGAAATTTGGTTCAGCCGGTAAGAAAACGGCTGTAGTTTCAACTATCAATGGTGATGCCAATGTACCTTTCTATAAAGAGCTCGGTAATCAGGGTATTTCTGCTGAAAATATTCCAGTCGTGGCGTTCTCGGTTGGTGAAGAAGAACTATCTGGTATTGATACCAAGCCATTAGTCGGTCACTTAGCCGCATGGAACTATTTCATGAGTGTGGATAGCAAAGAAAATGCAGAGTTCATTAAATCATGGCAGGCGTTTATTAAAGATAAAAAACGTGTAACCAATGATCCAATGGAAGCAACAGTAATCGGCTTTAACATGTGGGCAAAAGCGGTAGAGAAAGCAAAATCGACTGATACAGATAAAGTTGAGCAAGCCATGATTGGTATCAAAGTGCCAAACATGACTGGCGGTACCGCAGAAATGCTGCCTAACCATCACTTGACCAAACCTGTACTGATTGGTGAGATCCAGGAAAATGGTCAGTTTGAAACGGTATGGCAGACTGAAGGAACCGTACCGGGTGATGCCTGGTCAGATTTCTTACCTGGCAGTAAAGATGTGGTTTCAGATTGGGTTAAACTCAAATGCGGAAACTATAATACCAAGACTAAAAAATGTTCTGGTCAAAACTTTAAATAATGCAGTAAAACCAAACCCCAGTTAGTTCGACTAACTGGGGTTTTTTTATATCTTGAATAAACCATTTAGTTAATTACTGTGCAATTTCTACCAATTGTATCCGACAGAGAGTATGATTGGCGGGTCAAGTAAAACGAATAACAACGCCTATAAAATAAGAAAATTAATATGCAACGTTTGTTATCAATTAAATACATCATTCTGGTATCACTGCTATTCATCAGTGGATTTGTGGTTGCCAGTGAACCTGGAAATACTGTTTCAAGTGATGCAGTACATGCGGAAGGCGTACCCGAAAACAATTTCGAGAATACGATCCCTCTTTTTACTGGCAAGGGATTCAAGAAGAAAACGGCCGCCGTTGAAACCCTGGTAACAGTTGACGATGCACGGGTACTCTCCATACTCCAGGCGATGCTGACCAACAAGCTATATTATGTGAAGTCTGATAAACAGGTTGTGTTTTTAGAAAAGCAACAAGAAAACATCAAAGTTACCGATGTGATATCAAACGAAATCCTCGATATCACTGAAAAAAGTAAACTAAAAAAAATATCGGTTAACAATAAACTGCGTAAACTATTACGTGGTTACATTGCTACCTTACGTGTAAAAAGTCAGGATGATAAGGTTCGCGCGGCAGCGGTGCAGCAAGTGATCAAGAATATGAATGAAACATCATATGCTTTATTAATCTCCTTACTTGAAACAGAAAAAAATGAATCAATTGTAAAAGACGCCCAGGCTGGTATCGCCTTATGGGATTTGAGCTCTGGAGACAAACAAAAAAAATTAGCCGCTATATCAACATTAACAAACAGTTTGTTGCCGGAAGTAAAAAACAAATTAGAAAGCCTTGCTTTGCCGGATGCGGATGGAAACTATCTGGAAGCTGATGAGTTGGTACGTGCTAAAGCTAAATCAGCGTTAGTTAAGATTAATGATCGTATTGCCTATTATGGTGTATTAGAAAATATCGTGTTCGGTCTGAGTTTAGGCTCGGTCTTGTTATTAATTGCCATCGGTCTGGCCATTACCTTCGGGGTGATGGGGGTCATTAATATGGCTCATGGTGAGCTCATGATGATTGGGGCCTATACGGCTTACGTTGTACAACAAATCATGCCAAATTACATTGGCGCGTCAATATTTGTTGCGATGCCTTTGGCCTTTATTGTTGCAGGTGCATTTGGGGTGGCGATTGAGCGGCTGGTTATTCGATTTATGTACGGACGACCATTAGAAACACTGTTAGCAACATTTGGTATCAGTTTAATTTTACAACAACTGGTTCGGGTGATATTCGGCCCGACCAATCAGGCGGTGGTCACCCCCGCTTTTATGAGTGGTTCCTTGGAAATTAATCCGGTTTTTGCGATTACTTATAATCGGTTATACATTTTTGCCTTTAGCATTATGGTGTTGATTGCGTTGGTTTTAATCTTGAAAAAAACCCGTCTGGGTTTACAGGTGCGCGCAGTATCGCAAAATCGCAATATTGCCAAAGCGATGGGCATTCGTTCGGAATGGGTTGATGCCTTGACGTTTGGGTTAGGTGCAGGCATTGCCGGCCTGGCGGGCGTTGCCTTGAGTCAATTGACCAACGTGGGTCCAAACCTGGGTCAGGCTTATATCATTGATTCATTCATGGTGGTGGTCTTTGGTGGTGTTGGTAATCTATGGGGAACACTGGTAGCGGCCATGTCATTGGGGGTGATTAACAAATTCCTGGAGCCCTGGGCCGGTGCAGTGATGGCCAAGATCCTGGTGTTAATCTTTATTATCTTATTTATTCAGAAACGGCCGCGTGGATTATTCCCGCAAAAAGGCCGTGCGGCGGAGAGCTAACATGGCTCATCAATCCTTAGTTTTAACCATGATGAAAAATGATAAGGGCGGAACGACCCTGTTATCCATTTTGTTGGCGTTAATCATAATTATTCCTGGATTGAATTTATTTGTTGCGACCGACTCCATCTTTCACGTATCAACCTATACCCTGACGTTATTGGGTAAGTATTTATGTTTCGCACTACTGGCAATTGCTCTGGATTTGGTCTGGGGCTATTGCGGAATTTTAAGTTTAGGGCATGGTGCGTTTTTTGCCCTTGGTGGTTATGCCATGGGCATGTACCTGATGCGCCAGATAGGTGATCGCGGTGTCTATGGTAATCCAGAGTTACCGGATTTTATGGTGTTCCTGAACTGGTCAGAGCTACCCTGGTATTGGCAAGGCTTTGATATGTTCTGGTTTGCGATGTTAATGGTTGTATTAGTACCGGGCTTGTTGGCTTTTGTGTTTGGCTGGTTGGCGTTCCGTTCCCGGGTAACTGGTGTTTATCTATCGATCATGACCCAGGCGTTAACCTATGCTTTATTACTGGCTTTTTTCAGAAACGAAATGGGTTTCGGAGGCAATAACGGTTTAACGGATTTTAAAGATATCCTGGGGTTTAACTTACAAGCAGGATCGACTCGTGCAGTGATCTTTATTGCTTCCGCAGTGGCGTTGGCCTTAGGCTATTTATTGTCGCGTTATATTGTGACTTCAAAATTGGGCCGAGTGGTGATTGCGGTGCGCGACTCGGAAGATCGGGCGAGATTTATCGGCTATAAAGTCGAGAGCTTTAAACTCTGGGTGTTTGTGGTCTCGGCTATTTTAGCGGGCATTGCAGGTGCCTTATATGTTCCTCAGGTTGGTATTATCAATCCTGGTGAGTTCTCACCATTGAATTCTATCGAACTGGTTGTCTGGGTCGCGGTTGGTGGCCGGGCGACACTCTACGGTGCAGCATTAGGCGCCGTTGCCGTGAATTACGGCAAAACTTATTTTACTGCAGTGCTGCCGGAGTTATGGTTATTTGCTCTGGGTGCTTTATTTATTGTTGTGACGGTCTTCATGCCAAAAGGTTTGGTGGGCCTATGGCAGCAATTTAGAAAAAAACAAGCGAAGACATCCACACCGGAAACTTCTCCTGATTCTGCCCGGGACTCTTCCAGGGCGACCAATTCTATACAACAAGGAGATGATTAATGCGCGAACTCGATCGTCTTCGCAATGTAATGCGCCGCGATAAGGTCTTTGATTTTGTACAAGAGAAGCGTCTGCCGTTTTCGGCAGGAAGGCACTCGGTTATGCCTGGTGAGTTGGATATTTCGCACGGCACGATCTTATACGTTGAAAATATTTCCGTTAGCTTTGATGGTTTTAAGGCGCTCAATGATTTGACCTTATACATTAATGATGGTGAGTTGCGTTGTATTATCGGTCCGAATGGAGCAGGTAAAACGACCATGATGGATGTTATTACCGGCAAGACCCGCCCAGATAGTGGTGTCGCTTATTTTGGCCAAACCATGGACTTAACTCGTATGAGTGAATACGAGATTGCGCATGCCGGTATTGGTCGTAAGTTTCAAAAACCAACTATTTTTCCATTTCATACTATCTTTGAAAATCTTGAACTGGCGATGGCTGCGGATAAACAAGTTTGGCCGACTCTGTTTGCAAAACTTAATGGCGAGCAACGTGATCGTATTGATGATGTGATGGAGATTATTGGCTTAAAAGATCAGCGTGACCATGAAGCCACCTCACTTTCACACGGGCAAAAACAATGGCTTGAGATCGGTATGTTACTAATGCAAAACCCACGTTTATTACTGGTCGATGAACCCGTTGCTGGTATGACCCATCAGGAGATGGATAAAACAGCAGAATTATTGAAACGTTTAGCCGGTGATCATTCGGTGGTGGTGGTTGAACATGATATGGATTTTGTCCGTTCGATTGCGGAAACAGTGACGGTATTACACGAAGGTTCGGTATTGGCAGAAGGTACCATGAGTGAAATGCAAACGGATCCGCGTGTAAAAGAAGTCTATCTTGGTGAATAAGTGAACGGAGAATAACGGACGTGCTGAAGCTCGATAAAGTCAATCAGTTTTACGGCGGCAGCCATATCCTTTGGGATCTTTCCGTTACCATCGAACCGGGTAGTTGCGTCTGCTTAATGGGTCGCAATGGCATGGGTAAGACCACCATGCTTAAATCGGTGATGGGCCTGCTGCCGATCAAGGGCGGTCAGATAAGTTATAACGATCAGGTGATCAGTGGTAAAGCCGCGGAGTTACGTTCGCGACTGGGTATCGGTTATGTACCGCAGGGCCGGGAGATCTTCGCGCAGCTTACCGTAGAGGAGAATCTTCGTATTGGTTTAACCGCACGTAAAGATAAACTGAAGGATATCCCGGAACGAATTTTTGAACTGTTTCCTGTTTTAAAACAAATGATGAAACGCCGTGGCGGTGACTTGTCGGGTGGCCAACAGCAACAATTAGCCATTGGCCGTGCGCTGGCATTGGATCCAAGCATCTTGCTGCTGGATGAACCGACGGAAGGCATTCAACCAAATATCGTCCAAGAGATTGGCGACATTATTATTAAGCTCAATAAGGAAGAGAATATTACGGTTTTACTGGTTGAACAAAAATTACCATTTGCCCGGCGGGTTGGCGAACAATTCATTATCCTCGATCGTGGTCGTAAGGTCGCTGAAGGCGAGATGGCGGGTTTAAATGATGATCTGGTAAAACAGTATCTAACGGTTTAGCCTTATTCTTTACCTGCCATTAACTTAAATTTCACAGACAGAATACCCATTTAAAACGCACAATTATAGTGCGATCAGCCCTGTGCATCGTAAATTATACGCACCAATAATGTGCGCTAGTGATCGAACACTCCCCTAAGACTTTGATATTTATATAAAAAAATACTGGCACGTCAAGTGCATTCTAAGGATGCATAAGGCAGGCTTGTTACTTCTCATATGCGATTGTTTAGGCATTTAGGCGTTACAAGAAGGCTTTTAAACATTTAGCTCACCCAGTGGTGAGAACTTTTAAAACTAAAAATAGGAGGGTTAGCCATGAAAATGGTTATGGCAATCATCAAACCTTTCAAACTCGACGATGTACGTGAGGCCTTATCCGAAATCGGAGTACAAGGTATCACGGTGACAGAAGTGAAAGGGTTTGGTCGACAAAAAGGACATACTGAGTTGTATCGTGGTGCAGAGTATGTGGTCGACTTTTTACCAAAAGTTAAAGTGGAAGCCGTTGTCGATGATGGTCTGGCAGATCAAGTCATCGAAGCAATCAGCAAGGCTGCAAACACTGGCAAGATCGGTGATGGCAAAATATTTATAACAGCTGTTGAACAGGCAGTGCGCATTCGTACCGGTGAATCCGGCACCGAAGCACTGTAACGGGAGGACACAATGGAAAATAATATCTTTCAATTACAGTTCGCCATAGACACCTTTTATTTCCTGGTGTGTGGTGCATTGGTAATGTGGATGGCCGCTGGATTCTCCATGCTTGAAGCAGGTCTAGTTCGTTCTAAGAACACGACCGAAATTTTGACTAAAAATGTAACCTTGTTTGCCATTTCATGTACGGCCTACATGGTGATTGGTTACTACTTTATGTATGGCGGTGGTGTTTTCTTAGATGGGATTGTCGGTGGCGATACGCTTGTCGCTGATAAACTTAAAGTCTCTGCTGAAAATGGTTTTGGTTCTGACTCCGCTTCTTATTCCGATGCGTCTGACTTTTTCTTCCAGGTGGTATTTGTTGCCACGGCGATGTCAATTGTTTCGGGTGCGGTCGCTGAACGCATGAAACTGTGGGCCTTTATGGCGTTTGCGGTTGTTATGACCGGATTTATCTATCCAATAGAAGGTTCATGGACATGGGGTAGTAAGCCTGTATTTGGTATGTTCAGTTTAGGGGACGATTTTGGATTCTCTGACTTTGCTGGTTCAGGTATTGTGCATTTAGCGGGTGCTGCAGCTGCGCTTGCTGGCGTTATCCTTCTAGGCGCACGTAAAGGAAAATACGCCGCTGATGGTCGAGTGAATGCGATACCGGGTGCTAATCTTCCATTAGCCACTTTAGGTACGTTCATTTTATGGATGGGCTGGTTTGGTTTTAACGGTGGTTCTGTATTAAAACTGAGTAACATCGAAGCGGCTAACTCTGTTGCGATGGTGTTCTTAAACACGAATGCCGCCGCCGCCGGTGGTGTGATTGCGGCGACTATTGTTGCCCGTATCATGTTCGGAAAAGCTGACCTGACCATGGCCTTAAATGGTGCTTTAGCTGGTTTGGTTGCGATTACCGCTGAACCTTCAACCCCGTCTGCGTTAGAAGCGACATTAATCGGTGCCGCTGGTGGTGTGATTGTTGTGTTCTCAATTGTTGGTCTGGATAAACTCAAGATCGATGATCCGGTTGGTGCGATATCTGTTCATGGCACAGTGGGGATGTGGGGCTTATTAGCCGTTCCACTCACAAATGGTGATACGACATTTGGTGGTCAGTTAGTCGGATTAATTACCATCTTTGTCTGGGTCTTTGTCGCTAGCTTTGTTGCATGGTTTGTGATCAAGATGGTTATGGGTATTCGAGTAAGTGAAGAAGAAGAGTACGAAGGTTTGGATATTGCCGAGTGCGGTATGGAAGCCTATCCAGAATTTACCGGATCTAAAGGCTCAGGTATTTAATCGATAAAAGAAACTCTTCTAAAAAGTATAAAGTGGTATAAATTCAGGGGTGTCTTTTTAGACACCCCTTTTTTATTATTTAATAAAAAAAGCCGGGGTCAATTTAAATGGGGTCAGAGACTGAGGTATCCCCACGAAATTAACGATAAAAAGGATCAAAATCAAACACTTATAAAATGATGGTACGCTAGTAAGGAACCTACACGATGTTTTCCGATC
>CAMYOL010000050.1 GCA_947260005.1 uncultured Ectothiorhodospiraceae bacterium
TATTATGCTGGCTATCTGGTATATGGCAGATAGCGGTATGCTAGCACCCGTTATTGAGCATTTAGCGAATGGCAAAAAATATAAATACAGTTCAGAACTATCTACATTGCCACTATATTTCGGTATTTTCTCAGCTATAGTCGGTGCCTGGCATTTATTTGGTAGTCATAAAGAAGGTGCGCTCGATTATTATTCTTCAACGGTTGCCGGCGGTATTTTTATATTGTTAATTGCAATGTTGGTTCGTTGGTTCATCGCACCAGAAATTGCCGTCATCAGTACGGGAATGGGTAAGGTTGGCGATACAGGCAAATATATACATAAGTTATTAGGCCTAAACTATGTTGTACTGGGTATTGTTACCGGTATCGTTATCGTTAATGTTTTCAAGGTACCCGAATGGGCGAAAAACGGTGTGCGTTTGTCTCGTCTTGGTTTGAAGACGGGCGTCATTTTATTAGGTACTTTATACAGTGCTGCAGAATTAAAGAACCTGGGTGGTCTATCTATCATTATGATAGGCTTTTTTGTATTGGGTTCGGTTGGCATGGTTTTATGGATCGGTGCTCGACGTAAAATTCCTAACTCGATGGGGGGTGTGTTATCCGCCGGTATGGGTGTATGTGGTGTGTCGGCTACAGTTGCGGCTGCACCAGTAGTGCAAGCCAAATCAGTTGAGATTGCTTATACCATTGGTACCATTTTGTTATGGGGTGTCGGTTGTATGTTTATCTTCCCCATCATTGGCAATCTACTCGGTATGACGCATGTACAGTTTGGTGCCTGGGCCGGTACCGGTATCCTCAACTCGGCACAAGTCGCCGGTGCGGCATTAGCCTACCAGCCTGACGGTATTGAAACTCTAAAAGTTGCTGAGATCTTTAATATCACTCGTGTATTGGTATTGCCAATTATCGTCTTGTGGTTAGCGGTTTGGTATGTCAAACGTGAAGGCAGCGAAGCGACGGCTAAGGTGAACGTGGGTAAAGTCGTGTTTGAGAAATTCCCTGTGTTTGTGCTTGGTTTCATACTGCTATTTGCCTTATCTACCACCGGCATGTTTGCTCCGGCAAATCACTATAAGGGTAAATATTTTGGTAATACTGCAGATACAGGATTCAAGGACAAGAATCTGCTTGACGCAAGTAAAATTGCAGTCTTACAAGCAGAGTTTGGCAAGATACAACGTGAGGATCGTAAGGCAGCGGTGACCGGCTTGATGGAGAATGGCAAGATCATGACCATTGAGCATGATGATGCAATCCGTGGTCTGGTCAATTCCAAAGTCTTGTCGAAAGACGCAAACAAGATTCTTAAAAAGTCTCATAAAGCGGTTCGACATACGGCTGCGAAAGTTAAAGCATTCCGTAAATGGATCACCTGGCTATTCGCCTTTGGTCTGGTTGGACTTGGTATGCAAATTACCGTTGGCGCAATGAAACAAGCAGGTGGTCAACCAGCGGTTATTGGTGGCATTGTCGGCTTCGTTAAAGCAGCCTTGTCATTAGTTGTTGTCATGTTGTTGATCCAGACAACCATTTAATTAAGAGGATATATAAAATGGAAAATGAATATGATCGTGGTTCAGCATTGTCAATTTTTGGCAGTGATCGAAGAGAAGACTTAATGGCATTAGTTTTTGCTTTAGCCATTGCTTTTGCCGTTTTAATTTTCGTATAAAGTCGAAAGGTGATTGTTCAATGTCCGCCTGTATAGGCGGGCATTGAATTTTTTTACTAACTGTTTGTAAGGTGAAAAAATGAACGCAGAAAATAATATTTTATTGGCCAGCCATGGCACGCAAGGCGCCATAGCGGCTGAACAGGCTGCAATTGAGAATTGTAACAAAGGCGATCACTTGCATCATCTGTTGGTCGTGCCGTCATTGTGGCAGGGGATGACGGGAGATGATTGGCTGAATAATGGTGTTACTCGTGACCGTTATCGGCGTTATATTGAATCAGAGCTTACTAAAGAAGTTGAAGAAACAGTATCGAGGGTTAAGCAACATGCCGAGCAACACGAACTGGTTTATACCCAACAGGTCGTTATCGGAGAGCCAGAAGACTGCTTGCTTGATGCTAGTAACAATGAAGAATATAACCTGATTGTAATGGGTTCGCCTCGTCCAAAGGGTGAGACCGGTCTGAAATCACGTATGGTGACGAAGAAAGTAACGCGTAAATTGACAACGCCGGTTAAAATGGTGCCTCATCCCAATGAATGATATGACGGGGCCACTTGCGATGGAAGATGCGGCCTGGGCTTCCGTGCAGACACCATTAAGTGTTGAGGCTTTAAGCGAGTTTTGTGCTGATATTGAGCGCTTGATTCGAATAAATCCTATGCTGGAGTTTAAATGCTGGGAAAATAGAGGCGGAGGCGTTTACTTTATCAGTGGAAAAAATTCCAGCCAGGAAACGCCGTTTAATTTTGAGACAGCGTTTAGCGTGACTAAACTCGCTGATGGTTATCAGATTGCCTATGATTCCGGCATCAAGTCCAGTACTGAAATCAAGATCGAAGCAAGCGACTCAGGTTCGAAACTAACCATTATCGATCGCTATGATCGACTCCCGGTAGAACAGCGTGAACAACACCTGGGCGAAGTGGATAAAAGCATATCCACCTGGGCTGAATATACGCAACGTTATATACTGATGTGGCAACGTTGGTCTCAATTTGGTTTGTGGCGTTGGTACATGCGTCGGATATGGCAACCCATGAAACCGTCCGGGCGGCGAATCACCTATATGTTGTTATGGATTTCAGTGGTCGAAGTTGCCTTGATTTTACTCGGTGTGGGGATCTATTTCGCTGAATATGCATAATTCAGTCACAAAAACTCATTTCAATTAGTCGTAGTGTTAAAAATAATTAACGAAAAACGACCGTTTCGTTAAAGAAAATCTGTGTGTGTCCGAAGTTTCTCTTACGGCACAGTGAATTCGTTTCACTGTTTATCAAGAGGTTCTTCCATGCGGCAAAGGCTACGTAAGTTATTCAAAAATGAGTTGTTTTTATTCCTACTCAATGGCGTCTTTGCCTATGTGGCCTTAAATGCCATTATCATCGCCACCTTACAGGTTCCACCCGAAGCTATCCTCGACAGCGGCTTAGATGAGGTTATTAAGGTTTTTGAGGATTAAGCTGCGGTTTGCACCTGGTTGCGTCCGCCGTCTTTCGCTGCGTACATTGCCATATCAGCACGTTCAATCACTTCTTCTAAAGTATCATCATCCGATGTAAATGAGGTAACGCCAAAGCTTGCCGTGATGGTTAATTCAATTTCACTGAATTTGATTATGGTGTTAGCAAGACGAACACGCATGCGCTCCGCAACCTGTTCCGCGTTGGCTTTAGGGGTATCGGGTAATAACAGGATAAATTCCTCACCACCAATTCGCCCCAGCACATCAGAGTCACGCAGAGTATCACTACAAATGTGTCCGACATTTTGTAGTACATGATCCCCCGCAGCATGTCCATATTGATCATTAATAGATTTAAAGTGATCAACATCGATCATTACGATTGATAAGGGACGGTTATATCGTTTTGCGCGGGCAAATTCTTTTGCGGCTTTATTCATAGTAGCCAGTCGATTGGGTAAACCGGTTAGCATGTCGGTACTAGCCAGCTTTTCAAGACGCGACTCGAGCATCTTATGTTCCGTTAAGTCTCGTTCAATGGCCGCGAAGTAAGCGATTTCGCCCTGGTCATTTTTAATGGGCACGATATTAATGTCCATCCACACGGCCTGTTCATCTTTCGTATAGTTGAGTATCTGTGTGCGAATGCGTTTGCCTGCGGCCATTGCTTCACGGATTTTCAGGCGGGTGGCCTTGTCGGTATCCTCACCCTGTAGAACACTGGGATTCTTACCAACCACTTCCTCTGAGGTATACCCCATAAGTTTTTCAAATGCGGGATTAACATAAACAATAAAAGGACCACCATCATCCAGTGGCGTGGAATCCATAACCATAATAACGTCATTGGTATTTTCGACCAGACTCTTAAAAACATTCTCAAAAATCATGACATTAAACTTCCCATCATTTCCCTGGCGGCTAAATGAAACTCCTTAAAATAGTTTCTTATATTAAAGACTAGAATCGGCCTCTGTGAAGTAAAATTTACAGAAGAGTGCCAAAGCTGAAGCAGTGTCACACAGAAAATTTGAAGTTCAACCAAATTATAGGGGAATTTTGTTAGCTGGATCACAAATCAGGGAATACTCGAAGAGATGAAAAAACCCCGCAACCTAAAACGGCGCGGGGTTCATAAGTAGTAGAGGTATAATTAAGATTGTGCTGCAGATGGACCTGTGTATGTGGCACTACCGAAACCAATAATAGGGAAGAAAATAAATGGCAGCAAGAATAACCCGATTCCAGTTCCTGCACCTTTTCCGAAACTCTTAGCAAAATCGATGCATACAATAATTGCTGGAATGATAGGGATAAGCAAAACGAGGATTATCCACCAGGCAGGTCGGCCACAGATTTCTAACCAGACGAGTATATTATAGATTGGTATAATACATGACCATCCCGGTTTCCCTGCTTTAGCATATGCTTTCCAGCATCCGATAATTATTAACAATAAGAGTGCTAAATAAATTAATGCGGCTATACCAAATCCACCCGCTGCTGCCCCAGTTGCAAGTTCTTGATCCATTACTTCTCTCCTCATGAATTTGTTTTAAGTTCTGATTAAGATTGTAACCAACTTTATGACTTGGATGGAAGTTTTGTTGGGTAAAGTTACATTCGAATATTAGAATAAACCAATTGAAAATCGTTTTTATGGTTAAAGCCAATTCGGATCAGTTTATGTTCATTAAAGCGTGATTTAAGTAGGGTGTTGATGAGTTCGCAGTAGATTAAGTGTACAGCGGTCGTTATTGTCGCCCTGAGAAACAGCAAACTCGACAAAACAGGTGTTTTTATGGTGTCGTCGAATTATCGCTTACCGGAAGAATAGGAAAGCTCAGGCGGAACTCGGCACCTGGCTGATGGTTAACCACATCAATATTACCGTGCATAGCCTGGGTAATCTGATTGACAAGAGCAAGACCAATACCAGTGCCGACTGTATTACGGGTCAATTCATTTTCGCTTCGATAAAAGAGGGTGAAGATCTTTTTCAATTGATCTTTCGCAATTCCAGGACCATAGTCCCGGATACTAATGACGAGTGTATTATTATTTTGAAGTTGGCAATTAATATCGATGACTTTTTTATCTGCTTTGTTGGCAAATTTAATTCCATTGTCGACTAAATTTATTATAATTTGGCTAAATTGATCCAGGTCGATATTAACTTTTAACTCTTTAGTGATTTGATCACAATTTAAGTTAAGTTCAAAGTGGTTGCGTTCGACTTGAGAAGTCACTTTCGAACGAATGGTATCGACTAACTCAGCAACAGTGACAGGATTAAGCTCCAGGTCAAACTCATTTCTTGTCATACGGGCTAGTTGCAAAATATTTTGAATGAGTCGTGACAAACGTTCACTTTCATAATAAATATAATCATAATATGATTTTTTCTTTTCTTCACTGGCCCAACCTTCACGGAGCATTTCACCGTACATACGTATTGAAGTCAGTGGGGTTTTTAACTCATGGCTCACAGAAGAAACAAAATCTTGTTGTTGTCTGGCTAATCTTATCTGTCTGAGTCCGAGACGGTACATCAGAAAGAAACCACCGGTTAAGATGATGAATAGAACAAGCGTCGTCCAGGTTATGATTTTTCCGCCCGGACCACTGGGTAACTGCTGAATGCTAAAGATCAATTCAACATCATTTAATGGAGAAGATAGGCGTGTTCTGTATAACAGTGAGCCTTCAAGTTGTCTGGCATTTGACGAGTAGCTAGACCGGTTGCGAGAATTAAATACGGTAAACACATCGCCATTATAAGCGATGGCCAAATCACTGACTTCAGATACAGAAGTAGAGTTATAAATAGGCTTGATAGTATTTTGTAAAAAGGATTTTGAGTCGATTAAAATGCCTTGAATATAGCGATGCTTGTTACGCCAGACCTTGCGATATAAGACAAATTGCCCACTTTCCAATAAACTAAATTCAAACGGATCAATTTCACTTTCAAAGATATCCAGTTTGATAGGGGCATTAAGGCGTCCAGAAATATTCTGGCCGGCGAGGCCTTGCTGAAGGCGTTGGTCGGGTAAAACGGTCTTCTCAGTTCTTTTACTCGCGCGTTTCTTTTGTTTAGATATTTCCCGTTTTTCTTGTAGTTTGGCCTCTTTACGTTTTAGTTGTTGTTTATCGTATTTTTCCCCAAGAACGATATCATCGACCGTCCCTAACGAAAAATCAAATTTATCTTTCTTGTTTCTTTTCCCGGATTTGGATTTAGTATCTTTTGATAAACTATCAAAGGCCGAATAGCTATTTCTTTGAGGTTCAATTACCTGCGGCGCTTCTTTTGGTGCACTAGCGGCAACTTCAGCCGTTGGTTCCGCTACAATTACTTTTTTACTGATTTCTTCAGCAATTTCTTCACTAACTTCTTCAATAAGCTCAGAGCTACCAGCAGCAACAGCCAGATCACCTTCATCAGTACGCGATTGGCCGACAATAGCTTGGGGCTTTGATTTTGGTTTTAGGTTCGGATCGGGCTGTGATTGACGGGTTTCTATTTCATTTTCTGAGAGTAGTTCTTTGTCTCTGAAGCGAGCTTGTCGATCGACGGGGATTAACTGATTCTCTTTTAAGATATTGAATATCTTTTGTTGTTTAATTTTTCGTTGCGAATATTCACTCTTGGAGATTCCATAGCCAGACAACCAATTATTATTGGGCGGTAGGATCGGAGTGCTGACCTGGCCCTGATGATCTATCTGAAAATAGCCAATAACGCCGTTAATTTCTGAGCTGATATTCAAATTCGTTAATGGGGAGCGTTGTAGAATATTTGCGGCTGGGTCGCCGGCTATATTGAGGAAGCTATAATCAGAAAAAGCACGTTGTTCTTCAGAGTAGATAAGATTATTAAACTTATCATCAATACGTGTGGCCAATTCTTCCGCCAGTTGACGTTGTTGGTGATAAGCTTCCCATTTTATTTGATCATAGGCCTGGTAAACGAGTAGACCGGTTGGGATCAACAAAGCAAGAAAAAATCCGACTAAAATTAACCTGAGATTATTCTTCTCAATTTGTTTAAAGCTGAAGTTTTTCATTTTACGTTAAGACGATAACCCGCCCCGCGTACAGTGACCAGAAATTGTGGATCAGAAGAGGAGTGTTCAATCTTGCGACGTAGCTTGGCAACATGAATGTCAACGGTTCGGGTTTCGATATCCAGATCCTTTGCATAGCCCCAGATCTTACTCAGCAGTTCGTCACGTGTGATGGGACGGTCTGAATGAGAGTTTAAGTATTGCAGGATATCCATTTCGCGGCGGGTAAAGCTGAGTACTTCATCTTTGCGTTTGCCATTCAGGTTTTGTGTATCTATATAAGTATCAGCATCCAGTTCGATACGATGTTCCTGTTCAATACTGATTTTTGCACGACGTAAAACGGCCTGGATACGTAATACTAATTGGGCCACTGAAAAAGGTTTGGCAACATAATCATCCGCCCCCAGGGATAAACCATGAATGATATCGTCATCGCTGGTCTTGGCGGTCAGCATGATGATCGGTTGTTCTCGATCATCCTGCCGGATTCGATTACAGATCTCAAAGCCGTCCATACCGGGTAGCATCACATCTAGAAGGATTAGATCAAATTGTCCTGTTTGAGCTTTTTTTAAGCCGGCCGGTCCTTCTTCGGCAAAGTCGACCTCGTAGCCATGATAGACTAAGACATCGATTAGCCCCGTTCGTATTGCGGCTTCGTCCTCAACCACTAAAATCCTTATTTTTCTACTCATAATAGTGATAAGAATACCTGTTTATGGTCGCTATATCACGGTCATGAATGTAAAAGTTTTGTAAATATACATATGAATGTTTTACCTGTGACTGTCTAAAAATCAGCCTGATTACCCCCTAAACTCCTTAGCAGAACATAAATTTGTCGATAAGGAGAAGTTTCATGGCACTGATTAATCGTTTTTCCCGCCTGTTCAAAGCCGATTTGCATGCGGTAATGGATCGCATAGAAGAACCCACGCTATTACTCAAACAGGCGGTACGTGAAATGGAAGAAGACGTCACCGAGGATGAAAAAAATCTGAAACTTATTCGTTTTGAACAAGAACAGGTACCTGTATTACAAACTGAAGTCGAAGCGTCATTAAAAGAACTCCAACTTGAGATCGATTTATGCCTTGATTCAAAAAATGAAAAACTGGCCCGTTCTGTCATTAAACGTAAATTAGAGCTGCAACAACGAGCCAAACGAATTAAACAAAAATCCGATGGTCTGACGGCTGAATTGGAAGCAATAACAAAGCGGTTAGAGTCAAATCGCAGTCGTTTAATTGCCATGCAGCAAAAGCTTGATATTTTAGAAGAGGATCAAGCTAATCGAACTAACCATTCTTGCGTTTATGATAGCGAAATAACAATCTCAGAAGATGACATTGAAGTTGCGTTACTAAGAGAAAAACAGGCGAGGAGCAGATCATGAATAGGCCCGGTTTTGCAGAAGGAATAGTGGTCGCCATTATTATAAGCCTGGCCGTTAGCGCGATATTTACGGTGATGTCGACTTTTTTCCCAACCCGATGGCTGTTACAGATATTGATCGCCGGTGTCAGTTTTTCATATGTCTTTTATTTATTAGTAAGAAGTCGTGAAAAGGTTGGCAAATTGACGGTGGTGGCGGTATGGGGTTCTGTTGCAATTTTGAGCTGGATGTTTTCACCTTCGATTCTTGTCACTTTGTTTGTACATATCGGTTTAATTTGGTTAGTTCGGGCATTGTATTTTTACACAAGTCTGATACTCGCCTTTATTGACCTCGGTCTAATCTTATTTGCAATGGCAGTGGGAATTTGGACCTTGTTATACACGAATAGTCTGTTTCTCAGTGTCTGGTGTTTTTTCTTATTGCAGTCGTTATTTGTACTGCTACCAGCGGATTTATCTGGAAATAGTCGAAAGCAAAAGCTATCGCGCTCTACAGTAGAGACAAATAGCAATGAATCAAAAAAGAAAGATCCCTTTGAGCAGGCACATCAAACAGCACAAGCGGCACTACGCCAACTTGCCGCGCAACGCTAATAATTAATCGGAGATTAAATCATGAAATCTAAAATACTGGCATTATCGTTATTTGTTGTTACCGCCGGTGTCATCGGCTTATATCCGATGTATCAGCAAGGTAACGCACATGTAAATATTCCTGGACAAACAACACAGGTTAGTAACAAACAGGCTAATCGGATCGATTTAGTGTTTGCCCTGGACACCACGGGTAGCATGGGCGGTATGATCGAAGCGGCCAAGGAAAAAATATGGTCCATTGCTACCAATATGGCACAAGCGAAATCAGCACCGGAAATTCGTATTGGTCTGGTTGCTTTTCGAGACCGTGGTGATGAATATGTGACGAAAATAGTTGACCTTTCCAGTGACCTTGATTCGGTATACGCAAAGTTAATGGACTTTAGTGCAGGCGGAGGTGGCGATACACCTGAAAGCGTCAATCAAGCTTTGCATGAGGCGGTAACGAAAATGTCCTGGAGCCAGTCAAGTGGTGCCTATAAAGTTATCTTTGTAGTGGGTGATGCGCCGGCGCAAATGAACTATCGAAATGATGTTAAATATCCGCAGTCCATTAAAATGGCAAAACAAAAAGGTATTTTAGTGAACACCATTCAATGTGGACAGGATGTCAACACCTTATCACAATGGAAACAGATGGCGTCCCTGAGTGAAGGCAAATTTTTTAATGTTGCGCAAAATGGCAGTGCTGTGGTTATGAAAACGCCGTTCGATGAACAACTTGCCAATTTATCGAAAGATCTGGATAGCACACGTTTATATTACGGTGCTCCAGAGGTGCGTGAACAGAAGCGCAAAAAAATAGAAGCTACTGACAAAATGCACAGAGAAGCCTCAGTTGAGTCGCGTGCTCGCCGTGCAACATTTAACGGTTCAGCCAGCGGTGAAGTGAATGCAGTTGGTGAAAACGACCTGGTTGAAGATATTACTTCTGGACGAGCTGACCTTGCAACAATCGGGGTTCAAGCCTTACCTGAACCCATGCAGGCGATGTCGCCTAAAGAACAACAGAAATTACTTGTTGAAACCAAACAAAAACGCGCAGTATTAAAGAGCAATATCAGTAAACTGGCTAAGAAGCGTGATGACTACATTAAAAAGGAAATGAAAAAGAAAGGCGGAGCGAAAGGCTCGCTGGATGATCAATTAGTCGGGGCATTACGTATGCAAGCAAAAGAGAAGGGGATTGATTATGACGGTAAATCGGTAGCGTATTAAAAATGAATTAATATATGACAACACACAAAATACTAAAAGAAGGCTTCCCTCTATCGGGGGAGCACTTTTTTGATCAAATTTCTATATATAAATTAAACTATTGTTGGGAATTTGGACTAATAATAACTCATTGATTAAATTAGTGAAATTTTTTCCTCAGTCTAAATATTTTTGATCCGGGGGAAGCTATTCAGCATAAATTACCTATATAATGTATTTTCTAACAAGCATGATGTGCTTCATATCCGACATAGAGGCTTATTGCTCATCTAAAATAATTACCATGTAAGGATGCATATGATTAAGTTAAAATTAACAAAAATTATCTGCTTAATATCGGTTTTTGTTCTGCTGGTTTCTTGTGAACAAGCTGCTGATGTATCTGTTCCAGTTACCTATGATCAGAATGGAATTTATTTACAGCACCCTAAAAACTGGAAAATTACTGAAGATGCTGAGCAGGATGATGTTCGCTATATGATAGTAGAGAGTCCGGGGGATGCTATTTTCATCGTGCAGGTGTATTTAGCCGAAGATGCTGTCTCGATAAACGAGTACGCAGAATGGTTTTCCGATGAGGCAATTAAAGAAACCCCTGTCGTCGAACGAACCGTTGGAGAATTTAATGAGATTGAAGCAACCATTAATGGCGAAAAAGTAACGGGACTAAGACAGAATTTTTCTATTAAAGTATTTAATTTAGATGTTCCGCATGTGTCTGAATATTATAGAGTTGAAAAAGGGAATAAGGTTGGATTTATTATTTGCCAAGCTGCCCAGGATGATCTTAAAAAAGTAAAGACCGGATTTGATCTGCTAATTAACTCGTTTAAACTTGAATTCTGAATTATAAAAAAATTAGCTGGTAAATTAAGCGATGGAGAAAATTATTCCGAAAGGGCGTGGTGCAGTCAGTAACCCGGATTGCCGATATCAATCGGATTCTCGCGATGAGATTGATGATGAATGGTATTTTGATCAGAAAATTGACAAAATTAAAACCATTGTCACTCGTGATACCAGTAAATCGATCATATCTAAAAATAACTCGCCAGATGTGCCCTTTACAAATTCGCTTAATCCCTATCGTGGTTGCGAACATGGATGTATTTATTGTTTTGCACGCCCGACCCATGCCTATCTGGATTTATCTCCAGGTCTGGATTTCGAAACTAAACTAATAATCAAACCTGATGCACCTGAGTTATTAGAAAAAGCGTTACGGGCAAAAAATTATCAATGCCAGCCATTGGCATTAGGGTCGAATACTGATCCCTATCAACCGATAGAACGTCAATATAAACTGACCCGGCAGGTACTGGAGATTTTGGCTGAGTTTAAACACCCGGTTGCCATTATCACCAAATCATCATTGATTGAACGTGATATCGATATCTTATCTGACATGGCAAAATCCAGTCTGGTAGAGGTGATGATTTCAGTTGCTACCCTGGATAAAGAGATCGCTCGCACCATGGAACCCAGGGCCAGCAGCCCGGTTCGTCGCATCAAAACTATTGAACGTTTGACTAACGCCGATATTCCTTGCGGGGTCTTAGTGGCGCCAATGATCCCGGTGTTAACCGATCCTGAACTTGAACACATTATAAATACTTGTGCTACGGCGGGAGCGCAGAAGGCGGCTTATATTTTATTAAGATTACCCCTGGAGGTCGCGCCACTATTTGAAGAATGGCTTCGTGCTCACTATCCATTGAAAGCGGAGCATGTTCTTACCCGAATTCGCGATACACGTGCTGGGGCCTTATATAATAGTAAGTTTGGTTCACGAATGAGAGGTGAGGGGGCTTTTGCGGCAATCATTGGCCAACGTTTTGATAAAGCCTGCAAAAATGCCCAACTCAATACTAAAACAATGTCATTAAATTCTGCCCATTTTAGTATTCCTGATCGATTTGTCCCGCAAATGAGCCTGTTTTAAATCGGTTTAAAATATTATTTATGATTAACCCCCAAACTTTAACAATAAACGTTACTTATTGGAGACTGGCATAGTGTATGCGTTGTCTGCTATGCAGTCAGATGTTCTCCTCCTGTTATGGGAATTATGGGCGCTTATCCTTAAGCGCCCTTTTTTTATAGCTGATTTTTTAAAAATTACACATGAGTAATATAAAAAGCGATTCATTCCGTGTGATTTTATTGCCGGGTATTTATGGCACGGGTCTGATGTTCACACCATTGCTTAACGCGATGCCGGATGAATATGATTGCCAGGTGATCTCTTATCCTCTTGAACAAGTGCTTTCCTACGCTGAATTGACGGCCTATGTTGCCGAACAGATCCCACAAGATAAACCGTTTGTTATATTAGCTGAATCATTTTCGGGGCCGATTGCCTTAATGTTGAGTGAGGTTTTAAGCGATAATCTCAAAGCGCTTATATTAGTTTGTACGTTCGTAACGAACCCTCATCCTTTATTAACAAAACTCTCTAGATTCTTTTTAAAAGACCACATTGTTGCCAGGCCACCGAGTCGGTTCATGGCCAGATTTATGATTGCTGGATTTGAGATGGATGATGAGCAGCTGGATCTCGCCTTTTCGATACAACGGCGAGTATCGCCGAGGGTATTTCGATATCGGCTTTATGAGGCGATGAAAGTTGATGTAAGCGATATTCTGAAACAAACAACGTTACCGATACTACAAATGTACTCTACCCAGGATCGTGTGATTCCCCGTTCAGCACAACGCAAAATAGAAACAATACGTCCGGATATCAAACCGGTTGCGATTCCTGCACCGCACTATTTATTACAAACCAAACCAGAACAATGCGTTACTTATATAAAACCTTTTCTGGAATCGCTATAAATATTATTTAAGTTTGATTTGGTAACGGCTCACTAGCGACAATGTTAGCTCAGGATCGTAAAAAATGTTATTTTTTAAACTGAAAAATTGTTAATCATAGTCTTCATTGAGGGCCTTAAGAAAGGCAACAAGATCATTTACTTCGTTGGCAGTAATATTAATTTTATTCAATTCGGGATCGGCGTTGCGCAGCTTATTTTTTTTCGCCAATACACTGCTTCTCAGGTAAAGCGTGACGGATTCTTCCAGTGTATTAAACTGTCCTGAATGCATATAGGGATCTGAATGGCCAAGATCACGCAGTACGGGTGTTTTAAATGTACCTACCGTATGAGGCAACAAAGCTTCATTAGTACAGGGAGTCACTTTTGTTTGTTCGCACATTAGATTTTTCAGCTTAGCTTGTGGCGTGGGTATATCCGGATTGGCAAACACATTCCACATCCCTAAGTCTGTGTAGCCAGGTTTATCTATGTTAACGAGTGTACGAAAACGATCACTTGCATTTGGGTGTTTTGCTGTTGCGGGTAAATATTGATTATAGTTTTTATTACGGGAATCTAAATCGGGAATACTGAGTTTAGAAAATGTGCCAGCACCATGAGTTTCGTCATAGTTAAGTTCGGTAAGCCCGGTATTATGAAATTTAAAGTCAGAAAAATGAGGTGCGCTGTGACAACTTACACAATTGCCGCCGGTATTATTTTTATTTCCCTGCCTGAAAAATAATTTCATTCCATTAAATTCTCGTTCGCCAAATGAAAATATTTGCTTATGGTATTTAAATGTATTGATTTTAGCCGTCACGTATTGAGGTGACTTGAGTTTATTAATTTCTGTTAGTAATCGGCTTGCATATTGTTGTGTCGATTCCCCTTTAACCGGTTGGCGTGGGAGATTATTAATTTTTAGAAAATGGTCATAGGGGCTACCAATGTAGTTTCCATTATCATCCCTGGCGAAACTGAGATCATTTACATAAACTGATATCAATTTAGCCACTGCATTAAAAATTTGTTGGTCAGAGGCATTAGCAACATCCACACGATAGTTCTCAGGTAATAAAAACTCAGCAGGGATGGTTGCATCGGTTGCCGTTAATATTCGCTGATAACGGCCGCCAAACTCTTGCCCTAAGGCATCCATTCCATCGTCTTTGCGAATAATATTTGCGATATGCTTAATTGCCTGTGCAGATTCATCCGCTAACCAGCCATAGTTTCGTCCGCTCAGGGTCGCCCGTACCAGATCTTCCATGCTGTTGAATTCACCATCAAAGTGAAATAAAACACCATGCTGACTGGCAATATTAATATTTACCAGCGACATGGAGTTACGTGGTGTGGCATGCAGACCATCTTTTCGATTGGGAATTGGGCTATTGTGAATGAAATCGGCATAAGCACGCATACCCGCTGTTTTATCTTCAAGGTGTTCATCAACCATATGACAAACACGACAATTTATCGTTTTGCCTGCAAAAGTCCCAGGCAAAGGATCATTCATCGTTAAGGTATATTGCAATGATGGATCGGCGCTATTCGGCTTGGCAAAATAGGCTTGCGCAAAGCGAGTTTCTAAGAACAGACGTTCGCCTACGGTGATTTCCGCAGGATCATGTTGGTCCGATTCAGGTGGTTTTTCACTTGTACAGGAGACGATCCCGAACAAACTAAAGATGCTGACCATGATCGTAAATAACGAAATAATTTTCATAGAAGCTAACCTTTATATTACAATTGGCGACGTCGCCGTTTAAACCAAATAGTAAAACCCGAGATAGCAAGAATAATTAATGCAATTCCCGCCAGATCGATTAAAAATGTACCCGCCTTTGTGGCGATACGACCGCTGTGCACATCTAGTAGAACACGTTCCCAGCTAATACTATGACCCTGAGTAAAAATTTCGTCGGATAATTGGGCCGGAACGATATCCATGTCAGACCAAACAATGCCGGTGTCTTCGATGGGTTGCCATGATACCAAATCCGCATCGGCCTTAAATAAACCTTGCTCGGTTTTAATAACAATAAATTTATTCTGATGACCTAATTGAATTATATCCCCGAGTTTTTCACCGGGGGCATTGAGTTTTTCGATGATGTCTCCATCGATGGTGATTAACCATATTGTTTCAGATGTCGCGAGGGCAAAAAAATGTTCGGTGGTAGTGGCACCCCGTAAGGGATTAATACTTTGACCGATAATTTTTTTATTGAAGTAGATATCATCATTCCATTGAGAAATCCAGTGTTCATTAAGTTTGTGACCACTCAAAGATGCTGGGTGACTAATTCCATACCAGCCCAGAACCGTTGAGCTATTGATATAGTTTTTATCAATTCCAATATCGTTCGTATGATTAAGTAGTATTCCGGTAATGGATAAGTGGATAGCGATAATCGCCACGCTCAAGCCAATGTAGCGATGAAGGGACAATAGGCTGCGAATGAAGGAAGGCTTTCTAGGTGCCATCTTTTTTCAACACCTGCGAATGTAAATAAAGGGCGACACGCGATAATTTAGTGACCGCATTAACCGATAAGGTGGCACCGGAAATACTGTCAATGCGTTTTGATAGCCTGTTTTCTTTTTCGAGTGTGATGTCTTTGAATTGATCGGTAAAGCCGTTGCGTTTAATTTCCCAACCACGACTTTCACGAAAGATGAGTACCTTGATGCGCTCGATTTGTCCCTGATTGATAATAAATCCAACGGTGATGGGTTTGTCTTTGCCAATTTCTTCCAGTATCCAGACACTACGCTCATCCTGTAACCAGTAACGCGTGCGAAGACTGGCTGGTTTGTGACTCAATATCGACTTAACGGTTTTACCCACCTCGCCGGTAAACCAGATGAATTGCGCTTTGGGGACCTTGTCAGCAAAAGTTTCAGCTAGAAAGGCATCGGGGTGTTGATAAACACCCCGGGCCAGGCTGGCTTCCGAATTAGCCAGCGATATAAGCAAAAATAAACTTAGTAAATAGAGTCGTACCATCATTAGCTTTTAATACTTTCTGGGTTTGGTTTAGAACTGATATCCGACACCCAGGTTAAAGCCATCAAACTCGTTTTCACCCGCTGGTGCGCTCTGATCCTGGTAGTCAAATTTCAGAACAACATGCTCATGAGGCCAGTAGTTAAAACCAACATCGGCTTGACTGGTCTCTGAATCAGTAGCATCTGAAGCTTGATTATCCCATTCACTGTAGCGAGCGAAAAGCCCCCATTGCGGATTAATACGATAGCTGGGTTCGACATACCAACCGCGTTGCTTATCCGCACCGACGCTGGCGGGTCCTGTCCCATCCAGATCCCAGTTTGCATACAAAGCGCGAAGACCAAATGGGCCCGTTTGCCAAACAGCATGTGCCTCAATTAAGGTGGCTGCGCCGGCGGTAGGATCGGTACCCTGGGTAATATCAGCCTGATATTGCAAGGTCGAGGCCAATTCAAGACCATTGATACCCGTCCATTTTAGACGTGCCGTGTAAGCTAAATCATTGGCGTTTGCGTTGGAGGTCTTTTGGCGGCCACTTCGAATGGAGTAATCACTCGTGCTACTGGTGAATAATCCCGAGTGTGCGGCGATATCAAAGGAAAGCGCATTTTCAAAACGTTGGTTATATAACGCACCGGCTTCCCACCACGTTGTGGGGACAATATATTTTTCAACGGAATTTCGTTCAACGCCATAGAAGGTGTTTGGTTCATGGGTTTCGTTGAGGATACCGACTGGTATCAGGAACACACCCGCTTTGGCACTTTGTGTATCGGTGAAATCAAATTCAACATAGGCCTGTTCTAGTTCCACTTCGCCGCCATTAGAGCCATCAGCGGTATCTTTTACTAAGGCATGTTCGACTTCGAGTTCTGAAAAGAAGCGAATACTATCAGTAAAATCATGGCCAAAGAACAACACGAAGCGGTGTAAATCGAGTTCTTTTTTATCCGAACCCCCCGGGTTCTGGTTTTGAAGATTGTTGTAATGCACTTCACCATAACCGCCAAAATATGAAGATGATTGAGAGGATGCCTTGCGAGATGACGAATTGTTTGCGGCATCCTGTTCTATCTGGGTGGTCACAGCGTCCAAACGCTCGGTGATTTGCTCATTTTGATTTTTAAGTTTTTCAATCTCCGCCTGTAGTTTTTGGTTGTCTGCATCGGCAGCGACGGACAGGCCTGCGGCACTTAGGCACACAAAGGCGGTGATGATTCGATATAAAGACACGAGGTTGCTCCTAATTAAGTAAACACTTAAATACTAATTAAACGGAACGAAACTATAGTTGAATATAAATCTAAATGCAAATCATTCTCATTAAGATTAAGGAAGAATGCTTATGAATCTGTAATTAATTGATTTTTCAATGATTAATGAGTAAGTGAGGACTTACTTGGACGATATTTTATGGGCGTAGAACCGCTAAAAAGATAATAGCGAATAAAATTAGTACGGGAAATTCATTAAACCAGCGGTAGAAAACATGACTGCGGGTGTTTTTATCTCGTTTAAAATCGATCAGCAATTTGCCACAGTAAATATGATAGACGATCAAAACGGTTATCAGCCCCAATTTAATATTGAGCCAAAGCTGGCCGGAGTAATCATTGATGACCATCATTGATACCCCGAAGATCAATGTCAAAATCAATCCGGGCGTCATAATGCCGTAAAACAGTTTACGTTCCATGACCTTGAAACGGTCCAGGCTGGTCTGGTCGATGGCCATGGCGTGATAAACAAATAAAC
This sequence comes from uncultured Ectothiorhodospiraceae bacterium, assembly GCA_947260005.1. Taxonomy (GTDB): domain Bacteria; phylum Pseudomonadota; class Gammaproteobacteria; order UBA6429; family Thiohalophilaceae; genus SZUA-24. The sequence goes on from CAMYOL010000050.1 coordinate 18,035, forward strand.
GCGGTAGATAAAACAGCCCGGCAAACCAGGTCACCATGAAAATGATATGCAGGGCTTTTAGCCAGAGCATTAAGAGGCCTTCTTCTGTTTATTAATCATGGTTAGTATCTGGGCGTGCAGTAGGTGCATGTCCATTTCGCCAATCTTTTGTTTGACGATCTGTCCTTTTGGATTGATCACGAAAGTGGTTGGGGTCAGGCTGACACCACCAAAGGCGGCTGATAATTGGCCGGTACTATCATAGGAAATCGGGTAGGGGATGCCTTTGCGTTTTTGCATTTCAAGTATATGGTCAGGACGATCATGTGACATGGCAATGGCGATGATCTCCAATCCCTTGGGTGCCAATTCTTTGTAGAGTTTAATTAAATGCGGCATTTCTTTTACGCAGCCAACGCAGTTGGTCGCCCAGAAAGTTACGATAATGGGGCGGCCTTTGAGTTGTTTCAGATCAAGCGTATGTTGTGTGTTCAGGACCGGGATCTGGACATCAGGCGCGGCCTGGGCACCCGCAGGGCTAAACCAGACATATAGACTGGTCAGCAACAGGCCGAGGACAAAAACAATAATTAACTTATCGCGTAGTGAGTTTGATTTCATACTTTGTTTTCTCTTTCTAACTTAGGTTTGGAGGCTTTTTTATCGCCTTGGTTCAATACGATATCAATATAGGCCTCCGCCATGGCCTGGTAGATCGGCTTCGGACAGACCCAGCGGGCCACCCCTTTCGCAATTAATGCAGTCGCCATCAATGGCAATAACATGGATGAATTATCGGTCATTTCCATCACGATAATCAAAGCCGTAATCGGTGTTTGCACGACGCCGGTAAAATAGCCAACCATGCCCAGCATCACCAATACCGCAAACGGGACATAGGGAAAGAACTCCGCAATGTTTGCCCCCATTCCTGCTCCGACCGATAGTGAGGGGGCAAAGATGCCACCGGGGATGCCACTTAAATAAGAAACAATGGTCGCACCATACTTATATATAGGGAACATTAAATCCGCTTCTTCCTGTCCGGTGATCAGTCCCCGGGCCTGGTCATAGCCGGTGCCAAAGGAATCGCCGCCGGAAAAGTAACCGAGTAAGCTGATGAGTAGGCCACAACCGAAGGCCAGCACGATAGGCTGACGGCGGGCGAAACCTGCGATGCGGCGGGTCATATAAATAAGTACGGTGCTGAAGGTCCCACCAAAAAATCCACCTAACACACCACAAATGATGATCGCCAGCCAGGCTTCCTTGAGGGTGGTCGTGGCGTCTGAAGTCCCAAAATAGGTGTAGTTACCAAGAATGGTCAATGCGGTAATGCCGGCTAATATAACGGCAATCAGCAAGGTGCCGCTGGTACGCTCCTCAAATGAGCGACTCATCTCTTCGACCGCGAACATGATGCCGGCCAGCGGCGTATTAAACGCGGCAGAAATCCCGGCCGCACCGCCCGCCAGGATTAAAGCCCGACTCATCTCTTTACCACGAAAAGGGGCAATTCGTCTTAGCGAATACATGATGGCCGCACCAATATGGACAGTAGGACCTTCACGACCGATTGAGGCACCACTGAGTAAGCCACCACAGGTCAAAATAATTTTACCGATCACGACTTTGATCGAGAGAATGGATGCACGCATCTGACTGCGATTGATATGCAGGCCGGCAATGGCTTGCGGAATGCCGCTGCCCTCAGAGCCTTTAAATAAATAACGGGTTAGTGCCGCAATGATCCCTAATCCCAAAGGCGGGATAGCCAGGGCGATATAGGGGTGCTGGTGATAAAAGTGCCGGAAGGTGTCATCAGCAAACACCGTGGCGATGGCAAATAAGGCCGCTATCGCTCCGATACTGATGGCACCTCCCCAAAAAACAAAGCGCAGTTTCCATTTACGACGCGATAGCACGTAGCGCCGTATTCTGTGAATTGGTTTTCTATGCATAACTAATCTATAAACCTAAATACTCGTTTAAACTGACACTTACTCTTGTAGAAGGGGTATTGGCTATCTTATCGTTTTGAGATTCTAAATATAAGTTGACCAGATTGGGTAGCTTAGATATTGTCCCGCGGGCACTTTTCCCGAAATAAATGGGGGTCAGAGACGAATAAATGGGGGTCAGAGACGTATTTTCTAACCGTAAAACCCGCGGGGTACTTTTCCCGCGAAAGCCGGAATCCAGATATATTTAGATTCCCGCCTCCGCGGGGATGACGGTTAGAAAATACGTCTCTGACCCCTATTTATTCCTATTTATTTGTTTATTTCAATTATTTTTCGATTTGAAAAACGGTCTGTGCGCATAAACAGGCTTAAGGTAAACTAACAACATGACAGATAAGATCAAAGTTGGCATTGTCGGTGGCACGGGTTATACCGGTGTTGAATTACTACGGCTCCTGGCCCTCCATCCAAGCGTTGAAATCGTTGCGATCACTTCGCGCTCGGAAGCGGGTATGCCGGTTGCCCAGATGTTTCCTAACCTACGTGGGTATCTGGATCTTGCCTTTAGCCAGCCGGACTCGGCCGTTTTAGCTCAATGTGATCTGGTTTTCTTTGCTACGCCAAATGGAACGGCCATGAAGCTGGTTCCGGAGTTATTAGAAAAAGGCACTCGTATTGTTGATTTAGCGGCTGATTTTCGTCTTCGGGACGAACAGGAATGGCAGCATTGGTATGGAGAATCCCATGCCTGTCCAGAATTGTTGGATCAAGCCGTCTATGGATTGCCCGAGGTGAACCGGGCCCAGTTAAAGACGGCCAACCTGGTTGCTAACCCAGGCTGTTATCCAACGGCAGTGCAATTGGGATTCTTGCCGTTACTTGAAGCCGGTTTAGTTGATAGCGAACATTTGATTGCTGATACTAAATCCGGTGTCAGTGGCGCAGGTCGTGGTGCTAATGTTGGCACCTTATTAAGCGAGACCAGCGAAAGTATGAAGGCCTACGGCGTTGCCGGACATCGGCATTGGCCTGAGATACGTCAGGGTTTGAGTCTGGCAAGTGAATCAAAAATCGGTTTGACCTTTGTACCGCATCTGACCCCGATGATCAGAGGCATTCACGCTACGTTGTATGCACCGCTAAAATCAGGCAAAAAAGATTTACAGAATTTGTATGAATCCCGTTACAAAAACGAACCATTTGTTGATGTGATGCCAGCCGGCAGTCACCCCGAAACGCGCAGCGTGAAAGGGGCAAATCATTGTCGCCTGGCCGTACATGTTCCGGCCAGCGGTAACACTGTCGTGGTATTATCCGTCATCGATAACCTGGTCAAAGGTGCCGCGGGTCAGGCGGTACAAAATATGAATATTATGTTCGGCTTTGAAGAAGATGCCGGCTTAAAAATAATAGGATTGGTGCCTTAAATGTCGTTAGTGGTAAAAGCGCATCACCCGTGGCGAGTGCGAATTATTATCGCCCTGGTTATCGTGGCCTTGGTGACGATTGGTTATTCTTTATTTGAATATGGTCGTTTTAGTGCCGGTTATGACAGCCTGGATGTTGAACAGGAACATAAAGTCTTACTTGATCATGTGGATGATCTGGAATCGAATATCGAGGATCTACAAGAAGAGAAGGCGGTGTTAGAGCGGGCCAAACAAATCGAACGTAAGGCCTATGATGAGCTGGATACCACTTTGAAAGTATTACAGGCTGAGATTCTCGAGCTTAAGGGTGAGCTGGCTTTCTATCGGGGCATCGTGTCGCCTAAGGACGCGGCTCAGGGACTGCATTTACAACGCTTTCGGATCGAGCCAAATGGCAAAACCCGAGGTTTTCGCTATAAGGTTATTTTGACCCAGGTCCTGAAAAATGATCGCTTTGCACGCGGCGCGGTACGAATTAATATCGAAGGAAGGCAGGGAAAAGAGCCAAAAGTGCTAAAATTATCTCAAGTAACTGCGAAATCGGTTAAAGAACTGGAATACCGTTTCCGCTATTTTCAAAGTATGGAAGGTGAGTTGACGCTGCCTTCAGGATTCACGCCACATCGTATCACCGTCAGTATTGTTCCTAGCTCTCGCAGTAACAATAAACAGACGATTGAAAAGACATACGATTGGCCAGCATAGGAGAAGGAACCCATGTGGGGAAACACGAAAAAACCAAAGCAAACGGCACAAATCGATTCACTTATTGGACAAAACAGTGAGATCCATGGTGATGTGATTTTTAGTGGTGGATTGCATGTGGATGGTAAAGTGAAAGGCAGTGTGATTGCGGTTGAAGGTGATGATTCCGTACTGACCCTGAGTGAGCGCGGTGTGATTGAAGGTGAAGTAAAAGTCCCGAATGTCGTGGTCAACGGCACCGTGATCGGTGATGTGCATGCCCTGGCGCATGTCGAATTGGCCGCCCAGGCTCGAGTTCATGGTAATGTTTATTACAGCTTGATTGAAATGGCGATGGGCGCTGAGGTGAACGGTAATCTGGTGCATACCGCCGATAAGTCGGTTGTGTCGATGCCGACCAAGAGTGCCGCTCCTAAGGGCTCAACCGAAGCAGAAACGGCTTAAATAGACTTGATATCAGTCATATCGACCTTACATTGGGGTAGGTGATATGGCTATAATAGCGATTATATACCCTATCACATGTAGGGTAATAAATTTAAAAGAGAAAAACGATGAGTGAAGCAACAGAAGATATCGTATTTACAAACAATGCCGCCAAGCGGGTTAAACAATTGATCGCGGAAGAGGGCAATGATGCCCTGAAATTACGTGTTTTTATTACCGGTGGTGGCTGCTCAGGCTTTCAATATGGTTTTAGCTTTGATGAGAATTCCCAGGAAGGTGATACGGTGGTCGATAATGATGGCGTAACCCTGGTTATCGATCCGATGAGCTTTCAGTATTTAGTCGGTGCTGAAGTAGATTACAAAGAAGATCTCTCTGGTGCCCAATTTGTTATCAATAACCCCAATGCGACGACGACTTGTGGTTGCGGCTCCTCCTTTTCGGTCTAATTTAACGGAAGTACCTGATTTTTCTCAGAATTATTTTTAATCAACACTGTAAATAATCCTGGCCAGAATAGACGCCACCATCAGGTGGTGTGCTATCCTTTAGCTTATCCAACTATCTTATTGAAATCCCATGTAATTCTTATGGCGGTTTCCTAATTCTAGATTTAATTCTAGGGAGACATTTATGAGTGAGTATCTTCCTGGACTGGCGGGAGTTCCGGCTACCCAGTCCAATATTTCTGATATCGACGGCGAGAAGGGTATTTTGGCTTATCGCGGCTATCCCATAGAACAGCTGGCAGAAAAGAGCACCTTCGAAGAAACAACATTATTATTGCTTGATGGTGAGTTACCGACGGCTCAAGTCCTCGATGATTTTGATCGGCGAATTCGTCATAACCGTCAAACTCAGTTTCATATTCGCGACCTGATGAAGACCTTTCCTCCTTCGGGACATCCGATGGATATGTTGCAGACCTCGGTGGCCAGTTTGGGGATGTTTTACCCTGGCAATGAATGTTTGACCGGTGCGGATGCCTGCCGTGATCTGGATTATATCCACAACATGAGTGTAAAAATCATTGCCCGAATGCCAACCATGGTGGCAATGTGGGAATATTTACGTCACGGTTACGAAGCTCCTGAGCCACGTGACGATTTGAATTATGCGGAAAATTTTTTATATATGTTTACCGGCGAAGAACCTGATCCATTGATGGCCAAAATCATGGATGTCTGTTTGATTCTGCATGCTGAACATACCATTAATGCATCGACCTTTTCTGTTTTGGTGACGGCATCAACCTTAGCCAGCCCCTATAACGTGATTGCGGCGGCGATCGGTACCTTATCAGGACCCTTACATGGCGGTGCAAACCAAAAAGTATTGGAAATGCTGGAAGAAATTGGATCACCCGACAAGGTTGAGGCCTATATTGATAATAAGCTCGCGAACAAAGAGAAAATCTGGGGTATGGGCCACCGGGAATATAAAACCAAGGACCCGCGGGCAAAGTTTCTGGAGAAACTGGTCGACAAGGTGCTGGAGTCTAAAGGTAGTAGCCAAAATTCGTTTCTGGAAACAGCTAAGGAAGTCGAGCGCGTTTGTGAAGATCGGTTGGCCCATAAAGGGGTATATCCAAATGTCGATTTTTACTCAGGTATTCTCTATAACGAAATGGGCATTCCCGCAGACCAGTTTACGGCCATTTTTGCGGTCGCTCGCTCTGCCGGCTGGCTGGCACATTGGCGTGAGCAATTGGGTGATAACCGTATTTTCCGTCCAACCCAGGTATACACAGGCGAACCCGAACGGGCCTATGTCCCAATAGAAATAAGGAAATAACTGCCTTAGTTCTATTGAAAAATATTCAATATACCCTGCAGCAATTAAATATTTGATAGAAATTGCCGACATATAAAAGGTAATAAATTTAAGTATTGTTGTGAGGGGCCCCATTTTTATTCAAATTACAAAAGCGCCTTGTTGCGGGACAAGGTTGTGCCGACGTTATTGTTCGTGTCCGACTTTACGGCATTCATTTGCATTGATCGCTGGCGAGAGAATTTAAAATGTGCGCGATCCTTGGCCCTGTAACGTTTATCTATCTCACTGAGATCTGTATTTGAGGATGAGTGAACGTTCAAACATTATCGATCTGCTCTGGCATAACAGTCTGGTAGGAAAGTTTGTCACCCTGGCGATGGTGGTTGCTTTTTTGATCATGGGCACCAATGCGTTTATTAATTATCAGTCCCAAAAAGATACCAGTCTTGCCAACATCATTAGTCAAAGTGAGATGTTAGGTAGCTTTATTGTCAGTATAACGCCTGAAGCGATACTTTCTTATGATTACGATGCGCTGGATAATTATATGGAGGAAATTAACAAGGGTGAAGATATAGTTTATGCCATCATCTTAACTCCGGAAGGTCGCCCGCTAACTTCTTACGTAGATAGGCGAAATAGTTTTATTGTTGAGAAGATGCGCAATACAAAAAAATTGAAATTAGAAAAGTTGATAGATGATCTGAATAAAAATAAATTTATTATTCAACAAAGCTTCCCAATATTTTTTCAGAATAACTTATTAGGTGATTTCAAAGTTGGGATAAGCAAATCACGAATTGAAAAAGACTTAAAAAATAAATTAATTAATCAAATTATTGTGAGTTTGATCTTAACTGTTTTACTGGGGATAGGGATCTTTATTGTATTCCGTCTTTACACCATGAAACCAATCCTGCAATTAATTCAGGGTGCGCAACGGATTGCCGGAGGGACTCTGGATAAAAAGGTCAAAATAAAAAGTAATGATGAGTTAGGACGTTTAGGTGAAGTCTTTAATCAGATGATGGATAAACTCAGGACCAGTATTGAAGATAAGGATGAAGCATTAGTCACCGTTAAGGAATTAAATTTATATCTGGAAGAAAGAGTTATTGACCGCACTAAAGAATTAAAAGGTGTAAACGAGCAACTCGAGAAACTGGCAATGAATGACTCGCTCACTGGATTGCCTAATCGTTTTTGTATCCAGAATCGTCTTAATAACCTATTTATCGAGGCGAAAAGAGATAATTCAGTTTTTACCGTTGTTATGATGGATTTAGATCGCTTTAAAGATATTAATGATACGTTAGGGCACGACTGCGGAGATCAATTATTAATCGAAGTTGGCTTACGTTTAAAAGATATCTTACGGCCTTCTGACTTTCTAGGTCGTCTCGGTGGTGATGAATTTGCAATATTACTTACAGAAACGGATGAAAATAATGCCAAGACGGTTGCACAAAAAATTCAATCTGCACTGGAGCCATCATTTTATTTGTCGGAAATGGCTTTTTCAATCGCAGCGAGTATCGGAATTGCAACCTATCCTCAACATGGCAGCACGACCTCAACAATTTTAAAATCGGCAGACGTGGCCATGTATTATGCAAAGCAAAATAAACTCGAATATTGCATATATAATCCGGGTGCCGATCGAAATACACCGGACAGATTAAGTTTGATGGGTGAATTGCGCCAGGCGATTCACGAAGATCAATTAGAATTATTTTATCAGCCTGAAGTTGATCTAAGCTCGCGACGGATCATTGGTGTTGAAGCCCTGGTACGTTGGAACCATCCTGAGCGCGGGTTTATTCCCCCGGATGATTTTATACCGATGGCAGAGCAATCTGGCCTTATTCGTCCGTTAACGTATTGGGTTTTAAATTCTGCAATTAGGCAGCGTGAAAAATGGCATGACATGGGAATTGATATCCTTATTTCTATTAACATTTCAATGCATAATTTAAACGATACTGAATTTGCACCACAACTGGAGATGTTATTACAGAATACCGATGTGCCAGTAGAATATTTTGAGTTTGAAGTCACGGAAAGCTCAATTATGGATAATCCTGATCATGTCGTTGAGGTCATGGACAAATTAAATACTTTGAATGTCAGTTTTGCAGTAGATGATTTCGGTACCGGTTACTCTTCGTTAAGTTTGCTGAAGAAACTTCCTGTGCATAAACTCAAGATTGATAAGTCGTTCATCATGGAAATGGAAACCGATTCAGATGATGAGGCAATCGTTCACTCGGTTATTGATATGGCACATATCCTGGGTTTAAATGTCATTGCAGAAGGTGTAGAAAACGAGAAAGTGATTCAGTTACTAACCTCTTTAGGTTGTGATTTGGTTCAGGGGTATCACATAAGCCGGCCATTACCTGCAAAATTAATCACCCCGATGCTGGAGCATGGATCCTGGGATGCGGATAATGGGCATTCTGGTGCAGTGCATAACTTGCGATGAGAATTAGCTAGCTGCTTTTATAAATGGCGCCTAGTAGTACTGCTTTCGAAGCCCCTGTCACACTGGCGATATTGCCTGCATTTTCTGCTAAGCGTTGTTGTGCCAGCCAGGCAAAGGCGCTGGCTTCAACCCAATCCGGGTGTAGCCCTAGATTTTCAGTGCTGGCCAATTCGATTGGGCCAAGTTGTTTCGTTAATAAATCGATTAGATATTTATTATGAACGCCGCCTCCACAGACAAAGACCTGTTGAGTGGAGGGCGCAAAGTTGACAATCGCTTTTGCGATAGACTGGGCTGATAAATGAGCCAGGGTTGTTTGTACATCTTGTGGCTTTTGGGTTTTGAGTTCAAACTTTTGCTCTAACCACGATAAATTAAAATATTCACGTCCCGTGCTTTTTGGTGGCGGCTTTGAAAAGTAATCATCGTCGAGTAATTTTTGTAGCAGTGGTTCCAGACATTGCCCCTTCGCGGCCCATTGACCACCATCATCGAAACTACTGTGCTGATGACGTTGGTTCCACTCATTTAATAGTGTATTGCCCGGGCCGGTATCAAAACCAGTGACTGCTTCAGCTTTTTTCATCGGCAAGATGGTCAGGTTTGCGATTCCTCCAATATTTAATATGGCTCTGTTTTTATTTTCGGCATGAAATTGTGAGCGGTGGAAAGCCGGAACCAGTGGGGCACCTTGTCCTGCTACCGCCATGTCCATTCGACGGAAGTCGGCAACCACCGGTATTTGAGTCCGTGCGGCTAAAAAATTTGGATCACCAATCTGAATGGAGTTGGCTATCTCTGTCTTTGGTTCATGGTGGATGGTTTGACCATGGTAGCCAATGGCGCTGATAGAATTCTTATTCACGTTACTGGATTGCAATAATTTGTTGACCGCCAGTGCGTTGAGTACGGCCAATGAATGATCCAGTGCAGAGAGGGCTGAAAGTGATGTCGTCTGCTCGCTGACCAGTTTATCTAGTTGAGTCTTAATTTCCTCAGGATAAGGCTGGTAACACGTGTCGAGTAGTTCAAATTGTTGGGGAGATAAATTAACCAGACAGGCATCAATGCCATCGTTACTGGTACCCGACATTAATCCTATATAGAGTTCGTCCATGGCAATTCAGGGGCAATTCAGCGGCAATTCAGCGGCAATTCAGGAGTAATATTATTGAGAGTTAAAGGCAACGTTGGTTTCTTTATACATATTGATTTTGTCGATCATTGATTGTGCGTGGATGACAAAATCCTCTTTATATTTTTTATTGATCGGTTTGGCATGTGGTAGTCGAATCGTAAGCGGATTCCGATGGGCGCCATTTACGCGAAATTCATAATGTAAGTGCGGTCCAGTTGCACGGCCTGAGCTGCCAACGTAGCCGATGGTTTGACCTTGTTTTACCCGTTTACCAACATGTATACCGCGTTTGTAAGATGACATGTGCGCGTATAAAGTACTGTAACGCCCTCCATGTTTTATGATCACCGTGCGACCATAGCCACCTTTGCGACCTTTATGCACGATCTTGCCATCACCTGAAGATTTGATCGGGGTGCCACGAGGTGCGGCGTAATCAACGCCTTTATGCATTCTGATTCGATTCAGTACCGGGTGCTTACGTTTTCCGAAGCGTGAACTGATACGTCTGAAATCTACTGGAGTACGTAGGAAAGCCTTGCGCATGGATAAACCATCTGGAGAATAATAGTCACTGCGGTTTTCTTCATCGGTATATCGAATGGCTTTGTAAATGTTTCCCTGATTTACAAATTCGGCTGCCAGGATGGGTCCATCGTTTAGTTTGCTACCATCAAGATAATGCTCTTCGTAAATAACGGTAAATTGATCACCTTGTCGAATGTCCAATGCAAAATCGACGTCCCAGCCAAAGATATGAGCGAGTTCCATCGTTAAACTGTCAGACAGGCCTGCTTTACGACCCGCCTCAAATAATGAACTTGTTATTTTTGCGGCGGCATGATGGGTTCTAATTTCCACGTCTTTGTGTCGAAATTCAGTAGTAAAGCCGTCGCCCACACGTTGGATGGAAAGGGTTTCGAGTTTGCTAATGTCATATTCTAGTGTTTGTACAACACGCTCTTGATCAATCTTGATGCGAAAGTGTTGGCCGGGCTGCACATTACGTAATCGTTTGGTGGCTTTTCCCTGACTCATGATTTGATGCAGGTCACTTGCGGCCAGATCGTGACGGTGAAAAATAGCCGCCAATGAATCACCTTTTTTTACTTTTGCAGTCAACCAGCTTTCACTGTCGTCTTGTTGCTGTTCTGTAGCATGTTCGATCTCAGATTGTTGCGAGGGTGGGATATCGATCGAGAGTAAAATGCGGTTGGCTGGGTTACTGCTCACCGTTTCAACGTGCTTTTTCGCCCGGGCGTCCAACGAGGCAAAAGTAAAAATAATGGCGCTGACAACCGTAACCGTGCCGACCATGAGCAAATGACGAGCTCTAAGACGCTTTCGTCTGGGGTTGGCATCAGAGTGCACAATGTTCTTATAATCTTTGTTTAAGAATGATTTGTAATTCACGGAAAAACCTAGCTTTTTATCTTTAATTTAAAGATACCTTGAAACACTGTTTCGGTCAAACTTCGGTCATCTTTAATGGGTTTTCTTGAGTGTATCTAATAAGCATTATGATTAGTACAGTTTATTGAAAATGAGGCGGCTGTGATACTCTACGCGCCTTTCAGAACGAGTGATAACATGAATAATATTGAAGAAAATTTGACCACTATCAAGCGTGGCTGTGATGAACTACTGCTGGAAAGCGAGTTGATCGAAAAACTTAAAAAAGGCAAACCACTGAGAATCAAGGCGGGCTTTGATCCCACCGCGCCTGATTTACACCTTGGTCATACAGTGCTAATTAATAAGTTGCGTCAGTTTCAAGACCTTGGCCATGAAGTCCTGTTTCTGATTGGAGATTTTACCGGGATGATTGGTGACCCAACTGGAAAGAGTGCGACTCGTCCGCCCTTAACCCGGGACGATGTCATAGAGAACGCCCGCACCTATGAACAACAAATTTTTAAAATACTGGATCCGGAAAAAACACTGGTCATGTTTAATTCTAGCTGGATGAACGAAATGGATGTTTCGGGTTTAATTCAGCTGGCGGCTAAACATACTGTTGCGCGAATGCTGGAACGTGACGATTTTGATAAACGCTACAAATCAGGACAGCCGATCGCTATCCATGAATTTTTATACCCGCTGATTCAGGGGTATGACTCGGTCGCTATGAAAGCGGATGTTGAACTGGGTGGTACCGATCAAAAATTTAATTTACTGGTCGGACGTGAATTACAAAAGCATTACGGTCAGGACCCGCAGATAGTTTTAACCATGCCTATCCTGGAAGGTTTAGATGGCGTGCAAAAAATGTCAAAATCGTTAAATAACTATATTGGTATTGATGAGGCACCGATTGAAATGTTCGGAAAGATCATGTCTGTCTCAGATGATTTAATGTGGCGTTATTTTGAGTTATTGAGCTTTAAACCGGTTGCAGGTATTGAAAATTTTAGACATGAGATCTCTTCGGGCAAAAACCCCAGGGATGTGAAATTTGAATTGGCGTTGGAAATTGTTGAGCGCTTTCACTCAACATCTGATGCAGAAAAAGCGAAACGCGATTTTCTCGATCGAGCGAAAGGAAACGTTCCCGATGATATTCCAGAATTAAGCATTAAAGCCTCAGATGGAGAAATGATGCTGGCGAACCTACTGAAAGAAGCTAACCTGGTAAAAAGCACCTCGGAAGCCCGGAAAATGATTCAACAAGGTGCAGTTAAAATGGATGGTGAGAAGGTATCTGATCCCAAGCTGGTTCTTAAAACCGGGACCCAACATATCTACCAGGTTGGCAAGCGTCGTTTTGCAAATATCACCCTAAATTAAATTTAGACTATTTCAAATTTAAAATCACCTGACTTATTTTGTTATATATTCGGTTTTAAAAGCGCCGCTTTTAGAACCGGGTTCGCATTCATAAAGACTTTTCATGAATTATCTCTATACTTAGTGGTGATTTGCGTGATAGCAAAGTTATATACATTGGGGGTTTGGACAAATGCCAGGATTTCAAAATGGTGCAAATGTTATGTGTCATTTTATTCAAATTACGACCATTAGTTTGATCCTGTACCTCTGCGCCGGATTTGATCCAGGAATCACCCATGCACAGACTCTGGTTATAAATGATACCAACGGTCCTCCCTTTACTACGGTTGAGGGCGATGGTTTTCTCGATATTATTGCGGGCAAGGCATTTAAAGAAGCGGGCTTGACTTTACAGCTAATTAAAACACCTCCCGAACGAGCGCTGCGAAATGCTAATGCAGGTATTGATGATGGCGAGTTAACTCGTATTAAAGGCATCAATAAAACGTATACTAATCTGGTTCGAGTGCCGGAAAAATTAATTGAGTGGAAGTTTGTGGCCCTGACGCGAAAACCCGGTATCACGGTTCGGAATTGGGGTGACCTGGAAAAATACTCAATTGGTTTTATACGAGGCTGGAAAATACTCGAGAACAACACTAAAGATCACAAAAATGTGAATATCGTCCGCAGCCCTGCAGAGCTATTTTCGATGTTAGATAAAAATCGAATTGATATTGCTTTGTATGCAAAATGGATGGGGCTTGAGATAGTCAGGAAAAAAAATATTCAGGGTATAAGGGTCATTGAACCCCCGCTTGCAATGCGTGAAATGTATGTTTATTTAAACAAAAAACATTCACGGCACATCAATAATATTGCGAGCGCACTTAAAAAAATCAAAGAGAATGGTGAATATCAACGGTTATTCGACATAAAGGTAATACAACCATTTAATCAATAAGTTGATAACTCTATGCATAAACATCCCAAACCAACAAGAAGGATTGCACGTAAGTTAATTTTTTATTTAGTATCAGCAAGTGCGCTGATTACTCTTTTTATTACTTTTTTCCAACTTTATCTGGACTACAATCGAGATATCACGTCTATTGATAATCGTTTTCAACAAATTCAAAAAGTTAATCTGGATTTGATTTCTCATGCGCTTTGGGAAACGGATAATCATGAACTAAATTTACAACTTCAAGGCATGATTCAGATGCCAGATATGCAGTACCTGGCGATTAGTGAAAACGGTAAAGTGATGGTTGCTGTTGGGGGAAAAAAATCAACAAATATAATTTCTAAATCTTACCCACTATTATATAAGCATCGTGGGGTTACCCAAAAAATCGGAAGCCTGGAAGTAGTGGCGACTTTAGACGATGTTTATCAACGATTAATCGACAAGGTATGGATTATTCTAATTTCTAATGCAATTAAGACCTTTATTGTCGCCGGTTTTTTACTTTTTATCTTTCAGCGGTTGGTTACCCGACATATAAATGATCTTGCCCAACAGGTCGCTGCTGCCGATGTTGATAATTTATCTTCTCCGCTTATATTAAAGCGAGGTAGAACCAGATCAGATCGTCATGATGAATTTGATATCTTGATTAATGCTTTCGAAGTTATGCGTCATAAAATTTCTGAATCAGTTGCCCGAATTCAACGGCGCGAAGAAAACTTACGCCTATATGAAATGATTATGGCTACGACCACGGATTTAATGTCTTACGTAGATTTAGATTACAGTTATCGAGCAGTAAATGAAGCGTACCTGAAATTTTATAATAAATCGCGTGAAGAAATTATAGGAAAACATATTAGCTTGTTGTTAAGTGAATCATATTTTGAACAACAGGTAAAACCGAATCTGGATAAGACATTTTCTGGGCGACATATATCATACATTTCAAAAATTTTTAAGCTTAATGGAACCGATATCGACATTGAGGTGAATTTATATCCTTATTATGGTGATAAGGTTTCTGTTCAGGGGGCAGTTGTGAACGTGCGTGATATCACGCAAAGATTACAGGCCGAGAAGGATAAATTGCGAAACGTGCAAGTATATCAAGCACTCGCGCAGCATGGTTCAATGCGTTTTAGTCAATTCTTACTGAGCAGTTTAAATTTACTACAAGATGTATTCCAGGCAAGGATCGCCTTTGTTGGTCGTTTGGTAGCGGATACTACTAGTATTAAAACTGAATGCATGCTCGACAGAACGACGGTGATGGCGACACTCGAATATGAAATAAAGGGCACCCCGTGTGAAACAGTGCAAGAGAAACGTCAATGTCTTGTCTATGAGGCAGCGACCAGTCAATACCCTGAGGATCCATTTCTTGCTGAGTCTAAAATCGAAGCCTATTTTGGTGTGCCCTTAATTGACACCAACAATAACATGATGGGTATCCTTGCCGTTATGGACACAAAACCTCACGAGAAAGAGGAATGGCATACTGATACCCTAAATGTGTTTGCAGCACGCATTGCAATAGAGATGGAACGCGCTGATGCGTTGGAGAAACTTGAAAATTATAATGAAGAGCTTGAAAAGCAGGTTTACACACGAACGATTGATCTTCAGGAATCTGTAAACGAGCTCGAGTCATTTAGTTATTCAGTTTCTCATGATCTGCGAACGCCATTACGGGCCATTAATGGCTATTCACAAATCTTAATGGAAGATAACTTGAAGGATCTGGATGAAGCCGGTGCTGGCCACTTACAAAAAATTCATGCTGCGAGTATGAGGATGGGAGAATTAATCGATAGTTTATTAAAACTATCGCGCATCACTCGCCAAACATTAGAGCTCTCAAATATTAATTTAAGCAAGGTAGCAAGAGAACAATTAGACCAACATTCTCAAGATGAAATGACAAGAGTAATAATAAATATTGAAGATGATATTCATTGCTATTGCGATTTGGGGCTAATAAAAGTTGCTTTGGGCAATTTATTGGATAATGCGATTAAATATTCAGCAAAGGAATATAAACCAGAAATAGAAGTAGGCTCACTTATTAAAGATGGTGAGATGGTTTATTTTATCAGAGATAACGGGATAGGATTTGATCATCGTTATGCACATAAATTATTTTCTCCTTTTCAACGTTTGCATGCTGATTCTGATTTCCAGGGGATGGGGATTGGTCTGGCTACCGTACAACGAATCTTTCATCGCCATGGTGGTAAGGTCTGGGCTGAATCGACACCGGGAGAAGGGGCGACGTTTTATTTTACAATTGGATCACACAAAAACTCGGCATCAGCAGTGGCCTAACTCATTTGGGCGGTGGCATATTGGTATTTAACCAGTATTCTCCAAGTGATTTTAAGGTATTACAAAAAATGGAGTAGTCAACTGGTTTGCGTACATAGCTGTTAACTCCATACTCATATCCTCGCTGAATATCGATACGTTCATCAGAGGTCGTTAATAAGACGGTGGGGATTTGGTTGGTTAACTCAGAGGCGCGAATTTCTTTTAAGACGCTCAATCCATTGACCTTGGGTAAATTAATATCGAGCAATATTAGTTGTGGTAACTCGTTTATATTTCTTGAAGCGTATTTTCCTTTTGCGAAAAGAAAGTCGAGAGCTTCCTGGCCATCCCGACAGACGGTAATATCAAAATCGGCTTCCAGTCTTTGAATTGCGCGAAAGGTTAATTCAATATCGCTGGTGTTGTCTTCGACTAACAGGACAATCGGCGCCTGCAAACTCGTTGTTGATTCAGTACCCTGTAATTTATGTAGCTGAACCGTTATTTTTTCAAAACCAATATCACGACACCAGGTTAGCGCGGTGTCAGAGGTTTTGAAAATCCTGGGCTTGCCACGCTTGAGAGTGAGTATCTGTATATCACCATTTTCAGCCTCATTAAGTTCAATTAACCAACCCCCTTCCGTGGTGGCATAACGAACCGTGGCCCCACTCCAGTGGCCGGCCGTAAACAGTAGCTTGACGTCGCGCTCATTCATTTGAACTTCATCTTACCCATTGCATGAATCTCCAATATACCCAAATACTAAATTATGGGGAAGTTTATTTAATGGTAAAATGAAAGTTTAATTTTACGGCTATGGTATTTGTAAGCTTGAGGTAGAGGTGAATATAGACCTGGACTTAAAGCTTTACTTCGACCTGATTGAAACCAATACGCACACAACAGCGAAGTGCAGCGTCCGTTGTTTTAAACAGACGAGGGTCGTTAGAACGCTTTGACCTGAGAAACTGGTGATTCTCATTTGTGTCGACCACCATAATCGTCCAGCCGCTACTGTTCGCGGTAGGTTCAACAATGACCGTCTTAAGGTCGTTTGACTCAAATAGTAATCTGGCTTCCCGTTCCTGCATTCCTGGGGCCCCTATAATAGTGAAATGGGATAAGTAAAATATAAATGAAATTCATAAAATTGAAAGTAAAAATTGTGAATTTTTTAATATTTGTGTGGGTTGAACCTTCAGGGCTTTAAAATTTACTGAAGAATCAAGTATTTGTTTCAGGAATGAGGAAGGAAGTAGGTTTTGTTAAAGATCGTCAACTCAGATGAATATAGAGCCCTTGTCGCGTATATTTTGTAGGTAAGGGAACACCTGATTTCTCAGGTGCAAGGGAACTGTTACATGCACGTATATTCGAAAAAAAAGTTATCGCCGGCACATAGCAAACGCGTTTATCTGGTGGACAATAATCCAGATAATATCGCTGTTACGCGTCGATCATTTGCCATGGATGGAGTGTCTGTTCATCTTGAGGCCTTTCAGACAATCGATGCACTCGTGCGTCTTTTTAACGATGAAAATAAATTTAATTACCCCGATCTTGTTTTAATCGACTCTAATCTGCCTGATGATGGAAGTTTTAAATTAGTAGCCTGGATCCGTCGCCATCCAATTTTATTACTGACACCTATCGTTGTTGTCGGCCATGGTCAATCCGAAAGTGAGGTGGTTCGCAGCTATGAATTAGGAGCAAGTAGTTACATACAAAAGTCGGTTGATTTTACCGAATACTCTATCCAGTTAAAGGAAGTGTGTTCTTACTGGCTTGATTTAAATGTGCTTCCTGCCCATAACCAGTTTAGTAAATCTGCTTAGTAATACAAAAAATCTCAAGGCCTGAAATTTTAAGCTTGTTTGATCTGGGCATGCTCAAACTCATGCCTGGAGACGGCTTTTGCCCGACTAGGGTTTGCTTGGATCAAAAATAGGTGATTCACCATTGTTGATTCTGGGGTTTAAGATGCCGGTTTTGGACAGACGCAGGTTATGTGTCTAATATATCGACTACCCCCTCATAAAATAAAGTTGATAATCAATCCAGGTTAGTCTCAGGTGTACGAAAAATTTTATGATAAACCAGTATTTGAATGTCCTTATTGTCGAGGATTCTGAAGACGATACATTTTTGCTTGAGCGAGAATTAAAACGGGGTGGTTTTGTTCCTTCTGTTACGAGAGTGGTCAAAGAAAAAGATCTTGCCGTTGCATTAAGGGATCCGAACTGGGATATTGTTATTTCAGACCATAATATCCCCGGACTCTCTTCTGGAGTTGTATTGGAGTTAGTACAGGCTTCAGGTCTGGATGTCCCTTTTATTATTGTCTCAGGCAGCATTGGTGAGGATATAGCCGTCTCTGCGATGCGCACCGGAGCGCACGATTATATAATGAAAGATAATCTGGTTCGCCTGGTTCCGGCCATTACTCGCGAGCTGCGTGAGGCTGAGACCCGGCGTGCACATAAAAAGGCGCAAGAGGTGATCCATCATCTTGCCTACCATGATTCTTTAACAGGACTAAGTAACCGCCATGTTATCGAGGATCGTATTAATCAATTGCTTGCTGATATCTCACAGGATCAACCCTCTCATATCTTGTTATATATTGATCTCGACCAGTTTAAAATTATTAACGATACCAGTGGTCATATCGCAGGTGATGAACTGTTAAAACAACTGGCTCGTATGTTAAAAGGTCTTATTCGAACCGACGATGTTTTATCTCGGCTCGGTGGCGATGAGTTTGGCGTTTTGTTGAGAAGTTGTGGCATCAAACAAGCCGAGTCGATTGCAAAAAATATCCTCGCCGTTATTCAGGATTTTAAATTTGTCTGGGATACAAAAACGTTTACGGTTGGTGCCAGCATTGGTTTAGTCGAGTTTACCGGGTACATGTACAAGGACATGGCTTCGGTATTAAGTGCTGCGGATATGGCCTGTTATGCGGCAAAAGATCTGGGTCGTAATCGCATCCACATTTATTCTGAGGAAGAGGTGAACATCCTGCGACGTCAGGGTGAGATGCTTTGGGTCTCAACCATCAACGATGCCCTGGAAAAAAATCGCTTTTGTCTTTATCAACAAAAAATAGCCTCTTTAGCATCGACCGATGATGAGGATTATCAAATAGAGTTTTTAGTCCGCATGCTCGACCATGCTGGTGAGCTAATCTTGCCAGGTGCATTTATACCGGCAGCAGAGCGATATAATCTAATGAATCAAATAGATTGCTGGGTGATTAAAAATGCATTTGCTGCATTCATAGGAATGCAGGAGTTGACTGATTCTCCAGGCATGGCGTTTATAAATTTATCCGGTGTTTCATTATGCGATGAAAACACCCTGGCGGTTATTAAGCACGAACTAGAGAACACTTCGATAAAACCTGAGCAGATTTGTTTTGAAGTGACTGAAACAGCGGCGATTGCTAATTTATCATCGGCCGTGACATTTATTGATGAGCTAAAGCAACTTGGTTTTCAATTTGCGCTGGATGATTTTGGTGTTGGACTAAGCTCATTCTCTTATTTGAAGTCCTTACCCGTCGACTATCTCAAGGTTGACGGCGGTTTTATTCGCGACATGTTGAGTGATCCAATGGATGCAGCCATTGTTGAATCAATTAATAAGATAGGTCATGTTGCGGGTTTAAAAACCATTGCTGAGTTTGTTGAAAGCGAAGCCATCAATATTCGCCTCAAAGAGCTTGGTTTTGATTTAGCTCAGGGTTATGCCATTCACATACCTGAAGAAGCTATCTCACCCACCAATACTTGTGTTTTGGCCTAAAACACCCCATTAATAACTCATAAACCATCGCTTTATTACATCGAAATATTGTGTTTTTGATGGGAGATAAAATGGCCAAGAATTGACCATTTTGGGCTTTGCAGTGAATACTTTAAACATTGTTATAAGATTTCAAATTTATGACGATATAGTGCTTGACGTAATTCAGTGTCTGCGTATAATGCGCGCCTTCGACAGACGTTGACCTCTTCAAAACAAACGAAGAGGAGCCCATAAGCACTTGATTTGCTTGAGGGATTTAAATTTAGGCTTAAACGCCAGTCTGCACCAGCTCACCTCTGGGGGTTGGTTTTGCTCTTTAACAATTAGATCAGATAATTTGTGTGGGTGCTTGCATTGTTTGAAGAGGCTTTGTATGCCAATGAAAATCGATGTAAGTAACCTAACG
>CAMYOL010000051.1:0-44863 GCA_947260005.1 uncultured Ectothiorhodospiraceae bacterium
GTTACCCGTCATTGCCTACAATCTTTTACAATCAATCGAACTGCTGAGCAATGCGGCCAAAGTACTAGCCGATAAGGCCATCAAAAATTTCAGTGTTAATACTGATAACATCAACGAGGCGTTAGAAAAGAACCCCATCCTGGTGACCGCCCTAAATCGAGTCATTGGTTACGAGAAAGGCGCGGCAATTGCAAAAAAAGCCTACGCCGAAAAACGCCCTATTCTCGAAGTGGCATTAGCCGAAACTGATTTATCAAATGAAGAACTTAAAAAATTACTCGACCCGGCAAAGTTAACCCAGGGCGGCATTGAGTGAGTAAGTTTAGCCTTTTCGTGTATGTCCATTGCCTTAATCAACTCAATAACATTAATGTAAATATAGCCAACAATCTCACATAGCTGTAAACTAGCCCCAGTTGGACTAATGGAAATTAATCTATAAAAACTATATAAGGAGATTTTAATGAAGTTCGCACTTAACAGATTCCTACTCTTATTGTTCGCCTTTTTTTTATCATTTAACTCTGCCTTTGCAGGCTTTTTTGATGAAGAAGATGAGGAAGAAGCAACTGAGAAGGCTAAACCAGAAGGTAAACCGCTCTATAGCATGGTCAATCTCTGGTATGAAAAACCAACCAAAATCCTGCCACTATTTCATAAAGGTACAATCATACCGGTTGGTACAAAAGTCTACATCGGCGACACCAGTAAAAAGGCATTCTACTTTAAAACCGAGGATGGCTCTGAGTACAGAATATACTCGTGGAAATATTACAAGATGCCAGGTGAAGAAATGATCAAGCTATTCTTCGATGAAAAAAATCCGAAAGCTAAAGGTGGTGTGTATCATAAATTTTCCAAAATGGAACGAAAGCAAATTGATCTCGGGCAATTAAAAGTTGGTATGAGCAGAAAAGCGGCAGTGATGGCATACGGTTTTCCGCCAACCCATGCCAACCCAAGCGTTAAGGCTGATACCTGGAATCTGTGGAAAAATCGTTGGGATAAACTAATCGTTACCTTTAATAATGGAAAAATCAGTGAAATACGAGACTAATAAACTATTCCTGATTTGATCTAAAAAGCCCGGCTAGTGCCGGGCTTTTTTCTTGTCTCAATTAATTAAAATTTAGAATGTGCTCTATCGATAGCTTCCGTTAGCTTCTGCCAGGCCGCTTCAACACCGACTTTCAATTCGCCCCAGGCTTCTTCACTGGATTCAACCAGTTCCATGGTCTTCTCTTTTACGTTGTCACGTTGCTTACGGACAACCACAATTTCCTCTGCATATTTTTCTTTCAAATCATCTTTAACATGATCGGCTTTAGCTTCCAGTTTATCGATATCTTCATTCCAGTCATCAAGCTTGTGTTTTAATTTGTCTACATATTCTTCGCGTTTAGTCATGAGTCACCTCGCAATATAGGCATCGAGTTATTAGAAAATTCCCAATCTATACTAGTAATATAGTACAAAAAGTGAAATTCAATGCCCAATTAACGCACCAATAGTATTGTTCATTGACCAGGATCAGTCACTCAGGAATAAATTTTATTTATCTGTAAAATAAATTGGCCATTTGACTAGCCCATAAAAACGGTTTTATTGGATAACCCAGTAATATTGAGACGAGTTCAATAACGTCTATTTTAATAGTTTTATTAGCTAAATTCTTTCATCGCCAGGATCGCACGACTGCGTCGATAAGCTGTGCGATAAGCTTCAGCTTGAGGAAAGAGTTTATAAGCCTGTTCAAGATACTCAACGGCTTGCTCGGCACAACACTCGGTATCCCAAAGACTCATGCCAATCTGAAAGGCAAATTCGGCCACCAGTGCATCATCATTACTACTTGCAACTTGAGCATCAATGGTTACCGAAGGTTTGTCCTGAGTATCAAAAAAAGTCATATAACGCGTTGCTTCCATTTGGCGTGCTGCTGCATGCTCAAACACACTACAGGCGACCATCCGATCATTCTCATCAAAGCATACACCCGTACCCCGGTGCTCTGCATGCTTAGGAATACCAGAGGGAGGCATTAAAGGGCATCTCAATCTGGGGTCACCAAATAAAGGTGCTGAGATCAGCTGAAATGATTTATCTGAATTAAGTTGAATAACGGCTTTTGGCGTCAGCCCACCGCGGTACAACACGCGATATCGAGTATCGCCAGATCGGTAATCCTGGCAACTGTAATATTTACTAACTCCATTAAAAGCAGATTTGCAGATTTTACTATGGCCTTCAGCGACCGTGTCATAAGGAAACAGATCAAGACATTCATTTGCCGTTGCGTGACTCGCCAGTAGCAAAACGAAACTGCTAAAGATAATTTTTAAAAAATTCGAAACCACATTACCACTTAAAAACAACATCACACATCTCCCATACATCGACAGGTTAGCTAGTTATACCTCCACCCTAATTTATATAGTTATTATGTGATCCTTATGTATTGATATAAGCAATACCTGTGCCAGAAAATATGACAATTAATCTGCTTAATTTTTGCTTCTACAGCCCTCAACATGCCCTAATTTGCTTCATAACGTCAAAAATATGCCCTTTTTTGGCACCTTACTATTATTATCGGTCTTAATCTCAACTTCTGTAATGCTATTTGAACTCACCCCACAATGGTCAGATACGGTCAATAACCTGTATTGCACAACATAATCGAAATTGGACAAAATAACCTAAAGTCGATGCCTTTAATTCTAATATAACTTTAACACCTCCTCTTTGTTATAATAGCTTTCTCAAACGCTACAAACCTTATTCATATTTATCAAAAGATACTAAGTTGATCTATATCAAGATAACTTAGCCTGGTTTCGGTAATACTTCGCATCACAAATCAAGCGCGCTATACAGCACAAGAATATAAAAATGGCTTATGTAATAAATTCAATTCAGCCAGACACACAAAACATAACTTATGTTTTGCATGGTAACTGTTATATCAATATGACAAACCGATGTACCTTACGTTGTACATTCTGCCCAAAGTTTAACAAGCAATGGGATGTTAAGGGTTATGCATTACGTCTTGATTCAGAACCGGATATTCAGCAAGTGCTGGCAGCAGTGAACGATCCAACCGCCTATAAAGAAATTGTATTTTGTGGTCTGGGGGAACCCACTCTACGTTTAGATGAGATGCTAATCATTGCCAGACAACTCAAACTGCAAGGAGCTAAGATCCGCATTAATACCGATGGTCTGGCAAATTCAATTTATGGTAAAGATATCACACCATTATTTAACGGCTGTGTAGATTCCCTTTCAGTTTCTCTAAATGCACACAATACTCAAATCTATGAGAAATATTGCCGTCCACCAATTGACAATGCGTTCCACTCTGTACTTGAATTTGTACGGGCTTCCCGGGAATACGTTGCAGACATTACTGTAACGGCCATTGACGGCCTAGATGAAGTTGATATATCTGCATGTGAAGACATTGCATTTGGACTTGGGGTTAAGTTCCGGGCACGTGTTCTGGATGAAGTTGGATAAATTTACGAATGAAAAGAGTAATATTTCCAAGTTTACTATTGATGACTCTACTATAAATATAATTCAATCAATCTGTACTGAAATAGAAGCTCGTTAACCTAATCCCGCTTATGTCGAATATATTATTATAATATCTTGATTCACTCTTTATACGATTTGATAGTGATTCACCCACCGCTCCTTACGCGAGCCAATAGACTAGAAGTAGCAAGTTGGTTATGGTAAAAGATTTTAAAAGACATAAGCGAATAAACCAGTAATTGTCGACATTTTCACTAGATCAATTACACTGGCTCTTCACAACTATCTGTCAATGCAATTAATTAGTCCCAACAGGATCTTAATTATGAAATATTTCGTCTTTATTTTCACTTTTCTAATTAATACGGCCTGGGCGATCGATAACCCCGATACTCCCAAATATGTTGCCGAATTTGAGGCCCGCATAAAACCACTTGAACACTATATTCAATCTGAAGCGAGAAGCGATCAGGATTACACAAAAGGTTATACCCGATTATTAAAATCATTAGACAAAGAATTAAACACCGCTTATAAAAACTTATTAAATCAATTACCAAAAAAAAATCAAAAGATCATACGTCAATCACAAAAGCATTGGTTAAATTTTCGTGATGCCGAGATTGCTTTTTTATCAGCTCAGTTTGACCGTGAAACATATGGGAGTTCATCTGTTATCACGCGTGGAACTTATATCAGTACGCTTATAAAATCACGCATCAAAACATTATTATCGTATCAAAAAGGAATATGAAAATTAATTAAACAAGCAAAAACTAAAACTTAGACATAAAACTCACATAGAAAATATCAGGTAACGAGATATAAACTCATTTACACGGCAATCGTTACTAGCAGTCTACATTGGCTTTGGTATACTCAGAGCCACCAATAACCTTATACAAAAAATAAAGGGCTGATCGTTTAAATCTGCTAAGCCCGATAAAAATGGATTGCGTATATTATGTCATCAACTTCGGAAGCGATAACAGAACAACCTGAATCGGTTTCATTCAGTGAAGCCTTTCTTTATTGGCTAAAACTTGGGTTTATTAGTTTTGGCGGCCCGGCCGGACAGATCAGCATGATGCACCAGGAACTGGTGGAACGGCGCCGCTGGATTTCAGAACACCGCTTCCTGCATGCCTTAAATTACACGATGGTCTTACCCGGTCCTGAAGCTCAACAACTGGCAACCTATATTGGCTGGTTAATGCACGGGGTCTGGGGTGGTATTATGGCCGGATTCTTATTTGTTTTACCGTCTTTATTTATTTTGATGGGCTTAACCTGGATATACCTATCTTATGGTAACGTGTTAGTTGTCGAAGGTGTACTTTATGGAATTAAACCCGCCGTCACTGCCATTGTTTTATTTGCTGCTTATCGTATTGGCTCACGTGCGCTAAGTAACAATGTCCTTCTTGCTATGGCCATACTAGCCTTTGCTGCAATTTTCTTTTTTAACATTCCTTTCCCTTATATTGTATTAACGGCAGGTCTAATCGGATACATAGGCTCGCGTTATAGCCCGGACAGCTTTAAAGCCGGAGCGGGTCATGGCAGCTCAGCGGAGACTTATGGCCCCGCATTAATCGATGATGAGACACCGATCCCTCACCATGCCCTCTTTAAATGGAGCCGGTTAATTAGTTATGCCCTGGTCGGTCTTTTGATCTGGGTATTAGTCATGACCGTATTATTTAATAACTATGGCTGGGAAGGCACGTTCACACAAATGGGCTGGTTTTTTACCAAAGCCGCCCTGCTCACTTTCGGAGGCGCCTATGCCGTATTACCTTATGTCTATCAAGGTGGTGTAGAACAATACTCCTGGTTAACCGGAACTCAAATGATCGATGGACTCGCACTTGGTGAAACAACGCCTGGCCCTCTTATCATGGTTGTAGCTTTTGTTGGTTATGTTGGAGGCTGGGGGAGTAAAGTTTTTGGTCCTGAATCTCAGGCATTGGCCGGAGCAATGGGTGCGGGCATAGCGACCCTGTTTACCTTTCTACCATCGTTTTTGTTTATCCTTGTGGGTGGGCCTGCCGTCGAAGCCACGCGTCATGATATAAAATTTACGGCACCTCTTACTGGTATAACCGCAGCAGTTGTTGGTGTGATTTTAAATCTGGCCATCTTTTTTGCTTATCATGTGTTGTGGCCAGAAGGTGTTGGGATTGAGTTTGAGTGGTCGTCGCCAATAACCGGAATCAAAGCCTTGTTTGAGGCCAGATTTGAATGGGTATCGGCCCTCATTGGTATGGCCGCGATGATTGCCATGTTTAAATATAAAGTAGGTATTATGCCTGTGTTAGCCGCCTGTGCTCTGGCCGGTTTGGTTTACTCCTTATTACCCGTACTATTCTAAAATATTGATTCAGGTATTAGTATTAATGCTTATTCAGTTAAAAACCTGTTTGAAATGATAAACACAGCAGTCGCTGTAAAGAAACAAATAAAGGTTGGGAGTTATGTATAAAGGAAATTGTTTATGTCAAACCGTTCTGTTTGAGATTCACGGCCCCATTCGTAATATTATTTATTGTCACTGTTCTGAATGCCGCAAGGCACAAGGTTCCGCTTTTGCTACCAATGGTATTGTCGATACCGATAAATTTAAAGTCGTCGCTGGCGAAGATCAATTGACTGCCTACGCAAATTCGGCGACCCAAACCAAATATTTTTGTCGGAATTGTGGTTCTCCGATAATGAGTAAAAATACTGATCGCCCAAATCAGGTTCGGGTGCGGCTAGGGACGATTGAATCCGATATTATTGAACGACCCGAAGCACATATCTTTGTCAACTCGAAGGCCAACTGGGATTCAATTCATGACGATATTCCACAGTTTGACACGCATGAGCCGAATCGGGCTAGAATTGCCACCGAAATTGTAGAGTAGCCTCCGAAAAAAATCGTTATATCAATCACTTATCGATATCACTTGCATGATGATTAAAATCAAACCAAAATAACCCTACAATTTATTTTTAAATTAAAAAAAATTCTCGGGGGAGAATCCATGTTTTTTTACCTTAACCGGTTTAGTCAGATGCTGTTATGCGTGCTGGTATTTCAACTTAGTAGTGCGGGTGTTTGCGATCAAAACGAATTTAATACCACCAAACAATTAAATAATGTGCCCGGTGAAAGTATTGCTAATGCCGCACCACTTTTTATGAAACGGTTTCAGGAATCACTATTAGAATATTCTCAACGGGCCCACCATTGTTCCAATCCGGCGGTTATCGAAACCAGAATTATGCATTTTTCGAGTATCGATACCAGCCAGGAAATTCCTATCATGACAGGACCGATTCATGAGCAATGGAAAATCCTTGCCTGCGGTAATAAATTTTATTATTACGTTGGTGTTGCACCTGATGAACAAGACCATAGCACCCTGGTCTTTGCCGCGGTATTCAAGGAATCCGACTGGTAATTACCATTTTATTATTGTGTCGACTGGGTCACACAGCTTCCCCAAAAAAATGCGAACACGCCATGATTTGAGTAACATTGAATCAAAATACTAAAAATAATAATGGCAAGGGAGGGATGGACTAGGACATGGCCAGGATTCGTTTACGCCTGTTGGGTGGACTCGAGATCTTCGACTCATCCAACCAGACTATTAGTCTGTCAGTTAAAAAGGCAAAGGCCTTATTGGTCTTTCTCGCCGTGCAATCACATATTAGTTTTAGCCGTGACCAACTCGCCGAATTCTTATGGCCAAGGGCGATAAACGATCGCGCTCGTCAAAGTCTGCGCCAGGCGATTGCCGATCTGCGTAAGCATATCCCAGAGTTGGATGAGATTATAAAAATTACGCATAGCACACTGCAGGCCAATGCAGATAATATCAAAATTGATCTCCAGAGTTTTGAGCAACTTGCCAGTCTACAAGATCCTCATGCACACCAGGAAGCCTACCAGTATTATGGTGGCTCTTTTCTCGATGGTTTTAACCTGCGTACAGAATCCTTTAACTCATGGTGTGAAGAAATAACTCAATCAGCCCATGAACAATACCTCCATGTTATTGAATCAATGTCAGAACATCAGTTACTTGAAGGTAATAGTAAAGCAGCAATTGAATTATCCAGGAACAATATATGGATTGTTGTCGGCAAATAAAAAAACACCTCGATTCTGAACCCGAAGAACAAACGAAAAATTTATACGCCAGAATAAAAAAACAGGTATCCCCACCAGGTACTGATATTATTCAAGCCGATCCAGCACCATACATAAAAAATAAAAAAGAAAAATATTTATTACCAAAGTGTATTGGCCGGGAAAGCGAAATAAGCATGATTTGCTCCTGCATTGAACATACCTCTACTACAAAACAGGGGCAGTGCATCTTTATCAGTGGTGATGACGGTATTGGAAAAAGTTATTTTCTGACTCAGGCATCCGAATTTGCTATCCAGCTAAATATGAAAACGGCTAAAACACGATTTTTTGATATAAACTACAGTCATGAAAATGGTATTCGAGAATTTCTGTTAAACATCACCAATACCTCTTTATTAGCAGACAGTAAAGAAATCCCCGTCTATATCGCAAATCAATTTTTTCAGCATCATCCTAAATATGATCACTATTTGGCTACGCTTTATTCTATTTTAGATTTTCAGATACCCAAAAGATTGCTCAGCAAATATGAAACTCTTAAACCAGCAGCACGTAAATTACTCATGAAGACGGTTATTATCGAAATCGTGACGAAAGTTGCTGCTAAATCACCAGTGATGATTATCCTGGATGACAGCCAGTATATGACAGCGAACATGAAACTGATTGCTCTAGCACTCATAAATCTAACCCGTAATTTACCGGTAATAATAGTTTGCGTTTCCAATCAAAAACAAGATAACGCCGCGAGCGATATTAAAGATGTACCAGTCACGACGATTAAAATGGTTCCCTTAAATAAATCACAGGCTCAACTTATTTTCCCTGATATCGATGATTTCCAGAATACTAATTTACTTTATTTATCCTGGCTGCAACGAACAGAGGCCGTCACTAAAACTGAATATCATCGGACTCTTGCGGAAATACTCGAGCAGATAAACTTACGCTTAAATGAAGAAGAACGCGATGCATTAAACATTGCATCCATACTTGGTTTACGTTTTAGCACCGAGGTATTAAATACCCTGCTTGACAACCCTCATTTTGAAACAACAAGATTAATTAAACTTGGATACCTAAAATCATTTGGTAATATATTGGAGTTTACTCATCAGATTATACAACTGACTTTGTACAAATCACTGAGCATTAAACTTCGCACGAAA
The DNA here is from genome assembly GCA_947260005.1 of uncultured Ectothiorhodospiraceae bacterium. Lineage (GTDB taxonomy): Bacteria > Pseudomonadota > Gammaproteobacteria > UBA6429 > Thiohalophilaceae > SZUA-24. The sequence continues at coordinate 8,860 of CAMYOL010000051.1, forward strand.
CTACATTATAAAGCCGCCTCATATTATCTATTTGGAAACGCACCACTGCATGCCTATCATCTGGAGGCAGCTGGCTCAAATGATGCAGCAAAGGCTTACCTGTCAGCTGCCATATCAACAAGCAATAACTTTAAAACCGATCTCGCTTTACATTATTACGAAAAAGCCATGGATTGTGCTCAGGATAATAATGAAAAATACTTTGCTGCTAGACATAAAGGAGATCTATTACTGGAATCCGATCGCATCGCCCTGGCGGTGCAAGCCTATGACCAGGCGCAGAGTTTCGCAAGCAACCAACATGATCAAGCGCTTGCCTGGATGGGTATGGCAGTTGGATTAATAGAACGAAAGCAATATACGGCCGCACAGAGCTTATTAGAACGTTGCGAGCCAATTCTAACAAAATCTCCGGGGCATGAATCGCCTGAGCACATCATTCCAGCGAAACTATATTTTTATCTTGCTAAAACAATGGCTCATTTGAAATTAGCGGATGCGGCTATTCGTTTTAACAAAATAGCTTTTGAACATGCTAAACAGGCTGGCACAAGCTATTGGCAGGCAAAAATTGCACTTTCTTTAGGTGAGATAGAATTTAGGCAGTTACACCTAACCAGGGCCTATTCGAACCTCAGTTTTGCCCTGCAACTTGCCCGGGAAGAACAGCACAACGATCTTGAAGTACAAGTTCTAATTACCCTGGCTAAAACGAAACTTTTTAAAGCTGATTTTCTAGGTGCCGCAAACGATTTAGAACACGCTATGAACCTGGCATCAATGAATGAAGATCATCAAAGCGTACTCGAAAATTTATGCGTATTATGTTTGTTAGATTTCTATAAGGGTAAATTTTCCAGATTACAACAACATACAGAACTGGCAACTGAACTTTGCAGTCTGATCGGCTCGACGGATAAAAATAACCACATCGCAAGTTATCAACTGCTGGCTGCTTATCACACAAACAACCACCATCAGCTACAGCGGCTTATTAAGGAAATTAAAAATAGTATTGATTCCAGGAATATCACCTCTTCGTATGTCCTTGCGCCCATTATGGCTTTAACTGAAAAGCAAGCAGAGGATGCATTGGCCTACTTAATAACAACAAAAAACACTTTGTCACATTTAGACGGCCCAGAGGCCCTGGAATGTTGCTTTTTATCTATCGAAGCCGCGATTCATCATCAACTGTGGGACATTGCTATTGAAATAGCCGATAAACTCATTCTGTTAATCAATAATGAAGCCCTACACTTTTTTATTATGTGCGCTGAGCGGGTACGAATACTCTCTCAAATTGCCCAGGATGATATGACAGAGGTAACCCGGACGGAACTTGTTGATATTTTTGCTTCGGCAAAACAGTTTGGCCTGGAAATCCATCTGCCTGCTTATGAAGAAGCGTTAAATCAATTACGGGACCCTATTCAGGTATAAAAATGATATCAAATTCATGTATAATCGCGAATTATGTCCATCATAAAATCCATACACGTTCTTTGTGCACTTTTATCGATTAGTGGATTTATCTATCGCGGTATTCTTAAACTAACCCGACCTGAAAAATTAACTCAAAAGTGGCTAAAGATTACCCCACACATTATTGACACGGTACTTTTGGCCAGCGCCATTTATCTTGTTTTAGCATCACATTATTACCCAACCCTGTTTAACTGGGTTACGGTTAAAATTATTGCTTTAGTACTGTACATTATTTTAGGTTTATTCACGTTACGTTTTTGTAAAAGCCAGGCGGGCGTTCTTATAAGCTTTATCCTTGCGCTGACTACCTTCAGTTACATTGTTTTCGTTGCCAGAACAAAGTTAATATGGTTTCTCTAACCATCACCCAGCCAGATGACTGGCATTTACATGTCCGCGATGGTGACGCATTAGCAGATATCATGTCTGAAACCACGCGCTGCTTTGCTCGTGCGATCATCATGCCCAATCTAAATCCGCCTGTGACGACAACGCAACAAGCCGAAGCCTATCGTCAACGTATTATGCTGGCCATTCCCGATGATGTTAATTTCACCCCGTTAATGACTTTATACCTAACCGATCAGACTGATCCTGAAGAAATTGAATTAGCCAGGGCCTCTGGCTTTGTGCATGCTGTCAAATACTATCCTGCTGGTGCAACGACTAATTCCGACTCAGGTGTAACCGATATTCGCAAAACCTATAACGCATTGCAGGCGCTAAGCGATAATGGCATTCCTTTACTCATCCATGGTGAAGTCACTGACCCGAATAGCGATGTATTCGAGCGTGAAAAATTATTTATCGATCAAGTTTTAACACAAATCATTCGTGATTTTCCTGATCTTAAAATTGTACTTGAACACATCACGACCAAACATGCGGTGGAATTTATCCTGGCCCAGTCCGATAATCTGGCCGCAACTATAACCCCACACCACTTACTTTATAATCGCAATGCCATGTTCAAAGGCGGGATTCGCCCGCACTACTATTGCCTGCCGATCTTAAAACACGAGCAGCACCGCCTTGCACTGGTCGATGCAGCGACCTCAGGTAACCCTAAATTTTTCTTAGGCACCGATAGTGCGCCCCATGCTGTTGCTAACAAAGAATCAAGTTGTGGATGTGCAGGGATATATAACGCGCCGGTGGCCATCGAACTCTATACGTATATATTCGAACAGGCTGGCGCACTTGATAAACTTGAAGACTTTGCCAGCCTGTATGGTCCACGATTTTATAATTTACCGACTAATACCAGCGAATTGACATTAGTAAAACAAAGTTGGACAGTCCCCGCCAATAAACCATTGGCCAGTGAAACCATTATTCCATTGTGTAATGGTGAGCAGTTAAGTTGGCAAGTGCAAACCTAATAAACTAACGTTCTAATAAATTACAGTAACCTGATAACCTTGTTGCCGTAATAATTCCAATATTCCTTGTTTGCCGGGTAAATGTAATGCTCCGACTGCAATAAATGCCTTACCTACCGAGAGTTGCGGCTGCATTCTTTTAACCATGCGATGATTACGCTCATTAATTAATTTATCTTCCATGATACTGGATAATGACGAATCAATTTTTTTCATTTCATTGTCACTAAATTGCTTCATACCTTTTAAATCTCGTTTGACATATAACCTAATTAAAGTATTAATTTTAGCGGGCATCTGCGCGTGATCTTTTATTGCCTGATCGAGCATAATCAATTGCTGTGACTCTGTCATATTGTCAAAGACACTCATTTGTTCTGCGACCGTCTCAAGGCCATATGTCTTTTTGCCCTGGCTTTGCGCCATTTGAAATAGTTGCAGATCTAAAAATACACCGGTCTGAGGTTTTGGCATACTCAGTTGCGCGGCCACTGCCCAGGGTTTCATTTTCGAAAGCATGGCCTCCGGCACGCCATAAGTTCCCATTAACGAGACACACTTATTATAACGCTGTGCACCAATCACAGATTGCAGTGATTTATTATCAGGTAACAGCATTTGCATTTGTGCCTGTAACATCGCATTCATATTCAAATCTAATTCAGCGGTAAAACTACTCGCTTGTTGAAGCGCCTGGCTCACCTGAGTTGGTAACTGGGTGACTGCCGGGTCATCAGAATGGATGGTTCCTAGCACATAACTGGTTTGCTGCCCCGATTTACTGATCTTCCAAAGTAGTCCATTTCCCGAGCCTGCCGACCATGCATTCATCGAGATGCTGAATATCAGCACACATGTTAACAAGGCGTTTTTCTTTAAAATCCCACGCATTTCTATATCCTTTACTGACTGCAATTATTAACTATAAATTTAGCACTCTTTTCTATATCCTGTGTGAATGAATCATACAAATCCAGACGCACCGATCCAATTAATTGCTCACCGATTCCGCGGATTTCTCCCTGTCATTGTCGATGTTGAAACCTCCGGCTTTGATCCAAATAAAAATGCACTATTAGAGGTCGCTGCCGTTCCGATTGTCGCTGATCAGGAAGGCTATATGGCACCCGGCGCCACTATCGCTTGTCATGTTGAACCCTTCGAAGGTTCGATACTTGATCCTAAAGCATTGGAATTTAATGGTATTGACCCACATCACCCTTTTCGCATGGCAAAATCAGAACCAGAAGCCCTCGAGCACATTTTTAAGCCCATCCGTACTTTGGTAAAAAGCAAACAATGCTCACGGGCGATACTGGTCGGCCATAATGCCTTTTTTGATTTGGGTTTTATTCGCGCCGCAGTAGAACGATGCAATATTAAAAATCAGCCTTTTCACTCTTTCAGTAGCTTTGATACTGCGACATTGGCAGGTCTTGCCTACGGGCAAACCGTGTTAGCGCGCGCCGCAATCGCCGCAAAAATTGAGTGGGAAGCAGAGAAAGCTCACTCAGCAATTTATGATGCGGAAAAAACCGCAGAGCTGTTCTGTAAGATAGTCAATACCTGGGACAAACATATCGGTATTTAGCTTGAATCAACAAAAAAGCCCGCATAAACGGGCTTGATTTAATATCTAATTTGAAACCTATTTAAGCGCTGGCTTCTTCCATCATCGTTTTTAGCTCACCTTTTTGATAAAGCTCTAAGGTAATATCACATCCACCTATCAATTCACCATGAATATAGATTTGAGGAAAGGTAGGCCAATCCTGATAACGTGGCAGGTTTTCAAAAATATCCTGATCCATCAACACGTTTACATGTGCAAACTCCTTACCACATGATTGTAATGCCTGTGCCGCACGCGAAGAAAAACCACATTGCGGTAACTGTGGAGTACCTTTCATGAAAATAACGGCTGAGTTGTCTTTTACAATTTTGTCGATTCTTTCTAATACGTCCATCGGGTTATAACCTCTAATGCAGTGATCTGCTGTCAGTGGAATCGCTGCGAAACAGTTCACAGCAAAGTTAAATATCACGTAATTCTAATATAGTCTTTAGGAAAACGAAACCAATACTTGAGTTAATTAGTAGGATATGGGCATGTTTTCAACTTTCAAGCCCGATCGACATGAGTTTGTAACCAGAACTCCAGCAAAGCCAAATGCCACAACTTACTGCCCTGTAAGCGCGTAAAGTGTTGATCTGGCTCGGATAATAGCTTCTCAACATAGGCAGGCTGATATAAGCCTCGTTGCTGAGCCGCCGGCTGCAGCAAAATATCACGCATAAAATCGAGAAATTCACCCCGCACAAATTTTAGTGCCGGCATTGGAAAATAACCTTTGGGACGATCGATGACCGCATCCGGCACGATACCACGCGAGATCTGCTTCAGTATGTGTTTACCACCACTGCCAAGTTTTAAATGAGGTGGCACCTGTGCAGCCAACTCAACCAGACCATAATCAAGAAACGGCACCCGCGCTTCGAGCCCAAAGGCCATGGTCATGTTGTCTACCCGTTTCACAGGATCATCAACGATCAAGGTGGTCACATCGGTACGCAACACCCGATCGATAAACTCATCCGCATCGGGCTCATTTAATAATTCTGCCATTTTGAGAGAGGTATAGTCTTCGCCGTGATAGCGTTTATTCACGGTCTCTAAAAATTCAGTATGATCACGGTCAAAATAATATCGACCAAAGCGATCGACGTACTCTCCATTAATATCCTCATGCATTCGTGGATACCAGAAATATCCGGCAAACACTTCATCCGCACCCTGACCGCTTTGTACCACCTTCACACTTTGAGAAACCTGTTCGGATAATAAATAAAACGCCACCGCATCCTGACCAAACATCGGTTCCGACATCGCTTGCACGGCCTCAGGTAATCTTTTTAAGACCTGATCATTGGCAATGTGAATCTTGTGATGTTGTGTTTTATATCTTTCAACAACCTGATCAGAATATTCAAACTCATCGCCTTTTTCTTCGGGTTGATCTTCAAAACCAATAGAATAAGTTAATAAATCTTTTACATTACTCTCAGCAAGCAAGGCCACTAACAGGCTTGAATCCAGACCGCCCGAAAGTAAAACACCGACCGGAACATCAGCCACCATTAAACGTTTTCGCACCGCCTCGCGTAATTGATCATGAATCCTGTCAGTCCATTCTTGATCGGTATAATTCTCTTTTGGACGTTGAGCCTTAAGATGCCAGTAACGGCGAGAGGTGGTTTTACCTTTTTTATCGATCATCAACGAAGTGCCGGGTTCAAGCTTTTTTATACCCGATAAGATGGTATGCGGTGCCGGAATAACGGCATGCAAGGTGAACTGATGGTGTAAGCCAACCTTATCAATCGAAGTATCGATATTTCCTGCCGCTAGTAAAGCCTGCGTATTAGAGGCAAAACGAATAAAGTGTTCATTTCTTGAAAAATAAAAAGGTTTGATACCCATGCGATCACGAGCAATAAACAATTGTTTTTTATTCTGGTCCCAAATCGCAAAGGCAAACATACCATCTAAATATTCCGGGCAATGCTCGCCCCATTTGTGATACGCCTTCAAGATAACCTCAGTATCACCCTCGCTTTGGAATGAATAGCCTTCTTCAATAAATCGTTTACGTAACTCAGGATAGTTATAGATAGCCCCATTAAACACGATCGTTAATCCTAATGCCGAGTCAAACATGGGTTGATTAGAACGCGATGATAAGTCGATAATAGATAAGCGCCGATGACCTAGCTGGATAACTTCATTTGACCAACTGGATTCAAAGTCCGGACCGCGCCGCGCTAATTCGGGTAACATTTTTTTTATTACATCAGGATTTAATGCCTGTCCATCAAAACGTAATTCGCCACATATTCCACACATATTTACGAGCTGGGCTTGCCAAACTAGTCGGCTTTGCCCCAACCTCCTCCTCCGGCCGTTTCGATAACTAAACAATCATTTTTTTCTACGGTTGTACTGAATTTTGCAGGCATGACTACATTATTTAATTTGTTCACACCGCATTGACCATTCGCGCCACCCAAACTGCCCCATGGTGCATGCACTCGACGTTCTGTTAATAATGTCACTGTTGTTGTATCCGTAAATTCAAATTCCCGGATTAACCCATCACCACCTCGATGTTGGCCCAAACCACCTGTACCTTCTCGAATAGCATAGCGAATAACTCGCACAGGATAATTTGATTCCATCACTTCGACCGGTGTATTGCGCGTATTCGTCATGTGCGTTTGCACGGCCGAAAGTCCATCATGAATCGGACCCGCTCCCATACCACCCCCCATGGTTTCGTAATAATCCCAATGTCGGTCTTGATGTGCTCCGCCCCCATTTGAATTACCTCCATCGATTCTACCCCCATCGATTCTACCTCCATCGATTCTACCCCCATCGATTCTACTCCCTTCTATACTACCCCCTTCTATACTACCCATAGCAATGTTATTCATACTGCCATGACTGGCCGCCGGAATTTTATCAGGGATTGCCTTGGCAAGTGCGCCCATCACGACATCAACAATTCGCGTGCTGGTTTCAACATTACCCGCCGCCACTGCAGCGGGTCGCTTGGCATTTAATAAACATCCTTCAGGAGCCGCAATGGTAATCGGTTTAAAACTGCCCTCACACGCCGGTGTATAATCTGGCATTAAACATCGAAAGACATAATATACTGCGGCAGCAACGACTGACATGGGGCAATTAATGTTTCCTGTGGTTTGCGGATCGGTGCCGGCAAAATCAGCATGGACAGTACTGTCCTTCACCTTCAATGTTAATTTGATGGCTAAGTCCTTATTACCAAGACCATCATCATCCATCACATCATAAAATTGGTAGTCACCATTCGGTATCGATGCCAGCACGCCACGGGCGATGGTAAATGCGTATTCATTTAACTCATCGAGAGCGGTCTGATACGAAGACACGCTGACTTTTTTTATTAAATCAGTTAAACGTATCACGCCGGTCCGGTTAGCACTGATCTGCGCCGCAAAATCGCCTTCACCGATGGTTTTATTGCGAGTGACATCCAGGATGGACTTCATCACCGACTGGATTATTTCGCCGCCTTTTAACAAGAGCTGAGGAGGTATCACAATACCCTCTTCCTCTAATGATTTCGATATCGGCATCGAGCCCGGACTGTAGCCTCCAATATCAGCATGGTGAGCTCTGTTGGCAACAAAACCCATCAACTGTTCTGCAATAAACACGGGCGCAATCAAAGTGACATCCGGTAGATGAGTCCCACCTAAAAACGGATCATTCACCACCACCATATCGCCTGCCTGCCAGTTAATATCCTTAACAATATCGCGCATGGCATAAGCCATACTGCCCAAATGTACCGGGATATGTGCGGCCTGGGCACATAATTCACCTTGCACATCAAACACGGCACACGAAAAATCCAGACGGTCACGAATATTGGGTGAAAACGCAGCACGTTGTAATACCGCCCCCATTTCATCGCAGACAGCGTTTAGACGGCTCGAAAAGATGCTCAGTTCGATGGCATTCATGGTAAACGGGTATTATCAGTAATATATGATTTTGTCAAACAATTCATATGGTTAGCTAATCTCCATAAACACTCAATGGTTAAGATGGGGTGCCCAGCCCGTGAATACTGTAGTAGAATGCTCAAAAATTTTTATCAGATCTATCATTCACTATTAGAAAACTATAAAAGGGAGAATTCTCCATGAACCCACTTAAGTCTGTATTGGGTACGATTATCTCAGGTATCGTACTGGCCGTTATTATTATTTTCGTTATCAAAGGTATGCAACCTGCTGCCCCTGAAGGTGCTGCTGCCTCGACGATTAATCCATGGGCCTTCTGGGTCTGGATACACGTACTCGTCGGCATCACCTGGATCGGCCTTTTGTACTATTTCAATTTCGTCCAGGTCCCTGCTATGCCTGCGGCTAAAGCCGATGGAACCGCACCAGGCATCACCAAACACGTCGCACCACGTGCCTTGCTTTGGTTCCGCTGGGCAGCGGTCGCCACCTGGCTTACCGGTGCCATGGCATTGGAAGCAATGCACACTGCGGATGGTTCCGGTTTTGTTGCTGCTTTTACCCTGGCTGAAGGCTACAAAGCCATTGGCATGGGTGCCTGGTTAGGTACCATTATGTTATTCAACGTATGGGTCTTAATCTGGCCAAACCAGAAGAAAATCCTGGGTATGGTTGAAGCCAGCGACGAAGCAAAAGCCAAAGCGGCCACTGTGGCCTTGATGGCCTCTCGCATGAATACCTTGCTATCAATTCCGATGGTTTTGGGCATGATTGCACAAGGACACGGCTACCCATTCTAGAAATTATTGGGTTGAAGTCACGAAACCCGGCCTAAATGCCGGGTTTTTTATTTTAGAGGGTTTGCTCATTGGCAAACTAATGTCTAAAATTAAACCCTTCACAAGGCGGCCTCATGCAGGCTGCTTTTTTATTTATTGCTGGTAAGAAATATGGATCATTTAATGACAAATTATGCCCGCTTAGACGTCACTTTTTCTCATGGAAAAGGGGCGTTATTGTGGGATTCCGAGGGTAAAGAATATCTCGACGCCTTAGGTGGCATCGCCGTATGTGCACTGGGTCATGCCCATCCAGCGGTTCAGGCCGCGATCAGTGATCAAGCCAGCAAATTATTGCATACCTCAAATATTTACGAGATCGAAGTACAACGTAAATTAGCCGACAAGCTCTGCGAACTCTCCGGTATGGATAATGTCTTTTTCGCCAATTCGGGGGCTGAATCAAACGAAGCGGCCATTAAACTGGCACGCCTTTACGGCCACAGTAAAGGTGTTGATATACCAACCTTGATCGTGACCGATGGCAGTTTTCATGGCCGAACCCTGGCCACCCTGACCGCTACCGGAAATCGTAAAATACAGGCCGGTTTTGAACCGCTTGTGAGTGGTTTCGTCCGTGCACCCTATAACGATATCGAAGCCATTGAGAATATCGGTCAAAATAATAAAAACGTTGTCGGCGTCATGGTTGAACCCATTACCGGTGAGGGTGGTATCTCGATCCCCGATGACGACTATCTGATAAAATTACGGGCCTTATGTGATCAGCATGGCTGGTTATTAATCGTCGATGAAATTCAAACGGGCATGGGGCGAACCGGTAAGTGGTTTGCCCATCAACATCAAGGCATCAAACCGGATGTGATGACCCTGGCCAAGGCACTCGGTAACGGTGTTCCAATTGGTGCCTGTCTGGCACGTGGTGAGGCCGCTAAACTTTTCCAACCTGGTCATCACGGCTCTACCTATGGTGGTAACCCACTCGCCTGTCGCGCAAGTCTGAGCGTGATTGATACCATCGAACAAGATCATCTAATTGATCGCGTTAATGAACTATCAGAGTTATTCATAACCGGCTTCAATCAATCGCTTGGTGAACAAGACGGCGTGGTTGAGATCAGAGCCGCAGGTTTAATGATAGGCATCGAACTCGAAATCCCCTGTGCCGATCTGGTTAAACAGGCGCTGCAAGAAGGTCTGCTCATCAATGTCACTGCAGGCAATGTAATACGCCTGTTACCTCCCTACGTGATGACCAATGAACAAGCTCAAAAAGTCATTGATATAGTTTCAAAACTGGTCATTAATTACTTAGAAAATGCAAAGGTTCCATCATGATCCAACACTTTCTAACCCTGCTCGATCTGTCTGAAGATCAAGCCCTGTCACTCATTCAACGTGCGATTGAATTAAAGGCAAAACAAAAAGCGGGTGAGCCCCACGAATACTTTAAAACTAAAGTCATGGGTATGATTTTTGATAAATCATCAACACGCACACGAGTTTCATTTGAAACCGGGATGGCGCATTTTGGTGGCACCGCAATCTTTTTATCACCTCGTGACACACAACTTGGTCGTGGCGAACCCATTGAAGATAGTGCACGGGTGTTATCCCGGATGGTAGATATTGTCATGCTGCGTACGTTTGATCAGGATAATCTCGAATGTTTTGCAAAATACTCTGAGGTACCAGTAATAAATGCCCTGACCGACATGTATCATCCCTGTCAACTTCTTGCAGATGTACAAACCTATGTTGAACACCGGGGCGACATTAAAGGCAAAACCATCACCTGGATCGGCGATGGGAATAACATGTGCCACTCTTACATTAATGCAGCACGTTTGTTTGATTTTCATTTAAATATCGCCACCCCAACCGGATTTGAACCCGATAGCAAGGTTCTACAAGCAGCAGGCGATCGCATCAAACTCACAACGGACCCTAAACAAGCCTGTGAGGGTGCCGATATGGTTACCACAGACGTATGGGCCAGTATGGGCCAGGAAGAAGAACAGGCACAAAGAGAAACCGCCTTTGCTGACTTTCAGGTTAATAAGAACTTAATGCAATTAGCAAAAAAAGATGCATTGTTTATGCATTGTCTACCTGCTCACCGTGAAGAAGAAGTGAGTGCCGAAGTCATAGATGGATCGCAAAGTGTGGTGTGGGATCAAGCAGAGAACCGGCTACATGCACAAAAAGCCTTAATCGAACTGCTACTAAACCAAAAATAATGGTTATCAAACCTGTGAAAACCCTGTTTGCATACTATATTTTATAAATGCGAATTTCAGTTTATATAATCCTGCTACACACAAGCCTGATATTTACCCAGTTGATCCAGGCAGGCCCGCTTGAAGACGGCCATGATGCCTTTGATAAAAAAGATTATCAAAAGGCTTATGACATATGGCAACCTTTAGCAGAAAAAGGCAATGGCGACGCCCAATATAATCTGGCGTTATTATATTTAAAAGGATTAGGGGTCAAAAAAAATGCACGTGAGGCCCTTAAGTGGTTCACCTATGCCGGACAACAGGGCATAGCCGATGCACAATATAATGCTGGTGTGATGTTTTACACTGGCCAGGGTGCTTATAACGATTACAGTTCGGCTATTGAATGGTGGCAGTTAGCGGTGAATCAAGGCCATGCGAATGCGCAAAACAATCTGGCCATCATGCATGCCTATGCCTACGGAACCAAAAAAGATCCCGCCAAGGCCCTTGAACTCTGGACCAAAGCCGCTGAACAAGGCCATCCCGATGCACGCCACTCTTTGATCAGTGCTTACACTGGCGCCATTGCCGGTTTCCCGGAAGATTTAGAAAAGGCGAATTACTGGACAAAAAAAAATAGCCCGACGAATGTCGGGCCTTAACCTAACCTTTTAAAAGCGACGGAGCCTTCCCTGCTCCGCTTATCCATGCTTTTGTTATTCTATTGTGCTTAGAATTTGTAGATCATGCCTACAGATACTGAACTTGGATTGCCTCCGACAGGACCAGCCACTTCATCACCATGGCCACCATCAACTGCTTTAAACTGAGCATTGGTATCATTATCGGTCGCACCATAAGCAGCGTATAATTGCAGTTTCTTATCCATTTTATGGAAGTAGCCAATACCAATTTTGTTCGCACCTGTCGCCGTTGTTCCTTCTGCGTCATCGGCTTCTAAATATTGCAGACGAATGTCGCCCGCTTTACCGATTTTGAATTTGGCATTTACACCAATTACATCACGCTTCCATTGCGCAACAGTATCTGAATCGATATTTTCCCAGATAGCACCAATCTCGCCGAATCCAAATTTGTAAGCAAGCGATAAACGTTTTGCATCACCATTTTCAATCGCACTGTGATTATCCCAGGTTTCATAACCGATGCCATATTTAAAACCGCCAAGCTTACCTAATAAACCAAGACTGGTAACCTTCTCGTCATTATTATCAACTGAACCACTTGATGATTCGGGATCAACTGCATACAAAGCCTGGAATTTCAGGTTATCGTTTTTATATTCATACATGATCGCATTTTTCGCACGTTCATTAAGTTGGTTACCATCAACGTAACCCGCACCTAAGATAGCACGACGTTCACCAACCGTATCACCAAACATGCCCCACTTAGAACCAACTGTTTTAAATGGAGTATCATGAATACCCGCAATTAGTTTACCAAAACCGCCTTTCATACCTACAAAAGTATTACGTGATGCAAATGTTCCGCCGCCACCATCATCGAAGCGAGCTTCTTGTTCTAACTGGTATACAAAATTTACAGAACCAGCCGGTAATTTACCTTTGAAGCCAATACGTGATGAGTTACTTGAGACCGATAGGCCATCATTTGTTGTTAAGCCATCTGTATCACTTGAATCAATTGAGACATGAACCTTGCCGTAGATCTCTAATTTCTCACCAATAACTTCCATTGCCTGTACACTAGTCGACAGCAGTAATCCCGCTGACGCTATGGGTACGAGTTTTAATATTTTCATAATTTCTCCCAAAGAGTTGTACAAATACGTCAAATGTTGTGTAAAAACATCTGAGGGAGATGATGTCGATCATCGGTGACAATAGGATGACATAACTATGAAGGTTATATTACATTCGTAATACAAATATGCCCCTGTTTGAATGACGATCCACTAATACTTAAACTTGGCTCATTCTATTTGCCTTAATCGGCATCACATATAAATAGATAAAACTGGCTAATTAGTAGGAATTTTCGTCACTTTTCTAAATGAGATTTGTTATCATTTAGATATCTTAAAGGAAATCTGATGCAGCCCGTCCTAGACGTAAAAAATATCGAATGCCGTTACCAGGAACGCGTCGCCGTTCATGACGTATCATTACGCATTAATGATGGTGATCTGCTGAGCCTGCTGGGCCCTAGCGGCTGCGGTAAAACCACCGTTTTACGTGCTATCGCAGGTTTCGAGTCAGTGAGTAGCGGCAACATCAGCCTCCGCAATGAAATAGTCTCCAAGGCGGGCTTCACCAAACCACCTGAAAACCGTCACATCGGCATGGTCTTTCAAGATTATGCGTTATTCCCTCATATGGATGTTCAGGACAACATCGGCTTTGGCCTACGGCAGCTAAGCTCCAAAGATCGGAATCAACGCGTCAAAGAGATGTTAAAGATCGTCGATCTAAGCAGCTATGCCGACCGTTATGTGCATGAGCTCTCGGGAGGCCAACAACAACGGATCGCCCTCGCCCGTGCCCTGGCACCACGACCTGATCTGGTGTTGATGGATGAGCCCTTTTCAAATCTTGACGTTGAAATGCGTGAGTACCTCAGTCAGGAAGTAAGGCAAATCTTGAAATCGCAAGGTGCGACCGGGATATTAGTCACTCATGATCAACTAGAGGCCTTTTCAGTCGCTGATCATATCGGCGTTATGTATAACGGTGCAATTGTACAAAATGACACGGCATACAACTTATATCATTCACCAAATAATTATTTTGTTGCCGATTTTATAGGACAAGGGGTGTTTCTGGATGGCACGATGCTCGCGCCTGACAAAATAGAAACGCCATTAGGCATTATTAAAGGTGATCGTGCCTATGATTTCCCGCGGGGAAGTAAGGTGAAACTACTGATTCGCCCCGATGATATCGTGCATGATGAACAAGGTAATTTGGTTGGCGAAGTCAGCAACAAAGCATTCAAAGGCGCTGAAATTCTATACACCTTACGCCTTTCTTCGGGAATCGAAGTACTATCTTTATTCCCCAGTCACCATAACTACGAGATTAAAGAACGTGTCCCCATCAATTTCGCACCCGACCATATGGTGGCATTTAAAGCCTAACTCTTCTTGTCCTTTTGGTGGTGCTCTTTATTGTATTCACGAGCGTCATGCTCTACCTGCTCTGAACTAATGTGGCGAACATCTTTACCCTTCACTAAATAAATCACGTATTCACAAATATTACGTGCTCGATCACCGATTCGTTCCAATGCACGAGCCGACCACAATACATTAATCACCCGAGGAATCGAACGTGGATCTTCCATCATATACGTCATCAGTTGGCGTAACATATTTTCATATTCACGATCGACTTTTTTATCTTGCTTAGCAATTTTTACCGCCGCCTCGGCATCCATACGTGCAAAGGCATCGAGTGCCGCGTGAAGATTTTTTTGGACATACTCCCCAAGGTGCTCTATGCCGGCCAGCGCTTTGCTATCATTGCTGTCACCTTCGGAAAATTTTAACGCCATGCGCCCAACCCGTTCGGCCTCATCACCAATTCGTTCCAGATCGGTAATGGTTTTGATGATGGCCATCAATAAACGTAAATCACTTGCCGCAGGTTGGCGGCGAGCTAAAATTTGCGTACATTCTTCATCGATGTCGACTTCTAATCGATTGATCTTATAATCATTGGTAACCACGACTTCGGCCAAAGACATGTCCATCGAAGTTAGCGACATAATCGCATCGCTAAGCTGTTGCTCGACGATCCCACCCATTTGCAGGACTCGGTTACGAACATCTTCAAGTTCCTGGTTAAACTGTTGAGAAATATGGTGACCTATATCTGCTTTTTCCATAACTACACCTTTAAATACGATAATGTGTGATATTAATTAACGTTATCCATAACGTCCGGTAATGTAATCTTCTGTTTGCTTTTCAGCCGGGTTCGTAAACAGTTTATTGGTACCTGCATATTCAATTAACTTACCCATATACATGAAAGCCGTATAATCAGAAACACGCGCGGCCTGTTGCATATTATGCGTTACTATAATAATAGTATAATTTTGCTTCAGTTCATAAATTAGTTCTTCAATTTTTAAGGTAGAGATGGGATCCAATGCTGAAGCCGGCTCATCCAGTAACATGACTTCCGGTTCAATGGCAATTGCCCGAGCAATCACCAGACGTTGTTGCTGACCACCCGACATGCCTAAGGCATTATCATTCAGGCGATCTTTCATCTCATCCCAAAGTGCCGCACCGCGTAGTGCTTTTTCTACCGCCTCGTCTAATCGGCGCTTATCATTCACACCCTGGATACGTAATCCATAAGCCACATTTTCGTAAACTGATTTAGGGAAGGGATTGGGCTTTTGAAACACCATACCAATACGACGGCGTAAATTGGCTACATTTACCTGCTTACTATAAATGTCCGTACCATGAAGTTCTATTTTGCCGTTGATATGACAGCCATCGACCAGGTCGTTCATACGATTAAAACAGCGTAGCAAGGTTGATTTACCACAACCACTCGGACCAATAAAGGCCGTCACCCGGTTTTTAGGAATTACCATATTCACATCATACAGGGCTTGCGCGCTGCCATAATGAAGATTCAAGTTAGACACTTCCAGTGCTATTTCTTCACTGTCAATATCGCTCTGACCTGAAGGTCTGTCCAACGCATCCATATTAATCGCATGCGTTCTTGTTTGTTCGTCAGCTGCAGCTGTCATACTGTCACCATTTATTCCAGTTAACTTTCTAACGCTCTGTATTTTTCACGAAGTCGATTACGAATGCCAATTGCCACAATATTCAAGGCAATGATAACCAACACCAGCAACAATGATGTTGCATAAACGAGGGGCCGCGCCGCTTCTACATTCGGACTTTGGAAACCAACATCATAGATGTGAAAACCCAGGTGCATAAATTTTCGATCTAAATGCACAAACGGGGCATTGCCATCCAAAGGTAATGAAGGTGCAAGTTTAACCACACCGACTAACATCAATGGGGCAACTTCACCGGCAGCTCGAGCCACCGCTAAAATCAATCCAGTCATAATCGCCGGACTCGACATAGGAATGATCGTCCGCCATAGAGTTTCAAATTTTGTTGCACCTAAGGCGAGACTGCCCTCACGAATACTTTTTGGAATGCGTGATAAACCTTCTTCGGTCGCCACAATGACCACAGGCAAAGTTAATATCGCCAACGTTAATGATGACCACATAATACCCGGTGTACCAAAGGTCGGTGCCGGTAATCCTTCAGAGAAAAACAGTTGATCAATATTCCCACCAAGGAAATAAACAAAGAAGCCCAAGCCGAATACACCATAGACAATCGAGGGAACACCGGCCAGATTATTCACGGCAATACGAATCGTACGCGTAAGTGGACCTTGTTTCGCATACTCACGCAAGTAAACAGCGGCAATGACGCCTAGTGGTGTAACGAGTACAGCCATGATCATCACCATCATTACGGTGCCAAAAATAGCAGGGAATACGCCGCCTTCGGTATTTGCTTCACGGGGTTCATCACTGACAAACTCCCAGATATTCGCGAAATAGGTTACTAATTTTGTAAACACCGACATTTGATTGGGCTGATATATCTTGACCACATGATCAAGCGATATCTCTTTTTTCGATCCATCGGCTATACGTACAACCATTGAATCACGCGCAATGTCCTGATTCAGTTCATTCAGACGTTTTTGAATCTCAGCATACCGATCATCCTGTACCTTACGAGCGCTAGCAAGCTCCGCCAAATGTTCGGGTGTTAATTCGTTATCAAGTTCATATCGACGTTTTTTCAGACGCAATTTTTCAAGTTCATGATTAACATCACCAATATCGCTTTTTTGAATATCAACGATCTCATCATGCAGTTCCAACACGCGTTTCGTTCTTGCCTCTAACTCAGACCAGAGCTTGTCTTCAGTTAGCGCCAGTTCGGTTCCTTTTTCTTTAATTGAATCAAGGAACCCGTAAAAATTACCCCATTCACGTCGAACCACCACCAGGGCATCATCAGGTAGTGTAGTCGACTTTATATTGGGTTTTAGTATTAACCTAAAGTCAGCACCATAGACATCACGGTTACCTGTTTTTAAAGTGTAACGTGTAATAAATTCATCGTCAGTATCAAGCTTAACGCCGTTTTCCAGCAAAGTCTGACGAGCGACTTCTTCGTCACCCCAAACCTCACCCATCAAACGAATTTGCTGCGCATTTTCGTCAACATAGTCCATCACTTGCACATCTGATGGCCAGAAGAAACCCAGTCCACGCACCATGATCAAAGCTAATAATCCAAAAACCATGATCAAACTCACACTGACTGCTGAGGCATTTAACCAGATCCAGGGGCTTCCACTTTTAAACCAGTCTTGAACTTTCATTTTACTCATTACTCGTTATAAGGAGCTGTATTTACGGCGCAAACGTTGACGAACGATCTCAGCCATCGTGTTAAACAGGAAAGTAAAGGCAAACAATACCAATGCCGCCAGGAACAGAACACGATAGTGCGTACTGTCGACTTCGGATTCGGGCATCTCAACCGCAATATTGGCTGAGAGTGTGCGCATGCCCTGGAAGATACTAAAGTCCATCACCGGAGTATTGCCCGTTGCCATCAACACGATCATGGTTTCACCCACAGCACGCCCCAGGCCGATCATCACTGCTGAAAAAATACCCGGGCTGGCCGTCAAAATGACCACACGGGTTAGGGTCTGCCACTGTGTCGCACCCAATGCTAACGACCCGTTGACTAAGTGCTTGGGAACGGCAAATAAGGCGTCTTCAGCAATGGAGAAGATCGTCGGAATGACGGCGAATCCCATTGCCAGACCGACCACAATCGAGTTTCGCTGATCAAACGCTATCGAGGCGTCTTTTAAAGCCGCAATCACATCGCCACCGAACAAAATATTTTCAACCAGGGGTGACAAGATGGCTCCAATCACAAGGCTAATAACAAGCGATACAATTAAAGGCATATACGACTGCAAAAGCTCATTTTTAACTTTATTAAATTGCTTTTCGAATTTCTCAGAGCGCGAGACAAACAAAATGATCCAGGGAAAGAGTAAACCCGCAATGACCAAATATAGGTTTCGATCTAACCAGGGTCCAAGATGATTTCCATACTGCGTTATATCACCATCAAACCACCACATCTCGAGTTTCGGTCCTAGCGATAAGGTCACCCAACCTATTAAAATGATCGCCGGGATTAACATCGCGCCTTCCCAGCCATCGGGAATTAAAAAGCGCACCTTCTCGGGCATGCGTTGCCAGCTATAAGCCGCGATCAAGACCCCGACTGGCATACCCAGCATCATTAAAAAGATCCCGACCAGGTTATCTTCAACAAAGGGTGCTAACCATAAACCGGCAAGGAAACCAAGGATAACTGTAGGCAATGCCTCCATGATTTCAATCGAAGGCTTGATGGTCTTACGCATATTCGGTGACATAAATTGAGCGGTAAAGATTGCGCCCATGATGGCAAGCGGAATCGCAATCAGCATCGCATAAAACGCCGCCTTTAACGTTCCGAAAGAAATCGGAACCAAAGAAAACTTAGGCTCAAAATCATTATCGGCTGATGACGACTGCCAGATATAATCCGGCTCAGGATAACTTTCATACCATACCTTACCCCACAATGAGCTCCAGGATATCTCTGGATGTTCATTCTCAATCGCCCACTGGCTCGCTTTATAATCCTCACCTAAGACAAGCATCGCATTGGCGCGCGGTGACAACGCTATATTTTTTATCTTTCCAGAAGGTAAGGTTTGTCTGAGTACGGTATTTTCAGCGGTGGTATGATAAATCCCTAGCAAGCCCGAATCATCGAATGCCAAAAAGCCCTTGCGACTAAATTCTGGAACAACCTTTAAAATAGCCGACGGATGACTTTCAAACTCACGAAACTTAACCAATTGCTCCCGGTTATTTTCGTTGCGCACCAGAGACCACTGGGCAAGATGACCATTCGAGTCACCGACTAATATCGAAATACCGCCAGTAAGTGAATCAATCGCCGTAATCTCAGCGCCTGAATCGGTAACTGTTCGGTGTTGTAATAATTGTGGAGCCGACTTTTCCTGTATATCAAAAAATGTAATGTAACCACCTTTACTGACGAGATAGAGTTCACGCTGATCTTTGTCGATTAATAAATGGGTTAACTCAGTAGCTGGATAAGATAATTCCGCCTCGGTGCGTTCATATTCTTCCGATTCTTCAAGCAGAGATTCTTCTTTAGTGAACGCCGTCAGCATCAGCCGTTTGTCGGCCGTCGCAGCCGCCAGGGTGATGCCTTCTTCATTTATCTGAACATCAATATGCGTTATCGGCTCGTCCTGAGTATCAATCAGAATCGGGGTCTCACCTAATGGGGTCTGAACCACTGGTGTGATTAAGCGTTTGTCATTCGGATAGGTCACCCGGTATTTATGTTGATAGACCAAAGCACTACCATTACTTAGACCGAGTGCAATCGTTGTCCTTTCAGGGTCGGCATTAGCAAAACTGGTGACGCTAACATCCGCTGGCAGCTTAGGTGTATAACGATGTCTGATATCGCCGCTACGTGCATCAAAGAAAACCAACTCACCCGAAGACAATACCTTCAGGCCAACTTCATTTTGTTCCTCAATAGCAAGATGCAGTATCGATTGGCTGTCATCCCCTGCGGCGAGAGAGAATTGCTTTTCAAGAGTGATTTCAGCGCTATGAAATATAGGAAGCACCACCACAAGCAAATAGAGAAAAATAAGGGTGATGGCAATAATGATGCTAATACCGCCAAATGCCACGGCATAGCGCATGAACAAATCCAGGAACATTCGGAAGCGAAAATACACGCTACCTGAAGAGCTCAACAAACTATTTGAGGACTGTTTAGATGGGGGCTTGGACATCCGGCCAGCATATCGGTCTTATATGACAGAATTGTGACAAAGACATAAAGATTGGATGTATTTTTGAGTGTTTTATGACCATAATAAATCATGGTGTCATAAAACGGTAAAAAATAAAGCCCCATAAATGGGGCTTTATTCCTGCCTTCTTAGCAATTATTTAATTTTTGCTAAATACTTGTTGATGACCTTAGCTGGTAGTGGAATATAGCCATCTTTTACAACCACTTCTTGACCGCGTTTTGACATCACCATGGTCAGGAATTCACGTTCCAGTGGCGCTAATGCCTTATTTGGAGCCTTGTTAACATAAACGTACAAGAACCGTGACAGTGGGTACGTTCCTTTTACTGCATTAGCTGAAGTCGCTTCAACAAAATCGCCACCTTTCTTGGAAAGAGGAATGGCTTTTACACCCGATGTTTTGTAGCCAATGCCGGAGTAACCAATTCCGTTAATTGAAGTGGTAACCGATTGAACAACAGAAGCCGAACCAGGTTGCTCGTTCACGTTGTTTTTGTAATCGCCTTTACATAATGCCTTCTTCTTGAAGTAACCATAGGTGCCAGATACCGAATTACGTCCATAAATCTGGATGTCACGGTTTTTCCAGGCGCCGGTTAAATCCAGTCCACCCCAGTTCGTAATATTTTTAGCACCGCCACATTTACGAGTAGAAGAGAAAATCGCATCTACTTGTTTAATGGTCATACCTTTAACAGGATTATCTTTATTTACATAAACCGCTAACGCGTCAATCGCAACCGGAATCGCCGTTGGTTTATATCCGTACTTCTTTTCAAATGCAGCGATTTCTTTTGATTTCATCTTACGGCTCATTGGACCAAGATTTGAGGTGCCTTCAGATAATGCAGGTGGTGCCGTTGACGAACCAGCCGCCTGAATTTGTACATTGACATTTGGGTAAATCTTTTTGAAGTCTTCAGCCCAAAGGGTCATCAGGTTAGCCAGGGTATCCGAACCGACGCTGCTAACATTTCCAGATACACCACTGGCCTTTTTGTAAGTCGGTGTGGCTGGATCGATACCTGCAGCCGAAGCACTTGCAGACAAGGCAACAGCTGCGGTCAATACAGTTGCTTTAATGAACGAATTGTTAAACATATGGGTTATCCCTTAGTTAATTTATGTTGCAGCGAGTATGCTACATCTACATGACAAGTTTGTGATCGGTATGTGACAGTAGTATGACAGTCGATTAAACAACCTGGCGAATTTGATCTTTATGGGCGGTAGCATCCTTGGCAAAAGTACAGGTAAATGTGGTTCCCCGCCCTACCTCACTTTTAATAGATAGTTTTGCCGAATGTCGGTTAAGCGCGTGTTTTACGATGGCCAACCCCAAACCCGATCCTCCGGTTTCTCTGGAGCGCGCAACATCGACACGATAGAAGCGTTCCGTTAACCGTGCCAGGTGATGAGAAGGAATACCAATTCCGGTGTCATTCACTTCAAACACCGCCGCCGATTTTTTCTCATACCATTTGATGGTGATCTGCCCTTCATCCGGCGTGTAATTCACCGCATTAATCACCAGATTACTAAAGACGCTATCCAGCTCCTTGGCATCCCCATACAGATACAATTCATCATCTAGTTCCAGCTTAATCTGATGTTTACGTGCCCCACTAACGACCTCGGCTTCTTCTTTTAGATTTACCAGCATTTGCGGTACCGCCACCACTTCATGCTTGATCGGTTTATGTTCGTTTTCAAGTTTCGATAACAGCATTAGATCTTCGACCAAGCGATACATTCGTTTGGATTGTTGTTGCATTAATTTGATCGAGCGCTGGGTATCCGCATCCTGATCTTGTGGGTCAGTGGCCATGGTCTCCAGGAAACCAGTCATTACGGTCAACGGCGTACGTAATTCATGTGAAATATTCGCCACAAAATCACGGCGAATTTGTTCAACCCGCTCAAGCAATGTCACATCGCGGGCGGTTAATAAACTTTGATCCTGACCATAAGCGGTTATCTGAATCGCTATGGTCTTGTTTGAATCACCGGGTGCTGACATATGAAATATCTCATCCTGATCAGCTCGTTGGTAAAAATCATGGAACTCCGGATTTCGCACCAGATTCGTAATGCGCTGACCGACATCTTGCGGGTAATTCAATTTTAATAATTTACTACCGACATCGTTCCACCACTCAATGGTGCCATTGGCCTGCATCACCACGACGCCGTCCGGCATCGCCTCGGTGGTCTCACGAAAACGGGCCAGTAAATTCACGAGACGCTTTTGGCGCTTCTTATTACGTTTTTGAAGTTTATATATCTCGGTATACAACTCGCCCCAGATACCCGCCGCATTAGGAGGCGAATAATTCTTGCCGATGGCAAGCCAGCGATACATGTTACGAAGATTGATTAAGGTCCAGCCCAGATAACCCAGTAAGGCAAGACTTAAAAATAAAAAGACCTGATCAAAGATAAACCCCAGTACAACGGTAATGGTTAATAACGCAACCAGCCGCCAGACTTCTGCATTCCAGCTGTTGTTCACTGAGCTTGATACCCGTTTAGCATTCGCGTATGAGTTCGCGCACGGTTAGAAAATAGAATGACCTTAAACTTGCTCGGAAAAACGGTAACCCGAACCGCGCACCGTTTGAATATATTTGGCACAATCGAATGATTCCAGCGCCCGACGCAAGCGACGAATATGAACATCGACAGTTCGCTCCTCAATATAGACATGATCACCCCAAACCTGATCCAGCAATTGGCTCCGACTAAAAACCCTATCTTTGTGAGTCATAAAGAAGTGTAACAGACGAAACTCGGTTGGTCCCAGCTCTAAAGGCTGATTATTTATACTCACCCGGTGTCCGACTGTGTCCAGTTTCATGGCACCCGCCTCAAGGGTATCACCTTCATTATCTGCACCGGTCCGACGTAATACCGCATTAATACGGGCAATCAGTTCTTTAGGCGAAAATGGCTTGGTCACATAATCGTCTGCACCCGCCTCCAGCCCCCGGATTTTATCGTCTTCCTCACCTCGCGCCGTGAGCATGATAATCGGCAGGCGACTGGTTCGATTGACCTGGCGTAATTTATTCGCCAATTCAACGCCACTGATGCCTGGCAACATCCAGTCCAGCAGGATCAAATCGGGGGACATTTCAGCCATCATGTCTTGAGCCTGACGGGCATCCGCCGCCTCATGCACTTCAAATCCGGCACGCCCCAGCGAATAGTTGAGCATCTCACGGATGGCGGCCTCGTCTTCGACTACCAATATATTTGGGATTTGTTTGGACATCATGTTATACATTAGTTTACCCGCTATCATTGCTTACGGGCTCATTAAACGTCAAAATTGTTACCAGGAGATGACAGTATGACACTAGCCAGGTCGTAAAGGGCGTAAAATAGCGGTTATGTGTGATACAGATTACAAACTACTGTCATATTCCTGATAATATTGACAATATACAGCGGCTTAGCGCCAATCACATAATTTTTGTAATTACTGGGGTTCCGATAAGAAACCTCTGAGAATGACAAGCCATTTTAATATTACTATATATAGTATAAGAATACGTACAACCAGGAACACATACATGAAACGCCACCCTATTTTCGTGATTAGCCTCTGCTTCAGTTGCTTCACTAGCCTCACTCTATTAGCCCCATTGCAAGCCAGTGCCGCCAACAAATACGTCAGTGATCAACTTCGCATTACGATGCGTACTGGTCAGGGCAACCAGTTCCAAATCATCAAGGCGCTCGTGAGTGGCATGAAACTCGAAGTGCTCGAAGAAACCGACACCGGCTACACCAAAGTAAAAACCGAAGATGGTCAGGAAGGCTGGGTTCGAAGCCAATACCTTGCTGACGAACCCATTGCTGCCGACAAACTCGTACGCGCCGAAAATCGCTTAGCCAAAACCAAAGAACGCAATAAAACCTTGAAAGAAGAACTGGCGACATTACGCCAGGCTAAGATAAAACTTGATTCAGAACATACCGCCCTTCAATCAAAACACACAAGTGCAACAAAAGAATTAACTCACTTAAGCAAGGTCGCCGCTCGTCCCAAGCAACTTGCTAAAGAAAATATTGATTTGCATAAAAAATACGAGCAAATCAGTGATGAACTGGTTCTGGTCAAACAGGAAAACCAGGTATTAAAAGATCGTTCGCAGCGTCACTGGTTTATTACTGGAGCCGGTGTACTCATCATCGGTATGTTAATCGGTCTTATTATTCCCAAGTTCCGCTTTAAAACAAAAGACTCATGGAGTTCTTACTAATAACAAAGCCTCTACCCGCATGAATCACTCCTCACCAAAATTAATGGAGTGTCTAACACAACTCATTGCCACACCGTCCGTGAGTAGTGTGCAGCAAAGGTACGATCAGAGTAACCGCCCGGTTATAGATTTACTCGCAAACTGGTTAGCGGATCTCGGTTTTAGTATCGAGATCATGCCGCTTCCCAATCAACCCAACAAAGCAAATCTAATCGCAACCCTGGGTAGTGGCCCGGGCGGACTCATTTTATCTGGTCATACCGATACCGTTCCCTATAACGAACAATATTGGGCATCCGATCCCTTTGCCTTAACCGAACGTGATCACAAACTCTATGGCCTCGGCAGTGCCGACATGAAAAGTTTTCTTGGTTTGGCGATGGAGGCCGTTAAACAACATGAAGCCGATAAACTCAAGGCACCAATCATATTGTTAGCCACCGCTGACGAAGAGAGTTCCATGGACGGGGCCATTGCATTGGTAGAAGCCGATCGGCCAAAAGCAAAATACGCCATCATCGGTGAGCCCACCGGGCTAAAACCCATCCGCGCCCATAAAGGCATCATCATGGAAGCCATTCACTTAACCGGACGATCAGGCCATTCAAGTAATCCTGACTATGGTAATAACGCGATGGATGGGATGCATCTTGTTTTAGATGAGCTCAAGCAATGGCGCCAGGAATTACGGGAACAATATAATGATCCCAACTTCGCCGTGCCTCACCCTACTTTAAACCTGGGCCATATTCATGGTGGTGACAACCCGAATCGAATTTGTGGAAACTGCGAGTTACACATCGACCTGCGTCCCCTTCCGGGTATGTCCACCGAAGAACTACGAGACACATTAGATCATCGTTTAAAAACACGCCTGGCTGACACTGGACTTGATTATCATCGTGAACCATTGATTCGCGGCACCGACCCCATGTATACCGCCGCCGATGCTGAGATCGTCAAAACGGCTGAAACCCTAACCGGGCACCGCGCCGAAACGGTCGCTTATTGTACTGAAGGCCCTTATTTAAACAGCATGGGAACTCAATCGATTATTATGGGTCCAGGATACATAGATCAGGCCCATCAGCCCGACGAATATTTACCAATGGAGCAGATTCAACCCACCATCGAATTGCTTTCAAAAATGATAGGCAAATATTGTATTGAGTAAAAATGCAAGACAGTAGTCCCAAGAGGAATTTAAAGATGAACTTAAACAAATTACCAATTTTAGCATTGCTGCTATTGGGCACATTTTTCTCGCCCTTAACCACCGCCGCTGGAGAACCCGTGCCATTTGTGATGCAACTTACCCGCTCAAGCGATAACTATGGCCACCGCCGGGCCTTTATGCAGATCGATAAAGTACTGAGCGATATAGGCGAAGAAAAATTGAATATCGTGGTGGTTGCCTACGAAGACGGCATTCATGCCTTACTGGCAAAAAATAAAAAGACCTCGCAATTGTTAACCAAACTGGCTAATCGAGGCGTGACCTTTAAGGCTTGCCGCATTAGCATGAGGGCCTGGGAACTCAAAGAGGATGAATTCCCGTTAGAGGTGGAGTTTGTCCCTGCCGGCGCACCCGAAGTGATCCAGCTGCAAATGCAGGGCTATAAATACTGGCGACCCTAATTATTTTAGCTCGCATTAATGTTGTATAGGGTTTGGGTTGGGAAAGCGAATTCCAGCCCTTTCTCATTGAATAAGCGTAGTATCTCCAGATTGATTTCGGTTTGCGTATCCGCCACGCTCTCACCACTCTTGATGTAATAGATAAACATAATGTTCATGGCAAAGTCGCCGAATCCATTAAAAGACACGATTGTTTTTTCCTCGGTATGGATATTTTCCTGATTGATATCTTTTAATAACTGCATCGCCAGCTGCATGTTCTCAGGCGTTGTATCGTAGGTTAATCCCAGATCTAAATTGATTTTACGTGAGGGCTCACGTGTTACATTTTCAACGGGGGCATCGGTAAAGGTGGAATTAGGGATGGTTACTACACGTCCGGCAAGCGTTTTCAAACGCGTGCTACGTACTCCGATTTCTATTATGGTCCCGTCGTAACCATCGATTTTAACTCGATCGTTGATACGAAAAGGTTGATCAGCGAATATCGTAAACCCACCAAAGATATTCGACACCGTATCTTTTGCAGCCATCGCTAAAGCCAAACCACCAATACCCAACCCAGCTAAAATAGCACCGACATTATAACCGGCATTATTCAGTCCGATAATGATCGCCATAATCCAGATGACCATGCGTACCCCTTTACGCAGAATCGGCATTAATTGATCATCCAGGTCATTTTCGGTTTTCTCAGACCAGGGTTGTAAAATGCTTTCATAAAAAGCCTCAAACAAACGGACTAGCAACCAGGCAATCAACATCGCGATCAGTATGTGCAAAGAATTATTGACGGCCGCTGATAAGGACTCGGGTAGGGTCAACAGAGTAAAAGCAAACCAGATGCCACTGGCCATCAGCATAAAGACAACCGGCTCTTCGATGAGGTCGACAATAACATCGTCAAATGTTGTTTTCGTTTTTCTGGTAAAAGCTTTGACGACTTTAGAAAATACCCAGTAAACTATCTTACCCAATAAAACGACAAAAAGAATAATCCCCAGTGAGATCAGCCATTGCTGAACCGTATTCCCATAGTAAGTGGTATTTAGAAATTCCATTTGTTGCTCCCCTTAATTTCTATATTTTATTCTTACCAAATTATACATGATGTTATGACGTTCTTACTGCATAATAAAATCAAGTATTTTAGCACAACAATGATACGACCTATCCAGAGAAGTAAGATATAAGTAACCTATATAGCCTGGTGAAAAGTACATATTTATCAGCACCGTTGGGGCCAGGTTCTCATATGAAAAATGTCTTCGGAAGACCATCAAAAACGGTCCTAAGTGGGAATTTTATCTCCCTTTTCCTGTCCAACCAGACATCGAGTCCTTTATGATAACTGAGCAAAACCAGTCCCATTCCAGAGCTAAAATTTATATATGAAAATAGCCTTATACATTCTCGTCGTCACTGGCACGTTATTAGGCTGCTCGGCGAAACCCGTGCTACCGGTCGCCGAGCCAAATCCACCCGTCGCCGCAGTCCAACAAAAAGTGGATGCTCACAAAAACATGGCCATTACCTGGGGCGGAGTCATCCTGGAAACCAATAATGCCGAGGAACAAAGTGAGATCCTCATTATCAGCAAACGCCTCACCTCCTCCACCCGTCCGGTTGAAGGTGATCAAACCCTTGGCCGTTTCATTGCCAGAGTAGATGGCTTTTTAGACCCGGCGATTTACAGCCCGGATCGTGAGATAAGCATCCACGGCACCATCATCGGTAAAGAATCTCGTAAAGTGGATAGTTTTGATTACACCTACCCGGTGGTGCAGGTAACTCAGCATCATTTATGGCCGGTGCGTGTTGAATATTATGATGGCTACTACGATAATTACTGGTACGGGCCCTATTATCACCCTTACCCTTATTACTATCACCGCCCGCGGTCAATTAAGAGCATAGAAAAACATTGAATTAGCAAAGCAATAATTGAGAGAGACATTGAACCAGTAAAGCAATTAGCATATGACATATAAAAACACACACCGACTCACTATTGTACTCATCAGCCTGATTCTCGTCGGTTGTACGACGCCACCCTTTAACCTCGAAGGCGTACACCAGAATATCGTGCCACAACAAACCCTGGATGATTCGAGTAGCTTGAATAAACGCGTGGTCTGGGGTGGTCTGATCGTTGGCATGCGTAATTTTAAAGACAGCAGCACCATTGAAGTCCTCAGTTATCCTCTCGACAGCAACAGCGAACCTCGCCGTTCATCCAATGCTCAAGGGCGTTTTCTGATTAAACAGGAGGGCTATGTCGAGCCCGCCTCTCATACACCCGGTCGCTGGATCTCGGCCATTGGCACCGTCGATGCTAGCCAAAAAGGCAAAGTCGGTGAAGCCGATTATCTCTATCCGGTGATGCGTGCCGAGAATACCCACTTGTGGTCAGAGTCCTCGTCCGAATCCAATGTCCAAACCCGATTTAGCATCGGTGTTGGCATTCATCGCTAAAAACACCCTAAAAAGTCTGTAAACGGCTCCAAGCGATCAAAATTAAGCCAAATTGGGCAATATTTTTGATCTGAGCCATTCCCCCTGATCTTTGCTTGGGTTATGCTTTGCTTATACTTGTAAATCAAGCAGATAGAGCTACATTTTAAAGCAAATGCGAGAAAAAGATCAGCAGCCCAGTTTCGTAGAGTGGTTCCGCCATTCGACCCCCTATATCCGAGCCTTTCGGGGCAAGACCTTCGTCATCACCTTTGGTGGCGAAATGCTGACCGATGCACAATTTCCGAATCTGGTGCATGACCTGGTGCTGTTAAATAGTCTCGGTATCCGCCTGGTGCTGGTGCACGGCGCGCGCCCGCAGATCAACAAACTGCTCAAACAACGTGACATCAAAACCGAATATGTCGATGGCATTCGTATCACCAACGACGCGGCATTGGAATGCCTCAAACAGGCCGCCGGAGCGGTGCGGGTCGAGGTTGAGGCCCTGCTCAGCATGGGCATCAGCGACATGCCGCTCGATAAATTACCGACTCGGGTAGTGTCTGGAAATTTCGTCACCGCACAACCCCTCGGTGTACGCGATGGCATCGACTACTGTCATAGCGGTGAAATACGGCGCATCGATACTGACTCGATTCGTTGGCACCTG
Source organism: uncultured Ectothiorhodospiraceae bacterium (assembly GCA_947260005.1). GTDB lineage: Bacteria > Pseudomonadota > Gammaproteobacteria > UBA6429 > Thiohalophilaceae > SZUA-24. Next base: position 38,364 of record CAMYOL010000051.1, read on the forward strand.
GAGGACGAAAACATCGTGTTATTGTCGCCGATGGGTTACTCACCCACCGGTGAAGTCTTTAACCTGACCGCCGAGACCATCGCCACCGAAGCGGCGAAACAACTCGAAGCCGATAAACTCATTTTTATGGCAGACGAAAGTTTAGCATCCGGAAAAAAATCGAGCGTCATGCATGAGCTGACTCAAGATGACGCCGAAAAATTGCTCTCTGCTAAGAAAAAATTAAAACCAACAACGCGTTTATTACTCACCCACGCCTTAAACGCCAGCGTCAGTGGCGTGAACCGTGTACACATCATCGATCGTCATATCGACGGTGGCTTATTGCTTGAAATGTTCACTCGCGATGGGGTGGGTTCGATGCTGACCGTGAACTCCTACGAGACGATTCGTAAAGCCGGCATTGACGATATCGGCGGCATCCTCGATCTGATTCGGCCCCTCGAAGAACAAGGCCTACTCGTGCGTCGCTCACGCGAAGTGCTGGAAACCGAGATCCAGCATTTTACCGTTATCGAACGTGATGGACTCATCATCGCCTGCGCCGCGTTTTTTCCATATGTAAAAGAACAAATCGCCGAACTCGCCTGTCTTGCCGTGCATGCGGATTATTTAAAAGAAGGTCGTGGCAATACGATTTTTGAATACATCATCAAACAAACCCAACAACTTGGCATCGAAAAATTATTTGTGCTCACCACGCGGACCGCACACTGGTTTCGTGAACGTGGTTTCAAAAATGCCAAGCTCGAACAGTTACCGGTAAAGAAGCGCTCCTTATACAACTATCAACGCCAGTCAAAAGTCTACATAAAGGATTTAACTTAAATGGGCTCAACCACATTAAATCGCCCATTTCTAAAATGGGCCGGAAACAAATTTCGCATCATGCAGCACATTCACACCATGTTGCCGACAGGCGAACGACTGGTTGAACCGTTTGCCGGTTCCGGTGCGGTGTTTTTAAATACCGACTACGATCAATATTTACTCGCCGATAATAATTTCGATTTGATTTCGTTGTATCAAATCCTCGCCGAACAAGGTGAAGACTTTATCGGGCAATGCGCAAAGTTGTTTCGTGATGCGACCAATCAGGAAGCGTACTACTATCGACGCCGAATCGAATTTAACAAAAGCAAAAACCTCGAACGAAAGGCGGCACTGTTTGTCTATTTAAACCGTCATGGTTATAACGGACTCTGTCGCTATAATGCGAGCGGTGGTTTTAATGTCCCATTCGGTCGTTACAAACGCCCCTACTTCCCCGCTAAAGAGATGTATCGTTTTTATCAAAAGGCCCAACAGGCAAAATTCTTACACGTCGACTTTGCCAAAGTCTTTAACGAATTAAATACTGGTGACGTTGTCTACTGCGACCCACCCTATGTACCCTTATCCAAATCGGCCAACTTCACCAGCTACAGCGCCGGCGGCTTTGACACACAACAGCAAAAACAACTCGCGCAACTGGCCGAAACCTCCCGCCAAGATGGCATCCCCGTATTGATATCCAATCACAATACCCAATTCACCCGCCAGGCCTATAAACAAGCCGACAACATTAAACGATTTAAAGTCATGCGTTCGATCAGCTGCAACGGACAACAACGTAAACCAGCTGGAGAATTACTGGCCTTGTTTGAATCGAGAGTGGCTTAATTCAGGACAAGAAGTCCGAATTATGAATACAAATGGTAAACGGTTTGCTGAGTTCCTGGATTATTTTCTAAATGAATAAGCATTCGAACTATGAGAATAGGGAGAGCTGCTTGATATTATAGTCGAGAACAATCGAGTAAGATTAACTATTGCACAGAATCAAATCATGCTTTAGGCTAAAGGTGTGTGAAAACACCTGGTTCAGCGATACTTTTGCACTATAGAAGTACCGCGCTCTGAGGTTACCTCAGGGTAAATCGTGTAGTCAGGCAATCCGACTGCTGTACGGCCCTGCATTGATGCAGATTAGTACAGCATAATCAAGTTTGGCAGGTGTTTTTCACACCCAATATACTCTATGTTAAATACTCGTTCCGAATATTAGTCGACCTTATACATTAACGAGACGGCTTTGTTTGCACCAGTAATTCCTAAGTCACCTGGTCTTAGGAACTTATATTTAGCCAACATGAAAAACAATAAATAATGACTCTAAGACTCGCAGCTTCTGCTCTGGCCGATGCCTTTCGATGCGGTGATCGAGACATACATTCTCTTATCTCACGAGGGCAACGCGTTCTTGGATACTCTCCAGACTGGCTTAATATTCTGGCTCAGGAAGTTCTACACCAGAAATTATTAGGTACAGATTATTTAACAGATCAGCCTGAGGAACTAACAGCATTTATTTATAGCTTCCAACCACTACAACAGGTGTATAACAAATCAGCTAAGAGTCCTTCTATTGCTTATTGCTACTTTCCTACCACAAAAGCGATAACACCTGCGAAATATGTTCAACCGGATTTAGAAGTACTGAATTGTGAAACTGATTTACTTAATTTTTTGAACATTGATGAAACACGTCTTAACTGGCTTTGCGATCGCTATGGCGCCCCGCAACCTGGTGAAGGACCCTTGCAACATTATTACTACCAGTTTATTGACAAGAAAAATGCGGGCTGTTCTCGCCTTCTCGAAATCCCAAAGCCAATTTTGAAATCAATACAATCTAATATTAATCGAAATTTACTGAGCAAGATTCCAATACACCCTAATTGTCACGGATTTTCTTCTGGTCGTTCAACAATTAGCTTTACCCAACAGCATATAGGGAAAAAATGGTTATTGCGCATGGATTTAAAACAATTTTTTTCTAGCGTGTCTTATACAAGAATTTTTAATACTTTTTCTTGCTTAGGCTACCCAAAAAATATTGTACGTATTCTGAGTCAACTCTGTAGTAACCGTGTTCCCTCGTCAGTATTAAAAAAGTCTGGATATGACTGGCGTACCCGTAAACTACTTAAAACACCGCATTTACCTCAAGGCTCTCCAGCTTCACCGAGTTTAGCGAATTTAGCTGCATTCAATTTGGACTGTCGCTTGTCAGCTTTTGCAGAATCAATAGACGGTGATTACAGTCGGTACGCAGACGACCTTTTATTTTCTAGTGACACATATCGAAACATTAGTAATATGATTCCGTTTATTGCCAGTATCGTGATGGAAGAAGGTTTTGAAATAAATTTTCGAAAAACGCGGTTGATGGGTACGGGGCAACAACAAATTGTCACAGGTATTGTCTTAAACCAACACCGTAATTTACCTCGAAAAGATTATGAGAGCTTAAAAGCGATTATACATAATTGTGTTACAAAAGGTGTATCTAGCCAACAACGAAATAAAATCAATTTTCAAGCCCATCTAAGAGGAAAACTAAACTACCTTTGTCAGTTGAATCCGTCAAAAGGTCAGAAATTATACGCTTTATATCAAAAAATTGACTGGGCGTCATAGGACGCCATATGAAATGGGATTAGAATAAACCGACCCTGCTCCTTAAGGGGCAGGTCTTTCAATGCAACATGGAATATAGCGTTGTAAGATCTGCTCCGAACCGTACCTATTTAAGAATAAAGAGTTACGAGAGAAACTAAAGAGGGTGTTCAATACTGCAAGTTTCTGTTGATTTGAAACTATTTCGGAGTTTATTTTTCTAATACTTGTATAATCAGATATTTAACAAGTATTTAATTGTATTCTCCAGGAAGATCATTCTTTTTAACCGTAACCTTACCCACTTTCTTTCCTGACATTCTCAATAACTCATCACCTGAAAATTCAAAACCAAGTTTTAATGCTATTCGTGCAACATCATCAGCCGTTGATGCGGCGAGCACCTGATTTTTAAGTTCTGGTTCTGTCTGCATTTTTTGTAAAAATGCCTCGAGCTGATCTAAAGCCATATTTGTAATTCCTATTCTCGATTATCGCGAGTATGTTAAACAGGAAAACCATTACAGGTTTTAAGTAAATTCTACTATTCTTTTAAAGTATAGGCAATCTGGTAACTCGCTGAAGATTAGATATATTGTGCAAGATTAGGGAAATAATAGTATAAATATGGGAATGCATGAATTAATTAAACTACGCGAAATTATACTCGCACTGCCAGAGGTGAAAGAGAAACCGAGTCCTGGCGGCGCTGTTAGCTTCTATTTACCTGATAAAAAAACCCTATGTTATTATCACGACCGTCATCATCATGGCCGCGCCTCTTTATGGTGCCCTGCTTACTCTGACCTCAAGCAAGATTTAGTTCGTAATAAACCTGAACATTTTTTTCAACCACACACAAGCTCTGCAGGTCATTTTAGTGAATGGCTGGGAATATATCTTGATTCGAGTGATGAATATCCAGTAGATTGGAAATATATCGCGAAAATATTAGAAGATGCTTTTCGAAAGATTGCTTCAAAAAAGTTAATCAATAAATTGTAAATGACATGGAGTCCCTTTATGGATCGATTAGAACAGAACAAAGAGAGCGTAAAAGCATTCTACGACCTCATGTTTAATCAGAACAAACCGGTTGAAGCCATCGAAACCTATGTTGGAGACGAATACAGACAACATAACCCTCATGTCGCCGATGGAAAAAAGGCCTTTATCGAATATTTTGAACGTATGGCAAAAGAATTCCCGGGGAAACGAGTCACTTTTAAGCGAGTCATTGCCGAGGGAGATTATGTTGTACTGCATTGCCACCAGCATTGGCCTGCCGGGGAGGATAAAGATTGGGCGGGTATAGACATATTTCGACTGGATACGAATGGAAAAATAGTTGAGCACTGGGATGTGTTACAAGTTGTTCCTGAAGATGCGGCGCACAATAATACTATGTTTTAGATCAAACCCGCCATTCCCTTCGCTTCTTCAAGTCCGCAAAAGTCGAATAGGTTATGGAGATAAATTTCCTGGTATACGGGTTGCGGTCATTCGAAATCAAATTTTGGTTTCGGCTCTGTACATTACAGGAACTTCAAGCCCTGGTAAGGCTATCTCCTAAACTTATATGAATCATTAATCCTGTCTCGACTGATCAGGATCAAACCGCTTTTCACCTAACCATTGCTATACTTAATCTATGTTGACAATGGAGCAGTCATATGACACAGGACAAACAGAATGCTCATGGACCACTTGAAGAGGGTGTGGTCTTTCATGTCCATGGTGTCACCAAGGTCTATCAGATGGGTGAAGTGCAGGTGCATGCCCTGCGCGGGGTAGACCTGGATTTATTCAGCGGAGAGTTCACTGTGCTGCTGGGCGCATCCGGTAGCGGCAAGTCCACCCTATTGAATATTCTGGGTGGACCCAGCTGAACGGGTTCCAATACGTTCCCATATTGCCGGTAAGATTTTAAAGATCGATCATAAATGTGAAGGTCCGGTTAGTACCAGTGACCCACTTATAGAAGTAGGCGATCCTTCTGCTCTGGAAATAGAAGTCGATGTACTTTCTGCCGATGCCGTCAAAATTAAAACCGGCATGACGGTCTTGTTTGATCGTTGGGGTGGTGAAAAACCACTGGAGGGGATTGTCCGCATTATTGAACCGGTCGCCTTTACCAAGGTCTCGGCGCTGGGAGTCGAAGAACAGCGGGTCCTGATTATTTCAGACTTCATCTCGCCTGCTGAGCAATGGCAACGCCTGGGGGATGGCTATCGTATTGAAGCACGTTTTATCCTTTGGCATGAAGACAATGTATTACAAGTCCCTGCGAGCAGTCTATTTCGCGTTAATGATGGATGGGCCGTATTTGTAGTAGAAGGTAATCGTGCAAAGCAACGTATTGTTAAAGTCGGTCAACGTAATGGTCTGATTGCACAAATACTCGATGGCATGCAAAAAGATGAACGAGTAATTAATCATCCCAGCGATAAAGTAGAGGATGATGTTCGTGTCATTGAATATTAATGCAAGGCCATATTAAATTTCTAGTTAACGGTCAGGAATACTATAATGGATATCAATGCTTTACCAAAGTATGATTTGAGCGACAATCCAACAAAGTGTTGCCCCAGATTTAAACCTGAAGGCTGGGACGAACAGGAGCTACACTTTAAAGATAAATTATTTGTTAAGGCAAAGACCAAAAGTATCTTTCATATTCCCATCAATATGGGGTCAGTATTTACTAAAATACAAACTGCAATGGAAAAAAAAGGTGCTATTGATGAAGATAATCTGATTATTTTATCACATGATCCATCTGCGTGGCGCAGTGAGCATTTTTTCTCATCAGACAAAGATATTCCGGGACAAAATATGGTCCATCTATCTGGAGATTACTTAACAAAAGTTTTTGAAGGACCTTATAAAAATGCTTCTAAATGGGAAAAAGAAATGGAAACATTTGTTAACCGCAGGGGAAAGCAGATGAAGAAAATGTATTTCTTTTATACCACATGTCCAAAGTGTTCGAAGGTATATGGTGAAAATTATGTCGTTGCTGTTGCAGAAGTCCAATGATTATAATAGCTAAATTATTT
>CAMYOL010000051.1:44881-79015 GCA_947260005.1 uncultured Ectothiorhodospiraceae bacterium
AAAGAGTTGACGATATGTCCTACGACCAGGGATTAGCACGAAGGATACATGAATATTTCCAGGACCGGCACGATGTTGAAGCCAAAAAGATGTTCGGCGGACTTTGCTTCATGGTGTCCAATCATATGTGTTGTGGTATTGTCAAAGAGACACTTATGCTGCGTGTTGGACCGGACAATTATGATAAATGCCTGGCCAGGAAATATGCCTCAGAAATGGATTTTACTGGAAAAGCCTTAAAGGGCATGATTTACGTTTCACCTAAAGGCATCGAGTCTGATTCCAGCCTTGCAAATTGGCTGGATATCGCCATCGGTTTTGTTGAATCCTTACCTCCTAAGAAACGAAAATAATACGAAATTAAAATTACACTTTTATCGACAGTAATATTTTCAATTTATCCTTAAGCAGAGACCTGTACAAAATCAACAAATCAATCATGAAATTTCATTGGAATAATCAATCTCACCTGCCTGATTTTATTATACTCAATACCGGTTGGATCGAAAAATACTTTCAATTGGAAGCGGTTGATAAAAAACTGTTTAAAGATCCTGCAGTCATTTTCCGTGATGGGGGGTATATTTTATCGATTACACAAGGCGAACGAGTACTCGGTGTCTGTGCATTAATGAAAACAAATGAGACAATATATGAATTGGCAAGGATGGCCGTTGATGAATCTGAGCAAGGCAAAGGGATTGGAAGATTAATGCTGGATGAAGTAATTAAACATTCGCAGGAAAATGACATAAAAAAACTAACAATCGTCAGTAATACAAAATTAAAAGCCGCTATTGGTCTATATAAAAGTTATGGTTTTAAGGTGGTTTCCGAAGGCCCACACCCGATTTATCAACGTGGCAATATTGAAATGGAGAAATACATTTAGTGTTTTCTGATAAAAACACATTGCTTCTGGATATGAATGGTACGTTTATGTTTGGTGAGGACAACTTTGACTCGTCACAGGATTTTTCAAAACATTATTACGATAATGATGGCACCCTTGAGCCAGACAAAATAAACAACATCATAAGATCAGTATATACCTATCTGGATTCGATATACGCAGATATAAAATTCAGGCATCATTTTCCATCTATAAAAAACGTATTAAAAAATATGGAAAATGTTAAATTAACTGATTCTGAAATATCTAAAATAATTGATACTTTCGCGTATCATGAGATGGGTTTTATTCCTGATGAATATATAGAAGTGCTTCATATTCTTAGGGAGAAATACAAATTAGCAGTCGTGATCGATATCTGGGCACCTAAGACTGCCTGGTTACAATTATTTGAAAAGCTAGGCATCGATAAACTTTTTTCTGCTTCATCATTTTCATCTGATCACGGCATGGTTAAGCCTTCACCAAAGCCATTCGAACTTGTTGTCGAAAACCTGGCTGTCCAGAGAGAGCACTGCCTAATGATTGGCGACTCCATAAGGCGTGATCTTGGTGGCGCGAATGCGGCCGGAATAGATTGTGTTTTAGTCGGTGGTGAAAAACATCCACTTGCTGTCGGTTCATCCGAGAGTTTAATAGAGCTGAGTCACCTACTATAACCAATCCAGGTCAAATCTGACGTGACCTCACTTTTGCTATAATAATTAATTAAAAGGCGCGAACTCTCCATCAATCATTCGTAAAAATTTCACTTCTTTTGACTCTTCATGCTGACAAGCACCAAATATAAATGGCGCACGAATATCACCGAGTACGAATCGTTGGTCGGCAAACCATATACACTGCATTTCCGGAAATTTCTCAAATCGGTATACTGCAGGGAATTCCATAAAACGACGTACTTGTTTAAATTTATCGGCATTCCAGATCTGCTTTGCTAACGCATGTGCCGGGTCCTGACCCATTTTTGATATCACCAGCCAATTTAAATGGCTTGTCGGTGTGTATAAAGCATTAACACGAGTGAACATGTCATCTTTTTCGGTCGCCGTTTTTAATTCTGTACGATATAAATTGATGTACCTTACAAACAATCGATCTTCGGTCTCGATAATGATCTTCCAGTTTAACGGCGACAAGGGCTGAGGGATGGCAATGACTTTACTGGCTTGCATTTTTTGCGTTGGCATCGAAGCATAAGCCTCACCAACTGCCATACGCAACCAATATCCTTGTATGAGCACGTAGGTCATCAAGATCATCACCCCACCCAGGGCGATATTTTTTGAGTGTTTACGAAAAATAAAACTGGTATTAATTGCCAGCAGCAAGATACCACTGAAATAGAGATCGATAATGAAGGTAGTTGGTAATGACAACCTGAAATCACTAAATGGCGCCAATACTTCAGTACCGTAAGCCGTGATCACATCTCCGAATAAATGAACACCAAGGCTTAATAAACAGAGCGGCAATAACTGTCGCCAACTAAAATCAAAACGAGTAAAACGGCTTAGTAGTTTAGCCAGCAACCAGGCTATTATAATCGCCCATACCGGCATCATTATGATCGAATGGGTAATGCCTCGGTGATAAGTTAAGTAAGCCTGCATCCCAAAAAATCGAGAGATAAAATCAATGTCGGGAAAAGCCGCGATGAAAAAGCCCAGCCAGCTTCTTAGCCAATACGGTAAGACTTCAGTTTTACGATAGCTGGCTTTTGCGACCAGCATCCCACTTAAGGCATGCGTTAAGGTATCCATAGCTAAATCATGCGTTTTTTACAGATAAAAATCAACGTGTTATGCGTTTATTAATGTCAATGTATAAATTCATATTAGAAATGCGTGTTTCGTCACGCAAATGATCAAAGCTCCCCTACTCCACTAAAGTTAATAAGGATTTAAGCCGACAACAGCAACAGTATTAACCTATCAGAGGTAAAGTGAATGCATGCTCCCGATGTTCGGACATGCATGGATGCCAGTTCCACGCCGGAGACACGGCGTAAAATAGTCATTTTCGAAGAAGATGAGTTTCTAGTGAGTTTGTTAAACCTGTTGTTGCGACGTGAAGGGTTTGATATCACCTTCATATCCGATGTCAGTAATGCAATGCATTATGTACAAACTGAATCGGCTCCAGAATTAATTTTTATTAATCATCACTGGCTGCTTGACGACCAGCCCCATTTAATACAAACCATTCAAAATGATAGTGATTGGCATCAGATTTCAATTATTTTGTTAGTCAATTATTACAATCAGGAGATCATTGATCACGCCATGGAATTGGGTATCAGTGATTATATATTACAACCCTTTGATCCTGGCGTGTTAATCGATCTGATCCAAAAATATTCGGCGGTAAGATAAAGTTTTACGTTATTGCGAGGTTTACGTGCCTTTTCATTCTAGGGGCTTACTTTAGTTAATCATTTATCTCTTTTAAGATAATTCTGAAAGTATAAGCCAGGGGGATGGTATGCACGCTCGCAATAACGTACCTAAATTTGACTATATTGTTATAAAAATACGCGCTCTGCTGACATAAGTCATATCATACCCAAGAACCTCTTACCCACCATTCCTAGGGTGTTGTTACTCGTCATTCCTAAGGTAGTCTTACTCGTCATTCCCGCGGAGGCGGGAATCCAGGTTTTATTATATTTATGGATTCCCGCCTCCGCGGGAATGACGGGAATGACGGGAATGACGGGAATGACGGGAATGACGGGAATGACGGGTATGACGGGTATGACGGGTATGACGGGTATGACGGGTATGACGGGTATGACGAGAATGACGAGAATGACGAGAATGACGAGAATGACGAGAATGACGAGAATGACGGGTATAACGGTTATAATAAATCGAAACGATGAAACTTTATTTTAAATTTCTTCATCCGGCGGAACGACTTTTATTACTTCTTCAATCGTCGTTAATCCCATTGCCACTTTACGTGCACCGGAGATGCGCATCACGGTCATACCCGATTTCACTGCAATATCACGTAATGTCTTGGAATCGATCTCTTCGTGTATGGTGGCACGTAGGTCTTGATCCAGGATCATCATTTCATAGATGCCGATTCGTCCCATAAAACCGGTATGACGACATTCTTCACAACCGACAGGTTTGCAAAAATTCCCCTGCCCACCCATCTTCCATGGATAGGTTAACGTTTTCCATAACTCCTGATCTATTTCAGTCGGCTCTTTGCATGAAGGACATAAAGTTCGCACCAGACGTTGTGCCATCACACCTATAACGGTTGCATTAATCAAATAGGCAGGTATACCAATCTCGCGTAATCGTGGAATAGCTGCCGAGGCATCGTTGGTATGCAATGTGGATAGCACCAGGTGACCTGTTAATGCAGCTTGCGTAGCCATCTCGGCGGTTTCTTTATCGCGAATCTCACCAACCATAATGATATCGGGATCTTGCCGTAATAGCGTTCGAATACCGGACGCAAAATCTACCCCGATATTATGCTGCACCTGCATCTGATTAAACTCGGGCATCACCATTTCAATCGGATCTTCGACAGTGCAGACATTAACTTCAGGTTGCGCTAATAGTTTAAGCGTAGAATATAGAGTCGTAGTCTTACCTGAACCGGTTGGCCCAGTCACTAACACAATGCCATGTGGTTGCGAGAACATCGACTTCCAACCAGCGGCATCCTTTTCACTGAATCCTAACCCGGAAAAATCTTTAACTAACACATCCGGGCTAAAGATCCGCATAACCATTTTCTCACCAAATGCGGTTGGCATGGTCGACAGGCGTAGTTCGATCTCATCCCCTTTTGGGGTTTTACTTTTGATACGGCCGTCTTGTGGACGACGTTTTTCGACCACATCCATGCGGCCAAGCACTTTGACTCGAGCGATGACAACTGACATAACCGGGGTGGGCATTTCATATACCGTATGCATCACGCCATCTATCCGGAAACGGATATTACTCATATCACGGCGCGGTTCTAAGTGGATATCACTGGCCCGCTGATCAAAGGCAAACTGCAACAACCAGTCAACGATGTGGACAACGGATTTATCATTCGTATCCAGGCGACCGGATTTACCCAACTCTATTAAGGCTTCGAAGTTTGTTACGCCGGGGATATCATCTTCGTTCTCTGATGTAGCAGTACGAATAGACTGACTAACACTATAAAACTCGGCGAGATAACGAGTTATGTTATTGGGATTACAGATAACACGTACTATTTTGAGACTGTTCACATGCGATAATTCGTTCTCCCAATCACGCATGTAGGGTTCTGCGGTGGCGATGGTTACCGAATCCTCGGTAACTTCAACCGGTAAAATTTTATGACGATTGGCATAAGCCGGTGACATTACACTGGTGACGGACGTCACGTCCACCTTCAACGGGTCAATTCGAAAATAAGGTAGACCGGAATGTTCAGCAAGCCATTCGGTTAATACTTCGAGGGTCAATTTCTTTTTAGGGTTTTTTTGGTCGGGCCAGTCTTGCTGGGAGATTATGACTAGCGGGTGGATCTCTAGACCGCCGCTGCGAACCGGGATCAAAAAATCGTCGGCAAGTTTGCTTTCGATTCGACCGTCTTCAAGCAAACCGCTAATCAATTCATTGATCGTGACCCGGTGACTGGGTTCATCAAAAGATGCTGGTTGTGTTGCCATGTTTACCGCCCTGCTCGCACTAAGCCGCCCATGCCGGCATTCTCGAGTTTCGTATTAAGGAAATGTCGAATACTAACAGCATCTTCCATATCCAACGCCTCGTCAAGGTATTGTCTGGCACGTTTACTGGAAAGGTTACGTATTACCCATTTAACCCGATTCAAACTTGAAGCACTCATACTAAGGCTATCAACGCCCATCCCAACTAACAATACAATCGCCGCGGGATCCCCGGCCATTTCACCGCATACACTGGCCGGCTTTTTCGCTGCATGGGCGGCGTTAATGGTTTGTTGCACGGCCTGTATCACCGCTGGATGCAAGGCATCATATAACGATGCCACCTGAGCATTATTTCGGTCAACAGCGAGTAGATATTGAGTTAAATCGTTTGTACCGATGGATAAAAAGTCGACTAATTTTGCCATGCGTTCGGCCTGATAAACCGCTGACGGCACCTCGATCATGACACCCACCTCAGGCATCTTAACTTTGTGTTCTTCTTCTTTGAGTTCATCGTGCGCACGTTTTATCAGTGCCAGTGATTCGTGAACCTCACTCATCTGGCTCACCATCGGTAATAAGATCTGCAAATTATCCAAATCAACTGCCGCTCGCATCATGGCACGAACTTGCACTAAAAACAGTTCAGGATGATCGAGCGTGATACGAATGCCACGCCAGCCTAAAAAAGGATTGTCTTCAATGATAGGAAAATAAGGTAGCGATTTATCCCCGCCGACATCCAGGGTTCGCAAGGTGACCGATTTAGGTGCAAACGCCTTTAACGCCTGGCGGTAAATACGCAATTGTTCTTCTTCACCGGGAAATCGCTGGCGGGTCATAAACGGGAACTCGGTTCGATATAAACCAATACCATCGGCACCACTATTCAGAGATGGGGTAATATCCGATAACAAGCCAGTGTTTACTTTAAGTGGAATTTCTTGACCATCAGATGTGATCGAAGGATCATCACGTAAATTAAGTAACTCAGCGACCAGGGTTTCTTCTTCTTTCGCCAGTCGCTGGTATTCAGCAGTAATTTGTTTCGATGGTGAAATATAAACGTTACCACTATAACCATCCGCAATAATCGTCTGTCCATCTATGCGGCCCAGCGGAATCGAGACCGAGCCCATAACTGCAGGTATGTCTAAAGCCCTGGCCAGAATCGCAACATGGGATGTTCTTGAACCCGTTGCACTGACCACACCGGCCAGACGTTTGCGTGGCACTTCAGCCAGTTGTGCCGCTGTTAACTCATCCCCCACCAACACCGTATCTTGTGGATACTCGATCTCGCGTTGCGCATCCTGGATGAGGTAATGCAAAATTCGTCGCGCCAGTTCACGTAAATCCTCTGCACGTTCGCGCATGTAAGGATCATCCATCTCGGCAAACGTTTGGATCTGCTCATCAATGGTACGACGCAATGCTCCGGGTGCCCAGTTACCATCAACAATTCTTGATGCCGTCACCCCGCGCAATGAGTGTGAATCGAGCATTAATAGATAAGCATCAAATAACGCACGTTCTTCTTCAGGTAATACGTCTTTTAAGCGATTGGATAACTTAGTGATATCTTGTTTTACTGCATTCAATGCCTGATGAAAGGCCTCAATCTCTTTATCGGCATCATCAATCGGTCGGTCCGGGACTTTTTCTAATTCGGTCGATGGATAAATCGCAACGGCCGTACCAATCGCGACACCCGGTGCACCGGGTAACCCCATCAATGGACGTGAATCTTTAACTTCAACCTGACCCAGCAGCTTTTCTATCTCGCCACTGGCCTCGGCATGGACCATGGCGCTGGCCAGTTGTGCGGCGATAGTAATTAAAAAGTTTTCCTGTTCTTCATCAAATCGCTGGGCGCGTACTTGTTGTACAACCAGCACCCCTAATAATTTTCGCTTGTGAAGGATTGGAACGCCTAAAAAACCAAAAAATTGTTCTTCGGCTGTTTCAGGAAAATAATGATAAGCAGGATGGTTCAAAGCACTGTCTAGATTTAGTGGCTCGGCTCGATTTGCGACAACACTCACCAGACCATGTTCATATCCAATCCGCACTTTACCGACAGATTCCGGATCAAGCCCCTCGGTGGCCATTAACACATGTTCTTGTGACTCTTCATTGGTTAAATAAACCGAACACACATCTGCTGCCATGGCCTCACGTACTTCATGCACGATGACATCCAACGCCTGATCTAAATCACGCGCATCGTTTACCGCCTGGATAATACGCCGCAGGGTATTTAACATCTCTTTTGTTCCATTAACTCTCTCCCTCCGGGAGAGGGTTGGGGTGAGGGGATATTAAATAGATAACTCATTATTTTATTCTCCCCCTTATCCTAATCTTCTCCATGGTGGAGAATGAATAATTCCAATTATAGATTTGTGTGATTCAACGATACCTAACTGGCTAGCTTTGATTCGATGACACAGGCAATTTTTCAGCACCATTTGGACTGATTAAAGGCAGCAATTCTTCGAGTGCTTTGAAATAAACCGAACGCTTGAAAAAAACAACTTGATCGACCGTTTCCCAGTAATTAATCCACCGCCAGGAATCAAATTCCGGTTTATCGCACTGATCCAGACTGACATTCGATTCTCCCCCCACCAGGCGCAGTAAAAACCAGATTTGTTTTTGACCAATGCAACGTGAACGCGGGCGACGATGACGTAAAAATCGCTTCGGAATCCGATAGCGCAGCCAGCGAGCGGTGCGACCGATAATTTCGACATGATCCTCGGTTAACCCCACCTCTTCCTCAAGCTCACGAAACAGGGCCTGTTCAGGTGTCTCGTCCGAACGGATACCGCCCTGAGGGAATTGCCAGGAATCCTCACCCATACGTCGAGCCCAAAACAGCTCACCGGCATCATTGCATAGAATAATGCCTACATTTGATCTAAACCCTTGCCGATCAATCACTTAGAAACATCTCTTTACAAAATTGTTGAAGACCATTGTTTCACAGCCCTCGAATACCTTCAATCTACCCTAAATGAAGCAAATTTTCTCAAGAAAATCCAATACTTATACTACCCCACTCAAGTTGGGTGAGGTTATTTTTGCTATCCGTCGGCTAGCCGTCTCATTTATAGTACCCATGGGTGGATACTGACCTTATCGGCCAGGCTGATTGGATTAATAAAATAAGCGTAAAAAACGGTAAGTTGGTTCAGATATGAAAAATTTCATTAAAATAGTGATGTTGTTCTCGAGTAGCACGCTGGTACTGCTGGTGCTGTTTGGCTTAATCTTCCGAGCCACGCTTTACTGGACCTTGCCCGTGGCACCCGGTGAACCATACGGTATCGCCGACATCCTCGAGCTGATTATCTATTTTACGATATTAGGCATGGCAAGCTTAAATGTTATAGTCGGTTTAATCTTGTTATTGGTCCCGAACTGGCGTGATATTCGATTGGCGGTCATTGCTCTAATCGTTAGCCTGATTATGCCCCCGCTTTACTTTATGTTGCACTCCCTCGTGCCCAAACTCATGTAACAATGAGAATAAGTACCAGGAAAATAGGGGGCAGCAGAAAATAGGGGTCAGAGACGTATTTTTAAGTATATAATTTGCTAACAAAAATACGTCTCTGCCCCCTATTTTCGACCCCTATTTTCTGATCCCTATTTTTCATCGTTTTTATTAATAAAGGAATTTTTTTGCATGGCCTTAGTCATTTTTGATTTAGACAATACTTTACTCGCTGGCGACAGTGATTATCTTTGGGGCAAGTTTCTGGTCGATCAGGGCGAAGTCGATGGTGAGGTTTATGAATCAACCAACCGACGTTTTTATGACGACTATAAAGCGGGTACGTTGGATATTTTTGCGTTTTTAAAATTCAGCCTGGAGCCTCTCACGCGTATTTCTAATGAGCGACTAACAAAATTACATAATCAATATATGAATGAAGTCATCCAACCATTGGTTACCTCAAATGCCTTGTCGTTAGTTGACCAACACCGACAAATGGGTGACACCTTATTGATCATCACCGCAACCAATCATTTTATTACCGCACCGATTGCAAAAGTGTTTGGTATTGAAAATCTACTTGCGACTGATCCAGAAATGATTGAAGGACGATACACCGGTAATGTCGCCGGGACACCCTGTTACCAGGACGGTAAGGTTGTTCGCTTAAACACCTGGCTCGATGAACACCATCAAGATTTAAACGGCAGTAGGTTTTATTCTGATTCGCATAACGATCTGCCTTTATTATCCAAAGTCGACCACCCCATTGCCGTTGATCCCGATGATATACTCCGGCAACATGCCATAGATAACGATTGGAAAATTATGAACCTGCATCATGACAAATGAAACAGTTCATCAGTTAAGCGCTTCACGACAGACCGCCTATCAGCGTATTGCCCTGCTCGCTGTTATTTGCCTGGGCAGTTTTTTGGTGGCATTAAGTTCGGGCAATATTGCTATTCCGTTTATGGAATTAATAAACCTGTTTAGCGATGATGCCAATCCACTCTACGCACAGGTTGTACTCGAATTACGCTTACCCCGTATGATTCACGCTTTTAGTACCGGCGCCTTGCTTGCCTTAGCCGGTGCGTTAATGCAGGTGTTATTACGTAATCCCCTTGCTGACCCTTATATATTAGGTATCTCCGGCGGTGCGGCGGTGTTCGCTTTAATTGCCATCGCCATTGGGCTGGTCGGCTGGATAGTATCGGCCTCGGCCTTTTTCGGTGCGATGTTAGCGATGCTGTTAGTATTTGGTTTAGCTCGAGGGCAAGGTAGCTGGACCGCTTCACGCTTACTACTAACCGGGGTCGTGCTCGCATCAGGTTGGGGGGCAACCATTAGTTTTATTTTATCCGTGGCACCGGACAGTAAACTTCGCAGTTTGTTATTCTGGTTAATGGGCGATTTAAGTTTTGCCAGCAATATCTGGCCCGCACTGATTACGCTGGCGATCGGTTTTATTATCTGTATGTACTTTGCACGTAATCTGAACGTGTTATCACTTGGCGCAGAGCAGGCGCAAAGTCTAGGTTTGCATATTAATCGTTTCCGTTGGCAACTTTATGTGCTGGCCTCGATGCTCACCGCGATGGCCGTCGTGCAAGCCGGTAATGTTGGCTTCATAGGGCTTATCATCCCGCATTTATTACGTTTAATGGGATTACGCGACTATCGCTTACTTATCCCGGCTGCCGTTTTAGCCGGTGGCAGTTTACTCGTATTTGCCGACACCTTTGCGCGTTCCGCCTTTACCGATACTTCATTACCCGTTGGTGTCTTAACTGCCGCCATCGGCGTACCGATATTTATATTCCTGTTGTACCGAGGAGTTAAGTCGGTATGAGCGCGGGAGAACATAGGGACCATAGTCAACAAACTTCTCATATCGATTGCTTGAATCTACAGCTCACGATTGGTGGGCGCGTTTTATATAACGATATCAATTTAAGCTTAAAACCCGGCGAGGTTTGGGCCGTGCTGGGTCTTAACGGTGCCGGTAAGACCACCTTATTACATACCTTAGCCGGTATCCGCCCTGCCGGTGCGGGTCAAATTAAAATAAAGGCGAAACCAATCGAACAATACACGCGTATTGAACTGGCTCGTCAAATTGGCCTGTTACTACAAACACAACAAGATCCCTTCCCCGGTAAAGTGATTGAACACGTATTGATTGGACGACATCCTCATCTGACGGCAATGCAGTGGGAAAGTAAACAGGATTATCAACTTGCCCAACAAGCATTGAGCATGGTTGGTTTAAAAGATTTTGAAAACCGAAATTTACAAACGCTTTCGGGTGGCGAATATCAACGCATGTTGATTGCGATGGTGTTAGTACAACAACCACTGTGTTTTTTATTAGACGAGCCGGTCAATCATCTAGACTGGCAACATCAACATCAAATCCTTAAAACCCTGGTTAACATGGCGAAAGAACAATCCAATTCCATCTTAATGGCCCTGCACGATGTAAACCTGGCTGCACGATACTGCAGTCATTGTTTAATGCTATTTGATAATGATCGAATCGCGGTGGGTAAGACGTCTGAGTTATTGGATCAAGAAAAACTTGAACAACTTTATCACACGCCGATTTCAACAATTGAAAGCCCGCAGGGGCAGATCTTTATTCCGAGATAAGAAAAAAAACAGGGGTCAGAAAAATAGGGGTCAGAGACGTATTAATTTTTACCTGAAACAGGTAAAAATTAATACGTCTCTGACCCCTATTTTTTTGACATCACGCTTTGATGTTTCAAGCGCGGTTCGACTTTATCGATCCATTCGACAATCGGTTCCCACTGAACCTTATCCTGTTGAACGCGTTGATCCCACATCTCAAAGATACCGATACCTCTAGCTGAAGCACGTACATAATTTTGGGTATCACGCAAAGTTGCGATAAACGGAAGTTTTAAGGTTGTTAGAAATCTTTCCAGTGATTGATACACCAGGGTATTTTTCTTGGCACGGTTAGCAATCACCGCCACTTGCACACCGAAGCTACGCACCTTACCGACCAACAATAGTTCTTCAATAAATCGGGTGGCTGCATGGATATCGATCGGGCTGGGTAATACGGGTACCAAAATAATATCAACCTGGCGAACCAGTTCTTGCAATTGCTGCCCCATCACACCCGCAGGGGCATCAATGATCACTTTGTCCGAACCCGGTAACACCCGACGATGCCAGGACATAGTCACACCTGCACGCGGACGCGAATAAGCCGGCACACCATAGACTTCATTCTTTTCTTTCGGACGCAGATTCAACCAGCGCATACTCGAACCTTGCGGATCATGGTCAACCATCGCCGTGGTCAGGCCTTCGCTCGCATATCGACTGGCCAGATTGGTCGCGATGGTGGTTTTACCACAACCACCCTTTGAATTAAGTACGAGTATTCGTTGCATTAATGTGCCGTCTGTAAATTAATTTAATCTTGCCAGCTTAGGCGAGCGTCTCTCGGAGAACCGGAATTAAAGCACATTTCACCCTAATCGCACAGCAAAATTATGGTTAATTCTTGTTCATTGCTATCTTATTATAGTCAATTAGTTTAAACGCTGAAATATTAGGGTAATAACTGTGCGATCTTTCGCATTTTGGCCTGTTCTGATACAAATATCGTCAAAAATCTCCTTTTCTTGACAAGCCGTCCGCCCATCCGCATGATCCACTCACAATTACTGACCTTGGTGCCTGAAGGATGTTCATCCGGAAGGTGAAACGGGAAGCTGGTTAAAGTCCAGCGCTGCCCCCGCAACGGTAAACAAGTAAGGGTACTCCATCACAGCCACTGCCATTTGGTGGGAAGGCGGACTACCTGGAAATCTGAATTTCGGATTTCACTTGTGAGCCCGGAGACCGGCCAAAGTCGTTTTATGGGTGTGTCGCGGAGGGCGTCGCCAAAGGTTCGATCTGACTTTCCTCTGCACACGTATTACCTGCGCGGGTGCGCGTTTAGGAGGAAAAGTGAAACATCGTTTATTTATCCCGGCCGTGATCGGGCTGAGTTGTCCCTTAACCAGTATGGCGGAAACCAGTCCGTCCAAAGAATCAACCGAGTCATCGCAAATTATTGTGACCGCCTCACGCGTCAGTGAGACAGTGGATGAAACCCTGGCTTCTGTCGCTGTTATCGATCGGGAAGAGATTGAAAAAAGTCAGGCGCGTACCGTAGCGGATCTACTCAGGCTGCAAGCCGGTGTCGATATCACCCGCAATGGCGGCGCGGCCTCAACCACCGGCGTTTTTCTGCGGGGCACAGACCCAAACCAAACGCTATTTTTAGTGGATGGTATGAGAGTCGCCTCTTCTACCACAGGCCAATTTGCCTTTGAACAACTGTCATTAAGTGAAATTGAACGAATTGAAATTGTTCGTGGCCCTCGTTCCACGCAATATGGCTCGGATGCCATGGGCGGTATTATTCAAATTTTTACTCGTCAAAATGAAGGCCACCACGCGCGTATTGGTTTTGGAAGTTTTGGTACCAAGGAGGCCTCGGCAGGAATTCGGGTTGGTAAAAAAATTACCTTTCGACTCAATGCCAGTCATGAACAGGCGGATGGATTTTCAGCAACCAATCCGAATGCCGGTTTTTTTTATAACCCTGATAATGATCCCTATGAGAAAAATAACGTCAGCTCAGATTTAAATATCCCTATTGGAAAGAGCATGAATTTAAATTTCAAAGCCCTGGCGGGTAATTCAGAAGTCGATTTCGATCAGGGCACGACCGAAAATGAATATCAGGACTTAATTAGCAAATTTGATCAGCAAATTAATGAGAGCTGGTCGCATAAGTTAACGGTCGGTTTCAATAATCAAAATTCTGAAACCATTTCCGCTTTTCCGTCCGACATCACTTCTAAACGCACATCGTATGACTGGCAGAACGACATTGTATTGAGTGATTCATTTTTACTGCTTGTTGGCCTGTCTCGATATGAAGATCAGGCAACCAATATCGATAACGCCATCCCGAGTGTTATTTTTGATGAAGAAATTGATAACAATGCCGTATTTACAAATTTAAGCTATAGCGGTTCTGTCCATGACTTTTTATTTTCTGTGCGCGGTGATGATCACAGCGCCTTTGGTTCGGCGACCACGGGCTTAGCCTCATGGGGAATGGCCATATCCCCCTCATTACGATTGACCACAAGTTTTGCAACGGGCTTTCGAGCACCAACCCTCAATGAGTTATATCACCCAGGATTTGATTTCGGGGGTGGACCTCAGTATGCAGGTAATTCGAATCTACAGCCTGAAGAGTCCGCGGGCGGTGAGATCGGTTTACGCTGGAAAACAAATTCATTGGGTAATCTGAAAGTCACTTACTTCCATAACAATATCGATAACTTGATCAGTTATGAAGGCACTGATTTTCAGGCTATCAATATCGCCGAAGCAACCACTAAAGGCCTTGAAATTGAACACAGTTGGGGACATGAAAAGTGGCTCATTAATACTAACGCCACGTTACAACGAGCTTATGATAATAATACCAAAGAAGATCTGATTCGTCGGCCACGTGAAAAACTGAGTGTCGCGGCGACCCATCATCACACCAATGATGCCAGTAGTCGTCTGGAGTTTTTGTATAGTTCGGATCGGCTGGATGGTTTTGGATCAAACAAAATCGTTTTACCCAGTTATGCATTGTTAAATTTTTCGTCGCGAATCAAACTACAAAGACATGTTTGGCTAGACTTCCGATTTGATAATATAACAAACAAGCAATATGAGTTAGTCAGCGGTTACAATACACCTGACCGATCCATATTTTTTGGTATTAGTTACGACATGGCAAAATGAAAACATACCGACTCTACATAATGATTCTGGTTTCTGCGGGCATCCATTTGGGTGCCTTCGGACTCTGGATTCAGTCGAGTCAAAATATACATGTAACAACTGACATGCGTAGTCAAAATCTAAATGTCACACTAACTCAACCACAGACGCCCGTAATCGAACCTAAAAAGCTTGTAAAGAAACCTAAGATGGTTAATAAACCGGTACACGAGCAAGTAGCGGTAAAAAGTGAGACTAAGACCTCCAGACCAAACCCAAAAAATGCGAAAAATCGTATTCCGAAAAAAACAAACTCAACTGAACCGTCAATACCTGCTCAACAAGCTATAAAACCACCTGAGCAAAAAACGGCTTTATTGAATAATGATATGCTCAAAGCACTCCAGTCTGAATTCAGAGCCCGGTTTAAATACCCGATGCTGGCGCGAAAACGTGGCTGGCAGGGCAAGGTCGTGCTGGCATTAAATATAAATACTCAGGGCAAGATTGCTAATATTGCTATAAAACGAAGCTCCGGGTTTAAGATTCTTGATCGCAATGCGGTAAAAACATTTAAGGCAATCGATATGATCACACCCAGTCTGCACGAACGCATTAAACAATCACATTCATTTAATATCCCGATCATTTATCAACTTAACGGAGGTTGACATGGGACACAGGCTATCAAAAATTTACACCCGAACCGGAGATAAAGGAACCACCGGATTAGGCGACGGAACCCGGGTCGAGAAAGATCATTTACGCGTCGAGGCCTTTGGTACGGTTGACGAACTTAATAGTCATATCGGTGCCATTATCGCGCACAAATTACCTGTTCGCGTTCGAGAGACACTTGAAGGCGTTCAGCATGACTTATTTGACCTCGGTGGAGAACTTTGTATTCCAGGGCACAAGGCCATTATCGCCAGTTACACACAACGGCTTGAAGATACACTGGATGAACTGAATGCCGACCTTCCTGCTTTAAAGGAATTCATATTACCGGCCGGAGGACTTGCTACCTCTCATTGTCACATTGCACGCACGGTTTGTCGCCGTGCCGAAAGACGCCTTTACTCGTTAAGCAAGATTGATCAGGTCAGCATCGAAACCCTCTCCTATGTAAACCGACTTTCAGATTTGTTGTTTGTCATCGCTCGGATCTGTGCGCGATTTGAAAATGGACAAGAAGTATTATGGCAACCCGGTCGGTTTGAGAAATCGGAGGCTTGAAAGATGCTGCTCTAGCTCACTGAGCACTTCAAGCTTTCGATCCCAAAACTGTTTTTCCAGATATTTATAACCAATTCTATCGACATTATAGACGTGAATGGCCATCACCCAGATGACTGAGACCAATTCATAATATGGAATTGATCGTATTTCATCAGCGGATAGTTTTCGATGCATCTGATAACCATCTATAAAGGCTGAAGAAATGCGATCTTTTGATCTTAATGAGTGTATCGAAGAAATAAATTTCCCAATTTCAAATGCTCGGTATCCATATCCACATTGATCAAAATCAAACAGGGTGATCTCATTATTTTCATTTATATGAAAATTAGTCGAATTCACGTCACCTATGCAAAATCCAAATTCTCCATGATCGGTGGTTAAACAAGGAATATTCTTATGGATCTTATCTCTCAGCGAATACAAATAATTACAAGACTCTCGACTAATAAAAGGTTCAATTGCCTCAACTGACTTGTTCAGGAGATACTCAAGTTCCAGAGTATGCTTGGAACTGTTAGGTATAAATTCGTGCCCTAACTGATGTATCTGCGCAATAGAGTCCCCAAGTAACATACTTTGCTCAACCGTAACTCCATTCCCTGGTGCATACCCGTCAGCATATTCGAATAATGCCCCTACTCTCTCACCCTCGGGACTATGTATAACGAAACTGTATAGATTATCATTGGTTTTTATTGGTGAGGCTACCCGGGCCTGGTTGTTTTTAAGATAAGTTAACCATTCAAGTTCAAATTGAATTTCATCAAAATTGCGCCAGGTGTTTCTATATATACGTAAAATATATTTTTTATGTTCACAGGTAATTAAATAATTATCATGTAAACCCAAAACATAAAATTCACAACGTAAAATATTTGTTAGTGAATAATTTTCCGAGACGAATCGACATATCGACTTTGAAGATAACTGAGAATAAGTATATTTTAATTTATCCAAAATCCATTCACTTTGAAATAGACACACACATTAACGCCAGCCAGTTTTTTTAGCCCACTCATTGTAACCCTTATTAAAGTTGTCAGGATCTTTTGGAGCACGACCACCTTCGCTCTGTATTTGTTGTTTGTGCTTGTCCCTATCGCTTTCTATGGGTTCTAGTCCAGCCAAAGCTCGACGTTGATTTACCGTTTTTTCATCAACAATAGCGCCATAGCTAAATTCACCATTATCATCAAACCACCCAACCAGCCCATAAACCTGTGGTTTCTGTTCATGGAAATTAATCACATCGGCGAGATAAGCGACTAATCTCGATGGCACCTCGTTATTAACTTCAGCTTCAGATAATAACCGTAAGCAGTGTCTGAGGAAATCCGGACGACTAATTGCGTGCTGAGCAATTAGAAAGGCGGCGCGACAGCCATCCAATCCTACCAGCGAGGTCCCTGGCCATCCATACACATCAATAATATCATTTAGACGATCAGCGTTTTTCTCATGAACTGCCAGCATTTTAGGATGATAGCCATCATACAACACATCTTGCTCAAGCAATAATGACCGCATTGCCTGATCCTGGTCTTGCAGCTCAAGCAATTCATCATGTATCTTCTGGTTGAATTTTCTATGCGTCGATTCAATAAATCGTTTTAATTTTGTCCAACTGGAAAAACCATATTCTCGGGCAACCACACGTTGCGCATCGAGTACAGAAAATTTTGATTCAAAAATCTCTTTATCAGATTTCCCGGTAAATGAGAATTCAAAGTGTCTAACGATAGGACATATAGAATTATCAGCTGTGCGATGTAAAGAACGTAACTTCTTAGCCTCTTTCTTAAGAAAATCAAGATTTGGCTTGTTGGGTAGGGATTTCATAGAAATCCTCCTTTCATTAAACCCTGTTGCCCGCGATATCAGGTTGAAAGAAGGACAGAATAATGTCGCTTCGTAGGTGGAGGTCACCTCCTTTCCGCGGACTCAGATGCACCCTACTGCACTAAAAATGAGTCTAGCATAGAATTAACATCAGGGAATAAACTTTACCGCTACGAAGATATGCAGAATACTACCGAAATCAGTACAGATAAGATATTTTTTAAATTCTCATTTGTGTCTATAATATCGACCACTATTATAATCTACTATAAATGGTAATAAACAATGAATAACCCTGTAATCCTTGTTGGTGTCGGTGAAATGGGCGGTGTTTTTGCCCGAGGAATCTTAAAGCTTGGTCATCCAGTCATTCCGGTCACTCGCAATATGGATATACAAGCCGTGGCAGAAGAATATCCAGAACCATGTCTGGTTTTGGTTTCTGTTGGCGAGAATGATCTCCATCCAACTCTGGAAAAACTACCATCGCAATGGCATTCACGCATCGGACTCTTACAAAATGAATTGCTTCCTCGTGATTGGCAGACTTACTCTTATAAAAATCCGACGGTCATCTCGGTCTGGTTTGAAAAGAAAAAGGGCCAGGACTTTAAAGTACTTATCCCCTCCCCGGCTTACGGACCACAAGCGACTCTGCTCGTTGAAGCCCTGGCCACACTTGATATACCCGCCACCGTAGTTGCCAATGAAGATGAACTGCTTTATGAATTAGTCCGTAAAAACGTCTATATTCTAACGACAAACATATCAGGTTTGATGACCGGTGGAACCGTTGAGTCGTTATGGCAAGACCACCGTGAGCTGGCAACCACCGTCGCCAATGAGGTGATTGATATTCAGGAATGGTTAACCGAACAAACTTATGACCGGGATCGATTGCTAAATGGGTTCGTTGAAGGCATCGAAGGGGATTTGCAACACATGTGTATGGGTCGTTCCGCCCCGGGACGTTTAACGCGCGCGATTGGTTTTGCTGATGAAGCTGGTTTAAAAGTAACGAAACTACGTGAAATATTTTCTGAAAAAGTTTAAATATTCTACGATATTTCAGATATCACCCATTTATCCAGAAATAAATTTCGTTGCATGGTCGTCGGGTTATCCGAATTAGACGAGTCATGTACTTCCTGATTGGTATAATCGATATAGCCTGGACCACTTACGGTTAACAATTCAACGGAATCTATGTGTTCAATAGAGCCGTTAATGGTTTCCAGTGTCACCATCAGGTTTTCCAGTAACTCTTTATTTTCAGATTGTATATTAATTGATAAAGTATATTTACTCATCTGATATTCCTCATAATTAATTTAACTCAGGCAGGATTTGTCTACGCAAGGGTCGACCTCCTCTGCAAACACCACATATCGTAATGGACCACTGCTATCGATCGCATTAAATGGATAACAGGTTACCAAGGTCAACCAATGCCCCTGTGCTGGAGCATTGATACCCATTTTCCCTGAGTCAATTATTTCCATATCTTCAATCTGATATTTTTTTACTTCCCCAAATTCATTTTGTAACTCTATGGTTTGTCCTAATTTAACATCCTGTAAAAAATTAAAATGCGTATCACGATGCGCACTGATCATCGTTAATCCTGACGATTTATCCGTAAAGTGAAATACACGTTGTCCCGGAGCAAATGCCAAACTACTTCCATGGTCACCATCTAATACAATTTGATCGACATTCAATTCTGGCATGCGTAGGCGAGCAACAGGCCAGGTATCCGACCAGGGCCAGGG
Source organism: uncultured Ectothiorhodospiraceae bacterium (assembly GCA_947260005.1). Lineage (GTDB taxonomy): Bacteria > Pseudomonadota > Gammaproteobacteria > UBA6429 > Thiohalophilaceae > SZUA-24. The sequence goes on from CAMYOL010000051.1 coordinate 64,657, forward strand.
CTTAACCTGACTCGCGCCTGCCAGGGTTGACTGCCAGGCGGTATGCAATAAATTTTGTGCAATCACTGCCTTGACCGGAATATAAAAGGCGCTGGCAAGAAAATAGACTGCGATGACGGATAATATAAACAATATCCACTTTAGAACTTTATCCGATAAGAAACGCATTAAAACCATTCCTTACTTGGATAACGACGACGTAAAAATATCCTGACAACGATGGCAAGGAATAAACTTATCAGGCCAACGATGAGTTTCAGTTGCGCATCAGTGGCGGTTTTGGCAGAAAGAGGAATAACCTGACTTGTTTTAATGAAGGTGCTTTGTTTGTCAGCCAAAATTACTGGTTTTGCTGGTTGAAATTGAGTTCTTGAACGGACATGCGCCAGGGATCGATCAACCACCACCAGACTGGTATAGGGACTCATGATTTTATGCTTTAATGCTATATCAGTCATTCTCTTTTCAAGATTATTGATTGATTCCTCGCTTTGTTCGGAGCGGTCTTCAGTCAACATATTTATTTTTTGATGCGCCCAATGTTTTGCTATGCCAAAACCATTGTTACTGTCATTTAGTGAGAGCTGGCGACTCCACTCTTCACCATAACGATATCCGACGAGCTTTATCTGAGCTAATGGCGCTTTTGTTTTAATGCTAAATATGACGGGCTCACTCTCATATAAATCAGCAATGGTTTCAGGTATGACTTCAACCAAACCAGAATTAATTACTAATCCAATATCCTGTAGTTGTGGACGATTTATTTTTTTTAATAACTTCCCTAATCGCTCCGATACTTCATTGGCATCACCGATATAGGTGTAGCTTCCACGGCCTACCTTAGCCGCTTTGTGTAAAAAATAACTGTTCGGTGAGGTACCAATTCCAACGGTAAATAAACGGTTTTTCTTAATATTGTTTCTAATCAGACCAAATACATCCCGCTCGTTGATAATCGCTCCATCGGTTAGATAGATTATTTGACGTCGTCGGTGTTCGGAATCCTGACTAGTCAGTGCTTTTCTTAAAGCGGGAAACATCTCCGTTCCACCGCGAGCATTAGACTGCGCAATAAACTGGCGTGCACGTGCTACATTAAAAACACTTGCCGGTTTTGATTGTTCAAATAAAGAATGCGTCTGTGTATTAAAGGTAATAATATTAAAATAATCCTCAGGATCTAAATCGGTTAATGCCGACAATATCGTGTCTCTAGCTTGACGAATCGATGCGCCAGCCATTGAGCCAGACGTATCCACTAAATAAACCACTTCTTTATTGAGTAACGCCTGAGCAGACATTTCGGGTTGCTGATCGGATTGTTGGGGATACAACATCGCAAAATAATAATGTTCACCTTTAAATTTCTCATGAAACAGTGCTGTTCGGGGTAGTTGGCCTGGTTCGGGCCGCCAGAATAATTCCAGATCTCGTTTTGCTAATACCGCTCCGAATTTAAATCGGATGCTATAACGACCCAATCCATGATTCGTTTTCTTAATCGCATGATATCGACTTTCTAACTCAGCAAGTGGAAAGCCCGCATCTAATTCAATATGCAATGAAACTGGCGATTTACCCCCCGTTTGCGAAGATACTTGTGACGATTTATATTTTTTTAGCCTTCCAGGATTAAAATCTTCCTGTTCAGTACCAATATCACCCGATATATACCTGGGCTGCACTCTCATAGGAAAACGTAATTTAAATTCACCATCCTCAAACCGCGCCATATATTGAAACGAAATTTCAATTCTTACCTCTTCTCCCGGTGCAATGTTCGCAATTGAGCTATTAAAAATATTGGGTCTATGTTGTTCTAATAATGCGGTGCGTTTATTTAAATTTTTTGCCGATTGATAGTGTCTCATTGCCTCGGAACGTGGCTTTATATCCGCATTGATAACCTGACCGCCCATTTGTATTTGTAGTGCATCAACAATGGCTGATGCTGGCAATGGAAACTGATAGATACCTTCCACCCATTCGTTGCTGGTATTTTTAAAAACTTGAGTCACTTTGCTACGATTAATCATTCCCGTAATACGCATATCGATCTCTGTTTTAACCATCAACGCTGACAATGAAACCCTGGGGTTCTGTGATACTAAAAACAAAGAATTACTCTGATCTTCTTCTGCGGTCGCGACTTGCACAAAAGAAAAAAACATCAAAAAAGCAATCAGGATTAAAACATGCTGAAGCACATCCAGCGCAATCTTCGCTAATTCAGTTAACGGCCCGTGCCTAATGATATTATTCTGGGTGATATTGTCTTGGGCAATATTGTTTTGGTGTTGTAACATGTTTAGCTCCTGTTCCAGCGTGCCTTCCTTGGCCTCATTGTTTCCATTTACGCGCCGGTGTTTTAGTACAGTTACAGTTTGCTAGTCGACTCTGACGACAGCGGGGTCAGATTCGGGAAAGTCGCCGATGAATAATGACAAATCATGGCAATTTGGCCTCTTGACCCAATACCGCTTTAAATTATGCTAGGGTATATGTGACTTTGAGGAGGAGCACGAATGAGCAAGATCATTGCAATTGTTGAGGATGAGCCGGCCATCCGCGAAAACTATGCTGATGCCTTAAGCAAACAAGGCTATCAGGTCGATCAGTACCCTGGCCGTGATGAGGCCATGAATGCCTTTAACCAACGTCTGCCAGACCTTGCCCTGCTCGATATTGGCTTAAATGATGAGATTGATGGTGGTTTCGAACTCTGCCGTGCGTTACGTTCAATGTCCGATAACCTGCCGATTATTTTTCTCACTGCCCGTGACAGCGACCTTGATACAATTTCTGGCTTGCGTCTTGGCGCTGATGATTATTTAACAAAAGATATCAGCATTCCCAATTTATGTGCGCGGATAAGCGCCTTTTTCCGTCGTCTGGATTCTTTACAAAAACCCACCGCCGAGGATGACTTGATTTCTCGTGGCCCACTCAGCATGGATATGAATCGCTTTACGGCCCAGTGGAATGATAATCTGGTTGATTTAACCCTGACCGAATTCTGGATCGTGCATACGCTGGCCTTACGACCCGGCCACGTTAAGAATCGTGAACAACTAATGAGCGACGCAAAAATTGTTGTTGATGACGCCACCATCACTTCACATATCAAGCGTATCCGAAATAAATTTAGTAAATGGGACAACAACTTTGAATGCATCGATACTGTTTATGGAATGGGGTATCGTTGGAATGAGGCACAATAAATAAAATATGGCCCGTAGTGTGACCCATCGTGTGACCCATCGTGTGACACAGCGGAAATCAACGCGTCTGCGTATAAGTATCCGTATTAAACTTTTCCTGGTCGCCTCTAGCCTGCTCATTATCCCCTGGATAGGTACACAATATATCCAGGAGATGGAATCCTATTTGCGCAATCAGCAAGAGGATGCCTTACTGACCAGAACGCAAATGGTCGCGGCGGTGATGCAAACCCGCCCAACATTATTCAATACACAAACCGTCGCACCGCTACCCACCACCCGCATCCAACACGTCTTCGTGCGCCCATTGCATTCCCGGATTCAACTCGATGGATATCTCGATGACTGGCGTCAATATCAGCAACGAATGCAGTTATTTAATGCCAACAATGCCCTAAAAGGTTCTGAAACAAGTTCAATATCCTTCAGACACCAGCTCGGCACCTATGGCAAATATTTATACGTCGTATTTGAGATCAATGACGACAATATAATTTATCGAAAACCAAATCACCTGTCGTTACACAAGAGTGACCACTTACGAATTGCACTCGAAGATAAACAAGGTCGGGTTAAACATTATATTATTACCACAATTGCCCCCGGCTGGGTCAATGCACATCAGGTCACCACTGATTTAACTGCCCCGCAAAGATTACGAGTAGAAAATCGTATTAAGGGTGAATGGCAGGAAACCGCCACCGGTTACAACATTGAATTCCGTATCCCACTCAAATTAATCGGCAGTCGCCTGTCTTTTGCAATTGCCGATGTGGATGGTCAGGACAAACGCGAAGTCGATACCATCATCGCGACCGCTGGTTTAAATGAAAACGAAGGCCTCGGAACCTTGATGTTTCCCTCACAACAAGCTGAAGACATGATCTCGCGATTACAACGCCCGCTGACGCGCACCTGGGTCATCGACTTGCATAACCGGGTAATCGCCCGTACCGGTACGCTTGTTAAAACGGAAAACCAGCTTGATTACGACCATGAAAAACAGGAATACAGTTTTTTTAGCGGGCTAATGACATTATTCTATAAATTAATATTAAAACAACCCGCAACGGAGTTTCATGATGAACTTTTAAACGCCTCACGCCTTAACAGTGAAGAGTTTCGGAACGCCTTAAAAGGTGACCCCGATGTTCGATGGCGCCAAACCCCTGATAAAGAAGTTAATATACTCACCGCAACTTATCCTGTCGTTAGTAAAGATCAAATCATTGGGGCGATCGCAATTGAACAAACCAGCAATTCGATCCTGCTGGCACAAAACCGTGCGATGGAAATCATGTTTAACCTGAGTGCGCTGGCCTTTTTGATCGCCGCCATCGTGCTATTAGCCTTTGCGACACGATTATCATTACGTGTACGGCGACTTCGAGATGCAACTGATCTAGCCATAACTGATGATGGTCGTGTCGTCGGCGAAATTAAGGCGACCTCAGATCGTGATGAAATAGGCGACCTGTCCCGCAGTGTGGCAGATATGTTGGATCGCCTCTCGCAATACAATCGTTACCTTGAAGGTATGGCGAGTAAACTGTCACATGAACTGCGTACGCCGATCACCGTTGTCCGCTCATCACTCGAAAATCTGGCTCACACAGAAGGAAACGATGATAAAACGGTCTATATTGGGCGTGCCAAACAGGGCATCGAACGACTCAATAACATCCTTACTCGTATGAGTGAGGCCACTCGACTTGAGCAAACCATGCAAAGTGAACAAAAGGTCCGTTTTAATTTAGCCAGCGTTATTGAAGGCTGTATTGAGGGCTATCGATTGGCTCATACTGATGCAAAATTCGAATTAAATTTATCCCGACAACAAGACTATAGCTTGATGGGGTCCCCCGATTTAATTGCGCAAATGCTCGATAAACTAATTAACAACGCCGTTGACTTCCATACTCCTGATACGGCCATTAACGTCAACTTGTCACAGTCAGAGGATGCTATAAATATAACCATTACCAATAAAGGACCGGTACTGCCAGAGGAGATGTCCGCGACGCTGTTTGAATCAATGGTGTCAGTACGTGATAAAAAAGGTGAGCAACCTCATCTTGGCTTAGGTCTTTACATTGTTCGGCTAATTGTTGAATATCATAATGGTGTAGTCATTGCGAAAAATTTACCCGACCACACGGGAGTGGAAATCAATATTAATCTTCCCACGACTAAATCATAATTCGTCATATTCTATCGTTAAACCACCCTTTTCTCTCTTCGCTCTCGTCATATTGTTTTAGTTTACTGTACCTGTAGACATTTGAACGGCCCTGTGCACATTGTCAGAGCCATAAACCAGCGAGGAAAGAAACATGTACGTAACTTTTAACAAAAAATCGATTGCACGAAATATTGCCCTGGCATTAGCTGCGGGTGTCCTTACTGTCGGGTGTGCCGGTAACGCCGCCAAACAGACGCAACCTTCTCAATCCAACGTAACACCAAAAGAACAGGCAATGGTCATTGAAAAATCTGAAGTGACTTCAGAAAAACAACATGAAACCAGTGATGTTATCACTGCCGCAGAAGTCGAAGCCAAGATTGAAACTAACCCGGCTGCTCCGGTCATTCCTTATCCTGATGTAGACATCAGCGAAAACACCAAACCCGAACAACTTAATTTCCAGTTTGGTTTTGATAAAGCTGAATTATCTGAAGAGGATGCCGAAATTCTAAAACAGCATGCAAAATTCTTGCTCGACAATCCTGAGATCGTTTTGAATATTAATGGTCATACTGATCATCATGGACCAAAGGTCTATAACGAATATCTAAGCAAAAAACGTGCGGATGCTGTCGCCAAGATCCTGATTGAGGCAGGCGTTCAGGAGGCACAAATAAAAATCAGCGCATTAGCAAACGATGAACCTCTACTTGACGTTGATAATACCCGTTTGAACCGTCGTGTTGAGCTTAACTATATTGAAATGAATATGGTTAGCGCAGAATAAGATAATTGGTTTTAGGGGCTAGACTACCCGTCACTGATCGTTCCCTCCTCCTGTTCTCTCCAATCAGTGTGTCTAGTCCCTTTTTTTAAAAAAATTATATATACTAATTATTTCTTTAAATTTCTTCGAGCGATATCCGCCAGCTCACATAACTTTTCAGCTCCGTCTAGAATACGCGTAGACTGTCGATTAATAATATCCGGGTGTATAAAAAACAAATTATTATTTTTAACGGCTGAAAGTTCTTTCCAATTTTTCCATTTTGATAACCACTCCGGTTCCGAGACTGATAAGCCATTCGCGACACCGCTGGCTATAATCACCTGCGGATCACCGTTAATGACTGCCTCCTGGGTCACTTTTGGTGCCATGATACGAGCGTCACTGAATATATTTTCAAGTCCACAAATATGCATAATCCGACTGATGACAGTTTTACCATTGACAGTGTAAATCGGTTTGTGCCAGATTTGATAAAAGGCCCTGAGTTTGGGTTTGTTTTTATTTTCTTCTCTAATACTTAATAAACGATTTTCAAAATGAGTCGCAGCCAGATTTGCCTGTTTTTCTTGTCCTAACAAAATACCTATATTACGTAAGGTCCTGGCAATATCATTAAGATCATGGGGTTCTATCAAATACACCGGTATATTAAATCTTTTGATACTTTCAATTTGTTGGCTATTACTCACCACTTCCCAGGCCAGTACCAGATCAGGTTTATAAGATAATAAGGTTTCAATATTAAATCGCTCATAATCCCCTACCCGTTCAATTTTATTAGCCGCATCCGGATAATTGCTGGATTTGACCGTGGCGACTAACTTATCTTCCCCACCCACTTTAAAAACCATTTCCGTTAACGAAGGCGCCAGGGTAATCACTCTTTGCGCTGAATGACTCAGTGTGATGGTATTATTTTTGTCATCGACGACACTTATTGCAAAAGATTTAGTTGAGATAAATAAACTAAAAACAATAACGAACAGGCTTATACCATTTTTTAGATTCATCGCAACTGCTCAATAATTACAAAATTAAATAAGACCAGCACCTCAATAAGCTCGATCAATGCGCCTGCCGTATCACCGGTGGTGCCCCCAATGCGACGACAGATCATCAATCGAAACAGTACGACTGCAACGCTCACTGATAGGATGATCAATATACCATTCACTCCACCCCATAAGATCAATACGAGTGAAATACCCAGTAACGAGCCCCATATTTTTTTTCCTGGTATGTTGGACAGCATCACAGCGGCAATGCCATTTTCGCGAACATAAGGGGTGCAGGCCAATAACCCAGACACTGCAGCCCGGGCGATGACTGGTGCAATAAATAAGGCCATCATCAGATTCGCATTTAACTCTGCCAACAAGACCAACTTTAATAACAACACTAAGACAATCGAAACAATGGCGGCAACACCCGCGTGTGTGTCCTTTAAGATGTTTAATGTTTTATCTTTATCACCATGCCCGCCTAACCAGGCATCTGCACTATCGGCCAGGCCGTCGAGATGCAATGCGCCCGTCACAATCACCCAGGCTATCAATAACAGCATGGCGCTAAGCCCATCTGTAAAAATACCCGTCAGTAAATAAACGGCAATTAAACAACCACCAATCAGTGCCCCGACTACCGGGTAAAATAGCAGCGAACCGGCCTGTACTGATTGATTATTTTGTTCAGTTGGCCACGACACCGGAACCGGTATAATCGTTAAAAAACGTACGGCGGTGACCAATGAAAGCCAGGCTGTACTAAAACCTGACATTAAAGCTGACCATGATGAAAGATCAATTGTGGATAATTTTTCTCGCCATCGTGATCAATTTGTACCCGAGTAATCCCCGCATTGGCGACTTTAATTCGAAACACATGTTCAGGCGGCATACCTAAAATATATTGCATCGACATCCGTATCACCCCGGCATGACAGACCACTAACAAATGTTGCCCTGAGTGATGCGTTAATAACTTATCCCAGGCCGATTCGATTCGTTTTTGAAACTCAATCAAGGGCTCTGCACCATTCGGACGTTCTTTAATCGGATCCCGCCAAAAGGCCTCAAGCGCACCGGGCATTTCAGTTTGTATTTCTGCTGCGGTCTTACCTTCCCAGTCACCAAAGCCAATTTCTTTAAAGTTTGGTTCAAACTTTAAAGCTCGCTGGTGGCGCTCGGACAATTCGTTTGCGAATTCAGCACAACGAGTCAGCGGTGAGGTAATGATAGTATCCCAGGGACAATGATCGGCCACCGCCGCACGCATTTGTGACCAGCCCTTTTCACTTAATGGATCATCAATCTGGCCACGATATTTTCTTCCCCCAACCGGTTCGCCATGACGAATTAAATCCACGGTCGTCATCATACTGGTTCCTCTAGTGATATTTTTTCAGCCACACCGGCTTGTTCAAAAGTTGCCATGTTATTATGCAAGCCGATGGCTTGTTTTATTATGGAAACTGCCATCGCCGCCCCACTGCCTTCCCCTAATCGCATATCAAGATCCAGTAACGGTGTTGCCTTTAATGCCTGTAATACATATTTGTGCCCGGGTTCTTTTGATTGATGACCATAGATGAACCAGTTACCAACATCAGGATTAATCGCCAGAGCATATAAGACCGCAACACTGGAAATATAGCCGTCGACTAATACCGGAATGCCAACTTGCGCACAGCGAACATAGGCCCCGACTAATGCTGCGATTTCGGCACCCGCAAAATATTGCAGTCGCGTTAATGCATCTTTGGTTTTATCTTTATGTAACTCCAATGCTTGCTCGATGACAAGACGTTTATGTGCTATACCATCCGCATCCAGTCCGGTACCGGGACCAACCAATTGTTCAACATTGACCTCTAACTCCACTGCAGCCAATGCGGTGGCACTGGTGGTATTACCGATCCCCATTTCACCACCGATAAACAATTGTGTGTTGTTTTGTACTGACTGTTCAACAAGCTCATAACCTACATACAGCGCAGAGCATAGTTCTGTCTCTGTCATAGCCGCTTTTACCGCAAAGTTGGCCGTGCCATTGACTACTCGTTTGTTCAAAACTTTTTGTGATGAGTTTGGTGGAGCATTAATACCGACATCCACCACGGTTAAATTAGCATTTAACTGATTTGCCAACACACTGATCGCGGCACCACCGTGAATAAAATTTTCAACCATTTGCGCAGTGACCGCTTGCGGAAAAGCACTGATGTTCTCATCGGTTACGCCGTGATCACCCGCGAATATACAAATGTTGATATTATCAATTTCAGGTTTTACTACGCCTTGCATCGCAGCAAAGTTTATCGCCAGTTCTTCCAGCCGACCCAGTGCCCCAGGCGGTTTAGTTAATTGCATTTGATGTGCCTGTGCATCAAGTAAACTATTGTGATCCCATGCTTTCGCAGTATCGTTCAGCCAACTTATTTTCTTATTCATCTTTAATTCTATTCTCAATTCCTGCAATCATTTGTGTGACTCGCTGACAGTGTTTTGCCAGCCTTTGATGCAACCGGCCTGTTTCATCTACAAAACGGCGAGTCTCTTCTCCTAACGGCACCACTCCCATACCAACTTCATTGGTCACAAAAATGATTGGGGTGGTAATATTTTCAATTACCACAAAAAACTGTGCCATCTCTTGTTCATACTGTTTATTTTCCAGTGCTAAAATATTTGTCATCCACAGAGTCAGGCAATCCACGATAACAAATGCATCTGGATTAATTGATAATACTTTACTCAATTGAATCGGTTCTTCGATGGTCTGCCAGTGAGGAGGACGATTATACTTATGATGAGAGATGCGTTGTTGCATTTCCTGATCCTCCGCGGTCGCCGTCGCGATGTAGAGGACACTCCGATTACTGTCTTCGGCACATTGTTCAGCGTAGGCGCTTTTCCCAGAACGAGCGCCGCCTATTACCAGTTCTAACATGTAGTTAAATTAAAAAATCCAGCTAACAATGACGATGATGGCCAGGAAGGTCAAAAAGGCTAACACCGTCCGTCTTACCAAAAGTAGACAGTGATGAACGTGTTCCGCATTGACGGTATTATCATCACTCAGATCAGCTTCGTGTAACGCACCAATACCCGTTTCACTTAATAACGCATCACTATCGGCTTGCCATAAATCTGAAACTTTTTGCAACGACTGGATAACGTCAACAAAATTCCCAATCACCGCAAAACACAATACGGTTATTCGCGCAGGAATCCACATCAGGATGTTATAGAGTTCCTTAGTTGATTTCGAAAAACCCGTTGGTACATCTTCAAATCGTTCTTTTAATAGACAAGATAGTCGAAACATGGCGGCGCCGACGGGTCCCATAACAATAAACCAGAAAAACACACCGATTATTCCACTACAGGTTTTTATCAGCAGCGCTTGCTTAACCTGTTCTGCCACTAAAACTGGATTTTCATCTGCAGCACGACCCAATAAATCGCTGGCATGCAACTTTGCCGCTTCGCTGTCATCACGTTTTAACGCATCGTAATAATCCTGAACCAGACGAATCGGATCAACGGGACCTAAGGCTAAAATTAAAATAAAAACAGAAAAAACAAAATCAAATAAACCCCACACCTCCCCGAGCATGGCGGAGATAAGCCAGACGGCAAAGAGTAATGGCGCAATAATGGCGAGAACCACAACCGGTCCGTCGCGAACACTGCTGGAATCAAGTTGATGACAGACCCAGTCAGTAAACTGTGTAAACCAGGCAAAACCACGCCATTGGTCGGCACGACGGAAAATCAGCTCAATAGCAACAGCGGCAATAATGGCAATGAAAAATATCACGTGATGGGATCCTTTCCCTTGATTACCCTACTAGTTTATCCTAATCCGTCGTCGAGTACATGAGCCAATTTCGCCCAGTCGAAGGCCGGCCCTGGGTCGGTTTTGCGCCCAGGAGCAATATCACTATGCCCGACGATTCTTTTTTGATTAATCTCTGGATATCGCGTCAATAAAGCCTTAATCACCCCGGCTAATTGCTGATATTGAGCCTCCTCATAAGGGATCTCATCCGTCCCTTCCAGCTCGATACCAATTGAAAAGTCATTACAATCTTCACGGTTCTCAAATTGGGACAGCCCGGCATGCCAGGCGCGTTTATCGAATGGAACAAACTGAATCACCTGTCCATCCCGACGAATGAGCAAATGGCTCGAGACCTTTAAAGCTTCGATCGCCTTAAAAGATTCGTGTTGTTGAATATCAAGTCGATTGGTGAATAATTGTTCGATATAGGGTCCATCAAAGTGACCGGCTGGCAGGCTAATACCATGCACCACAATGAGCGAGATATCGTCCGGTTCGGGTCGGTCATTACAGTTTGGCGAGGGAATATACAGGGTATCTAATAATAACGATGTCGGTTTATCGATCTTGAAACTCATTAAGAACCCGCCTGATGAACATTCTTTGTTATTATGCCGACAAGCATTAACTTATCAAGCATCGCTCTCATAATGGCCACGACAAATAACAATTAAAAACGGAGTCTGATATGGAATCCATTACCGCCATACTGAATAACATCAACGGTTTCGTCTGGGGACCCGTCACCTTGATCCTGTTGGTTGGCACGGGTCTGTTCTTAATGGTCGGACTGCATTTTATGCCACTACGCCGAATTGGTACCGCCTTCAAATTTCTCTGGCAAGGCCGTAAAGGTGACCATGCGGAAGGTGAGATCAGTCCGTTTAATGCTTTGATGACTGCGCTCTCGGCGACCGTTGGTACCGGTAATATTGTCGGGGTGGCCGGTGCGATTGCGATTGGTGGTCCGGGCGCCATTTTCTGGATGTGGATAACCGCCTTAGTTGGAATGGCTACAAAATACGCCGAGGCCGTGTTAGCCGTGAAATACCGCGAAGTGGATGAAGATGGCAACCACCAGGGTGGGCCGATGTATTATATAAAGAATGGCCTGGGTAAAAACTGGAGCTGGCTGGCTTTTTTGTTCGCGCTGTTCGGGGCTATCGCTGCCTTCGGTATCGGCAATGGCGTGCAGGCCAACGCGGTGGCCAATGCCTTAAACCAGGGATTCACCGTACCCAACTGGATAACAGCCATTGTGTTGGCCACCTTAACGGGTCTGGTGTTGCTGGGAGGCATTACCCGCATCGGTAAAATCGCCGGTAAGCTGGTTCCGATAATGGCCATTTTCTATGTTGGCGGGGCATTGATTATTATCCTACTTAACCTGAGCAGTGTCCCGGATGCGATCGGTATGATCGTCAAAGAAGCCTTTTCTCCTTCTGCTGCAGCGGGTGGTGCAGTGGGTGCGGCCATTATGCTCGCCATTCAAAAAGGCGTCGCTCGAGGTGTTTTCTCTAATGAAGCCGGTCTGGGCACGGCACCCATCGCCCATGCCGCCGCGAAAACCAATGACCCGGTAAAACAAGGCACCATCGGAATGTTGGGAACCTTTATCGATACCATCATCATTTGCACCATGACGGCATTAGTCATTATTTTAATGAATGGCTGGACCACCCTCGATCCTGAAACAGGTAAAACCATTTTAACGAATGCCTGGACACAACTCGATCCTTTAACTGGGGAAACCGTTTCACATGCCGCCATTACCTCGAATGCGTTTAGCCAGGGTCTGCCGGAGTTTGGAAAATACATCGTTACCCTCGGCTTAGCCTTTTTTGCCTACACCACTATATTAGGCTGGAGTTTTTATGGCGAGCGTTGTGCGGAATATTTATTTGGTATTAAGGTCATACCCATTTATCGAATCCTGTGGGTTCTGGTGGTGTTAATCAGTCCAATGGTCGATTTAAAAATCATCTGGATCATTGCTGAAATACTAAATGGGCTTATGGCCATTCCAAACTTAATTGGCTTGTTACTGCTAAGCCCGATTGTCTTTAAAATTACACGTGACTACTATTCAAACTAAATATCTTAAAATCGAACATGAAACCAGAACTTTCTGACATACAACAACAAGTTGCTAATGCTTTAAAAGAAGACATTGGAACTGGAGATGTAACGGCTAACTTACTCGCCGCCAATCAAACCTCAAAAGCCAACGTCATCACTCGTGAAGCTGGCGTATTATGTGGCACACAGTGGTTCGATCAATGTTTTTTACAAATCGATAAAACCATAGCCATCCATTGGCAGGTAAAAGATGGTGACGTCATCACGCCATACCAAAACTTGTGCAAGATCGAAGGACCAACACGGGCCTTGTTAACTGCTGAGCGTGCCGCACTGAATTTTTTACAGACCTTATCCGCCACCGCGACGATGACAAAACGATACGTCGACGCCCTTGCCAACACTGGCGTTAAAATATTAGATACCCGAAAGACGATCCCCGGATTACGCCTCGCACAAAAATACGCAGTCACTTGCGGTGGCGGTATCAATCATCGCATCGGCTTATACGATATGATTTTGATAAAAGAAAATCATGTCGCCAGTTGCGGTTCCATCACTGCCGCAATTCAAAAAGCTCAACAAAATAAGCAACAGTGTGAAATCGAGATTGAAGTTGAATCATTGGATGAACTTGAACAGGCACTTGAAGCAGGCGCGCAGAGAGTCTTGCTGGATAATTTTGCTCGCGAAGATCTGGTTAAAGCCGTTGCCATCAATCAACAACGCGCTAAATTAGAAGTCTCCGGTAATATCACACTCGAGAATATTAATGAGGTTGCTCAAACTGGAATTGATTTCATTTCAAGTGGGGCAATAACGAAAAACATCCAGGCGTTGGACCTGTCTTTACAGATAGTGAGCAGAACAGATACTAAACGGGGCAAATAATTAGCCTGACAGATCACCTGCAAAACCGGGGTCAGAAATACATTTGTCGCTCGGTCACACATTTACCTCTGTCATACATTTACCTCTCTGTCATTCCCGCGAAGGCGGAAATCCAGCTTTTAAGGTTAAAAAAACCTAGATTCCCGCCTCCGCGGGAATGACATAATGACATATGGATGGATTTATATTTACAGGAACTAAACAGAGAAAATAATCAACACAATAAACTGTCATCCTGAACGCAGTGAAGGATCTTTTTTGTGTTGTACGAAAAAGTGGTAAGTCAAAAACAAGATTCTTCTCTCACTTCGTTCACTCAGAATGACAGCATCCAGGTTTGTCATC
>CAMYOL010000051.1:79032-102094 GCA_947260005.1 uncultured Ectothiorhodospiraceae bacterium
CAGCATCCAGGTTTGTCATCCTGAGCGCAGCGAAGGATCTTTTTTGTGTTGTACGAAAAAGTGGTAAGTCAAAAACAAGATTCTTCTCTCACTTCGTTCGTTCAGAATGACAACATCCAGGCTTGTCTTGCTAACGGGAAAACGTCAGGAATTACATACCCGGTGCGGATAACTCAAACACCACAAACTCCTGCTTACTGAGCATGACATTCCCCAGTCGTGCGGGTATAGCTTTATTATTCTCACGTATTAATTTAAACGGAATTCCAGGAACAAAATCATAATCATGTTTGGCGATCAAACACCACTTGCCTTCCATGTTCTGGAAAATAATCACACCAGAACCATTATGACTTCCCTGCGTCTGGTTATCTTGTAATATCGCCGCTTCGGCATGATTTGAAAAACGAACAATCGCAACTTCGACCTGTTGATCACTTGGGCGGTTAATACGAGAGACGTAACCTAATAACGGTCGCTTAACATCTTCGTTGGGATTAAACGCAACAATCTGACCAATTTGGATCGGGTTGGTATGAGCGCTTTCACGCGTTAACACTAAGATACCCCCGGTACTAAAGTTTACGATTTCCCATTTGGTATTCTTATAAGAATTCTGTTCATTCGATAATCCAGCAGAGACACCCGCCAGGGAATCACTAAAGGCACGTGTTTTGGTTAAATGTTTTACGTCTTCGGTCGCCATCTCCATCAATAAATCAAACGTGTTGCGATAACCAAAAAACAGTTTCAAAGTCTCATGTCCAAACGCGGCATGTCGTTTTTGCTTTCGCTCACGAGGGCGCAGGCCAAATAACATAGTCTCTAATAATGGAAAACGTTCAATCTCTTCCAGGTCTAGTAATGGTCGGCTTAATTTATCTTGATCGAACTGGTCAATAAATTTCATCTTGGCCAGCTCCTCGTAATCCTGAATCAAACGATTATAAAGATTAGAATATTCAAGTTTGATACAGGGCTCAACGAGGTGCTGCTCTCGCTGAAACAACGGCGGCCCCTTTAGATCGATATTGGTAATCAACCAGCCAGGCTCAAGTTCTGCTTTATCATCCGTATGAATCGTAACTGCATCGGTCACGTATTCCAGATAGGCATCTGCAGCATGAAACAGACGAGTCGACCAGCTGGGCGCATCCAGTAAACCAAATAATTGAATGGAAATATATAGTTTTTTAGCATTCGCTTTGGCATTTTGTTGCTTGACTGCGCTTCGTTTAGCCCAGGTACCAATACACCCCAATAATTCTTGTGACGCGTCGACATCGCCATGAACCAATAAAGAAAAAAACACCCGGTTTATATCCTGCCAGGCTGCAGGGGGTAATTTCTGGTGTCGTAAGGCTCGAAAACGTTGTTCGATGCGTAATAGTTCGAGAATTCGCACGCCCAGATCAATGCACTTGGCTCGATTTAGGCGATAACCGATTGAATTGGACGAATAAATTTCTTTAAAGTAATGTTTGCAGGCAATGGCGGCCTGTTCGGTAATCTCAATGCAGGCCAGGATGACTTCTCGTCGCTCCTTGCTTTCCGGTAAGGACAACACATTCGTTTGATATTTTTGATAATGCTTGAACATGGTGGCGTAGACCGACACCATGATGGCATTCACCAGCTCTACGCGTTTTTCATTTTTGATATTGTAGCGATTAATCAGGGCCAGCTGGTTGGCCGCCTCCTGAAGTTGTCTGACGACCACACGCTTCAATCCGTCGATCTTGGCAATCACCATGTCTTTGTTCGCCACACCTTTTGGAGGGCTTTTGAACGCAGATGGCAAGTTGGCAAACTGACCGAAAGTCTTGCTGCTTTTCTTAATCTTTATTTTTGCAGTGGCATTCATTGTTTGTTTTTGTCGCTTTGATTCATGAAATTTGGGTTACCAGGAACGCGACTTCATCATGTTTTACCAATAAGATCAAATTCTTAGCGGCATTACGAAGGCGTTTTCTAGTTTGCCCCATATTTCCAGTGGTTAAGCTCATTTCGCCTATAAACTATAGGTAAAGAACGTGATTTTGCAGCAAGATAACGTAAATTATGCATAATTTTAGTGCTGCAATACCTAAAACAGGAATTCAATATAATTAATACCTATGCTCTCGCCATAAAAATTCACATTTAAGGCCACCAAAACCATACTAACCTATTGTTTTTAAATATATTATTTATACTCGCACATAATAATTTTGGTTATTAATTACTTGCTCATTTGTGTCTATCTTAGTATCCTCGTTTATATTAAGTAGGGTAAAAAGCATTGCGGATATATAAAAAAAATGCTGATTTGGTTGAGCAATTTGTCGATGGGGAATTAGTGGTTTTAGATCAGAAGTCTGGTCAAATTCATCAATTCAATGCAACTGCCAGTGAAATCTGGGCCTGTCTGGATGGTAAGACGACAACCGATAGCGTGATAGAGCACATCGCATCGCACTATGACATCGACCGGGATATCGCTAAAAAAGATGTTGAGTCGACCCTACACCAATTGCACGAACAGAAATTAATTGAATATTAAACAATGGGTTATATGGACATAGTAGGAGAAAATCATGAGCAAGAAAGACACAAACGAAGTATCTGAATCACGTCGTAAATTTATCAAGAAAGCAGCTTATGCTGCTCCAGTTGTAGTCACCCTGGCTGTCGCGCCTGGCATGCATGCTTATGGGTCAGTAAATAACGGAACCCCTACTGGTGGTGGTGGTGGTGGTGGTGGTGGTAATACTGGTGGCACCTTATAAGTAACATTATATTCGTTACGTTAATAAATCATTAAGAGGCTATCTGTTTATACAGATAGCCTTTTTTCATATGCACACTAATAGTCACTAAGCGCTGAACCGATTCATGTTGCAATTAATCGTTGCTAATATTGCAATTAATGTCTCTGCCGATAAGCATACCTTAAATCTGTTAACTAAAAATTATTCGGGACTCGTTCATGCTTCCACAGGTCTCGGCCAGATTAATTACGTTACATCCTATCAATCAGAAACGGGACACTTTTACCTAACCCGGGCTGATAATAAACTAAATAAATACGATAATCAGGCCGACTTCATCTATTTTTTTGAAAAAGATCTAACCGTAGAATTACAGAAACTCCGCCCTGATCTATTTTTTTTACATTCCGCTGCATTGAGATTAAATGATAAAACAATATTAATTATTGGTCACTCCGGAGCAGGCAAATCAACCACCACCTGGGCACTGACTCATCATGGTTTTGAATATTTTACTGATGAACTGAGTCCAGTCGATCTTAACACTATGCAGGTCACAGCTTACTCGCATGCGATTTGTATGAAACATGATCCACCCGCCCCTTTTCAATTACCCGATGAAACTTTGATTACGAATCGAACCAAACACATCCCTGTTGAGTGTTTACCCGCAGGTATTGCCAGTGGAACCGGAAAAATCACACATATTTTCTTTGTGCACTACAAACCAGATCAACGTAATGTTGTGATCCAACCGATCAGCCCGGCACTGGCCAGTGCAAAAGTTTATGCTAATGCCTTAAATCAACTCTGTCATGAAGACTCAGGATTGCCCGCCGCAGCCAAGATCGCAATGGCCTGTGATAGTTATTCACTTGAGTTCAACAATGTCGAACAGGCATGTCAGGAAATTCAAAATTTATTAGAAACAGGTTAACTTTTTTAACTTCAATGGGGTCAGACTCGATTGAAAAGAGTTGTTCAATAAAGCCCACCTTAAAACTAAAATTCAATCGAGTCTGACCCCATTGACACCTTGAAAATGTTTTGAATTATAACGATTAGAAAAAAATTGGTGCCGGAGAGAGGAATTGAACCCCCGACCTTTTCATTACGAGTGAACTGCTCTACCGACTGAGCTACTCCGGCTGATTTAAGTTGGACAGTATACTTGATCTAAGAGAGCTATCGTAGGCAAAAAAGTAATTCGATTTACGAATTTGGTGTTTGCTTTATCCGTATAATCACATCCACACCTTCAGCCTGAGTACCAGCAGGCAATTCGGGTAAATCCGCAAGCTGTACGGACTCACCTTGAATATCCATCAATTCGCCAGAGTCCACATTATAGAAATGATGGTGTTCAGACGTATTAGAATCGTAGAAAACCTTGGTCGGATCCACAATCACTTCGCGTAACAGGCCTTTACTCGCAAACAACCCCAGAGTGTTATACACCGTTGCTTTCGAAACGACTGAGCTATGTGCATTCGCCATCGCTAATACCTGCTCAGCTGACACATGCTGGTGCCGGGCAAACAAGAGTTGTGCAATCTCTACCCGTTGCTGGGTTGGGGTCACACCGGCCGATTTCAGGCGCTCAATGGTGTCTACACGATTGGTTGGAAGTACAGTGCTCATATGTTTACCAGTATAGACGAGTAAATTAGACAAAGTCTAGAAATTCACACCTAAAACACTCAAGTATCAACTTCTATCTAATTGATATGGTTCAGGATCAAAAGTAAGTGGTCGCTTACCGATGAGGTCCAATAATAGCTGCACGGATGCATGCGCTAAAACCACACCATTGCGAAAATGGCCGGCGTTTAAAAACAGGCCCTCGTATTGGGGAACCGAACATATATAAGGTATACCGTCAGGACTGGCGGGGCGAAGACCTGCCCAATGTCGTTCAATCTCAACCTTTTGCAAACAAGGATATAAACCCTCCGCAAAGTCCGATAATTGCTTTCGCGCCTGTTCAGTCGTCGATTTATCAAATTCAGTTTCTTCCATGGTACTCCCCACTAGCACCCGACCATCCCGGCGAGGAATAACATAATGATCATCCATTAACGTTATACGCTTAATCTGGCCGACTTCAGTACGGTACATAATCATCTGACCGCGAACTGGCCTGATCTGAATATCCTGTTCAAGCATCGCCATGATTTTGGCTGTCCAGGCCCCCGCGCAGACCACCACCACATCGGCCTCATAAAATGTTTGATTACTACGAATCCCGCTGATTTGCCCTTCATTATGGATTAATTCCGTCACTGGATGATTAGCGAGCAGCTCCACGCCTGTGCGTTTACAACTTTCCAATACACTTTTAAGCAAGCGGGGATTTCGCACCTGAGCGATCTCCGGAAATAATAGTCCCCGGTGCTCACCCCCAATCTCAGACTCATGTTCTGCAAGAGCCTGGGGATCCCACTCGATATAGTTCATATCCCGTTGGTTAGCCCAGGTGGTAGCTTTGGTAATTTGATCCTGATCATCCTCTAATACCAACATTCCACTCGGCGTCCACTCAGGATCTACCCCACTTTCAAGGATCAATTGCTCAATTAACTCAGGATAGTATCTCTGACTCCAGGCAGCTAAGTCATTGACAGCCTTAGAATAATTCCAGGGGTAAAGGGGAGATAAAATTCCCCCCCCGGCCCAGGAAGATTCCTGGCCGAAATCACCTTGTTCGACCACCGTGACTTTTGCGCCTTCTCGACTCAATGCTCGCGCACTTAACAAGCCAAGCAACCCGCCTCCTACCACCACAACTTTCATGTTTCACCTTTCACACTATAATGTACGACTATTTGACGATTATCCTATGGATGTGAATCAAATCACACTCTTGCTAAATCAATTAGTTAGACTAATTCGCTCACGGAATAATTTAAAACCACTTATCCCGGCAAATCGGCATTCTATCGAAAGAAGCGTGAATATGACTAAAAACTTCTCTATAACTACCAATATGAAGAATATGACTGGAATAACTCTTATCGAACTAATGGTGACCCTGGCAGTAATTGCCATCTTGGTAGCTGTAGGAGTACCACGCTTGTCCGGTATTGCGACCGGCAATCGCATGAGCTCCACCATTAATGCCCTGGCCGCCGACATAGCATTAGCAAGAAGCGAAGCCATTAACCGTAACAGAGACATTACCATCAATCAGGCTCCAGGAGGGTGGAGTAATGGTTGGACACTCGACGCTATTGCGACTGTCGGCTTAGCTGCTGAAGAACTCAAACGTGTTGATCCCGTTCCCACTGGGATGACCCTGGTAGAATCAAATGGTATAGGTGATCTTCCATATGGAAGTGATGGCATGAATTCAAGTGGCGTCGCACGTGTATTTACCCTGTGTGAACCAGGCAAACAGGCTCGTATTATAAACGTCAATGTCGCTGGACGATACACAGTTAAAACTGATGGAGGTCCAGCATGTCCATAATAAAAAAATCAAATACAACAGGCTTTACTTTGCTCGAGGTGATGATTGCCCTGGTCATTTTCTCCATCGGTTTGCTTGGGCTTGCTGGATTACAATCGGCAGGGGTTCGTCAAAATCAGAAATCCTATTCACGTACTATTGCCACCCAACTGGTGTACGATATGGCAGATAGGATTCGTAACAACCCTGTGGCCAACTATGAAACCACAGTACCATCTGCAGTACCAAATTGTTCCGCTGCTATATGTAATTCTGATCAGTTAGCCAGTTTTGATCGGCAAGAATGGAATACTGCCATTAACAATCCGACAATCAATGTGGCGATTAATAATTCCGCCACTCCGTTACTTAATGCGGCAGGATTTATTACTCGACTTACATCCCCTGCACCCGCCAGCATCGTTTTTTATCGGGTTTCGATTGGGTGGGATGAAGAAAATACTGGTGCAATTCCAGCACAATGTTTACCAACACCAACTCCTGGAATAGCTTGTGTCAATATTGAAGTCTTTCCGTAATTGGCTGCTAGTCCCTCAAAACTATATTTAGGTAATTACACAATCGGAACCTACAACCATGGTAATCAACTTGAAAAATAAACCTCTACAATCGGGCGTTACACTAATAGAACTACTTATTGCCGTTGCAATTAGCTCAGTACTTCTGCTAGGTGTCGGCTCAGTCTACTACAATAGCAAGCGAACCTATATGGTGCAGGAAGAATTTGCACAACTACAGGAAGGTGCTCGTATTGCTGTTAATTTTTTGGTTGAGGATATTCGTATAGCCGGCTACATGGGGTGTCTCGAAAATCATAATTTGAGTAGCCCTCAAAATCCAAAATTTGTAAGTTTTTTAAATTCGACAGGTAATGCTAGTGATGACGATGCCATAGATAACTATAACCTTGCTGTTACAGGTTTTGAGGCCCTTGCTTCTGGCCCCAATACTACGGTTAATCTTGCCGCCCCAACTGCAAACCATAGTGGTATCGTTCCCACCCTTAACCCTGCTCCCAATGATGGCTCGGATATCATAATCTTAAGATATGCTGCCGGTAACGGCGTCCGTCTGACCCAAAATAAAAACTTAGAGAATTTCCTAATTGACAATCTAGGTGTTCCGGTTATTGATAACTCATCTGGTACTGACTGTCATATTCCTACAGGTATATGTGATGGCAGTCATTTACTTGTCACGGACTGTAAAAAATCCAGGCTTTTTGAAGCCACCAGTCTGGTAGTCAATGGTGCCAGCATTCAAGTCGATCATGCGGATCTAGGCAGCCCCGGAAATGACACGATATCCTGGGGGGGAGCCACCGATAAACTTAATGATTTTGAAGAAAGTGATTCATTTATCTACCAAGCTGTTAGCAACGCTTATTATGTTGCAAACAATCCTGATGGTGAACCTTCCCTGTTTCGCATGTCCATGCGACCTGGAGCAATTGGTCAGGAATTAATTACCGGGGTTGAAAATATGCAAATCTTATATGGTGTTGATACCGAGAAAACTAACGCCGCTGCCCGCGGGGACGGCATAGCTAATACCTATGTCACCGCGGCTAATGTCATTCCTGGAAATGACAATGTAGTCAGTATACGCTTTAGTCTTTTATTGCGCACCACTAACGAAGTCTCTACAAAATCGACAGCAGCTCCAGACTCAAAAAACTATCTTTTAGCCGGTATTGACGTAGCCAGTGGCACCACTATCGCTACTATCCCTGATCGGCGCATCCGCAAAGTATTTACCACTACCGTCAAAGTTCGCAACAAAGGTTTACAATAATGAATACTCACAAAATACAGTGTAAAAAACAAACTGGTAGTGCACTCATCGTCTCGTTATCAATATTGTTAGTCTTAACCATCCTCGGTGTCTCGGCTATGCGCACGACCTCATTGGAAGAAAAAATGGCTGGTAATTCCCGTGATGCTCAAATGGCATTCGAGGCAGCAGAGTCCGCCCTCAGGTCTGCCGAGGCCTTCATTATCGCAAGTGGTGGTGATATAAGTGGTTATACAGGAGCCGGTGCTTATCATGGTATGAGAGGACCGGGAAATCCTGAGTCCTGGACGCTAGAAGCTAATTGGGCTACAGCTGTACAAGTACCTTATTCAGTACAGGTCGCTCGCTTGCCGCGTTACATGATTCAACTTGTGAATTCCGCCGCCGAACTGAGTCAAGCCGCCGATTCCGGCAATGCACAACTCTACGGTAAAGGTGAACCCGTACCCAATACATACCAAATAACGGCCAGGGGTACGGGTATCAGTCCAAATTCACGAGCCATGTTACAAGCTCATTATATATCATTTTAAAGGATTCTCTGGACTTTGCAGCCAATCCTTGAGTAACCCTAAGCCCGGTAAGGCAGGAGTTAATTGTTATGAAATTTAGTCGTCAGGTTTTTACACGAATTTATAAAGCCTTATCGCCGGTTCGATATAGTCTATTTACTGCTTGTCTATTCTCTGTCGGAATAAGTAACACATTACATGCCGAACCAGGGCTAGTAGAAGACTCACCTTTATTTCTAGCCAACCGCGCTGAACCAAATATCTTCTTTATGGTAGATGATTCCGGAAGTATGGACATTGAAATGTTGACGCCTGAAACGGTATATGGCTGGGGTGGCGCAATGATGCTTAATCCTGCTGCCGCCGGCTCTTTTGATGACGGTATTTATAACTATCTGTTTGGCGAACACGATGCTGGTTTCGCCAGAAGTACTAACTACCAAAGCTGGAGCGGTAACGTCCAAAATCAAAATACATATGTGAATGGATTTATTTTACCCACTCAAGCGTATATCGACGCAACTTACACTGGAATACAAACCCCTGAACAACAAGGTACATGGCGAGGACGCAACAGTGATTATAACCAACTGTATTATAATCCTACTCGCGAATATCAACCATGGGTAGGCTTAAACGATGCGGGCAACCCATTTCCAGATTATAAAGACACCAATATTGCTCTGCCAGCGAATGTCCCTATCGATCCATATTATACAGGAGCAGATACTTATAACCTCTTAACGGACAAAAATGTTGTAACAGGAACCATAAACGATCGTGGCACAGGTGCAAACATCACAATCACACCAGCTGCCTATTGGGTCTGGGAAGACACCAACACTGACGGAACCCTTGATAACAACTCAGTCGTTGATCCGACGGACTCGCATGCTCGGGTCGTGATAACAACCGCATCCACATGCACAGGCGGTCTGACGGAAACAAAGGCAAACCAAATCGCTGATTCTTGTATATTACGATCTTATGATGCCGAAATTCGAAATTTCACCAACTGGTTTGTCTATCATCGCAAACGTGACTTTTCCAGTAAGTATGCGATGAGCCAGGTCATTAGTTCCGCAGACAAGATTCGTATGGGTATGGCGACTATTAATGATGATAAACCAGATTCAAATATACGATTAGAAAGTATGCTCCCTGATGTTAGTACAGGCAACAAAGCAGCCCTTCTTAACGGCTTGTTCCGGATGAATTCCGATAGGAGCACACCTTTAAGAACAGCCTTACAACGTGCCGGAGAATATTTTGCCTGTAGTGGTACTGCTAATGTTCCCGACTTTGCCGGAACTGGCATAGATTGCGCACTAATCAAAACACCGGTTGGTTCTGAGCCCGCTGCCTGCCAACAAAACTTTACCGTATTAATTACTGACGGTGAACGCTCAACATCTAGTACCCCCCCTTATACAACAGATGTCCCAGCCGGAATCAATAATGCCGATAATACTGCCGATCCATTTACTGGCTATTTTCCTGGTGGTAATCCTGACACAACAACTACTTTAAGTTTCGGTGGCTATGATCCGTATGCCGACCCGGTGCGAAATACTCTCGCAGATGTGGCCATGCACTATTATGAGCGTGATCTGGATCCAGCTATTGATAATAGAGTGCCCATTGTCTGTGGCGTGGATGAGAACCCTGCTCAACACATGGTAACCTACACCGTTGGTTTTGGCGTTTCTGGCCTGGTAGATTTAACAGCACTGCCTACACATCCTGCGCGCGGCTACGCTCCTGGTTGTTCGCCAACGACGGGAGCGAGTTTCGACTGGAACACACCCCTCACCGATCCAGCAAATGATAGTGCTGAGGTATTTTCAGGAACTGCAAAAGTTGATGATCTGGTACACGCCGCATTTAATGGTCGCGGTCAATATCTCTCTGCAACCAACGCCGAAGGCTTAACTCGCTCATTAGATAATGCCATGCGCAACATCGCCAGTCGCATCGGATCAGCCTCTGCTGTATCCATAAACTCCAGCAGTCTGAATACTGACAGTACCGCCTACTTTGCAAAATTTAGTTCCGCAACCTGGCAGGGAGAGTTCGCCGCCTATTCGATTGTAAATAATACTATCGATCTTACCTCCCCAGACTGGGAAGCCCATGACTTACTTGAGGCAAAAGATCCTGACAATCGTTCTATCGTCACCTTTGACCGAAGCTCGACCAGTTATGGTGCTATCCCGTTTCGTACACTCGCTTCTCTTCCTGCGCGCCATCAAGATGATTTGATGACGACACCCGCAGATGTAATCGATAACTCTGCACCAGGGCTTTTGACTGCACAGGCCCGCCTTGACTACATTCGTGGTGAACATTCCTGCGAAGCTACCGATACTGGCACCTGTGCAACTGGAAAAGATTTCCGCGATAGAATTTTTATAGACTCCAGTGCGACTAGTTCACGTTTTAAATTAGGTGATATCATTCATTCCTCTGCCGTATATGTTGGTGCACCGCAAGGTCTTTTACCTGGTACAGATCCTTTTGGGGCTACTGGTAAACGCTTCAGTGAATATGTTAGTGGCATCGGTACTGCTTCCGGTGCATTTTCTTCTACTAATAATGCACAAACCCGCACCAAGATGCTTTATGTCGGCGCCAATGATGGAATGTTACATGCCTTTAATGCTGTTACCGGAGACGAAGTATGGGCCTATATTCCTGGTGCCTTATTCCATACCGAAGCGGTTGCGCCCGCTCCTTATTTTGGTCCTGGCTTGCACACCTTAACTGAACGAAGTTATGAGCACCGTTACTACGTTGACCTTTCTCCGAGCGTTGCCGATGTTTATGCTGATATTGGTGGAGCAAGTGGTGATGACTGGCATACGGTCTTAGTTGGTGGCCTTCGAGCCGGAGGTCGAGGTTATTTTGCGATTGATATTACAGATCCGGATGAATTGATTAATACAACAGCCGGCAGCGCACGTGAAACGGCTCTAGCTAATCGAGTTCTATGGGAATTCACCACCGATGATGATCGAGATTTAGGTCTTACTTACAGTGAACCTCAAATCGTACCTTTAGGCGATAGTAGTGGTACCATCGAGTGGTACGCCGTCTTTGGAAACGGCTATAACAGCCTCAATGGTAATACCGATTATGCTGCCGTCACTCCTGGACCAGATGATGATCCCTATATCGTTGGTAACAATACCCACTCAGCGAAAATATTTATTTTAAAAATCGAAGGCCCGGGAACTGACGGGGTCTGGACAGAAGGAACGGACTATTGGAAGATAGACACCGAGTATCCGACAGGTGCATCGCTAAGTGAGACTGTTCGCAATGGTTTATCAACCCCGGCTCTTGCTGAAAGCGATTCCGATAGCATTGCTGACCACGCCTATGCGGGTGATCTCTTTGGTAATCTGTGGGCTTTCAACGTTACCGGCACAAACACTACTTCATGGGGTGCATATACTGATTCTCTTGGGACTACCCCTACACCCTTGTTTATCGCGACTGATGCGGCAAGCGGTGCTGGTAATCGGCAAGCCATTACCGCTAAACCAAGCTTAATCCGCAATAGTAGAGTTAACCTGATTCAATCAGGGACCGACGCAAATGCTCCAAATATTATTGTGATGTTTGGTACTGGTAGTTATTTGAACACTTCAGATTTAAATGATACCCAACCCCAATCTTTTTATGCCGTATGGGATAGTGGGCCAGATCAGGCCCCACTAAATAATAGTAACTTAATCCATCAACCTATAGCTACAGATACAGGACCAATCGCGGGTGAAATCTACCGTACAATACCGATCCCCCCGGCAACCGCAACCGTTGATTATGAAATAGGTACGAATTATGGTTGGTATCACAACCTGCCAGTATCCAAAGAACGGGTTATTTCCGAAGCTGAAAGCCAAAATACTGCCCTGGCCTATATCACAATTATTCCTTCCGATGATGCTTGCTCATTTGGTGGCACCAGTTGGTTAATGTTGGTTAATGCGTTTACCGGAACAGCGCTAACCTATTCACCTTATGATGTCGATAATAATGGCTACATTGATAGTAACGACGTAACTACCGCTGGAGATACTGCCGCTGGCCGACCTACCACTTCAATTGCATTTAATTCAACCTCTGTCGGTACTGCGCCTGGTGAAGGAACGCCTGGTGATTTTATATGCCCTCCAAGAACGAGAAAACAAATTCGTTTTGTCACATTAAGTGATGGCACCATTCAACCAGTTCCAGAATGCATCCCTTCCGATAAGTTAGGACGCAACTCATGGCGTGAGTTACAATTCTGATGATAAATAAATTAATCATATTAAGGTATACGATTATGAACATATATAAATTTCATGCTCTGAAAAGAATAATTCCTGGTTTTATTCTGTTTTTGTGTTTATTTAGCTTAGTTCAAATAAATTTGTCTTATGCAGAACTGTCACAACCAAAACATTACCCAAGTAAATTTGATATCGATGGCTATGTACTAAAAATAAATATAGCCAGTCAGGGAATTAATATAAACGGGTATCCATATAAAATGAACCTTGAAACAACCGCATATGGACGAGAGGGTGAGAAGATCTCTCTACTTAACTTAAATAATAAAGTTAAAGTCGGTGTCATTTTACTCCCTTTTGTTAAGGGTCAGAAGCGAATAGTTAGCGAAATATGGGTATTACCTGAAAACTATCAACTTAGATCCAAACCACTATAGCGTGATACCAATATGAAAAAACAATCAGGATTCACCTTAATAGAAGTGATGATTACCGTCGGTGTATTGGCCATTTTAGCAACAATAGCCTTTCCTGCTTATCAAAGCCAAAAACGAAAGGGAAATCGAGCGGATATTATCAGCGCACTAGGTAGAATTTCAATAGAAATGAATCGTTGTTATTCTGATAATGGCGGTTATACCTGCTGCACTGATGCCGTTATTTTACCCAAAGTATTGAATGCACCACCGGTAACTGACCTGGGCCATTACACCATTACCATTACTCCAAACAGCCCTGGTGTTGGGTTAATAGGCTGCAAGGTGGCACAAGGATTTTCCATTACCGCCACAGCCATCGGCGACCAGGCAAATGATGCGAATTGTCCATCTTTTACTATCGATAGCTCTGGTAATCAAACTTCAGGAGCAGGAAATGCAAGCTGTTGGTCAAAGCAATAATAATCTGGCAGTACTTATTTCGTTTGTAACGCCTTCGGTAAGGAAAATTCAATATTTTCTTCTGTGGTCTTGAGCTCCTGACTGACATTCATGCCCCAGCCTTGCAGTTTTTTAATCACGTTCTGAACTAATATTTCCGGCGCTGATGCACCGGCAGTGAGACCAACCTTATTTTTATTCGCTAACCATTCTTTTTGAATGTGTGATTCATCATCTATTAAATAAGCCGGGGTACCTAACCGTTCAGCCACTTCTTTTAAACGATTTGAGTTTGAACTATTTGGTGAACCCACAACGAATAATACATCACACGCTGCCGCCATCTGTTTTACCGCATCCTGGCGGTTTTGAGTGGCATAACAAATGTCATTTTTTTTCGGGCCATTGATATTTGGGAACCGTTTTCTTAAGGCATCAATAATCGCCGCCGTATCATCCATTGACAAGGTCGTTTGTGTGACATAACTAAGATGGTCTTCGTCTTTTATCCTAAGCTTTTCAACATCATCTACTGTTTCGACAAGATACATCTGACCGCCAGCACTGGAATTAAACTGCCCCATTGTGCCTTCGACTTCCGGGTGTCCATCATGACCGATTAAAATGCATTCCATGCCATCTTTGCTAAAGCGTGTGACTTCCATATGCACCTTGGTCACTAACGGACAGGTCGCATCGAAGACTTTTAAACCGCGCTGTTTAGCCTCATTTTGTACCGCTTTAGAAACGCCATGGGCACTAAAAATAACGGTTGAATCATCCGGTATCTCGGCTAACTCTTCAACAAACACCGCGCCTTTATCACGCAGACAATCGACGACGTACTTGTTATGCACCACCTCATGACGAACATAGATAGGCGCACCAAATAATTCCAGTGCACGTTCCACTATGGCAATGGCCCGATCAACGCCGGCACAAAATCCGCGTGGGCTGGCTAATAATAATTCATTCATCTTTCTTCACTTGGCTTTTTTATTCCTCAATAGGTCCGTAAGCATTTTTAATTTATTCATCTTCAATAGCAGGCGGTTTGATATCAACGATATCAACATCAAAAATAATATCATGGCCAGCTAACGGATGATTGAAGTCAACCGTGACTACATTATCTTTCACTTCTTTAATGGTACCCGGTACCTCATCACCCGATGGGGTACTAAAACTAATTATAGTTCCAGGATCAACTGGCAAGTCTTCAGCAAACTCATCGCGTGGTAAATAATGAAAATTATCCGGATCTGAAAAACCAAAGGCATTTAGGGGATCGAGTTCAACACTGGTCTTATCACCGATCTTTAAGCCGGTTATCGCCATTTCAAGGCCATTGATTAGACTGCCATCGCCCATCGTGAAGGTCATCGGTTCGTTTGGTTCAGATGCATCAGCCACCGGTCCATCTTTCATGGTCAGGGTGAAATGCATGGTGACTACGGTGCCAGGTCCAATGGTTATTTGTTCTATATCTGCCATATCCTTATCTTTTAGTGTTCATGAAACGTGTTGCCGTTTGGCCTTCCAGTCCTGATAGGCTTCTTTTATCGCAAGATATATCAGGATCGTCGCGCCAACGGAAATCGCACTGTCCGCGACATTAAAGGCCGGCCAGATACAGTGTCCGGTTTGCATCAGGCTATGATAAGAAAAACCAGGTAAACAGGAATCTGCCTGATAATAAAACTGGATAAAATCGATCACATGACCAAACAAGATTCGATCGATGACATTGCCAATCGCGCCGCTCAATATAAAAGCAAGCCCAATCGCACTGGATTTTTCATGGGGCTTTAAGGTCTTCATCCAGTAGATCAAAGCCGTACTGACAACAATCGCAATGACTGTAAAAAACCAACGTTGCCAGCCATCCGCTTCGCTTAAAAAACTAAATGCTGCACCTTCATTATGAGCAAGGTAGAGATTCAGGTTCGACATCAATTCAACCGGCCTAAACTTTATCAGGCTGTGTTCGGCCCATTGCTTCGTCACCTGATCCAATATGACAAAGACAACCGTGATCCATAACCACTTTAACATGCCGATTTTATCTATTATGTTTTTACTATTCACTTTTACTATTTCTACTTTTGTACTGCAATGTTTTGACTCCTGATCATACCTTGTCATACCTGCAAAACTCGGTTTTATCTTGTCATTCCCGCGAAGGCGGGAATCCAGAATATATGGATTCCCCTCTCCAGGGGAAAAGTGCCCTGCGGGTATGACAAAATAATGAGATGATTAGGGAAATTCTCCATCAAGCAAAATCTCGTGGTTCACCGTCACCCGATATATTTTCAATACAACGACCACAAAGCGTTGGGTGCTCAGCATGCTCACCTACATCTTTTCGGAAATGCCAGCAACGCTCACATTTTTTATGTTCAGACGCACCCACGGCAATCCAGATCTCATCGCCGCTTGATAAGGTCACATGTTGTGCCTCTTCAGGTGGTTCGCCTGCTATGAATAGATCAGCCGATGAGGTGATCATCACAAACCGTAATTCGTCACTGAGTCGGTTTAACAGATCATAAATCTCCCGGCCACAATACAGTTGCACCTCAGCTTGTAAGTTGGCGCCAATCTCCCCGGCAGTACGCAGACGTTCTAACTCTTTGTTCACCATGTCACGCACTTCGATGACCTGTTGCCAATAAGCCAGATCTAAACCATTAGGGTCTTTTGCAATCTCAGGAAATTCATACCATTCTGTAAAGAATACTGAATCACTCCGCTCACCCGGGACATACGACCATAACTCCTCAGCGGTAAAACTCATGATCGGTGCAAACCAACGAACCATGGCTTCAATAATATGAAACACCGCGGTTTGAGCAGAACGCCTGGCGCGACTATCGGTTGGCATCGTATAGATACGATCCTTGATCACATCTAAATAAAAACTACCCATATCGACGGCACAGAAATTATGAATCTTTTGATAGATCTTATGAAATTCAAATTTCTCGTAAGCTTCGATGATCTCTTGCTGCAGTTTGAAAGTACGTGATACTGCCCAGCGATCCAGACTCACCATTTTATCAACTGCAACTCGATGGATTTCCGGATCAAAATCATTCAAATTGGCGAGTAGATAACGACTGGTATTGCGAATACGACGATAGGCGTCGGCTGTACGTTTAAAGATTTCATCCGAGACTTTTATTTCACCTCGATAATCAGTAGCACTGACCCACAGGCGTAAAACATCAGCACCATATTGATTCATCACCTTTTGAGGAGCGACGGCGTTGCGTTCAGATTTCGACATCTTCACGCCCTTAGCATCAACCGTAAAACCATGTGTTAAGGCCGTTTTATAAGGCGCCTTTCCATTCATCGCAACTGAAGTCACCAAAGAAGAGTTAAACCAGCCGCGATGTTGATCCGAGCCTTCGAGGTATAAATCGGCAACCGGATAATCCTGATAACCTTCGCGTTGGTTCATAACAACAAAATGAGAAACACCTGAATCAAACCAGACATCAAGAATATCTTTCACCTGATAATAATCATCCGCTTCATCACCGAGTAAATCGTTTACATCCATTTCAAACCAGGCATCGACACCCTGTTGTTCAATCTGAAGAGCAACCTGTTCGATTAATTCAACGCTCCGCGGATGAATGTGTTCAGTTTGTTTATGCACAAATAAAGCAATCGGAACGCCCCAGGTTCGCTGACGTGAGATACACCAGTCCGGTCTACCTTCCACCATGCCTTGTATCCGGGCTTGCCCCCAATCAGGCAACCAGGTGGTTTCATTAATCTGTTGTATACAGTCCGCACGCAAATCTTTCTGGTCCATGCTGATAAACCATTGCGGCGTCGCACGAAAGATGATCGGGGTTTTATGACGCCAGCAATGAGGGTAACTATGCAGTAACTTCTCGGCATGCACCAGGGCTTGTTTAGTACGTAACACCTCAAGCACATCATCATTTGCTTTGAATACATGCTTTCCAGCAAACAACGGAGTCCCTTCGACAAACACGCCATTGGGACCCACCGGGTTATCCACCTTTAAGTGATATTTTTTTCCAACAACAAAGTCGTCCTGACCATGGCCAGGAGCAGTATGTACACTACCGGTACCTGCCTCAAGCGTAACATGATCACCCAGGATGATCGGCACTTCACGATCATAGAATGGATGTTTGAGTTTAAGATTTTCCAGGTCTTCACCTGCACAGGTTCCAACTACACGAAAATTCGTTACATTGTAACGTTTCATGCAGTCGTCAACCAAATCACTGGCCAGGATTAAACATTCTTCTCCGTGACCACCGGCACCTTCACAGCGAATAATGCTGTATTCAAATTCAGGATTAACCGCCACTGCCTGGTTGGCAGGCAATGTCCAGGGAGTCGTCGTCCAGATCACCGCTGAGACTTTATCGGTTAAATGCGAATGATCGATGTGTTCTAACCGCGTTTTCAACGCTTCAAAATCGAGAATTCCAAACCGTACATCGATCGCCGGCGATTCTTTATCTTCGTATTCCACTTCCGCTTCAGCTAGCGCTGAGCCACAACTTGCACACCAGTGAACCGGTTTAGAACCTTTATGCAAATGACCATTATCAATAATCTTCCCCAGGGCGCGAACGATGTCGGCCTCAAATTTATAATCCATGGTTAAATATGGATTATCCCAATCACTGATCACGCCCAGGCGTTTAAAATCATTGCGCTGGCCATCAACTTGTTTTGCAGCATATTTACGGCAAGCATCACGAAACTCGCTGGCCGACACTTTCTGACCGGCCTTACCTACTTTCTTTTCAACCTGAAGTTCAATCGGTAGTCCATGGCAATCCCAACCTGGAATATAAGGCGCATCAAATCCGGCCATGCTGCGAGATTTCACAATGACGTCTTTTAAAATTTTATTAACGGCATGACCAATATGAATATCGCCATTCGCATAAGGTGGGCCATCATGTAAAACATAACGAGGTTTATCCTTGTTGGCCTCACGTAACTTGCCATACAGATTCATCTCTTCCCATTTTTTAACCTGCGCCGGTTCACGTTGCGCCAGATTGGCTTTCATTGGGAAGGCCGTCTTCGGTAAATTTAATGTGTCTTTATATTCTGCCACTGCTTTTCTCTTTTATTTTTTATCTCTCTAAAATTTACTCCCTCTCCCTTTGGGAGAGGGCTGGGGTGAGGGGATCAAAATATGTATAACCTACTCACCTAACTATCCTTCCTTACTTCATCATACCCGCAGGGCACATTTCCCACAGACGCCTACATGGACGTAGGCGGTAGGGCGAAGCAGGAGCCAGAGCCGAGGCGGGAGCTCGTACTCCGTCATTCCCGCGGAGGCGGGAATCCAAATATATATGGATTCCCCTCTCCAGGGGAATGACGGAGTACGAGTTCCCGCTCTTCGTGACCCTCAAGACATTTTATTGAAGGTATCCACAAGTATGACGGTAAAACGCGAATGTCTACGGAAAAATCTAACAACCTCGATCACCACTCGCCTCTTTCGACAAATCACCGTTAACTTCAAAATACTGTTTTGCCGCGTCAACGTCTTTTTGAATCTGCACTTTCAGGGCGTCCAGGGTCGTATATTTCACTTCATCACGTAACTTATGCAAAAAACTCACTTGTAAATGTTTTCCATAAATATCCTGATCGAAAT
This sequence comes from uncultured Ectothiorhodospiraceae bacterium, assembly GCA_947260005.1. Taxonomy (GTDB): domain Bacteria; phylum Pseudomonadota; class Gammaproteobacteria; order UBA6429; family Thiohalophilaceae; genus SZUA-24. The sequence goes on from CAMYOL010000051.1 coordinate 98,396, forward strand.
CAAATATATAGACTTCTAATAAAATCGTCTTACCATTAATTGTTGGTCGTGTGCCCAAGCTGGCCACACCGCCTAATGGCTCACCTTCTAAACCAAACACCTCAACAACAAAGATACCCTGCAAGGGCGTCGCCTTACGGTGTAGATTGATGTTCGCCGTAGGAAAACCCAGTTGACGACCCAATTTCTCACCATGTGCAACCCGTCCACTCATGCGATAGGCTCGTCCAAGCAGACGTTCTGCCTTACCGAGATCACCGGCATCCAGGGCACGACGTATCCGTGTACTGCTGACCCGCTCACCGTCTATTGCAAAAGTATGCATGTTTACGACTTGAAAACCAAACTGTTCGCCGCCCTGCTGCAACATGGCAAAATCACCCTGACGATTTTTACCGAAACGAAAATCATCGCCGACCACCAGATACCGGACCTTTAATCGATCCACCAAAATATCTTTGATAAAAAGCTCAGCCGGCATGTTCGCCAGGCTTTTATTGAAGGCCAGGCATAAAATTTTATCGATAGTAAAACGACGCAAAACCTGTAGTTTCTCACGCAATCGCGTTAATCGTGCCGGCGACTTGTCCGGCTGAAAATATTCCATCGGGGTCGGCTCGAAGCTGATCAACACGCTCGGCAGATTTCTATCGGCGGCCTCTTCCGATAACTGTCCAATCACCGCCTGATGCCCTAGATGAATGCCATCGAAATTACCGATGGTGGCAACGCAGCCCGGATGATCGGCGGCTAGATTGTGAATCCCACGAATGAATTGCATGGTATATATCTACTCTTATCCTGCGTTGGCGGTCGTCTCAAATCCCTGCTATTGGGATTTACTCCTTATTATATAGTCGCGGAGAGAAAAATCCCCCCTCTCGTTGTTGGTATACTTCAATGGGGTCAGACTCCATTGGACCCAAAGACTAGAGTCAATGGAGTCTGACCCCATTGAAACCTATCCGGCAGTCATCCCCGCGCGAAATGCCCGAAATCGAAATCCGCATAAATATAGCCCGACGAAATAGCACCCAGCTCCCACACTAACCCATAAACCCAGCATCAGGGCACGTTGCCAAAATGGCCAGTCAAACCATATCGTGAGCTCAGGCACACCAAAAAACAGCAGAGCAAACATCAAGCTCAGCGCCGCGAATATCTGTATTAACAGACGAATCCAGCCTGCTTCAATCTTATAAACCCCCTGACGTTTTAAGGTTAAAAACAACAGGCCGGCATTTAAAAACGCGGCAATGGTCGTGGCAATCGCCAAGCCCGTATGCGGACCGGGTAATCCATAATGAATCCATGGCAGCACAAAGCCGAGGTTCAGGGCAAGATTGGTCAACATCGCCCAAACGGCAATCCGCACCGGTGTTTTGGTGTCTTGTCGAGAATAAAAACCGGGTGTCAGCACCTTGACCCAAATAAAGGCCAGCAAACCGGCCGCATAGGCAAATAAACTCATTTGCGACATCAACACGTCATGCTGTTTAAAGGCCCCGTAATTAAATAAAGTCGTCAGCAACGGGCCCGCCAGCAACAATAAACCAACCATTGAAGGCAAGCCGATCAGTAACGACCAACGGATTCCCCAGTCCATCACACGTGAGAATTTATCCGGGTCGGTCTTGGCGTGATGTTGCGACAGACTTGGCAGGATCACCGTCGCAATCGCAATCCCGAATACCCCGAGAGGAAATTCCACCAGTCGATCAGAAAAGGTCAGCCAGGAGACCGAACCATCCGGCAATAAGGTATAGGCGATAATCAAATCGAGCATCAAATTGATCTGCACCACGGCCGAGCCGACAATTGCGGGCAGCATCAGACGAATAATCTGTTTCACACCCGGGTGGCTAAACCCATATTTTGGCCAGCGTAATAAACGTAATTTTGCCAGGAATGGAAACTGAAATAACAACTGCACTACCCCGGCAAGAAACACACCCCAGGCCAGGGCCATCACCTCAAACCCTTCAGGAAACATCGGTGCCAACCACAGGCTCACGCCAATCAGGCAAAGATTCAGGAACACCGGGGTAAAGGCCGGTACGGCAAAACGTTTATAGGTATTGAGCACCCCACCGGCCAGCGCAGTCAGGGAAATGAAGAGGATATACGGCAGAGTCAGCACCATCATATCCGCAGTGAGCACTAACTTTTGCTGGTTTTCGATGGCCATGGGGCCGTATTCGAGGATTAGCCAGGGAAATACCAAAATACCAATAATGGTGATGCCAAGCAGCACCAGAGCCAGGCTGCCCGAGACTCGACTGATTAATTCCCGTACTGCATCATCCCCCTGCTGGACTTTATACTCGCCCAAAACCGGGACAAAGGCCTGAGAAAAGGCCCCTTCAGCAAACAAACGACGCATGAAATTCGGGATCTTGAAGGCCACCCAGAAGGCATCCAACCCGGCCCCTGGGCCAAACACAATGGCTAATATTTGGTCACGAATCAATCCAAAAACGCGCGAAACTAATGTCAGGCCACTAAAAATGCTGGCCGAGCGTAACAACCCCATATTTAAGCTAACCTTTTGATTATCTTAGTGCTTTTCATGGGCGCTATTATGGCATGCAAGGCTGGTAAAGGGGCGTGAAAAGCTAAAAATAAACACAGATATTCAGTAAAAACGTTGCCATAGCAGGGCAAAACGTCCATAATACGCCGCTTTCCGATATACCGAGCCCGTTTTAGGAGATAGTTTTGGCCAATACAGCACAATCACGCAAGCGCGCAAGACAGGCAGAAAAATGCCGTCAGCATAATGTCCCTCTTCGCACACGTTTTCGTAGTGCTATTAAAAAGGTACAAGCTGCCATCAGTGGTGGTGATAAAGCCGCGGCTGAAGCCGAGTTTAAAACCGCCTCTGCGATCATCGATAAGACAGAAGCAAAAGGCCTTATTCACAAGAATAAAGCGGCTCGTCATAAATCACGTTTAAGTGCTCAAGTTCGCGCACTGTAGTAATAAACGTCGATATAGAATTTAAAGAACCGGCCTCTGGCCGGTTTTTTATTGCCTACAATATAGTCAGTACCTCAATACCTCAATGGGGTCAGACTCCATTGAAACCTTGAAAAGAATAACAACGATATCGATATGAACGATAATAATAAGCTAAACAATCTGAATGCAAAATTAGACGAAAATCGTCATTTATTACGACGCATGCTCGCCGTGCAGGACGCCGAACACCGACATCTTGTTTCGTTATTGCATGATGATTTTGGTCAGGCCCTGGTTGCGATCAAAAGTTTCGCGACGGCCATTTCCAGTCTCCCGCAAGACGACATGTCCGAAGCACATGAGCTGGCCGATATGATTAAAGAACTTAGCCAGGATGTCTATATTTCTGCCTATGACTTGATGCGAGAATTACGCGCAGGATTGGTCACCGATCTCGGCTTGCAGGCGGGTGTCGAGCATTGTCTGCAAAGCGCCCGCCTCAAAGAACAAGCGGTCAGCGCAGTGACTTCGTTTGTTGGTGAACTAGAATCGCTTGATGAATTGATCAAGGTGATGGCATTACGTATTGTTCAGGAATGTCTGACCCTGATTATGCGCAACGATAAACCATCACAAATTGAGCTGAACATTCAACTAAGCAAACAACCTATCGGTGAGCGTCGAGAACAACCCCGGACCTCATCTAACGACGGTGAATATTTAGGACATGACAGGGAT
>CAMYOL010000052.1 GCA_947260005.1 uncultured Ectothiorhodospiraceae bacterium
GGTGTTAAGCGCGTCGAAAGATCCGGTGGTTGCGGGTGAGACGTTTACGCTGAATGTGGACGTGGGCAATACGAGTGCGGGAACGTTAACGAACCTGCAGATGACCACGTTGTTACCGGCCGGGGTCAGTGTGGATGCGATCAGTGATGGCGGCACGGAAGTGAATCCAGGTGAAGTGGTTTGGAACAACACCAGTCTGGCGGTGGGGGCCACCTTGCATCGGGAAATCACGGTAACAGCAAACGGTGTAACAGCAGGTGAGTTACTTAGAATGAGAGCAGAACTTATTCATGATGGAGGCTCAGAAATTGATAATAACTCTGAGTTAACGGTTTCTGTCTCTGCCATTTCATCACCTTTATCGGTAGTGATAGGCGCGACACCAGATCCGGTTGCAGCTAATAATCCACTGTTATACACAATTACTGTTACTAATAATTCTGCTCAAACCGTTGATGCAATAAACTTAACATTACGAGTGCCTCCTGAAATAAATTTCAATGCACTTACCGATGCTGCGCCAGATGCAGTATGCAGTGGCAACATCTGTAATCAGAATGATGAAGCGGTATGGGATCTAGGTTCAATTACCGCAGGAGCTAGTCAGGTGATTACAATAGATGCGAATGTTGTCGCTTCATTGAATAGCGGCTCATTAATTGTTGCCCCGGTTCGTGTGACGGCGGTAGGATTATCCAATGTAATTAATTTACAAAATATAACGGGTATTCAATAAATTGTAATAATTTAAAACTTTTACACGATAAAGAGGCGCATCATAATGATGCGCCTCTTTTATTTTAAAAGCTTGAATCACGAAAAGAGTTAAGTAGGCCCGGACCAGTTTGATTTTTCAATAGTGTTTTTTCTATGACCGTAAGTCATTAATATAACTCTTAATCCACACTATCAAAAATCATGACCACGTAAGTTGCAAACAAGGCGAGATGTACGGCTCCAAGTAGAAAGTTGGTGCGCTGACTAATGAAGGTTACCAGGCTAACTGCCAATGTTAGTGTTAATAGCACTGTATCCGTTGTTCCAAGTCCTAGCACGATGCGTTCTCCCGATACCCAACTGATAATCAGCACTGCGGGTATGGTTAGACCAATCGTCGCTAACGCCGAGCCCAAGGCTATATTGACAGAGCGTTGCAGCTGATTATCCCGTGCCGCTTGAATGGCACTTAATGCTTCCGGTGTGAGTATCAAAGCGGCCACTAAAAAACCACCCAACGCCAGTGGCGCACCGGATGTGGCAATGCCAAAGTTTACATAGGTAGCGAGCATCTTTGAGAGCAATACAATGGGTAATAACGAGGCTAACAAGCCAATTGTATGAAAGGGTATTGTTTTAATCACAAACTGATGGTGATGACTGGCATCATCTGTTTGCACACTATCTTGGTCAACCTCTTTAGGCTGTTGGAATATGTCACTATGTGTGATCGTTTGTACTGCGAGGAAGATAAGATAAAGGATAATCGCCAGGGCAGTCAAATACCCTGCTTGTAATGGTGAAAGCTCACCAGTCGGCGCAGACGGACTATAGCTCGGTAAAACCAGACCCAGGATCGCTAGTGGCAGCAGTACCGCAAGATAAGCATTTGCACCTTGCAGGTTATAGACTTGATTACGATGACGCAGCCCGCCCATAATCAAACACAAACCAACCAATCCATTCAGTACAATCATCAGTACTGAAAACATCGTATCACGAGCCAGCGTAGGTTGATCTGCACCAGAAATCATTACCGCCGCAATCACGGCGACTTCAATACCGATCACGGACAAGGTCAATATTAATGTACCGTAAGGTTCGCCCAGAATCGTGGCGAGAGATTCCGCATGCCGGACGACACTGAATGCACCCCAGAGCATAACGAAAAATAAAATGCCAAGGGGTAATATCGATAATTCAAGCCCCAGTGCTTCCGGTGCCAACATATCGCCGAATATCATAAATAGTATTAGCGTAATGAATCCTGCAACCGTTGCAATTTCTTGTTTAAGCGTGTCCATGAGTTATTTTATTTTTCACTCCTTATATTCTTAAAATTATTATGCAGCTTCCGAAATCATTATGGATAAATAGACTTTTTAAGAATTATTTGATTCTTTAGTCACACTTGGATTCTATAAATCTAAGTTTAATTTAGTTAAAGCTAATATTAGTATTAAATAATAGTGTTCTTAAGTTATCGTTATTAAGTATAAAATTATAATACTATTGGATCTAAATAATACTACTTGTCACATTATAGTTTATATTATTAATACCTGGCCCCATGATTTGTTTACTTTCAAAACTAATGAAGGAGCATTTCATGAAAAGAAAAATTCTGGCAATCAGCCTCATTTCAACGGTTGCTTTTGCCACTCCAGTGTTCGCAGCGGGTAGCGGGGAACATGCCTCAGGTTCGGTTCGTCACTCAGGAATGGCGGTCAGTCATGCCGGGGCCAGCGGGGTTAAGCTTGTTGCTGGCGTTGTCGCGGTTCCCTTTAAAGCGCTTGGAGCAATTGGAAATCTTTCCGGTCAAGCAGGGGATAGCATGCTTGATTTTGCGACGGGCGATAATGAACAAGGGCTCGAGATCTCTGAGGAGTCGGTTACAGCCGGTCCATCACCCAAGCAAGCGATGCAACTATCAGATAATGTGGATTTGTAGTGAAAACATTGTCTAAAATATTGGTAATTGGTGTAACGTTGTTAACACCTTTAACTTCGAATGCCGTCAGTCAACAGACTGACGGCGATCCCATCTATGATACAGCAACGATAAAGGTCTTCTCCAAAAAAGTCGAAAAGAGAGCGGCAAAACATCACGCCAGAGTATTTCTAATTGCTCGAGTGGGGCGACCCAAATCCTCTCTTCCAGATGAGATAAATTATACTCACATGGGAATTGCTATCTATTCCTTAATCACTTTAGATGACGGTCGTAAAGTACCTGGATATGCGATTCATAGTTTGTATCAAAATGACGAGGAATTAAATAAAAGTTTTTTACAGATCGATTATCCAATCGATTTTTTTACCAACGTCTATGATTTGAAAGCGGGAATCTTGATTCCAAATGAAGAATTGCAAAAGCGTTTGCATAAAGTTGTATTATCTCAAACTTACACTAAACTCCATAATCCAAATTATTCGGCCATTTCGAATCCCTTTACGACAGAGTTTCAGAATTGCACAGAACACACTCTGGATCTAATTCAATCGGCTATCTACCAAACTGAAGATCTATCGATTATAAAAGCAAGAACGAAAGAATATTTCAAACCTCAAACCGTAAAAGTGAATCCATTCAGGCTCTTGTTTGGCTCGATATTCAGTGAAGATATCTATTTGCGGGATCACAATGACGATGATGTTGCAACCGCAACTTTTACAAGTTTAGGTGCCTATTTGCAAGAAAATGATCTGTTGGATGCCTGGTTTACCGTTGAGCCATAGGTATTTAGACTATGTGACTTTGTTGAAATCATGAGAAAAAAGATTGGAAAACATATGCTACTGAAAATTAAAAAACTGTTCACCATCGACTACCAATTATAAACATTTATTCTTAGCCATTTTTTCCAATCTAAGATTTCCCAATCACGGATTTGAAGTGACGCATCAACGTTAATTCAAACGAGCACACTCGTTCTTTTCAATACAGAAATCCTTGCTATGCAAGAGCAGGGAGTGGATAAATACGTTTATTCTGCTTATATTTTAGCTATCTAAGTAATAATTCTAGTCTGATCACTTATAATTTTGAATCATTTACATGTATTATGATAGTCGCTAAAAATCACAAGACCCTAATAAATATATAATCATTGTCTAATAATTAAAAAAAAGGAAAATCAAATGCCACTGAATGATGATGCTACAAATCTATTCGAGTGTTTGCCTGACAAAAATCAAACATTATCCCGTGAACTCAATGCCTATTTTGATAGCTTGAGACAACAAGGTGATATCGAAGCAGATGCTTTAGTCTATGATACCTTTGGCCAACCTAAGCAACAAAATAGAATTGCATTTAACCACTTATTAGATCTTACCGATACACTTTCGAAAAATCCCGAACTTGCATTAAACACAGAAACGTTAACGGCACAGGAATTAAAGGAATATCCCGATGAGTTAATCAAGTATTTTGGTCCAGCAGAAGCACCGGACTGGGTCGATGAAGAAAAACTTAAGCTTAGTGGTGAGCTTTGGCAAAAAGATATGTTAGCTATCATCAGCGTGCTTTATTCCATCAGTCTTCCAGCCTGCTATTTAATGAAAAATGGTATTCCTGCGTTATATCAAACGGCGAAACTTACTTCAAAACGATATATTTATCAGCGCATATATGAAACCGGTATTATGCTTGATGCGGTGCTTTCTCCCAATGGACTGGATGTCATACATGATATTGATCACTCAGTTGATGAGCATTTTTCAGAAGCCATGATAAAAATGGATCCAGATGGTCAGTGGACTAAACGTGGCCGCAGTATGGTACGTAAGGCCACCGCAACCGAGCATCTCAATATTACCGAATTAGAAGGGCACCTTGAAAGCTCACATCAGTCCAGGCAAAAATCAAAACGCTATATATATGGCAGGGGTTATGTCACTGCGAAAAAAATCCGATTTTTACATGCCACTATGCGCCTCATGCTGATGAATCCGGAATTATTTCCTGCGCACAATCATGCAAAGAGCAAAAATAATTTTACCGAAGCATTAAGCTTTGTCGAAGAGCCTTATGATGCCGCTAAGCTTGGTAAACCTGTGAATCAGGAAGATTTAGCCTATACGCTTTTAACCTTTGGCTATTGTATTGCCAATGGCCTGGAAAAGTTAGGTCGTAAATGGACGCTTAAGGAAAAAGAAGCCTTTCTTCATACATGGAAAGTGATTGGTCATACCATTGGTATTCAAGATAATCTCATTACCGATAATTGGGATGACGCTGAAAAATTATTTATCACTATTCAAAAACGCCAGGCTGGCGAGTCTGAGCAAGCAAAAGTTTTGACTTCGACATTGCTTAATTTTTTCGAAGATTACCTGCCTCACTATTTTAATATCAATAAAGGTATGGCTGCCCGCCTTATTCTAAAACAACTTGGTGATAAGCAAACGGCAATGATAATGCCAGCAGACTACATAAAGGCCAGTGGTGGTTTTATTACGGTTATTTTATATGCTGTGAGTATGTTGGTATTTAAAATTTATTTTCGAGTCCGTCGATATCTCTATAAACTACCCGTAATATCCAGTTTCTTTGAAAAGACATTTTATGAAACCGGACTTGAGCTGGTAGATAGTTGGCGAGGTGTTTATAGTCGTAAACCATTCTATATTGCCAAAGATGCAAACGAATGGGAGATTAAGCAAGGGGTCAACCCATCATTTCTAAAAAAATTAACCCGTTGGCGCCATAAGCTTTTCAATACGATTGGTCTCGGTATTGGATCGATCATAATCTCATTTATAAGTGTTTTGATTTATGCTTTTTCCGTAATAATCGAGGAGCATAAGTATGAAACCATTAGTGGTTGGGTGAGCCTGGGAATGGTCGTATTTGGCCTGTATATATTGCGCTACCGTGTTAAAAAAGTTTGTCAATCTCGACCTTTAATTGAAAATCATTCACGCGTAGAAATAGCTATAGAACAAGTAAAAGCGCAAGCAAAAGCACAAGAATAATTGAAGGCTTGGGTTTTAGATCAAGTCAAGCTTGGAGAGGCTGTTGTAACTCGTTAAGCAATACATCAGCTTCTTGTAAATCTGGTAACGACATGTCAGTTGATATTTTCTCACGTGCTTGTTGTAAAATACGTAGTGCTGACTGTTTGTTACTTTTTCCGTCTATTCTCGTATAACTTGATGCTGCGCGTAATAATAGCATTGGTACATTTTGTTCTGTCGCTATATTAACTGCATTAAGAAAATGACTTTCAGCTGCTTGAGCATTATCCATCTGCTGATAAGTTTCACCAAGTAAACGATGAATGTCTGCAAGCCAGAATTTTTCACCCGTTTGCTCCGCGACTAAAATTGCTTCTTGTAAACATGTTTGAGCGCGTTCAAGCTCATTAGCCTGTAAGCAGGTGTCTGCTTCAATCGACAACTGTAAAGTCTGGCTTAAGTTTGCCCCTGCACCGCGGTAGTTTTGCAGACCACTTGAAATCGAATTTAAGCCTGCAACGGTGTCACCTTTACTGGCCTGCGCCCAGCCTGCAATGACGGAACCCAGCGTCACCCAGAAAAAACCGTGTTCTGACGATAATGAAATAACCTCATCAGCCAAAGTGGCGGCGCTATCAACCTGACGCAACATATAATGTAGCCAGGCCGAAAAATTCAATGCATACGCAATACTAAAGGGATGTTCGATTTTTCTAGCCAGTGCAATCGCATCATTACTTTTACTCAATGCTTGATCTGGCTTACCCATCAACCATAGTGCTAAACCCATATAAACCAGATTGCCAACGCTGCTATCCTGCCCACATATATAAGTGAAAGCACGATCACGATCAGGCGCATCCAACTGCTCAGCACGCAGCATATAGTTATAGGCATTGTTTACATCACCACTAAAATATTCGGTAAGTCCAAGTGCAACCATGGCCTCGAGTTGCATAAGCGTATTATCTTTATTTTCTGCTGCGGATAACATAGCTTGTGCACTGTCTCTTGCTTCATCCAATTCTGCACGCACTACATAGAAGGCATACAATCCCCATAAAATCTGGTATTGTTCAGGAATATCGCCCATCTTTTTAGAGAGTTCACTGGCACGATGATAAACGGTTTTTACCTCATGCGATGCATAACCGGTGGTGGCACAATAGGCTGCACCGACTGAAGCGCATAATCGTAGTTCACGTAACCAATTTTCTTTGCTTTCCGGTAATGATTTCAGTAGGACCATCCCTTGTTTATAATGGCTAATGGCTTCTACATTTGCGGATTGTTCTAATGCCTTTTGTTCTGCAATTAACCACCAATCAATTGCCTGCTCAATTTGACCTGCTTCAGTAAAATGATAAGCGAGATATTCAGGGCGTTCGCGTACAATGTCTGGATAATCTGTCTCAAGTATTTGTGCAAATTTCTTATGTACGACTTGACGGCGGCTTTTGAGCATAGACGATATTGCCGCTTCATGAATCAAAGCATGCCTGAATATGTAAAGGATTTCTGTACCGAAACCACGTTGCGATAGCAATTCTGCTTCAATAAGTTGATTGATATGCGTTTGTAATAATTCAGGTTTAAAGTTAGAAATTGATAATAACATTTCGAAGCTGAATTCACGCCCGATGATCGAGGCCAATTGAGCGACTTCTTTTGCCTGTCCTAAACTATCAAGCCGTGCATTTAACAAATCTTGTAAAGTGGAAGGAATGCTTAAACTTGCGAGATTGCCTATTAATTGAAAACCTCCATTCACTTCTTTTACCATACTGGAATTAATTACCATTTTAGTTAATTCTTCAACAAAAAGAGGTACCCCGTCTGTTTTCGTTACGATTTCATCTATCAATACTTGAGGCAGACTACGATTATTAGTTAGCCGATTAACCATTGAAATAATTTCTGAACGATTTAAATGGGTCAGGTTAAACTGAACTAAATTTGAACGCGTATACCAGGGTATGTCGAAGCTTGGTCGACAGGTTAAAAATACAAATATTTTATGCGCTTGTTCTTGCAGGATAAGCATATCAAGAAATTCAAGTGTGGATGGATCGAGCCAGTGCAAATCTTCTACAACAAATAATAAGGGACGCTCCTGGGATAATTTTTGCAGTAATTCAAATACCATCTCCAGTGTTCTTTTCTTTTTAAAATCGGCTGGTAAAGCAGGTTCAACGTAATTATTTATTAGAGGTATATTTAGCAGAGAAGCAAACAGTGGAATATAGTCTTTTAAACTAAAATTATATTTAGTTAATAATGTTTCCATTTTTTTATAGCGTTCTTCAGAAGAATCACTCGCCGCAAACTCAAATGTACTGTGTAACATCTCAATAATAGGACGCAACACGCTGGTTTCAGAAAAAGCCTTACCATTTGCACATAGGTAATGATGGCTGGAATTATCTAACTGATCGATAAAGGCCTGCATTAATCGAGATTTACCAACACCACCTTCACCTTTCAATAACACAACTTGGCCACCACCATCGGTCACCTTATTCCACAAAAGTGATAATTGTTCTATTTCATTTTCTCGACCTACAATCGGCAATAATGCCCCCTGACGAAGCGCGACATCAATTCGATCCCGGGCATTGTTTTCTTTTATAACTTGATAAATTTCAACCGGCTGATTAATACCTTTAAGTGTATGTTGTCCCAGGGATTGTGTTTCAAAAAAACCGTGTGTTAAATTATGAGTTGTATCAGAAATGCAAACACTATTCAGTTTTGCAATATTTTGTAAACGGGCAGCAATATTAGGCGTCTTTCCCAGGGCTAATTGTTCGCGTTGTTCACCCGTTCCAATTTCACCAGTCACAACAAGGCCGGTATGAATTCCAATTCGAAGCGCTAATGATATGTTTTTTGTTGCCAGCTCTTTATTGAGTTTTTTAATTGCATCAATACAGCCAAGCGCACTATATACCGCCCGACGTGGATCATCTTCGTGAGCACGTGGATAACAAAAATAGACAAGAATACCGTCGCCTAAATATTGCGCGATATATCCGGAATAATGATTAATCACATCTGCACAAGTACTTTGATATTTCTGAATAATAGCGTGGAGTTCTTCCGGGTCCAGTGTGTCAGACAGTAATGTGGAGTCTGCTAAATCACAGAACATCACGGTGAGCTGTCGTCTCTCAGACGCGGCTACCATGTCGTTCGATACAGGGGAAGGCTTAGCGTTGGATGTGCTCTCTATAATCGCCCCTTCATTTAAATTGTGGCCACACTTACCACAAAAATTAAAATCGGTAGGATTAGGATATTCACAGCTGGGGCAAATATTTAATATTTCACGACCACAAGAACCGCAAAACTTCATACTGTCAGGGTTGGAAAATTTGCAATTTTGACAAATGCTCATATTTTTAATCACTTCTCACGCTGGGTAATTTTGTTGTCTAAGACAATCCCGTCGATATGTGGTATTTATGTTATCCCTACATAAATAATGGGCAATTATGTCATCATTTAATCAGTTAAACATAGAACAAAAAATGAATCCCGCGATTGAAGGGATAGCATTATTATAATCCGGACGGCTAGGTGGAGTATGGATTTTCATAATTTTAGACAAAACTATGTTGAGCTGATTGTTACTTCGTCAGAATCTGCGTCAAAGATTATAGTCGTTTTTAATTGCTGTTGATCAACCATCATGCAGCATCTTTAAATAATACGCTAATTAATATAGTCATTTGAATGGTTTACCCATATTTACCCTGCCAAAACGCTGAATAATTGACCAATTCCCTGTCTAAGGCGGGTGTAAATTAGCGTAATTATTTTATTCCAATCCGTGAAATTTAATTCGCTCAATGAAAGATTGGTTCTACGTAGATTCCATCCTGAAAACACAAAAAAAACAACTTATCGCCGATGACAGTGTGAAGTTTCCCCTACGAGTATCTGGTTTCTGCCATATTTTAGTCTACTGGCTATCATATTGATTATAGGTGCATTTTATATGGATCGATATTTCACGACAAAAGTGGGTGGATACTTATAATTTTTAGACCTCATCACAAAAACGACACGTTATAGCTGTTATGAGTTATTCGGTGCGTAGGCGTATGGTCTACTCGAATGACTATTTACCCCCATATTAGTAAGTAGAGGAAATCCATGAAAAAATTACTTTTAGTGATATCAAGTATAAGCTTTCTGTTACTCGGTGGCTGTGCCTCGTTCACTGCAGATAAAAGTTTCGATCCATCATCCAGCAAAGACGAATCACTGGTTATTGTTTCTTTTGACCAAACATATAAAGTGATTAAGTGGATGTACCGGGATCTTACCGAAGATAAAGGCGTGAAAGGCTTTAATGAGAGTTTTATATCCACCGCTGAAATAACGGGTGTAATCCAGGATGGTCGAACCCAGATCTATCCTTTCACGTTGAAGCCGGGAAAATATGAATTTTTCCGTTGGACTACGCCGGAAGTTGGTCATTACACGGCATCAAAAGACGATTTTTCAATTAAGTTTGAAGTGCTCCCGAATAAAGCGACTTATATCGGCCAGATTAAGTTGCACACTTCATCGGATAAAAAATATCTGATAAAAGTGGTTGATAATGAAGAGCAGGATGTAGGTGTGATAATGAAAAAATATAAAAATATCTCAGAAGGTGAGATAGCTAAAAAGATAATGATTAAAGAATAAAAGATTAAGGCACTCAATAACGGCAATTAATGATATGAATACTCAGATTGCCAGCGCGGCAGAAGAACAAAGCGCAGTTGCTGAGAAAATAAACTGCAATGTGGTTAAGATTAATGATGTTGCAGACAGGGTTACTGAGAGTGCAAATCAAACCGCAAACTCTGGGACAGAATTAGCGAAATTAGGAAGCGATTTACAAACTATGATTTCAAGATTTAAAACTTAAGAAATTTAAAATTTTAAACTCTACAAAAAAGCCAGAAATGGCCTCCATGGCTTTTATGTATGATCAAGTTTTATTGTAGACGACTAACGCCTTGCCTCACCATCTAAGATCATTAGCCGTTTGGGCTAATTTCTAATTCATGTTTGCCGACTTTGATAACATCTCCCGGATGAAGAGTATGTTTCTGGATACGTTTGCCGTTTAGATAAGTGCCATTGGTGCTACCAAGATCTTCAATGTAGGAAGCATCAAGGTATGTGAAAATACGAGCGTGATATGAACTCACGGTCGTATCAGCAATATGCAGATCATTATCACCGGCACGTCCTATTGACATCGCTCCTGCCTGTAGTTTGACGCTGTCAGCATGGTTTAAGTCTTTATTAGTGTTAGTTTCGGTCATTTTTATTATCCTTATCGAATAAGTTATATTTTTATAATTTAAAAGCAAATATCAGGCCAGTCGTAGAATGTTACGATAACAAGAATAATAGGGTGATTTAGCGATATTGTATGTAAGACGATGCCATATATTGGGTAGGAAATGTCCTACATTAGTGCAAAATGATAGGTTTCTAGAGCTTATTTAATGAAGGGGGCAACCAGCTTTCTGACGACGTCATATTCCTTGTCATCCGTTGCGGCAAAACCCGTGTATTTCTTATCCAGGGATTTTATTATTTTTAAGTGTTCTGGGATGGTCGGATCCAGGCCCAGGAAAGCGGCCTTAATCTTTTGATACATGGGTTCAGGGACTTTACCGTTCACAACAATATTGTAAGGCGGCAATGCGGGGGAGGCGTATAACACCCGTAGACCTTTATCCTGCCATTTGTTGACTAAGGTATCTTTTAAAATACCAGCATCGAAATCACCACTCATCACACCACGGGCGATATTGTCATAGTGGCCAAGAAATTTAATATCGGCGAATTTTTCTAAGGTGATACCTGAGCCCACCACCACAGCACGTTGTAGTAACGCGGCGGGGTCGCCAAAAGCAAAATTTTTCTGATTTAAGTCGTCGACTGTTTTTATTGGACTGTCTTTTTTAACCACAATCATTAACTGAAATGAGCTCCGCCCTTTCGTGACTGTTTTGGCTATCAAACGTGCCTGGCCCTTCTCATGGGCTTTAATATAGGCAACTGGGGTTAAATAAGATATATGCACATTGTTGGCTGCAACCTCATTAATGGCTTCTTTCATGTTTGGTGACAGCTTAAGCGATATACCGACACCCAACGTTTTGCTGAGATATTCGGTCAGGGGATGTAACCGTTTGTACATGACGGCTGGAATATCCATGGCAACCGAGCCCATGAATAATTTATCCTCAGTAGCGGTGATTGTTTTACTCGTTAAGAGTAGGCAGATTAAAGAAGTAACTATTAATACTTTATGCACGGTTTTGTTCATTAATTTCCTGCTCCATATCCAGATCTTCAACATCATCCAGATCAACTTCGTGAAAATGGGTCACCCGGTTGCGCCCGTTACTCTTGCTAGAGTATAGAGCAATATCAGCCTGGCGATAGAGACAATCCGGACAATGGAGTGCGGCTCCGATTCCCGGTGTGGCAATACCAATACTCAACGTGATATTCAAAGTAATATTATCAATTTGTACTTCAGTCTGTTCAATATGTTGGCGGAGTTTTTCGGCAATGTTATAGGCATCTTGGGAGCCGGCCTGGTAACAGAATATGGCAAATTCTTCACCACCGATGCGACAAATAACATCACTCTTGCGGATGCCTTCCGATAACCTGACTGCAAATTCCTGTAGTACTTTATCACCAACTTCATGGCCATGCTTATCATTGATTCTTTTAAAATAATCTATATCAGCAATTAATAAGGACAAATTTTCATTATTTCGATCCATCGATTCGACGCTGGTCTTCAGTAATGTTTGAAATTTTCGTCGGTTGAACAGGCCGGTAAGCGGGTCGGTGACGGCCTGGTTAATCAGTTCACGATTTGTCTCTTCTAATTTCTGGGAATTAGCGATTAATTTTTCATTGGCCAGGCGTAGCTTTTTATCTGCGACATCTACCTTACCTTGTAATGCCCGGTGTGCTTTGTTTAATTGTGCCCGTAAAGCATTATATTTTCGTGCGATGTCGCCGAATTCGTCCTGGCTGTCCAAATTAATTTCATTAGGTAAAACACCGGGAAAGTCAGTTTTTTGTGATAATGCTGCGGATATCCGTGAAAGCGGTCTAATGATCAGGATCGACAAGGCCAGGAATTCGATGAGTAATATAAATATAACAACACCGGCTTCACGTAACAGGAGCGATTCTTTTTGTGCTTCGATGGTGGAAATGATGGCATCAGTGTTTAAGCCAACCGTCAGGTAACCTACCTGGTTGTCATCTATCATAATATTTACATGAAATATTCGTAGCGTTTCAAGATTTGATTCTGATATTTTGGTTTCGGCCATGGTGTTACCACTGGTGTTGACCACCTTGATATATTGGACGTCGCCTTTGGTGACTTCATCGATAAATAACTGGATGCCGTGATAATCGTAACCAACAACGTAATTCGCTAATGAGTAAGATATGATTTTACTGATTTGTATACCTTTTCGATTGATTTCTTTATTCGTGTAGCTGGCTTGTTCCTGAATCGAGAGCCAGGAATTGATGGTGAGGCTGATAAGTAAGCCCACGAGCAATGCGAGGACGACACGCTGCCGAACGCCAAATCGTAAATTTTGGAAAATTTGGGATCTTTTAAGCACGCAGCGACCTTATACTAAAATATAATCAATCACTTATTTATCGGGTAAGGCCAACAAGAGCTTGAGAGATTTAAATAACATAAATTTAGTATGGATATTGTTGCTTTATCCCAGATTTTGATTTTGGGGAATGCCGGTGGAATTCGATTAAGTGAAAACTCTCCAAAATGTACTCACTTGAATGCACAAATATTGTACTGGAACATCGTTTTTATGGGGGCATCGCTTAAAATGGCCTACGACAGGCGAACAACTTAAATAATTTACATACTATATATATAGGTTAAGATACGCTTGATTTATAGAGTTACCGAGAAAAACGTAAAATATGCAGAAGTGTGATGTACTGGTTATTGGCGGGGGACCTGCGGGTTCGACGGTGTCTTCGCTTTTAGCTGAGCGAGGCTGGTCCGTTACTCAGGTCGAAAAAGATTCTCACCCCAAATTCCATATTGGCGAATCACTGTTGCCTATGAACTTACCCATTTTAGAAAAATTAGGCGTGCTTGAGCAGGTCCATGAGATTGGCATTCTTAAGTATGGAGTTGAATTTAACTGCACGAGTCGTGAAAAGCCGACCACTTATTATTTCGAGAATGCCCTAAATAAAAACCACCCTTACGCTTATGAAGTGCAACGAGATAAATTCGATAAAATCCTTTTTGAAAATGCTAAACAGAAAGGAGTCGTTAATCTGGAAAATACGCGTGTCACCAGTGTTGAATTCCAGGATGACGAAAGCTGTTTTGTGCACGCAAAAAATGAAAATGGTGAAAAACTTGAATGGCATGCTCGATTCCTGATTGATGCCTCCGGACGTGGTACTGTCCTTGGAAATCAGTTTAAGACTAAACAACGTAGTAAAGCACATAGTAGTGCTGCTGTGTTTGGTCACTTTTCTGGTGTGGAACGGCGAGCAGGAAAAGATGAAGGTAACATCAGTGTTTATTGGTTTGAACATGGCTGGTTTTGGTTTATTCCTTTTAAAGATGGCACGATGAGTGTTGGAGCTGTTTGTTGGCCATATTATTTAAATTCTCGAAAAGTAGATGTTGAACAGTTTTTAATGGATACCATTAAACTGTGTCCAGCTGCTCAACACAGAATGGAGAAATCGAAGCTTATCTCACCGGTCACTGCGACGGGTAATTTTTCTTACAAACTCAAAAAAATGTATGGTAAAGGTTATTTAATTGTTGGCGATGCCTTTGCTTTTGTGGATCCTGTTTTTTCCAGCGGTGTATTACTGGGTATGAATGGGGCAATGCGTGCTGCGGATGTCGTCGATGGTCTTCTAAAAAATCCAGCGAATGCAAAAAAATTATTAAAAGAACACGACCGAATAATTCGTTATGGTTTGAAGACTTTTTCCTGGTTCATCTACCGTATCACCCAGCCGGCTATGCGTAATATGTTTATGGGACCACGTAACTGGTTTCGTATAGAGGAAGGCGCATTGTCGTTACTTGCAGGCGACCTTTTTTCTGATACTAAAATAAAATTCCCTTTATTTATGTTTAAGGTCGTATATTATTTTGCATATCTTATGAACTGGCGAATCAACCGCGAGGCATATTCACGCCGTTTAAACAGTATACATCGAGGCGAGTCCCCAGTTGCAGAGACCAGTTCTGAACACGAAAAAAATAGTGAGATAAAAATTAAAATAAACTGAAATAAACCGGGGTCAGAGACGTATTTTTGGTAGGTTAATACAATATTTTCAATTAGTCGGCAAAAATACGTCTCTGACCCCGGTTTATTCTGACCCCGGTTTATTTTTCAAGCGCGAAAGAACTTCCCCCGCTGATAAAAAAGGACGCCCAATATTGGGTGTGATATGCGAATAATAACCTGAAAATAATGTGTGTCGATGTTGTGGTGTAATAGTTCGAACTTTCCTATCGAACACCAACGTGGAATAGGGATTTGCCATTTGCCAATACGCCAGAAATAACCTTGATCCTGAAATAGTAAATCTCCATTTAAAACTGATAACTTTAATTTCATTCCGAGCCCCGCCTTAAATTCTTCATGTAATGTTGGTTGGTTTGCGAATAATGAACGAAATGTAAAGGCTGATTTCTCGCCCAAAAAATATCGACGTCTTTTTTTTATCTCATTTCCTTGATGGTCTATAACAAATTCAAATTGTGTTTCGCGCGCACATTGTTCGGGCAATAATTCGAATGGTTTCAGTGCTTTTGCAATTAATTTACCGATAGGTGAGCAATAAACCCAGTTAACAACCCCTATATAACGTAGTCGTTGTGAGTGAGCGGCCATCGTAAAACGTTGAGCTATATCCTGACTTAGATCTTGCCATTGTGTTTCACCAAGATGGCTCCGTATTAAGTCAACAAATGTGTTTAATCCTGGGTTTGGCATGTGTCGGCTCCGGCATTTGTGAAATATAAGTCGTTGATTAGAAAAAAATCCGTTTATTTCTTTTTAAGGTTAAATGAGATCCATCAATGCGCCTCGAAGCTGTGGAAAACGAAATTTGAAATGATTTTTTTCCAGACGAGTTGGTTTGATGATAGGGCCGTCGACAAATAACGAGGCCATCTCGCCAAGCATTTGTCGTAACAGTTTTGCTGGCAAGCGAAGCAATACTGGGCGATGTAATAATTGCCCTGCCAAAATAGAAAACTCTTTATTCGTTGGGCAATCAGGAGCAACGACATTAATTTTCCCATTCATTGTTTTATCTGCAATGCTGCTTGCAATCACATTCAATAAATCCTCGATATGGATCCAGGCCATGTGTTGTTGTCCGTTACCTAAAATTGCGCCCATACCAAAACGAAATGACAGCAACATCATTGGTAACGAACCACCACTTCGTCCAAACACGAGACCAAAACGTAAAATGATCCGGCGTACTGCCAGGCTTTCGAGTTCGATTGTTGAATGTTCCCAACGCTCACATAATTCGGCAGCAAAACCTTCCCCCGCAGGGGAGGATTCGGTTAATGGCTGATCCGCATGTGTCCCGTAATAACCAATCGCTGAGGCCTGTATCCATACTTCAGGTCGGTGTTTGGCTCGTTTTACGAAATTCATTAGATCTTTCGTTGTATTTAAGCGGCTGTTTAACAGTGTTGATTTTCTCTTTACACTCCAGCGCGGCCCAACGACCGGGGCACCGGCTAAATTCACCACAGCATCAAATTGTTCAAAATCAGAAAGTACCGTTGTTGATTCAAAAGCACGTACTTTGCCTGAATACTGAAAACAGGCAGCAGCTGGATGCCTTGAGATTAAAGTAATTTCATGTCCCGCCTGTAATAACTCATGGCACAAAGCACTCCCTATGAAACCGGTTCCGCCAGAAATTAATAATCGTTTATGTCCGTTTCCCAGGTTGAGATTCAGGTTGAGATGCAGGCGTTGTACTTGCCATGCAGCGAAGCCATCACGTATCCCTGAAATGACAACGCCAATACCGGCAAGCATTAAAAACCAGGAGCGCCAGCCATAATCAGTCGCCGCAAAGCTTGTGTCCTGAGCAAACCAGTTTGGTAAAGTTAAAGCGAGTAAGGTAAAAAGGGCGCCACCGTTAATCGCTAATAATGTATGGGTAATACGTTCAGAGTTTGGTAACAAGCGGGTTTTATCCTCGACTACAAAGTCCCAGAGCGTTAAGCCAATCTCTATGAGTACGATTCCGATCAACAACCAAATCCAGTGTCCATGCCATTCAAACCAGGCTAAACCAATAAATAAAACACCATAGAGTACTGCTCGTATAGCATGTATGAAGAGTTCTAGCCGGGCGGTGAGTTGTTGATGCAGTGCGACCTTGAATTCATGGTGATAGAGCGTATCGAATGCACCCATTAAAGCTTGCAGAATAAATAAATTTAAAAATAATTCGCTCATATTCAGGCTCCCTTTTTAGAGGTGGTTTTCGAAGGACACGTTTCACAGCCTGAATCTCCGGCATACATGCCCATGCCTTTGGAGATGGCCATCCGATTACGTGCGAACCAGTTGTATAAACGCTGACTGACATACCCCACCATCGGGAGTTTTGTCGACCACCATAGCCAGCCTAATCCAACTTCATTGTAGACATGTCTGACGCCCGGAATACCGGTCAACCAGACTCCTGCCGGAGTACGAACATGGAGTTGTTCCAGCGCCGCGCTACGGGTTACTCCCCAAAGTTTGGCATCAAATTGTGGAGAAGATACGTCGACCAGATACAGGCGTTCAAGATAATCTCGTTTTTTCAGTTTGATCATTTCGTTTCGGCATAGGCCACAAGAATGGTCGTAGAAGACAATGGAATGGGGGAGCGTACGGTCAAGTTTATGTTGTTTCATTGGACTCTCCTGTTTTGTCATTTATTACTGTATAAACAGAAATTAATGCTTAAAGGTTTTAATTATTACTGCCGTGATTCATATAGGTTATTTGAGGTTCACTTTTCCGATTTTGGGTGGAGTTGTGTTTGAGTAATCCAGGTTTATCAATGAATTACGCATATGATGCAAAAGGACGTTCAGACCATTCAAATAAAATCGGATTGGGTAATAATTGCGCATGTCGACCCTTTCAGTTATTTCTGTATAAACAGAAATTAGTAGAGTCTTTAACAAATGTCAACAAATCAGGGGAATGTTTATACTTCAACCTCGAGAATATGGTGGCCCAGCTTGACGACATCTCCGGGTTTTAAAGTGTGTTTATCAATACGCTTGCCATTGATAAACGTACCATTACTGCTTTTCAGATCCTCAATGTATGAGGCATTAAGATAGGTAAAGATTTTCGCATGATGAGAGCTGACCGTATGGTCAGGAATTCTAAGGTCATTATCTTCAGAACGCCCGATTGTGACGGATCCATACGCTAAATCGAGTGTCTTATGGGTTTGGTTTTCCTGTTTTATGACTAGCTTCGGCATAACATCCCTCAATTATCTATTTTTACACACAAAAATTCATGTTTAAATAATCGTGTCGAATAGTTGGTTCTCCTTAACGAAGGGCGATTATACAGAATATTAAGCCATAGTCATTACATATAACTTACACGTAGAAAGTTACAGAATGTTAAATTGATAACAAGATACTCTTTTCGGTAGCAGAGCGGATAAAACTCGAGCATGAAAATGGAGTATTATTCTTGCCGTCCAGGAATGCGTTTTAGTAGGCAGGGACAAAGGAATATAAAAGTGTATAAACAATTTGGAAGCTAAGGAGAATTGAAAAATGGATCGACGTAATTTTGTTCGTTTGGGTGTGGCTGGGGGAGTAGCCGCTTTATTTGCACCTGCGGTCGCCAATGCGGGTAAATCATCTGGCGCTTTAAGCTCAAATATGGCTGGCGGCATCTACTATACCGCGGCGAATCCTGGTCGTTGGGGTAAGAAAATCAACGGCCACTTACCTATGATTGAAAAAGGTGATGGTCAGATTCAGGTAATAACCGGGCATGAGATGAACGCGCATAGTCACTATATTACCAAACACATTTTATTGGATGGCGATTTTAACTACATAACGGAAGTTCTGTTCGATCCTATAAAGGATAAAGCGCCTAAATCTGTGTTCAATACCAGTAAGTACAATGGCACTGTTTATGTTGTCAGCCATTGCAACAAACATGATGCCTGGGTTAATAGCATCACGTTATAATCAGGATTAAGTCCTGTTCACATAGAAACCCGGTGTGTTTAGCCGGGTTTTTTATTGCCTGTCATATTTGATCATATTTGATCGTGACTTCGCAAGGAGTCACTCGTCTTGATGCCATCTGTGCCCACCATACTTCTTGTCAACGAATCAACAAAAACAAGACGAGGTGGACCATGGATTTTGCAGATGATTTTACTTATTTCACTTTTGAGCAGATTCTGGCAGAAGTTAAAAGACTTTACAGCCGTAACAGACATGTTAAAGACATTAGATTGATTAAAGCGGCCAACGATGAGCCAACTATAAATTTCTATATCGACAAACCACAGCGACTTACCATTAACCAATTAGGACTTCCAGGCCAGTTTCGCTGCCTGAAGACCCGTTTCGTAGCGGTGAATGATGAGTAATTATTGTTACGGTTTGTCATCCTAACCGGAGCGAAGCGTAGGGAATGACTGTAGCGAAGCGGAAGGAATGACCGGAGTGTAACGTAGGGAATCCTGCATGGAACACGTAGTGGTACGAAGCAGGGACTGCGTGATGCGCGTCGCGCTTCAAGGCAGTGACTGCATGAAACGCTAAGCGGTTCAAAGCATGTGGAGCGAAGCGAAGGATCTTGTGGGGTAAAGCGTCATGCGATACGAAAAAGTTAAGATTCTTCGCTTCGCTCAGAATGACACAGTGCAAATGCACATTATTTCGATTAACCATTATTCGAGCTCGCCACCAACTGCGGTTGTGAGTGCCGCTTGAATGGCATCGGGAGCACACATGATGGACATAAAACTGTTGTCACCCATCATGGATAAGTCCGGGAAGTTAATGGCTATGCGAAATTCAGCGGGTAAGGCATAAACGTTACCTTCAGAAATAACCACTTCATAGGGAAGGTGTCCGGTTGATTTAATTTTCTTAAAATCAATGCGAGACATAATGTATTCATCACCACTGCAGTCATTACCATTCGTTCCGGTCATGTTGACGCCGATGATAGTTTCTTCTTTATTAGGGATATCAATCTGGTAAACCTTTTCAACACCGCTTTGCTTTTTATCAAAAAGTGCGTTGATTTCTTTTATTGCCATGGCTTGCGATGGATAAGAGGCTAAATCAAGCGTATCGGAAAAATGTGGCATCAGCCATTTATATTGATACGAGCGCAAATCAGCTTTAGCTAAGCCAGTTTCCGGGCCATAGGCCTTTTGGTTTCCGAGCGCACTGCTAAGTTGCGATTCGATGCTGCTTAAATCTTCTGTCATCCGATAGACATGGGCCATATAGATTGGATTGGTAAAACTAATCTGCACTTCGTCATTAATTTGTGTCAGCGATACCCGTTGGGCTACCCCAAAACTCCCTAACTCTGATTGGCCTGCAATGCTCTTCAGGGCATCATTGGTGATAACCAGTATGGTGGTGTTTTTATACGGTGAGTACTGACCAACAATACTGAACCCCGCCTGCTTCAGTTTTTTGCTGACGGTGTTCGTCGCGTCGGTGAGCGATTGTTGTGTACTTTCAGCCAGAATAAATGGTTTATAGGTTGCTGCGCCTTCATCAGCAAAACTAATTCCGGTGAAACTTAGGGTGAGCGTTGCGGCAAAAAAGAACAGCTGAGCCAGTTTAGCTAAGTAATTCATAAGTGTTCCCTATCGTCAGGTCAGAAAAGAATAAATCTACTATAGATTTTCGGAATAGTTTGTTATGTACCTTAAGTTACCAATGCACTAAAGAAAAAAATACTTTGTGTACGTTTAGGCACTGAAGCCGGGCGACAAGCGGAGCAGAATGATCACAACAAAAGTAACGCCAAACGAATCTAGGAATTAATATATGAGTGATAAAAAATTAGCAATCATTGCAACCAAAGGTACCCTGGATTGGGCCTATCCTCCCTTTATTTTAGCGTCAACTGCAGCCGCGTTAGGTTATGAGGTCGAAATCTTTTTTACTTTCTATGGATTACAACTCGCTAAAAAGAACCTGGCGCTACAGGTCAGCCCGTTAGGCAATCCTGGGATGCCAATGCCAATGGGTATGGACAAATGGTTTCCAGTGATGGGGACCGCTATTCCTGGTATGCAAAGCATCATGACCATGATGATGAAATCCAAAATGAAAAAGAAAGGCGTTGCCAGTGTCGGTGAATTACGCGAGCTCTGTGTTGAAGCTGATGTGCGAATGGTTGCCTGCCAGATGACAGTGGATTTGTTCGATATGAATCCAAAAGAATTTGTTAATGGTATTGAACTCGGTGGTGCGGCGACATTTTTCGAATTTGCAGGAGAGTCAGATATCACTTTGTATATTTGATTAAACGGGAAGGAAAAAACATAAAAGCGATAAATTTAAAGAATTGGAGTGGTCTTATGAACAACAAATTTAACTACAAACTAAAAGTCATCGCCGCGGCGATGTTACTCACCCCGTCGGTAGCGTTCGCGACCAACGGTTATTTTGGGCACGGGTATGGAACTAAAAACAAAGGTCTTGCAGGTGGCGGGGTTGCTGCACCACAGGATGCGATGATTGCGGCGACTAATCCGGCTGGTATGGTTCATGTCGGTGAAAGGATGGATTTAGGGCTGGCCATTTTTAGTCCAAGCCCCCGTGGTTATACCGCAACTGCACCAGGTGGAGGGGCTACCTTCCCGCTTGCTCCACAAACGGTTGAAAGTGATAGCGACTATTTTGTGATACCGCACTTTGCGTATAACTGGTCACTCAATCCAAACAATTCAGTAGGTTTAACTGTCTACGGTAACGGAGGTATGAATACTGATTATTCTGCCACTGCAAACGTATTTGGTGCCGGCGAAGCAGGTGTTAACTTAGAGCAATTATTTTTAAATGCTTCATACTCCGTAAAAGTCAGTCCGAATAATTCGCTAGGGGTAAGTGCTATTCTTGCTTATCAACGATTTGAAGCAAAAGGTCTGCAAGGGTTTAGTGCATTTTCATCTGATAGCGCGAACTTAACGAATAATGGGACGGATACCTCAACTGGTTATGGTTTCAAATTTGGTTGGCTAGGTGAAGTTACAAAAGGCTTAAGTCTTGCGGCTTCTTATCAGACTAAAATGGAGATGTCCGAGTTTGATAAGTACCGTGGTTTATTTGCTGAACAGGGTGATTTTGATATTCCAGCAACCTGGACGGTTGGTTTAGCATGGGATATCAAACCCAAGAACACATTAACTTTTGATGTTCAGCAAATCATGTACAGTGATGTGGCCGCTATCGCAAACCCATTATTACCAAATTTACAAACATCTCAACTGGGCAACAATGATGGTGCAGGATTTGGTTGGGAAGATATGACTATCTATAAACTAGGTTATCAGTTTGCTACGAGTGAAAACTGGACCTGGCGAGTCGGTTATAGTCATGGTGAACAACCTATCCCGAATAGTGAGGTATTATTTAATATCCTTGCTCCAGCGGTGATGGAAGATCATTTTACGTTTGGTTTTACACGTAGCATCGGTAAAGATTCGGAATTCAACTTTGCCGCAATGTACGCGCCTAAAAATGAAGTCACGGGCCCAAATCCGTTAGGCGATGGGCAGCAAGTAACACTGGAAATGACCCAGTATGAGCTTGAAGCAAGCTATAGCTGGAAGTTTTAAAGTTTAGGCGACCAAAATACAGATTAGGTGTGGGGCCATAATGGCCCCATCTTTATAGATTTGGTCAATATTTAATAGTATATTTTCAATTGAAATTGCCTAAGAATATAAGCCTTTAATATCTCTGTTTATTTCTTACTCCTGACATCCTTGCTATGTAACCTAAGTTACAGAAATTTACCCACGATCAGAGAACAATGCCTTATACTAGGTGAGCCTATAAACCTTAAGGGGTTTTGGCCATTCCACTGGGGAGAGGAAGGTAAGTAGCATCGGGTGCACCTAATAATATTAAGGTACACCCAATTTAGTCAGGAGCATTTTATGTCGGCCATTTCTTCTCTCGTCGATCACGAGCAAATATTAGATAGCGCTCAGGCTTGTCCAGCCGAGAGTGCCAGTCAGAATTTACACATCAAAGCCTTGTTATCGAAGTACCCAGCGTTAACGGAAGATGCGGATGCCGCTTGCTGGAATATGCTCAACCAGGCCAAACTGATGACGGTTCCAGCTGACACGGTGTTATTTCATGAGGCGATGGAGTGCAAACACCTGATGTTGATTGTTAAGGGGCAGGTACGTGTTTACAAAGACAGCCCTGAAGGTCGTGAAGTGACTTTGTATCGCGTCGAGCCGGGTCAATTATGTGTGCATAACCTGAATAATCTGGTGAATGGGTTGGCTTACCCAATCATGGCCCAAACCGAAACCGATATGCAGGGGTTGGTGATACCGCGTCCAATTTTCCATAAAACGCTGGAAGAATCCGCCAGCTTTAGAACCTACGTGTTACGCACCTTAACCGAACGTTTGTCACATATGGTGGATTTGGTGTCTGGTTTTGCCTTTGATCGACTGGATTTACGTATCGCCTGTTGGTTAAACCATGAGTTTGAAAAAGGCTGTGGTAAACCCATTAAGATTACCCATAGTGAGTTGGCACAAGAGTTAGGTACAACACGTGAAATGGTAAGCCGTATCTTAAAAGAGTTTGAACACAAACGTTGTGTACAACTGGCCCGTGGTAAAATCCACTTGCAATGTCGACATACCCTGAAGTTGGTTAGTCAGGGGCAAGGCAAAAAGTAGAATAATTTAACGTCTCTTCAGTATTTGCTATGTAATTAATTGAGATTGTCATCCTAACCGGAGCGCAGCGTAGGAAATGACCGGAGTGTAACGTAGGGAATCCTGCATGGAACACGTAGTGGTGCGAAGCAGGGACTGCACGAAACGCGAAGCGATTTAAAGCATGTAGAGCGAAGTGAAGGATCTTGCGTAGCGATAAATCTTGTGATGCGTCAGATAATACAAATCGAAACATTAAGATTCTTCGCTGCGCTCCACATGCTTTGCACCACTGCGCGCTTCATGCAATCTTGGCCCCGAAGCGCTACGCGCATCACACCGTATTCCTTACGCACCGCTCCGGTCTACTAGTTTGAATCCCTCCGGGATTTGTCTAGCATTCCCTACGCATTGCTCCGGTCATCTTGACACATTATCTAACTGTCATCCTGAGCGAAGCGAAGGATCTTAGTATTTTGTCTGTATGATCCGTCACGTCTAAGATCCTTCGCTTCGCTCAGGATGACAGATACATTAATGACAGATACATCATTGCAGTCAATTCATAAAAAACGTGTAAATCTTCACGTCCAATCTTTACCCAAGCTTTACCAATTGATCGTATAACTTAATTTAAATTCATTAGAGGTTTTCCTCTAGTGAGTTTGATGATGGTTAGAAATTTTCTGTTTTCGTTTTTTCTTATATGTTCAGTGAGTCACCCAATACAAGCAGACGTTCGATTTGCTGAAAAAGTACTGGTTTTAAAGTCAAAACGTGTGCTTCAACTCATTCATAATGGAAAAACGTATAAGACCTATGATATCGGTCTGGGACAGCAACCAGTTGGACATAAAACCCGGCAGGGTGATTCGCGCACACCGGAAGGTCACTATGTTATCGACTTCCGCAATCCAAACAGTAAATTTACTTTGTCGTTGCATATTAATTATCCGAAACAAAAAGATATTAATCAGGCACGCGCCAAAGGTGCGTCACCCGGGGGAGATATTTTTATTCACGGTTTGCCCAATGGCATGCAGGACTCCAGCCGTGCATTCAGAAATAATGACTGGACGGATGGTTGTATTGCAGTCTCAAACAAATCCATTCGAGAGTTATGGCGGCTGGTGAAAAATGGAACCCCTATTGAGATTCGACCTTAGTAACAGGTGCAATTAACAGAGTCTCGATTTTATCGGTAATGCTAGTGGGGTTGGTCAGACTGGAATAGGTGTCGACAATATTGCCATTGCGATCGAGTAGAAATTTATAAAAATTCCATTTTGGGTATGTGTGACTAAGCTCACCAAGCGTTTTAAATACTGGATCGGCGTGATGTTTTTTTACCTTACTTTTGGCGAACATAGGGAACTGAACACCATAGGTTAACCGACAAAATTCCTGTACCTGTTTTTCATCCGCTGGCTCCTGGTTAGCAAAATCATTTGAAGGAAACCCCAACACTACAAATCCCTGATCTTTGTATTTGGCATAGATTTTCTCCAGGTCTTCGTATTGATCGGTGAAGGCACATTTACTTGCCGTGTTGACGATCAGTACAACTTTACCCGTGTATTCGTCGCATAGGTTAACTTCTTTTTTATCATTCAATTGCCGCACGGTATGGCGGAGCGTTTCGGGGCAGCCGTCGACCTGTTTCACCATAATGGTTTTTTGTTGGCAACCGAACAGAGATAAAAGCCATGTCATCACAATAATTGTCCGCATCGTTTTGGTACTTTAGTTGGTTAAATGATATACAGGATGTTGCTTGATAGTATCGCAAATTTCAGGGCTCTGTATAAGTAAATGATAATGAATAAGTTGAATTAACCTTATTAAGCCAGAAGCCCGTTATTTTAGTCGGGAATGTGAAGTACAGGATTAGCCACATACTTATATATTAGATAACATGTACGGTAGATTTTAGACAAAATTATAGGGGGAAAGATGTCTGAATCAAATCAATATCAAACACCATCAAGTCGTGTTGATGCTCAATCTGAACAGGCCTATTCGGACGTAAAGGTATTCTCACCGAAAGGACGGATGGGTCGGGTTCGTTTTATTAACTATTATATCGTGATCCCATTTGCGATTTTGCTGGCCTTGTTAATCGTCATTGGAATAGTTGGGGCGGTGTTGGTCCCAATCATGGGTGAGTCTGCAGGGGGAATTATTTCCGTTGTTGGCGGGCTGATCATGTTGGTTATATATATCGCTTTTATTATTTATGCCTTTATCGTGATCATTCAACGCTGCCATGATTTTAACGCCTCTGGTTGGTTATCGCTGGTGATGCTTATCCCGGTAGTCGGTTTCCTTTTTTTGATTGCGTTATTGGTGATACCAGGAACGGAGGGTGAGAATAACTTTGGCGCTCCGACCAAGCCAAATTCAACTGCTGGCGTAGTGTTTGCCATACTGGCACCTTTTTTTCTTATCGTGGTTATTGGTATTTTGGCCGCAATTTCAATTCCTGCGTATCAAGGGTATATCGAAAAGGTAAATCAGGCCAAGCAATTTGAACAGCAGCAGTTCGAGCAACAACGATAACTAAAACATGCTAGATACTCGACGATCCATTGAAACTCCTGAAGGAGTAGAACTTGGGCTGAGATTAGCCGGGCCGGTCGTGCGTGGCTATGCCTGGATCATCGACATCCTGGTCAGGACAGCAATTTATATCGCGGTGTGGATTGTATTTAGTGCACTGGGAAACTTTGGCGCCGGACTGGCGTTAATTTCGATCTTTTTGCTTGAATGGTTTTACCCGGTTGTTTTTGAGATGTATAACCAGGGGGCAACACCTGGAAAGCGATCGATGGGCATCAAAGTGGTACACGATGATGGAACGGAAGTGACGCTGCAGTCATCATTATTAAGAAATTTACTGCGTGCTGTTGATTTTCTTCCGTTCATGTACGGTTTCGGTTTGCTCTCGATGATGTTCAATCGTGACTTTAAAAGGCTTGGTGATCTGACGGCTGGTACCATTGTTATTTATACCGATAAATTAAGCGGGGCCAGTGATATAAAAAAAATGTCTCCATTGACTCCGCCTGTTTCATTAGCGGCCCCGGAACAAAAAGCGATCATTCAATATGCTGAACGACTCAATTTATTTACTCCTCAACGTTGCAGTGAGCTGGCTAACATACTTGAAGATGTGACTCATGAAAAAGATGAAAAGGGCGTACAACGCCTACTGCAATATGCGAACTGGATGATGGGTCGGCGATGAATCAGGATAGTTTTACTGAAAAATATCAACCACTATGGGATGAGTTCGAAAACTGGTTAAATTCGCGTGATACCGACATACCTAAATCGCGGCGACCGGTCTCTTCAATTTCGGTAGATATACCTCATCTATATCGCCAATTGTGCCACCATTTGTCACTGGCGCAATCACGGAATTATTCAGCTCACTTAGTCGAATATTTAAACCAGTTAACCTTACGTGGTCATCAACGTCTTTATCGTGCCAAGAGCAATACATTAAGCGGTTTCCTGGATTTTGTCTTTTATGAATTCCCATCGCTGGTTCGTTCTCAATGGCGACTCTTCTGGTTAGCGAGCATTTTATTTTATGGTCCTTTATTTGGCATTGGTTACGCTATACAGCTCAACCCGGAATTGGTTTATAGCGTTTTGCCACCCGAGCAGGTCAGCAATTTTAAATCAATGTACGATCCTGATGCGGAACATATTGGTACGGATCGTGACTCCGATGATGATTTTTTAATGTTTGGCTTTTATATAAGAAATAACATTAGCGTTGGTTTTCAAACTTTTGCCGGTGGAATGTTATTTGGCTTAGGCAGCATCTTCTTTTTAGTTTATAACGGCCTGGCGATTGGGGCGGTGGCCGGACATCTTATTCAAATCGGTTACTCTGAAACATTCCTTTCCTTTGTGGTTGGGCACGGTTCTTTCGAATTAACCGCCATAGTGATCGCCGGGATGGCTGGGCTTAAATTAGGTGGGGCATTAGTCCGGCCGGGTCTTTATTCGCGTGGTGAAGCACTGAAACGAGCGGGTAAGATAAGCTTAAAGCTGGTCTATGGCGTTATTTTAATGTTAGTGGTTGCGGCATTTATTGAAGCCTTTTGGTCATCGAAGGGTAATCTCGATTCTAACCTGAAATTTGCCATTGGTTATGCATTATGGGGCATTGTCATATTTTATTTCCTGTTTATAGGACGCCGCCGTGCAGCTTGAAAATATGACCGCACGTGTACGCCCGCGTCAGACCTGGGAGGCGATGGACCTGGGTTTTATGCTGGTGCAGAAGTGGTGGGCCAAAATAGCATTTAGTTGGTTCGTTTTTACATTTCCGATATTTATCCTGATTAATATCTTATTACATGATCATTATATCTGGGCCATGATTGCTTTTTGGTGGTTGATGCCGATCTTCGACAGAATCCCATTGCATATTATCAGTCGGGCGTTATTCGGCGAAGTTGAGTCCAATAAAAAAAACCTGAAATCCATCGTAAAGGTGATCTTTCCTCATTTTATTAAAATGTTAACTTTTTTACGTTTCGATCCGGGCCGATCATTTAACTTACCTGTGTGGCAACTTGAAAAACTGAAGGGTCATGCGCGAGCAGAACGCGCGCGAGTACTGAAGAAAATGACTTCAGGTAGTGCCTTTGCACTGACTTTTATGTGTATGCTCATTGAGTTGATAATTTTCATCAGCTTGCTGGCGCTAGTCTTTTTATTGGTCCCTGCAGCATACACTGAAGCATTAGCCGACGCCTTAAGTCCGACTGCTATAGAGGATAGTTGGTGGGGCGGTGTGAGTATTAATTTCCTCCTGTATATTACTTTTTTTATCGTCCAGCCGTTTTACGTTGCAGGTGGTTTTTCGCTTTATATTAATCGTCGCACACAACTTGAGGGATGGGATATTGAGATTGTGTTTCGTCAATTAGCACAAAGAGTTGGAAAATCATCTCAATATGCAGCAGGACTTGCATTGGCTATCTCCTTCATTATTGGCGGGGCCTTTTATCCCAGCAATGAATCTGTTGCAGATGAAAAGATCGGTTTAGAAACAACTAGCAGTGGTGGCTCGCTCGATAATGCGGGTGCCAGAAAAGCCATCGATGAAATTATGGCACAAAAAGAATTTGGCGAAAAAAAGACAGTAACCCGATGGCGTGCCATCAATAAGAAAGATAAAAAAGAAGAAAAGAAAGAAGAGAAAAAAGAAACAATAAATGCAGATTGGTTGTCGGGGTTAAGTTTAGGCCTGGGTGCAATTGGTGAGGTTATATTATGGATCGCCGTGGCCGCTTTGATTGTTTTAGCCGTTGTTTTCTATTTGCGTTGGGGACCGACGGCCAGCAAAGATAGTCTTAAAATAAATAAAAAACTCCCGAAGTCATTATTTGGTTTGGAAATAACGCCGGAATCTTTGCCTGATGATGTTGGTCGGGCAGCATTAGCCTTATGGAATAAACAAGATCCTATATTAGCATTAAGTCTTTTGTATCGAGGTGCACTTACGACACTTGTACATCATTATGGAATAAATTTAAAAGGCAGTGCCACTGAAGGTGACTGTATACGAACGACATACATACATAAGGAAAAGCTCAGGCAGGGCAGTGCCGAATATTTTAAACGTTTAACACAAACCTGGCAGATGGCGGCCTATGCTCATCGATTACCTAGTGAAGAGGAAATAATCCAGCTGAGTGAACAATGGACGCCAATTTTTGGAGGTCATTCATGAATCGGAATACCTTGTTGGTGGTTGCTGTTGTGTTAGTTTGTGTTGCTGCATTATTGGGCTGGTTTTTTACTAACTATGAACAGTATACCACTGAGAAAAAAACGGGCTATTCCGGCAAGGCAGCAAGTAACCATTTTTATGCGGCAGAATTATTTCTGGCAAAGTTTGGCATGGAAGTTAAAAGCTTCGATAGCATTTTAACGATGAAAGAATTACCAGGTACTGATGATGTTTTGTTTATTCCCACCCAGCGTTTTGACCTGGGTGATGATCGAGTTACCGAATTAATGGAATGGGTTAAAAAAGGCGGTCATTTAGTGGTGTTGGCACGTTATAGCCAAAGCGAAGAAACAGAAAGTAAAGATGTTTTATTTGAGCGTCTTGGCGTGCGGGCACAACGGACTTATTCTGATAATCCTTTTTTTGAGTTGTTTGAAGAGGACATCGATGAATTAACAGAGGCACTGGAAGATACCCATGACGATACCAGTAACGATACCAGTAACGATACCAGTGAAGATACAGGCGACACTGAAAATACAGACAAGATATCCGCTGAGAATGAAACAAGTACCGAAACCAAGGCTGATATAATACAAGAAAATGAGAATGATAAAACAGCAGAATCAGAAAAAAAAGATTTGCGAAGTGAGCGTGAGAAATTTGAATCACGAGTTACTCCGGTTGTCGTAAACGTTAATGACGATATTGAAGACAAGAAAGTTTATTTTAATCAGAATAAATGGATGCAAAACGAAAGCAGTTTTGAAATATCCTGGGTGGTCGATGGTGAAAACGGGGCACAATTGCTGGAGTTTAAGATTGATGACGGCTGGGTAACTCTTTTAAGTGATATTCGATTTTTAACTAATCGTTATATCGACAAATTTGATCATGCAGCTTTTTTACATACGATTGTCCATATTGATGATTCCAAGCGCAAACTGTGGTTAATTCGTAATGACGATAGCCCATCTTTAATTTCACTTTTATTTACCCATGCACAAAGTGCGATGGTGATGTTTTTAATTTTTATCTTTGTTTGGCTCTGGTATGCCTCACGTCGATTCGGGCCAGTTGCACCCGATCCGAAAGCGATACGTCGTAGTATGAGTGAGCATATAACATCAACCGGGCATTATCAGTGGCGTAGTCACAATCGCACGGAGTTATTGGAAAGTGTACAAAAAGCGTTACATGAACAAATTGCCCAAACGCGTCCGTTGTGGATTAATCTATCAGATAAAGAGTTGGCAAAAAAATTATCGAAAGTGTCCGGCATCGATCAAGAACGTATTTTAAAAGCGATTACAATGAAACTTGCCGGCAAGGAACTGGAATTTTCAGCAATAATTGAAGTATTAAGTATTATAAGGAAAAAATTATGAATATGAATACAGGGGTGTCAACTGAGCATATACATGCAGCCAGCGAAACGGTTAAAAAACTACGCAGTGAAATCGCTAAGGCGGTTGTCGGGCAAGGTCGGGTCATTGACCAGGTGCTGATCGCTTTACTCGCTTCTGGGCATGTGCTTATTGAAGGAGTGCCTGGGTTAGGAAAGACTTTATTAGTACGAGCACTCGCAAAAACATTCAGTGGAACTTTTTCACGAATACAATTCACACCAGATTTAATGCCCAGCGATGTGACTGGGCATGCGATGTATGATCTAAAGAGTGAATCTTTCAAAATTCGTAAAGGCCCTGTGTTCACTAATTTGTTATTAGCGGACGAAATAAATCGTGCACCTGCCAAAACACAGGCAGCCTTGCTTGAGGTTATGCAGGAAAAACAGGTAACCATTGAAGGTAAACCACTTGCTTTGGATCCACCCTTTATGACATTGGCGACACAAAACCCAATTGAACAAGAAGGGACTTACCCGTTACCAGAAGCTCAACTTGATCGATTCTTATTAAAGATTATGATTGATTACCCTGACCAAAATGAAGAGTACAAGCTGGTTCATAATGTGACTTCAAACCAGATTGGCGATGCGATTAATGTTGATGAAACGAATGCAGTTGTAAATGCGGAACATATTATTAATTTACAAAAAGTCACCGCCGATCTGACAGTGGATAGCCGGGTTAGTGAATATGCGGTTAACATTGTACGTCAGACGCGTAACTGGCCTGGAATTAGTGTCGGCGCAGGGCCACGTGGAGGTATTGCGCTATTACGTGCTGGCCGGGCCGCCGCTTTATTAAATGGTAATGATTTTGTCACACCGGATGATATTAAAAGCATTGCGATTGCCGGTTTACGTCATCGTATTATCTTATCACCTGAAATGGAAATTGAAGGCCAGACGCCTGATACCATTTTAGAAAACCTACTCGATAGTGTGGACGCACCGCGGATATGATCCCAACTCGCCGAACTTTATGGTTTGTGCTGGGCTCTTTTTTGTTGGCTGTTGTAGTCAGCGTAGTACCGGACTATCAGCATCAATGGGATATATTTATTTATCTCTTTATTGGTGCGTTAATCGCTGATGCGCTAAGTTTATTTGGGAAAGGCCATATTCAGGCTGAACGAAAAGTCATGCATGCCTTATCATTAGGCGCCTGGGCAGATGTCAAGATTACACTGCATAATCAATTTCGTTATCCGATTCGACTACAAATTTATGATCATGTACCCACTCAATTAGAACATGAAGGGCTCCCGGTTGACGTTAAAATCCCGGCGCGAACCTGGGTAAAGACGCCTTACCGTGTTAAGCCTATCGAACGGGGTCCGGCAACATTTGAATTTTTACAAATAAGAATATATTCGGTATTAGGCTTATGGAAGAAAAATATTAAACTGCCATTAAGATCTGAAATAAGAAATTATCCGAATTTCTCCAGTGTTATGAAATATACTCTGTTGGCGACGGATCAGCGTTTGAATCAAATGGGAATTCTAAAAAAACGTCGTCGTGGTGAGGGGGTCGACTTTCATCAGTTACGGGAGTACCGGGATGGTGATTCATTACGCCAGATCGACTGGAAGGCTACCGCGCGAACGCGCAAGATTATTTCTCGTGATTACCAGGAAGAGCGTGATCAACAAATTATATTCCTGGTTGATTGCGGTCGTCGAATGTTGGCACACGATGACCAATTGAGTCATTTTGACCATACCCTCAATGCAATCCTGTTGCTATCGCATGTTGCATTACGTCAGGGCGATGCGGTTGGTCTGATGACGTTTAGTGGACATGAGCGTTGGATCCCTCCGCGTAAATCGATGGGGAGTGTTAATTCAATTTTAAATTCAATCTATGACTTACAACCCAGTCTGATATCACCAGATTACACAAAAGCTGCGACTCAGCTAATGACTCGACAAAAACGACGTGCTTTGGTTGTTTTGATTACAAATTTGCGTGACGAGGATACCGATGAGCTTTTACCTGCATTGCATATTATGCGTAAACGACATTTAGTCATGTTGGCAAGCATGCAAGAGAGTGCTATTAACAAGATGCTGGATAAACCGGTATTGGGTTTTGATACAGCCTTGGACCATGCGGCTGCACAACACTATTTAGGCTATCGGCGTGATGCGCACCAAAAAGTGATGAGTGAAGGGATTTTACATCTCGATGTTATGCCGCAGGAATTACCTATTAATATTGTTAATCGTTATCTCGAAGTTAAAAGTAGCGGCCGGCTATAGTCCTGTTCGGGGTACCTATGCGAATTAAAAATATTATTATTACCATTGTCATGCTTAGCCTGGCTGGTTACGGCGGTCTTAAATTATATTTGTGGAATGAAGCTAAACAAAATGTTGATCTAATTTTCAATGGTATAAACCAGGCTATGACTTCCGCCTATGATTCTCGGGTGGTTGCCACCTATAATCAAATTTCTACTTCTGTATTTGGCTCGATTGGTATCAAAGGTATTAGTATCCGGTTTCCAGAACTTAATGAGGAAATCAAGGTTGCCGAAATTAAACTACTTGAAAGCGATTTGGATTCTGAATTAAAGAAGGGCAAACTTCCGACAAGAGTACATTTTGTCATTAATGGCTTGCAGATGAATGTAAGTTTGTTTGATAAGCTGGACCGGA
Source organism: uncultured Ectothiorhodospiraceae bacterium (assembly GCA_947260005.1). Lineage (GTDB taxonomy): Bacteria > Pseudomonadota > Gammaproteobacteria > UBA6429 > Thiohalophilaceae > SZUA-24. The sequence continues at coordinate 33,533 of CAMYOL010000052.1, forward strand.
AGCTGGATAAGATTAAAATTCAACAAAATATAAAAGAAGATCCCAATGCATTGGTAAATCGTCTTGGTTACCAAAATATTGTACGCCGTTCCAATGATTTAATGCGACTGGGTTATAGCAAGATGGATATGGATCTCGAAATCGATATGAACCTTGATATGAAGTCAAATGAAGCCTCTCTGTATCTTCGCCAGGATATTAAAGATATGGGTAAGTATAAAGTGATGTTAAAATTTTCCGGTATTTCAGACAATATCGACAAAGCTGTATTGGGTTTACGTATTAAAGAAGCAAAACTGGAGTTCCTTGATAAATCATATGTTGACCGAATCATTCAATCTTATGCTGACGATAACAACATGACGTTGTCAGCTTATCGTAACAAGCTGATCGGTAAAATAAAAAAAGATTTTATTAACAAAGAAATGAAACTAAGTAAAAGCTCAATTAATAATATTCTGGCCTTTGTTAAAAAACCGAATAAGATTGTCTTCACGATTTATCCATATCGTCCTGTCGCTATTGAAAGTTTAAAGCACTACAAAGCCGGGGATGTTCCTGGTTTGTTAAATTTACAGGCTCATTTGAAATAAACGGACCTGTCATATTCAAATATGTCCACACAATACCAACTATTAGTAGAATTGAGCGATGGAAAATTCCATTCAGGACAACGGCTGGCTACTGAGCTGGGGATTACCCGGGCTGCTATATGGAAGAATGTTAAAGTTTTGCAGTCAGAATATAATCTAGATATCCACGCGGTGACCGGTAAGGGTTATCGACTTTCCAACCCGGTTGAACTTTTAAAGAAAGAAACAATTTCCCGTATCCTTGGCAGTGAAAATATTCAACTTGAAATAGAAACGTTTTTAACAATTGATTCGACCAACCGATATTTAATGAAAAAAGTTTTACATGCCGATGTTCAAAACCAGGCTGTTTTTGCTGAGCAACAAACGTCGGGGCGCGGAAGACATGGTCGCACCTGGGTTTCGCCGTTCGGCGGAAATTTATATTTTTCTGTACTATATCCGTTTCAGCGCACACCACGTGATGTTACCGGTTTGAGTTTAGCGGTGGGAGTCGCTATTGTTGAACAGTTAGAACGATTTGATATCAATGGCGCTCAATTGAAATGGCCGAATGACGTTTTGGTTGATGGACGCAAGTTATGCGGTATTCTCCTTGAAATACATGGGGAGAGTCATGGCCCACTGGCGGTAGTCGTTGGCATAGGACTCAATATTTCAATACCAGAGAATGCTGCAAACGATATCGATCAACCCTGGGTGGCATACCAATCATTAACACAAAATCCCGTTTCGCGGAATCAACTGGCGGCCGGATTTTTATCAAGCGTCATTTTGGCCTTGCAGGAATTTGAGCAAAATGGATTAGAGTCATTCAAAGCACGTTGGTTACAACGAGACTGTTATATGAATACAAAAGTGAAGTTACAACTTGGTGATCGTGAAGTGGTTGGAATTTCACGTGGTATCGATCAACAGGGTGCGTTATTACTGGAGTCTCAAGGCCAGTTGCAGCGATATTATTCAGGCGAGATTCGCCTTCGTCCTGTTAGGTGATCGACAATATGTCAGGTAAAACAAAACTACTCATAGATGCGGGAAACACACGTATAAAATCGACGATTGTTGACGAGCGATCGATTATTGATAAAGTTGAGATTCATGATGACCTGGCAAATGCAATTAATTGCTGGCAGGTTAATACCAAACCTGATGAGGTATGGTTGGCCAGTGTCCGCGACAAACAATTCGATACTGAACTGAGTGCTACCATTAAATCGCTGTGGGCATTAACCACGAACAATATTACCAGTGCTAAACAGGCGTTAGGCGTAACCAATGCTTACACCGATCCAGAACAACTTGGTTGTGATCGTTGGGCGTCGATGCTTGCAGCCTATCATGAAACAAAGTCGTCAGTATTGGTTGTAAATTTAGGTACGGCGTTAACCATCGATGCTATTGATGCGGAAGGCGTTCACCTTGGCGGTTTAATCTGTCCAGGCATTTATTTACAACAACAGGCATTAGACTCTGGCACCAGCATAAATTGCTTGCCTGATTTTGATGTTGCCCAGGAGTATAAATTATTTACTAATGCAACCGCTCAGGGCATCGCTTCGGGTACAATTTATTCCATCAGTGCCCTGATTGATAAGAGCTATCAAGAATTGGCAAAACAGGATTCGAATGCAATCTGTTACCTTGCTGGTGGGGACGCCGAAAAAATTAAAGGTTTGCTGCAATGCCCCTACATCCTGCAGGAGTCTTTGGTCTTAAAGGGTATGGCACTAATAGCCGCTGCGTAATAAACTGAGCGAATATGAAATGGGCAATTTACATTCTTCTGTTGGTTAATCTCGGTTTTGGTCTGCTGCATTATCGTAGTGTCGTGATCTCGAATGATTCAACACCTGCTAATGACGATAACTTACGCCTTGTTTTATTAAAAGAATATCTTGAACAGGAAAACCAACCCCAAACGGATGCTGTTCTTGATGATGTCATCGCGGTGGCTCGTTGCAACACGATTGGACCCTTTAAATCCAAAAAGACGGCCAACATTATACGCAAAAAATTGGTCGAACTTGGATTATCCGCAGAACGTCGTATGAGTAAAGATAACAAACGCAAGGGATTTTGGGTCATGATTCCGCCAGCAGAAACTCGTAAGGCAGCAAAAAAATCTGTCCGGGAACTGAAGAAAAAAGAAATCGTGGATTATTTTCTCGTGGTCACTGGAGAGCAAACCAATGCTGTATCGCTGGGAGTATTTTCACGTTCGGACTTAGCTCAACGGCGCTATGACGAAATCCTGGGGTTAGGATTTGAGGTAAAAATACGCCAGGTTGATTTACCACTGCGCGAATATTGGCTGGACTGGCCCAAAGAACAACCCCTGTTACCCGAAGTGTTAGATTCGTTTCGACAAGAATATCCAAACATAGGCCAGACCGACCGGCCTTGTTCTTAATTCACTACCACCTAGATTCTTAGAAATAATTCAGTGGTAATAAGCCTATTTTTATAGCGATATCCATAATGATGTACTACAATTCGCGTCCACGCCGACATAGCACAATTGGTAGTGCAACTGATTTGTAATCAGTAGGTTCGCGGTTCGAGTCCGTGTGTCGGCACCGCAGCTATTAGCTGCCCTTTTTATTTAGACCAGCATAATCGCTATCCGGTGATTTGTAATGACCGTAGCGCAGCGTAGGGAATCCTGCATGAAGCGCGAAGCGGTTCAAAGCAGGGCAGTAGGTTCGCGGTTCGAGTCCGTGTGTGACCGTAGCGCAGCGTAGGGAATCCTGCATGAAGCGCGTAGCGCTTCAAAGCAGGGCGGCACCATATCTGAAGGGCAGCTATTAGCTGCCCTTTTTAGTTAGACCAGCATAATTATTTACACTGATTTGTAATGCGAAACTAGTGAAAGGAACACTGAATGAACCTCGAAGCGGTTCAAAGCCGCCGGTTCATATTCAAAAGGGCAGAGATAGCTGCTTTTTTATATCCGACTAGTGGGCGGTACTTGAATTCTCGTTCTATCAGGAATGACGATAGTGCATACTTAGTCATTTGGACCTAATCTCGACCAAATTAACCCCGAACATCCCGAAAATTAAGGCTTTTTCCTCCCCGATCGGTTGACAGCCTATAGTCAGATGACGACAATACGCAGCTTGCTCGCGGAGGGGTTCCCGAGTGGCTAAAGGGATCAGACTGTAAATCTGACGGCTCCGCCTTCGGTGGTT
>CAMYOL010000053.1 GCA_947260005.1 uncultured Ectothiorhodospiraceae bacterium
CGCCTTTTATTGGAATCAAGATTTTCAAACACGACTAGGACGGACACGATTAAGAAACTTTTTAATTGAGTTCCCGCTAGTCCGTGAAGACGATGATTTTATTGCCTACACTCATGTTGGAAATGCTTCTTCTAATGATGAATTTGATCAGAAATACGCCGATTTACTTTCATTCGACTGGTTTGTTGATAAAAAAGTGCAATCTATAGGTGTCTGGACAGGGACACGACGAAATGGAACGGGTGTAACGACTCCAGACGGGCTTGATTCGTATGGTCTTAGCTATGTCTACGAACAACCCGAGCCATATCAATATCTAAAGACAGTTCGGCATGCCGGTATTGCATTGGATTCACAAAAAGTGACTGTTGGTAGCAGTGACGAATGGATGAATGCATTTATTGGCGGCATTGAATTTAATCTAAATGATAATGCGCAAAGTAACTGGTCAATGGGGCTTCAAACCATTATCAATGAAGGTGCGGGTACGATTAACTCAGCAGATATTGTTCACAGTAACCCTAACGTAACGATGAATCGCGCCAGAGCTAAATCAAACGCACTGGTTGCCAGCTTTCGTTACACACGACGCCCTAATTTACTCACCCGTTGGCAAACGGCATTAAATATCGGATACAAGGATTACAGCGATGTAAATGATGCTGAACAATGGAGTATTGCTCCCAACATTGTCTATCGACTAGGGCAGGGTGTTGATTTGCTTGGGCAGGCTGTTTACTATAACGATAACATTGGTGAGCGAGATTCCATTCTTAATCTCGAGCACGGATACATTAAATGAACGAGGTGGTAATTATGAAAATTCATCAAATCTTTATAATGGGAATCGCGCTGTCACTCAGTTCATTCTCTATGGCTGTGGAAAAAATTGATCATACACAACACGAATCGCATGACAAGACTAAAGCCAGTTATGCCAAAGTAAAACCGAAAGGCGACTTGAATACTCTTTCTGAAATACCGGGAAGCGGGAAAAGTCGTGAAGCGGGTTTTGATGATCGTTATGCAATGGAACCCACATCCGCTCTGGATAATTTATCCGACCTTTGCGCAAAAGGTTCGCGAGGATTAATTATGCTGGATCGACAAACCTTGGCGAAATGTGGCGATACACCCAAAGGGTTACCTGCGCGGCATGATGATAAGAAGCAAGCTTCACAAACTTCTCATCAACATTAATTCGGAGGCGAGCACTTATATGCTCGTTACCCATTCATGGTCATTAAAATTGGAGAGACACTATGTATACCGTTAAACAAGTGGCAAAACAATTAGACGTCTCAACTGAGACGATTCGATATTACACACGAATTGGTATTATTGAGCCAGATCGAAACCCGGAAAATAGTTATCGTTATTATTCTAATAAAGATATCTATTTAATTGAATTTGTACGTAAAGCCAAAACATATGGACTAACTATCCATGAAATACAAGAAATAATCGACAAATCTTATTCAGGTGAATCATTGTGCCCATTGGTTAAAAAAATGGTGGCACATCGACATAAAGAAACCCGCGATAAGATTAAAGAGCTTGCAGCGCTTGAAAAACGACTTGAAATAGCTTTGTCAAAATGGGAATCAAAAGATGATCATATTCCCACTGAAGAAATGTTATGCCCTTTGATTGAGACAGAGCTGGATCATGATTCATCCCCAACGGAGTCATCCTGTTGTGGTCATGAATAGACAGAGAACGAATAACTAATTTATATATAAAAGGTAGGTTTATGGAAAAGAGCAGGGTAATTTATATAACCATTGGCGCAGGAATACTGGGTGCAGCAATCTTTATCTGGTTTGGTTTTTACGATATCGCAGCAGATAAAAAGCACTGGAAAATTACCGAGTGGTTTTTAGAGGTTGTGAGAGATAGATCTATAGAACGCAAGATATCTAATATAGAAACTCCGTCAAACCTTGATGATATCCAGATATTTGTAAAAGCGGCCGGAAATTATGACGAAATGTGTAGCCAGTGTCATCTTGCCCCAGGTACGACTACCAATGAACTCGCGGCAGGACTTTATCCGACACCACCTGACTTTACAGAATCATCATTTAATGACCCCGCTAGAAGTTTCTGGATCATCAAACATGGCATAAAAATGACCGGTATGCCTGCCTGGGGGACGTCTCATTCCGATGAAGAGATCTGGGAGTTGGTTGCCTTTATTCAACAGTTGCCGAATTTAGATAACCATAGCTACGTTGAACTCGTTGCTAAATATGGCGGAAGCCATCAGCATGCAGATAGTCATGACGATAACAACATGGATAAGCATTCTCCAAAAGAACAAGGTCACAAAAACCATTCGCATTAACCACAATACGATGAGGATTCAATGATGAAAACACAACATTCTACACGACAACAGAAAACCATAACAAAAGCGGATTTTTTTAGTAAAAACACGTCGGTTAACCGTTTTATACAGTTGATGCTCATGGCGATATTTCTAGCGCTAGTCACAGCAACCCATGCAGAGCCGAAAGTTCCACAGATTACAGTTTACAAAAGTCCAACATGCGGATGCTGTAATAAATGGATAAAACATCTAGAAACTAATGGCTTCAAGGTCAAAGCGCATAACAAAAAAGATATGAGGACCATAAAACAAAAAGCCGATATCAAACCTGAGCTACAGTCTTGTCACACAGCCTTCATTGATGGTTATTACATTGAAGGTCATGTTCCAGCAAAAGATATAAAACGCCTGTTAAAAGAACAACCAAAGGATACTGCTGGCTTAACGGTGCCTGGAATGCCAATGGGTTCACCTGGTATGGAAGGTCATCGTAAAGACCCTTATATTGTGATTAAGGTCAAAAAAGACCAGTCTAAACAAATCTACAGCCAGAACTAATGGCGCAATTACCTGATGCACGCGCACCGTTGCAAGGCCGTTTATTCGATTAGGGAAAATACAACAGATTAAGTACACGACTGCAGGGAGAAGGTGAGACTGAAAGTCGAGAAGCTGGCCTGGGCCATGCAGGAGTTAGGGCGAAGCAGGAGGCTAGAGCCGAGGGACGTTGAAAATGAAGGGCCAAGGGATAACCGCGGCCTGTGTGGCGTGGTAGGACGGGAATGCGCCGGTATCGGGTGGATATTCGGTCGATTTGAACACGCTGCGGGGTTCAATACGGGAGGAACGAGGAGAAAACGCCAGATGGGATTCAGTCAAGATAAATGGACTTTGGGCAAATAGGGTGTTTTTACTTCCTAACACAGTGCCCCATAAATTATTAAACTGGGATTACGAATATGTGAAGAATTTGTGACTATAGTCGCTATACTTAATGTAAATACGAAGGACATTAGGTGTTTTTATGGAAGCGCTGTTGTTTTATCTTCTCGGTTGGTTAAATCTATACACGGATTTTGATACCAACGTCGTCATGCCAAATATTGTTATCACCGAACAGGCTAACTTGTGTCAAGCCTATGGAATTAAAGACATGGGTACATGTCACGCGACGAACCTCAAAGGTTTCTACAATACAAAGCGTACCATTTATCTGCATGCTGATTTCGATCCTCATAATGAACAAGATCAATCACGCTTATTGCATGAATTAGTGCATTACTTGCAATGGCAAAATGGTACAAATAAAGATGCCTGTTGGGGGGATCTCGAAGTCGAAGCCTATTCATTGCAGGATGAGTGGCGATTCTTGAATGACATTGAATTTCGAACCGATCCATTTAAGTTAGTGATGCTTGAAGCTGCTTGTGATGCCTGAGCGTTATCCAAAAGATAATTTAAATAATTATTAACCACAGAGAACACCGAGGGCACAGAGAAAAACCCCTCGCCATACCGGTGTTAACGCTATTCAGAAATGGCGTAGGCGGGGCTATTCAGAGATGTCGTTTTTAGCAGGCTATCCATTTCACTGTTTGTCGTCAATATTTTTCTCTATAAAATAAAGGGCCGAGCAATACGGCCCTTATATTATTACAATTTATCCAGTGGACTTTGAGTATTCTGCTCCGCCTTAATGATATGAGTGTAAATCATCGTGGTATTGATGTGACGGTGCCCCAGTAATGTTTGAATGCTCCGTAAGTCAGTCCCGTTCTGCAGTAAATGCGTAGCAAAACAATGGCGCAAGGTATGAATGCTGGCATGCTTGGTAATTGAGGTGAGTTGTAAGGCCTGCTTGAAGGCGCGTTGAGGTGTGGACGTCGAGCAATGCCAGCGTACCGTTTGACCTGTGGGCGCCCAGGTGCGTGTTACGGCTGAGGGAAAGACATATTGCCACCCGATGGATTGACCTGCTTTAGGATATTTCTTGTAAAGTGCGCCGGGTAGCGGGGCGTAACCCGCCCCTTTTAAACAATCATCTTTATGCAAACCGATAATCTTCAATAGATAAGCTTGCAGAGGTTTAACCAGGCAGGTCGGTAGCAATGTCGTTCGATCTTTACCCCCTTTCCCGTGTCGGACGGTAATCGTATTGAGCTCAAAATCGACGTCCTTGATGCGGAGTTGTGTGCATTCGCTGACACGCATACCCGTTCCGTAAATAAGTTCGGCCATCAGTTTAGGGGTACCCGTCATATGACTGAATATGTCACGGACTTCATTGACGCTTAATACCGTGGGTAAAAATTTCTTTCGTTTAGCTCGAACCAGGTTATCAAGCCAACCCGGTTCCATTTCTAACACATGCTTGTACATAAAAATAATTGCATTTAACGCTTGAGACTGTGAGCTGGCGGATAAACGTCGTTGTGTGACGAGATAATTTAGGAAGGATTCTATTTCTCGTTTCCCCATATTCTTTGGGTGTTGTTTTTTATTAAATAAGATGAATTGCCGACACCAATACACATAACTGGTTGCGGTGCGCGGACTGTAATGACGTCGTTGACAGGCAAGTTTGATTTGTTCCAGCAATTTTGGTTGACGATTAAATAATGTGCTTTGTGGACCCCATTTTGATACCTCTAATGAAAAATAAGATCGTATTCAATATAATTGCAAACTGCAACACACTGTCAGGATATCAATTTTCGTTCGCGGGATAAATTGCGTATAATTAGGCATGAAATCAACAAATTACGACGTAATATTAGACGTTTACGATATTAACTATACGGTCCCACTGGGACCCGTATAGTAACTGTTATGTTTTATGATGGAGAAGTAAGATTAAAAAGGTTTGGATAATCTCATTATTAAGCGCTGTTACCGCAGTTGTTTTGTCAATGATCATTATCCCATGCATTATGTCTGAACCTGAAGTTTCGCGATGCGCCAAAGCAAAACAGGATCTTAGAGCGCTTTCGGTTGCTATAGATAACTATAAAAATAAAACTGGCAGTTACCCAGTTGCTCCTGAGGGTTTAAAACAACTATTAAACCCTGAACCTATAATTAGAAAGATATCAAAAGACCCATGGAGAAATGATTATAAATATACATTTCCTGCAAAATTGAATTCACTTAAAGGATACGATTTATATTCATTTGGGGTTGATGGAAAAGATGATATGGGAAAAAACGATGATATAGCTGTCTGGAAGGACTTTGAATGCAATCCCAGCGACAAGTATAGGCCCTATATTATACTAGGAATATTAGTTACGATATTTACTCTTACATTTATTGGTGTATATAAATTGGCAAAAAAGATTTTTATATTCATAAAAAAATGAAAACAAATAGAAAACATAACAAATCGCCCAAATTCGCGCTAACGCGCCGGACCACCATTCCGCTGCGCTTCATGGCGGCCGTTTGTCTCAGACGTTA
>CAMYOL010000054.1 GCA_947260005.1 uncultured Ectothiorhodospiraceae bacterium
ACATGGTATGCAGCCAAGCCCCTTGTTGTTTAAAGAAAATGCACAATTGATGTATGGCATCTACGGTAGCCTGGTATTGGCCAGTTTATTCTTACTGGTTATCGGGCGCGTGGGTTTGCGCTTTTTCTGTAAAGCGGTGGATATTCCTGCCTTAATTTTATATCCGATCGTTATTTTCACCTGCATCATGGGTGCGTATCTAGGCAGGTCGGATATGTTTGATGTGGGTGTGATGCTGGCGTTTGGCTTTATTGGCTACTTCATGCGGAAGTTCGATTATTCTTATGTCGCACTTTTGATTGGTTTCATCCTGGCGCCAGAATGGGAGCGTAAATTGCAGCAGGTTGTGATTATCTCTCAGCAAGATACCTATATGTTCTTCACGCGTCCGGTAGCGATGATATTGATGGCTTTGACGCTGTTTGTCATTGTGAGAACGTTTTGGAACAGTATTCACGCCAGCCGCAAAAAACGCCTAGCGGCCGCTGACGAAGTAGGGCAGCACAAAAGCGACTAAGGAAAATTCCCTATTTGTCGCCTGCGCGACAGGAACCAGCAAGTCCTCGCGTTAGACTTAAGCCTTAGGTCTTGTGTACGGACCTGTCGATGTTTTGTCCAGAAAAGACCTGGATTTAAAGAAATCAGAGAATTTAAGTAAAGAGGTTGTATCCATGAAAAAAATGACTGACGCTGAGTTAAAAGCAAAACTAGGCGATTCCTATACTGCACCCGTTGGCTTATATGCAAAGACCAAGGACATGCCCTTTCTGGGTTCCGTCACTTGTAATACTGAAGAGATGGTTGCAGGCTCATGGCAGGAAGTCATTATTGTATACACGCTTGGTCAATCAGGGATGGCCGATGGTTCCTGGTTTAAAGCAACGTTTCGTTTTTATTCTGACTGGGAATTATTTCAAACGACTGATCCGAAAGGTGCAAACTATGTATCAGCGGAATATCATGCATCACCTACCTTAGAAGGCCAGAGTCCAGCATCGGTACAAAAACTGTCTGTTCGTTTTGATCAAAAGGGTCATGAACGTCCTTTCCAGAAGGCAATAATTGTAGATACGTATGATGGATACTTAAAAGCGGGTGATCAAATTGTTATTCGCATGGGTGACCGCCGCTTTGGCGGACCGGGTACACGTGTACAAACCTTCACTGAAGAATTCTTTAAGTTCCGTTGCTATGCCGATCCATTAGGTACTTCACGTTTCGCAGCGGTTGATCCTGACCTGACTATTAATATCAAGCCGGGGCATCCTGCTTTATTGCAATGGGCCGCTTCGCGTCTGGTTAAGCAAGGCGAGAAAATACCGATGCGTATTCGTGCCGAAGATGAGTGGGGTAATACCTGTTGGTCACGTGCGGAGAAAGTGCATGTTGAAGCAACTCTGGATGGTAAGAGCTGCTATAAAAAAGATATTACGCTGCCAAAAGAAGGCTGGTCAGTACAGTTACTTGAAGATATGCCTACTGATAAACCCGGTGAACTGGCAGTTACCGCAACCATGCCCGATCATCCTTCGGTCAAGCCTCACACCTTCTATGTAACGATTGATAAAGATTTATCTTTTCCACGAATTTTTTATACCGACCTGCATGTGCACTCAGAAGATACCGTCGGCACTAACTCTACAAGCTATAATTTAAACTATGGTCGTGATGTAACGGGTCTGGATGTTCTGGCATTTGCGCATAACGACTTTAACATCACGCACGAGCGTTGGGATAAAACAGTCGAACTGATTCGTGAAATCAGTAAAGATGGCGAGTTCGTCGCTTATCCGGGAACGGAGTGGTGTGGTAGCTCCTGTGCAGGTGGTGACCACAACGTTATTTTCCTGCATGACGGTGAGCCTGAGTTTCCATTTTTAAAAGATGGTACGCATGTGCGTTCGGTTGACTGGAACGAAGATTCAGGAACAACCCAGGCCCTTCCTGGTGCCTGGCCGTTAGAAGAATTGTGGGCAGCCTATATTGATGATCCGGAAGGTCATTTGCTAACGCCTCACATCGGTGGCCGTCGTTGCATTATGGACTGGCATCATCCTGAGTTAGAAAAATTAATTGAGATTGGTTCTGCCTGGGGTCATTTTGGCTGGTTATATCAGGATGCAATGGAACGTGGTTATAAGATCGGTGCAAGTATGGCCGGTGACGAACACCGCGGTCGTTGCGGTGGTGGTGTACCGGGTACAGCCGTATTCGGAACTAAGGGTGGTATTTCTGGTGTGATTTCTCCCGAGTTATCGCGCAAGGCCATTGGCGTCGCTTTACGTGAACGTCATACCTTTGCATCAACCGGTGAACGGACTTTTGGTTTGACGACGTGCGGTAAGCACATCATGGGCGACGAGTTCGAACATAAGGGTGCTGCACAAGTGAATTACCGCTTCCTGGGTGACGCGGGTTGGGATGAAATCGTGGCCTATGATCACGAAGGCGAAATCTGGCGACGTGACTTGCAAGAAGAGCTAGGTTATTCCGATCGCAAGGTTCGATTCCGCTGGGGTGGTGCTCGCATTAAGGATCGTTATCGTTGGGCGGTATGGAAGGGCAAGATTACGATCATAAATGCGGTAATCAATGAATTTGAAGGTCTGGGTTTTGAACACAAGGAAGAAACCTGCTGGCGCGAAACGGCAACGACCATCGGTTTCAAGAGTGATACCTACGGTGATGTGGATGCGATCGAGATGGACGTTTCACATCTGGCTACTGCAAAGATCAAAATCGAAGGTACCATTGATGGGTATGTGAAAGTGGGGGATCCATTAAAAGGTAATCCGTTTGTACACTGCCCAACATTTGAATGGGAATTTACCGGTGAAGAGTTACTCGAAGCCGCACGTTTAAAGAAAGACCTGCCCGGTGTCGAAATGTTCCTGGCAATGGAACGTATGAGTGATTCTGATGCGCCACGTGAAGTGACCGGTAACTTTGAAGTGGCTCCTAATAACGGCCCACATGGCCATCGCCCAGTTTATGTAGTTGCTCACCAGGTCGATGATGCAAAAATCTGGACATCAGCGCTATTCATGACATTCAAAAAATAATAAGTTTTTCTCGTCTCTTCCTGACATAGCCACCTACGGGTGGCATTTTTTTGTTTACCGAACTGAGAATCGTTCTGACCAATTCCCATCGGGAAGAAACTCAGCACGCTCAGTAATGGCTTGCGCCTCTTTTTTCATCCCAAGCCCAGCCACTATTTCTCCTTTCAAAAGTAGTGAATTTTTGTTATTTGGGCTGATGTTTAATGCTGCGTTTATACTTCTTAGTGCCTGTTGATTCTTTCCCGAAATATAATAGGCCATGGCTAAATTATGAAATCCTTTTTGATAAGAGGGATCGATGGTAACGACCTTGTTAAAATGTTCGAGTGCCTTGCTATAATTTCCCTCACTCGCATAAACAACCCCTAAATCATCATGAGCTTCAGCATTGTCCGGGTTGATGGCAATGGCTTTGCTAAGATCGCTCCTGGCTTTTGAAAGCTCTCCCGCCCAAATATAACGTACCCCTCGTTTGGTATAGGCGCGAGAATTTGTAGGATTACGCGATATAAAAATACTCAGGTCGGCGATGCCCTTTTCAACCTGTCCCATCCGTCCCTTTGCCATACCGCGCCCAAAATAGGCCTCGTCAAGGGTGTCATCCAGTTTGAGCGCTTGATTATAATCATTAACCGCGAGTTCAAATTCTTGCAGTGCAAAATAAGCTTGTCCGCGTTTAACCAATAATTTGCCCGGTTTACTACTATTGGAGATTAGTGTTGTAAGCCGCTGGATCTCTTTTTCTACTGAGTCAGCCTCGGCCAGTCCTTGATTAAGCCGATGGTTAGGATTAACGATATGAGGTGGCTGTAATCCGCTGGCGTTAAAAGGTGAGTTGTAATTTGACATCACACTCGGGGTAAACTCGAAACAGCTTAGATATTCTTCGCTCGCCAACGTGCTGATAATATGTTTTTCTGTAGAATCAAAATCATCCTCATCGAGGCTGATTAAGATCGGTTCACCAAAAAATTGACCTTTGCATTGTTCATGTATACGTGCGCCTGATGCATCAAATTGACGAAAGCTGTGCAATTCATCATTTTCGTAATGAATGTTAATTAAGGTTTGGATTGGGGCATTTCGATATTCGGGTAAAAAAGCAGCCAGGTAATCGCTCTTAAGTTTACCGTTATCATGGTAAACAAATACTTCGATCATATGGATCGTATCCGATTTATCACCTTCCCATTGAATGCGGCTCAGTAGTCTATTTGATTTTTCATCGTAGTAGCGAACCTCGCGATAAAAATCAGGCAGTCCTGCGTAACCACCCAACTCTTCTTCAGTTCGGATTTTGTGCGTTTTTGTTTGATGAAGATGGAATTGATGTAATTCTTGTGTAAATTGGTTCCAGGTGGCGACATGAATCTTGTCAATCGTCATGGAACTGGTTTTTTGGGGACTGGCTGTGACTGTCACATTTGACACAAAAAATAATAATATGATCACCTGAATAGCATAATTTCGATTGAAAAATCCCATTTTTTTCTCCATTTATCTTTAAAAACAATAAGTTATATAATATTTTTGTGCCTGGCTTTAAATATAAACGTTTTCAGGTGAGTTTTATTCCCTTTTGCATGGAATAAATTCGCGTTTGATACGTATTACTACTATAGAACAATAAAAAGGCGAATAGGGTGTTTGGGCGAAGTAAACAATTCAAATTGTATTTGCAGGAGAAATGGCAGGAACTCTATAAAGTTGCCTATGCCTGGAGTCACGATCATGCCCTGGCGGCCGATCTTGTCCAGGAAACCATTACCCGCTGTTTACGTAGTTCAGACAAGTTTATTAATGAGGATGAATTACGAATTTGGTTATTTAAGGTGTTACGCAATTGCTGGCGAGATGACTTGCGTCGACGTAAACCCAACGTTGACATCCATGATACCGATTTACAAACAGATCCATAGAAGGATTTAGTTATGAAGCGGCCGCGAAAATACTGGATATCCCTACCGGAACCGTTATGAGTCGGGTCAGCCGGGCGCGTAATAATCTGCGCGAGCAACTTAAGGATATTGATTTTCCGGATAGTGTGTCCACGACATTATGGAGAGTAAAATGAGCCATAATCGAAATGATCAAAATGAAAATTTAAATGCATTTATCGATGACCAACTGGCGACCGATGAACGTATACAGATCTATGATTCATTAAAAAATGATGAAAAACTTTCGCATGCCTTGTGTGAGTTACAGCGGAATGATGAACTGGTATCGCTCGCCTATAATAATATTCCAAAACCAAAGTATGACCCCT
>CAMYOL010000055.1 GCA_947260005.1 uncultured Ectothiorhodospiraceae bacterium
CTACCGCAGCTGCAAGTTTATCCGAATGTTTGTCATAAGCAACATCAACGCCTGCGACTGTTTTAATCTTTGTAAAATCATCATATCTAATAACTTTTGTAGATAATTTTTCCTGTAGTTTCTTTGCTTCATCGGTGGAAAGATGCCAGTCGTGTTCTAGAGTTGGTTTCATATAAAAATCTTACATATAATTGATAAATATATTTACTGTATAGCATTATACAAACATATAACAGTCTCGAACGCTAGCTTAATTATCTAGCTACATAGGTAAAACCGTGAATGAACAAAATTTAGAATATTATATATCCTTATGAATACTGAAATATTAAAGATCCTTTCAAAGAATTGAATTTATTATCGGACTGAAAAATAACAACAATAATGTAAAATAAAACGGGCCCTGAGATGGGCCCACAATATCAATTTATTCCGTCTACATTACTCTAAACTGAGATATCAATCCCTGCAGTTGCTGAGCAAGGTTAGATAACTCGCCACTTGCGTTTGCGGTTTGTTGAGCACCATCTGCGGATTGTTCGGCAACCCGGCTAATTTCAACGACATTTTTATTTATCTCTTCAGCCACCTTGCTTTGTTCTTCTGCGGCCGTGGCAATCTGGATATTCATCTGACTGATGTTCGCGACTTTATCCGTGATGTGCTGTAATGAACTGCCTGCTGATGAAGCGTTGTCGACGGTCTGCTGTGCTTTTTCCTGACTGCTGGCCATCGCGCTCACGGCTTGTTGTGCGCCGGATTGTAGCTGTTCAATCATCTCCTGAATTTCCTGGGTCGATGTCTGGGTGCGACTGGCCAGGGTGCGGACTTCATCGGCGACCACGGCAAAGCCGCGTCCTTGTTCTCCGGCTCGGGCGGCTTCAATCGCGGCGTTTAAGGCAAGCAGGTTGGTTTGTTCGGCGATGCTTTTTATCACATCAAGAACACCACCGATTTGTACGCTATCGGATTCGACTTTTTTAATCACCTCGGCGGCGTTAACAATGTCGCCTGCCAGGTTACTAATGGAGGAAACCGTCTCGTTCACAACCGAGCTACCCGTGTTGGCTTCCTGGTCGGCTTCATTAGCTGACTCGGCGGCTTGTTGTGCATGTCGTGCGACTTCTTGCACGGTTGCGGTCATTTCATTCATCGCCGTGGCTACTTGTTCGATTTGGCTTTGTTGTTGCTTGACGCCGGTACTGGTGATTTCGGTGATGCCCATTAGGTTACCGGACGAATCGGTAATTGTTGATGTCGATGAGGTCACTTCGGAGATCATACCTCTAAGACGAGCTACCATTGCGTCTACTGAGGCTAACATCTGGCCGACTTCATCATTGCTTTTTACGTGAATCTCAGCCGTTAGATCACCATCGGCAACAGCGCTTAATGCGTCTTTAACTTCATCTAACGGTTTTAATGACCGGCGTATATACCAGTTCAGAAGTGCCAGGACTAAGACAAAGGCAATCGTAATCGCGGCGAAAGCATAGATTCGGATCATTTGTTGGGCATGATAACTTTCGGTATGTTTGCTAATGTTCACTAAATGGGCGACAGGTTTTCCATCTGCACCAATAACTGGTTGCGTCAAAACGGCATAGACATCATCTGCAACCGGCTGAATGGTAAATGAAGTATTACCCAGTTCAGGGTGCTGATTATTTACCGCCTGATAAAGGTCATCATTGGTTGAGAATTCTTTATTTCCTTTGCTATCAACAATAAATACATCCGAACCGGTACTTTGTTTGAATTCGTTAATCAACGCGCCCATGTTTCGATAATAAAGACCTACACCGGTGGCTTTTCCGGGGGCACTATATAAAGGTAAGGCAAAGATGAGTTGTAACTGTCCCTGCGTGTTTCGTTCCAGACCGGTTGAAACTTTCCCGCTTGCGAGTGCTTGTTTGACCAGACCGTTGGTGCTGGCGTTGGCACTGTTTTGTGGTTGGGCAAAGACGACGGAGTTAGAAGTGGTGACCACCTGCATGCCATCAATGACTTTCGATGCCTTGAGACGATTAAAGGTCGGCTGTAAATTACTTGCAATTTCATCGGCATTGTTGGCTTTGAGTGCCGACATCGCGCCCTTATTGCGGGTGATCGAGAATAACTCGGCGCGCATAGAATCCAGTTCACCTTTGGCAATACGTTCCCAAAGCAGACGTTTACTGTTTAGCGCTTCAGATTCGTAACGGGCTTCAGCCTCTTGTTGTAACAACGATGCTGTTACCAGTAATGCAGCGGTTATCATGGCAATGGCCATCGCGCTCACCAATACCAACCGGGTTTTTAATAATCTAAATATTTTCATACCTTCACCTGCTCGATAATAATTTTATTCAACTGCATAACCACTGGCTTGCCAGTTTGGATAGCCAAGTCGATAGTAATAGACATTCTTATACCCCCACTCGACGGCTTTTTTACAGGCCTTCGAACTGCGCATGCAGCCAGTGCTATTACAATAGATAACCAGACTGTCGTTTTGTGACGCGACCGTGGCCAATGATTCCTGGTTGTAAACCTTTTTTAACTCCAGATGCTTTGACCCTGGGATACGACCGGCTTCCCAGTCGCGATTACTGCGTACATCCAGAAAGATAACGCCTTGATCAAACAGTTTTTTAGCTTCTTCCGTATCGATGGTTTTGGCTCCAGCGACCTGCTCTGGCGATATTTTTTTCGCGGCAAGGGCGTGGGGGGATACGAAAGCGAATATAGATATAAATAGGAATATGGCGTGTTTATTCATAGCGGCCTCAGATTCATTTGCACGGTGCATAGGTCTTATCGGACCAAAGGCCTTACTACTTTAGTTCCTTCTAATATTGATTTTTGTATTGTTATTAGGTGAGAAACCGCTAATTTCGTCCTGATTTAGCGGTTTTGATGGGAATTAGATTAACATAGACCCATTGTGGCGAAAATGTGTATCAAACAGCTCGAATGTTCACAGTTGTATGAGAGGCCATCGGGGTGAGTACCGATTCCATCGCTCCCCTTTATTGGACAATGCGTATCACACAAAGTCAGGATATAAAATAAGCGGTTCTGGCATTTAACGCCACTTCATACATTGCCGCCACGCCGCAAATATCAACCGGGACGACCCACTCATCATGATCAAAACCCATTACGCTTAATGAAGGCGCACAAACCTGAAATTTCACCCCGGCTTCTTCGGCAATCTCAATTTGTTCCTCAAGCGAGGCCATATTCTTTTTCATCATGAAATTAAACATCTTTCGACCAAGCCCACCAAATGACATTTTAGATGGCGGTAAATCCTTTGCGCTGCCAGGGACCATCAGGTTAATGAGTTTGTTGGGGAATGTTTTTCCTTTTAGTCGCTTACCTTTTTTAATAACACTACAACCCCAGAAGGTAAAATACATGGTGACTTCCATACCCATACCGATCGCACCATTGGCCATAATGAAGGCGGCAATGGCTTTATCAAATTCACCCGATAATAAAATAATGGATACGCGGTTATCGGGTACTCTGGCTTTAATGTCATTTAACTGACTATCTAAACTGGCAACCTTTTGGGTTAGCTCAGCAAGTTCGGCGAGGTGGGGTTTGGAATTATCGATTACAGCGCTCATGTTAGACTCCTGTGCGTTTGGGTACTGAATTTATAATTAAGCTTATATAAGATAATCATGATTTAATATATTCGAGCCCGGGCTTTTTGTTAGTTGCCCTAACTAACTTGATTGCAAGTTCGCTAAAAGGAAAGGTATGGAACATTTAAATGTACTGAAATTTATAGACGTGACCGGTGTATTCGAACGAAAGATTAACCTGGCGTTAAACTATGCCGGGTTGCGTCTTCCGCATTTTAAGGCCATCAATTATCTGGAAAAGGCAGGCAAGGTAACGGTGTCGGACTTGAGTCGTTCGATGTGTGTCACCCGGGCGACGATGAGTGTGCTGGCGAATCAGTTAATCAAGGCCGGAGTCGTTGAAACACACGAAAACAGTGCTGATAAACGATCGCATTATTTAAAGTTAACCACGCTGGGTTTAAATCGACTGAAAGTAGCAAAACAGGAAGTGGCCCTGGTTGAAGAGAAAATCAGTATGAAGTTATCTCCAGAGCTAATTGAAACACTTAATCAAGTTTCTAATATGGTGTTGGAAGAGTTATAACTTTACTAATTTAATGCGACGAAACCAGCCGCCGACCATAGTTGGTTCGTCATTAACCAGTTTTAGTTTTGGCGCATGTGATAATACTTGTTCAAATACGACGTTTGTTCGAGTCGCAATATGACGAATAAATAAATTTAACAAGCGACGACAAGGAGCAAGTTGGCCAGGGCGGATAAATTTATCCAGAATTAATACTTCCCCTCCCGGTTTGATAACGCGCTCAACCTCCATAATTAGTTTCTCAGGTGTTGGCACCACCGCCAAAATTAAATGACAGATCACAATATCAAATTCCTCATTTTCAAAAGGTAAGTCAGTGACATCACCCTGGTGCAGAGTAATGGATTGATCGGGTTTTATGCGTTGAGCGGCACGCTTTAACATCGCGGGCGTGAAGTCAATACCATGATAATCTGCGCCAGACGGAAGATGTTCAAAATCAAGTCCGGTACCCACACCAGCGAGCAATATTTTTTTACCACTGACAGTACCAAGTTGTTCGAGGCTTTTTTTGCGTATCCCCATCGTACCAGCGGCCACCATGGCATCATAAATAGGGGCGAGTAACGTGTAACTGTGTTTTAAACTCATGAGAGTATTCTACACACGAACAGCATTGGTGCGAATCTAATAATAAGTTTGCGACATCATAGCGGGTTAAGCTTTACGGGTGGAGATGGAGCCGGATTTAATGCAGTTTGTTGGGCATCGACAAGGTAAACGGGGCAATCGGACATTCAAATTCATTACCATCGTCAGCGACCATTTGATAACTGCCTTGCATGCTGCCAACCGGAGTATCGAGTAAGGTGCCACTGGTGTATTGGAAGCCTTCGCCGGGATCTAAATGCGGCTGCTCACCAACAACGCCTTCACCACGCACTTCCTGGGTGTTGCCATCGGCATCTGTGATAATCCAATGTCGTGTAAGGAGTTGAGCGGGAACGCTGCCCTCGTTTTTGATAGTAATTGTATATGCAAAGGCATAACGCTCATTGTCAGGATCAGATTGTTCAGGGATATAAGTGGTCTCCACTGAAACCGTGGTGTTGTATGTGTTTGATTGGTCCATAATATTACGGGTTGCCTGCGTTATCTGAGTTGGAATAGGTTTATTCTACTATTAAGCCGGCTGCGGGTAAATTTATCCTGACTCGGGACTCACTAAGCTGTGCTTTCACGATCGTTGCGATGCTGGGTGACATATTCAATCGCTGCGGTGACCGCTTTGTGTACTTCGTAATCAATTTTTTCACGCTCAGCCTGACTCATGTAGTAAACCATGTCGACGTCGTGTTTGACATAACGAGAGGGCAGTTGGTTCAATGACACACAGGCAACATCCTCCAGAAATAGCGGATCAGTCTCGATAAATTCGGCCTCAATCATGTCGTTAAGGCGTCTCACGACTAAAAACTCATAGTAATTGTGGATATTATCAAAGGCCATGCCTTGGACCTCCATAGGTTTTTATGGATCAAATCCGGCTGCGTAACTGCCAGCTGGGTTGCCCGGTTTCATCGATAATTCCTTTTTCAATCAGCCAGTTACAGGCATCTTGAGCATCGTGTTCAAACCATTTTTGGGTCGAACCGAGGCGAAAGGTATATCCCCATTGATCCATATCGGCCATCATGCGACTTTTATTTAGACCTGCCAGTTGATCGGCAAGTAATATTTGCAGGTAACAGACCCCATTTTCCTCGTCGTAATCCCCGCCCGCATTGGTGTCCAGCTTATGGCGGCGATCAGGACTCATGCAAATGTAATGACCTGCTTCGTGTAGGGCTGAATGGATGGGAGTGTCTGGACGGATGTATAAGCTATCACCAACCAGGCCGGCCTCTTCATCCCCCCAAAAGCTGCCTGGGATCGGCTGTTTTGCAGCACTTAATTGGACGTTCAGTTGATAGGGGGTCAATAGCGTAATTAGCGCCTTGAGATCGATGTCTCTCACGCGTAACACGTCAACCTGCTTAGCGTTTGTGTTTTGTTCTGACTTTTTTGATGATGCGGACACGGTTGCCTGGGTATATTAGATCTGGGTTTTTAATATTGCTTAGCCGAGCTAACTCGGGGTATTTATATGGGTTATTTACATAGCGAATGGCAATATGCCATAGAGTATCACCTTTGACTACTATATGAATAATCTCAGTACTCGAGATTGAGTTTGTCTGAGTTGGCTGGGGCTTGGTTTTTACCTTGGGGAGAGAACGGGTCATGTCTGTATTAAGGTCATTGGTAACCTGATCAGTGCTATTTTTATCGACCGTAATCGCAATGTCGATTTCTTTATCATGTTGATCGTCAGCAGACTCGTCGACAGGTGGTATATCGTGTTTGAATACGGTGGTTTCTTCTGGAACCTCGAGCACGATGGTGATGCCGGTATTATCAGATTGGATATCAGCATGAAAATCAGAGCGTTCATTTTGTTGTGATGAAATTGTTTCGGTTTCGGTCTGATTAATGGCAGGCGAATCAATCGCCTGGGCATCTGCGGTTTCGTCAATTGTGTTTTCGGTGGTCGAATTTGCTGAACCGATGTCACTTAATCTGTCATTATCGTGACCGTCGTTTCGCAGATTATCGGTGGTGTTGGTTTGTTCTTGAGCCTTTATCCGTAACTCAGAAATGCTTATTTCATTCAGGTTTTTAGATACATCGCCGGTCTGTTTAGTATTTTTTTCAGAATAAGAAAATAAATTCTGTGTATCGTTTTCGTTGGTATTAGATTCATTAACGCCAGACACTGATTCTTTTACCGGTTTTGATTTTGTATCACTTTTTACGATTTGACTTGTTTTTGTATCGTCATAACTATCACTACTTAGATACCAGACTAATCCAGGTATCATAATTAAAGCCACCAGTAGAAAGAATATAATTAAAGAAACTGAATGATTGTTTTCGTGTTCTTTATTTATTTTTTTTGACCTGCCAGGGCTATGTTTTTGCGAAGTTGAAATATTATTAACAGAGTTGGTCGGTTCGATATTATTTGTTGAATTAGAACTATGTGGTTGAATTTCCTGTTGGTTATTTATCGTTTGAATAGCGCTTGTTTTATTTTGTGAAGATCGTATGCCTGTCGATAAGCTGGCAGGTGAAGATGGACCGAGTTGTTTTTCTTTTCGATCTTTGTTTTTCTTTGTCTCACTAGTATTTAAATTTTCCGAAAACTTACTAAGTTGTGACGAGTGTGTCTGCGCTGGTTCTTTTTTCGCGTCCTGCTTGATGGTTGATGTTTCGTTATTTTTAGAATTGGATTGAGTTCCAGTTACTGAGTTTGTTTTAGCTTTTTTACTTGTTGTATCTGACTTTAGTGTATCAGACTGGGTTTGAGTAACCATCGATGGATTAATTTTGTCTTTTCCCAATGTGGTGGGTGTAAGGGACTGGAATGCAGCCGATTCATTGTTTGAGGTCGTCGAAATAGGGGGAGTGGAGGAGGTTGATTTCAACTTCGTTGTCGAAGATGTTAAACGGGGTGAGTCATCTTTAATGGTTTTTGTTTTGTTGTCCTCTGTATCGGATTCAATAGCGGTGATTGTTTTTTTATCTGTTATTGAAGATTCGCTGTGTTGAGTTACTCGAGACCCAATCGTTTGTTTTGTCACTTCCGGGGCTGGTTTTGATAAGGCCTGTTGTGTTAGTAGATGTTCGATATAGACACGTAAATAACCGCTGGTCGGTATGTTGTATAAGTTTTCAAACTCAGCGTAAAGATATATCTTTTTATCTAATAATAATGTTTTTGTGAATATTCCGCGTGGTAATAGCGGGGGTAAAGTTCCCCAACCACTTGCGGGAATTTCCATGACTTCTCGAATTTCGTCTACCCAAAAACCCACATGTCCCGTTTCAATTTGGGTAATGATGACACGGCCGGGGTGTTCCCATTGCTCTTTATCAACGCCAAACTTAAAGCGCAAATCCAGGTTACTGACGATATAGCCAGAATGTTTAAAAATACCCGGTTTAGCCAAATCACTGCCGGGGGGACGGGTTAAGGTAGGTGGGTGGATGATACTGAGAACCGGTAAAGAAGGGGCACAACAAAGCACCGGGCCCACCCGGAATAGTAACAACGAGTTATTGTTGGTTAGTTCAACCAAGTCATGTTCTAGCGGTATTCATATATAAGGTGTTATCGTCTGAAATTGGGGATCATTTATAGCCTGGAAGGTGCTGGGAATTATTTATCGTTAATTTGTGAAAGAGTTTTAAAAACAGCGGCTTAACGGGGCGTTGCGATTAAAATAAAGAGCCGTTTTAGCGGGGCGCGACTAAAACAGCGGTTGAAGACCGGGATTACTGGTTCGCCGAAGCTTCAGCTGATCGGGTGAGTCGTATGAAGGTTTCAAGATCGAGTGTTTCGGGCCTGGCGGCTGGGTCGATTTGAAGCGCCTCAAGCTGTGCAGGCGTGAACCAGGTTTTCAGACTGTTGCGAATGGTTTTGCGTCGTTGAGAAAAGGCCTGTTTCACAATGGTTGAGAACACGTCGTTGGAGACATCGATCGGTTCGAGGTGAGGGATCAATTGCACGATGGCTGACTCAACCTTGGGGGCCGGGCTAAAGGCGTGACGACTCACGGTAAATAAATTATGAGTTTGGCAATAGAATTGTGTCATGACACTCAGGCGTCCATATATCTTTGATCCGGGTACAGCGGTAATCCGCTCAACGACTTCTTTTTGCAACATAAAGTGCATGTCTTTGATGCAGGGTAAAAACTTAAACAGATGAAACAGTAATGGGGTTGAAATGTTGTAGGGTAAGTTACCTACAATACGTATATTTTGTTGAGATGAGGTCGGGTACAGCGAACATATATCGACTTTCAGCGCATCAAGTTCATGCAAATACAGATGGGCTAATTGTTTTTCTTGCCACCAGCTCACCAGGTCACGATCAATCTCAATGACATGGAGTTGTTTTAGAGTTTCTAATAGCGGTAGTGTTAAGGCGCCGCGCCCAGGTCCGATCTCAACAAGCTGGTCGTCGGCTTGTGGATTGATTGCGCTAATGATTTTGTTAATTATATTTTGATCATGTAAAAAATTCTGACCAAACCGTTTGCGTGGTGATTTAAATTCTGACATCAATTTAAACTTGTGCTTGAATCATTTGTCGAGCGGTTACAATGGCGACCTGCAAGCTGGTTATATCCGCCTGGCCGCTACCTGCCAGTTCGAGTGCCGTACCGTGATCGACAGAGGTTCTTACGAAAGGCAGGCCGAGGGTAATGTTTACTGCATTACCAAAACCAACATGCTTTAGTACGGGCAAGCCCTGATCATGATACATCGCCAGATAGGCATCCGTCTGATGCATTAACTTTGGTGTAAAGGCCGTGTCGGCAGGTAGTGGACCGGTTAAGGTCATCCCTTGTTGATTTAATTTGTTAATGACCGGTTCAATGACTTCAATTTCTTCCCGGCCGAGGTGTCCAGATTCTCCGGCATGGGGATTTAAACCGCACACGGTGATACGTGGTTTAGGAATATTAAACTTATTTTTTAAATCAGAGTGCAGGATAGTCAGTACCTGCTCAATTAACGGTTGGGTTATCATCGCAGGGATACTGGATAGAGGTATATGGGTGGTTGCCAATGCGACACGCAGGCCGGTTGTTGCCAGCATCATCACGGGTCGATCTATATTTGAACGTTCTGCAAGGTATTCAGTATGACCACTAAACGGGATGCCAGCGTCGTTTATATTGCCTTTATGCACGGGGCCTGTGACTAAGGCGTAATGTTGATTAGCAAGGCATAACTCTACGGCTTTATCCAGGCAGTCTAATACATAGCGTGCATTTTGCTGCTCAAGCTGACCTGTGGCACAGGCAGTGGCAAGTGGAATATGGATGAGGTTAAGTACTTTTGGCCCGGTTTTTAGGGGCTCATTTGTGCCTGATTTATTTTTAAAGGGCTCATGCAGATTAATGTCCAGCTTAAGTCGCTGTGCGCGTTTTTCAAGTAAGTCTCGATCGGCAATGACCAATAAATCGTTTGAATCGTGCTGATCGCAGTATTGAAGAATCAGATCAGGGCCAATCGCAGCGGGTTCACCTGGGGTGATAATCAACCTTGGGACAAGAGGCATGCAGTCAATCCCTTGAAGAGTACCGATTACTCTTCAAGTCGGAATTCTACGTAAGCTTCATCACGGATACGACGTAACCAGTCACGTGTTTGCTCAGCGGTTTTACGCTTTTGAATTAACTTGCGGGCTTGATTCTTTATATAGTCATCCGTGTTGTCATGAGTGCGCCGTGACAGGACTTGAATAATATGCCAACCAAAGCGTGATCGAAATGGCTCACTGATCTCGCCCGGGCCAAGTTTATCCATTTGATCCTGGAATTCCGGAACCATTTGTCCCGGGCTGGTCCAACCGAGATCACCACCCTGAACTGCACTGGCGCGATCATCTGATGAGGCCTTGGCAAGCGCCCCAAAGTCATCACCATCGATGATACGAGTACGTATACGATTTAGTTTAACCGCTGCTTGTTGGCTTGATGTGACATCATCGGGGCGAATCAGGATGTGACGAGCAAGCGTTTGTTCAATGACATGTTGTTTTTCGTGTGAACGTCGGTTGATCACTTTAACAATGTGGAAACCTTCAGGGCTGCGAACAGGCTCACTGATCTCGCCAGGGTTTAAGTTTGGAATAATTCTTTCAGCGACGAGAGGAAGTTGTCCTTGTTTTATCCAGCCCAAATCACCACCATTCAATGCTTGTTGTCCGGCGGAGACACTGATGGCGGTTTTCGCAAAATCGGCGCCAAATTTTAGCTGGGTGATAACCTGATCGGCTTTTTGTTTGGCTGCCTCAATCTCTTCTGGTTTGGCTGATTCGGGAATCGGGATTAATATATGGCCGAGATGAAACTCGTTATCGAGGTTTTGTTTACTGGTCATTGACGCCAGTTGTTTTCTAACCTCTTGCTCGGTCACGAAGGTTTTGCTTTCGACCTGGCGTTTTCGTAACTGGGTGATGATCATTTCTTTGCGCATCTCTTCGCGAAACAGCGCGAAGTCATAGCCGTCATTTTCAAGCGCTCGACGGAAAGTGTCCAGGTCCATATTGTTACTTTCGGCCATATTGGCCAACACCTGATTCAGGTTTTCATCGCTGATGCGGATACCGGTTTGTTTGGCTAGTTGGAGCTGAATCTGGTCAATTACAATTCGTTCCAGCACTTGTTTGCGCAGTACGGACTTGGGCGGTAATTGGGTGTTTTTCGCCTCTAGCTGACGGGTAATCTCCTGAAGCTTGCGTTCCAGCTCGCTATTGGTAATCACGTCTTTGTTGACGATGGCTACAACATAGTCTAACTCTATGATTTCTGGTCGTTTTGCGTTAACTAGGGAGGTCAATAAACTGGCCAGCAAGAGGCCAGTTAGAACCTGGCCCAGCAGGTTCGATTGGAATAGCTGTTTCACGGTCTAATCTCTTACATTTGCTGATTTTATCGAGTGCCAAGGATACCACTTTCCAGGATACTATCGATCCTTTTTTCTGAGCCCAGGCTTGATAATCCTTTCAGTTCCAGCTCGAGCCAAACGGCACTTTCAAAGCGGGCGTTGCCAGTACCCGGTTCAAGACTATCGAAGTACTTATGGCCGATAATTCGGACGCCCCAGCAGCAATTGTCATAGCGGATGCCCAGGAAGTCCTGCAGGAGGTGATCATTTTCGAGGTCATCTTCATAACCGGCAAAAACCCGCCATCCAGGATTTATCTGCCAAATAAAGGCAATGCCCTGGGTTCTTAATTCGTTTCGTCTGAAACGGTAATCGTAATTAATGAGCGAGTGAGGCCCGGCTTTATATGAAATTCGAGTGTTCGAGACTTCCGTGTGGTCTAGCTCTGAGTCAAAATAAAATTCACTGGCGATTTTGATTTTTGGGTCAGGCGTAAACGACAAGGTAGTGATATAACTTGAGGCATCGGTTACCTCAGGGCTACCATCGGGTAGTAAAGCGACGAGCCGATCTTCAAAATATAATATTTGCCCTATCGCCGCATTAAACATCTCTGTTCCGTTATCTTGTCGATAAAAGCGGGTTATCAATGCTGCGGTAAGCTGGTTTGCATCGCCTACACGGTCCTTTCCACTAAAGCGATTCTCTGAGAAAAATAAAGACTGGCCAAATGGCGTGAGTGCAGTATCAAAAACAGGTAAATCACTCTGATCGACGTAGGGGGCATATAAGTAAAATAAGCGTGGTTCCAATGTGTGCAATAAATCAGTTTTGGCAAAACTGGTATCGCGTTCGAAAAATACACCCATGTCTGTACTAAAGACAGGAACGGTTGCGCTGGGTGTTGGATCATCTGTTGGTGAGCTGAGCTGCTCAAGATTATATTGCATATGATGTAAAGATAATTTAGGTATGAAAAAACCCGGATCCGATTGAATCGGGTAACTGATAAAGGGATTTATCACTACACGATCGCCAATGACTTTCTCTGAATCTGAGTGATCAAAGTGAACAAATTCTGAGTTAACGTCATAATTTAATTTATTATCGACATTCGTAAAACGACTGTTTAACGTTAATTGCGGTGCCCGGGCATAGGGTTGCTCTCCAGACAGGCGTTGATAGTTTTGCACCAGGCCACTGAAAAGAAAATATTCGTGGTTATAGTTTAAGGTTGCCTGACGATTTAAATGGGTGAGACTGGAACTGGCCAGGCTGTTAGAAAAGTCACTGATGTAATCTGTGTCACTGACGGACTTGTAATCGACGGTTGTAGACCAGCCGGCAGAGGGGGTGCCCTTGTATAACCAGGCGACCATACTGCGGTCATCGCCATACAATTTATCATCCAGCAAATAATCAGCCTGTATGACACCATTGCCATTCTCAGTAAGATAACGGAATTCATTTTCCAGCATGAGTCCGCGTTTAGTCATATTCCGAAAAGTAAAGGTCGCGTCCATACTAGGAGCGATATTCCAGTAGTAGGGAAGAGAAATTTCAGTGCCGTGTTTATTCGAGATAGCGATTCCCGGATAAAGCAGGCCGGATAATCTATCTTCACTGATCGGAAAGCGAAAGTAAGGAAAGTAAAAGACAGGAACATCGGCGACTCTGAGTACAACGTTGGTTGCACTACCTTGCTTCGATTCGTTATCCAGGAAAATACTACTACTGTCCAGTCGCCAGGCTTCAGCATCGGGTGGGCAGGTCGTGTAGTTTGCCGAACTCAACTCAAGTTGATTTTTATTCAAAATATTAATCGTTTCGGCATGACCTCGACCGTTGACGGTCCCGGTAAAATAATTGGCATTTTGCAAAACACCTTGTGATGTTTTTAGATTAAATTCAGCCTGATCCCCTGTGATTCTGGAATTATCGATGGAGTAAACGATATTACCCGTTGCTGTTACTTCTTCTGTGGTCCGATCGTAACGTATTCGATCGGCTTCAAGTAATCGGTTTGCCTGTTGCGCACGAACGGCACCCTCAAAATAAGTGACGGCATCGGAGTCGACCCGGGCGCTATCGGCGGTGACGTGGATGCGTTGGTCATTTGTATTTGAGGAAATAAATTTTGGCTGGCTCGCAAGGAAATCCGCAGGGCAGAGTGCCGGGTTTATTTCTCCGGCATGGGAGGCCGTCATGCTTATGAGCAGACTAAATGCCAGGCTAAACTGTTTAAAATCGGGCGTCACCTAATGTGCCGATCCTGCATTGGTATGAGTTGACAACTATTATAAGGTGTCTGGCTACGGATTGATAAGTTGATTTTATTGATTGAGCATTTGGTACAGGTTTAACAGACCAAAAAATAGTGGTTGGTGTAGCAAATAGATGAGTAGAGAGTGGATGCCTGCAAAAACCAGTGTTTTTGCAATGGTCGACCTGGCCTGCCAGTTTTGAATGAAATTAACGTGTTTTTCAGTGATCGCCCAGCGGGCAAAAAATATCCCAATTAATACGATCCCAAACCAGGGTAATAATGGGGCATAGTCATCGGTAGCTGGTTTATAGGCCATGAAGCCAATCCATTGTAGGTAAATGTTATGGAACAGTGGGTTTTCATAGAGGTTTGCTAAAGTGATCAAAATTAGACCAATTATTAAATTACCCCAATATAATCTTAAGAATGGAATTGCGAACAGGCTGGCGACGAAAATAAAATGCAGAATGCCGAAGTAAATGAAGCGGTCGCCACTGGTAAAATAGGTTGAAACCGTAACCAAAAGTGCCGCAGCAAGTAATATAGATACTCGTTTTAAATATTTGCGCCAATTTATCCCATTTTTGTTTGCTAAATAAAGACTCATTCCCATCACAAAAGTGAAAATGGAAACGATCAAGGTCCGAAAGTGCAACCAAAAAGGGGAATGATAAAAGTCAAAATCAGCGTATTTGAACAGGGTAAGATCAAAACAAAAATGAAACACAATCATCATGGCGATAGCACTGCCTCTGAGTGCGTCAATAAGAGGGTATCGCATTAATCGTTTCTGCTCTTGAGCCATGATGGGCTTATTGTGAAATGAAAACAAACAAATCACAAGTTAATAAAGTATACTCAGGTTAGTGGATAAACGACTGGAAAAAATAAACAATTGGGCAAAGTATCTATTTGCGGGTGATGACATTCGGGTTTCTCCTGCTTCTGCCGATGCAAGTTTTCGTCGTTATTTTCGCGTTGAGCATCAATCTGATTCCCATATCATAATGGACGCGCCACCTGACAAAGAAGATAGCGAACCCTTTGTCAGAATTTCATCTTATTTAGCAAACCTAGGTCTTAATGTTCCCCGCGTACTGAATAGTCAGGATGAGCTCGGTTTCTATTTGCTAACTGACTTAGGTTCGATTCCTTATCTCGATCGATTATCCACTGATAATGCCGATCGCCTCTATCTGGATGCGATGCAGGCATTGATGGTAATGCAAACCCGAGGTGTACAGCGTGAGGTAAATATTCCGCCATATGATCAAGCGTTATTACTTCAGGAAATGAGTTTGTTTAGTGAGTGGTTTTTAGGTCATGAGTTAAAGGTTTCAATATCGAAAAAACAGAATGATACCCTGCAGGCGGTTTATCAGTTATTAGCAGAATCTGCACTACAACAACCCAGGGTGTTTGTGCACCGGGATTATCATTCCAGAAATTTAATGTACATTGAGCCGGATAATCCGGGTATTTTGGATTTTCAGGATGCGGTATGGGGGCCTGTTACTTATGACCTGGTTTCATTATTACGGGATTGCTATATAGCCTGGCCAAAACAACAGGTTGAACTCTGGGTTCATCATTATTATAAATTACTATGCGAAGCAAAATTGCTTGTTAATGTGAGTGCCCCCCAATTTATGCGCTGGTTTGACCTGATGGGTATCCAGCGACATCTCAAGGCAACTGGGATATTTTCTCGTCTTAAATATCGCGATAATAAGTTGAGCTATGTCAAAGATATACCGCGAACGATGAGTTATATTGTATCTATTGCTGCACAATATTCTGAATTCGAAGATTTTCTATGTTTGCTGGATGAGCTTGGAATTCCGCAAACACTTTCTTTAACACAGGTTGAAAACGTTTAGTGAAGGCAATGATTTTAGCCGCGGGCCGCGGTGAACGAATGAGGCCATTGACCGACTCAAGTCCTAAACCATTATTAAAGGTCGCGGGTAAACGACTGATTGAATACCATTTGGAAAATCTTGCTCGCTCCGGCATTAAGGAAGTAGTGATAAATCATGCATGGTTGGGTGATCAGTTTGAACCGGCTTTAGGATCTGGCGAACAGTATGGGCTTCGAATTCATTATTCCGATGAAGGAAAAAAGGCCCTGGAGACGGCGGGTGGAATAATCCGGGCATTACCATATTTAGGGGTGGAGCCATTTTTAATTATAAATGGAGATATCTGGACCGACTATGAATTATCAGCTTTAACCACGCAAAAACATAAAATGGACCAATTAATCCATTTAGTTCTGGTTAATAATCGTGCTCACCATCCTCGCGGTGATTTTGATATTGATGAAAATAATTTTTTACTAGATCGCCCCGCCTACACTTATTCTGGAATCGGCATCTATTCTCCAAAAATATTTACTAAACTTAAAGTGGGTGTACAGCCGTTGGCGCCTATAATACGCCAGGCAATTAAACAGCAGCAGGTAACGGGTGAGCTTTATAATGGGGCCTGGGAAGATATAGGTACACCAGAACGATTAATAGAATTGGAAACTAAGCTAGAGACATAAAAAAGGAAATAGCTCGTTATGGGAGAGGAAATCAAGAGCAGTCATTTCGTTGCGAGTGACTTTAGCCGGTTTGAATCTTCATTAGCAGAAGAGACTGATTATTTAACTGAACTTTTTGCTCAAAATGAATTTGTTAATGAACACCCTGTTTCTGGTTTTGAAATAGAATCCTGGTTAGTCGATTATGATTATCATCCTGCTCCACTCAATGAAGCTTTCTTAAAAGCCTTTAATAATCCACTTGCCAGTCCCGAGCTTGCTAATTTTAATGTTGAAATAAATACTGAGCCACGGACTTTAAATGGACATGTTTTTTCAGCCATGCACCAGTCACTAATCGATACCTGGACGCGTTGTAAAAATACAGCAGCCGATCTGGAAGCAAAAATTCTAATGTGTGGAATTTTACCGACGATAAAGAATGAAGATCTGAATTTATCGAATATGTCGAAAATGAAACGATATCGCGCACTCAATCGAGAAGTCTTTCATCGGCGTAAAGGGAAACCCATTACGCTGGATATTAACGGCAAGGAACATTTAAAAGTCACTCATCGGGATGTCATGTTGGAGTCGGCAGCCACTTCATTTCAGATTCATATACAGGTGAGTCCGCAGCAGGCGGTTCGTTTTTATAATGCCAGTATATTATTGTCGGCACCACTCGTCGCGCTAACGGCTAATTCTCCATATTTGTTTGGTAAAGACTTATGGGACGAAACGCGTATTCCTCTTTTCGAACAAGCTGTGGCAGTTGGTGGATTTGCTGGGGCTGCTTTTGGGCCTATCAGTCGGGTCACCTTTGGTTCAGGTTATGCGCGAGACTCATTATTAGAGTGTTTTACTGAGAACTTGGAGCATTATCCGGTTTTGCTTCCGGTCGAACTTGATGGTGGTAAAAATAAGTTAGCTCACTTGCGCTTGCATAATGGCACGGTCTGGCGGTGGAATCGACCTTTGATTGGGTTTGATGAGCAAGGTAAACCGCATTTACGAATTGAACAAAGAGTGGTGGCTGCAGGCCCGAGTAATCTCGATGCGATTGCAAATGCGGCGTTTTATTATGGTGTGGTCAATTATTTAGCCAATGCCGAAATTCCTCCGGAAAGATTATTAGGTTTTGCCCAGGCAAAAGATAATTTTTACCGAGCCAGTCATCTAGGGTTAAAAGCTCAATTAACCTGGTTAGACGGTGTACAGGCTTCGGCTCATGAGTTGTTAACCGAAAAATTGTTACCGATGGCCTACCTTGGCCTGGAACAGCTCGGTATTTCTAAAACCGATATTAATGAGTATTTGTCGGTAATAAAAAATCGGTTACAGTTAAAAACCAATGGGGCTACCTGGCAACGTCAGTATGTGAAAAAGCATGGTAAAGATATGGTTGCCTTAACTGAAATTTATTACCAACAACAGAACAGTGGTCTGCCTGTTCATGAATGGCGAGTGTAATTATGTTAACCGTATTCGAATCACTACCAAAAGGTCTATTAAACTGCGAGCCAAACGAATTACATGACTTTTTACCAGGACCCAGTCTCATTCATTTAGCAGGTGAAATAAAACAGCCTCTTTTCATTTCCGTGTTGTTACACGGAAATGAAACAACCGGTTGGTATGCAGTGCGGGAATTATTAAAAGAGTATCAGGAAAAACCATTACCTCGTGCGCTAAGCCTGTTCATCGCCAATGTTGCTGCAGCGAAGGAGGCTGTTCGTCATTTAAATACTCAACCGGATTATAATCGTATCTGGAAGATGGAAGAGGATCGTATTGAGAATGAAATGGTGCATGAAGTATTAAGGCAAATGGAACAGCGCGATGTATTTGCTTGCATTGATATTCATAATAATACCGGGCGTAATCCACATTATGCCTGTGTCAACCGTCTGGCGGCTCCCTTTTTCCAGCTGGCGACGTTATTTGCCAACACAGTTGTTTATTTCATTAAGCCGGATACGGTTTTATCCCTGGCATTTTCAAATTTGTGTCCTGCGGTAACGATCGAGTGTGGTAAGCCGACTGAGCCAAACGGGATCGATCATGCCAGGGGTTATTTAAGTTCAGTCTTGGACCTGCAAGAGTTGGATGAACAAAGCCGTGATGTTCACGACATTAGGGTGTTTCATACCGTGGCGATCGTAAAGCTAAAGCAAGGGATTACTATTGGCCAGAAAGGCGAAAATGTGTCGTTACAGATCTCTCCCGAACTGGATCAGCTTAATTTCAGTGAGTTAATACCTGAAACGATAATGGCCGTCACGAATCAGGATGATTTTATGCCGATTGAGGCGATCAATGAGTTTGGCAAGGATGTGGCCGACCGGTATTTTGAGGTCAAAAACGGTACGTTACGCACTATCAGAACGGTAATGCCATCCATGTTGACATTAGATACCGAAATTATCCGTCAGGATTGCTTTTGTTACCTGATGGAACAACTGGATTTGAGCACAACCCTGTCGGCTTAACAGTAAGCTGAGGTTTATGCCAGGCAAGTTAGCTTGAGCTGATAGGCTAAGTTGGTATAATCATTGCAGATTTTCATGAACCAGCTATATTATTAACAAGCTAGGCTAAAGAGATCAATAATGATGTTGTTACGTGCTTTTCTCTATTGCTGTGTAGCCAGTTGCTATTGGGTCGTACCGGCATTTGCAGATGACCTGCAACAAATACAAGCCCGGCTAGCGTCAGGGCAAGGTGATACAGCACAACTTCTTCAGGACGTTAATGTCTTTTTGCAACAATCCCCGAATCATTTTGAGGCGCTATTCTTAAAAGCACGCTTACTCGAGAAAAATGAACAGTTCGCACTGGCTGAAGAAGTCTATCGTGAGACCATTGTTTCTCACCCGAATGCCCCTGAACCCTATAATAATCTAGCGCGTTTACTGGTAAAAGACGGTAAGCTGGCTGAGGCTCAATCCTTGCTTGAAACGGCAATGCATACCCACCCAGGCTATGCAACGATTTACGATAATTTAAGTCAGATTTATGTTGCCATGGCACGAAACTCATATGGGAAGGCCCTGCAGTTAAATGCTGCAAACTCACCAATAAGCCTTGCCAGTCTGAATATTGTCGGGAATCCCTCAGCTGGTTTTGAAAACAAAACTCCGGGGTCTGATACAAGCAACTCAGAAACAAGTCCAAGCCTGACCCCGATCCAGAAAGATTCAGAGAACATTGCCCCCATTGTTTTGGCTTCAACCAATCAAAAGCCTTCTGCTTCGAAATCATTACAGGATAGAGATGAGATCATTACCACTCTGCAGGGTTGGGCGGCTGCATGGTCAGAACAGGCAACGGATGTTTACTTTATATTTTATGCCGATGACTATCATCCTCCAGGGCAATCACGCATTGCCTGGAAAAAGGAGCGGCGAGTTCGATTAAATAAACCTAGCTGGATTCAGATTGGTCTGGAAGGGATTAACATTAAATCAATATCCAATGAAGTTGCAAAAGTTGAGTTGATACAGGAATACCGTGCCAGCAATTATCAGGATAAAACTCGCAAAGAATTAAAATTACGCCAGACTGAAGATGGTTGGCGAATAGTAGAAGAACGGAATTTAGCCAAGATAAATTAGTATGCACTTAATATATCGAAAATCTTTTATTTTAGGGTGTTCTGCACTTTTAATGGTGATGGCGGTGGTGACCCAGAGTCAAACGGTGTCAAGTTTAGTACAACCTAAGATAATACAGTCCAATATAGTGAATTCTGATTCAATAAATTCATTAGCAACACAAACCACGGTTATCAAAAGTGCCATACCAGAGATTGATTTAACGACATCGGCATTAACCGAGTTAAAACAGCGTATGGCTGATAGGGTTTCCAGGGATGAAAAAGATTATGAGGCACGTTTCATAAAAAGTGTCGCCACTTATCAGCTTGGTGAGCCCCAGTTGGCTTTTAATGAGATTACGCAACTATCAAATCAAGTTCCACAATTCCATTTGGCTCATCTGCTGCGTGCTGATATGTTGGCAGGCCGCGCTAATATGATGAGTGACATTAGTTCACTAGGACTCAGTGTAGATACTGAAACCCTTCAAGTTCAGGTAAGCGCATTAAGAGATGAAGCCCGTATGCGTATTCAGGCCAATCTTGCTCCAATTAGTGGGGATAAGTTTCCGCTGCAACTATTAAATTTGAGCTCTACCATTAAAACGGCCTTATTAGTTGATAAGACTAATCACCGTTTATACGTCTTTAAACGAAAGAGTAGCAATACACCTGCTCAATTAGTGAAAGATTTTTATATTAGTACGGGCAGAAAAAGTGGTAACAAAATCACTGAGGGTGATCTTAAAACACCAGAAGGGGTTTATTTTATTACTTCCTGGATCCCGGATGGTGAGTTACCTGAGAAATATGGAATCGGCGCATTTCCGACTAATTATCCGAATGCTCTGGATCGAAAGTTAGGTAAAACAGGTAATGGCATCTGGTTGCATGGAACCGACAGGATCTACTACAGTCGCCCACCACTAGATAGCGAAGGCTGTGTCGTTTTATCAAATCCGGACCTGAACAATATTAAAAGTTTGATTACGCCAGGGGTAACGCCTATTGTTATTGCTAAAAAAATACAATGGGTATCAATAAATGAATGGAATGATACTCGTGCAGAAGTTTTAAAGTCTATTGAGCGCTGGCGCCTGGACTGGGAAAGCTTAGATGTACAGAAGTATCTGAGCCACTATGGAAAAGAATTCTGGAGTGGGCGACATAACCAACGTAGTTGGATCCAATATAAAACCCGAATAGCTAAACAAAAAACTTTTCAAAAAGTCACCCTCAGTGACTTGTCACTCTATTATTATCCTGTACGAAATCAAGGTAAAACTGCTTCCCACGATATGGTGTTAGCGCGGTTTACGCAGAAGTATCAGTCGAATAACTATAATGGTGAGATTAGAAAAAAAATCTATCTTGGCAAAGAAACGGGAACCTGGCGTATTCTCTACGAAGGTCGTTAGTAATATCTGAGTTTATACCAAAGTCGACCCATCCATTCATGAAATACTCTCGCGGATTTTCTGGCGGCGCCGATACTGGGGAAAATTCTCATGAAAATAGATCTTGTGTCTGGGGTATAAAAGCCCATAGGTGCAGGGATAACGGTAAATCCTGCTTGTTCAAATGCTTCCGTGGCACGGGCCATATGTAAAGCATGCGTCACAAGTATAATGTTGGTATTACTATTCGTACTTAACATATCGTAACTGTATTTAGCATTTTCATATGTTGTGCGACTCTTGGTTTCTGTCCAATGAGCAACGCCGCTGAAAGAATTTTCAATGACCTCTTTCATTAAAAATGCTTCGGATTTTCGACCTCCATATACACTACCACCTGTAACTAAAATGGGTAATTTCAATTGACGTTGTAGGTAGGCACCATAGCGGCAACGTTCCAGGGCATGTCGTGAAACAGTATCTTTGGATTGATATTCAGGTGCATCGGCATAGCGACCGCCACCGAGGATCACGATAGCTTTAGCTGATACGTTGCTGAATTGGTCGTGGTTTAAAGGTGAGTCCACCTGGGTAATACTGACTAAAGTAGAACTAACAAGAGGGACACTTATAAGAATTAAGCTAATCAAGCCGGAATAAAAGAATATCTGTCCAGTTCGATAAAATCGAATTCGTACCAGTAGACCAATTAGTATAAGTGAAAAAAATAACCCAGGGGGAACCAGGAGGCTTGAAACGAGTTTGGTAATAAAGACTTCCATGTGAGATTGCTCTTATTAATTTTAAGTTAATTTAAATCTTGAGCCTGAATATCAGCATGATATGAAGAACGCACCATCGGTCCGCTAGCGACATTTTTAAAACCCATAGCATATCCTGCGAGTTCCAATTCTTTAAATTCATCAGGTGTGACATACCGCTCAACTGGAAGGTGGTGCTGACTTGGTTGTAGATATTGTCCGAGCGTTAACATGTCACAACCATGATTATGCAGGTCTTGCATCACCTGTTTTACTTCTTCGAGTGTTTCACCCAGGCCTAACATTAATCCAGATTTTGTTGAAACGTCAGGATTATCAGATTTGAAATTCTTGATAAGATCTAATGACCACTGATAGTCTGAACCGGGTCGAGCTTTTTTGTATA
Source organism: uncultured Ectothiorhodospiraceae bacterium (assembly GCA_947260005.1). Classification (GTDB taxonomy): domain Bacteria; phylum Pseudomonadota; class Gammaproteobacteria; order UBA6429; family Thiohalophilaceae; genus SZUA-24. Next base: position 22,569 of record CAMYOL010000055.1, read on the forward strand.
AACGTGGTATGGTTTCGAGATTGTGGTTAAATACATCAGGTAGTTGACGAGTGATAACAGGCAAGGCCTTTTCCATTCGTCCTCGAAAATCGGGTGTGAGAATTTCAATTTTTGTTTCCGGGCAGTGTTCGCGAATAGCAGCGATGCAGTGAGCAAAGTGTGCGGCACCTCCATCTCTCAGGTCATCACGATCGACTGATGTGATGACGACATAACGTAACTTCATGGCCGCAATCGTTTTAGCCAGGTTAAGTGGCTCATCAGTATCGAGTGGCTCTGGACGACCATGGGCGACATCACAGAAAGGGCAACGTCGAGTACAGATATTTCCCATGATCATAAAGGTTGCGGTGCCATGGGCAAAACATTCTCCGATATTAGGACAGGCGGCCTCTTCACAGACGGTATGTAAATTATGCTGCCGGAGAACATCTTTGAGATTGGCCACAGCGGGCGAATTTGGTGAGCGTGCCCGGATCCAGTTGGGTTTCCTAAGTGGTTGATCTTTAGGAACGACTTTTATCGGTATACGCGCCGTTTTACTGGCCCCCTTTAAGGGATTGGCCGCCTGGGGCAAGACTTCATTATGTTCATTTTTGGGGTCTTTCATCGAGATGTCTATCGGGATTGGCGGTTATTGGATTTCACTATTGTACCCTAAATGCTGGCACAGGTGATGGTGGAGACCGGTTTTTACCGCGTTCAAATCAGGACAGGGGAGATCGACTAAATCTTTAATCTGAGTAACGGCCATGTTCTCATAACCGCATGGATTAATGTTGTTGAATGGTTTCAAATCCATATCAACATTGAGTGAGAGTCCATGGTAGGTGCAGTTTTTTTTCACTCTTAAACCCAACGCGGCTATTTTCGCACCCGCAACATAAATTCCAGGTGCGCCCATTAAGCGTTCAGAGCGGATATCCAGACTATCGAGATAATCTATTATGGCTTGTTCCATCGCATAAACGATGTTTTTAATGCCGAGATTTTTACGTTGCATGTCAATTAACAAGTAAGCGACAAGTTGACCAGGACCATGATAAGTCACCTGGCCACCCCGATCGACAGGGATAAGTGGAATGTTATCCGTTTGATGTACGTGTTCTTTTTTACCGTTGAGACCTAGTGTATAAACCGGAGTATGTTGCAAGTACCAAATTTGGTCCTGACTGGTTGGCGTGCGATTGAGCGTGTAATTTCGCATGTTGTCCCATACAGGCTGATAATCACTTATCCCTAAATCACTGAACAGCAGGTCTGTGGCAGGTGTTGTATATAGTTTTTGCATTGGATGAGTTGAAGCAGGGAAAAGTTTATAGTGCCATTATCACTAATTCAGATGCGGTCAGGTCCATATAGATTGCATCGAGTTGTTTGCGACTGGTTGCAGTAATGGTGACAGTCAATGCGGCATAATTACTCTTCGCACTATCACGACGAGTGATGGCCGAATCTTCAAATCCGTCTATATGGCGCTGCATGATCTGAATAACTTCTTGTTCAAACTCCTGGATTGCCTTACCCATTACCTTAATCGGAAACTGGCAGGGGAATTCAAACAGGGTTTCTTGATCGGGATCTTTCATAAGATAAATTAGTCATCGTTGTGTTTCAATTCAGATTTATAACGCTGAAAAATCTCGTACATGTTAACGCTGACGGGACCAGGTTTACCGTCACCAACCATTTCGTCATTTAATTTAACAATGGGTAGTACTTCTTTAGTTGAGCTGGTTAGCCACACTTCATCTGCCGCCGATAGCTCGGTACGAGAGAAGTTCGATTCAATACATTCAATATGGTTCTTTTTAGCTAATTCAACGATCAAATCACGAGTAATGCCAGGTAACAAACGGCTACTTTTGGGAGGTGTTTTAATGACACCATCGATAACAATAAATATGTTACTGGCTGATCCTTCAGTGACTTCGCCATCTCGAACCAAGATGGCTTCTGAGGCGCCTTCATCGATTGCGGTTTGCTTTAGTAATATATTCGGCAGTAAGGTGATGGCTTTTATATTACAGTATTGCCAGCGGATATCATCGAGCGTAATCGCACTTACACCTTTGTTGAACGTTTCCGTATCAGTAACTTTTAACGGGTTCGACATCATAAATACGGTTGGGGTGATGTCTCCAGGAAAGGCATGATCACGCTTTGCCACGCCGCGGGTAACTTGTACATAAATAGACTGATCCTCAATATCATGTTTCATGACAAGCTGACTGAGGTATTTTTTCCATTCCGATTCTGGATAGGGATTGGGAATGCGAGTCGCGTCTAGGCTGTTATTTAATCGGTCCAGGTGTTCATCCAGACGAAATAAACGTTTTGCATAGACTGGAATGACTTCGTAGACGCCATCACCAAAAATAAAACCTCGGTCAAGAACCGGCACCCTGGCTTCATCTAGTGGCATAAATTCGCCATTTAAAAAAACAATGGAATCAGTCATGGCCATGGTTTATTGAAATAAAAGTTTAATGTTATCAACTGTGCGCCGCCAAAAACCACCTTCATTTACGTCTTCGAGTGCCACCAGTGTTCGCTCAGCAATGAGTTCTTCGCCTAGTTTTACTTCAACCTTGCCATAAGCCTGGCCCTTGGTGATAGGCGCAACGATAGTTGCATCAACATTCATATGCGCTTTTATTTTGTTTCGTTTGCCACGGGGTGTGGTAATGAATAAACTTTTGGAAAGGCCCAGAGGCACACTTTCTTTCTCGCCTTTCCATATACGCATATCCGTTAAAGGTGCGTTGGCAGCATGAAGTTTAAAGGTTTCAAAAAAACGAAAACCGTAATTTAATAATTTACGGCTAGCGGTTTCACGGGCGCGTTCAGATTTTGTACCCGCCACAATGGCAATAAGCCGCATATCGTTTTTAAGTGCTGAAGATATTAGACAGTAGCCAGCACTTTCAGTGTGACCCGTTTTGATTCCATCGACTCGTTCATCAACCCACAATAGTCGATTGCGATTAAATTGTGGAATGTTGTTGTAGGTATAATTTTTTGTCTTATACAATGCATAATGTTCAGGAAAATCATTGATGAGTGCTCGTGACAAAATTGCCAGATCCTCAACCGTTGTATAGTGCTCTTTATGAGGCCAGCCAGTTGAATTAACGAAATTAGAATTTTTCATTCCTAATTGCTCGGCGTATTTATTCATTAAGGTTGCAAAGCTGTCTTCACTGCCCGCAGTGTGTTCGGCCAGTGCAACGCTGGCATCATTACCAGACTGGATAATCATCCCCAGCAGTAGCTCTTTTATACTTACTTTGGTGTCAACCTTAATAAACATGCGTGAGCCTTTCATGCGCCAGGCCTTTTCGCTGATGACAGTTTCATCTTCCAGTTTAATTCCGCCATTTTCAATTTCTTGCATGACCACGTAAGCGGTCATCATTTTTGTCAGACTTGCTGGTTCAATTTGATCGGTTATATTTTTTTCGGCTAAGAAGTGGCCACTGTGGTGGTCTAATAGGGCATAGGCTTTTGCTTTTACGGTGGGTGCTGTTGGAATAAGACTGGCCTGGGCACCTGAAACGGCAGCCATCAGACTTAGACAAAATACTAAAAAAAGCTTTTTACTCAACAACATAACGACCTCTCTTAACGACATTTAGGCGTATTGTAACGTGCTTGAGGTGATTTCGCATGCCTTGTGCACACAATTTACCAGCTCTATGAAATAGCCGATATGCCACCCTATCTGGTCAATTCAGGCTGAGAATACAAAGCAGAGGGATAGGATTTATTCGATAATCACTTGCGGGGTCGGGTGGCCATTATTACTAATGGTTTGGGCAATGCGGTCGGCTTCTTCGACCGAGCTAATTGGGCCAATGCGGACCCGAAAAAGTTGGTCCTGAGTATTTTTGGCAAGTTGGATTGGTTTGTTGGGAAACAGAGAAACGAGCTGTTTTTGTAGCTGATTCGCATTATGTTGACTGGCGAAGGCGCCGGCTTGAATGAACAGGCTATTGAAGTTGGAGGGTGTCTGGCGAATTTGGGCTTTTGGTGATTTTTGCTGTTGCTCTTTCTTCCAACTACGTGGATTAATACTACGGACCTCAACCAGGCCGGTACCGGTGCCCGCAATTCCGAGTTTCTTGGCGGCGACATAAGAAAGATCAATGATCCGGTTGTTGTGAAATGGACCTCGATCATTAACGCGGACAATAATGGATCGACCGTTTTTTAAATTTCTGACTTCAACATAGGTGGGAATTGGCAGCGATTTATGGGCGGCCGTCATTTGATACATGCTATAGGTCTCGCCATTGGAGGTTTTTTTACCGTGAAAGGCCGTGCCATACCACGAGGCAATACCACGTTCAACATAGCCGTGTGAACTACTCATTACTTTGTAGGTTTTGCCAAAAACCACATAGGATTTAGGATTGCCGCCTCTACTTCGTGGTTCAACGCGCGGAACGGCATCCGGGATATCGGCGACATTCACATGTCGTTTGGGAGCGGCATCTTTTTTCGCGAATGTACAAGCGCTCATTGCTATGCAAATCAGCATAATGGCGACGTTTCGGTATAATATGTGATCGTACTTCAGCATAAACAACGACCTTGAATCGATTATCTGGATTCCAATATCTCCTGGCTCAACTGAAATACCGCCATCGAGTAGAGCGCACTGTGATTATAACGACTAATGACATAAAAGTTATCCCAAATAACCCAATATTCGGGCCCATCGCCACTATCTAATTCAATCAATTTTCCTTTTATATCCTTAGGGATGTCGCCAGGCAAGGTGACTCCTGCGAGCATTAGCTCATCCTGGGTATGTTTGGGTTTTAGTGATTTAGTCAGCAATTCTTTATATTTAATGCCATTGACTTCAACTTTATGGGCAATGGGTTGCCCCGCAGTCCAGCCATGACGTTTAAAATAATTACCCACACTACCGAGGGCATCGGCCGTGTTTTCCCAAAGATCTCGTTTACCATCATTATCAAAGTCGACCGCATAGCTTCGGAAGCTGCTCGAAATAAATTGTGGCATCCCCATAGCCCCAGCATAGGATCCTTTATGTTCCAGCGGGTCGAAACCTTCCTCTTTTGCCATCAGTAAGTAATGCTTAAGTTCGCTGCGGAAGAATTTTGCTCTTGGTGGATAGGCGAAAGCTAATGTCGCCAGCGAGTCCAGGATAGGGTAGTTTCCCTTGTGTCGCCCGTAACGTGTTTCGACCCCCACGATGGCGACAATAATTTCGGGTTTAACCTGGTATTTTTCAGAGACTTGTTTAATGACCGCCTCGTTTTCCTGCCAGAACAGGACACCACCGCGAACCCGGGAGCGAGTGACAAAGATGGGACGATATTCATACCAGGGTTTACTCTCGGCTGGACGCGAGATGGCATCGATAATCGATTGGTGCAGGCGTGCTTTGTCAAATAATGCGGTGAGTTCTTTCTTATCGAACTTATGTTCAGCGACCATTTCATCAATGAACAGGTTTATCTCCGTTCTATCTTCAAAAGGGCCTGGTTCTTCACCTGCTGCCGATGCGTTAACACTAACAATATAGACCAAAGTCAGACCAAATATAGACAATAGGGCTTTACTACAATACACGCTTATCTCCATTCAATTATTTAACTTGCAATTAACTTCCGATGTGTCTGTATCGACATTAGGATACCGAATCCTGCGCACAGCGTCACCATTGATGTTCCGCCAAAGCTCACCAACGGTAGAGGTATGCCTACTACGGGTAGCAGACCGCTGACCATACCAATATTAATAAAGACATAGATAAAAAAAGTGATAATGATGCTGCCAGCCAGCAATCTTGAGAAGGTATCCTGGGCCTGGGCCGCAATAATGAGGCCACGCGCAATAATGATCCCATAGATAAAGAGTAAGATAACGGCTCCGATCAAACCAAATTCTTCGCTAAAAGCTGAAAAAATAAAATCTGTTTTTCTTTCGGGCAGAAAATCGAGATGAGATTGAGTTCCGTTAAGCCAGCCTTTTCCGTACAAACCCCCGGAACCAATCGCGATGGAAGATTGAATAATGTGATAGCCGGAACCCAGTGGATCTGATTCCGGATTCAGGAAAGTCAACACACGTGTGCGCTGATAGTCATGCATCCCGTAGAACCACAAGACTAACGAAGCGGGAATTAACAGAATAAAACTCAATACAATATAGAACCAGCGCAGGCCTGCAAGAAATAACACAAAAATTCCTGAACTGGCAAGTAACAAAGACGTTCCCAGGTCAGGTTGTCTGGCAACCAATATAGTTGGAAGCAAAATTATGAGTAGAACTAAAATAACCTGTTTAAATTTTGGTGGTAAATGAGCTTCGGATAAATACCAGGCCAACAACATGGGTAAGGCCAGCTTCATTAATTCGGAAGGTTGGAAGGTGAAGAAACCTAAATTCAGCCAACGTTGTGCACCTTTGCCTTCTTCACCGAACAGCAATACTGCAATCAGCATGATCAGGCTGATAATAAAGAGCCATGGACTCCAGTAGCGCAATGTATCGGGAGAAAGCTGGGCAATAACAAACATCACGACAAAGGCGATGGCCAGTCGAATGAGTTGTTGCTCGACTAACTTATTGTCCTGTTCACTGGCGCTATAGAGCACCAAAATACCAACCACCACCAACACCAGTAAACTGACTAACAACGGTAGATCAATATGAAAACCATGCAATATACGACGCCCCGCCTTAATGCGGGTGGTATCGGCAAATTCTGATTTAGAAAATCCTGGCATCGGCTTCACTTTTGTTCTTTTACTAGATAGGCATCCATCACTTTACGAGCGATCGGTGCGGCCACAGCGCCACCGCTGCCGCCATTTTCTACTATGACAGCAATGGCAATTTTAGGTTCATCAATAGGGGCATAGCCAATAAATAAAGCATGATCGCGTAATTTTTTGGCAATTTTTTCTTCGTCGTATTCTTCATCTTCCTTGATGCCAAATACTTGTGCGGTACCTGTTTTTCCCGCGGCCTTATAAGTCAGATCTCGATTGATACCACGTGCTGTCCCATAAACACCGTGTACAACCTTGGTCATGGCGTTGGTGATGGATGTCCAGTGGTCTGGATTTTTTTTATCAACAATGCCAACAAATCGAGGTTTCTGGATAGTGACCTCCTCAAAGCCAGGTTCTCCGATTGCATGAATAATACGCGGTTTATAGATTCGACCAAAATTACTAAGGGTGGCGGTAATGTGCGACAGTTGTAATGGTGTCGTTAAGGTAAAGCCTTGTCCGATTCCAGTTATCAAAGTTTCACCAGGAAACCAGGGCAAATTATAGGCCTTACGTTTCCAGGCTTTGGACGGCAATAGCCCCGGGGCCTCGCCGCGAATGTCGATACCGGTCGTTTGTCCTAAACCAAAACGAGCAAGGTAATCATGCATTCGATCAATTTTTAATTGTAATGCCAGATCATAGAAATAAACATCACATGACTGCACAATAGCTTTCGACATATCAGTTTCACCATGGCCGTGCTTTTTCCAGTCGCGATACTTTCGATCATCATTTTTTAATCTGTAATAACCGGGACATTTAATTTCTTCATTGCCCATAATCAAGTTATATTCTAAACCGGCTAATGCGATAAATGGTTTAAGTGTTGATCCTGGTGGATATTGGCCACGGAGTGCACGGTTAAATAAAGGTCGATCTGGAGAGGTGCTAAGCGCTTTATAAGTTTTACGATCAATACCATTAACAAACAGGTTCGGATCAAATGTTGGCATACTAACAAAGGCCAGTACTTCACCGTTATTTGGATCAATTGCGACCAATGCACCATTATTTTCTGATTCTTTAAAGGCTTGTTCGGCTTTTTCCTGGACATTAATATCAATGGTCATATACAAGTCTTTACCCGGCTTAGGATCAACTTCAGGTGTGCTGGTCAATATTCGGCCCTGTGAATTGGTTTCGACACGCTCAAAGCCAACTTCGCCATGTAATATGTCTTCATAAGCTCGTTCTACGCCGACCTTACCAATGTGTTTAGTCGCGCTATAGCGAGAAATATCCAGGCGCGTGAGTTCCTGTTCATTGATGCGTCCCATATAACCTATCGCATGTGAGGCGAGTTTACCTTTGGGGTATTCGCGAGTCAGTTCAGCAGCAATTTTGACACCGGGAAATCTGTCCAGATTAACCGCGATTTTGGCGCGTTCTGTGGGGTTTAATCGATAGCGCAGAGTTATACCTTCAAAACGTCGTTTCTTTTTCCTCAGGGTATTAAATCGTTCAACTTCATCGTCACTTATTGAGATTAATTTTTTTAATTCAAGCAGAGTTTGATTCGTATCTTTAGTTCGTTCAGGAATGATCTGCAAGGCAAAGCTGGGAACATTCTGTGCCAGTAGAATCCCATTGCGATCGTAAATTAAACCCCGAATGGGTGCGATTGGTAATATATCAAGACGGTTTTCTTCTGATAATGTTGTGTAATGTTCGTGATCAATGATCTGCAAAAAAAATAATCGAGCAATAAGCACACCTAGCAAAACGATTACGAATATCGTCATGACCAATAGACGTTGCTGGAAGAGGTGGGTTTCCCGAAAATGATCTTTAATGGTTAATGATGAATGGCGCGCCATAGATGATTGTATTACTGTCGTTTACTTGACATGGTAAGAACGCCTTATCCGGCGTAAAGAAATAAAGACCAGAGGCCAAAAAATTGCAGAAGTGAAACTCGGGGTTATGATCAACCAGACGTTTGGTGCACTGCCTGATATGCCTTTAATCCATAACACAATCAAATTGAATATAATACAAAAGACAAATATGACGATGGCTTGTTGCCAAAAGGGAAAGACACGCAGTCGTTGATGTAAATGAGCCGTTAAAAAGGCAATAAAGGCGAGGGCTAACGCATTTTGTCCAAGTATCGCTGAGTTGGTCACATCTAATAACAATCCCATCACCCAGCCTGTACCAACACTGATCCGTTGTGGTAAGGCCATAGACCAGTATATTAATACCAACACAACCCATTGAGGTCGAATCTCTTCAGCCCAGTTGGGTAAATCGATGATGCTGAGCATGAGTGCGACAACAAACGATAAAATTATGATTAATCCACCTTGTCGCTGTGCAACGGCCATTAAGAATCTTCCTCAGGGCCACGGCAGTCACTTTGCTTATTTCCGCCAAAGTCAGGCCATACTAACAATACTTCACGGTTTTTATCGAGTTGCGCAGTGGGCTGAACAATAATTTTAGCAAACGGCAGACTTAAATTGGTTGTGATGTCGGTGACCCGACCGACCGGATAGCCTCCCGGGAATATACACCCCAATCCTGAAGTAACCAGCAAGTCATCGACTTTGATGTCGGCATTGTTAGGTTGGTGTATGAGTTCAAGTTGATTATTTTTGGGTATACCCATGGCTATCGCACGAACATTATTACGATTAACTTGTACGGGAATAGAATGGTTTGCATCGGTGATCATTAATGCAGTACTTGATAAGGGGCCAATATGAATGATCTTTCCCATCACACCCTGGGCGCCAATGATCGGCTGGCCAATGTAGACGTCATGGCTGCTGCCTTTATTAATGACGACTTTGCGGCGGAACGGATCCAGATCAACGGAAAGAATCTCGGCAATTAGTACCTGCTCCAGCTTGTCTTCATATTTTTTGGCTGATTTCAGCAAACCGCGTAAATTTGCATTTTCAGCTTTTAAAGAGGCATATTTTTGCAATTTTGCCTTGAGTAGCTGGTTTTGAGTTTTGAGGGTCTGGTTTTCATCTTCAAGGGTCGTATGCGAAACCAGGGATCCCGCGGCCCAGTTTTTTATGTCGGTCGGTAAATTGACAACATATCGAATAGGATCAACGACGATAGAGAGCGTAGAGCGGATCGCGTCAGTGGCATGAAATCGGTGATCCAGCACCATTAGGATCAGTGAAATCATGCTGAATATCAGCAGACGAATGGCAAGTGACGGGCCTTGTTTAAATAGGAGCTTTACGAGAATTCTCCTTGTTCGGAAGCCTGAAGCGCGAACATACCAGATCCAGCAGTTTTAGTTTACTCAACGGTAAACAGATCGCCACCGTACTCGTCGATCATCTCGAGGGCGCGACCGCCGCCTCGTGCCACACAGGTGAGGGGTTCTTCGGCAATAATGACCGGTAGCCCGGTTTCTTCCATTAGCAGTCGATCCAGATCGCATAGCAGGGCACCACCACCGGTTAATACCATGCCACGTTCGGCGATATCGGCAGCCAGTTCTGGTGGGGTTTGTTCGAGGGCCGTTTTGACCGCACTGACGATGCCAGAAAGCGGTTCTTGTAAGGCTTCGAGGATCTCATTGCTGTTCAAAGTAAAGCTGCGTGGTACACCTTCGGCTAAATTTCGACCACGGACTTCCATCTCGCGGACTTCGTTACCGGGGTAGGCCGAGCCAATGGTTTGTTTGATTCGTTCTGCACTGGATTCACCGATCAACGAGCCATAATTTCGGCGTACATAATTAATGATGGCCTCATCAAATCGATCTCCACCGATGCGGACTGACGCTGAATACACGATACCGCTGAGTGAGATTACTGCGACTTCAGTCGTTCCACCACCGATATCCAATACCATTGAGCCACTGGCTTCCGAAATGGGCATTCCGGCACCAATCGCCGCGGCCATCGGCTCTTCAATCAGAAATACCTCTCGAGCACCGGCGCCAGCGGCTGATTCGCGGATGGCGCGACGTTCAACCTGGGTAGAACCACAAGGCACACAGATTAAAACGCGAGGGCTGGGACGGAAAAAACGGGCTTCATGCACCTTACGGATAAAATGCTGTAACATCTTCTCGGTCACGGTAAAGTCAGCAATGACGCCATCTTTCATGGGGCGAATCGCGACTATGTTGCCCGGCGTACGGCCCAACATACGCTTGGCTTCGCCGCCGACGGCGGCGATGGATTTAGGTCCACCCGGTCCACGTTCCTGACGGATAGCGACGACAGACGGTTCATCTAGTACAATCCCCTTTCCGCGGACGTAGATGAGGGTGTTGGCGGTGCCCAGATCAATGGACACAAGTGCTTTTAATACTATATAAATAGGATACGCTACTTTAATCAACCCGCGAAGATTGAGCAAGTAGGACGTTGAAATTACTTGAATTTTTGTACTGTAGTTCACATATGTATGATTCGGGCAAAAAAACCGAAAATGAGGTAAGAATGTCATTAGGCAGCGAAGAGATTAAAAAGATCGCCAACCTGGCGAGACTCCAGATCGAGGAATCGGATATACCCGGTTATGCGAAAAACCTGTCCAATATCCTGGACCTGGTCGAACAAATGGATTCAGTCAATACAGATGAAGTGACACCGATGGCTCACCCTCTCGATGCCGTGCAACGATTACGTGCCGACGAGGTGACCGAGCAAGATCAGCGCGAACATTTTCAGCAGCATGCGCCGAAGGTCGAAGATGGTTTGTATCTGGTACCGAAAGTTATTGAGTAACAAACGAAGACGTATAAGACCCTTCACTTCGTTCAGGGTGACAATCGTCTTGTCTGTCTGGACGGGTTAATCGAGATCGTCAACCCGGTAAATAAGATTGTCATCCTGAGTGAAGCGAAGGATCTTAACTTTAAATAAAATTAAGAAAGTATTTAACAAAAATGAGTTTACATACAAATACATTAAAACAACTGTCGACTGAACTAAAAAGTAAAAGCGTCAGTAGCGTTGAATTAACCCGGCATTTTTTGGATCGAATCGAAAAATTCGATGGTGATCTGAATAGTTTTGTAACGGTGACAAAAGATCATGCTCTCGCTCAGGCTAAACAAGCCGATGAACTGATCGCAAAAGGCAAAGCTGGACCGCTAACCGGGATCCCGATCTCGCAAAAAGATATTTTTTGTACTGAAGGCATTAAGACCAGTTGTGGATCGAAGATGTTAGATAATTTTATCTCTCCTTATAATGCTACTGTAGTTGAAAAATTTAATCAGGCCGGTGCAGTCATGCTGGGCAAACTCAACATGGATGAATTTGCGATGGGTTCTTCCAACGAAACCAGTTTTTATGGTCCGGTGAGTAACCCATGGAATACCGATTGTGTGCCTGGCGGTTCATCGGGTGGGTCTGCCGCTTCAGTTGCGGCACGTTTAACTCCGGCTTCGACGGGGACGGATACCGGGGGGTCGATTCGTCAGCCTGCTTCATTATGTGGTATCACCGGTTTAAAACCAACCTATGGTCGGGTTTCACGTTACGGCATGATTGCGTTTGCTTCGAGTCTCGATCAAGCAGGACCTATAACACAAACAGCAGAAGATGCGGCTTTAATGTTAAATGCGATGGCCGGTTTTGACGCAAAAGATTCGACCAGTGTTGAAAAAGATGTGCCTGATTATACGGCTGACCTGGCTAACAATTTAAAAGGCTTAAAGATTGGCTTGCCGAAAGAGTATTTTGGTGGGGGCCTGGATAGTGACGTCGGAGATGTCATCAACGCAGCAGTCGATCAATACAAAAAATTGGGTGCTGAAGTCGTTGATATAGAATTACCGAACAGTGGTCTGTCAGTACCGGCATATTATGTGGTTGCGCCAGCGGAATGTTCTTCGAACTTGTCACGTTTTGATGGGGTTCGATTTGGTTACCGATGTGAAGATCCTGTTGACTTGGAAGACCTGTACAAGCGTTCGCGCAGTGAAGGCTTTGGGCCTGAAGTTAAACGTCGCATTATGATTGGGGCCTATGCTTTATCAGCAGGTTATTACGATGCTTATTACTTAAAAGCACAAAAGGTTCGCCATTTGATTAGTGATGATTTTAAAAAGGCATTTGAAAAAGTCGATGTGATCATGGGACCAACTTCACCGAATGTTGCCTTTAACAAAGGTGAACGCAGTGATGATCCAATTGCGATGTATTTATCGGATATCTATACCATCGCGACCAATCTGGCAGGCTTACCGGGGATGTCCGTACCAGCCGGTTTCGCCAACAACATGCCGGTGGGCTTGCAAATAATCGGCAATTATTTTGGTGAGTCGAGGCTGCTGAATGTAGCACATCAATTTCAAATGAATACGGACTGGCACACTCTAATGCCGGATGTATTTAAATAGAATAGTAATTCTGAGTGATATTCTGGACTTCAGATAGAAATTCAAACTGGATTCCCGCCTCCGCGGGAATGACGGTAAAAAATAGAATTGTCATTTCTTGTAGTTAAGGAATAATGAACTGAAGTAAAAAACAACTTTTGTCATTCCCGCGGAGGCGGGAACCCAGAGTAAAAAAATTTGTCATTCCCGCGCAGGCGGGAATCCAGAGTAAAAACAATTTTGTCATTCTCGCGCAGGCGGGAATCCAGATATATAGGTAAATATATGGAATGGGAAACAGTCATCGGCCTGGAGATTCATACTCAACTGGCCACAACAAGTAAAATTTTCTCCGGTGCTTCTACTGCCTACGGGGCTGTGCCTAATACTCAGGCCTGCGCGGTTGATTTAGGTTTACCGGGTGTATTGCCTGTTGTAAATAAAGAAGCCATCACTATGGCGATTAAGTTTGGCCTGGCGATAGGTGCGGAAGTATCTCGCCATTCAATCTTTGCGCGTAAAAACTATTTTTATCCTGATCTACCCAAGGGTTACCAGATTAGTCAGATGGATCATCCTATTGTGGGGGAAGGATCGGTTGATATCGAATTAGAAAATGGTAACACCAAAACGATAGGTGTAACTCGTGCGCATTTAGAGGAAGATGCCGGCAAATCTTTGCATGATGCTTATGACGGTATGACGGGTATTGACTTGAATCGTGCTGGCACACCCTTATTAGAAATTGTTTCTGAACCCGATATGCGATCTGCTAAAGAGGCGGTGGCCTATATGAAAAAAATCCACTCATTGGTGCGTTATCTCGAAATCAGTGACGGTAATATGCAGGAAGGTTCATTCCGCTGTGATGCGAATGTGTCGGTGCGACCAAAAGGTCAAAAAGAGTTTGGTACTCGTGCTGAGTTGAAAAATATTAACTCATTTAAAAATGTTGAAAAGGCCATTAATCTGGAAGTCTTGCGCCAGATAGAAGTCATTGAAAGTGGTGATGAGGTTGTGCAGGAAACCCGGCTATATGATGCGGATAAAAACGAAACGCGTTCAATGCGCTCGAAAGAAGAAGCAATGGATTATCGCTATTTCCCCGATCCTGATTTGTTACCTGTTGAAGTGACTGATGCGGAAATATCTGACATACAGGATCACTTACCGGAACTCCCTGCTGCCAAACAAGCACGGTTTGAAAAAGATATGGGGCTAAGTACCTACGATGCGGCGATTTTAACGGTCGATAAAGATCTGGCAAGTTACTTTGAAGAAGCCGCTGATAAATCAGGTGAGGCTAAATTAACTGCAAATTGGGTCATCGGTGATTTATCGGGTCGTTTAAACAAGGACGATAAAACGATAAACCAATCTCCAATAAGTGCGGATATGTTGGCCGGCATGCTAAAGCGTTTGGCCGAAAACGCAATTACCTCAAAGATGGCCAAAGAAGTTTTTGAGGCTATGTGGAATGGTGAGGGTGATGCCGATACGATTATTGAAAAGCGTGGTCTCAAACCTGCTGATAGTGGCGAAGTTGAAAAAATCATCGATGACATTATTGCCAGTAATCCAGATCAGGTTGAACAGTTTAAGGCTGGCAAGGGTAAAGTGATGGGCTTTTTTGTTGGCCAGGTTATGAAGGCCTCTAAAGGTAAAGCTGATCCGGCGCAAGTTAATAAACTACTAACTGAAAAGTTAAAATAATTTATTACTTTATCATTCTGAGGAACACCATGACGAAGGATCTTATGCTTCTTAGGTACTGCGTTATCTTTGATTACTTATCATGTCTATGACCTGATATTAATATTAAGTCTTATTAAAGATTAACGACTATGTCCGACAACGACACACTACAACGATTTTTATTTGAACACACGCCGATTCGTGGTGAGGTGGTGCATCTTGATGCAACCTGGAAAGCTATTCAGGAAAAACATGAGTACCCGCCTTTAGTACGCAATATGCTCGGTGAAATGATGGCGGCGGCGGTTTTGTTAGCAGCAACATTGAAATTAAATGGTCGTTTGGTCATTCAATTACAGGGTAGTGGCCCCATTACTTTGATGATTGTTGAATGCAGTAATGCCCAGGAATTACGCGGATTGGCTCACTGGCAGTCTTTACCTGATGAGGGTGATCTCATGACATTGGCAGGTAATGGTAAACTGATGATCACATTAGATCCTCAGGATGATAATGAACGCTATCAAAGTATTGTTGAGTTAAAGGGTGAGCGATTATCTGATGCATTAATGAATTACCTGCAACAGTCGGAACAACTGGATACCTATCTTTGGTTGGCGGCAAATGATCAACGTGCTTCTGGTTTATTATTGCAAAAATTACCTGGTGATAAGGTTACACATGACGGGGATAGCTGGAATCGAATTATTACCTTAACCAGTACGGTGACAAACGATGAGCTGTTAGAGATTCCTGAACTCGAATTATTACATCGCTTATACAACGAGGAAGAAGTACGAGTATTTGAACCTTCTCCCGTTTGTTTTCGGTGTTCATGCTCAAAAGAACGAGTTATCAATATGTTGCGTAGCCTTGGATTAGATGAAGTGAAATCGATCATTGCCGACGAAGGTGAAGTAGCCGTCGCCTGCGAATTTTGTAACCAAAAATATGCATTTGACTCCGTTGATGTTGAAGAATTATTTGTCAGCAGTACGCCATCAGGCTCATCGTCGACTCGCCATTAAGTTTGATATGCGTTTCAGCTCCAGACTAAATTTTTACCGTTTGTAACAATTTGGCGATATTTTTGACCAATCTTCTCTAAACAGGGGCCTCCTTTATTAAATGCTTCGATATCCCCCTTCAGAAAATATAGCCAGGGTCGAAATAAAAGAGTGTGCTTTTTAAAGAATATCTAATCTGATACTGATACTGATAGGGAAACATAGGATGCTAGACATTATTAATATAAATATTTCTGTTGCCCTGCTCATTGTTTCTTGCTTGCTACTTGTACTGGCTGCGTTAGCAGATGATGAACTATAAATGGGAATATTTCATAGGCGAAATACACAGATGACCGTTAAGTCGTTTAAACCGATGACCACGTATTTATCAGAAAAACCAGGCCAAAAAGTTAAAGTGGTGGCGGCAAAAAACTTTCCAACCTTCTGGAAAAATGTAAATCAGAAAAAATACGATATTGTTCGCGGTAACCAGCTGCATGATATCGTATCTCACGAAAATTATGCTTATCAGTTCATCGCTAGCAATATTTAGTTTGGCGTCGATACAGTGAACAAAATTAAGTATTTCATTCAAAGCATAAAGCATCCGAATGGTTATATATCTGGTGGTATTAAAATGAATGATGGAAAAACAAAGTTTTCATAAAGGTCTTGGGCTTGGTACCAGGTTTTCCCTATTAGTTATTTGTATCCTGGTTATAACACTAGGATTAAATGCCTATAAATTAATTACTTCCCAAAAAGATTTTTTTAAAGACCAACTGGAACAACATGGCGCTGGAGCCAGTTTTTTTATTAAAATTCCGGTATCTAAAGCAGACGATCACTCAACTGGAAAAACTAATATTGTCCAGTAGATCTAATTAAAGATAGCAACATAAAAATAATCTAAACTATTTTTTTACGATTACGATTAATAGTATCGTACCTCATGTTGCTAGTGATCCATAATTATTTTCGACATGACTACAATTGTGTGAAGCCTTAAAATCACCTAATCATCTTATGCAATAATCAAATCTGGAAATAAATTTCCGGACCAATGGACTTTCTTTGTTTTGTTTTTTTAACACCTCAGTCCAATACTCATGTGATTTTTTTAATGTAGCGTACTCCCAGCTGGCTTTGTCATTAATTAATTTCCGAATTAACGCCTCATTAATTCTATGATCGTTATATATCCCGGTAAACTGACCAATAACCCGTGCACCAATTAATGCAATAGCCCCAAGGCTGGTTACCATTTCGTGCCGAATAAATTCATTGTCATAACGCAGTCCTTCTTTATTAACGATAGTTCCATTGTTAATTAATACGCTATTCTCTAAAGTGCCATTCTGCAATAGCCCTCTTTTGCGCAGCGCGTCAATTTGATCCGAAGAGACAAATACGCGCGCGGCCGCCAATTCATCTTCGAATATTTTTCGATGAATCGGTGCGGAGAAACTTCCGTTTGTCATATGACATTTATGGCTATTGCATTCATTCTCCATTTCCAACCATGAAACAGGTGAAGGCGTAAATGATGCGAATTGTTCACCATCAGTAACGGATACAGGTTGTTTTACAATGAGAGCGTGTCGTTGAGCCTTCTGTTTTTGACGGCCTGCCTGGTTAATTAATGAAACAAAGATATCGGCACTACCATCCATAATTGGAATTTCCGGACCATCAATCAGAACCCGGGCATTATCAATGTCACAGGCATAAAGTGCAGCCATTATATGATCCACTGTACTTACACTGACGTTTAATGCATTCGAAAGCGTGATTGAAAAGCGGGTATCACTGATATTTTGCCAACTGGCCTGAATTTCTGAACGTGATTTATCAACATCACGGCGTTCAAACACAATGCCGGTATTTTCGTTACCTGGTAACACACGCAAAACGGCATTTTTACCGGTATGTAGTCCTTGTCCCATGCAGGTAAAAGAACTCTTTAACGTATGTTGATAATACGAAGTATCAATAAAATCCTTGTTGCTAGTCATGATTCATCCTCAGTCTGTAAGTTTATACCGGTGAGGATAGGAATTTGGTAGGGATATAACTTGTCTTGCACCGCCAACAAGTTATCGGATACTTATCTTTTTACGCCAAACTGTTGTCTTTTATAAACAGGCTTTATTTATAGGAATTTTATTGTATTTTAACAATTTTATATTCAGTTTTTATACTTTATCTATGTGCGCGAGTGACATGAATAATATTATCGATCTGATAAACGAATGTCATTTTATGACAAGTAGCCATCAACCAGGATCCCTATTATCTCCTCAACAAAAACGTTAACTGTGACAAAAGGAGTAATTGATGAACGGCAAGTTGGATGTAAAGCATTTTGGTTACAACGTAGAAACTTTAGACCCTGAAGTGATGGAGAAATTAGCAACGATGATGGTTGAGTTATCTCCAGAAGATATTACTGCGTTAAATAATTTAAAAGAAAGATTAACTTTGGAGGCCAATGATGAGTTATAAAAAAATGTTGTCAGGTCATACGGATGATATTGAGTCGGATATGAATACCGTGATTAATTTTTTATTCGATAAATTCGGAGCGGTTGCTCATAATCATCCTTTCTTAACTAACATGGTAATTTTAGGTGGGAAGTCGTGGTGGGTAATACCGACGACGTCATCTAAGGACGTTGAGTTGTGCTATGGAGAAGAATGTACCATACGTAGTTTGTTATATCATACGGACAAATTAAATGCGGGTATTTTATTGTTCCGCCAGTTTGATGATAACCAGTTATGTATCTATTTGCTTGAAAATATGGATAAGTTAGAGCGTCATTTTTCTCAAAATTCGACAATTGACTGGGAGGCTATAGATAACATTAAGTCCTTAGCTGAAAACGGAATTATGGTTGGAACTGAATTAATGGGATTCAAGACGTTGAGACGATTACGTCATGACATTATCAACCCGGTTCCTGAATATTCTCGAATAGCTTGAAAGAAATGAGAGATGTATGCTGTCTGAGATGAGTCGTGGTGCAATGGAAATGTACCATGGCTCATCCTTTCCAAAGGCATGACCATCTATATATTAATGGCTATAGTGCAAGCTTGTTTTAATATATCTTTGATTAAGTATCCTTCCCAAAACCTACATTGTTAAATCATAATATTCATTTACGTTCCTATAGAACTGTGTATCTGGCAGAATTCCTATCAGGCGTGATAATGAATTGCCCTCTATCTGGAATTTCCAGTAAATTCTCCGCTTAAAATATACCGTATACTCTAATATACTTAGTTATTGCTGAATGAGCGATTCGCTCAAGTTTCGGCCAGTCATTACAATGGAGGGAAGTCTGATGTCTGAGAAACGCTATGCCGTGATTCATTTTACCGATGGTACAAAATTAACCCTGGATTTTCCCAAACAAGGCGAAGATGTTAATGTTGTAAAAAAAATGCAAAAGTTAATGGATAGTCCGGTTTTGATGATTGAAGCTGATGGAACACTCTTGACGATCCCGATGAGCAGTATTAAATATATACAATCTCACCCAAGACCCAATATTTTGCCTGACATTGTCATAACCGGCGCGAGTATTATCGATTAATAAAATAACTATATTAGGGCGAGCATTATCGACTGATTTATTTTACAGGGACATTTAAAAATGGTTTGTAATAAAAATAAAGTTCTGCGCATTTCAATTTTATTTTCCGTGTTCGCAATGTTGCAGCTGACTGGCTGTAGCCTGATGGAAATTACCGATCAGGCTAAAGTAATCGAAAATGCAGGTACACTAAAGGGAGAGGTTTTCAATAAGAGCAACAAAAAGGGACCGATTATTTTCGTTATTTTTAAGAAAGAAGATGATTTTTTAAAAAATAAAGTCAAATTCAGGGTACCGGACGATGGCTCATTCAGTGTTACCGTATTACCTGATAGTTATATGGTGGCTGCTTATGTCGACAGTAATAACAACAATAAATACGATAAAGGTGAAGCCGGTAAATTTTATTCTGCAGCCTCAGTAGTGAAAGTTGCGGCAAAACAAAATATCGAATTATCTACCATGACCATTGTTGGGCCGCCAAAAGTGCTTCCCAAAAATATTAAATTAGTCTCTGCAGAGAAAAAGATTGTTAGAAATATTGGCAAGGTGACCACACTGAATGATCCCACCTTCACGCCTGAAAACTATTCAATGGGAATGTGGAAGCCATTAGATTTTATCGATCAAGTCGGTGGTGGGCTATTTTTACTGTCACCCTACGATAAATCAAAGACCCCCGTTTTATTTATTCACGGAATTGGCGGTGGACCTACGAATTTTAACGATGTTATTGCGGCTTTGGATAAAGAGCGTTTTCAACCAATCGTATTATATTATCCATCTGGGGTAAGACTTAATATCATCACCGATTACCTGTCTAAAGCCGTGTCAGATTTACAAGCACAATATCGGTTTAAAAAACTGATTGTAGTCGCGCATAGTATGGGTGGCCTGGTTTCCCGCTCCTTTTTAAAGAAATATTTTACCCGTTACCCTAAAAACGCTAACGCTATCCAACTGTATATGACCATCAATAGCCCGATGCAGGGAATTAGTAGCCTGTCGTCAATCAATTACTATCCAGTCGTTGTACCGGTTTGGCGTGATTTAGTGCCGGGTTCTGCGTTTATTCAAGATATTCTCGAGTGGCGTTTACCCAGTACAGTAAAATATCATATGATTTTTTCATTTAAAGATGGTAAAGACAGTGATGGTGTTATTGCCATAACGAGTCAATTGCCATACAGCCTTCAAGAAGAAGCGGTCAGAGTGTATGGGTTTAATACAAACCATATTGGTCCCTTGCACGATGAAAAGCCGCTGGCGATAATTAAGTCTATAATTGAACACGGTGATGCGAAGAAATTAACGAAACGTTAATAAGAGGAAATTAATTATGCCGATAGAATACAGTATAAAGGATGACAACCTGATTGAACTGGTCGTTACTGGGCAGCTTGTTTATACAGAATTTCAAGCGATGCAAGGTCAGTTTGAAACTGTCATCCGAGAAAAGGGGAAATGTCGGGTTTTAGTTTTGCTTAAGAATTTTGGCGGTTGGGATGCCAATAAAGGTTGGGAAGATTCATCGGCGACAGATCGCACCGATCCTTATATCGAAAAATTTGCCATTGTTGGAGAAGAAAAATGGCGTGATATGGTTGAAGTCTTTACCTTAAAGGGATTACGGCCTATCCCGATTGAATATTTTTCAGAAGATAAGGAACACGAGGCGAGGGCCTGGCTAGAAAACTAGTGAGCTTATTTTAATTGTTACCAGTGATACTGTAAATAGAAGGTTGTATAGTTACTACCACCCTTGATTCGACCAAAGGCCGATGAGGTTTCAAATATACCTGAACGGTGATGGATACTGTAACCCAACCATAAATCTTCCATTGCCTTAGAATTAAATAAATCCCCAAGATCAATATCAATCGAAAAGTCTAAAAAGTTAAGTAAATTACTAGCGCGATAATCTTTTTCGTCCATCTCGGTTTGTTCTATATAGGTTATTTCGGTGCTATAAGATAATCCTTCTGCGACACCGACGCGCCAGTTGGTTGGCCATTTAATGGTGTAATAGGCCTTAATTGCAACCACATATTCTGGAAAACTGCCCTGTACTTCAGAGCTATGATGCCAGACAAAACCCGGCGTGAAATAAATTGGCATATTGATTCCGAACAACGTGTCCGAGAGTGGAACGCCATAAAAGGTTGAGGTCAGGCGGTTACCATATGGATCTGATTCCTTATCCCCGCGGATAATTGTACCAAGGTTAGAGGGTGTAGCCTTACCATGAGCGACACGAATATAAGGTTTAGATTTAAGAAACTGAGGTTTTGTTTCGCGTTTATCATCAAAGAAGGCAATGCCAAGATAGAGTTCAGTCTGGTTCGGTGTATCAACGACGGAGGTACGATAAGTATCGGGCCCAAACATGGTAAGCGAAGCGCGACCCAGTAAATAAAAGTTTTGATAGACGTGGTAACGCACGGTCCCACCAATGGTCATATCAAATTCACTGCCCGGCTGGTCAATGCCAAGACCATAATAGTGGTTATTAAACTCACTGCTTTTCCAGCGTAAAGTCGCGTAGGGCATCAAGTCCCAATCACCGCTGTCCCAGTGAAAGTTAGCCTTGGCATTTGCGTGTATCCGACCTTCAGTGTCATTCATTAATTCGAAATCGGCATTAAGCTCTGGAGAGGCTTTGTAGCGATAACGAAAGCCAAGGTCATAGGCATTGCCCCGAATCTCATTTTGAAATTCAGCCGGGATGTCAAAATACCGATATCGTCCCATCACGGCCATACTCCAGCGCTCGTATTCGGCAAAGTTATAACCTGCTTCAAGGCCACGCCAAAAAAAACGTCCGTCTTCATAAAAGAGCAACGGCACCACGTCGCTGACGGTGTCCTCTTCAGCTGCAAAGGGAATTTCAGCAGTTCGAAAAGTAAGTGCGATACCCCATAGATCCGGGCCTTGAGTTAAAGCCGGGTCATTCTTTTTAACTTCATCTTCCGGTTTTAATCTGGAGAGATCGAGTTCAGGTCCAGTCTCATTGGCCATTGGATCGGCGCAAATGAGAGATGTATAAACCAATAGCGGTATGAAAAAGAACAGTCGGATCATAAAGTATTACTCAATAAGCAAAATTTACTTAGCTATGTTAGCAATATAGAGATAGGTTAATTATATATTATCATTAACGCTTTTTTATATTATACCGGTTTATATTGATAAATATCATTGCTGTTTAACGGTAGATAACATGGCTTCTCGCTGATTGCGTGCCAGGCGATAGGCAATATAGTACTTATAGATATTGCTGACATATTGAACGGTTTCGCGGCCAATTTTTTTTGCGGCTACTATTTCAACATTACCAAACCAGACGTTTGGGTCCAGTCCCATTTTCTTTGCTTTAGTACGTAAACGACGTACCTTGGCCGGACCGGCATTATAAGCAGCAAATGTAAATAGATTTTGGTTCAAAGCATCGATCGCAGGATCACTGAAATAACGGTTGCGTAGAAAACGAAGATATTTGATACCGGCATGTATGTTTTGTTCGAGTTTATCTATATCAGGGATAGCAACATTTTTATCGGCGGCCGTACTTGGTAACACTTGCATTATGCCAATTGCGCCGACATGGCTACGGCTGCTGTGATCAAGTTTCGATTCCTGATAGGCCAATGCCGCCATCATCAGATAATCAAAGTCGTATTGTTGCGAGTATTTTTTAAATAAGTCAGTCAAGTCCTGTAATTTTTTTAGTTCCTTTGGGTTGATGGCATTACGTGCCCATTTGTTTTTAACCAGGTACTGTTTATAGAGAACATTGCCTAATAACCGTCCTTTTTTATTTTTCTTAATAAACTGGTTAGCAATGTTTTTTAATTTCGGGCTATCTTTGCGGATTGCCCAGGCGATGTTACCTCCACTATTTAATACGAAATTTTTGTGCAGGGTGATTTTATCGAAGATTTGGGCCCAAAAATTTGCTTTGTGTTCGTCTACCACGGTCATTGGAATCAAACCGGCATTGACCATCTCCAAAAGATCGGAGTCTTCCATATACTCGCTTGCGGGAATAATTTTTATCAAAGGTCGATTTTGTTTTTTGAATTCGAGGTTGAGCTTAGCTAGGTGTTCAAAGTAACTACTGGAACGACGAACATGTATTTCCTTACCCGATAAATCTCCGATTGAATTCATGTGTAATGTGTTTGAATTGCTAATCACAATCTCGTTTACATTTCTCAATAGTGGACGAGTGAAATCAACCACCGCTTGCCGATTATCGGTAATGGTCAGGTTAGCGGCTGCAATATCGCCACGTCCTTGGTTAAGCATGGGTAGGAGCTGATCCCTGGAGACCGGTAAAAAGACCACCTTGATCTTTCGGGTACCCGTTTTGAGTTTTTTATTAATGTATTTTTCAAATTCGCGAAAAGCGTCATGGGTTATGCCGCGGATTCGCGCCTTGTCAAAGAAAAACATCATTTTGTTATGTACGACCAGGACACGTATCAGGCGATTTTCGACCATTGCATCGAAGTCGCCATGCCATTGTTTGTTAAGCTGCCATTGCTGGCTAAAATCACTTGTTTGATCCGCTTGTACAGCGACAGGGTAAAGGCAGAATGCCATTGCATACAGTAACACGATGACGGTGTATAAAGGTGGTGACAATGATTTTCCTGGTAACATCTTTAGCGTTCTCTCGGATTCATTTTTGTATTGATACTACTGCAAATGGATTTTTTGCGATGGCTACTGTTTGGTCAGTTAGTTATATAAACCTATAATAAAAAAGGTTATGTGCAAATAATATTTGATAATGTCTCTAATCATATCACTTGCGTTACCGATCGCGACACAAGTGGGCGATGCAAGTATTTTTACGGTAACATTGTTGGTAATGAGAGCTTCTAACAACGTTGTTATGGGGCCGTATGTATTCTTCTGCTATTGTGGTTGTAGCTCATATTATTACAATAATGACCTATCGGGAGTGACTAATGATAAAATATTTCAATCAGTTCACAGCATTGTTTGTTGCCGTATTCCTACTTTCTGCCTGTAGCAGTATCTCGATTGAACATGACTGGGATACGAGTGTTGACTTCACAAAATTAAAATCGTTTTCTTTATTGGAAAATGCTGACAAGTCGATCAACCGACTTGTCGATCAGCGTATCAGGGCGGCCATTGCAGACGATTTGTCAAACAAGGGATTAGAAAAATTAAAAACAAAAAAAGAAGCTGATTTGGCCGTTGCCTACACTGTCACGACCGAAGATCGGACCTCATATCAGACGGTACATAGCAGTATGGGTGCCGCACATGGTTTCAGTCACCGTGGTATGCGAGTGGGCGGATCTGTGAGAAGCAGCCGCACGGTCCAGCATAACTATACTGTTGGGACATTGATCATTGCGATTTATCAAGTTAACAGCAAGGAACTTATCTGGGAAGGAACCGCCAGTGGTTCGATCAATCCAAGTCGAAATCCAGAAGAGAGTGAGCAACTTATTAATAATTCAGTGTTACGCATTCTAGAAAACTTTCCACCGAAGGATAAAAAATAAGTAAATATTTTAATAAGAATAAGGGCGGCGCTCTACTATAAAGAGAAAAAAGTACATTTAGTTCTCATATCGTTTGCATGAACAAAAGGAGAGGAAATTTATGGCACGATGTAAAGGTTCTACATCTCTAGGAATATCTCTTATTTTATTTATTACGACCAATATGGCCATAGCTTCGCCTCAGGAGCGCGTGGTCACTAAAGAGGATTTCATCGAGGAAAAAATTTACTCTCCTTTTGTTGGTCGTAATTATCCTGATAAAGTTTTATTCGGTGATACTCACTTTCATACTAATTTATCCTTTGACGCAGGACTGGTTGGGACCACGCTAGACGTCGATGTCGGTTATCGCTTTGCCCGCGGTGAGAAAGTGATCTCCAATACCGGGCAACCGGTACAGCTCATTCGGCCACTCGATTTTTTGGTGATCACCGATCATTCTGAGTTGATAGGGCTGGCACCGATGATACGCGAATCTAACCCAACATTACTGGCCGATCCCTGGGGGCGTTGGATACATGAACGGTTTAATGCGGGTCCAGAAGGCAGAATGGAGGCCTTTGCCAATATCATTGAGGCCGGCGTAAAGGGCAAGAATCCCTTTAGTACGGACGAAGCTACACGTAGTATCTGGCTCGATTTCGTTAAAAAGGCCGATCTCTATAATGAACCCGGTCGCTTTACCGCGATGACTGGCTTCGAATGGACTTCAACCCCAAACGGTAATAACCTGCATCGAGTTGTAATTTTTGCAGATGATGCCAGTAAAACCAGCCAGACCATACCCTATTCATCCTTTGATAGCCTGGATCCTGAAGATCTTTGGAAGTATTTAGCTAATTACGAAGACAAGACTGGCGGCCAGGTCTTCGCCGTGCCCCATAATGGTAATTTGAGTAACGGCTTGATGTTCAATGGGAAAACATTCTCTGGTAAAAAGATTAATCGTAAATACGCTGAAACTCGAAGCCGTTGGGAACCCGTCCACGAGTTGACTCAAATTAAAGGTGATGAAGAGTCCCATCCATTGCTGTCGCCAGAAGACGAGTTTGCCGACTTTGAAAACTGGGATGTGGCTAATCTCGATGGTTCTGCTGCCAAGAAAAAAGAAATGCTGCAATATGAATACGCACGCTCGGCACTTAAACTAGGACTCAAGCTTGGCAAAAAGCTCGGTGTTAACCCATACAAGTTTGGCTTGTATGGTGCGTCAGATACCCACACTGCACTTGCAACCACGCGGGAAGAGAATTATTTCGGTAAATATCAAAAAACGGAACCTTCTGCGCAACGGCACAATAATGAGGTCATTCCATCCGATAACCCGTCATTGCGAATTATGACTTCACAAGAATCGGCTTCCGGATTGACGGCTGTTTGGGCGCGTGAGAATAATCGACGCGAAATTTTTGGTTCTATGAAGCGTAAGGAAGTCTATGCCACAACGGGTACCCGTATCCGGGTTCGTATGTTCGCGGGTTGGGACTTCAAAGCTGACGAGGTAACCAGGCATGATTTTGTTGCGCAAGGTTATCGACGTGGTGTACCCATGGGAGGTGATTTGCGAAAAGCACCCAACGGTAAATCGCCGAAGTTTATGATTCGTGCGCTGCGTGATCCGGATGGGGCCAATCTGGACCGCATTCAGGTTGTGAAGGGTTGGTTAGACAAAAATGGAAAAACTTTCGAACGCATTTATGACGTCGCGGTTTCTGATGATCGTGAAATAGGTGCAAATGGACGAGCCAGGAAACCTGTTGGTAGTACTGTTGATGTTGATAAAGCAACTTACAATAATACTATAGGCGACGCACTCTTAGTTGCACATTGGTCTGATCCTGAGTTTAATCCAAAAGAACATGCATTCTATTATGTGCGTGTTTTGGAAATACCAACGCCACGCTGGACGACATATGATGCGGCTTTTTATAACATCGAGCGTCCTAAAGTCGTACCACCCACTGTGCAGGATCGAGCTTATACTTCACCTATTTGGTATACCCCGTAGTGTAATTATTAAACTTAAAATATTGAAGTTAGATAAGCGTTAAGCTTATTCATGACAGGGGGATTTGGCTTCATATGTTTAGTGACTCGAGTTTTGTTTTTGGATTGATTGCTGTTGCAGCCATTCTCATGGCGAGCAACCGGGTTCGATTTGATATGGTCGCGCTGTTGGTTGTATTGGCATTAATGATCAGCGGGGTGTTAACACCGAGCGAGGCCTTGATGGGCTTTGGTAGTACAGTGGTGATCCTGGTGGCCGGTTTGCTGGTCATTGGCGAAATGCTGGCACGCACCGGGGTTGCTCGTGCGGTGGGAGACTGGATCCTTAAAAAAGGAGGAAGCAATGAGACCCGCCTGCTAGTTTTGATTATGTTTGGTGCAGGTATCTTGGGCTCAGTAATGAGTTCGACCGCAGTGGTCGCAATATTTATTCCGATTGTGTTGCGCATCGCGGCTGAAACGAATCTTAACTCGTCGCGCATGTTAATGCCGATGTCATACGCCGCTTTAATTAGCGGCATGCTAACCTTGATTGCAACGACGCCAAACATCGTTGTTCATGAAGAACTCAAGAATGCTGGCTATGCCGGTTTTGGATTTTTTAGTTTTGTCCTGGTCGGCCTGGCGATTCTGGTGGTTGCGATTGTTTATGTCTTACTTTTGGGTCGACGACTGCTACCAGGTGAGGATCATAATACGGGGAGCAGTAAAGTTGGACGCTCTGTGTTTGAGCTTTGGAACGATTATCGAACCAATGAGGTATTCGAAAACCTTCTTATCGAAAAAACTTCCCAACTAGCTGGACAAACGATTGCGGAGAGTCAACTTGAGAGCCACTATAATATAAGAATATTAGGGATTGTTCGCCCTACAGGGAGGAACGAACATCGTATTGCCTCACCATCACCGGGCACATTACTTCAGGCACAAGATGTATTGTTGGTGATCGGTAGTACCGATAATATCGAACGAGTGGCGAATGAGCAAAATCTTACACACCAACCCAAAACGGAGAAAAACCGGCAACGTTGGTTCTGGGAGTTGGGTACCGTCGCGGTACTTATTCACCCTGAATCAAAGTTGATCGGCAAGACCTTACGTAATTCTGAATTTCGCTCTCAATACAACTTGCATGTAGTTGGGATACGCCGGAATAAACAGGCCATAACCGACTTTAAGGATGTTGTCCTGCACTCTTCAGATAGTCTTTTGGTGGTTGGTCCCTGGCAACAGATACAGGCCCTGCAGTCACGCAGTCACGATTTCGTAGTATTAGAAATGACTACTGAACAGGCGGAAGTGGTGCCCTCCTATCGACGAATGCCTACTGCACTCGCGATTCTAGCGGGCATGGTATTACTGACTATATTTAATATCGTTCCGCTGGTTACCGCCGTATTGATTGCCGCTATGGCCGCCGTTTTCACTCGTTGTTTGACTATGGAAGATGCTTATCGAGCTATACACTGGAGCAGTCTGGTATTGATTGCTGGTATGTTGCCACTTGCGGATGCACTGGATAAGACAGGCGGCACCAGGCTTATAGTTAACCAGTTAATGACTACCGTAGGTGATGCGGGCCCCTATGTGATGATGAGTGTGATCTTTTTTCTTACTGCAGCATTAGGATTGGTTTTATCGAATACGGCCTCGGCGGTATTGGTTGCGCCAATCGCTATTTATGCAGCAAACGCGCTGGGTGTTTCCCCGTATCCATTTGCTATCGCGGTATTAATAGCTGCTTCTGCAGCCTATTCAACCCCCGTGTCAACGCCGGTAGTGACGCTGGTGGTTGATCCTGGCCGTTATCAATTCACCGATTTTGTTAAAGTCGGTACTCCTTTGTTATTGCTGACCTATCTTGTGACTTTATTGGTCGCGCCGTTGATTTTTCCTTTTTGAGCGGATATTCGGGAAATATGTGAATAGATAATATCAATCTAAATAATATTGGATATAATATTAAAAATTATTAATGGGATAAATTCGATGATTCGAAATAAACGACGTGCTAAATACATTTTACTGACGGTCATTATTTTACTTGTCGTCACGGGCATCTGGATTTATCGCACAGTGTATGTATCGACAGGGTCGGCATTATCACGTGCGGAAGCATTTTTATTTCAACGCATGAATGTGGCCAAACTCAGTGAACAGTATAGCTTGCGTTATTTTTATATAACAAACCGAAAACAGACTCAGGATAATAATGAACTCGAAGAAAGTTTTAGTAGTGAACGTGAAGGCAATCTAAAGTTTGGATTTTACGATACACGTATTGAACCGACGGTCGGTCTGGGTATGTTTATAAACCCTAGTGAATGGTTTCAAACCGAAGAAATTCGAGTTAAACAATTACGTGAGTTGGAAAAAAAGGCCTTTGTTGAGCAGTTACGCGAGCAAGTCAAACAATCGCCTCACCAATCCTTACTCGTTGTCGTGCATGGTTTTAGAGAGCGTTTTCCTTCCGCTTTACGTAAGACCGCTTTTCTTGGGCATGTGCTCGATATTGACTCACCCATTTTGGTTTTTGACTGGCCGGGTGATCAGGGTTCGTCCTTACGTGGTTATCAACGTGCACGCGGTATCGCGACGGAATCTGGCGTCGAACTTGCAAAAACGTTAGAGCTGATAATCCGCGATGTAAAACCGAAGAAACTCTGGTTAATCGCCAATAGCATGGGTGGGCAAGTGGTTGCTAAAGGGTTTAGTGAATTATATCAAAATCCAGAATTCGCCGACTCAGAAATTGAAATTGAAGATGTGGTACTGACCGCACCGGATGTTAGTCGAGAGGAATTTGACGAACAATTTAAACAGGAGATCAGTGCGTTAACGCGAAATCTCACCGTGTATGTTTCCTCAAACGATCGTGCCCTGGTCATGAGTCGAATCATAAATCGAGATACTCGTTTAGGTGAGAGCAGTCTCAATCCCAGTATGTTAGATGAAGCTGATCGTATTTCTGAGCTGATCGATAAAGATTCCGAATTAATCACCCTCGTTGATGTCACACCCGTCAATCGTACGCGGAATTTTCATAATTTTAGCCTGGAAACGCCTGAATTTTTTGATGACCTGTTTCTCCGATTGACCAATGAACAAACTCCCAGAACTCGGTTACTGTACCGCTTTGAAACTGAAAAGGGCTCTAATTACTGGGTTCTTACTCCTGGGCGTTAATTTTATATATTGGGATCTAAACCTTATGAAAATTAAAACAACCGTCGCCGTTAATTTCACGGTGTTAATGATGTTTGCCGCTTTATACGGATGTGGTGGTGTCCCACTTGAGCCATGGCACACAGAAAAATTAACTGAAGAATTTACGCAAGACAAAGCGGATGAAGTGGTCTCCTTTGCAGACTACCTGAAATTAGAAGATCGTTTATTTAATGAACTGGATGAAAAAGTATATGCACAGACTGAAAGCGGCCCAGGATATGTGATGGATCGCTATAGCACAGGTAGTGCAGCCGATCCCCGTCAAAAAGCGCCGAACTGGAATCGTAGCTTTGAACTGAAGACTGAAAACCCTCAAGGTGCCGTGCTGTTAATACATGGCATGTCCGATTCCCCTTATGCGCTACGAACCTTGGGCAAGGCCCTGAATAAAAAAAACTATTGGGTCGTGGCTATGCGCATGCCTGGTCATGGTACCGCCCCATCGGGATTACGTTATATAGATCGCCATGACATGGCAGCAGCCGTTCGCATTGGTATGAGGCATCTTGCACAAAAGGTGGATGGCAAGCCCGTCCACATGATCGGTTATTCAACTGGGGCGCCGCTGGCATTAGAGTTTAGTCTGGATGCACTTGAAGGTAACAGCACACCAATACCAGGAAGTCTTATCCTGATCTCACCGGCGATTGGTGTTCACCCCAGCGCTGCGATGGCGGGTTTTAAAAATTGGCTGGCAAATATTCCCGGTTTTGGAGGCATGGCCTTCCTGCAGGTACAACCTGAGTTTGATCCTTACAAATATAATTCGTTTGCGACCAATGCGGGTACTGTGGTGCATCGGGTGACCCGTTCAGTTGCCAGCCGTATTGAAGAACGCGCTAAAACAAAACCCAAGGTCGTTTTACCGCCGATATTAGTTTTTAAATCTACGGTTGACTCTACGGTAACAACCGATGCCGTTGTCGATCGCTTATTGAATTACCTAAATCCAAATCGTCATGAGCTGGTGTTATTTGATATAAATCGATATTCGATTGTGAAATCCCGAATTCTAATCGATGACCCGGCGCCATTAACGGATCGGGTGATGGATGCAGATAACTTACCCTTCTCGGTTACCCTGGTGACGAATGCGAATGAAAAAACCACTAAAGTGGTAAGCAAACATAAATTACCTTTTTCGGCCGATGCATCGAAAACAAAAAAGCTTAATATGGCCTGGCCACCCGGAGTAATTTCTTTATCTCATGTTGCCTTACCTATTTCACCTGGTGATCCATTATATGGACAACGTGCGCCTGATAATGAGAATTTTTTATTCCTGGGCCAGTTGGGTGTGCAGGGTGAACGCGGTTTGTTACGCATTCCCGCAGACTGGATGTATCGGCTAAGATATAATCCATTTTATGACTATCTTGAGCAGCACATGCTTGAGTGGATTAAAAGCATTGATAATGAAAATAAGTAATCCATTCTGATAAATTTTATCAATGGCCCTGATTATTAGAAGTCATTCAAATGTTGAACAAACTCTATAATTTCCATTTATACTATTTGGTTATCATTTTTTTTATTCCCGTACATTTGTCTGCTGAAACGATACCATCGCCTGAAGCTGAAGAAAATCAACAGCCACCGATAGAAACAGTCGAACCGACTCCCGAACAGGAAATGGAGTTGTCACGTGAGCGAGAAATAAAATCAGAAGAAGATCCGGTGATGCAGCGTCAAAATGAGCGGCTCGAAAAACCGGTTAGTTGGTTTTTCAGACCAGATGAATTTAAGATTTATGGTAGTGCGCGGATTCGTTACCGGTATACTGATACAGATTCATTTTTAGGTGATGGTGGGTCGCGTGTCGGGATGTCAGGGCATAAAAGATTTAATTCAGACATACGGTTATTCGCTCGGGCTGAATTGGGTGTCAATCTGTTAGACGAATTGGATTTACTCTTTAGCCGGGGTGATAGCGCACAAGGCAATAATTTCGGTGATACGGTTTTTATAAGATTACTCAACGCCGGATTTGAAACACCGGATAGTATCGTGACTCTTGGTAAGAGCTGGTCCACTTACTATCAGGTAACCAGTTTTACCGATCGTTTTCAGGGCGCGGGCGCGAGTGCGAGCGGTACGTTTAATTCAGGTACGGATGGCGGTTATACCGGGACTGGACGTGCCGACCGAGTACTACAAGGACGGTTTTTAGTTAATACTGCTGAACGACTTGGGCGTCTAAAACCATTTAAACTAAATATGCAGTTACAACATGGTGAGCCCATTCCAACGATAGACGGGTTTAACTATCAAACCACATTCGGATTGAGTGCCATCATGGAAAACCGTGATGATTTTTCATTTGGAATAGCCTATAACCATGCCATTATCGACTCTGACGATCTCAACGCATTAAGAAACTATGGTATAGATGGTGATGCGACTGCGTTGGCGCTTGGCTTACGTTGGTTTGGATCAAACTGGTATCTTGGTACGGTCGTTTCACGTCTGGAAAATCATGAAACGACAGATGAGGATATCTATTTTGATGGTATTGGTTGGGAAGTGTATGGTCAGTATAATTTCTATAAAAAATGGTGGGCCGTAGCTGGCTGGAATTATCTTGAGCCCGACCGGGATGAAGTTCAGGCTGGAGAGTTTGAAATCGATTATAGTATCTTAGGCCTACGTTATGCTTTTAGAGACTTTCAACAAATGATATTTGCGAATGCGCGATTTGAATCAAGTAACATACAAGATGGCACTGCGTTAGGAAACGTCTATACGATCGGCTTTCGTTGGGATCTGCCCTGATGATACACCTTAATAATTCTACTAATTGATCAGGATTAGTACTAATATTGGAAATCAGTGTAAAGCAAAAGCATAAATTATGATGCCTATAAATCAAACACTATTTTCGATGATCCTGGCTATCTTTTGTCTCAGCCTCAATACCATGGCGATAGCTCAAAATGGTAATTCACAGTTTTATGATGCTTTAGATGGTCGTTTCGATGTTTCTGGATATCTTTCCGAGAATGCATACGGCTTTTTACCGGTTCCAATCATTATTACCGATCCCGCAGTAGACGGAGGACTCGGAATGGTAGGACTGTTTTTTCACGAAACCGAAGAAGAAAAAGAACAACGTCTTAAGGCAATGCAATCAGCTGATCGCAATGCGGGCAAACATCTCCTTCCGCCAAGTGTATCTGCCGTCGCGGGGGCTTATACCGGTAATAATTCCTGGTTTGTCGGCGGTGGTCACATGGGATTTTTTAAGCAAGGCCGTATACGTTACATGGGTGGCGGGGGATATGGCGATATTAATCTTGATTACTATGGTTCAGGCAATATTTCTCTGGATCGTCCCGTAGAACTAAAAACCAAAGCAACGGCTATATTCCAAACTTTGAAATTTAAAATAAAAGACAGCTCATGGTTTGTCGGTGCTTCCCAGCGATACATCAGTGCAAATGTTTCGGTTAATAGTTTCGGGAATATCGAAAATGTTCTACCGCCCGGTTTTGTTGAAGAACTAAAACGACTCTTTAATACCGATGTGACCACATCGGGTCTGGGTTATAATATCGAATTCGATACGCGTGATAATTTCTTCTCGCCGCATACTGGTTATCGATATACGTTTGAGCAACTATGGTTTCGGGAACAGATTGGCAGTGATATCGACTACGAGTTGTATAGCTTACAAGGATTAAACTATTGGGCATTAAGCGAACACTGGCGCCTTGCTGTAAAAATTGATACGGAGTATGCTCGCAGTGATGGTTTGCTACCACCCTTTGCTACACCTGCGATCAATTTACGTGGTATTCCTGCGATGCGTTATCAGGGTAATTTTGTCGCGGCAACAGAAGCTGAACTGACCTGGCAGATAGATTCACGCTGGGCCGTATTGGGTTTTGGCGGTATTGGCCGTGCGTCTAATAGTCCTGATGAGTTTTCTGATGCCCCATCCCGAGTGACCAAAGGTCTCGGATTTCGATATCAAATTGCTCGACGCTATGGTTTAGACATGGGCATCGACATTGCCCGTGGCCCGGAAGATACGGTGTTTTATATCACCGCCGGCACAGCCTGGGGTCGATAATAGATTGATATTATTTTGGCTATCTGATACTTAATTATTTGTGGTAATTATTAACCTTAAAGAAATGACATACTTATTGACACAAAAATTTAGCCAACATGTTTGATTGCAAAAACCGACAACTAGAAAAATATATTTTTAGATTTTTCGTAGCACCATTTCTTGCGTTCACATCTATGCTTGCGTTTTCGCAAGAAAATGCGGGTTTTGAAGACAAAGATATGGGGCTAGGTATTGGTTATGCGCTGGTTCGGTTCAATACGAACTTCAAATTCACGGACAAACAAACGAACCAATCGATTTTTATTGATGCAGAAGGCACATTAGGTCTACCCGACTACGATGCGGTTCCGGTCTTTTATGGAACCTACCGATTTTCTCCTAAACATGCGATAGGATTCTCTTATTTTAAGGTCAGACGTGAGTCATCGATCTTAGACTTTGATGATACGGTGGACGATGCTCATATCGTTGGCCAGGCCACCTTTAGTGATGATACCCAGTTTTTTAATGTTTTCTATGCTAACACCCTACATGAAGACGATCGCAGCCGGATACTGGGTTTGTTCGGAATCAACTTTCTCGATATACGTTATGTGTTTGACGCCGAGGGTACGATTACTTACGACAATATGACCACGGTCGGCACATTGCACGAAGATGCTGGCGTGCTTGCACCGATGCCATTACTTGGCCTGGATTTCTGGTATGCCTTTACACCGAAGTGGGGCATTGGCACGAAAGTCTCTTTAGTCGCGGGCAGTTATGAAGATATTCGTGGCTGGGTAGTCAGTACGAATCTTAATGCAAAATACCGTTTCAGCAAAAATTTTGGCGCTATTATTGGTCTGTCCTATTTTGATGCCGACATAACCATTGAGGATTCACTTGAACGCACGGACATTGTATATGGGTACGAAGGTTTATTTGTCGGTTTTCATGCATTATTTTAGAGGAGCGTGACTATAATTATCTAAATAATAAAGATTTAGGTGGCGGCAATGATCATTGTGATAAGTAATTTAGACCTCCAAGTTAAATGAAGATTTCGTCATCAATAATATATATATTTATATTTTTATTATTCTGTTCCACCAGGCTCTATGCGGGCGATATTCCTGGCATCCCAATTGTTCAGCCACCAGGTTTACATGAAGATTTCCAAATTCAGCTTAGTAATGATTTTTTCAGTCTTTTAGCGAATGCCGATGATTTTCGTACTCAGCAAATTTCCCTTTCAGCTAAATTATCGGATAAATGGTTATTTATATTCGATCAAAGCCTGTTAACGCTACGTGGTGCTCAATATGATCAACCCGATCCAATCGGTACCGAAGGTCGTCTGGATCAGTTAAGTGTTTCATTGGCTTATCAGTTTTATCACCAGCAGCACAAAAGTAACATCGACCAGTTGCTAATTGGAACCGGGTTACGCTCTTACGGAAATTTTGATGGTGCACGCATCCAAAATGGTGTGCATCGTATGTTGAATAATGATCTGGTCAACTTACCGTATGTGGATACAGAACGTACCGACGTTGTGATCTGGTTGCGTGCCAGCAAGCAACACTATTTCACCTCAGAAAATAAAGAAGTTAATAGTTCACTACGGCTGGGTTATTGGCTAGATGGAAGTGCATTATTTACGACTGATGTTCAGTTCGATGCGACCCTCGGTGCTTACGGTCTGTTAAAATTGTTTGATATTGATTTTTGGTACGGTCTGCGTGGTGATTGGCGCGAAGGTTATGATCGCGATATTGTACAACAGTCAGTTGCCGAACATGAGCGAGGTGTATCGCTGGCATTAGGTTTTGCTTATGGCTCGTTGCGACTCGAGACCATTGGCGGGGTGGGGGATAATGACAATAGTTTTGGTCGGTTAGTGTTAACGGCGTCGAATGATCCGGGTACCGATAAATCCATATCTGGCCCAACCATTGCTTATCAATTCGGTTTGTTGTCACCAGAGGTGGCCATCCAGAACCAACTGCGTTGGTCACCACAGGAAAGTAATAAGCCGTATCGTGTTGCCTGGGTGTTTGACTATCGTTATGGAACCGCGTCAACAAACGATACGGCGACTCAGTTTAATATCAGTCAGCAATACGTGCTCGGTGTCGATGTGAGTTTAGCATCCAAATCCAGTGCTGACTGGCTACAACCTTATTTTATGATTGGGGCAGGTTATCGAAGTGAAT
This sequence comes from uncultured Ectothiorhodospiraceae bacterium, assembly GCA_947260005.1. Taxonomy (GTDB): domain Bacteria; phylum Pseudomonadota; class Gammaproteobacteria; order UBA6429; family Thiohalophilaceae; genus SZUA-24. The sequence continues at coordinate 59,055 of CAMYOL010000055.1, forward strand.
ATCTTGAAGGGCAGGGTGTTTTGGCCAGCGAGCAATCCAACAAGGTGAGTAGCCCGGTTCTCGTGGGTGATCTGGGTTTACGCCTGTACATGGCTGGTAAGCCCAATAAATGGCAATTACAATTTCAATTAGGTTTGACGGGATGGGTACCGTTGCAAAGTGAACAAGTTGACTTCAACAATCAACGCGTTGAAGTATTGAAAACCGACACATCCTGGACATCCGGTGTGAGTATAATGTGGCAGTATTAATGAGATCTTGCTATCGAGTGGAAGCATCGCCACACTAATACCATTCGCAATGGTTAGTGAAATGAGAAAATGGATTTAATTCGAAAAATAACACGCAAGCAGCTACTGATCGGAATTGGATCCATGATCGGTCTGTTGTTCCTGTTGAGCGTATTGCTTGCTATATATATTGGTACACGCTCGGATGAATGGTGGCGTGATCAGGTGACTAATACTCTTTCGGAATCACTCGGACGCGAGGTGGAAATCCAGGGGGCCTTCCATCTGGACCTTGGGCGTAGATTGAAGATCGAAATGGCGTCCGTGCGCATTAGCAATCCTGCCTGGGCAGAATCGAAGGATTTTCTACAATTAGGTTCACTGTTGCTTGAGTTTGATTTGTTTTCTGTATTAAGTGATACCGTGTTTATTCATCGACTGATACTGGCGGATGTTGTACTGGCGCTGGAGGAACACAAAGACGGCGAACAGAACTGGGACTTTGCGCCTAACACCTCATTACCAGCAACCACGCTACCAATCGACGATAAGCAAACTAAAGAAATTATACATCCGGCACATATTGAACAGCTCTCACTGGAACGTGCGCAACTTACCTTAATTCAACCACGTTGGAATTCGCCATTAGTACTTAAGGTGGATGCCATTACAGGTGGTCAGTCAGCGGATGACAAAGCGATCCTTCATAGTCGCGGTGAGCTTGGAAATCTACCGTTTTCGATCGAAGGTAGCGTCGGTACGATTACCAGCGCATTGAATAACGGTCCGGTGTCTTATCAACTCAACGGTAATATTGGCAAGGCCAGGCTTAAAAGCGAAGGCCATATCGATTCGCTGGCTGCACCATTACGCCCAAAACTCGAACTAGTATTTAGCGGCCCTGACATCAAAAAGATCACCCAGGCAATGGGGGCCCCGACGATCGCGAAAGGTCCGTTTGAAGCACGCGTAAACACAGGACCAGGTGGACTTGGTGTCAGTACCCAGGTTCGGGCGAAGTTTGGAGCCATACAATTTCATGCGGATGTCTCAAGTGAAGATCTTAGTTCGACTAAAAAAATGGAGCTCACCGCCGGGTTATCCGGTGAAAACCTGGCTGCTTTTTCCGATTTGCTGGGGTTACCACCGTTACCTAAGGGAGCCTTCAAGCTAGAGACGGCCATGCAAAGTGATGAGCATGGTGCGCGCATTAAAAAGCTGATGGCCAGTGTCGATTCGCACCATATGTCAATTGAAGGAAAAATTGGCTCCTGGCCTGAGCTGAAGGAAACCCAGCTTGCACTAACCATGAAAGGGCCCAATCTTGCGGCATTCAACCCAACAGTTAAAACCATTAGCTTAGGTGAGTTACCACCGGTTGCGTATACCGCTGCGGCATCAGTTGAGTCGAATAAACAAGGCTTACGCGTCCATTCTACTAAAATTGTAGCGGGTGACTACCAGGCGACGGCCGACGGTAATATTTATACTCAGGATCGATTTCGTACCGAACTAAATGTTACAGGTGCTGGTCCGGATTTATCGATGATTTCTCGACTGACGGATATTATTCCGCTACCAGCCTGGCCTTTTCACGCTCATGGCAAGATAGAAATAACTCACGATGCAATAAAATTAATCAACACGGTTGGTAACACGGGTATAACCAAGAAAGAGGACACATCAGATCAGCATAATGTAAGCGTCGATGGTTCGATTGCTTTTTCCAGGGAAGGGCCGGTCTTACTCAATGTGAAAGGTCACGGACCTTCGTTGCATGCCGTATTAGACGGACTGGGTTATCCAGATATTCCGGCAAAGGCGGCATATCAAGTAGAGGGACAGGTTGGGTTTAGTCGAAATCGTTTAACGGTTAAGTTGCCACATGCCAGACTCGAACCAGCCACAGCATCCGGCATATTCAGTATTCCCAACATCAATACACCCACTACTATGATACTTGATGTTGATCATATGCAGACCAGTGATATCTCGGCTGCACTAAAGTTAGTCGGCGTGAAGCTGAATTTACCACGAGCGATGGCCGCGAACTTTAACGGAAAAATAAATCGTATCGATGGTGTGACTAAGTTGTCAAATATCCGGGCCATTATAGGTTCTACCAATGCGTTAGTGGATGGCTCGATTGGTGATCCACCGCGATATGAACACTCACGTTTAAACCTGGATATTAGCGGGCCAAACCTGGAACACTTTTTCAAGCGACCGGTTAAGTTGGCGATTCCTTTTCATATTAAAGGCGGTGTGTCGCTGGAAAAGGATTTAAAACACTTTCATAACCTGAAATTAAAACTGGCCAACCTGGATGCAACTGTGGACGGTCAACTGAATAGTTTAGAAAAAACTCAAAACTCCGAGTTAAATATTTCTGCGAGCGCCCCGAACCTGGATGCCATTGCGGCTATATTTGAGGTATCTCTGCCTGCAGGATCAGCTAAATTAGAAAGTCACATCACAGGTATGAAAGACGGAATTCACATCGATCGCTTGCATGCAGAATTCGACAAAAGTAATCTCACTGCAAACCTGAAATGGGTACGTGGTGAAACACCATTGCTCGTGGGTCAAGTCAATTCAAGTTACATCGACTACACTCCTTTCCAGAAAAAAACGGATCCAATAAAACAAAATCAGGAAAAGCCGGTCAATCTGCAAGATAATAACAAGCGAGATAGAAAGATTAATGAAGACGATGAGAATGATTATATACAAAAACCCCAAAAATGGTTGTTTCCCGATAAGCCAATAGAAATTCCGATATTTGAACGAATGGGAGTTGATCTGGATCTGGATGTTCAGATTGACAAACTGGATAATTTACTGGCTCGGGGTCTGTTACGAAGCATAAAGACTAAGGTGGACTTAAAGGGGCGAACTCTCCATTTATCTAACTTTCAGATGCACAGTGCCAGTGGTGCAAACGTACAAGGCGAACTAAATATTGTCCAGGATGCGGAGCATACTCGTCTTGATATCGATATTACTGGTGAACAGTTACGGATTGGCTTGGCCGCCGCACCTACACAGACGCCAGAAACATACTCACCGTCAAATGTTGAAATAAAAATATCTGCAACGGGTAGTACTTATCGTAAATTAGCGAGTTCATTACAAGGGCGTATTAAGTTGATTCAGGGCGAAGGTCAGATCAGTAATCAACGTGTTGTGAATTTACTTTCAAATACTTTTTATGAATTATTCCAGACCTTGAATCCCTTTTCTAGAACTGAAGCCACGACGCGTCTGAACTGTGGTGTTGGTATTATTAACGTAGCGAACGGAATAGCCGATATTCAGGCTGCGGTGATGCAAACGGATAAATTAACAATCGTCAGCGCCGGAAAAATTAATCTGAAGACAGAGCGGCTTAACCTTGGATTCAACACTCGCCCACGCAGAGGATTAGGGATCAGTGTTAGTGCGATTACTAATTCTTATATTAAACTGGGTGGACATTTAACCAGACCGATAATAACACTGGATCCGGAAGGCGCGACGCTAGCCACCGGTGCCGCAGTTGCAACTGGTGGACTTTCATTTTTATTTAAGGGTTTCTGGGATCGTTTTCTTACCAGCCGTGATCCTTGTGGTGAAGCGTTAAAAATCGATGCTGAGATTCAGAATGAAAAAAGAAAAAATTCCACACAACCATAGACGAGCTAAGGGATGCGATATAAAAACAAAAACTGTCATTCTGAATGAGCGAAAGCGAATGAAGAACCTTAAAGAACCTTCGTCATTGTATTGATCAGGGTTCCTCCGGATGTCAAAGAGGCCTGCCATTAGAATCAAATCATTACTCCGTGTTCCCGTTATTGTTCTAGATCAACTAAGCTTTAGTAACGCCTTTGAGGATTATTTTAAATGAATTATATTTACAAATAGGGTTATCAGATTAATAATAGCGCGTGGCATGAGTGACAATAATGCGGACCCGTTAGTAAAAAAATGTTGCGAGTGGATGGAAGTACGCGAGTAGTTGCAAGCTCTGTGTCCTGATGTGCTCAATCTTTGGATGAGGGCGCATGACTTCCCGACGGTGCTGGAACTCACCGGTACAGCACACCCAAAAGAATTTAAAGGGAATAAGATTGAACCGATTCGGGGTAAATCACTAGCCGGATTGCTAAAGGGCACAACGCAGACGGTTTATGCCAAAAATGATTTCGTCGGTGGTGAAATGGGTAATGGTAAATGGATGCGACAGGGTGACTTTAAAGCAGTTTCCATTTCAGCCCCTTATGGCACTGGCGATTGGAAACTCTTTAACGTGGTTGACGATCCAGGCGAAACCAAAGACCTGGCAAAAAGCCACCCGGATAAATTGAAAAAATTGCAAGCGGCGTGGGATGACTATGCCAAGGAAGTTGGAGTGGTGTTAGCAGAATAATTCTTTTTCAAAATAGCAATGCTAAAGCATATTAACCGTTTTACAGGCTTTAAAATGGGAGAATAAAATGAAAAAAATACAGTATATGTTACTTTTCACGAGCCTCTGTGTGTTCGCAGCCTTGGGTGGTTGTGGGAAAGAAGATACGACTTCTGGAACTATAGGAGAGGCAGACAAAGTCTCTTCTCCTACTTTTACAGATGAACAGATCGAAAATATTGTTTTGCGTTCATACCAGTATGTGGCGATGTATAACGTCAATAATAAATTCGCCATGGGTGCAGGAGGCTGGAATCGTTGTACGGCCGACACCCAACTCAAAGATCACACCATGCAGGATATTGCCCGCCCCAATAACGATACGCTATATATCGGCTGTGTATTAGACCTTCGTAA